>NZ_SSOM01000061.1 GCF_029871235.1 Pseudomonas sp. BN411
GATGCAGACCGACTTCAGCTCGGTGTACGCCTCGATCACCGCGCGGCCGAACTCGCGGCCCATGCCGGACTGCTTGACGCCGCCGAAGGGCATGTTCGGGTCCAGCAGCACGTGGGCGTTGACCCACACGGTGCCGGCTTCGATGCGCGGCACCAGGTTCATCGCCTTGGACAGGTCGTTGGTCCACAGGCTCGCCGCCAGGCCGTACACGCTGTCGTTGGCCAGTTCGATCATCGCGTCCTCATCGGTGAAGGGGATCACCGACAGCACCGGGCCGAAGACTTCTTCGCGCGACACAGTCATCGCGTGGTTCACGTCGGCCAGCACGGTGGGCTGGACGAAGAAGCCGTCGCCCTCCAGACGCTCGCCACCGGCGACTACGCGGGCGCCTTCCTGGCGGGCCAGGTCGATGTGCTTGAGCACGTTCAGCTGCTGCTTGCGCGACACCAGCGGGTTGATCGCCGCGTTCTGGTCCATGCCCGGACCGATGGACAGGCCTTTCACCGCCGCCGCCAGGCCCTCGACGAAGGGCTCGTAGATGGACTGGTGCACGTAGAAGCGCGAGGCCGCGGCGCAGACCTGGCCGTTGTTCAGCAGGCCGCCGAGCAGCGCGCCCTGCACGGCCTTCTCCACGTCGGCGTCGGCCAGCAGGATCATCGGGTTCTTGCCGCCCAGCTCCAGGGCGAAGCGGGTCATGTTCTCCATGCAGGCCACGCCGACGCTCTTGCCCACGGCGGTGGAACCGGTGAAGGACACCTTGCTGATCAGCGGGTGCGACGCCAGGGCGTTGCCCACGGTGCTGCCGCCGCCGGTGACGACGTTGAACACGCCGGCCGGGATGCCCGCCTCGAAGGCCAGCTCGGCCAGGCGCAGGGCGGTCAGCGGGGTTTCGCTGGCGGGCTTGATGACCACGGTGCAGCCGGTGGCCAGCGCGGGCATGGCCTTCCAGGTGGTGATCATCAGCGGGAAGTTCCACGGCACGATGCCAGCGACCACGCCCACCGGCTCACGCCGGGCGAAGGCGGTGAAGCGCGAGCCCGGCGGGATCGGGATCGACACGTCCATGGTCTGGCCTTCGATCTTGGTCGCCCAGCCGGCCATGTAGCGCATGAACTCGACGGTGGCGCCGACGTCCAGCATGCGCGACATGTTGATCGACTTGCCCTGGCTCAGGGTTTCCAGCTGGGCCAGTTCCTCGGCGTTTTCTTCCACCAGGGCGGCGAAACGCAGCAGGATGCGCTCGCGGTCGGCCGGGCGCAGGCCGGACCAAGCGCCTGATTCAAAGGCCTGAAAGGCGGACTGCACGGCCTGGTCGACATAATCGAGCGACACGTCCGGCACGTGGGCGATGGTTTCGCCGTCGGCTGGATTCACGACCTTCGTGGTCGGACCTTCCGGCAGCACCCACCGGCCGTCGATGAAGCAGCCATGACGGCGCTCCAGGAATGCCGCCACCTGCGGCAGGATTTCAACCTTGCTCATATCTGGACCTCATGGTGATTGAACGGGCGTTGCCTTTTTTGCGGCAAGGCAACGCCCTCGGCACGAGTGCCGTGGTGTCGTGAAAGTGGGGATTCAGAAAATCTTGACCAGACGCAAGCTGACGCGGAAGTCTTCCTTCGGGCCGTTGCGAACCTCCAGGTCCTGGCCCACCTGGCCCATCAGCTGCACAGTTGGCGCGACCATGTGAGCAACCGACAGCAGGTAGCGTTTGGTGTTGAGCGAGTCGTCGAGGTCGACTCCGTTCAAGCGATTTTCACCGCCTGTCGTGTGGAAGTAGCTCGCACCGACGAAGCTGCCTGGCGAGAAGTCGTAGCGAAGGTGGGTTTGCAGTTCGAAGATGTGGGACTGCTTGCGGGTCATCCCGGCGAAGTCGTCGTTCTCGCCGAAGAAGTCCCACTCTGCGGTGACCTCGCCTGAGAGGTTCCCGAACAGCGACTGCGTGTAAGACGTGTGGAGCACACCTTTCCAGCGGTTCTCGCCGAGATTGACCGGGCCATCGTCAGCGTCGTAGTTGCCAAGGGGAGGGGCAATCCAGGTGCCGAATGACAGGTAGCGTTTGCGTGCAGGATCGTTGACGAGCCAGAACGCACTGCCGATGAGGGGATCGCCTACGCCGCTGGCGCTTGTGTCCTCAGCGCCTTTCATTCGCAGGCTGCCGAACGGGACTATGACCTGCGGTGCTGCCAGGAGCGGTCCGAGTTCGACGTAATGCACGGCGCGAAATGCCGCGATGTCGTTGTCCAGCCCGAACCCTTGCGTGTCTTGCTTGTGGCCGTTCAGGTAAACGTCATTGCGTTCGGCATGGTTGTAGTAGAGGACGGCCAGGCTGGTGCCGGCGGGAAAGGCGACGTAATCGCCGGGGTCGGTGGCGATGACACCTGCGCTGGCACTGGCACCGTATAGGGCACTCAGCAGCAGGAGGGTGCGAATCAGGCGTTTCACCCGTTTTGCAGGCGGAGTTGGAGCGTGGGCGTTGCTGGATTTCATTGTTGCGACTCACTTTCTTGGATTTGTTTTGAGTGGCGACGTCAATGACTGCTGGTGGCGCGTGCTACGGGTGGAACACCGTGGAAAGGGAGTCGTAGTCGTCCTGCTTCATCAGTTCGTGAAGCTGGCGGCGGCGCACGCCCATGTTCCCGCCGTCGAACAGGGGAAAGGCGAGGGCGTCCTGGAGTAGCGAGGCGAGCGGCGACGTGGCGTGGTCGTAGCTGTCGATGCCGACGACGCGCATCAACTCGGTGATGACCCGCACGGCGGTTTCCGAGCCGAACACCTTGGCGTGCAAGGCGAGTTCCAGGGCTTCGGGGGCTTGTCTATCGAGTGCGAAGCAGGCCCGGTAGCTGAGGCTGCGCACGGCTTCGATGGCTGCCTTGGCATCCGCCAATGCATAGCCCACGGCCTGATGTTCGATGACGGGCACAGGGCCGCCCCGTCGTTGGGTTCTGGCGAAGTGCAAGGTGAAGTCGAACGCCGCGCGCAGGACGCCAAGCGACATGACGCCGACCAGGGCTGCAGTAGCCGAGAAGCTGGCGTCCACCACCTGTAGCCCCTGGCCGACTCCGCCGACGATGTTGCCTCCGGGAACCCGCACCTGATCCAGGGTGAAGTTGGATGTCAGGTGGCCACGGTGCCCGGGGGATTCGTGATAGCGGTTGACCCGGAAACCTGCGGGCGGTCCCGGTACGAGGAGAACGGAAACGCCGTTCTGAGGCGCTACACCGGCATCAGTGCGACACACGACGCAAAGCAGGTCAGCCCCCTTGCCGTCCCACCCCGAAGCACCAGAGATCCATTGCTTGGCACCGTCGATAACCCACTGCTGGCCGTCCAGGCGAGCACGGGTGCGAACGCCGCCGCCCACTGCATCGGAGTGGTAGTTCGCGCTGCCGCCCGGCTCACTGGATGCAAGCGCGGCCAGCGGTGCGCCACGGCATTCGAGGAAGGGCGCGACGAAGGTCTTTTGCTGCTCCGGGGTGCCGGCCAGGAAGATCGGCATGAGGCCCAGCAGGTTGGCAAAAGCCGTCAGCGGGACATTGGCGTCCTCGGCGTAGAACTCTTCAGCGACTATGGCCATGTCGACCATGCCGCCGCCCTCTCCGCCGAAGGGTTGCGGGATCAGGCGGCGCAAGAATCCTTCGCGAACCAATTCCTCATAGAACGGCCGGGTCGCCAGGAATCGGCTTTCCGGGGTGGGCAGGTAATGGATGGTTTCCCTGACCTGGCTCAGGGTGTCCCGGGCGAACCGGCGCGCGGCAGTTTTCAGCTCGGCCTGGGCATCTGTCAGGGTGAAATCGATCGACATGAGACGACTCTCCGAAAGGGCATTGGAACCGGGGAAAGCCGCGGGATATGCGGCTTCCCCTTGAACCGGATGCTACGGAAGGTCGGGAGCGGACTCTTCGCCGTGAAGGAGCAGCTTTATTGACTGTCAGCGCAGTGCGGAACTGGGCTGCTTTGTGTGCAGGGCGCGATAGTCCCGGGCAGTCAGTTGGAAGCGGTTGCGGAAGGCGCGGCTGAAGTGGGCGGCGTTTTCGAAGCCCCAGGAATAGGCCAGGTAGCTGATGGAGTAGGTGTTGGCGGGGAGGCTTGTGAGGTCGCGTGCGCAGCCGTCCAGGCGCATTTCCTGGATATGCCGGGCAACGGTTGCACCGGTGCCCTGGAACAGTTGGTGGAGGTAACGCACCGAGATGCCCAGGGCATTGGCAATGGCTTCGGGGCAAAGCTCCGGCTGGCGGATATGTTCGGTGATGTAGGCATAGGCCCGGTTGAGGTGGTAGGTCTGCAGATTGCTCGCGGCGATGGGCGCCCGGTCGCTCAATTCGCTCAGGGCACCGCCGAGCAGGTCGAGGGTGCTGCCCGCCATGAAACGGAACGTCGCGGGCTGGATGGCGTGGCGCTCATCGAGCAGCGATCGCAGATGCCCCGTCAGCAATCGACCGACCCCACGGCTGCCATCCACCCGCAGTGCCGTGCATTTTTCAGCGCCTTTCACATAGCGGTTGAACGAGTCGCGGGGCAGGCGCACGACCAACTGCTGCAGATCGCCACGGAACTCCCAGCGAAACGGCTGCGTGCAATCGTAAAGTGCCCCGTCTCCGGGCTGGAGCACCACGCTGCGGTCGCTCTGGGTCAGGCGCCCTTCGCCGCGCAGTTGCAGGCTGTAGAGAAAGGCATCGTCCGTGCCCTGCCGGATGTGCGCGCGGTCGTGTGCGCATTGGCAGCTGACCGATGTCACGCGGCTGAGATACAGCTCTCCGAACATCTGCTCGATCAGCGTTGCCTTGAGCCTGTGCTCCGGCTGCAAGGTGATGCGCAGCGGCGCACAGCTGCGTTCGACGGCCGCTTCCCAGGCATCGACCTCGTCGAAGAAGAACTCATCGATGGCGGAGGAGGGCCGCTGGCTTGAACTGGCCGGGAGTACTTCGCTCATCTGCGTATTTCCTCACACCGTATCTCGACTATTGGGGATCGCCGCCGCTCCCGGCGGGGAGGCGTTCGGTCGCTCTTCGCGCCCGGCGAAGCAGTTTCCACCCAGGCGACACAGGCTTGTCAATGCTGTGCGCGCAGGGTCAAGCAAGTCCTTCACTGTCAGCAAAGTGAGCTTTACGGCAGCGCATAAGATTGCCGTGCCTGCGCTATGAAACCGACGATTCCGCCTTCTGCAGATTCCGTTCAAGTTCATCCAGCGCAGCGGAATTTCGCGCTGCCCAGTCATAGAGCTCACGCAGGGGCTCGACGAAGGTTTCCCCCAGTGGGGTCAGCGAATACTCGACCCGGGGAGGCACCACGTTGAACACCTTGCGATTGACCAGACCGCTGTTTTCCACGTCTCGCAGCGTCTGCGTGAGCATCTTCTTGGATATGCCAGGGAGGGTCCTCTCCAGTTGGCCGGTACGCATCGCGCCATGACTCAACGCATAGATGACCATGGAGGTCCACTTGCCATTGAGGATGTAGTGGATGCGTCGCTGCGGGCAGTTTTCCCTGAGTACGAATGCGGATTCGGCGTGTTCAGTGGTTGCGTTCATTGTGGTTACCAAAGGGTGCCTATGGAACTGTTTGGTATCTACGGCACAAAAAAGTGCCTACTTACTTAAATGGCCATACGGTGATTAGGATGGTACCACCTGATTGGTGACATCAACTGAAAGTCGCCAAACGGTCAGCGCAAGACTTCCAACAGGAACTGGCTTGCGAACACGTTCAACCTGATTGCGAGATACCACCATGAAAGCAGCTGTCATCCACGCCTTTGGCGGCCCCGAACAAATCCGACTCGAAGACGTCCCCGCGCCGGTTCCCGGTCCGGGTGAGGTCCTGGTGAAGGTGCTGGCTGCCGGCATCAACCGCCTGGATCACTACGTGCGTCTTGGCCAGATTGCGCCCCAGTTGGCTTTCCCGCACATCCTCGGTTCCGATGCGGTGGGCGAGGTGGCGGGGCTGGGCGTTGGCGTGACGCGCTTCGGTATTGGCGATCGGGTGATCTCGATGCCGGGATACCCGCTCGACCCCGCGGAATCGCAGGTTCGCCCTGTCACTAACGCGGCCAGCTACGCCATTCCGGGTATCCACGTACCAGGCACTTATGCGCAGTACATCGTCGTGAATGAGCGCTGGCTGCTTCGGGACACCACCGGGCTGCCGGTCGAGCAGATCGCTGCGCTGCCGGTTGCCCTGCTCATCGCCATCCGCTCCGTGCAGATCGTGGGCGAAGTGAAGGCGGGTGATCGGGTGCTCATCCATGCGGGGGCGTCCAGCACCGGCATCATGAGCATCCAGGTAGCCCGTGCCTTGGGGGCGCGCGTGGCTGTCACTGTGCAGAACGAGTCGTCGGCAGCGCTTGCCGCCAGCCTGGGCGCCGAGCTGGTCATCAACAGCAACGAAGAGGACTTCGTCGAAGCGCTTGGCAGCTGGACGGAAGGGAGGGGAGTCGATGTCGCGATCGACAACCTCGGGGGTGACGTGCTGGCCCGGACCATCGCGGCCGTCAGACCCATGGGCATCATCGTGGCCATGGGGTTCATGGCCGGCAGTGAAGTCACCTTCGACATCAGGAACTTCTTCTTCACCCAGAAACAGTTGCGCGGAACCCTGGTGGGCGATATCGAAGACTTCGCCGCCTGGCTCGACCCCATCAAGGAAGGCAAGGTCAAACCGGTGATCGACAGTGTCCTGCCGTTGTCCCGTGCGGCTGAGGCCCATGAGCGCATCGCGGGTAACCAGGCGCGCGGCAGCATCGTCCTGTTGCCTTGGGAGGAATGATGGTGGAAGCAATCACCGACCTGGCGATGCAACGTCTTGCCGCGCTCGGAATCGGCCTGCCCAAGGCTCCACAGCCGCTAGGTGCCTACCTGGCGGTTGTGGAGGCGGGGACGACGTTGCATGTATCGATGCAAGGGCCGGTAATCGATGGTCGAGCGATGCTGACCGGACTGCTCGGGCAGGAGCTTTCGATCGAGGAGGGTCGCATGGCGGCCCGGCTTTCCGTGCTCAATGCGCTTGCCCAGGTGCACCAGTACCTGGGTGGATTCGAGCGCATTCGCCAGGTGGTCCGCCTGGAGGGGTACGTGGCGTGTGATGAAGGCTTCATGGGGCATCCGCAGGTACTGGACGGGGCATCCGAACTGCTGGCCAGCGTCTTCGAAAGCCGGGCCGGCCATGTGCGTTCGGTGTGCGGGGTTCGCAACTTGCCGGGCAATTTGCCGGTTGCCGTTGCCCTTACCTTCGAGCTCGATCCCGGAATGGCCTGTTGAAGCGGTAGTGCCTTGCAAGGTGAGGCGCGGTCCTTCGCGAAAGGCCTAGCGTCAACGGTCTGACCATTGCCGCTGGTTCGCGGACCATGAGGTCCTGGATGCTGGACTGCATGCGCTCAACTACCTGCCGCTGTCGGTGAGGGCGGGACGGAATTACCGACATCGGCGTGCTGGGCTCCATCGATCGCTCTGCCAGCTCCCGAACTTCCCGCGCGATGGCTCCACCCGCAAGTCTCCCGTAGTCGATCCCCTACAGACACGTGCTCGTAACCACGACAACAGGTCCCCGCGATCGACTATGCCGACAGGTGCCTGGATTCCATACAGTGACTTCGCTGCCGCTTTGGCCCTGGCGAAACCAGAAGGTTGCAGAAATCTGAGCTAATCAATCGAAGACCTGCCTTTTACAGGAGGCACCGCATGAACTTCCCGAACAGACGCACTGAATCGGCTCTCCAGACCCAGGATTTCCTGATTGGGCTGACACGCGACGCCGATCTACCAGATTCTGTCCGGCAGGAAGTCGGCTGGTTGCTGCGGCATTATCCGAATTTCCTGCAGGGCAGTATGGTTGTTGCCGGCACACCTGACGCAGGAGCCCTTCGGGAAGAAGCTGCCCATGCCGGGTAGTGATGACGTGGGGTAACCACGCGACACGGATGTGCCAATCATGAGAAAGCCCAGCCAGGACGCTGGGCTTTTGTTGTGGTCGGCAGTGAAGTCGCCTAACCGATGGCCGAATATCGACCTCGTCCCGGTGCGGCGCTATAGTCCGCGACCTTTCGACCCCTCACGGCACCGCGCTATGGATGAAGATCTCGACCTCCACGAACCCGAGCACGATCACCTGCTCGACAACGACGACGACCTGGACGACGAGTTCTTCGATGACGAGGACCTCGACCCGCTCGATGCGTCGGAAGGGGAGTGCGAGTACTGCGGCGAGCTGACCGAGAGCGTCGACCGACGCGGCCATTTCGTGTGCGGTGACTGCGCCGACTTCGACTGAAGTCAGGCGAAATGCTCGCCCTGGTCCAACACGGCCAGGGCCCATTCCTCCTGCCCTGGCTCCACCAGGGCGGCTACGCGCCAGGTCCTGACGCGGCCGACATCGACGTGGATGAAACCTTTCGACGGATAGAAGCCCACGCCGCCAGCGCCGATGGCGCGTACCAGCTTGCCCAGCCGCTCGACGCTCACACCGGGAATACGGATGTCGGCGGCCATGCCACGGATGTGCAGGGAGTGGCGGGCGGCGCCTTCCAGGGTGGCGTTGTGTTGAGGGGTGCGATAGCCGCTGTTGACCAGGATGCGCGTGGGCAGCTTGTTGATGCGCAGCCAGGCCTGGATCAGGAACAGCAGATCGAGCAGTTTGACGTTGATCTTCACCGTGCTCTTGTACTTCACGTCGCGCAGGATGCGGCAGCCCTGGCGGTAGCCATCGAGGTCCCAGCCCTTGCCTTTGCGGAAATAGCAGAAGGTGACGACTTCCCCGGATGCCGGGCGTTCCAGGCGCAGGTGCCGATCGCGGTTTAGCAGGCGGGCGTGAAGGTTGCGGGGTCGCAGGTTTACTTCGATCCGGGTGGCCAGGGCATCGCCTGTGACCAGGGCGGCACCGAGGACAGCGAAGGCCTGGAGTACCTGGCGCCTGGACAATCCGGGAGTGGAAGCAGCCATGGTGACCGCTCGCAGGGAGGACGAGGTTGTCGACTATACACCCGGCCATAAAAGCTGCAGAAGATCTGCGAAAAAGCCCCGCAATTGCGGGGCTTTTCGTTACTCAGCGATGGCCTCTCCTGTGTCCATCCCGGTCATCGTGGTCCCGGTGGCCGTCCCAGCCTCCGCGGTAACGGTCGTGATCGTAGTGATGGATGATGCAGCCGCCGCTGTTGGCGAGTACCACGGCCAGCAGCGCGATTTTCACGACATTGGCAAGCATGGGCGGTACCTCTCAAGGTACGGGAAACGCATTTCCCATGTCCTTGAGACAGGCAACCGGAGGAAAGGGTCGACTCGAATCAGTCTTCGGGCTTTTCCAGGCGACGGGCGATCTGTTCCAGCAGGACCAGGTCCTGCTCGACCAGCCGGCCTTCTGTGGCGGCAAGCGTGAGGCGATCGAGCACCTGGCGTGAGCGTGGGCTGAGGTTCTGTTCAGGGTCGTAACGACCCTCTTTGGATTCGGCGATCTGCATGACGGGATTGAGCAGGTCGTTGAGCGATACCTCCAGCGCTTTGGCGATGCGCCTGAGGTCTTCGAACGAGGGCTCGCGGGTATCCCGTTCGTAGTTACCGATCCGGGACTGGGATTCCCACCCGCACTCGTTGGCCAGGGCCTGCTGAGAGAGTCCTTTCAGCTTTCTGTAGTGCGCAATGCGCGATCCAAGCGTATTCATGCCGCGAATCTTAATGACGGAATGAATCGTCCTTGGCTCACTTATCGTGTTTGCCTGATTAGCAAAACGTGATTATCGTAGGCCGCAATCGACGGATTGCCAAGAGCACTCAAGGATGATGAGGAAAACCCGCAAGGGCGGGGGAGGTTCGCCACCAGGGAAGTGGCCGCCCGGGAGTTCGACCTGCCGAGTGGTGAACGAACCTGGCGCCGGAAGTCGTGATCCGGCGTGGCGTGCCTGTCCGATGACTAGCAGATGGACCTGGGCTACCGGACCGCCTGGGCGACGATCCGAATACCCCGGGCAGGCAGGATGAAGCCGAATCGGTAGGGTGCGCCGTGCGCACCGGCGGTTTGACCTGGTGCCGAGGCGGATTCTGGAATCGGTGCGCACAGCGCACCCTACGGGGGGATTACCGCAACTCCACGTTACGTGGATGCTTACTCAGGCCAGTCGGAAGCGATTGACCTCGGTCTGCAATTCGCCTCCCAGCCGGGCGAGGTCGATGCTCGCCGCCGAGGTTTCTTCGGTGGCGGCGGCGGATTGTTCGGCCACGTCGCGAATGCTGGTGACGCTGCGATTGATTTCCTCGGCCACGGCGCTCTGCTGTTCGGCGGCGGTGGCGATCTGCTGGTTGAGTTGCTGGATGTCGGACACCGAACTGTTGATGGCCTGCAGCGCAGTACCGGCTTCTTTCGCGGCTTCCACGGTGTGACCGGCCTGGGTGCGGCTGCGGCCCATCATGTCCACCGCGCCCTGGGCGCCGTCCTGCAAGGTGCTGACCAGCTGTTCTATCTGGGTGGTGGACTCCTGGGTCCGGCGGGCGAGGGCGCGCACTTCGTCGGCCACCACGGCGAATCCACGACCGGCTTCCCCGGCCCGCGCCGCTTCGATGGCGGCATTGAGGGCAAGGAGGTTGGTCTGCTCGGCGATGCTCTTGATCACGTCGAGCACGGTGCCGATGTTGGTGCTGTCGTGCTTGAGCCGCTCGATGGCACCAGCGGATTGCTCGATAGCCTGGGCGAGGTGTTCGATACGTTCGATAGCCTGCTGGACGACGGCGGTGCCGTGCTGCGCCTGCCGGTCGGCGTGGCCGGCGGAGTCGGCGGCGGACTCGGCATTGCGGGCGACGTCCTGCACGGTGGCTACCATTTCGTTCATGGCGGTGGCCACCTGCTCGGTTTCCATCTTTTGCTGGGTCACGCCGGCGCTGGTCTGCTCGGTGACGGCGGACATTTCCTCGGCGGCGGTAGCCAGTTGCTCGATTCCGCTGCTGAGGCGCCTGAGCAGGCTGCGCAGGCTTTCAGTCATGTCCTGCATGGCCTGCATCAGTTGGCCCAACTCGTCCTTGCGGTTGCTGTGGATGTCCGAGGTCAGATCGCCCGCCGCGACCTTGCGGGCCTGCTGCACGGCCTGGCGCAGGGGCGTGACGATCAGTTGGGCGATGACGAAGGCGGACAGCAAGCCCACCGCGAAACCAATGGCGGCCGCGGTGACCAGGATGGTCTTGGCCTTGCGGGCGTCGGCTTCCAGCAGCTGCATCTGGATGTTGAGTGCGTCGGTCGACGAATCGGAAATGCCGGAAGCGCGGGTGGTCATTTCGGATTCGGAGTCGGCGTGGAGCTGAATGCTCTGGCGCAGGTTGGCGAACTCGCTGCGATAGCGCTCGATCTGTTTGCGCGCCGACTCCAGGTCTTCGCGGGCGCTGGGATCGCTGATCCGGCCAGCCAGGTCGCTGGCCCGGCTGTCTAGAGCGTCGAACAGGGCGTTGAGCTTGTCGGCGTACTGGTCGTCGCCGCGCATGACGAAGTCCTTCTCGTGGCGCCGTGCGGTGAGCATGTCCTTGGCCATGCCGGAGGCGTGCGTCGCGCTTTCCAGCGAGCGGATGCTGTTCTCGTCGCCGCTTTGGCGGATCTGCACCAGTGCCGCCTGGGTCAGGTGCTGCTCCAGCTCGTCGAACTGCTTGAGCGCCTCGCGGGCTGCCTGCTCCATGTTCTGCTGGGCACTGCGCTTGTTCTTCTCCATGTCCGCCAGGCCGGTCAGGTTCTGCTGATACTGGCCGAGATCGGTCTGGATCTGCTTCATCAGTTCGATGGTCTTGGGGATGGTCATCACCTGCAGGGTGTTGTCGGCGATGCCCTGGATTTCCCCAATGATCTGCAGCGCATTGCGGATGGCCTGCTCGTCGCTGCGGATGATGAAGTCCTTCTCGTGCTGGCGAACCTGATAGAGCTTGGTGTCGATGTCATTTACCCGCAGCAGGATGTCGAAGCGGTGCAGGGCGCCTTCCAGTGCTCGCCAACTGGTCCAGGCCACCAGCAGGGTGATGGCCAGCACCAGGCCGAATCCGGTGAGCAGCTTCTGACGGACGCTGAGGTCGTTGAAAAAGCCTGTGATGGAGCCGTTCATGGCAGCAGCCTCGCGTTGAGCAGGCGATAGGGAATGCAACGGGCAAGGGGAAGTGCGGGGTGGGCGGGGGCGGACATCGTTTGACTTCCTGTCAGGGGGGCGCCATCCAGAACTAATAGCTATGAGCCATCAATCTAGTCGCCCCATTTCGGTGCTGTCCAGTTGGCGGACGGACGGCCAATTGCCGAAATGGATAGCCACTATCGAGGCAACTGATTTCTACCGCAGAGGCCCCCCTCGTAGTCTTTACCCCATGCAAAGCGATGGAGGTGAGGCGATGTCCCACGTCGATGTGATGTCTCTGGTAGGTACCGCGGTTCCGGAATCGCTTCGGACCGAAGGCCACATGGCCTGCTGGTTCGTTGTCGTGGATGGCGTGAAGCGTTCCGGCCCCTTCACCTCCCGCGAAGCAGCTGGCGCCAGCAAGGCGATCTGGCTGCTGGAACTGGCCCGCCGCCAACGCGGCCCGCACCGCCTGGTCGCCTGAGGCACCCGTTCTCCGCAAATTCTTT
The DNA here is from genome assembly GCF_029871235.1 of Pseudomonas sp. BN411. Classification (GTDB taxonomy): domain Bacteria; phylum Pseudomonadota; class Gammaproteobacteria; order Pseudomonadales; family Pseudomonadaceae; genus Metapseudomonas. The sequence goes on from NZ_SSOM01000061.1 coordinate 12,571, forward strand.
TCGGCACCATGCTCCCCTTGGCCCGCCTTTATGGCGGGCATTTTGTTTGTGTGCCCGATGTCTTGGGTAAACTGCGGTTTTCTTCGGGAATCCGCATCGTGAAGTGGGACATCTTCTGCAACGTCGTCGATAACTTTGGCGACATCGGCGTGACCTGGCGCCTGGCTCGCCAGCTGGTGGCCGAGCACGGCCAGGCGGTGCGCCTGTGGGTGGATGAGCCGGCGGTTTTCGCGCCCCTGTGTCCCCAGGCCGATCCCCAGGCGGAAAGCCAAATCCAGCAAGGCGTGGAGATTCGTCACTGGCGCAAGGAGTGGCCAGCGGTGGAGCCGGCGGACGTGGTGATCGAGGCCTTTGCCTGCCAACTGCCCGAACCCTACCTGGCGGCCATGGCTGCCAGGGACGACAAGCCCCATTGGCTGAATCTGGAATACCTCAGCGCCGAAGACTGGGTGTCCGGCTGCCATGGGCTGCCATCCTTCCAGCCCAACGGCCTGCAGAAGGTGTTCTATTTCCCTGGCTTTGCCGAGGGCACCGGCGGTCTGTTGCGCGAAGGCGCCCTGGCGGAGCGTCGCGAGGCCTTCCAGGCCGATCCAGAAGTGCGCCGGGCTTTCCTCGATGAGCTGGGAGTGGAGCTGGAGACGGGCGCCTTGCTGATTTCCCTCTTCGCCTACGAGAACGCTGCCCTTGCCGGCTGGCTCGATGCCCTGGCGGCAGGCGAGCGGCCGGTGCAGTTGCTGGTGCCCGTCGGTCGCGTACTGGCGGACCTGGCGAGCTGGCTGGGCGAGGAAAAGCTGAGTGCGGGTGCGAGCTTCCGTCGTGGGAACCTGGCGATCCAGGTCCTGCCGTTCGTCAGCCAGGATAATTACGACAGGATTCTCTGGTGCTGCGATTTCAACGCTGTGCGCGGCGAGGATTCCTTCGTTCGTGCCCAGTGGGCCGGACGGCCGCTGCTCTGGCACATCTACCAGCAGGAGGAGGGCGCCCATTGGGACAAGCTGGAAGCGTTCCTCGCCCTCTACTGCCATGATCTGTCTCCGGCCGCAGCCGCCGCGCTGACCGAAGGCTGGCGGGCGTGGAATCGTGGCGAAGGCATGGGCACGGCCTGGAATGCCCTGCTGGCGCAGTGGCCCGAGCTCGTTCTGCATGCCGAGCGCTGGTGCCGGGAGCAGGTGGCCCGCACCGACCTTGCGGCGGGTCTGGTGCAGTTTTGTACAAAGCGGCTATGATACGCGGCCTGTTTTTTGTCACCCATCCACATCGGATATTCGTATGAAAACCGCTCAAGAGTTCCGCGCCGGCCAAGTTGCCAACATCAATGGCGCTCCCTGGGTCATCCAGAAGGCCGAGTTCAACAAATCCGGCCGCAACAGCGCAGTCGTCAAGATGAAGCTGAAGAACCTGCTGACCGGCGCCGGCACTGAGACTGTGTTCAAGGCCGACGACAAGCTGGAGCCGATCATCCTTGAACGCAAGGAAGTGACCTACTCCTACTTCGCCGATCCGCTGTACGTGTTCATGGACACCGAGTTCAACCAGTACGAGATCGAGAAAGCCGACCTGGAAGGCGTCCTGACCTTCATCGAAGACGGCATGACCGACGTCTGCGAAGCCGTGTTCTACAACGATCGCGTGATCTCGGTTGAACTGCCGACCACCATCGTTCGCCAGATCGCCTACACCGAGCCGTCCGTTCGCGGCGACACCTCCGGCAAGGTCATGAAGACCGCTCGCCTGAACAACGGTGCTGAGCTGCAAGTATCCGCCTTCTGCGAAATCGGTGACTCCATCGAGATCGACACCCGTACCGGCGAGTACAAGTCCCGCGTCAAGGCCTAAGCCTTACCGTGAGACAAGAAAAAGCCCGGCATCTGCCGGGCTTTTTCGTTTCCGCTTCCCTTACTTCAGGTGCTCCTTCAGCGCTTCGCCGGCCTGCTGCATGGCGGCGCGGGTGCCCGGAACCTTGGCCAGCACGTTGAGCAGGCCAAAGTCGTGGATCATACCGTTGTAGCGCACCGAGGTGACCTCCACGCCGGCAGCGTCCAGCTTGCGGGCGTAGGCTTCGCCCTCGTCACGCAGCACGTCGAACTCGGCAGTCTGTACCAGTGCCGGCGGCAGGCCCTTCAGCTGCTCGGTCGAAGCCTGCAGCGGCGAGGCGTAGGTCTCGGCGCGCTGGCGCGGATCGGTGGTGTAGCTGTCCCAGAACCACTTCATCATGTTGCGGGTGAGGAAGTGGCCGTTCTCGAACTGGTTGTAGGACGCATTGTTGAAGTTGGAGTCGGTTACCGGCCACAGCAGGGCCTGGAAACGGATCTTCGGTGTGCCCTTGTCCTTGGCCATCAGGCTGACCACCGCGGCCATGTTGCCGCCAACGCTGTTACCGGCCACCGCCAGGCGGTTGCCATCCACGCCGATTTCCTTGCCGTGCTCGGCCACCCACTTGGTGGCGGCGTAGGCCTGGTTGATGGCGGTCGGGTACTTGGCCTCGGGGGAGGGCGTGTAGTTCACGTAGACCGCCACGGCGCCGGAGTTGGCTACCAGGTCGCGGATCAGCCGCTCGTGGGTCGGGTAGTCGCCCAGAACCCAGCCGCCGCCGTGGAAGAACATGAAGACGGGCAGGGTGCCTTTCACGCCAGCAGGGCGAACGATGGTCAGATCGATCTTCTGGCCGTCGGCTTCGATGGTCTTCTGGCTGACGTCGGCCTTCGGCAGTTCCAGCTTCACGCTGGCCTGGGCGCCGACCAGCACTGCGCGAGCATCCTTCGGGGCAAGGGTTTCCAGCGGCTTGCCACCACCGGCGGCCAGGGCTTCGAGGAAGGCCTGGGTGTTGCGTTCGACGCCCGGACCGCCTGCAGCGAAAGCCTGGCTCACGGAGAGGGCGAGAAGGCTGCCTGCGACTACGGTGCTGATCGATTTCATGGCGGGTTTCCTCTATCTGTGAATTGATTTGCTGTCTAAAAGTTTGCGCGCCAAATAAGTGCGTGAGGCAGAAGTTATTCGCGATTTATTTAGCGCGCAAGATATTTGTTGGAAATATTTGGAATAGCGGCGTGAGGATTCTGGAATAAGGCCGTCAGACGGCCTTTCCCAGACTGCTGCGCAGGGACACCAGTTCTTCCTTGAGGTCGCCCAACTGCTCAATGGTGAGTTCGGTGGCGGCGAATATGCAGGCGGGCACCCGCTTGGCCTTTTCCTGCAAATCCCGACCTGCCTGGGTAAGACGCAGTTCCACCACGCGTTCGTCCTTGCTGCTGCGGGTCCGGGTGATCAGCCCTTCGGCTTCCAGGCGCTTGAGCAGGGGAGTGAGGGAGCCGGGGTCGGTGAGCATGCGGTTGCTGATTTCGCCCACGGTGATGCCGTCGCTTTCCCACAGCACCATCATCGCGAGGTACTGCGGATAGGTCAGGCCAAGCTCCTGGAGCAGGGGCTTGTAGACCTTGGTCATCATCAGGGAGGTGGAATACAGGGCGAAGCAGAGCTGGTTGTCGAGCATCAGCTCCTTGCAGGGGGGCGTGGACATCGGAGGTCTCCAGAGGCAGTTCTGGTGACCAATTTAGCGCGCAAGCCTTTCGTGGGCAAAATGCATTCTGTCCATCGCCGTCTCGGGCGTTCTTGCATTGCCTCTACCAGGCACCACAATTGCCCGATCAACCTCTGCAAGGACTGCATCATGGACAACCTGCAAAACCCCTATCAGGCGCCCCAGGCGGAGCTCACGATCAACAGCGCCGCCCAGCCCCTGCTCGCGTCACGCTGGACCCGCTTTGGCGCGGCCTTGATCGACGGCCTCATCATGAGCCTGGCGACGGTACCAGTGGCTTACTTCTCTGGTGCCTTCGCCGCCGCCCAGCAGGGCATTGAGCCTAGCCTGGGCCAGCAGTTGCTGAGTCTGGTGGTGGGTGTAGCGGTGTTCCTGCTGGTCAACGGTCACTTCCTCAAGAACTTCGGCCAGACGCTCGGCAAACGCCTGCTGAAGATCGCCATCGTCAACCTCGACGGCCAGGTGCCGGAGCTGGGCGGCCTGTTGCTCAAGCGCTACCTGGTCTGGTGGTTGCTGGCGTACATCCCGATGATCGGTGCGCTGCTGGTGATGGTGGACTATCTGTTCATCTTCCGCGCCGACCGCCGCTGCCTGCATGACTTGCTGGCAGGCACCCGCGTGGTCCAGCTGCCTCGCTGATCAGGTCCGGCCCAGGCCGCCCAGGGCCAGGTCCCAGGGCGGCACCGGGCCGAAGCGGTTCTTCAGGAATTCCAGTAACAGCCGGCTTCGCGAGCTGGCTTCTCCTTCCAGGCGCAAGGCATAGATGCCACTGGGCTCCGGCGCGGGCAGGCCGTCTTCGCAGAACAGTGCCACCAGTTCACCGCGTACCAGGTATTCGCTGATCAACCAGGTGGGCAGGTGAGCGATTCCGAGCCCGGCCAGGGCGCTGAATACCAGGGTTTCGGCATTGTTCGCCGTCATGCGCATGCGCCCCGGGCGAATGTGCTGCAGCTTGCCGTCCACCTCGAAACGCCAGGCGTAGGGCGGCGCCAGGGCGTCCCAGTCGAGGCCATCGTGTTCCGGCAACTCCCGTGGGTCGCGGGGGATGCCGCGACGGCGCAGGTACTCAGGGCTGGCGCAGAGGATTCGTACCATGGGGGCGAGCGGGGTAGCGACCAATCGGGTGTCGGCCAAGGGGCCGATGCGCAGCACCAGATCGACCTGGCCTAGGCTTTCACCCTGCATGTCGATGAAGCTGTCGATCAGCCGCAACTGCACATCCAGCCCGGGATAGCTGGCGAGGAACTCCGCGATGGCTGGAGCCAGGTGGCGGCGGCCAAAAGGGCTGGGCGCGTCGATGCGGATCAGCCCCTCGGGCGCGCTGCTCAGGGACACCGCTTCCGCGCGGGCAAGGCGCAACTCCGCAAGCACCCGCTTTGCCCGTTCGGCAAAGGCGAGGCCAGCCGGGGTGGCTTTCACCACGTGGGTGCTGCGCACGAACAGCGTGCTGCCCAGCGCACGCTCCAGGGCATCGATGCGTCGTGCCACGGCCGAAGGTGTGAGCGGGTGGCGGCGGGCGGCGGCGGAAAAGCTGCCGGCGTCCAGGACGTCGAGGAAGAGGGCCAGTTGTTCAGTCAGGGCATCGGGGTTCATCAGCATTGCCTATGCGTATTTCGCAAAGCCATTGTGCGTTGCTGTGCGTTTCCGCGGCAATTAGTGCTGCGTAGCATTGCGCCAACTGATTGGGAGGCGTCATGGATCTCGTTACGTTCGTTCTGAATATCGTGCTGGGTGCGCTGCTCGGCACCATGGGTGGCCTCTTCGGCATTGGTGGCGGGTTGATCGCCATTCCTGCCCTGGGCGTGCTCTTCGGCCTCGACCAGCAACTGGCCCAGGGCACTGCCCTGGTGATGGTGGTGCCCAACGTACTGCTGGCGCTGTGGCGCTATCACCAGCGCAATCGCATCGATCCGCGCTACGCGACGCTGCTGGCAGGCACCAGTTTCGGTTTCGCCTGGCTGGCTTCGCTGTTCGCGGTGCGGGTGGATGCGGAGAGCATGCGCCTGGCCTTCGTTGGCTTCCTGCTGGCCCTGGCTGCCTACAACTTCGCGCGGATGTTCATGGCCAAGGCACAGGCCAGCGCCGAACTGCGTCAGCCGTGGCCCTGGTTGGGCGCTCTGGGTGGTGTGGCGGGAGCCGCCGGAGGCCTGTTCGGGGTGGGCGGCGCGGTAATCGCCACACCGATATTGACCAGTGTCTTCGGCACCAGCCAGGTGATGGCCCAGGGGCTTTCCCTGGCGCTGGCTGCGCCGAGTACTGCTGTGACCCTGGCCACCTACGGCCTGCACGACCACGTGAACTGGGCCATGGGCCTGCCCCTGGCGGTAGGGGGGCTGCTCAGCATCAGTTGGGGTGTACGCCTGGCCCACGCCTTGCCGGAGCGGGTGCTGCGCTCGCTCTTCTGCGCTTTCCTGCTGCTCTGTGCGGTGATGCTGGCGATCAAGTAAGGCTCAGATGCGGAAGCCTTCGATGATGTGTTCGGCCAGGGTCTCTGTCACCGGCGACTGATGGCGCTCGCTGCGCAGCAGCATGATGTTGCACACCGGTAGCTGCGGCAGGCCTTCGGCCTCACCCAGGATGCGCAGGTCCGGGGTGATCAGGCTCTGCAACTGGGCGGTAACCGCCAGTCCGGCGCTGACCACTGCCATGATGGCCGACAGGCTCGGGCTGGTGTAGGCCACCCGGTATTCACGTCCAATGGCGTCCAGGGCGTTGCAGGCCCAGGCGCGACAGAAGCATTCGGAGTTGAACATGGCGAGCGGCAGGGCTGGTTGCTCGTGGGGGGTGAAGCCTATGGCCTCGGCCCAGACGATACGCTCCTGACGCAGAAACTCTCCGATATCGTCGCCCGGCTTGCGGGTCACAATGGTCAGGTCGAGATCCTGGCGCTGCAGCAGTTGGGCGGAGGAGTCGCAGTGCACTTCCACCTGCACCAGCGGATAAGCCTGGGCGAAGCGCGAAAGGATGCCCGGCAGGAAACGCATCACATAGTCGTCCGGCGTGCCGATGCGCACCGAACCCACCATGTGGGGCTGGCGCAGGGTGTTCATCACTTCGCCATGCAGCTTGAGGATGCGCCGCGCGTAGCCCAGCAGGATCTGCCCCTCGGCGGTGAGCCTGACCTGGCGGCCGTCGCGCTCGAACACCGCGCGTTGCAGCACGTCTTCTTCCAGCCGCTTCATCTGCATGCTCACGGCCGACTGGGTGCGGTTGACCATTTCCGCTGCGCGGGTGAAGCCGCCGTAGTCGGCAATGGCGACGAAGGTGCGTAGCAATTCGGTATCGATGGCAGGGTAGTTCATTCATCAATTCCTGAGATGCACCACATAAGAAACATTCGTTGGATTGATCTTAGTCCCGTGTGGAAACTGGCGCCATCCCCACAGGGAGGGCGATACGATGAAAGGTCAACACGGTTTTATCGGTACTTCGCATGACGCTCGTTTCAACGCAGCGCATCATCACGAAAGCTGGCTTTCCGCCGCCTGGCACGCGATCAGGCGCTGGGAGCAATTGGCGTATGAGCGTGACCAGCTCGCACGCATGAGCGATGACATGCTCAAGGACATCGGCCTGTCTCGTGCCGACGTGATGGAAGAGAGTGATCGTCACTTCTGGGAAGATCCGCTGAAAAAGTGAAACCAGGATGCGGCCCGCCACCGGTGAAGCGCAGGGCGGGCCGCAGCCCCGATGAATGGATGCACAGGACGGGAACATGTCGAACACCTACGAGCTGGCTCAACTGAACATCGCCTCGATGAAGGCGCCCCTCGATTCCCCGCTCATGGCCGACTTCGTCGCTAACCTGGCGCCGATCAACGCCTTGGCCGATAGCGCGCCGGGGTTCGTCTGGCGGCTCCAGGACGAGGAGGGCGATGCCACGGCCATCCGCCCGTTCGGTCCGGAGGTGCTGGTCAATCTCTCGGTCTGGCGCGACGTGGCCAGCCTTACCGACTTCGTCTATCGCTCCGCCCATGTCGAGATGCTGCGTCGGCGCAAGGAGTGGTTCGAGCGTGTTTCCGGCATGCACCAGGTGCTCTGGTGGGTGCCCAAGGGACACCGACCGGACGTCCGCGAGGCGGCGCAACGCCTGGCATTGCTGCAAGAGAATGGCCCGACGCCGCAAGCCTTCACCTTCCGCCAGAGTTTTCTCGCGCCGGACCAGGCAGTCCCCTTTGCGCCCTTCGACGTGGAGTGCGAAAGCCAGGCGGGCTGATGCTACTGTGAAGCGTCATCCCCCCTGCTGGCACGGAGCCCCATGACGCTGACCCTTTCCCTTCCCGAAGCCCGTCGCCTGGCCCTGGCAGCCCAGGGTTTTGCGCGGGCGCCGCGCGGTGCCATCCGCCATCGGCAATTGCTGGCGCAGCTGGATGCGCTGGGCGTCGTGCAGATCGATTCGGTGAACGCCCTGGTGCGTTCCCATTACCTTCCGGCCTTTTCCCGCCTGGGCCACTACGACCGCGAAATGCTGGACGACCTGGCCTGGGGCAAGCCCCGGCGCCGGGCGCTGTTCGAGTACTGGGGACATGAGGCGTCACTCCTGCCGCTGGAGCTCTATCCGCTGATGCGCTGGCGCATGCGTCGTGCGGCCAATGGCCAGGGCATTTACCAGCAGCTGGCGCGCTTCGGCTTCGAGCAGCAGGAAGTGATCCAGCGCGTCTTGCAGGCGGTACGCGATCAGGGCCCGCTGGGTGCCGGTGCCCTGAGTACGCGGGAAGAGCGAGCCGGCCCCTGGTGGGACTGGAGCGCGGAAAAGCACGCCATGGAATGGCTGTTCGCTGCGGGTGAAGTGACGGTCGCCGGGCGTCGGGGCTTCGAGCGCCTCTACGACCTGCCTGAGCGGGTGATTCCCGCTGACATCCTGAACCAGCCTGATATGCCCGAGGCCGATGCCCAGCGCCAGTTGCTGCTGCGCGCCGCCCAGGCCCTTGGCGTGGCCACCGAGCGGGATCTGCGGGACTACTACCGGCTCGATACCGGCGACAGCCAGGCGCGTCTGGCCGAGCTGGTGGAGGAGGGCGCGCTGCAACAGGTCCAGGTCAATGGCTGGAAACAGCCGGCCTACTGCCTGGGCGAGCCCAAAGCGCCGCGCAAGGTTCGCGCCAGTGCATTGCTGTCGCCCTTCGATTCGCTGATCTGGGAGCGGGCGCGCACGGAGCGCCTGTTCGACTTCCGCTATCGCCTGGAAATCTACACGCCACAACACAAGCGCCAGTACGGTTACTACGTGCTGCCCTTCCTGCACGACGAGCGCCTTGCTGCGCGAGTGGACCTGCGCGCTGAACGCGCCCAGGACCGCCTGGCGGTGCATGCACTGCATGAGGAGGAGCACGGCCTGAGCGAGGCCGGAATGCAGGCGCTGGCGGAGAACCTGCGAAGCATGGCGGACTGGCTGGGGTTGGGTGAGGTGGCGGTTACTTGCCGAAGGCCAGGAACGGTGCGGTTGCAGGCGGGCCTGTCCGGGCTGGGGAGCTGATGGGTCTTTGTGGGGGCGAATTCATTCGCTATGTAGGCCTGCCTTGTCAGCCGACATGGGCTGCTTTGCAGCCCTTGGCGAATGAATTCGCCCCCACAGAAAAAGCGACGTCCTAGCGGCGTATCTGCTTCAGCGTTTCGGCGATCAGGAAGGCCAGTTCCAGAGACTGGTCGGCGTTCAGGCGCGGGTCGCAGTGGGTGTGGTAGCGGTCGGAGAGGGCGTCTTCAGTGATGGGGCGGGCGCCGCCGATGCATTCGGTGACGTTCTGCCCGGTCATCTCGATATGGATGCCGCCCGCGTAGCTGCCCTCGGCCCGATGCACCTCGAAGAACTGCTTCACCTCGCCGAGGATGGCGGCGAAGTCGCGGGTCTTGTAGCCGCTTGAGGCCTTGATGGTGTTGCCATGCATGGGGTCGGAACTCCACAGCACCTTGCGGCCTTCGCGTTCGACGGTGCGGATCAGGCGGGGCAGGTGCTCGCCGACCTTTTCGGCACCCATACGCACGATCAGGTTGATGCGGCCCGGGTCGTTGTCCGGGTTGAGGATATCGATCAGGCGGATCAGTTCTTCGCCGTCCATGCTCGGTCCGACCTTGACCCCGATGGGGTTGCCGACGCCACGCATGAACTCCACGTGGGCGCCATCCAGTTGGCGAGTGCGGTCGCCGATCCAGAGCATGTGTGCGGAGCAGTCGTACCAGCCACCAGTGAGGCTGTCGCGGCGCACGAATGCCTGCTCGTAGTTCAGCAGCAGCGCTTCGTGGGCGGTGAAGAAGCTGGCTTCGCGCAGTTGCGGCGCGCTATCCAGGCCGCACGCGCGCATGAAGGCCAGGGCTTCGTCGATGCGGCCGGCCAGTTGGCTGTACTTCTCGGTCAGCGCCGAGTTGGCGATGAAGTCCAGGTTCCACTGATGCACCTGGTGCACGTCGGCGAAACCGCCCTGGGCGAACGCGCGCAGCAGGTTGAGGCTGGCGGTGGACTGGTGATAGGCCTGCAGCAGGCGCTCCGGATCCGGAACGCGGCTGGTGGAGTCGAAGCCGATGCCATTGACGATGTCGCCGCGGTAGGCCGGCAGGGTGATGTCGCCCTGGGTTTCGTTGCCGGAAGAGCGCGGCTTGGCGAACTGGCCGGCCATGCGCCCCACCTTCACCACTGGGCAGCCGGCGGCGAAGGTCATGACGATGGCCATTTGCAGCAGCACCTTGAAGGTGTCGCGGATCTTGGCGGCGGAGAACTCCGCGAAGCTTTCAGCGCAGTCGCCGCCCTGGAGCAGGAAGGCGCGGCCTTCGGTGACCTCGGCGAACTGGCGGCGCAGCTCGCGCGCTTCGCCGGCGAACACCAGGGGCGGGAAGCTCGCCAGGGTATGCTCGACGTGCGCCAGCTTGGCGGCGTCCGGGTACTCGGGCTGTTGCTGGATGGGTTTGTCCCTCCAGCTTTCAGGGCTCCATTCTTGGCTGCTCATCAGGGTCTCGATTCGGCGGCTTGCGGTAGATGAGCCATGGTAACCGAAAGGCCCCGAGGCGGCGCTAGGCGCGCCAGCAGAGGAGCACACCGCAGAGGCAGAGCAGCAGGTGGATGGCGGTGCGGAAATGTGCTTCGGCCAGGCGCTGGTGCAGGTACTCCCCGGCCAGCGCGCCGACCAGGAGCAGCGGCGCATAGGTGGCGATGCGCGGCAGCGCGGGTGCCAGGCTGCCGTCGTAGAGGTAGGCCAGGGTCAGCAGGCTGTTGAGGCCGAACCAGACGCAGAGCAGGGTGGCGCGCAGGCGTGCCTTGTCCAGCGCGGTGCCGGCCAAGGCATGGACCAGCAGGGGGCCGCCGGAAGCGAACAGACCATGGCTGATGCCCGCCGCGCCGGTCTGCAGGCGCGTCATCCAGGCCGGCGTACGGCCACGGGGCGCACCGCGCAGCAATTCGCGCAGGGCGAACCAGAGGATCAGTAGGCCGAAGCCCAGCTTCATCAGACCGTCATCCAGCCAGGGCCGGAGGCCGTAGCCGATCGAAGTGCCGATGAGCATGCCGGGCAGGATGGTGGCGAGCAGCAGGCGCCACTGCACCAGGCGGCGATTGCGCCAGGCGAGGAAGCCGCTCATGAGGATGTTCAGCGGCACGAGAACCGGCAGCAGGTCATGGATCGGCAGCAGCAGGGCGCCCAACGATAGAGCGACGATGGTGCTGCCGAAACCGGTGATGGCTTCCAGGGTGTAGGCAAGGAGGATGAACAGCGCTAGCCAGAGCCAGGCGTCACTCATGTCCCGGCCGGGACGCCGGCGAAGGGCTGGACGCCTTCCAGGCCCTGGCTGAGCTCGGCGATGTGTTGCCTCACCTGGTTGCGGTAGCTGTCCTTGTGCACGTAGTAGGCCATGCGCTCCAGCTCCAGGTAGGCGTAACCGCCATCGAGGCGCTGGCTGGCGCGTTCGGCCTTGAGCGCACGGAAGCGATCAGCCTGCGCACTGCGGGCCTGCTGCTGGCGGATGTACAGGGCCACCAGTTCTGCCTGTTCCGCGCGGCCCTGCCAGCCCAGGCCTGAAGCCTCGACCATGCCCATCATGAACAGGTCGTCGTACTCGGGATGGAAGATGTTCAGGTAGAGCTGCGGGGCGCCAGCGCGCTCGGGCCAGTTCAGCTGGGCGCGGTCGATGAAGGGATAGTCCAGCTTGTAGCCGGTGGCCTGGAGGATCAGGTCGTATTCGGCCTGGCGGCCATCGCTGAAGGTCACGCGGTGGCCTTCGACCTGCGTGATGTCCGGACGCGCCTTGATGTCGCCATGACCCAGGTGGTGGAGCACCAGGGAGTTCATCACCGGGTGGGATTCGTAGAGCTTGTAGTCCGGGTCGGGAAGGCCGTAGTGCGAAGGCTTGCCGACCAGCGCGCGCACCAGCAGGCCATCGACCAGTTGCTTGAGCCGACGCGGGAGCTTCACGGCGCCGCCGAAGGTATCGGTGGGGCGGCCGAGGAGGAACTTGGGCAGGAAGTAGTAGCCACGGCGCACCGAGAGGTCGACCGAGGCGGCGCGATGCACGGCGTCGACGGCGATGTCGCAGGCCGAGTTGCCGCAGCCCACCAGCAGGACCCGCTTGCCGTCGAACATGGCTGGCGAGCGATATTCGGCCGAGTGCAGCAATTCACCGTCGAAGTGGCCGGGTAGGTCGGGCCGATTGGGTGTGTGCAAGGTGCCATTGGCGATCAGCACTCCGTCGAAATGGCTTTCGCGACGCTGGCCGTCCTGCTCGGTGATCAGCTTCCAGCCGCGCTCCAGGCGTTCCAGGTGCAGCACGCGGGTATTGAAGCGGAAGTGTTTGTAGAGGTCGAAATGCCGGGCGTAGTCGCGGAAGTAGCGGCGCATTTCGCTGTGATGCGGGTAGGGTGCCACGTCGGCATCCATGGGGAATTCGCTGAACTCGGTGGTGTGCTTCGACGAGATCAGGTGCGCCGAGTCGTACATGGTGCTGTGGGGATTGTCGATGTCCCACAGTCCGCCGACATCGCCATTCAGCTCGAAGCCGACGAAGGGAATGCCATGTTTCTGCAGTTGGCGGGCACTGCACAGACCCATGGGGCCCGCGCCGATGATGGCGTACATGCTGGATTCGACCTCTGCGCTGTTATTCTTGTGCGGTTTTTCGCCCCTGGGGCGCGCGGTTCGGATTATGCCGGGAGCACAGGCTCCGGCTTCAATGGCAATAGGCGCCGGTGCAGCGCCGGGTTGGTGCGAAATGTCAGCGCCGGCCTTGAAGGAGTGATGACTTGATGTCCGAGGAGCGCCTGCTCGCGGAAGTGCATGATGATTTCGGCGTGATCCGCGTCTACGAAGTCGGCCCCTATCGCATCCTCGAATTCGGCGAGGCGGTGGAGCAAAGCTGTGTCTTCGTGGCCGATCCGGCCTGGCTGGAATACGACTACACCCGCGCCATGCTGCTGGGCGCGTTGTGCCACGATGCGCCGGAAAGCGCGTTGTTCCTCGGTCTGGGCGCCGGCACCCTGACCCAGGCGTGCCTGAAGTTCCTGCCGCTGGAAGACGTGGAAGTGATCGAGCTGCGCCCCGATGTGCCGCGCCTGGCCATGGAGTACCTGGGGCTGACCGACGACCCACGGCTGTACGTGCGCATCGGCGATGCCCTGGAGCTGCTCGACAGCGCCGAGCCTGCGGACCTGATCTTCGTCGATCTCTATACCGACCAGGGGCCGGGTGTCGGCCACCTGGCCTGGAACTTCCTCGGAGCCTGCCAGAAGCGCCTCAGCCCTGGCGGTTGGCTGGTGATCAACCAGTGGGCGGCGGATGACGGCAAGCCCCTTGGCGCCGCCCTGCTGCGCGGGTTGTTCCATCGCCATTACTGGGAGTGCCCGGTGAAGGAGGGCAATGTGGTGCTCTTCGTGCCGGCTGACCTCGAACAGACACTGGACCTCGGCGCGCTCAAGGCCAGGGCCGACGCACTGGCCCCTGTGCTGGGCTATTCGCTGCAATCGCTGCTGAATGTCGTGCGGCCGGCGAGTTAGTCGGGCGGTTTCCTGTGGGGGCGAATTCATTCGCCAAGGGCTGCGAAGCAGCCCCATCGATGGGAGCGATCAGGCGTTGGGCCAGTCATTTCCCTTTGAAGTGCCCGTCGCGCCGTTCCAGCATGGCCCGCAGCCCTTCCTTGGCATCCTCGGACTCCAGCAGGCGCTTGGCCTCGGCCGGCAGGGCGGCGGCCGCGGCCTTTTCGCCTTCGTCGAGGGTCTGGCGCGCGGAGGCCAGTGTGGCGCGGACTCCCAGTGGCGCCTGGGCGGCTACCCGTTCCGCCAGCCAGATGGCGCGGGGTAGCAGGTCTTCGGGCGGCAACACTTCCTGGACCAGCCCCAGGCGATAGGCTTCGTGCGCGTCGAACTCATCCCCCGTGAGCAGCCAGCGCATGGCATTGCCCCAGCCGGCGATCTGGTGCAGGCGCAGCGTGGCGCCGCCGAAGGGGAAAATGCCGCGCTGCACTTCCAACTGCGCGAAGCGGGTAGTACTGGCGCAGAGGTTGATGTCCGCCGCCAGCATGAGTTCGATGCCGATGGTGTAGCAGTAGCCCTGCACGGCGACCATCAGCGGCTTGGTCGGACGCGGGCCGCCGAAGGTGCCCCAGGGGTCCACGGAGCCGGCCGGCATCTTCCAGCCCTGTTTGAAGGCCTCCCCGACGCTGGCCAGGTCGAGCCCGGCGGTGAAGTGCTCGCCATGGGCGAAGACCAGCGCGCAGCGCGCATTGTCGTCCCGTTCGTACTCGCCCAATGCCAGGACCAGGTCGTCCAGCATCGCCTGGTCGAAGGCATTGCGCTTGGTCGTGCGGTCAAGGCCGATCAGCATGATGTGGCCGCGCTTTTCACGACTGACGCGGCCGGCGGAACTGGTGGACATGGATGGCTTTCCTTCGTGGGAATGACAGGAGGGCAGGTGGGATATAGACCCGCGAAATGGGCTTGTCCATTGCCGCGCGCCGTCTGGCGGAGAGGAAGCTGGGGTGCCGAAAAAGCTGCACGCGAGCAAGATTTTTCCTGTATGATGCGCGCCGGCCAATTGACGGCTCCGTTCAAGTACTGCGTTTTTTCCCGAGGCACTTTGCCTTCGGCTGCAAGTCCGCGCTGCGGGCTACCCTTGACGTTTCATCCATTCCCAATAAAGCGATCACGCAAATTCTCTACCAGGCTGCCAGGGCGACCCACAAGGTCCTTCACGGCATGTGCAGCTATGGAACAAGGGTCTTTGCGGATGCACATGAGGCAGACCCATGACCCAGGAAATCGGCACTTTTGCCGCGCTCGGCATTCATCCCAATGTACTGGCCGCAATCACTGCGGTCGGCTATGAAGAGCCGTCCCCCATCCAGGCCCAGTCGATTCCGGTAATCCTTGCCGGTCACGACATGATTGGCCAGGCCCAGACCGGTACCGGCAAGACTGCAGCCTTCGCGCTGCCGATCCTGTCGCGCATCGATCCGGCCAAACGAGAGCCGCAGGCGCTGATCCTGGCACCGACCCGCGAGCTCGCACTGCAAGTTGCTACCGCTTTCGAAACCTACGCCAAGCAGATGCCGGGCCTGAACGTGGTCGCCGTCTACGGTGGCGCGCCCATGGGTCCGCAGCTCAAGGCCCTGCGCCAGGGCGCCCAGGTGATCGTGGCGACCCCCGGCCGTCTCTGCGACCACCTGCGTCGCGATGACAAGATGCTCGCCACCGTGCAGCAGCTGGTGCTGGACGAAGCGGACGAGATGCTCAAGCTCGGCTTCATGGACGACCTCGAAGTGATCTTCGAAGCCCTCCCGGAAAGCCGCCAGAGCGTGCTGTTCTCCGCTACCCTGCCGCCGTCGATCCGCTCGATCGCCGAGCGCCACCTGCGTAACCCGCAGCACGTCAAGATCGCTGCCAAGACCCAGACCGTGGCGCGCATCGAGCAGGCCCACCTGATGGTCCACGCCGACCAGAAGACCCCGGCTGTCCTGCGTCTGCTGGAAGTCGAGGAATTCGACGCGCTGATCGCCTTCGTGCGCACCAAGCAAGCCACCCTGGATCTGGCCAGTGCCCTGGAAGCCAAAGGCTACAAGGCCGCTGCGCTGAACGGCGACATCGCCCAGAACCAGCGTGAGCGCGTGATCGAGTCGCTGAAGGACGGCCGTCTGGACATCGTGGTCGCCACCGACGTGGCTGCTCGCGGTATTGACGTACCGCGCATCACCCACGTGTTCAACGTGGACATGCCCTACGACCCGGAATCCTATGTGCACCGTATCGGCCGTACTGGCCGTGCCGGTCGCGATGGCCGTGCGCTGCTGCTGGTGACCCCGCGTGAGCGCCGCATGCTGCAGGTGATCGAGCGTGTGACCGGTCAGAAGGTCGCTGAAGTGCGCCTGCCCAACGCCCAGCAAGTGCTGGACGCGCGCATCAAGAAGCTGAACACCAGCCTCACCCCGCTGGTGGCCGAGGCCGATGCCAAGTACGGCGATCTGCTGGATCGTCTGGTGGCCGATATCGGTTGCACCCCGCGTGCCCTGGCTGCCGCGCTGCTGCAGCGTGCCACCAATGGCCAGGCCCTGAACCTGGCGGACGTGGAGCGCGAACAGCCCCTGGTGCCGAGCTTCCAGCCGCGCGAGCGCCGCGAGCGTGACGGTGCTGACCGTAGCGAGCGTGGTGAATACCGCGAGCGCCGTGCGCCGATGCCGCTGGGCGAAGGCCGTGTACGCTGCCGTACCGCGCTGGGTACCCGCGACGGTATCGCCGCGAAGAACCTGCTGGGCGCCATCCTCAACGAGGGCGGTATCGCTCGTGAGGCCATCGGTCGTATCCAGATTCGCGAAACCTTCAGCCTGATCGAGCTGCCGGAAGAAGGCCTCGACCGCCTGCTGGGCAAGCTGAAGGACACTCGCGTGGCCGGCAAACAGCTCAAGCTGCGCCGCTACCGCGAAGACTGAAGCGCGATGCTGTAAAACGAAAAAGCCCCGCAATTGCGGGGCTTTTTTGTGTCTGGCGGGCGAGTGAATGGTTGACCTTGTGGGGGCGAATTCATTCGCTAGGGGTTGCGAAGCAGCCCCCGGCGACGCTGAGGGCAGCCCTGCGGACTGCATGGCGAATGAATTCGCCCCTACAAGAGCATCGCTGCTCAGTCGAATCGATAGATATCCATCCCCAGCGCCCCCAGGGTGAAGCCGCTGTGCACCAGGCCGAAGCGGCTGCCGGCACCGCGGGCGAAGTAGAGCGGCAGCAGATGCTCGTCCCGTGGATGGTTGCGCGCGGCGTGGGGCGCGAGGCTGCGGTAGTCGTGCAGGGCGGCTTCGTCGTTGGCCTCGAGGTGTTCCACCATCCAGTCGCGGAATTCCTTGGCCCAGGGGGTGACCACGTCGGGACCGGCGCGCCAGTTCAGTTCGCCCAGGTTGTGGGTGATGCTGCCCGAACCGATCAGCAGGATGCCGCGTTCCCGCAGGCTCGCCAGGGCCTGGCCGATGCGAGTCTGGAATGCAGGGCCCAGGCGACTGGGTAGCGACAGCTGGACCACCGGGATATCGGCCTCGGGGTACATCAGCGTCAACGGCACCCAGGTACCATGGTCGAATGGGCGTTCCGGGTCGACCCCGGCAGGAAAGCCGGCTTCGGTCAGCAGGCCGGCGATTTCCTCGGCCAGCTGCGGTGCGCCGGGTGCCGGGTATTGCACGGCGTAGAGCGGCGGTGGGAAGCCGTAGAAGTCGTGCCAGGTTTCCGGATGCGGGCTGCCGCTGAGCAGTAGCTGACTGCTCTCCCAGTGGGCGGAAACGACCAGGATCGCCTTGGGACGCGGCAGGGAGTCGGCCAGGGCCTTGAGCGCCGGACCGCTTTCACCGGGCTCCAGGGCGAGCATGGGAGAGCCGTGGGAGATGTAGAGGCTGGGTAGCATTTCGGAATTCCTCCGGTAGGATTCCGGCATCATCCGGGCTGGATATATCGATTTCCAGCATAATTATTTGAGCTATTTGATCGAATTTATGGAGGCATCATGGATGAGCAATTCTGGCAGTCGCGCTGGGCGGAGAATCAGATTGGATTCCACCAGCGCGACGTAAACCCCTATCTGGAACGCTACTGGCCGCAACTAGCGCTGCCCCGTGGTTGTCAGGTGCTGGTGCCGCTCTGCGGCAAGACCCTGGATATGCTCTGGCTGGCGGGGCAGGGCCACCGGATTCTGGGCGTGGAGCTGGCCGAACGCGCCGTGCAGGATTTCTTCGCCGAACAGGGGCTGACGCCCGAAGTGACGCAGCAGGGTGAGCTGCGTCGCTACAGTGCAGGTGCCGTCGAAATTCTCCAGGGCGATTTCTTCGCCGTCACTGCGGCAGACGTCGCCCAATGCCAGGCGCTCTATGATCGCGCCGCGTTGATCGCCCTGCCGCCGGTCATGCGCGATGACTACGTCGCGCACTTGCAGTGCATTCTGCCGGCCCGTTGCGATGGTTTGCTGGTCACCCTGGACTACGAGCAGGTACGCCTGGAAGGGCCGCCGTTCTCGGTGCCCGAAGGCGAAGTGCGCAGGCACCTGGAGGCAGGCTGGGAGGTGGAGATGCTGGAGCGCAATGACGTGCTGGAGAAGAACTGGAAGTTCGCCTCTCGCGGGCTGGATAGCCTGCACGAGCCGGTGTTCCGCTTGAGCCGTAGATAGCGACGAATTGTTGGGCTTCGCTGAGCTCAGCCACAACCTACGGTTTGGAGCAGGCAAAAAAAGGGCGGCCAATTGGCCGCCCAAGTCAGTGTGATTCGTTTCAGCCGCGGCGGCGCAGGGCCTCGATGCGGTCTTCCAGCGGCGGGTGGCTCATCAGCAGGCCGGCGAGGCCGTGCTTCAGGCCGCCGTTGATGCCGAAGGCGGTCAGGCTGTCGGGCATCTGCACCGGTACGCCTTGCTCGGCACGCAGGCGCTGCAGGGCGCCGATCATGGCGTTGGTGCCGGCCAGGCTGGCGCCGGCTTCGTCGGCGCGGTACTCGCGGCGGCGCGAGAACCACATGACGATGATGCTGGCGAGGATGCCCAGGACCAGTTCAGCGAAGATGGTCGCGACGAAGTAGCCGATGCCGGGGCCTTCTTCGTTCTTCAGGATCACCTTGTCGACGAAGTTGCCGAAGATGCGCGCGAAGAACATCACGAAGGTGTTCACCACGCCCTGGATCAGCGACAGGGTGACCATGTCGCCGTTGGCCACGTGGCCGATCTCGTGGGCCAGTACGGCTTTCACTTCATCGGGGGAGAAGCGCTCCAGCAGGCCCTGGCTCACGGCCACCAGTGCATCGTTCTTGTTCCAGCCGGTGGCGAAGGCGTTCGCTTCGTAGGCTGGGAAGATGCCCACTTCCGGCATCTTGATGCCGGCGTCGCGGGACAGTTGCTCGACGGTCTGCAGCAGCCATTGCTCATGGCGGGTGCGGGGCTGGGTGATGATCTCGGTGCCGGTGCTCATCTTCGCCATCCACTTGGAGATGAACAGCGAGATCAGAGAGCCGGCGAAGCCGAACACGGCGCAGTAGACCAGCAGGCTGCCGTAGTTCTGGCCGGTGAACCGGTCTACGCCCAGCAGCTTCAGGGTGATGCTGGCAATCACCAGGACTGCAAGGTTTGTGGCCAGGAACAACAGAATGCGCATCATGATTGGAAC
Source organism: Pseudomonas sp. BN411 (assembly GCF_029871235.1). Taxonomy (GTDB): domain Bacteria; phylum Pseudomonadota; class Gammaproteobacteria; order Pseudomonadales; family Pseudomonadaceae; genus Metapseudomonas. The sequence goes on from NZ_SSOM01000061.1 coordinate 31,697, forward strand.
AGTCTCCTCACGGCGGAAAGCGGTTTCGTATGCGGGGGTATATAAGGGGCGGCCCTGGCGTATTCAACCAGGGACTATTTCAAACTATGTCGCCCAGGGCGTCGGCACTGCTCTCGAAGATTAGTCGAGTCAGGCGTACGAGGCGTTCGCTGTCGGCATTGCGCAAGGCCTCGCGCAGTTGCTGCGCAAGGCTGGCGCGGACCCGCAGGATGCTGGGTGGCAGGGTTTCGGGATTGTCCAGCGCGCCAGGCAGCGCGCGGGACATCCGCAGAAAGCCCTTCTCGGTGAGGGTCGCCTGATCCAGCGCTTCGAAATGGATGGTGCTGTCGAAGCGCAGGTAGCCCTCGTCGGCAAGCCAGAGCAGGGCGCCCAGGCAGCTTTCGTGGCGCTTGCTGGGCAGGCCGAACTCATCCGGTTCGGACGGGCCGATCAGGTCTTCCACATAGAGCGCAATGCGCCGCGGGAAGGCTTGATACAGCTGTAGCAGGCCGGTGGCGCAGTCCTTGTAGAAGTCGTCGATCTGCAGGTCCATTGGCCGTTACTGGCGATACGACTTGAGGAAGTTGCCGATGCGGCCGATGGCCTGCTCGAGGTCATCGACGCGGGGCAGGGTGACCACGCGGAAGTGGTCCGGCCACGGCCAGTTGAAGGCGGTGCCCTGGACGATCAGCAGCTTCTCGGAGAGCAGCAGGTCGAGGACGAACTTCTCGTCGTTGTGGATCGGGCAGACCTTCGGGTCGATCTTCGGGAAGGCGTAGAGCGCGCCCATGGGCTTCACGCAGCTGACGCCGGGGATATCATTGAGCAGTTCCCAGGCGCGGTTGCGCTGTTCCAGCAGGCGGCCGTTGGGCAGGACCAGGTCGTTGATGCTCTGGTAGCCGCCGAGTGCGGTCTGGATGGCGTGCTGGCTGGGTACGTTGGCGCACAGGCGCATGTTGGCCAGGATATCCAGGCCTTCGATGTAGCTCTGGGCCTTGTGCTTGGGACCGGAAATCGCCACCCAGCCGGAACGGAAGCCGGCCACGCGATAGGACTTGGACAGGCCGTTGAAGGTCAGGCAGAGCACGTCCGGCGCGAGGGAGGCGGTGGAGATGTGCTGGGCCTCGTCGTAGAGGATCTTGTCGTAGATCTCGTCGGAGAACAGCACCAGGTTGTGCTGGCGGGCCAGTTCGACGATGTCCATCAGCACTTCGCGGGAATACACCGCGCCAGTGGGGTTGTTCGGGTTGATCAGCACCAGGGCCTTGGTGTTCGGGGTGATCTTCGCCTTCATGTCGGCAATGTCGGGGAACCAGCCGGCCTGTTCGTCGCATAGGTAATGCACCGGCTTGCCGCCACCCAGGGCCACGGAGGCGGTCCACAGCGGGTAGTCCGGCGCCGGGATCAGCACCTCATCGCCATTGTTCAGCAAGGCCTGCATGGCCATCACGATCAGCTCGGAGACGCCGTTGCCGAGGTAGATGTCCTCGATGCCGACGCCTTCCACCTGCTTCTGCTGGTAGTACTGCATCACGGCCTTGCGCGCGCTGAACAGGCCCTTGGAATCGCTGTAGCCCTGGGCGGTGGGCAGGTTGCGAATCACGTCCTGGAGGATTTCCTCCGGAGCTTCGAAACCGAACGGCGCCGGATTGCCGATGTTCAGCTTGAGGATGCGATGGCCTTCCTCTTCCAGGCGTTTGGCGTGCTTGAGCACCGGTCCGCGGATGTCATAGCAGACATTGGCGAGCTTGTTCGATTTGCTGACCTGCATGATGCGTGGATGTCCCGAGTGAAAAGGGTCGCGCGAGGCGACGGGGATCGATGCGCCTTGGCAGCCTGTAACGCCACTGCCAGACTGGCGTCTGATGAATCGCGCATGATACGTGCGGCCCGATGGCCCGAAAAGGTCGGGATCGGGCTTTTTTACCATTGCCGAGGACTGTCATGGACAAGCTTGAGAAACCCCTGGAAAGCTGGCGTGAGGAGCTTTCCGATACTCAGTTCCACGTCTGCCGTCTGGGTGGCACCGAGCGTGCCTTCACCGGCGAGTACTACGCCACCAAGACGCCAGGTATCTACCACTGCGCCTGTTGCGGTGAAGCGCTGTTCGACTCCGATGCCAAGTACGATTCCGGCAGCGGCTGGCCGAGTTACTTCCAGCCGGTGGGCAAGGACGTCATTGCCGAGCGCGAGGACTTCAGCCACGGCATGCACCGTATCGAGGTGCGCTGTGCCCGCTGCGATGCCCATCTGGGCCATGTCTTCCCGGACGGCCCGCGTCCCACCGGTCTGCGTTATTGCATCAACTCGGTGTCGCTGAAGCTCGAACCGCGTTAAGCGCGCGGCTTTTGATGAGGCCCGCCAAAAGGCGGGCCTTTTTATAGAGAAATTAAATTGCACACAATTTAATTGAGAGCTATTTTCTGGATCTAAATTCCCCGAACAGGTTCCGACCATGAGCGACAAGATCCTCGATATCCCCGTCACCACCATCAAAGGCGAGCAGAAGACCCTCGGGGACTTCGGCGGCAAGGCCCTGCTGGTGGTCAACACCGCCAGCAAGTGCGGCTTCACCCCGCAGTACAAGGGCCTGGAAGAGCTCTGGCAGCAATACAAGGAGCGGGGCCTGGTGGTGCTGGGCTTCCCCTGCAACCAGTTCGGCAAGCAGGAGCCGGGTGACGAAGGCGCCATCAGCGAGTTCTGCGAACTGAACTTCGGTGTCAGCTTTCCGCTGTTCAAGAAGATCGACGTGAACGGCGCGCAGGCCCATCCGCTCTACGTGCAGCTGAAGAAGCGCGCACCGGGCCTGCTGGGCAGCCAGGGCATCAAATGGAACTTCACCAAATTCCTGATCAGCCAGGACGGCCAGCGCATCCAGCGCTTTGCGCCGACCACCAAGCCGGAAGAGATCACCGCCGAGATCGAAGCCCTGCTGAAATGAACACGCCATCGATCGAGCCGGAGCTGCTGCTGGATAACCAGCTCTGTTTCAAGCTCTACGCCGCGTCCCGCGCGGTGATTCGTGGCTACCGGCCGCTGCTGGAGCCCCTTGGCCTGACCTACCCGCAGTACCTGGTCATGCTGGTGCTCTGGGAGTGGCACGCACGGGCGCCGGAACAACCCACGGTCAAGGCCCTGGGCGAGCGCCTGCTGCTGGATTCGGGCACCCTCACGCCGTTGCTTAAACGCCTGGAGCAGCTCGGGTTGGTGCGCCGCAAGCGCTCGGCCCATGACGAGCGTGAAGTGCACCTGGCGCTGACGGAAGAGGGCGCTGCCCTGCGGGACAAGGTGATGCCGCTGCGCAACGAGCTGATCTGCGCCAGCGGTCTGGACCTCAATGAAATGGCTGAACTGCGCGCGCGCCTCGGCGAGTTGCTGGGTCAGCTCATCGGGTTGCCTGAGTAGCCGGCAGCCAAGTGTCGAGCAACGCCACCAGTTCCTCGCGGCGGAAGGGCTTGGCCAGGTAGTCGTCCATGCCGGCGGCGCGGCAGCGTTCGCGTTCGTCCGGCAGGGCATTGGCGGTCAGCGCGATGATCGGCAGGTCCGGCCAGCGCCCACTCTGGCGAATGCGCCGGGTCGCTTCGTAGCCATCCATCACCGGCATGTTGCAGTCCATCAACACCAGGTCGACGGCCGATTGCTCCAGGCGGCTCAGGGCCTCGGCGCCGTGGGTCGCCAGCAGCACTTCGCAGCCCAGCTTGGCCAGCATGCCCTTGGCCACCAGCTGGTTCACCGCGTTGTCTTCCACCAGCAGCACCCGCGCATGGCGATGCTGCGGTTCGGCGGTTTCCGGTGCTGCCGCTGGCGTTTCATCCGGGAGTTTCAGCAGCACCCGCTGCAGGGCCTGGTGCAACGCCGCCCGTGACAGGGGGCGGGCCAGTTGGTGCAGGGGTGTCAGGGTCGCCGCCCGTGGTGGCGGCAGGAAGCTGCCGTAGCCGGTGACCAGCAGGATGGGCATATGGGCGGTGCGACGCAGGTTTTCCAGGCAGTCGGGGTTGTCGCTGATCAGCAGGTCGGCGTGCACGCCGCTGAGGTCGGTGCCCGCGTCGCGGCGTTCGAATTCCAGCCCCCACAGCGGCAACCAGGTCCCCAGCATCTCGGCCAGGCCGCTCTTGGCGCCGCACAGGGCGATGACCTTGCCCTGCATCGGCGCGCGCGATTCCGCCGGGCTGTGCTCCACCAGCGGCAATTCCGCACTGAACAGGCTTCCCAGGCCTTCCTGGGATTTCACGTCCAACTGGCCCTGCATGGCTTCGCACAGATGGCGCGTCAGCGCCAGGCCAAGGCCCGTGCCGCCGAATTGTCGGGTGATACCGGCGCTGCCCTGCGAGAAGGGCTGGAACAGTTTGGGCAGGGCTTCGACGGAGATGCCGATGCCAGTGTCCCGGACCGTGATCAGCACGCCGCCCGGGCTGGGTGCAGCATGCAGGTCGACGCGGCCGAATCGGGTGAACTTGAGGGCGTTGGACAGGAGGTTGCTGATCACCTGGCGCACCCGCGTCGGGTCGCCCACTACCAGTGACGGCAGTTTTGGGTCGATCAGGCAGGTCAGCTCGACGCCGGGCGCCGTGTTCTGCGACAGCAGGTTGGCGGTGTCTTCCAGCAGCGTGCCCAGGTCGAAGGGGATTTGCTCCAGCTCCAGTTGGCCGGCTTCGAATTTGGAGAGGTCGAGAATGTCGTTGAGCAGTTCCACCAGCACGCTGCCGGAGTCGTGGGCGATCTGCAGCTGGCGCCTCTGCTCGTTGTTCAGTGGGCCGTCCAGGGCCAGGTCGAGCATCCCAAGCAGACCATTGAGCGGCGTGCGGATCTCGTGGCTCATGTTGGCGAGGAAGGCGGCGCGGGCCTTGGCCATTTCCAGCGCGGTGCTGCGCGCCACCTCCAGTTCCTGGTTGTAGCGGCTGAGACGGCTGTTGGCGGCCTTCAGCTCGGCGGTGCGCGCCGACACGATGTTCTCCAGCTCGGCCAGGTACTGGTTCAGGCGCTCGTCTGCCTCGCGACGCTGCTGCATTTCGGTGGCCAGGCTGGCCAACTGGCGGTTCGTCACTTCCACCAGTACGCCGATCTCGTCCTGCTCGTGGCCGGGCGGGCAGGGTAGCTTGGTATCTGGCGAGGCGCGCGGGTCGCGCTCGCTGAGGCCGCGGATCAGCTCCACCAGCGGCTTGGTCAGCATGCTGTAGAAGAGCACCAGGAGGATCAGCGACAGCAGCAGGCTGCGCACGAAGCCGCTGAGCAGGGTGATCATCGCGCGGCGCAGGAAGTGGCTGCCGAAGGCGAAGGTATCCACTTCCAGGCGCAGGACGCCGAGGGTTTCGTTGGGGGCGTGGATGATATAGAGCGGGTCCTCGAACTCGCGCTGCTCACCGAACAGGTAGTCGCTGAAGATACGGAAGTCGCTTTCGGTGCGCGGACGGCTGACGCTGGCCAGCACCGCTCCGTTGTTGTCGATGATCTCCGCGCGAATCACCGCTGGCGAGCGCAAGAGGCCGAGGACCAGTTCCTGGGCCAGTTCGGCGTCGATGTTGTAGGCGATGCGCGCGGCCGGGCTGTGGGCGATCTCAAGGAGCGCCTTGATCTCGCGGTCGATCGAGGCGTTTTCGTTGAGATAGTCGCTGGCTACCTGGATGACGCTGAGGACGGTGCCGAGGAGGAACGCCACCAGCACCGTGAGGCTGGCCTGCTTGAATGACAGCCGTTGTGTCAGCGGAATATCCATGGGGCTTGGGATTTGGCCTTGTTCCGAGGGCTTGCCAAGCATAGCCTATCCCGTCTGCCGGCAGCGCCTGATGGCTGCGGCTGAAGAAGGAGTTGAACGTGGATTCCCGCCTGTATGAGATTCTCGAGCGCGCCGATGCGGTGCTGGCCCGTCTCGAACCCCTGTTGCCCGTACCTCGACCGGAAATCGACTGGCAGAAGAGCCTGGCTGCACGCTGGCATCGCGATGGTCGCAGCGGATACCTGCAACCGCTGGACATCAGCCTGGACCTGTCCCTCGCCGACCTGATCGGTGTCGACAAACAGCGTGAGCAGCTGGCTGGCAACACCCGCCAGTTCGTCGACGGGCTGCCGGCCAACCATGCGCTGCTCTGGGGCGCCCGGGGCACCGGTAAATCTTCCCTGGTTCGCGCGCTGCTGGCCGAGCACGCCGGTGCCGGCCTGCGCCTGATCGAGATCGAGCGCGACCACCTGGCCGACCTGCCGCGCGTGGTGGAGCAACTGGCCGGCCTGTCGCAGCGCTTCGTGCTGTTCTGCGATGACCTGTCCTTCGAGGCGGGCGAGGGCGACTACCGCGTGCTCAAGAGCGTGCTGGATGGCTCCCTGGAACGTGCCCCGGACAACGTGCTGCTCTACGCCACCTCCAACCGCCGCCACCTGGTGCCGGAGAAGCAGAGCGACAACGAGCACTGGCAAATGGTCGACGGCGAACTGCATCCCAACGAAGCGGTGGAAGACAAGATCGCCCTGTCCGACCGCTTCGGCCTCTGGTTGTCCTTCTATCCCTTTACCCAGGACCACTTCCTGGCCGTGGTGCGCCACTGGATCGGCGTGCTGGCCGAACCGGCGGCCCTGAAATGGGAGTGGACCGAGGAGCTGGAAATACTGGCGATCCGCTGGGCCCTGGGGCGCGGCAATCGCAATGGCCGTTGCGCCTATCAATTCGCCCGCCACTGGGTCGGGCTCGCTTTGCTGGAGTCTTCCAAATGATCGATCTGCAACAGACTGGCGCGGGCCTGTCCGGCTATGCGTTGCTGGCCGCCCAACTGGAATCCCTGCTGGCCGATGAGCGCGATTTCATCGCCAACAGCTCGCAGTTCTCCGCCTTTCTCTTCAACGAGCTGGCGGACCTGAACTGGGCCGGCTTCTACCTCAATCGCAACGAGGAGCTGGTGCTCGGCCCGTTCCAGGGCAAGGTCGCTTGCGTGCGCATCCCCTTCAGCAGGGGTGTCTGCGGCGCTGCGGCACGCACCCGGGAAACCCAGCGGGTGGAAGACGTGCACGCCTTCCCCGGCCACATCGCCTGCGACAGCGTGTCCAACAGTGAACTGGTAGTGCCGCTGGTGAAGGACGGCCGCCTGATCGGTGTGCTCGACCTGGACAGCCCCAAGCTGGCGCGCTTCACCGCAGAGGACCAGGCTGGCATCGAGCAGCTGGCGTCGATCTACCTGCGCCTGACCGACTGCTGATCGAGCGGTAATGAAAAAGCCCGGACTTGTCCGGGCTTTTTCATGGGTTGGCGGTGGCAACAGGCTCAGGCGCGGCCGGCCAGCTTAGCAAGGATCTTCTGTTCGCCCGGCAGCACGGCCTGCACCGATTCCCGCGCGGTCATGCGTTCGTAGTGGGCTGCCAGGTGCGGCCAGCGCCCGGCATCGAGACGCTCGCCGCCGTGCTCCATGTTGATCATCTGGGTGGCGAAGGCAAGGTCGGCCAGGGTCAGGCGCTCGCCGACGAAGTATTCGGCGGTACCCAGGGCCTTCTCCAGATAGTCGAAGTGGGGCGGCAGCTTGTCCGCCAGGGCTGCCTGGACGATGGCTTCGTCACAGGCCTGGCCCATGGATGGCTTCAGGGTCCGGTTGCGGAACACGCCGAAGGTGGCCAGAGGGGCCACTTCGTAGTCGCAATACTTCTCCAGCCAGCGGACCCGTGCGCGCTCCTCGGTGTCACGGCCGTAAAGCGGGGCGAGTTGGGTGTGTTTCTCTTCCAGGTACTGGCAGATCACGCTGGAGTCGGCGAGGGTCACGTCGCCGTCACGCAGGGCCGGAATGCGGCCCAGGGGGCTCAGCTCGCGGAACCAGCTCGGCTGGCTGAAGGGCGAGACGATTTCCAGCTGGTACTCCAGCCCCTTTTCCTGCAGGTAGAGGCGCACTTTGCGCACGAAAGGAGACAGCGGGGCGCCGTAGAGGGTCAGGCTCATCGGGAGGTCCTCGTCTGAGCGGGTCAATCGTAGATGTTCTTCTTCTTCCAGGTGTCTTCGTCTTCCAATGACTTCAGACCCTCAGTCAGCTCACTCGGTTCGTCAGCGCTCGGCTGGGCGTTTTCCAGCACCAGGGCGTTGGCGCGGGCGAGCTGGGCTTTCAGCTGTTGCAGCTGATTCTGGTAGTGGGCGGGGTCGGGCTGTTTCTGCAGGTACTGGACACCGCGCTCGAAGGCCAGGCGAGCCTGGCGCGGCTGGTTCTCTTGCAGGGCCTGCAGGCCGAGGTTGGTGAAGAACTCCACGTGCAGCTGGACCAGCATGTCGCGGATGTCCTTCACCCAACTCTTGGCCTCGTTGGCCGGTAGCAGGCCATCCTGGGCGGCACGGGTGATCTGGCCGTGGAGGCTTTCCAGTTGGAAGCGGATTTCCTTGGCCTTGGCTTCGTTGGCGATCTTCTGCGGCGGATTGTTCACCGGGATCGATTCGCCCTGGCCGACCAGCGAGCGGAGTTGCCCGAGGCGGGTCTTGAGGGCGTTGTCATTCTTGTCCACCTGCAGCAGGCGTTCACCGAGCTGCAATTGCAGTCGGGTCAGCAGCAGCTTGAGTGCGGGGGAAACCATCTGGCCGGGGAGGGTTTCGGAAAGGTCGGCGCAGCGGCGGATGCGGTCACTGAGGTCGGCCTTGAGTCGGGCCTTCTCCAGTTTGCTGTTCTCCACCATGTGGTTCACGTAGCCAATGACAATAAGGATGACGATACCGACAACGATCAACAGGGTGATCACGAGTGGCGACATCTGCAGGGCTCCGAGGTTCTTGTCAGAATGGGCTGAGTTTAGAGGCTCGACTTCCGTGCTCATAGAGGTGGATCAAAATTTGAGCAGAAGTCTTTGATTTTAAAAAGTTTTTGTTAGGGGGTTGACGGGTGTTCGAGGCGTCCCTAGAATGCGCGCCACTTCGACGCGATGCCCAGGCAACGCTGAGAAGCCGGAAGAAAGCATGAAAGCTGTTGTAAGTTCCGGGCCGCGTCCCCTTCGTCTAGTGGCCTAGGACACCGCCCTTTCACGGCGGTAACAGGGGTTCGAGTCCCCTAGGGGACGCCAATATTGCGGGAATAGCTCAGTTGGTAGAGCACGACCTTGCCAAGGTCGGGGTCGCGAGTTCGAGTCTCGTTTCCCGCTCCAAATTATGATCTACAGATGTCCAGTGAGGTCTGTAAGTCATTGAAAAAAGGGCCGTAAGGCCCTTTTTCGTTCCAGCGAATTCTTCTGAAATCTACCCCCTGCCAGGGCTTTTAAGTCCATTTTAAAGTCCATCTTTACGGGGGATGTGGTTTCCGGATTGTTGCTGGAGGAGCGAGGTCGGCGAGACAAGCATCTGGTCCTGACTCCTGTTCAGGAACTCGATCATGGCACTCACAGACGTCGCTGTCCGGCAGGCCCGGACTATTGGCAAAGACTATACCCTTCCTGACTTCGATGGCCTGTCGTTGGCGGTGTCTGCCACGGGCGGTAAGTCCTGGCACTTTAGATACTACTGGGCGGCCAAGCAGAAGCGGATGTCCTTGGGCACCTATCCGGAGGTCAGTCTCCGGGAAGCGCGTGCGCTGCGCGATGAGGCTCGCGCCCAGTTGGCGAAGGGGGTCAACCCCAAGATTGACCGCAAGCAGAAGCTACGGGCTGTCCGTTTGGCGACGGAGAACAACTTCCAGTCGGTGTATCTGCAGTGGCTGGCACACCGCAAGTTGGAGCTCAATGAGGGGCGGCAGAGCACGCTCTCGCAAATCCAGCGTGTCTTCGACAAGGATGTTTTGCCCGTCCTGGGCACCGTAACCATCTTCGATATTCGCCGTGCCCATCTGCTGGACGTACTTGCCAAGGTCGAGCAACGCGGGGCCTTCACAACTGCGGAGAAGGTGCGCACCTGGTTCCGGCAGTTGTTCCGCTTTGCCATGGTGAAAGTCGAAGGGTTGGAAGTTAACCCTGCGTCCGATCTGGACGTGGTTGCAGCCCCCAAGCCACCCGTTGCTCATAACCCGTTCCTGCGCTTGCATGAGTTGCCCGAGCTGTTGCACAAGATGCGCCGTTATAGAGGCAGCATCACCACGCAACTGGGGCTTCGTTTGTTGCTACTAACTGGCGTGCGCACCGGCGAATTGCGCCTGGCGACCCCGGATCAATTCGACCTGGAACGTGGTTTGTGGATCATCCCGCCGGAAGTGGTTAAGCAACTGCAGGACGGCATGCGCAAGCGTGGAAAGAGGCCGCAGGACATTCCACCCTACATCGTGCCGCTATCTGTCCAGGCAATCGAGATCGTTCGCTACTTGCTGGAGCGGGTCAATCCTGCGCAGCGCCATCTGCTGGCTCACCGTGGGGACCTAAAGAGGTGCATCAGCGAGAACACGCTGAATGCAGCGCTCAAACGCATGGGCTATGAGGGGTTGCTCACCGGTCATGGCATTCGTGGCACGCTCTCCACAGCGCTCAACGAAATTGGCTACCCCAGAATTTGGGTGGATGCCCAGCTCTCGCACGCGGACCCCAACAAGGTCAGCGCAACTTACAACCACGCCCTGTATGTGGAGCCGCGTCGGAAGATGATGCAGGACTGGGCGGATCGGCTCGATCTGCTGGAGCAGGGAGAGGCCAAGGCTGCCAGCACACACCTGACTATCCGCATTGATGGCATGCCGGTGCTGTACGAAGGTGCTGTGGATTCAATTGAGTCGGGTGCGTCTCCGATCCTGCTGCCGTCAACGGTGGGCGCGTTGGTCAAGCGCCTGTCAGCGGTGCCCATGCCGCTCGAGCCAGTTTCAGTGGCGGAGGCAGTGGTTTCGGAGGTCCAGCGCGAGCGTATGGAAATGCTCGAAACCTACGAGGCACCTCACAATTTGCCGGTGGTCCAGTTCGCCAAGCTGGCCGGCAAATCTCGGGATCAGATCAACCGCGAGATCAAGGCCGGCAAGTTGCTGACCTTGAGCATGGGCAATCGCGGCCAGCGGATTCCCGACTGGCAGCTTGATCCGCTTAAGCAAAGGCTGGTGCACGCGGTGCTGATGCGTTCGGAGGGTGTCGACTCGTGGCGACTCTATCAACTGCTGTTGCAGCCTCGGGGCTCATTGGGCGGGCGTTCGGCCATTGAGGGTGTCTCGCTTGCGAATCTCCATGAGGTAGTCCAGATGGTCAGCGGTGATCTTGCTCGGGATAGATACCCAGTAGGGGAAGTCGCGTAGTTTTCCTCTGTGTAGGGCAGCGAGATCGGTTGCTCGGAATCAGCAAGCGCGGAGATGGCTGCGATATGCCTGCTGTCGGCCCGCGACCGTTTCGCGCTCCGCCGCGCCGAAGTCTTCCGCCTCCTGGCGTAGCCGGTCCGCAAGACCGGAGATGAAGCTGACTATTTCGTCGCCCAGGCCTGGGCCGTTGGCTACAGGAGGTGTATCAGCGTTGAATGGTGCTTTTCGAGCCGGTATTGCCCAGTTCAATGCGCACGGCGTCAATGCTGGGCGCACCCCGCGTGCCAGGAGTGCGTTTCGGGCCTTCTGCACTAACGCCTTGTTGATGCCGCTACGCGCCATGGCGCTGGTCACTCCGACGATTTCGTGGTGTGACATGGAGTATGAAAGTACAGCTGTGCCAGCCCCCGGATTACGGCGATAGATCCAGACGAACTGGCTCTTGAGAAGCGGGCATTCTCAAACCTCAGCGGTGGTGGACGGGCGGAAGGGCAGTTTTTCCAGTACGCAGGCGGGCGGGACGGTGACGGAGAAGGTCGATCGCTACCGGCAGGCCGCGCGGCGCGAGAGCACCGAGCGCCGCTATCAGCAGGCACTCGCCCATTTCGAGGAAACCTGGGGTGGCTTCCTGCCCGCCAGCAGTGAGGCCATTGCCCGCTATCTGGCGGATTACGCCGAGACCCTGGCCAGCTCGACCTTGCGGGCGAATCTCGCTGCCCTGGCCAGCTCGACCTTGCGGGCGAATCTCGCTGCCCTGGCCAAGTGGCACCTCAGTCAGGGCTTTCCCGATCCGACCAAGGCGCCGCAGGTACGGGAGGTGCTGCGCGGCATCCAGGCCCTGCACCCCCGGCTGGAGCGGCAGGCAGAGCCCCTGCAATTGAGCGAGTTGACATGCTGCATCGACTGGCTAGTGGCGCAGGAACAGCTCGAACCTGGCAACCTATTGCGCTGCCGGCGCGACCGCGCCCTGATTCTGCTCGGCTTCTGGCGGGCCTTCCGCAGCGATGACCTGTGCCGGCTGCGGGTGGAATTCATTGACGCGCGTCCAGGGGAAGGCCTGGAGCTGTTGCTGCCGAGTAGCAAAGGGGACCGTGACAACCAGGGGCAAGTGTTCACGGTGCCCGCATTGAAGCGCTTGTGCCCGGTGGAGGCGTATCTCGATTGGCTGGCGGTCTCTGGGTTACAGCAAGGGCCGGTGTTTCGGGCCTTGGATCGCTGGGGGCATCTGGCCGACACCGGGCTGCATCCCTACAGCGTGTCGCGGATCCTTCGCCGGGTGTTGGTGCGCAGCGGCCTGGAGGGGAGCCGGTTCAGTAGTCACTCCCTGCGCCGCGGGTTTGCGACCTGGGCGAGTCGCAACCAGTGGAGCGCCAAGGCGCTGATGAGTTACGTCGGCTGGCGCGATGCCAAGGCCGCTTTGCGCTATGTTGAGCCGGAGATGCCGTTTGGCGAGCTGCGCCGCTAGTCGTGAATGGCCCCGTCGTCGGTTGTTTGCTCCGACTTGCTCGGTGGGCGAGGGGGCAAGCGGGACTCGCGCGGTGAGCGAGCCTGCCGACAGGAGGGCAGGTGACCGGACCTGACCCCACACGAACAGCCTCGCTAGCGCATCGGCGTCGGAGGGGCATCAAGCTTAGGCTTGGTTAACTGGGGCCGGGTGGGTGCATCGCTCGGCGAGGAGCGACCATAATGAGTGAGAGTTTTGCTGTGCAGTATTCCAAAATGCTGAAGCGCGCCACGCAAGTTCTCGGCAGTCGAAAGGCCGCCGAGCGCTGGATGGAGGCGCCGTCCTTGGGGCTCGAGGGGCGTCGTCCGATCGACATGCTCGCCAGCGCAGAGGACCTGGAAGTGCTCATGACCTTTCTCGGGCGTATCGAGTATGGGGTTTATCACTGACCCTGAGTTGTAAGGCCGCCGTTGCCGGCCTGGCGTGACCTGCTATCCCCTTTGCAAGCCCACTGTGAGGGTACCGGCATGCGTGAACGACCTGTCCCGTTGTCACCGGGGGCGTTAGCTTGCCAGGGCGTCGATCGCGTCCTGCTCGAGGCGGTGATCGCCTTGGTGCTGGAGGCTGGGCATCTGATTGCTGCGGAACTGGTGCGACCCGGGGGACCGAGAGGCGCCGGGGACAAGGCCGAGATTGATGTCGAGGTTGAGGTGATACTGCGCCAGGGACTGACTAAGCTGCTGGCCTGTGACTTTGTCGGTGAGAAACCGGTGTGCAGCTGACGGGGCATCACGATTGCTGGGTTGTGGATCCCAATGATGGCACCCGTGACTTCCTGCAAGGCCACCTGGGCTCGGCGATTTCCGTGGGCTTGCTACGAGAGTGTGTGCCGGTACTGGGCGTCGTCTTTGCCCCGCTGACGGCGCATGGCACCGATTGCATGGCATGGGCCGAGGTTGCTCCGTAATGGCGCGTTGATTGCGCCGAACATCGCGACAGGCGGACTGGCGGAAGGTGCGCAAGTCTTCGTCAGCCTCGCGGCGGGCGCCCGGCCGACCCAGAACGCCGAGCTTTGTGCGCCCGCCACCTTCCACCCTATGCCCAGCATTGCCTATCGGCTTGCGCGGGTGGCCGCGGGGGACGGGATCGCTGCAGTATCCTTGTACGCGGTGTCGACCCACGATGTGGTGGCAGGCCACGCGCTGCTGCGGGCCGGTGGCGGTGGCCTCTGGAACGAACGGGGACAGGCCTTGGGTTACGCGACAGCGGTGACATTCAATCAACCAGTCGGGTATTGCTTCGGCGGCGGGGAAATAGCCTGTCAGGAACTGATGAAGCGCCCGTGGCAGATTGTTCTCGCGGGCGGAGCATAACTGTGTGGCGGGCCTACACGCGGGCAGTCGCCCTACCCTATGTGAAAGCCAACTGCTGAGTTCTGCTGCGGGTCCGGAGCACCGATGGGCCGTATTCGGGGGAGCACGTCATCCCACCGAGCAAAGCGCCTACAGGAGTATCGTGTGCCAGATAAGCAAAGGCGTACATATATCCGGGTAGGAGGTGCTCGATGAAGATAGCTGCTATGGAACAGGCCGAATCGGTCCGTGATGTCCTGTGCGACGTCTGTGGCACTAGCACGCGTATTCAAGGGGATGGATCGCAATTTGGCACGCTTCGCGCCAGTTGGGGCTATGGCTCGGCCCATGATGGCGAACGCTATGAGGTCCATCTGTGCGAACCCTGTTTTTTCAGGACGCTTTCAGGCCTCAGCCGTGACCGCATGGTGAACTTCATGTTCAGTGAGGAGGATCAAGACCTCAGCGATTTTGGGCGCGTTGCTCGCGATGATCTGTCCAATGACGGCGGCAATTCGGTCACCTGATTTCCCTGCTGGAGCAGCATCCTGGGTCTAGCCGGCATTTCACCTGGAATTGCAGATTCAACGTCAGCGGGGCGGTGTATGAAACGCTTTACTCAGGGAGAGCATCTAGGCTAAAGCTCTAGGCATTTAGCTGTCCCGACTGCCTGAAAATTGCTACGGCAGCAGCTTGTTCACGTCATGAGCAGTGGCAGTGACTGAAGGCCGAACGGTGTCGATCTTAAGCTGTGCGGTCTCACTGGACCCAAGATCTTACTGCTGCAGCACCATACTCGACCTTCCAAGCGTTTATCGGCTCGCGCGGGTGGCCGCAGGGGATGGGATTGCAGCGGTGTCGTTGTACGCGGTGTCGCCCCACGATGTGGTGGCTGGTCACGCGCTGCTGCGGGCAGGTGGCGGCGGCCTATGGAATGAGCAGGGGCTAGAGTTGGGTTACGCCACGCCAGCGGAGTTCAATCAATCCGCTAGACATTGTTTCGGAGGGGCTGAAGCGGCTTGCTTCGGGCTGATGCAGCGTCCATGGCGGACTGTTTTACTCGACCGCCATGAATAGCCACGAAGCCGCGCCTCTTCACTGGACCCACGATTTTACTGTCGCGGCTCCATACTCGGCTTTCCAAGCATTCAGCACCTTGTTGTTACCGCCCTTCGTCTCGACCACTTCATTGGTGTGCGGATTCTTGTAGGTCTTGACGGTGCGCTCGCGACGGTGGCCCTTCTGAACCGGCAGGGGCGCGCGGGTGCGACCGGGGTCTAGGATGTTGATTACCGCCTTTAGCCCCAAGCCATATTCATCCAGAAGCGCTCGGAGTTTGGTTTCAAACTCAATTTCGCGCTTGAGCTCTGAGTCGTTTTTGAGGCTGTTCAGCGCGGTGAGTTGTTCCGCCAGTTGTGCTTCCAGGCGTTTAAATTCAGCCAGTTTGCTCATTGCGTTCTCCTTAGCGTGATGCCAATGGACGCCGCAGTTGGCCGGCAATGCCCACATATACTCTGGCGGTTGTCATTGCTCTTGATTGGCTTACAAGAATGGCTCTGTTCCAAACCATCAGTCCAAATTCTCTGCTATGTGCCTGACGAGCTTGAGTGGTTCGGCGCTGTCGATGATAGAGAACATCAGATCTCGTTTGCTGCGGGGAAGCCGTTGGGCGCAGCGTTTCGCAGTAGCCTTGATGGCTCTATCCGAACAGTGAATCTGAGCGGCGAGCAAGAGGGCAATGGTGGCGTCCAATAAAGTCAAACTGCGATGCCTTGTGTCAGTTAGTAAGCCAGTATTCGCCAACTTGTAGGTCACTTCAAGTTAGAGGATGCGCTGTTCGATGACGTCCGCCGGGGCGTTGACGTAGGCCTTGCCGGCGATGAGTTTGGCAGTGGCCTACTTGTTCTCATCGTTGGCGTTGATTATGCGGCTGGCGTCGAGCAGAGCCATTACCAGGGCCCGCGCGGTAACGGGGTTCTGCTCGACGAAGTCGCGCGAGCAACCCAGCACTTTCTCCGGATGGTCCGCCCAGATCTGCTGGGTGGTGGTGGCGGTGAAACCGATCTTGTCGAAGATCGCCGATGCACCACAGGACTTGCCGACGCAGAAGCCGTCCATGTTGCCGACGTGCAGGTAGGCGGCCATCTGCGGCGGCACGGTGATGTCTTCACATCGGCTATCGAGTTGATGCCGTGGCTGGCCAGACAGTAGTAGAGCCACATGGTGTCCTGGGCATGCGCGTCGGCCCCTGGGAAACTGAAATTCCATAGACCTACTGGCCATAGCACGTACCTCTGTGTCCCCCGTCAGGGGGGCAGACACTCATGCCGGCATGCTGGAACCTAACCCAAAGAAGCTTTCGGGCGGCGCTCTGCCAAGGACGTTCAATTCGGCATGCAGCGCCTTCTTTTGTCGCAAATTGCTCTTGGGAGAGATTCGGATGTCGCTTGATCCAGAGGTCACGGCACTGCTGAGTTTGATTGAGGAGCACCTACCTGCGCTTGGCAGTGTGCCAATCGATGTGTATCGCGGCATTAATGGCAGCTTGGTCTCCGCTATGCCCCCGGGGCCTGAGTTACATCAGGTGAAAGACATGGACTTCGCTGGACCTGGTGGCAACCTACGGCTACGCCTGTACGTGCCGCAGGCCGTTAATCCCGAACTAGTGATCTTGTATTTCCATGGTGGTGGTTGGACCGTTGGGGATCTGGACAGCCATGACGCGGCGCTACGAATGCTGGCAAAGGACACTGGAGCAGCATTGGTGTCAGTCGATTATCGATTGGCGCCGGAGCATTCTTTCCCGGCGGCTATTGACGATGCCTACGCCGCGCTGACCTGGGTAAGTGATGCCTTACCGCGCTGGTTTGGCTCCCCGCTCCCGCTGGTGGTAGGTGGTGACAGCGCGGGGGGGAATCTGTCTGCGGTGGTTTCTATTATGGCCCGCGATCGCCAGGGGCCATCGATCACTGCTCAGCTGCTTCTCTATCCCAGCACTGCCGGCTGTGAGTTTATCAATTCACCGCATCTATGTGGTGAAGAGCCACCATTTCTCAGGCTGTCGGACATCAATTGGTTCTTTGATCAATACGTGCCCGACTGTGCCACTCGCCGCGATCCTCGTTTTGCACCACTGCTCATGGACGACCTTCGTGGTCTGCCGCCAGCACTGGTATTGACTGCTCAGTACGACCTATTGACAGCGGAGGGAAAGACTTACTCGAGGCGTCTCAAGGATGCAGGTACTCCATGTGAGTTCTTGTGTTATGACGGCACGGTGCATGGGTTCTTCTCTCTGGCGCCTACTCAGCGTCAGGCTGTTCAAGCGCGTAAGGATATAGGCGCATTTCTGAATAGAGTGGTGAGGAGGGCGCCCATAAAGTCGTAAGAAACTTTTCATCTATATTTGTGGGTGAGAAGAATTGCAAGAAATTCAATTATTGCCAATGGCGTCGAGTGCGCGGCTCGCTGTGAAGTAAGTGTAGTTAAGGGCCGGCTGCATCAGATTCCGATTATAAAAACAAAACTAAAGTCGGGAGTATTGTAACTGTGAACGTTCAGAAAAGTAGTAATGATCACCTGGCCATTCCAGCGCGAATCGGCGCAAAAATATCTGTGGGTTCCAGCGTTCTGTTGCTGGCTGCTTCAGCCCACGGTATTGAGTTGGGATCAAACCCCGATTTACAAATAAAATGGGATAACACTCTTGCGTACACTATCGGTGCCCGCGTAAAGGATGCTGATAGACGCATTGCTACTAACGTCAATTTCGACGAATCTGACAACCTCTTTTCTGACGCTGGTGACGTGGTCACCAACCGAATTTCAGTTCTTAGCGAGTTCGATACCGTCTACAAGGAAAACTACGGTTTCCGAGTGAGTGCTTCTGCCTGGAAGGACTTCGCGTACGACAACTCATCCTCCACCGCCTCGGGTGATTTTATACCAGGGGTGCCTTACCGCGAACTGGCAAGCTATGACAATCGGCGATACTCCTCTTACACGAAGCGTAACTATGTGCAAGGCGCTGAAATATTGGATGCCTTCGTGTTTGGCGGTTTTGATTTGGGCGATCACCGAGTGGACCTTAAGCTCGGCCAGCTAATGCAATACTGGGGTAACTCGATTTTCCAAGGTTTTCACAGTATTTCCTATTCACAATCTCCTCTTGATCTGGGTAAGGCCTTGGCTAACCCGGGTGCTCGATTGAATGAACTGTTCCTGCCTCGGGAGCAGATCGCCGGTCAAATTCAGTTGACCCCGGACCTTAGTCTGGCGGCCCAGTATTTTTTTGGCTGGGATCACGATCGACTACCTGAAGGTGGCACCTACTTGGGCTTTGCCGACTTCTTGTTTAACGGGCCTGACAAGGCATTTTTGGGCCAGTTCGATCCCGTCACGGGAGCGCCGGTATTGGTACGGCGAAGCAGTGCCTTCGAGCCGGACGATAACAACGGGAATTTTGGCTTGGCCCTGCGCTGGTCGCCTGAGTTCCTACGGGGAACTGTTGGGGCTTACTACCGGCATTTTGATGAAACACAGCCTTGGGCTCCTTTGCTGGGAGTGGACCCATCCACCGGTGGTCTGAATTATCACTTGGCATACGCCAAGGGCGTCGACATGTTTGCGCTGAGCCTCGACAAGCAGATTGGCGATTACAGCTTCGGCTTTGAGCTGTCTCACCGCAGAAACACCGCTCTGATGTCCACGACCGGCCCGTTACCCAGCGATCTTTCTGGGAAAGAAGGTGCACGAGGCAACACAGTGCATGCAATCGCCAACGTGGCCATAGGCCTGACACCGACCCGGTTCTACGACACTGGCACTGCGCTTGTTGAGTTGAGTTGGGGTCACCTGCTGAGTGTCACTGAGAATAAGGAGCTCTATAACGGTGAAGGTACTGCTGCGTGCCGTCGCAAGTGGGACGGCTGTTCCACCGATGACGTGGTGAATTTGGCGTTCCAATTTGAACCACAATGGCTGCAGCCTATCGCTGGAGTGGACCTGTCGTTACCGATCAGCGGAACGTACGGGGTATATGGCAATGGCGCGACCCTATCTAGTGGATATCAGGGTTCGATGAACTATTCAGTTGGACTGAGTGCCGATATCCAGCGGCAGTACAAAGTCAAACTGGCCTACAACGGCTACTACTACCGCCCAGGCTCGCAGGCGTCCTATACGCCCGGTGGTCCTGAGCATTACGAGTCCGGCAATGGCTATTACTGGCTCAACGACCGTGACTGGGTGTCGCTGACATTCCAGGCGACTTTCTGACCATCGACCTTCACGCGAGCGAGGATTAACCATGAACCGAGGCCGTATTTACTCATTTCTTTGCATGACTCTGATTTTCAAGGCGAGCACAATTTATGCCGCTGAAGATCTGACACCATGGGGCGCAATAAAGGGTGCAAACGCTGACGGCTCAATTCCTGTCTACAGCGATGCGCCCACTCAGCCACCGGCGGGCTTTTCCGGCGAGGCCGGGCACTATCCAGATCCATTTGCCAACGAAAAGCCGCTGTACTCTGTGAGCAACGGTAACCAGGGCCAGTATGCTGACGTCCTCACTGACGGCGTTAAAGAACTTCTGAAACGATTCCCCAGCTATCGAGTTGATGTTTACCCGACCCATCGTACCCACCGCTATTCGACCTGGGAGCTTCAGCAGATTGCCAAGAACGCCACTTCAGCCAAGTTGGTAGGTGAAGGGGATGGTGTCGAAGGTTCCTACGGCCCCGTGCCGTTTCCTAAACCGAGCAACGGTTATGAAGTGCTGTGGAATCATTACAACCGGTCGGAACCGGCAGCCTTCCAGTTTCGTGCATGGGGTTACTTGGTGGATGCTTCGGGTCGGCCGACCCTCATCGAAGACCTTTCTCTAAAAACCCTCAAGCTGGTTCATGATCAGCGCAAGACTAGTCTGGAGGGCCCTTACAAGCAGAAAACTCGCATGACCTACCAAGGGCCTGCGTCTCAGTCCGGCACGCAGTTGCTGTGGTTCTACTCGCAGAACTACAGCAAGGATAATCAGATCTTTTATTCGTACACGCCTGGTCAGCGACGTGTGCGAATAGCTCCGGAGTTTGCCTATGACACTCCGGTAGCCAGCAAGGGAGGGGCAATTGTCTATGACGAAGTATCTCTTTTCGAGGGGCGTCCGGATCGCTTTGATTTCAAGATTGTAGGCCGCAAAGAAATAATTGTGCCCTATAACAACAACCGCATGAACGAACCATCTGCTACTAAGGAGTCCGTTCTCGGCAAGAATTTTATAAGCCCCGACTGGATGCGTTGGGAGAAGCATCGGGTATGGGTGCTTGAGGCGAACCTAAAACCCGGAAAGCGCCACATTTACAGTAAGCGCCGATTTTACGTGGATGAGGACAGCTGGGCGATCTTGGCTTCTGAATCCTATGATCAAGCTGGAAAGCTTTACCGTGTGGGTATGATGAACCCTGTACTGATGTATGACACCGGTACTCAATGGTGCAATTCGTTCATCATTTATGACTTGATCAAGAACAACTACTCAATCTCGGTTTGGTTGGGCGGCAATGAACGCAATTTCCTCAAGGCTCAAAAAGAGCTGTTTGCAGAGAAGGAGTTTACTCCCGAAGCAGTTCAGGCATCTGGCGTGCGTTGACATTGCACAAAAAAGGCCCGCGTAACATTGCGGGCCTTTCATGGGATCAGGAGAGAGGAATGAAAGCTCTTGTTTATGCCGGGCCTCGGAAAATTACTTATACCGACATGCCTGACCCGATTATTGAAGAAGATCGGGATGTCATTGTGCAAGTCAGTGCCTGCAGTATTTGCGGTAGCGATCTTCATATTTATGCAGGTGAATCCTTTACAGGTGAATCGGGCGGCTTTTGCGTGGGGCACGAAGCTGTCGGCGAGGTGGTGGCAGTTGGCTCAGGGGTGCGTCACCGAAAGGTAGGCGACCGAGTCATGCTGCCAGCGGCGGTTGGTTGCGGCGAATGTCGTAAATGCCTGGCGGGCGATGTCCTGCAGTGCCTGAATTTCCGGCAGCAGTGCTACGGCTTGGGATCGGCTTTACAGGGTTGCCAAGCGCAACTGGTTCGAGTGCCAGTCGGTGACCTCAACAGCAGCATTATTCCCGATGGGCTGAGTGACGAGCAGGCGTTAATGCTGACCGACAGTATGGCCACGGCATGGTATGGCTGTCGCAACGCTGCAATTCGTCCTGGGGCGGATGTGGCTATTGTAGGGCTCGGTCCTATAGGTCTGATGGCTATTGAGGGCGCCTTTGCCATGGGGGCTGCCCGGGTGTTTGCTATTGACCCGGTGAAGGAACGGCGTGCATGGGCTCAGTCTCTGGGTGCCATTGCTCTGGAGCCGTTGACTGCAGCTGAGGTGATCCGCGACGCGACCGCCGGACAGATGCTGGATTGTGTTGTGGAGGCAGCAGGGACTACCCCTGCATTGACGAACGCTTTGAAGTTGGCCGGACGAGAGAAAAATGTATCGGTTATCGGCGTCAACCTTTCACCCAACTTCCCCTTTCCACTTGGTGAAGTGCTCTTGCGTGGCGTGAATCTGGCGATTGGTACCTGCTCGGTCCCGCGTTACTGGCCCGAGCTGATTCCGCTGGTGCGGGAGGGACGGCTTAACCCCCATCGTTTCATCACCCATCGCGCTCCTCTGGCAGAAGGCGCCGCAATCTACACAGCTTTTGCCGAACGTCAGGAAGGCATATTGAAGGCGGTCCTTAGACCCTAAGGGGTCACAACTGAGTCCGCGGGCTCGGTACGAGGATTTGCTTGGTGCTTCGTGTCCCTCTTCAGGGGGGCAGACAGATCATGTGCCTTGCCTGAAGCTGGGGTCACGAGATGATAGCTGTGAATCGTGATTGCAGCAGATTTACCCAACCAAGGGCGCTCAAGTTCGAAGCTTGTGAAGCTGACTGACTTGTCTAGATCCGCTTGAATACGGCGCCACATTACAAGAACAACAGATGGTCCGGAGTGATGGTAGAGTGAAGAGCCTGCCTGGTAATACCTTTTCTTTGCGCCTGTTCCACCGTGGCGCATGTTCGTTCGGGCTGCGCAGCGGCGTTTTTATGGGTTTGCTGCTTAGCACAGCCACCTTGCTTGCGGCCGATTATCAATTTCGCGATCCATTGAGTCAGCCCGCATTATTTTCCCAATCGCCTCAAACACAGCCAGCTTTCGCGGTGGCCGAAGCGGGTACACGGCTAGTTGCTGTGGGGCCGCGTGGAATGATCTTGGTCTCTGAGGATAAGGGTACCAGTTGGCACCAGTCGCCCGTTGGGGTTAGCTCGGATTTGACATCTGTGTACTTCATCAACGGTCAGAAGGGATGGGCCGCAGGCCACGATGGAGTGATCTTACACAGCGAAGACGGCGGCGAGTCCTGGGTCAAGCAACTTGACGGGCGTCAGGCCGAATACGAGTTCATCCAGCATTACAAGCGCCGCGTGGACGCCGGCCAGCTGGGTTACCAAAGATACTTGGACGAACTGGCGGCAAACTTCCGCAGCGGTCCTAGCCTTCCATACCTTGGCATTTGGTTCGAGAACGAGATGGTGGGCTATGCATTGGGTTCCTTCGGCATGCTCGTGGCCACGTTTGACGGCGGCAAGAGTTGGAAACCCTGGCTGGACCGCATTGATAACCCTCAGGCTCTGAACCTCAATGCCGTACGCGCTATCGATGGTGAACTCTACCTGGTCGGTGAGCGTGGCGCAGTGTTTCGTCTGGACCGCAGCCAGGGGCGCTTTGTTTCACTGCCCACTGGATATCAAGGAAGTTTCTTCGGCATCACTGGCGGCAGCGGGGTGCTGTTGGCTTTTGGTTTGCGAGGTTCTGTCTGGCGCAGTGCCGACAGCGGGCGGAGCTGGAACCGGGTAGAAAGTGGAGTCACTGGCTCCATTAGCGACGGTGACAGCAGCGCCGACGGAAGAAAAGTGCTGCTGGTCAGCGCCACCGGCGACGTGGTGGAAAGCCTTGATGCCGGACTTTCATTTCATTCGCTGACGGTACCGCCCAAGGCCTACACCGGAGCTCGGCTACTGCCTGGCAGCGCGGTGCTTGCCACCCTGCAGGGCATCTACCTCCTGCCGCTGAACCCTTGAACCATTGGCACCGAACTGAGTGGGACTTTCTTATGCGACCTGACAAACAGCAACCTGATGCTATGCCAACGGTGCCTCGTTTTGAGGATTTCAACCGGCATTCGGGAAATGTGATCGAGCGTATCGTGTTCAACAATCGACGGTCGATCATCTCGGTCTGTCTGTTGATCAGTTTGCTGCTGGGTTGGAACGCACTGCAACTGCGGATGAATGCTAGCTTCGAGAGAATGATTCCGCAGTCCCATCCCTACATCCAAAATTATTTGAACAATCAGGACGCCTTACGTGGTCTGGGCGACTCGGTTCGCATCGCAGTAGAGAATACCCAAGGCGATATTTACGATCCTGCGTACCTGGAAGTTTTGCGCACCATCAACGACCGGATCTTCCTGTTACCCGGTGTCGACCGTGCCTTCATGCGTTCGCTGTGGACGCCGCTGGTACGCTGGACTGAGGTCACCGAAGAGGGTTTTACCGGTGGTCCGGTTATGCCCGAGAGCTACGACGGTTCTGTAGCGAGTCTGGCCCAGCTGCGTGGAAATGTGCAGCGCGCAGGTATCGTCGGATCCTTGGTTGCCAACGATGGCCGCTCCAGCTTGGTCCTGGTGCCGTTAATGGAGCGCGATCCGCATACAGGGGAGCCACTAGACTACGCGGCGTTTTCCCGAGCGTTGGAGCATGAGGTCCGCAGTCTTGAGAACGCTCAGATCAAGATCCACATCATTGGTTTCGCGAAGCTGGCGGGGGATCTGATCGACGGCCTGGTTCAGGTGACGCTGTTCTTTGCTGGTGCGGCATTGATCGCACTGCTGATTATTTACCTCTACACCCGCTGCGTGCGTAGCACCTTGATTGTGGTGCTGTGCTCGGTGGTGGCAGTGGTCTGGCAGTTAGGCGTCATGCAAATCCTGGGGTTTGTCGCTGATCCCTATTCGATATTGGTGCCGTTCTTAGTGTTCGCCATTGGCGTATCTCATGGTGCGCAGAAAATGAACGGGATTATGGAGGACATCGGCCGTGGCACCCATAAGTACGTGGCTGCCCGATACACCTTCCGCCGTCTGTTCATTGCTGGCGTCACCGCATTGATAGCCGATGTCGTGGGTTTTGCGGTTCTGACCCTGATCGACATACCCGTGATCCGTGATTTGGCGCTCAGCGCCAGTATCGGCATCGGCATTCTGGTATTCACCAACTTGCTACTGTTACCGATACTGCTCTCGTACACGAGCGTCAGCCCTAAGGCTGCGGCGCGGAGTCTCAAGGCACAGGCGAAGCAGGGCGGAGTCTACGCCGTCCTGGAAGGCTTTTGCGGGCGGCGGGGTGCGCTGCTAGCGGTAACGGCAGCGGCTTCGCTGTTACTGGTGGCTTTAGTCATCCGCACTGATTTGCAAATTGGTGATTTGGACGCCGGTGCGCCGGAGTTGCGCCCGGACTCACGATACAACCGCGATAACCAGTTCATTACCCAGAATTTTGGCCTGTCGAGTGATCAGTTCGCAGTTATCGTCAAATCTTCAGATGGTGGCCTTGGCCAGTTCCCCACGCTGATCGAGGAGGATCGCCTTGAGCAGTTACTGCTTGCTACGCCTGGCGTCCAGACCACAATGGCGGCGGCGAGCTTAGTGCGGCGCACCACGCCTGGCTTCTTCGAAGGCAACTTGAAATGGTTCACCCTGAATCGCGACCCAGCGGTAATCTCCGACGCTCTGAATCAAGTCAGTCTGGCCAATCCGGAGGTGATCAGCGAGGACCGCAGCGTCGGAACGGTAATTGCCTATCTTTCTGATCATAAGGCCGAAACTCTTCAGCGGGTGGTCAAGGCTACCGAGGCCTTCGCTGCTGCTAGTGAGGGCGGGCCGGCGCAGTTCTTGCTGGCCGCAGGCTCTTCCGGTATCGAGGCGGCGACCAATATTGTTGTTGCCGAGGCCAATCACCGTATGCTGTTGCTTGTATACCTGGCTGTGATGCTGTTGTGTTTTATCACTTTCCGGAGTTGGCGCGCAGTGATAGTGGCGGTGCTTCCGCTGATCGTGACCTCGATTCTATGTGAGGCGCTAATGGTGCTTCTGGATATTGGCATCAAGGTTGCTACCTTGCCGGTAATCGCCTTGGGTGTAGGGATCGGCGTGGACTACGCGCTGTACCTGCTTAGCGTGCAGTTGGCGCACCAGCGTAACGGCGTACCGCTGCGTGAGGCCTATAGCCGCGCCTTGCGCTTCACAGGCAAGGTCGTGGCGCTCGTGGGACTTACTCTGGCTGCGGGCGTGGTGCTCTGGGCCGTGTCACCAATAAAGTTCCAGGCAGATATGGGCATCCTGCTGACTTTCATGTTCCTTTGGAACATGGTTGGGGCCTTGGTCTTGATTCCGGCGTTGTCACATTTTCTGCTGCGTACCGAGCATGTATTCAAGCCGGGCTCTGTGAGCTTGACGGCCGCTTCCGCGACCTGAGCAGGCTTTCTGAGGGCTCGGGCTCTGTCCGAGCCGTGCCAGCTCAGCACACGTTCAGTGGTGGTTTTTCCACCAGTACCATAGTAGGGTGATTGCTAGGACGTATCAGCGCGATGGATACAGGCAAAAATAAGAATTACAAGCAATCGCTTGGGAGAATCCTATGCGAAGTTCTCACTTGGAGTCTCGCCAGAAATCAGGCCCGGTTGTCAGGATATTGGATCTGTTCCCGAACTCCTCTCAGCGTGCTACTCCTGGTGGACCGATAATCAACCGCGGCCGTCAGCCAACCCCTGCCAATCCTTTTGCCTTTAACGGATTCCTCGATCTAGTCAGCGCGATCGGCACGTCACGTATGCCTGAGAAGCTGCTGACTGTGCTGCAGGATGTTTGCGGTGCAGACCATTGCGCGGTGTTTGAGCAGCGTGCCGACCATCTAATACAACATGACTCTGCTGGCTTTGACGGAGGAAATCGCATCCTAGAAATGGGCATCACCTACGTCGAGGAGCAGTATTGGCGAGGCGATCCTGTCTACCAGCAGCTGCTGCATAGCCCCCAAGCGCAGGCGGCGGTTGTCTCAAGAATCAACACTGAGGCACTCGAAGACCAAAAATTGCGCACTCTGTACAGTCAAATCAATGCTGAACGCTTTGTCATTAGCGGTCTTCAGTCCGGAAGCGTGTATGGTCTGCATGTCCTGCGTGAGCGTAGTCGTGAAAGCATCAGCGACCTTGAAATCTGTTCCCTCAGTGGGATTGGTTCTTCGCTGATCAGCATTCTGGCCAAACACATCGAAGTGCTAGGGCAGAGACAGCGTATAGGTCGGGTTTGGCAGCTGTCGGAAATCGAGCTGCTGATCAACCAGCAGCCCTCCGATTTGAGCCTGCGAGAGCGCAGCGTATGCGCCAGGATTATCTACGGGATGTCGTCGGCAGGTATTGCGTTGGATTTGGGGATTGGCGAGGAAAGTGTGAAGACCTACCGTAAGCGCGCGTACCAGCGTCTGGGTATCGGTAGCTCTTATGAATTGGGTAAGTGGTTCACCACCTTGCAAGGCATTGCAATGGTCGAATGAGTACCGAAGATTGACGCAACGAGTCATCACTCCTCTCTGATTCCCCTAGGGCGCCGCGACAAACGCGCGCGGCGT
This sequence comes from Pseudomonas sp. BN411, assembly GCF_029871235.1. GTDB lineage: Bacteria > Pseudomonadota > Gammaproteobacteria > Pseudomonadales > Pseudomonadaceae > Metapseudomonas. The sequence goes on from NZ_SSOM01000061.1 coordinate 58,343, forward strand.
TCTTGTTTTTTGCTCAAGAATCTCGCGATCGTAACCCGGTTCGTAAGCGTCTGCCCAACTCACCTTGCGTGAGTTAGGCGGGCTCCCACTGATGCGGCAGCAATTGCTCGATCTCACTCGGCCGCTGCGTCGGCAGCTTTGTGTGCACATCCTTGAGATAGGCATACGGATCGTGCCCGTTGAGGCGTGCTGACTGGATCAAGCTCATGATCGCCGCCGCCCACTTGAGCTGGCTGGTGCCTTTCGCAGAACGCCTGGTTCCTCTAATACTCCCCCCCGCTTTAGCACCCTTCTTGACGTCCCTAGCTAGGGGGACAGACAAGTTCTGTCCGCCAGCCGACCATTAACCCAACGAAAACGCCCTCGGGTGTCTCTCCGAAAAACAACAACATCGTTGGGTATTGATTATGGCTATTGCAACGCACAAAAGGCTTGTGGAACTGTCCAGCGCAGAACTCGGCTTTGATCCAGATTCGCTTCGCGAAAAATATCGCCAAGAGCGCGAGAAGCGACTCAAGCCTGAAGGCAATGAGCAATACATCGAGACTGGCGGGGAGTTTAGTCACTACGTTGATGATCCCTATGCCTCACCGGGCTTCACTCGTGAAGCATTGGATGAGGAAGTTGACGTGCTCATCGTCGGCGGTGGATTTGGAGGCTTGATTGCTGCGGCGCGTCTTCGCGAGGCAGGGCTGCACAACTTCCGAATTGTCGAGAAGGCTTCTGACTTCGGTGGTGCTTGGTACTGGAATCGCTATCCAGGCGTGCAGTGTGATATCGATGCTTACATTTACCTCCCCTTGCTTGAGGAAACCGGGTACATCCCCAAGGAGAAGTATTCCTATGGCCCCGAGATTTTCCAGCACGCGCAGCGTATTGGCAGGCATTTTGAGTTGTACCCAGTGGCGCTGTTTCAAACTCAGGTTTCTGGCGCTCAGTGGGATGAGAGCGCTGGTCGCTGGATCGTCACAACTGACCGCAATGACCGAATCCGGGCGCGCCATGTCGTAATGTCTGGTGGCCCGCTGAATCGGCCAAAGTTGCCAGGCATTTCTGGTATTCAGAAGTTCAAGGGGCACACCTTCCATACCAGCCGCTGGGACTACGAATACACCGGCGGCAATACAGAAGGCGGATTGCACAAGCTTTCGGATAAGCGGGTAGCTGTGATCGGTACAGGGGCTACGGCGATTCAGGCGGTTCCGCATCTGGGGCAGTATGCCCAGCATCTCTATGTGGTCCAGCGTACGCCCTCCTCTGTGGATGCCCGGGGCAATCGGCCGACCGATCCGGAATGGGTGAAAACCCTTACACCAGGTTGGCAGCGGCGCCGAATGGACAACTTCAACACCATTGCATGCGGTGCCCAGGCCTCGGAAGACCTGGTGCAGGATGGCTGGACAGATCTGTTTCTCAACCTGACCCAGGAAGATTTCGCCGGGTCGCCGCACGAGCTGATGCAGGCCATTGAGCTGGCGGACTTCAAGAAGATGAACCAGATCCGCGAGCGCACAGCATCTATCGTGAGCAAACCTGACACTGCGGACGCGCTGAAACCCTGGTATCGCCAGACCTGCAAGCGTCCAGCGTTCAATGATGGTTACCTCCCGACCTTCAATCGACCAAATGTCACGCTAGTAGACACGGACGGAAAGGGGGTCGAACGCCTCACCGAAAACGCGCTGGTGGTGAATGGGGTCGAGTACGAAGTTGATTGCATTGTGTTCGCCACGGGCTTCGAGGTAGGCACCAGCCAATCGCGTAAGGCCGGTTTCGAAATCGTTGGCAGTGGCGGCAAGACTCTCAGCGAGCATTTCTCCGAAGGGCCGCGCACGCTTCATGGCTACTACAGTCATGGTTTCCCGAACTTCTTCCATCTAGGCATTAGTCAGAACGGATACAAGGTCAACTTCATCGACATGCTCGAAGAGCAAGTTGGCCATGTAGTGAAGGTGCTGTCGCACCTTAAGCAACACAACGCAACTCGCATTGAGCCCACCGCCAAGGCCGAGGCCGCATGGGTCAAAACCATCCGTGATAAGTCCGAAGTCTTTGCAGCTTTCGTCGCCGAATGTACACCAGGGTACTACAACGGTGAGGGGGGCGACGTCCGCAAGGGCTTGCTGGTGGAGTGTTATGGCGGTGGCGCCGGTTCGTTGGAGTTCACTGAACTAATGGCCAGTTGGTATGCCGATGGTCGAATGAAAGGTCTCGATATCCGTTAGGTGCGTGCTGCAAGGCTGTCGTTGAAACAGTGACTACAGCCTTTTGTTTAACTCACCTATTCGGCTATCACATGAGGTCTAACGATGTCTTCGATTAATTATTCAGGTAAGTCCATCGTAGTTACCGGTGCGTATTCGGGGATTGGTGCGGCTCTGGTACCTCTGTTGCAGGAGTTTGGTGCTGAGCAGATCACTGTACTAGATGTGCGGCGCCCCACATATGAGGTGGCGCAGTTTATCGAAGTTGACTTGGGTGATCCTGACAGTATTGACGCGGCATTGCCGCTTCTGCCGTCCAGAATTGACGTTCTGTTTAACAACGCAGGTATCCCGGGAACCAGGCCAGTAGAGCAGGTTATGGGGGTCAACCTATTCGCCGTGCAGCGTCTGTCTCGAGCGTTGCTCCCACGGATCCCTCAAGGCGGTTCCATCGTTAATACCGCCTCCATTGCGGGAATAGGCTGGCCGGCAAACCTTTCGGAAATTCTATCGCTACTTCAGTTGGATGACTGGCAGGAGCAATTGGCCTGGCTGCGGGAAAAATCTGAGTTGGTTGGAAATGGCTACAACTTCTCAAAGGAGTGCCTGCAGGTTTACACGATGCTACTTGGGCGAAGTGCATGGTGTACTCGTGGTGTCCGGGTCAACTCAGTGTGTCCGTCCCCGGTAGATACGCCGATTCTCGCAGACTTCCGCGCCACCATGACCGACGCGGCTATTGATCAGGCGATCAGGGAAGGGGGTGGGCAACTCTGCACTCCCCGCCAACAAGCGCAGGTACTGGCGTTTCTCGGTTCTGAGCTCGCCTCTTACGTGAATGCCATCAATATCAATGTTGATGGTGGATACGGTGCTGGATTGATGCTCGGTGAAGTGCGGATTCCACCGTTGTCGGATTGAGTCGCCAGCACAGTCGCTTTACATTACAAGAGGCTCTCCATGTCTGAAATTTACAATCCGATACTCACCATCGGAGGCGAGTCTGTAAGTACTGCTCGCGCGCTAGAGGTAATAAATCCGGCCACTGGCGAAGTGGTTGGTCGGGTACCTGATGCTGGCCTGAAAGAACTGGAACAAGCGGTGCAAGCTGCACAGCAAGCGTTCCTTGTCTGGCGAGCGGCGTCCCTCGATGAGCGAAAAGTAGCGCTCAATGCCTTCGCCAAAGTGCTTGAGGATAACGTTGATGAACTGTCTCGCCTCCTGACACTTGAACAAGGACGTCCGTTAACCCTGGCAAGGGATGAAATTCTTGGTGCTGCATTTTGGATCAGAGGAATTACTCTCCTAGAACTTCCAGTCGAAGTTCAGTTGGAGACTCCGCTCAATCGAGTTGAGGTGCACCAGGAGCCACTGGGTGTGGTCTGCGGAATCGTACCGTGGAACTATCCGGTGATGCTGGGGGCTTGGAAGATCGCCCACGCGCTCTTTACTGGCAACACGTTGGTGCTAAAACCGTCCCCATTCACACCACTGACTACCCTACGGATCGGTGAACTTACCCGAGAGATATTGCCGCCGGGTGTGCTGAACATTATCAGTGGTGGAGATGCCTTGGGCCCAATGATGACCGGACATAAGGCCTTCGCCAAGATTGCATTTACCGGCTCGACCGCCACCGGTAAACGCATCATGGCTTCTGCTGCACAAGACTTAAAACGTCTGACGCTGGAGTTGGGGGGCAATGATGCAGCGATCGTGCTCGCCGATGTCAATGTTGACGATGTAGCTCAGGCGCTTTTCGACGGTGCATTCACCAACAGCGGACAGATCTGTGTTGCCTGCAAGCGTTTGTATATACACGACAGCATATACGACGTACTTCGCGACAAGCTTCATTCTCTGGTGAAGGCTGCCAAGGTCGGGAATGGATTGAATCCGGATGTGCGCTTCGGCCCAGTCCAGAACCTATCGCAATACCGCCGAGTACGACAGCTACGTGACGAGGCCCGCGAGAGTGGCCTGATCTTACTTGAAGGTTCTCCAGTTCCTGACAGTGGCTACTTCCTTCCCCTGACCCTGGTTGATAACCCGCCGGACACTGCGCCTGTGGTCACAGAAGAAGCCTTTGGTCCAATTCTCCCTTTGTTGCGCTTCCACGAAGTTGATGAAGTGATCGAACGGGTCAACCAAAGCGACTTCGGGCTGGCGGCCGCTGTCTGGAGCAGCGATATAGAGCAGGCAAAAGCAATCGCTATGCGCTTGGAGGTGGGCACGGTGTGGATCAACCAGAACCTTGTGTTGCAGCCGGATGTGCCAATGGCTGGATACAAACAGTCCGGCTTCGGCGTAGAGAACAGTGTATCGGGGCTCTTGGCTTTCACTCAGCCTAAAGCAGTTTTCGTTCCCAAGGTTGGGTGACTACATCACCCGAAGGAGAGAGACCATGAAGAAGTCTTACACACGCGGAACGCAGGATCAGCCCCTCCTCTGCCAGACCATTGGAGAAGCTTTTGACGAGGCCATCGTGCGCTATGGTAATCGCCCTGCTCTGGTTTCGGCGCGCCAAGGGCTGCGCTACAGCTGGAAGGAGTTGGGAGAGGCTGTGGAGATATGTGCCCGGGCCTTTCTTGCATTGGGAATTGGCCGTGGTGAGCGCATTGGCATTTGGTCGACAAATTGTGCTGAGTGGACTGTTGTACAGCTGGCCAGCGCAAAGGTCGGTGCCGTCCTAGTCAACATCAATCCGGCTTACCGACGTTCAGAGTTGGAGTACGTGCTGGCGCAATCGGGCTGTTGCTGGGTGATCTGCTCCGACTCATTCAAGTCGACCAATTATCACGAAATAGTCCGCGCTGTGGTTCCGTCGATTGTCTCCTCGAGTCCAGGCAATCTGAACGTAGGCGAGTTTCCCCAATTGCGTGGCGTCATCACGTTAGCCGACGAGGCGCCTGAGGGCTTTTTGCCATGGGCGGCTCTCGCTGGCTTGGCCGAGCACATCGGCTCAGACCTGTTGCGTCAACGTGAGCTCACCTTGCAGTTCGATGACCCAATCAATATCCAGTACACGTCCGGGACTACGGGGTTTCCGAAGGGGGCCACGCTCAGCCACTACAACATTCTGAACAACGGTTACATGGTTGGCGCCCGGTTGGGGTTGACCCAGCAGGACAAGTTAATAATCCCAGTTCCGCTGTATCACTGCTTCGGCATGGTTATGGGTAACCTGGCTTGCCTGACTCATGGCGCAACAATGCTTTACCCCGGTCCGTCATTTGAGCCTGATGCCACTTTGCGCATGGTCGCTGAAGAGCGTGCCACCGTGTTGTATGGCGTGCCGACTATGTTCATTGCGTTGCTGGATCACCCGGCGCGGGCCCAGGTTGATCTAAGCAGCCTGCGTACAGGCATCATGGCCGGTGCCACTTGCCCTATAGACGTGATGCGTAGGGTAATCGGCGAATTGCATATGACCCAGGTGCAGATCGCTTACGGAATGACCGAAACCAGCCCTGTGTCGTTGCAGACCCATTCCGATGATGATCTGGAACTACGGGTCACCACTGTTGGCACCACGCAGCCACACCTGGAAACCAAGATCGTTGACACCGAAGGTCGCATCTTGCCTCGTGGCATTGTGGGTGAGCTGTGTACCAGGGGCTACAGCGTAATGCTCGGCTACTGGAATAACCCCCAGGCAACACAAGAGGCCATAGATAGCGCCGGCTGGATGCATACAGGTGATCTCGCCGAGATGGACGACGCTGGCTACGTACGCATCGTAGGGCGCAGCAAGGACATGATCATCCGCGGTGGCGAGAACATTTACCCGCGCGAGATCGAGGAGTTGCTTTATCGCCATCCGGCAATCGCTGACGCTCAAGTGATTGGCATTCCCGACTCGCGCTACGGGGAAGAGGTTGTGGCCTGGATCAAGTTGCGCTCAGGGCAAACTTTAAACGAAGAGTTACTGCGCACCTACTGCAAGGAAAATATCTCGCATTTCAAGGTTCCGCGCCATTTTACCTTTGTCGATGAATTCCCAATGACTGTGACCGGCAAAGTGCAGAAATTTCGCATGCGTGAAATCAGTTTTGCGGAGATAAACAAAATCTCTGATTCTCAGTAATAACGTCTTGCTAATTATTGTTGTGTTTGGCAAGTGCTGTTTAAAACAATAAAGGACCTAGACTCATGCAAATACATGAAACATCTGCAGTTGTAACCGGCGGAGCTTCTGGCCTAGGCGAAGCGGTCGTACGTCGACTTTCCGCCGCTGGCGCAAAAGTGGCGATTATTGACCTGAACCGTGAACTGGGCCAACGACTTGCTGAGTCCATTGGTGGGGTATTTATTGAGACTGATGTCACCGACGAACTAGCGGTAGAGCGCGCCCTTGACGCCGCTGAGGAAGTAAATGGACTGCCTCGTATACTGGTAAATTGCGCTGGTATCGGAGCCCCGGCAAAGGCGATCAATCGCGACGGTACTGCTTTGCCGCTCCAGAAATTTAATCAGATTATCAACGTCAATCTCACGGGCAGCTTTAACGTTCTGTCGAAGTTTGCTGCGCGCTTACATGTGGCTGATGCACTGGGCGAAGAGCGTGGGGTGATAATCAATACTGCCAGTGTTGCTGCCTTTGACGGCCAAGTTGGACAGCCGGCCTACGCGGCGTCTAAAGCAGGCATCGTTGGTATGACGTTGCCACTGGCGCGAGAGTTCGCCCGCTACGGCATTCGTGTGATGACTGTCGCTCCAGGTATTTTCCTTACGCCGCTACTCGCCACTCTGCCAGAAGAGGCTCAAGTTTCTTTGGGGCAGCAGGTCCCGTTCCCGAGCCGACTCGGGCAACCGGATGAATTCGCGCAGCTAGTCGAAGCGATTGTCGTGAATCCCATGCTTAACGGTGAAGTCATCCGCCTGGACGGTGCAATTCGGATGGCCCCGCGATGAACGACGATCTGCAACAGGCTGCGGTGATCGCTGATCGGGTGGAGCGGTTTGTGCGAGACGTGGTTGTGCCCTATGAACAGGACTCTCGTCGTGATCACCACAATTGCCCTACGGACGCGCTCGTCATCGAACTGCGGGAGCTGGCTCGGGAAGCTGGCGTTTTAACACCTCATATCCTGGCTGACGGACGTCACCTGAGCCAACGTGGCACTGCGTTGGTTTTGGCAAAAACTGGTCTTTCCCCTCTTGGGCCGCTGGCTTGCAATACTGCCGCGCCTGACGAAGGAAACATGTATCTGTTGGGCAAGGTTGGTAGCCCCACGATCCAAGAGCGCTTTTTGCGGCCGTTGATCGAAGGGCAAATGAGGTCGGCGTTCTTCATGACCGAACCGGCTGAAGAAGGTGGTGCCGGTTCTGATCCGTCGATGATGAAGACCACCTGTCACCGTGAAGGCAACGATTGGATCATCAACGGCCGCAAGGCATTTATCACCGGCGCTGAGGGAGCTGGCGTCGGGATTGTAATGGCCAAAGCTGAGGAAGGTGCTTGCCTGTTCCTGATTGAGCTGCCTAACCCGGCTATTCGGATTGAACGCATCCCGCGAACCATCGATAACTCAATGCCAGGTGGACACGCAGTAGTCCGCCTAGAAAACCTTCGAGTACCTGCGGAACAGATGTTGGGTGAGGCTGGTGAAGGTTTTCACTATGCGCAAGTTCGTCTCGCTCCAGCGCGTCTGTCCCATTGTATGCGCTGGTACGGCGCCTGCGTGCGAGCCCAGGAAATCGCTACTAACTACGCCAACAGACGCATGGCTTTTGGCAAGGTGCTTATCGAACACGAAGGCTGCGGCTTCATGCTCGCCGAGAATCTGATCGACCTGAAGCAAGCCGAATTGATGATCGACTGGTGCGCTGGGGTACTCGACAGTGGGGCTCAGGGCGGTACCGAAAGTTCGATGACCAAAGTTGCCGTTAGTGAGGCTCTCATGCGAGTGGCCGATCGTTGCGTACAGGTCATGGGTGGAAGCGGCCTCACCGAAGACACTGTTGTTGAGCAGGTATTCCGCGAGATTCGTGCCTTCCGTGTGTATGACGGTCCGACCGAAGTTCACAAGTGGTCACTGGCTAAGAAAATTAAGCGTGACTGGATCCGGAGGTAAACATGAGCTCGCACGAAGCAGTAGTAATCGCCGGTGCCGACAGCCTCGACGAACCGCTGAATTTCGACAGCGCTTCACTTGAACGTTGGATGATCGAACATGTCGACGGATTTATCGGCCCCCTGAATATCATGCGGCTTAAGGGCGGGCAGTCGATCCCCACGTATCGACTTGATTCATCGTCGGGGAGCTACATTCTGCGTCGTAAACCGTCTGGTCCTGTGCTCAAAGGAGCGCACAGCGTCGAACGCGAGGCACGGGTTCAGCTAGCTCTTTCCACTAAGGGCTTTGCGGTACCTCAGATCATGGGTGTCTGTGAAACCACTGATGTAATCGGCAGTGCGTTCTATGTGATGGAGCGGGTTGAGGGACGAATCTTCTGGGATGCGACCTTCCCAGGTGTGGAGCGGCGCGAAGCCTACTTCGATGCGATGAATACCACCCTTGCACAGTTGCATAGCATCGATCCTGTCACTGTTGGCTTGGCCGACTATGGCCGCCCAGGAAATTACTTCTCTCGACAGATCGAACGCTGGACGCGGCAATACCTGGATGACCCAGCTGCCGGGCGCGATGCAAACATGGACGCCCTGGTTGAATGGTTGCCGGCACACATCCCGGTCGGTGATGAATCGAGCATCGTGCACGGTGATTTTCGGTGCGACAACATGATCTTCCACCCCAGCGAGCCACGCATTGTGGCGGTGCTGGATTGGGAACTGTCGACTCTGGGAAACCCCCTGGCCGATTTCGCCTATCACGCCATGATGTACCGCATGCCTCCACACATCGTCGCCGGCCTCGCCGGGGCAGATTTGCATGCATTGGGCATTCCTTCCGAAGACGAATATGTCGCGGAATATTGTCGTCGAACCGGGCGCAACAACATTCCCGACTGGCCGTTCTACATCGCTTTCAATTTTTTCCGGCTGGCCGCGATTTTCCACGGTATCCAAGGACGCGTACTGCGTGGCACGGCAGCATCGACCAATGCCCGCGAGCGCGCCAGAAGCTTCCCGATGTTGGCTGAACTGGCGCGACGCGCCATGGAGGAGTGCAAATGAGCGCGCCTGTGCAGATGCGGATCGAAGGGGACATAGCCTATCTAACCCTGAACCGCCCTGAAGCTGGTAATGCCATCGACCTCGCGCTTGCTCATGCACTGCTGCAGGCAGTGATTCGCTGTGATCAAGACGCAGGAATTCGTTGCGTAGTTCTTAGTGGCTCTGGTCGATTTTTCTGCACGGGAGGTGACCTTGGTGCCTTCAAGGCTGCAGGGGATGAAATCTCGGGGTTCCTCAGCGAGATTGCCGGTGTGTTGCACATGTCCATTTCACGCCTTATGCGGATGAACAAGCCCATGTTGGTGCTGGTGAATGGCCCGGCAGCCGGGGCTGGATTCAGTTTGGCGCTTGCAGGAGACATTGTGGTGGCCACTCGTGGGGCCAGTTTTGCTCCTGCATATGGCTCGGTAGGCCTGAGCCCTGACGGCGGGTTGACTTGGCATCTGCCTCGCCTCTTGGGTATGCGCAGAGCGCAGGAGGTGATTCTTCTGAACCAGCGCCTGAGCGCCGTGGATGCTGCTCAGCAGGGGCTGATAACCCTAGTGGTGGACGACGACGCTCTCCATTCAGAGGGCGCACGACTTGCACGCGCTCTGGCCGATTCAGCTACTGCCGCTATCGGCCGCACCCGCCGACTTTTGTTGGAAACCTACGGTGGCGGCCTCGAATCGCACCTGGAAAAAGAAGCCCGCTGTGTCGCTGAGTCTGGCGCCGGTCCTGAGGCCCGTGAGGGCGTCACGGCCTTTAGCGAAAAACGTCAACCGAATTTCCAAGTAGGAGTCTAATAATGGCTGAAGCCTATATTGTCGGGGCTGTACGTACTGCCGGTGCTCGGCGCAATGGTCAACTCGCATGCTGGCATCCGGCGGATATGGGGGGGGAGGTGATCAATGCGCTTCTGGAGCGAAGTGGCATTGATCCGGCGGCCGTTGATGATGTGATCATCGGTTGCGTCACGCAAGCCGGCGAGCAGTCTTTCGCCTTTGCTCGAAATGTGGTGTTGGCTTCGTCCCTTCCACAAAGTGTGCCGGCTGTAACCATCGATCGCCAGTGCGGTAGCTCTCAACAGGCGGTCCATTTTGCTGCTCAGGCAGTGATGTCTGGTGTGCAAGATGTGGTAATCGCTGGCGGCGTCGAAAGCATGAGCCGAGTCCCAATGTTCTCCAACCTGTCGTTCCATGAGCGTGAAGGTTTGGGGGTGGGCCCATTCAGTGAACGGATCAAGAAGCGGTTCGGCGTCGAGACCTTTAGCCAGTTTGAGGGCGCGGAGATGCTCGCGCAAAAATATGGCTTTGATCGAGAAACCCTGGATCGCTATGCGCTCCAAAGTCACCAGCGTGCGTCGCACGCAACCACATCTGGCGTATTCCAGGACGAGATAGTTCCCCTGGCTACCGATACTGGGTTGCATTGTCGGGATGAGGGTATTCGACATGATGCGACTTTGGAGGGGATTTCTTCGGTTCGTCTAATCAGGGAGGGCGGTGTGATCAGCGCCGCCAACGCCAGCCAGATCTGCGACGGTGCATCCGCGCTCTTGATAGTGAGTGAGCGGGCGTTGAAGGAGCACAACCTGATTCCGTTGGCGCGGATTGTGTCGATGGCCGTCACCGCCGGTGATCCGGTGATCATGTTGGAAGAACCTATCCAAGCGTCCCGACGTGCACTGCAACGAGCTGGCTTGAGCATTGCTGATATTGATCTTTATGAGATCAACGAAGCTTTTGCTCCGGTGCCCCTGGCCTGGCTGCAGGCACTGGAAGCCAATCCGGACCAGCTCAATGTCAATGGCGGGGCTATTGCTCTCGGGCATCCATTGGGCGCCACCGGTACCAAGCTTATGACCACTCTGTTGCACTCGCTCAAAGCTCGCGGCTTGCGCTATGGCCTGCAGGCCATCTGCGAGGGTGGTGGCGTCGCAAACGCGACTATCGTGGAGGTGCTTTGATATGGCGCTCCACACCCGAGTCACAGAATTACTCGGCATCGACCACCCAATCGTTCAGGGCGGCATGATGTGGGTTGGCCGCGCCGAATTGGCCAGCGCCGTTTCGAATGCCGGAGGGCTCGGCATGCTTACTGCGTTGACTCAGCCGACACCGGATGATCTGCGGCGAGAAATCGAGCGCTGCCGGAAGATGACGGACAAGCCATTCGGCGTGAACCTGACCATCTTACCCTCGGTGAGCCCTCCGCCTTATGCAGAGTACCGCAAGGCCATCATCGACAGCGGCGTACGGGTCGTCGAGACGGCGGGAAACAAACCGCACGAGCATGTCGAGGACTTCAAGGCGCATGGGCTGACGGTGATTCATAAGTGCACTTCTGTGCGCCATGCACTTTCAGCGCAGAAGATGGGCGTCGACATCGTCTCTATTGACGGTTTCGAATGTGCCGGACACCCAGGGGAAGATGATATTCCCGGTTTGGTGCTCATTCCCGCTGCCGCTGACAAGATCCGGGTGCCGATGATCGCCAGCGGTGGATTTGGTGATGGTCGCGGCCTTGCTGCAGCGCTTGCGCTAGGCGCGGAGGGTATCAACATGGGTACGCGCTTCTGCGCAACTGTCGAGGCGCCAATTCATGATGCGATCAAGCTGTTCCTGGTGAACAACGATGAGCGTGACACGCGGCTGATATTTCGGCAGTTCCACAATACCGGACGCGTGGCGCGCAACAGCATCTCTGATCGCGTGGTAGCTATGTCGCAGCAACCGGGGGTGACTTTCGAGGATATTCGCCCGCTGGTAAGTGGAGCTTGTGGGCGTGAGGCCTTGGAGACAGGAAATCTCGATGCTGGTCTTGTCTGGGCAGGCCAGGTCCAAGGGCTGATTCATGACATTCCGACTTGCGCAGAACTGTTGACCAGAATCGTTGATGACGCAGGTGAAATCATTAACCGACGCTTACCCGGATTCTTTCGTGCCCACCAGGAGGTAACTGCATGAGCTACCAGTTTATCCGTGTAGAACGTGAAGGCCGTCTGACGACAATTATCCTCAACCGACCTGAGGCTCATAACGCACTCAACGCTGCGGCGCATCTCGAGCTGCAACAAGCGTTCGACGACTTTGGGGCCGATGAGGAACAGTGGGTCGCGATCGTTACGGGCTCGGGCAGCAAGGCATTCTGTGCTGGCCACGACCTCAAGCAGCAGGCAAGTGGTGGCGGCTTGGTTACTCCGGAGAAAGGTTTTGCCGGGCTGACCGCGCGCTTCGATTTGAGTAAGCCGGTAATTGCTGCTGTGAATGGAGTGGCCATGGGCGGCGGCTTCGAACTGGCGTTGGCTTGCGACATCATCGTTGCATCTGAGAACGCAGTGTTTGCTCTGCCTGAACCTCGCGTCGGCCTGGCAGCGCTGGCGGGTGGGCTACAGCGCTTGCCTCAGGTTATTGGTCTCAAGCGCAGCATGGGCATGCTGCTTACTGGGCGCCGGGTTAGTGCCCGTGAGGGAGTGGACCTTGGCTTCGTCAACGAGGTTTGCTCCGACGATGTGCTTTCCCTGGCCCGCTGTTGGGCTGCGGAGATGTTGGCGTGTAGTCCTCTATCCCTGCGAGCCACCAAAGAGGCAGTGCTTCGTGGACTTGATGTGCCCATCGAAACAGCCCTTGTCGAGGAATGGCAGTATCCGCAGGTAGTTTCGATGCTCGAGTCGATGGATGCCATTGAAGGGCCGCGTGCTTTCGCTGAAAAGCGGCCGCCACAGTGGTCAGGTCGCTGATAAGCGACTTGCTCCCCTAGTTCCCGATCAACGCTATGGATGACCTCCAGAATTGCTCAGGCGAGATGGTTTTCTCTGCCTTGAGTTCCATTAGTTGACAAACCCGGGAACCAAATCTGGGCACAAAAATAAGGATAACCATCATGCATCCATCCATTCACGCACTTTCCGCGCCTGACAAGGCAGCCTGCATCCTTGCTTCGTCTGGCCAAATCCTAAGTTACGCAGAACTTGAGCGCTTCGCTAACCAGGGAGCACATCTGTTTCGTGCCCTTGGTCTGCAACGCGGAGACACCGTCGCGGTGCTTCTCGAAAACGGCCTTGATGTATTCACCATCTCCTGGGCGGCTCAGCGCTGTGGGCTTTATCTGACAGCTATTTCTAACCGCGCCTCTTCAAACGATGTCGCCTACATAGTCAGCGATTCTGGGGCACGGGTCTTGATAGCCTCAGACACGTTTTTTGAACTCGGTCTGAGTGCTATCCAGCGTCTGGAGGACAATGCACCACGGTTCTTCAGCACGACAGCCTTCGCTAAGGAGCGTGCAGCCAAGGCCGTAACTCGCATTGACGACGAAAGCCCGGGCGCTGACATGCTGTACTCGTCTGGAATGACTGGGCGCCCAAAAGGTGTGAAGCCGTCACTCCCCGAGGGGCCTGTCGCCAACGAAAGTCCATTGATGTCAATGGGACGTCAGTTTTATGGCATGGGATCGGATAGCATCTATCTGTCTACTTCGCCGCTCTACCATGCTGCGCCATTGCGCTGGGCGCTTGCGATCCAGGGGCTTGGTGGCACCGTGGTAGTCATGGAAAAGTTCGATGCCGAGCAGACGCTTCAGCTAATTGAACGCTACTCCGTTACACAAGCGACCTTCGTGCCGACGCACTTCGTTCGCATCCTCAAACTGCCAGCTGAGGTCCGCGACGCCTATGACTACTCATCGTTGCGTGCCGTGGTACATGCTGCGGGTCCGTGCCCTATTGAAGTTAAACACGCCATGATCCAGTGGTGGGGACCGATCATTCACGAGTATTACTCGGGCACAGAGTGTTGCGGGCTTACCGCCCTTAATGCAGAGGAATGGCTTCGCAAACCGGGTTCAGTTGGACGTGCTGTGTTGGGGACAGTCAAGATCCTCGATGAGGAGGGCCAAGAGGTACCGGCCAGAACTGTGGGGGATATCTACTTTGCCGATGGTCCTCGCTTTGAGTACCACAACGACCCGGAGAAGACACGGAAGGCTTACGACCATCGAGGGTGGGCAACATTAGGTGATATAGGCTGGGTTGATGAGGACGGCTACCTTTTTCTCACTGACCGAAAGAGCTTCATGATCATCTCCGGGGGTGTAAACATCTACCCGCAAGAAATCGAAAATGTGCTCATGACACACCCCGATGTGGATGATGTGGCAGTGTTCGGTATAGCTGATGAGGAGATGGGTGAAAAGGTAGTGGCCGTTGTGAAGCCTCGCGATCAGCAAACAGCTGGACCAACCTTGGCAGAGCTCCTTCGTGCATTTGTGCGTGAGTCGCTGGGCGGAGTGAAATGTCCGCAGCGCGTCGATTTTCGCGATGAATTGCCGCGTGAACCCAACGGCAAGCTGATGAAGCGTCTGCTACGCGAGGAGTATGAGAAAAGAATGGACACCTCCTCTCCCGATTGAGCAGTGTCTGCGCCTGCAGGTAGGGCATCAGCGGCTTTGTATTGAAGTGGGGTTGTTTGGGCATCGCTTTCCTCGATTTGTTGAACTGTTAACGACTGCATCCGCCAGGGATGGCATATGTCGGTCGTCGGCGGTGATCTGGACAGCGCAGAAAGCCCTAAACAACCAATTGCCCATGCCGAAGGCTATCCAATGATCGATGGCCCTGCACCTTCAGGGGGCGTTTCTCACCGCACTCCATTCGCCTGTGCAATAAGGCACGTCAGACCTCTCATGGCATAACGGAGCTGGATCATGCCCGGACTGCGCCAAGTTCCCATCAGCCACCGCCTCTGGCTGATTCTGTTGACTTCCCAGGTAATACTTCTCGCCCTAGCCGGTTTGTTGCTCATCCAGAACTTTGGAGACCTGCATGCCGCGAAAGCGCTGAAAACCCAGCATGTGGTTGAAACCGCGAGCAGCATCCTGCGCTACTACCGAGAACAGGAAAGCGCTGGGAAGCTCGACCGTGCGCAGGCGCAGAACCAAGCCATCGAACTGATGCGCAGCCTGCGCTACAACGGTAATGATTACTTCTGGCTAGAGGACCTCGAGACACGCATGGTCATGCACCCTAGCCCAAAAATCGAAGGCAAAGTGATGACGGGTACCCTTGATCCTGATGGCAGACCATTTTTCGACGAAATGGTGAGGGTCGCCAAGCACGATGGGGCTGGACTCGTTCACTACAGTTGGCCTCGTCCGGGCTCGGAAGCGCCGGTGAAGAAGGTGTCCTACGTGGAGCTATTCAAGCCTTGGGGTTGGGTAGTTGGTTCAGGAATATACGTCGACGATGTACAGGATGAATTTCGCGCACACGTACTGAATACCTTGGGAATAGTGTTGGTGACGGGCCTTCTGCTCACTGTCCTCATCGTCCTGATCGCCCGCAGCATCGCTTCGCCGTTATGCGAAGCGGTCAATGCTATGGCCAATATTGCCAGCGGGGAAGCTGACCTTACCCGTAGGCTGGACGACTATTGGCACGATGAACTCACAGATTTGGGCAACCATTTCAATACGTTCACCCTCAAGTTACAGGGGGTCATCGGCCATTCACTGGAAACTGCCGGCTCGCTCGACCATGCGTCACGATCCCTTGGCGTAATTGCAAGCGATGCCCAGTACCAGAGCCTACAGCAGTCGCGGCAGATGGAGTTGGTCGCCACCGCGGTGCAAGAACTCTCCTACTCCGTGCAGGAAGTGGCGGCAAACGCTGAGCACGCCGCCAGCGAAGTACGCGATGCCGAAGAACAGGCACGCAGGGGGCAGAACAACATCGGCAGCAGCTTGGAACAGATCGACCAGCTCTCCAGTACCATTGGCAAGGCAGTGGAAGTGATTCAGTCACTGGCCCAGGAGAGTACCCAGATCAACTCTGTGCTCGAAGTGATCCGTTCCATCGCCGAGCAGACCAACTTGCTGGCCTTGAATGCCGCAATCGAGGCAGCTCGTGCCGGTGAACAAGGGCGGGGGTTCGCCGTCGTTGCCGACGAGGTTCGCTTACTGGCGCAACGCACGCAGAAATCCACTGCCGAAATCCAGACAATGATTGAGCGTCTCCAGGCCAATTCCGAGGCTGCCGTTCAGGTCATCGACGAGAGCAGCCATGCGTCCACCCAGACCGTCGATAAGGCGCGCCTGGCAGGCATTAGTTTGGAACAGATCGCACAGTCACTGCGCAATCTGACAGACCTGAATGCATCTATAGCCAGTGCTACCTTGCAGCAGTCCCAAGTGGTAGAGGGAATCAACCAGAACGTGACGCAGGCGGCCTCACTGGCTGAAGCGAATGCCGTGGCCGCTAGCCAATCGAAAGAGGCAAGCTGCCACCTTGACGCTCTAGCTAGCCAGTTGAATCAGACCCTACGGCAGTTCCGCGTATAGGCTCGTACTGGATTCCTGGTACATGACGAAACGGCGTACCGGCAAGCACCTGGTTTAGCGCCTTGCGTTTGAAGGATTCGGGAAAAACGGAGCTGCCCTACTAGTAAACAGGGCCAGCGAGCAATGCTCGCCGGCCCTGTTGTTTACTCTTTGATGCCCTCTATTCCTTCGGGGCCAATGGTCTCGACCTAACTGCGAAAGCCAGTTTTGGATGGCTGGCGCCGCTGCCTCCCCAGGCAGCGGCCATGCACCGTCTCGGTGCATCCGTTTCAACATTCAGTGAAAAAGTTTCAGTGTTTGTTGAAAAACTACGTTTGGACAGCTACCAGCCTGGTTTCTTTGCGCGGCTGTTTGGCATGCAGCAGCGTCAGCTCCAGTCTCTGCAGAAGTCTGTTGAGAAGGGGCGTTCGGAGGATTCCAGCCGTTTCACGAAAGAGAGGGCAGCTTGGCAAGCTGAACACTCGGAGTGGCAAACGGATCATGCGTTGGCTCAGCGCCTACTAAGAGGAGAGGGGCAGGCCAAGTTGGATGCGATCAAGCTGTTGAACCCTTTCGAAGACATCTCGATGCTGGGCACGTCCGTCAGATTCGTTGTCGGTGAAAGCGGGGTGGTCGAGGCGTTCCTCGGCGTACACGGTGAGCGTGTCATCCCCGCCGAGAGTAAAAGTCTGCTCCAGAGCGGCAAGCTGTCTACCAAGAAACTGGCCGCCGGTAAGTACAACGAGCTGCTGCAGGATTACGTCTGCAGCTGCGTGTTGCGGGTAGGTCGAGAGCTTCTAGCAATTCTGCCCGACGACCTGGTGATCGTGACTGCTACAGACAGGCTGCTCAATCCAGCGTCGGGGCACCTTGAGGAATCCCCATTGCTCAGTGTTGCGATTTCCCGGCGGACGCTCGCACTGCTCAACCTCGATGCCATCGACCCGTCTGAATCAATGAAGAACTTCGTTCACCACATGTCCTTCAAGAAAACCTCGGGATTTTCGCCGGTCGAGCCCCTGCTGGCAGAGAACTTTCTGTCTGCTGCGTACTGAAGAGAGCAACTGGAGATTGCACGCTCTTGTGCAAGCGGTCTCTGCCCGCCACGTAGCTGATCTTCAAACGTGCGGATCGGTTTTCCGAAGGAGCGCAGCAGCAAAGACGGCGGAGTGACCTCCGCCGTCCGCGCCTCTAGGGGGCATCCGTCCGGTGAACGCTTGCGATGACCTGCTCGAGTCTTAGCTTGCTCTGTGCAGAGACTTTCTGCAGCCCCAGATCACGTGCCATGGCATAGAGCAGATTGTCGCGCACTTCCCCGCGGGCCAATGCTTCGCGCGCGAGAGCCTCCAGTTCCTTCTGACTGATTTCATCTACGCCGCGCAGGTTGTCGGCATCGGCAGCTTTTCGGAAGGTGACTGCATTGTCGTCATCAAGGTGCGAGGGCCAATAGAAATCACCGAGATCTTCCACCGTCTTGCGATGGGACTGTTCGGCCAGGAAGCTGACTCGTTCACGAATCCGATTGCCGGTGCGCACCCAGCCATGCGCCCTTGCAATACGCTGCGCCAGGATGAGGTCGAGTACCGGACCCTCATGGGCAACGATATGGGCAATCATTGAAGCCAAGGTTCCGTCGTAATGGTCTTCGAAGAAGGCCTCCGGATCGACGGTTTCAACTGCCACAAGCGGGTCGACCTTGCGGTACAGCGCAGTTGTGGGCGCAGAGACGGCACCGACCGCAATTCCAATCGCTCGTGCATATTGGCTGCTGGCCCGGGGCTCTTCAGCGGGGTTATCAACCGGCAAGGCGATGGCCTCTGTGGGCGGTGCCTCCTCACTGATACTTTCTACTACCTCTTCCACCGTTGCAGCATGATTGGCCAAATCGGCTTGCTCGCTGACCTTGCGGGTACGACTTTCCGCCAGCAGGGCCTCCAGGTGTTCGTGAAGCTTTTCGGCTGTGCCGGCGGGGTTGATCCACCAATCGGTCGACCAGACCCGCAAGATCTCCCAGCCGAGGCCACGTAGGACCTGCTCACGGAGCTTGTCGCGGTCACGGGCTGTGGCGCTGCGATGGTAGGTGGCTCCGTCGCATTCAACCCCTGCGAGGTAACGGCCAGAAGCGTCCGGATGGACCACCGCAAGGTCTATGCGGAACGCCGAGACGCCGACCTGAGTAACGACATGCCAGCCCTTGCGACCCAGAGCCTTGGCGACCTGCTCTTCGAACGGACTGTCGAAACTGCCAAGGCTATCGGCCGTTGCTTCGATGATTGCGCGCGGGCCACGCTCAGCGAATTCAAGGAAATGCTTCATGTCACGCACGCCAATCGACTGGGTACGCGCCAGGTCGATGACTTCGGGGCTGATGGTGGAGAACACCAGCAACTCGTGACGGGCGCGGGTGACGGCCACATTCAAGCGACGTTCGCCACCGGGGCGGTTCATCGGCCCAAAACTCATCGTCATGTGGCCTGCGGCATCACGACCATAGGTGATGGAGAAGTAGATGATGTCCCGCTCATCGCCCTGCACACTCTCCAGGTTCTTGACGAACACCGGTTCCAACTGAGTATCAGCGAAATAGCCTTCCAGTAACGGATCGTTGCGGCGCTCAGCATCCAGCAAATCCTCAATGAGCCGTTGCTGCTCGCTGTTGAAGGTAACGACGCCAAAGGTCAGTCGGTTTTCCTTCACCTCTCGCGTGCGTAGGCGTGCCACCAAATGTGCGACGAGCGCTTTGGCCTCGCCTAGGTTCGTACGTGAGCCGCCCCTGTCGTAGACACCTTGAACAAGGTTGAGGCTCACTGCCCGGTCTGTGGTAACCGGTGACGGGAAGGTGACTAGGTTGCCCTTGTAGTAGCGGTGGTTGGAGAAGGTGATCAGGCTCTCGTGCCGGCTACGGTAGTGCCAGTTCAGGTCGAGGGTTGGCAGGTTTGCGCTCAAGCATTCGTCCAGAATGCTCTCCAGGTCCGGTTCCACATCGTCGTCTTCGTTCGTCGTTTCTGCACGGTCGAAGAACGAGGTCGGCGGCATCTGTTTCGGATCCCCCACCATGATCACCTGCCGTCCCCTCGCGATGGCGCCGATGGCATCCCACACTGGGATCTGAGAGGACTCGTCGAAAATCACTACGTCGAATACGGTCGATGTCGTCGAGAGGTACTGCGCGATGGACAGCGGGCTCATCAGCATGCACGGCGTGAGTTTGGCCAGTGCGGCGGGGATGGTCGAGATCAGTTCGCGAAGCGGTTTGTGTCGTGTCTTCTTCGAGATTTCATGGCGTAGCACACCCCACTCAGAGGCTTGCGTCACGCTGTCGGGTGTTGGCAGTTCTGCGCACAGACGGGCCCGCAGCAGGTCGCGTGTCAGGGCAGTGAACTTCTCATCCAGGGCGCGGAAGTCTCGGATGCGCTGCTCGTGCTCGACGCTGACGAAATTGCGAATAGTCGGTTCCTGATCAACCGTCGCGTTCAACCACCAGCGGGCATAGTTGGCCTGGAAGACTTTCTTGATTGTTCCTTGGACAACCAGGCCCGTTTCCAGTGCTTGAATGAGTGGTCGCAGTCCCACGCTGGCGGCTTCATCGCGGACTTTGCACCAGGCACTCCAGGCGTGCAGGTTGTGCTCCGCCTGAATGATGCCTTCACATTGTTGGAGTTGTGCTTGAAGGGGGAGGGCGTCGAGGTGCTCTGTTCCCTCGTTGCTGAAGTGGGCGTCAGTGACCAGCCGGCAAAGACTGTTCGCGAGCGTTGCGGTGGACTTCAAGTATTGCTGGCCGTGGCGGGAGACTAACCCCTGTGGCTCAAGAAGTGCGTTGCCGTCGCCCAGCAACTGCAGCAGGGACGACTTCACCGCGGTTATTGCATCCGGGTTCTGTGCCAATTGAGCAATGGCTGTCGCGATGTGTCCTTGGAACTCCACCGCGGCGCGCGCCACGTCGACCTTGGTATGCAGGCCAGCCCAGATGCCGGTAGCAAGCTCACGTAGATCCGCGAATTCCTTGAGATTCCGCTCGGCTTCCGACCGCTGCTTAAGCAGGGCGTACTGTCCGCGCAGCGCAGGCCCACATTTCCCGGTGGCTATCAGCTCATGGTCTTGCTCAAGATGCCCCTCATCGACGAGCCCACGGCGTTCCTGCTGAAAGGCAACTGCGGCGACAAGGTTGGTTCTGCAGGTGTTGAGGTCCTGCCAAATACCCTCGGAAACCGGATTCAGGCTCTCGCCCAGTGTGGTGATCTTCTGGTGAAGCGCACGTAGTTCACGCATCCTCAGGAGCGCGCTCTTCAGCGTGGGGCCGGCTACCTCTTGAGTGATCAGGTCAAACCCATCGTCTTCCCAGGCGCGATTCTCTTTGGCTGCGAGGATGGCGCCTTGAAGCGTTTTTACTTGGCGAATTGCGGCAAAATCGGAACGAGCGCCGCGCCAGAATTCGACGGTGTCGGCACCAAGGCCCAGGTCATCGATCTGCCTGCGCAGCTCGCGTAGAGAGATCCAGTTCTGCAAATCAACCGGGATGTTAGGTGCATGCTCGCCGTCAATGACTTGGCTGAGTTGCTGCTTGATCCGCCGTTTGCTTAACCAGGACATGGGCCAGAACGCCCCCTCGGCCCGCTCCCACTCTCCCAGCAAGGCAGTGACATCCAGGTCTTCGATGCCAGGGGTGTACGGCACCGAGAGGCACTGACGCAACGCGCTGATTTCGTCAAACAGCTGGATGGCCCGTGACAGCAGAACCATGGTCGGAACTGGCAATGGTTCCGGTAGCGCTTGCGTTAGTTGAGAGTGCTGTTCGAGCAGATCCAGACCGCCTTGGCAGGCAGCAATCGTGGATTGCGACCAAGGCGCAGGAAGCTTGCTGTTTATCTCGCGATGCAGCTTAACCAGCTCACAGCCTTGTTGGAGCCGCTGTGCGATGAGGCGAGCATCGGGGCGAAGGCTGAATCGCCAGTCCTGTCCTGCTGCTTTGGGGAGGACATTGGCAAGAATGGAAAGGCCGTTTCGCGAGGCACGCGTGAGTTCAACGTCAGGTAGGTTGGCTGATTTGATGAAGCTTGCGGCAGCCGCTTCAGTCGATCTAATCGCAGGGATCGCCTCACGAGCAGCCTGGATTACCAATTGCTGCCAGGACGGCGACCAGTCGTGCTGGCGGATGGCGCCCAAGGGATGGGCGGTTAGCTTTTGGTAACCAATCGCCTGGGCGTTTACCTCTAGGCGATCGGCCAGCTCCAACAGCCGATGCAAGGCTTCGCGGTCGTGCATCAGCGGCGTTGGCCATGTCAGCGCAACGGCAGGTAGATCTTTTCCGGCGATGGTGGCGCCGATGGCATCGTAGATGCTCAGCCCATTCGGGTATCGGTAATGCAGGCGGTCGACATAGACGTTCAGGCTTTTGCGCAACGATTCAAGTCGTTCGGCCTCAAGCTTCCAGGTCTCGACGTCAGCATCACCGCGAGCTTGCCAAGCGGCATTGAGTTGCGACAGAACGTCCGTCTTACTCGCCTTGTTGGAGTGGACCTCCAGGCAGAACTCGCCCAAGCCCACCTCGCGCAGGCGACGGTACACGACATTGAGCGCCGCAATTTTTTCCGAGACGAAAAGCACACGCTTATCCTCGGCGATGAACTGGGCAATCATGTTGACGATGGTCTGGCTCTTGCCCGTACCCGGGGGGCCAATCAGGACGAAGTCCTTTTGCTGCGAGGCGGCAAGGACGGCAGACAGTTGCGAAGAGTCGTACGCGAGAGGGCAGAAAACCTGCTTCGGACTGTACTCGGCATCGAGCTTGTTGTTGGCCGGAAACGGCGTGTTGGTGGTCGAGTTGTACGCGTCGCGTGGCGTATCCAGCAGGTGGCGTACGACAGGGTTGTCCCGCAGCGCGTCGGTGCGTTCAGCGAGGTCTTTCCACATCAGGTACTTGGCGAACGAGAACATAGAGAGGACGACGTCCTCACTAACCTCCCAGCCTTTGATGTCCTTCACCGCAGAGGCAACATTGCGCCAGATCGCGTCGATGTCCAGCCCCGACTCGTCGCGCGGCAATTCCCCCTCGGCAACGCCCAGATTCAGCTCGAAGTCTTGGCGCAGCATTTCGATCAGTGTCGGGTTAAAGCGTGGTTCATCATCATGCAACGTGATGGTGAAACCCGAGCGTGCGCTCTTACGTTCAAGGGTCACCGGCACCAGGATGAGTGGCGCACGATAACGCTGATCTGCCCTGTCCTCGCGTGTCCAGGAGAGGAAACCCAACGCGAGGAAGAGGGTGTTGGCACCGCCTTCTTGCAGGTTCGTTCTCGCGCCGCGGTACAACTCGATCAGGCGGCTATCGAGCTCTGCCTGCGGCAACGCGATGAACACCTCGTTGCGTTTCAACGCATCCAACGCGTGCTGTTGCCGGACATTCTCGCGCTCGCGGGATTCGTACAGCTCCTTATCTCGTGGGTCAGCCCCATCCATGAGATCCGGCCGCGTCATCAGCTTGATTTGCTTCCCAGAGGCCAGCAAATCCTCAAGCTGGCTCGGCTTAGGCGCCTCGAACCTCAGTGCTTTCTTGCCCGTCTTGAAGTTCAGCAGGTTGTTGCGTAGCGACAGATCCAGCAGCTTGCGTTGCCAACGTCCAAGGCGATCCTTGGGATCAAGGCTCGCGACGTCGATGTTGTCCGTGACTTCACTGGGCAAGGCCAAGGGCGCTTCAATTTCTGGAGCTACGACCTGTGTGGCGTCATCTTGCGTGGCGTTGCCACTGGGAGTCTGGGCTTCGCCGCTGGCCATCGGCTTAATTCGCTGCAGGCGTGCCCGGCGAATATCCAATGCCATTTCAAAGGTGGCTTCCTTACCCTCGGCAAGGTGATCTGCTCCCCGCTCGATGGCGTAACGCAGTCCAACGGACGGACGTTGGGTCGCCAGGGTCGTTTCGAACAGGACGAGCTCGTTGAGCTTGATGCGCTTACGCAGTGCCGTAATGTCGTCGACGACCGTTGTCGTGAACTCCTCATTCTTCAGCCATACGCCAGCAAAGGCGTGGCCATGAGTGAAGATAATCAGTGGGTTAAGGCCTGCCTGCTCCAGCAACGCACAAAACAGCATGGTGAGATCGAAACAGGTTGCAAGACCGTGCTCAGCCAGGTGACTGGGGCTCCGTACCTTCTGCCCATCCCGTTCGAAACTCGCTGGTGGTAACGCATAGTCGAGCCCCATGGCGACCACGGTGCTCCAGACGGCGGAGAGAATCTCCCAAGCATGTGCTGGGCCGCTGGCGTAGCCATCCAGAGCAGCGCTCTTGCCATGCTTGCGCAGCAGCTCGGCGGCTTTCTTAAGCAAGGTTTCCACTGCCAGGTCATTGGGCTGCACGAAGGCTGCCGTTAACTCCGGTAGGTGAGCGAGACCACCCCACTGGTTGCGGGGTAGCACTTCCAGCGGATGTTCCGTTTGCGCGACTACCGCACGAAGCTCGTCGGAGGAAGTACCTTTGCAGGTCAGCACGAAGTTGAGGGTCGAGTATTCGGCTTCGGTCAGCTTGGCAAGCATGCTCGCATCGATGGCCAGATCGAGCCCCGGAATTTGCCGAAATACTTCAGCGCCAAGCTCTGAAATGTGCCAGGTTTTCGGCTTGAAGACAGCCGGATCAGAAGTGAGTGTCAACTCCAGATCGCTGTACTTTTGCTCCGTCTCATTGACCACGCGCAACTCGCGAATGAGCGGTACGGCGTTCTGATAGTCAGCGAGGTTGAGCTTGGTGACGACAGTAGTCTGGATCCTGACCGCTTTGACTGGTGACGGCTCCGCCGACTCGATCGGTGTAGTGTCTTCGGCCATCGCAGTCTCAGTGCTGGACTCAGCAATCTCAATGTTGAGCAGACCGTTGCTGCCGTTCTCAACCATATCATTGCTCATCTGTGCCTCCCTGCCGTCTATTTCGTATTTGGATCAGCTCTAACCCGAGCAGAGTTCCGAATTCTGGATCTCAACCAGTACTACCCACTTCGCTTGCTCGACAGCCCACCCGCATAGCACAACACGACATCCAGCGAGCCAAAGGTCTAGCAGACTGATCGCGTAGCGCTTGACGTGAGATAACCTCCAACACTGCTGAATGTATTAGCAGTCGATGCGTGTGAGCATAGGATTCTCGTGCCTTGCTCTGACGAACGAGCTTCTGTGAGGAATAACTTATTCCCAGTGGTGGGATGGTACCCGTAGTAGATGAGGGGTAGCCATGTGCCATGGGTGGTGTGCGTCAGCTTAATGCAACCGCGCATCATATTGCTCCAGCAGACCTTTGCGCAGAACCCTTTAAACCTCGGTTCGACAGATACCATTTCTAGCACTGGAGAGCGGGGTAGGGTGGGCGAGCCCCTTGAAACACAGGACACCGTTTCCCCCTTACCATAAGGGATAGGCAAACGACTGTGTTTATGACTACCAGCAAAGACAAAACCATCGAAGTGCTCGGCCAGGAGCGGCGCCGCCGTTGGAGTGCCGAGGAGAAGCTGGCCATGGTGCGCGAAAGTTTCGAACCCGGGCAAAGCGTCTCGGTGGTGGCCCGGCGCAATGGCATCAATCCCAACCAATTGTTCCACTGGCGCAAGCTCTATCAGGACGGCAGCCTGTCGGCGGTCAGTGCCGGTGAGGCCGTGGTGCCGGCCTCTGAGTTGGCCGACGCGCTGAAACAGATCCGCGAGCTGCAACGGATGCTGGGCAAGAAGACCATGGAGGCCGAGATCCTCAAGGAAGCGGTGGAGATCGCTCGCTCGCGAAAATGGCTTGCGCACTCACCCTTGTTGCCGGGGGACGACCAGTGAAAGCGGTCAGTGAAAGTCTCGGTGTAGCGCGCTCGCAATTGACGGCTCGACTCAAACAGCCCGCTCCAGGGCCGCAGCCGCGTCGGCGCCGGGCGCTCAACGATGGAGTCCTGGTCGAACAGATCAAGCAGGCAGTCGGCACGTTGCCCAGCTATGGCTATCGGCGGGTGTGGGGGCTGTTGCGTCGACAGCATGAGCAACAGGCCCTGCCACCGGTCAACGTGAAGCGGATTTACCGGGTCATGCGTGACCACGATCTGTTGCTGGAGCGCCGGCGCAAACAGCCGGGCGTGGCACGGCGTCACGAAGGTCGTGTCGCGGTGGACACGAGCAACACCCGCTGGTGTTCGGATGGCTTCGAGTTCCGCTGCGAGGATGGTGACAAACTGCGTGTGACCTTCGCCCTGGACTGCTGTGATCGCGAAGCCATCAGCTGGGTGGCCAGCCCAAACGGCTACAGCGGCGACGATGTCCGCGACGTGATGCTGGAAGCTGTTGAACAACGCTTCGGTGGCGAACTGCCCGCATCGCCGGTGCAATGGCTGAGCGATAACGGCTCGGCTTATACCGCCGAACAGACCCGAGCCTTTGCCCGACAGATCGGCCTGCTGCCCCTGACCACCCCAGTGTGCAGCCCGCAGAGCAATGGCATGGCGGAGAGCTTCGTGAAGACCATGAAGCGTGACTACATCCACCACATGCCCAAGCCTGATCGAGCGACGGCCCTGCATAATCTGGCCATCGCCTTTGAGCATTACAACGAGGAACATCCGCACAGCGCATTGAACTACCGCTCACCACGAGAGTTCAGGCGCTTGGCTGAGGCATCAACTTAACGGGGTGCCGGTGTCCGGTTTGATAGGGGCAAGTCCA
>NZ_SSOM01000062.1 GCF_029871235.1 Pseudomonas sp. BN411
GCGGCCATCAGCAGCGGGAAGTTCCACGGGATGATCTGGCCGACCACGCCCAGCGGTTCGTGGATGTGGTAGGCGACGGTGTTCTCGTTGATCTCGGCGGCGCCGCCTTCCTGGGCGCGGATGCAGCCGGCGAAGTAGCGGAAGTGGTCGGCGGCGAGCGGAATGTCGGCGTTCAGGGTTTCACGCACGGCCTTGCCGTTGTCCCAGGTTTCGGTGACGGCCAGGACTTCCAGGTTCTGCTCGATGCGGTCGGCGATCTTCAGCAGGATCAGGGCGCGGTCCTGCACCGAGGTGCGGCCCCAGGCATCGACGACGGCGTGGGCGGCGTCCAGGGCTTTCTCAATATCTTCGGCGCCGGAACGGGGGAACTCGGCGATCACCTCGCCATTCACCGGAGAGGTGTTGGTGAAGTACTGGCCACCAATCGGCGCGACGAATTCGCCGCCGATGTAGTTGCCGTAACGCGGCTTGAAGGTGACGACGGCGCCCGGAGTGCCTGGTTGTGCGTAGATCATGGCGTTGCTCTCTCTGGTCGGTACCTGCCCGGCTGGGCAAGCTGTGGACCGATCTTAGTCAGCCGTTGCCCAGCCCCGGTATGCGCCCATGGGAGAGACGCCCTCGTCATTTGGTATTAGTTGGCGGGCGCCGAGGCCCGCGCCAGAGCCTTCTTAGCGGGAGCCGGAACAGCCGCCTGCTCCGGCCGATACCCCAGCCGCAACCCACCCCAGTGCCGGCCCTGGACGATGATCGGCACCGAGAGATCGTGCATCAGCTCGCCCGTATCGCGGGTGTAGGTCTGCAGCAGCAGCGGTTGCTGGTGGCTGCCGCAGCGCAGGCCGGTGCGGTCGTTGAACATGCGTTTGCTGCGGCTGCGGGCCATGTCCTGCTCGGGGTCGCCGGTGGGTGCCTGGCTGAATGCCTTGTTGTGGGTTGGCACATAGCCTTCCTGGGTGCAGGCGATGGCGAACACCAGCCCCTCGTGCTGCTTGAGCAGTGGTTCCTGGATATCCGGCAGGACCAGGTCGGTGTAGCGGTCGAAACGCGAGCTGTACTTCTGCGGGTAGGTACCCGGCACCACCTGGAAGCGGCGGTCGAAGAGGTCGTCGAGGCTGACGCGCCCTTCCCGCACATCACGCTCGAAGCGCGCGGCGATGGCACTCGCGCCATCTCGTGCCAGGTCATAAATGCGCTGGTGGTAGTCATCCAGCCCCACTTCGGCCAGGCGTTCGCTGATGGTTTCCGCCTGCCCTTCCAGCTGGCTGGCGGCTGCGGCCAGGCGGCGGGTCTGCTCATCGCTCATGCCCAGGTCGCTGCGCATCTGCCCCACCGCCTCGAACAACCCGGTGAGCTGGTCGCGGTTGGTCCGGGCGCCACGGGCGATTTCGTCCACCTGCCCTTCCACTGCAGCGGCCAGTCCGGCGATTTTCTCCAACTGGCGGCCGGTCAGTTCCACCTGGCCGACCCCGGCCTCCAGGTCCGTGGAGAGCTGCTGGATTTGTTCCACCACCAGTGCGGTCTGGCGCTGGATGTCGGCCACCATCTGCCCGACTTCACCCGTGGCGCTGGCCGTGCGCCCGGCCAGGCCACGCACCTCGTCCGCCACCACGGCGAAGCCACGTCCATGCTCCCCCGCCCGCGCGGCCTCGATGGCAGCATTCAACGCCAGCAGGTTGGTCTGGCTGGCGATGGACTGGATGACCTGGGCCACTTGCTGGATTTCCTCGCTGCGCTGGCTGAGGGTAGCGATCAGCTCGCGGCTGGCGCCGGCCCTGAGGCTCAGTTGCTGCATGAGCGCGATGGCCTGTTGCAGCACCTCGCGCCCTTCATCGCTGCTCTGGCGCGCGTCAAAGGCGGCCGTGAAGGCCTGCTGGCTGAGTTCGGACGTGGCGGCCTCGGTGGCGATCATCACCTCGGCGCTGCCGACGATGCGTTCGGCAGCCTGCAACTGGGACTTGAGGCGCTCGGCCAGGCGGTCCACGGACCAGGCGACCCCGGCAGCGGACAAGGCGTTATGGCTGGTACTGCGGGACAGGTCGCGGGTGAGCCGGGCCACGTCGGCGCCCTCTTCCACCGTTGTCCGCGCCTGGGGCTGCTGGCGGAACAGCCAGGGCAGCGGCAGCAACACGAGGACGCCGAGCCAGGGCGGCAGGCCCGTAAACGCCACGCCAGCGGCGATGAGGAGGATCAAGAGGCTGTGGATCAGGCAGTAGCGCATCGCTCATCCCTTTGTTGTCTTTGTTTTCGGGTATTAAGCGGCGAATCGCCATCAGGCGACATGGTTCCTTGGTCGTAGAAGCATCCGCGCCTCGCGGTGCGCATGGCACACCCTACGACCGAGCCACGTGCCCTCCGGTAGGGTGCGCCGCGCGCACCAGGCAGAATGGCGAAAGAAACAAGGCCCGCCGAGGCGGGCCTTGCAGCGCATCAGCGCTTGGCTACGGTTTCTGCCTTCGGCAGCTTGAAGGTCCAGAGCATGCCGCCCTGGTTCAGGTCCTTGATGCGCTTGGCCACTTCACCACCCCAGAGCGGTACCGCACCACCCCAGCCGGACAGCACGGAGACGTACTGCTCGCCGTCCATTTCCCAAGTGATGGGCGAGCCGATCACGCCGGAACCGGTGTTGAACTCATAGAGTTTCTTGCCGGTCTTGGCGTCGAAGGCCATCAGGAAGCCCTCGGGGTTGCCGGTGAACACCAGGTTGCCCTTGGTGGCCAGGACGCCACCCCACAGCGGCGCGTAGTTCTTGTAGCGCCAGACTTCCTTGCCGGACTTCGGATCGATGGCGCGCAGCACGCCGATGTAATCCTCGTTCAGCGGCTTGATGGTGAAGCCCGCACCCAGGTAGGCCGCGCCTTTCTTGTAGGCGATGTTCTCGTTCCACATGTCCATGCCCCACTCGTTGGAGGGCACGTAGAACAGGCCGGTGTCCTGGCTGTAGGCCATGGGCATCCAGTTCTTGCCACCGAGGAAGGACGGCGCGACGAACACCGAGCTGCCGTGCTTGCCATCGGTAGCCGGCGCGCCCGGACGCTTGGCGTCGTCGTAGATCGGACGGCCTTCCTTGTCCAGGCCCTTGGCCCAGGTCACGGTGTCGACGAAGGGGAAGCCACGGATGAACTTGCCGTTGGTGCGATCCAGTACGTAGAAGAAGCCGTTACGGTCAGCGGTGGCCGCGGCCTTCACGGTCTTGCCGCCATCCTTGTAGTCGAAGGACACCAGCTCGTTGACGCCGTCGAAGTCCCAGCCGTCGTGCGGTGTGGTCTGGAAGTGCCACTTGATGGAGCCGTCTTCCGGATTCAGCGCCAGGCGCGAGGAGGAGTAGAGGTTGTCGCCCGGACGCAGGTGGGAGTTCCACGGCGAGGGGTTGCCGGTGCCGATCAGCAGGGTGTCGGTGTCCGGGTCGTAATAGCCACCCAGCCAGGGCGCGGCGCCGCCGGTCTTCCACAGGTCGCCTGGCCAGGTCTTGCCGGCTTCGCCGCCGGAGATGCCGTTCTCGACCTTCTTGCCGTCCTTGTAGACGTAGCCCATGTGGCCTTCCACGGTCGGACGGCTCCAGAGCAGTTCGCCGTTCTTCGGGTTGTAGGCTTCGATCTTGCCGACCACGCCGAACTCGCCACCGGCGACACCGGTGATCAGCTTGCCCTTGACCACCAGCGGTGCGGCGGAGATGGAGTAGCCAGCCTTGTAGTCGGCCACGGTCTTGCGCCAGACCACTTTGCCGGTGTCCTTGTTCAGGGCTACCAGCTTGGCGTCGAGGGTGCCGAAGATCACCAGGTCGTCGTACAGGGCCACGCCACGGTTGATCACGTCACAGCAGGGCATGATGCCGTCGGGCAGGCGGGCATCGTATTGCCAGAGCTTCTTGCCGGTGCGCGCATCAACGGCAAACACCCGCGAGTAGGAGCCGGTGACATACATCACGCCATCCTTCACCAGCGGCTGGGCCTGCTGGCCACGCTGCTTCTCGCCGCCGAAGGACAGTGCCCACACCGGGCGCAGCTGCTGCACGTTGTCGCTGTTGAGGGCTTCCAGGGTGCTGTAGCGCTGGCCTTGCAGGCCCAGGCCGTTGGTCACCACCTGGTCGGTGGATTTGGCGTCATCGAGGATTTCCTGGTCGGTGACACCGGCCAGGGCAAGGCTGCTGGACAGCGCCATGGCGACGCACAGCAGCGTCCGGGCGAAAAGCTGGTTGGGTGTGGCGGGCTTCATTAGCGGCTACCTCTGCGGGCTTGTTGTTGTGATCCGGGAAAGTTTCCCGGTCTGCCGCAAATTCTTGGTTCGCCACGTGAGGCCAACAATTGGACGCAGTGCGGATTTTCCTACTCCGTTGGTAGCAATACCGCCATTCCCCCGCATACTTCAGCTGCCGATTGTGCGGCGGCAGCTTCCACTGGCAGACTGCCGGCCCTGCTTCACACTCCAATGCCCCGGGATCTATGCAAGTCTTCAGTGATCGTCAACTGCTCCTGGCCAGCTGGGCCCTCGTTCTTCTCGGCCTGCTGCTGGTACTGCCCTTCCGACTCCTGCCTTCCCTGCTGTCAGGGTTGCTGGTCTATGAACTGGTCATCACCCTGGCGCCCCGCCTGCAACCGGTGATCCCCGGCGGCCGCCGCGCCCGCTGGCTGGCCGTGGCACTGCTGGGCACGCTGGTGGTCAGCTTGCTGTCGCTGTTCTTCGTGTGGATCGCCGGGGTGGTCATGCAGGAAGTGCACAACCCCGGCCAATTGCTGGAGAAGTTCATCACCCTCACCGAACAGGCCCGGGCACAGCTGCCGGCGTCCGTCGAGAACTACCTGCCGGCCAGCGCCGACGACCTGCGCCGCGAACTCATGGACTGGCTGCGCGCCCACGTCGGTCAGCTGCAGCTGCTGGGCAAGGGGGCGGCGCATACCTTCGTGACCATGCTGATCGGCATGATCCTCGGCGCCATCATCGCGCTGCAGCCCATCCCCAACTTCGAGACCCTGCGCCCGCTCAGCCGCGTCCTGCTGGAACGCATGGCCCTGCTGGTCACCGCCTTCCGCAATATCGTCTTCGCACAGATCAAGATTTCACTGGTCAACACCACCCTGACCGGCATTTTCCTTGTCGTGGTGCTGCCGCTGATGGACATCCACCTGCCACTGACCAAGGTCCTGATCCTGCTGACCTTCCTCCTTGGCCTGCTGCCGGTGATCGGCAACCTAATGTCCAACACCCTGATCTTCATCGCCGGTTTTTCGGTGTCCCTCTGGGTGGCGGTCGGCGCCTTGGGCTACCTGATCGCCATCCACAAGCTGGAATACTTCCTCAACGCCCGCATCGTCGGCGGCCAGATCAGCGCCAGGGCCTGGGAACTGCTGCTGGCCATGCTAGCGTTCGAGGCGATCTTCGGCCTGCAGGGGCTGGTGGCGGCGCCGATCTACTACGCCTACCTGAAGAGCGAGTTGAAGCACGCGGAGCTGGTGTAAGCCCAGTCCAATCTCGACCGTAGCTTTGTAGGATGTGGTGGAGCGGAGCGATACCCATCAGCCGCGATCGATGGGTATCGCAAGCTCCACCCATCCTACGGGGCTAGCGCATCCAACCTTTGCATCCGCGCCACCTCGAACTTCGGGTAGAGGTGGCTGACACTCCGGATCAGCTCATACCGGCTGAGCCTCACCGAGGCGAATCGATCAGGAATAGGCGACCGGATCACCTCGTTCATCTCCTCCCCCTTCCCCGCCGCCTCTTTCAGCAACCCGTCCAGCCAGCCCAGGTAGTCACGCATCTGCGCGAACGGTGCCTTGTCCTGGCTGACAGGTCCGTGGCCGGGCACCAGGACTTTCCAGGGCTGCGCCTCCAGCGTGTCGATATCCTCCTGCCAGGCATCCAGGCCTGGGCTGTTGGGCGTGGTCAGGGCGCGTTGGTAGAACACCAGGTCGCCGGCGAACAGCACGCCGGTGCGTTCATCCAGCACCGCGAGGTCGGCGCCGGTGTGGCCGCGCAGCCCCAGCAGGCGCAGGCGATGGCCACCGATATCGCGCTCCCCCGGCTCCAGGATTTGGCTCGGCAACACCACCTCAGTGCCACGCATCCAGTCCCCGACCAGTCGATACATGTTCTCCGCCATGGCGTTGCCCTGCTCGTCGAGCAACTTGCGGGTGCCGGCCAGCGCAGCGATAGGCACGTCGCTGAAAGCCTGATTGCCCAGCACGTGATCCGGGTGATGGTGAGTCAGCAGCACCAGGGCCACGGGCTGGTCGGTGACCGCCTTGATGGCCCGGCGCATGGCCTCGCCATAAGCCCTGGAAGGCCCCGTATCGATCACCACGACACCCGCCTCGGTGACGATGAAGCCGGTGTTGACGATGTTGCCGCCATTGGCCTTGTCGAAATTGTCGGTGCTGCCTTCCAGCAGCCAGGTGCCCTTGGCGATCTGCCTGGGGCTGAGTGCGTAGTCCTGCTCGGCCTGGGCGGTGATGGCGACGCAGGCCAGTATTAGGGCGATCAGGCGCATGGTCCCTCCTTAGAAGCTGGCCTCGAATTCGTTGCCGTTGTTGTCGCGCAACCACAACCTGGCGTCCTCGTTGCCCTGCACTTCCAGGCTGATGGTGGGGTTCTCGCTCACCGCCGGGAACAGTTCGAGGCTTGCCAGTACTTGGCCGCGGGCGTCACGCAGTTCGGCCTGGTTGAGGAAAAACTCGGGGATGCCGCCGACCAGGCCGTTGTCCATGGGGTGGTCGATGCGCATGCGCAGGCGGTTGCTGCCGCCATGGGAGAAACGGCCGCCGTGGACCTGGCCCAGGCGATCCTCCCAGCCGGCCTGGGCGCGCACCACACTGGGTGCGGTGCAGCCGCCGCCCGCCGCATCGACGCGCGTGGAGCCGATATGCCAGAGGCCGTCACGGGTCAGCACGGCGGCGCGAATGGGCGTGGCCTGCTCGACGCGGATGCGGATGGCCAGCACCGGCGCCACGTGTTCGCCGGGCTGGAAGATGAATATCTGCGGAATCGGGTTGAGCTCGGCCCAGGCCATGATTTTCACCACCTGCCCTGCATAGGCGCGGGCGTCCACCTGGATCGGCACCTGGCGAGAATCCTCGGCAAAGGGTGGCGCTTCCAGCACCACCTTCGGGTCGTGGACGAAGGGTTGGCCAGCAAGAATCCGCTGGTGGAAGTAGTCCCACATGACCGATTCCACCGGGTCCTGGCCAGCGCCCAGCAGCGGCGCACTGGCTCCGAGCAATCCCAACAGCAGCAACGAACGCCTGTGCATCCCGCACCTCCGGCTATTGAACGTCCTGATAGAGCCCCGGCAACTCGTAGCGCAGGCCGTAGGCGGCGTAGAGCTTTTCCATGCGGCCGTCACGCACCATGCCGTCGAGGGTTTCTTCCACGGCGTTGGCGAGTTGGCGATTGCTCTCGTGCACCGCCATACCGATGTCCCATTCGGGCTGGCCGAGGTTGGGGTAGGTGTTGTCGGCGTTGAGAATCTGCGGGTCGTGGGCCTGGTGCTCCAGCCAGTCCAGCTCCCCGCGCAGGGCCATCACCGCGTCCACCTCACCCTTGCGCATGCCTTCGAAGGCCGCCGCCGGCCCCGGATAGTGGTGGGTATTGCGCGACAGGCGCCCAGCGAACACCGAGGTGAGGTAGAAGGACGGCACGCTTTCCAGTTCCACGCCGATGGGATGGAACTGGAACACCCCGATGCTCGGCACCTCGGGCAGGCGCCGACTGTCGTAGGCCACCTGCCAGCGTTCGCGCTGGTACGGACCGAACATCACCACCTGCTCGTTGGCCAACTCGCCCACGTCGTTGCGCTTCTGCGAGTAGTCGCGGTCGTAAGGCACCCGCAGCATCACATCGGCGAGCACGCCGGGACGCATGTAGTGCCCCTTCCAGATGAAGTTGCGCAGGTCATCGTCAAGCCGTTCTCCCGGCGTGACCCAGAGCAGTTCCAGCTTCAGCCCGAGCCCCTCGGCCAGGGCGTTGGCAAGGTCGATATCCACCCCGCGCGCCTTGCCGTCTTCCTTGAAGCTGTAGGGCGCGAAGTTCTCGTAGACGGCCACCCGCAGCACGCCCGAGTCGACGATGTCGTCATAGGGGCGCACCTGTGCCTGCGCCAGAGGCAGGCACAGCAGCCAGCACAACAGAACCAGCAGGCGCATGGCGATCACTCGTCCACGTGCACGCTTTCCAGGTAGGTGCGGATGGCCCAGAGCGCTTCCTGGCTCAGGTAGTCGGCCATCTTCGGCATGTACACCGCCCCGTCGCGCACCGCACCATTGATCACCCGCTCCTTGAACCACTCATCGCCGCTGGCGTCGGTTTCCAGGAAGCGCAGGTCGGGCGCGATACCACCGGACTTGGCTTCCAGGCCATGGCAGCGCGCACAGTTCTGGTTGTAGGCGGAAGAACCGATCTCAACCGCCAGGTCATGCTGGGCATAGGGCGCGCGGTAGGGGTTTTCCTCACGCCACTCCTTGCCCAACTGCTCCAGGCCTTCGGTGTTCACTGCCTGGGGCACCACGTCGCCGTGGGCCAGGACGATTCCGCTGAGGGTCAGACCGGCCAGGAATGCGAGGCCGCGCAGTGCGCTGTTCTTGTTCATCACGTACATCCTCATTAGCTGTGCAAGGCGGCGCCCCGGTGAGGCGCTGTGAGGAAATGGTAAGAAGCCCCCGATCACACCCCCATCCTGCTTTGGTGGCTTGGCCCTACTTCCTTGGTAGTAGTGCGGGCGGAGGCAAACGAAAGGCCCGCAGGCAGCAATGCAAACGGGCACGCGCGAGCGTGCCGGCGAATGGCTGGAGGCCATTCGCCGGCGAGCGAGTGCGGTGAAAGCGAGAGAGGCCAGGCTATTCAGTTGGCTCTGGAGTGCAGAGCCAAGGGAGGAAGATTTTGGCCGGCCAGGTCGCTGGAGGCCCTGGCGAGTTCAAACTCGAGTACGCAGCAGAGCACCAGTAGCGGAAACAGAAGATGCTTGATGACGAGCATGGCGGAATCCCCTTGAAGGTTCCTGTGTCCGTCATGCTAGGGCTCAGCCTCCTGGCTGACCTTGCTACCTTGGTATCGCCTGGGTAATACCTTCGTGGCGCACAATTCCGCCGCCTCTGGCGGCAGCCCCGTCGGAGACAGCGGCGGGCGCATTCGCAGCAGCGCCAAATCATGGGCCCCGGCATGCGCAGGATCAGTCCGTAGGATGTGGCGGGCGGCGCTCCGCTGGAGCGCAGCGATACCCATCACCTGTGAGCATTGACGCATCAGAAGCGCCCTACGCCCCGACCGCCTTGTAGTCCTACAGGCCCCACCGATAGCGTCTCGCCCCGTTGTGGCTTCGGCTGCAACCGGGCTTAGAACCCCCGAAAAATCGACACGCACATCGCCATAAGCGAGATCGGAGTGCTGCCCGCCAGCGCAACGAATCTCGGTTGTCTATGGCGGACCGTGCATGGGTGGGCTTTTGCCCACCGGTTTCGTGCGTATCGACCGGGGTTCTAACCCTGCACGGTCCGCCACCCTTTCCCGCGGTGGCGGCTACTCAGTTCCGAACATGGAGTTTGAACATGAGAGCCCCAACCCTGTATTTGCGCCCCTCTGGCGCCCTGCCCCTCCACCTCCGCCAGGAGGTGCGCCATGACTGACTACCGCACACCTACGCGCTTCCAGCGTTTCCGCCTGCCACTGCGCGCCCTGCTGATCGACGACCGCGCCTGGTTCGTCAGCCGCGACCTGGCGAAGCTGGCCAGCATCCGCACCGATACCGACTTCACCCGCAAGCTGGACGAGGACCAACTGCGCGATGAGCTGATCCTTCTGGAGGACGGCGGCTTCAGCCTGGAACGGTTGGTGAACGAGAGCGGGCTGCACCAGTTGCTGCTGGTGCATTACTACCACCCGGAGCATCGTGGCCTGCGCCGCTGGATCACCGACGAAGTGGTGCCCGGCCTGGACCGGGAGCACGCCCAGGGCCAGCAGCCGCGCCGCCGGCTGATGAGCTGGCAGGGCCAGCCGCTTAACCTGATGGAGTGGCAGGGCACGCTGTGGATTCGCTATGAGGATATGCCTCGCTTCCAGGGGCAGGTGCCGGAGAGGAAGGCATTGTTGTGAGCCGTACATTCGCTACGTGACCACGGCACCTTGTGGGAGCGAATTTATTCGCGAGTAAACATCCACGTTCGTAGAACGTGGACTTGCTTTTGGCCCCCTATAAGGGGGCATCTCGGAGCAGGCTGACCAATCGTAGCTCGGCTGCAATCCGGGAGCGGCGGTGGGATAGCCCCGGATTTCATCCAGGCTACGGACTGCTGGCTGCCGCATAACCTCCGTAGGATGGGTGGAGCTTGCGATACCCATGCGGACAGAGCTGATGGGTATCGCTTCGCTCCACCACATCCTACGAACGTCTACCTGATACCTGGGCAGCCCAATCGTCACAGGCAGAGCCGATGACTCATGACCACGCCCTAAGGACGTGGTTTCCCGAGTTCAAATGAATTCGCCCCCACAGGATGAGTGCCCCGCCGGCACTCGGCTGCCCGTAGGGTGCGCCGTGTGTTCAGCCGGGGGCCAGCTTCGCTGTCCTTGGCGAATGAATTCGCGCCTACAAGGTGAGTAATGACCTGCGCCGACAGGGCGCTTCAATCCTTCAGCCAGATGACCGGTAACACCGAGGTACTGCCCTGGGGGTGGATGCCGGAGGGGCCGACGCGGTCGAAGCCGAGCAGGCTGAGGATCAGCAGCAAAGGCAACAGCAAGTGTTTGAGGATGCGCATGGACGGCTTCCTTCTGGTTTTTGTTTGATCATCCTAGGGCCTCGTCGCCGCCCGCCTTCTACTACCTTGGTACCGCCCGACCGGTACTTTCTTCATATTTCCCAGGCCCTGCCCCATTCCTATGCTGGCTCCACGTTCAGAGGAGCCATGAAATGCGCCATTACCTGCTCCACGGCCTAACCTACTTGCTGGCGCTGACCAGCGCCGCCCTGGTCGCGACACATGTCCACGCTGAAGACGACGGCCTGGAGGTGCGCATCGGCTATCTGGCCTGGGAGCCCGCGCGCGGCCCGCTGTTGTCCAACGTGATTCCCGAACCGGAAGATGCCGGCCTGCGGGGTGCCGAACTCGCCATCATCGACAGCAACAGCACCGGCCGCTTCGTCAAGCAGAGCTACGCGCTGAGCGCCGTGCGCACCGGCACGCCCGAGGCGTTGCTGACCCAGGCGCGGGCGTTGCATGAACAGGGCCTGCGCCTGTTCGTGGTCAACGCCCCGGCGAAGGAGCTGCTGCAACTGGCCGATGCCCTCCCGGACAGCCTGCTGTTCAACGCCGGCAGCGCCAGCGACGAGCTGCGCGGTGCAGAGTGCCGCGCCAATCTGCTGCACAGCCTGCCCAACCGCGCGATGCTGGCCGACGCCCTGGCGCAGTTCCTCGCCACCCGCCGTTGGCAGCGCTGGCTGCTGGTGACCGGCGAAACGCTGGACGACCTGGCCTACGCCTCCGCCCTGCGCCGCTCCGCCGGGCGCTTCGGCGCGAAGATAGTCGAGGAGAAACCCTGGACCTTCGACAACGACCAGCGCCGCAGCGCCCAGGCGGACATGCCGTTGTTCACGCAGGCCAGCGAGTACGACGTGGTGCTGGTGGCGGACGAGCGCGGCGATTTCGGCGAGTACCTGCCCTACAACACCTGGTACCCGCGCCCCGTGGCCGGCACCCAAGGCCTGACCCCCACCGGCTGGCACAAGACGGTGGAAACCTACGGCGCCGCCCAGTTGCAGAAGCGTTTCGAAGCACTGTCCGGGCGCTGGATGAACGACCGTGACTTCGCCGCCTGGATTGCCGTGCGCAGCATCGCCAGCGCCGTGACCCGCCTGAAGAACGCCGACGCCCAGGCCATCCGGGCCCTCGCGCTGTCCGCCGACCTGCCGCTGGATGGCTTCAAGGGCCGCAAGCTGAGCTACCGCGACTGGGACGGCCAACTGCGCCAACCCATTCCCCTGGTGCAGCCACGCTCGCTGGTCAGCACCTCGCCCCAGGACGGTTTCCTGCACCCGGTGAGCGAACTGGACAGCCTGGGCTTCGACCGCCCCGAGAGCAACTGCCACCGCTTCACCGCCGCCAACTGACAACAACAAGAAGGAAATCCGCCATGCCCACTCCCCTTGCTGCCGCCATAGGCTCCGCCCTGCTGCTGTTCGCCGGCCAGGCACTGGCCGCCACCGCCTATGTGTCCAACGAGAAGGACGACAGCATCAGCGTCATCGACCTGGACAGCCTGGAAGTCACCGCCAGCCTCGATGTGGGCGCGCGTCCCCGTGGCCTGGCGCTGTCCAGTGACAACAAGCTGCTCTACATCTGCGCCAGCGATTCCGACACCGTGCAGGTGATGGATCTCGCTACGCGCAAGATCATCAAGGAGCTGCCCTCCGGCGCCGACCCGGAGCAATTCGCCCTGCACCCCAATGACCGCTGGCTGTACATCTCCAACGAAGATGATGCGCTGGTGACGGTGGTAGACACCC
This sequence comes from Pseudomonas sp. BN411, assembly GCF_029871235.1. Lineage (GTDB taxonomy): Bacteria > Pseudomonadota > Gammaproteobacteria > Pseudomonadales > Pseudomonadaceae > Metapseudomonas. Next base: position 12,485 of record NZ_SSOM01000062.1, read on the forward strand.
AGAGCGACCAGGTGCTGGCACAGATCCAGGTCGGCGTGGAACCCGAAGGCATGGCGGTGAGCCCGGATGGCAAGTGGGCGGTGAACACCAGCGAAACCACCAACATGCTGCACTGGATCGACACCGCCACCCAGCAGCTGGTGGACAACACCCTGGTGGACCAGCGCCCCCGCCACGTGGAGTTCAGCCCGGACGGCAAGCTGCTTTGGGCCTCGGCGGAAATCGGCGGCACGGTGACGGTGGTCGATGTGGCCAGCCGCCAGGTGCAGAAAGTGCTGAAGTTCCAGATCAAGGGCGTGCACCCGGACAAGGTGCAGCCGGTGGGGGTGAAGCTGACCCGCGACGGCAAGTACGCCTTCGTCGCCCTGGGCCCGGCCAACCATGTGGCCGTGCTGGATGCCAGGACCTATGAAGTCCTCGACTACCTGCTGGTGGGCCGGCGCGTCTGGCACCTGGCGTTCACTCCGGACGAGAAGCGCCTGCTGGCCACCAATGGCATCAGCGGCGACGTTTCGGTGATCGATGTCGAGAGCCTCAAGGTGACCAAGTCGATCAAGGTCGGCCGGTATCCCTGGGGCGTGGTGGTGACGCCATGAACGCGCTCGACCTGATTGACGTGGGATTCTCCTATGGCCCGCGTCGTGCGCTCTCCGACGTTGGCTTCCACCTCGCGGCGGGCAGCTTCACGGCTCTCCTGGGGCCCAATGGTGCGGGCAAATCCACCCTGATCGCCCTGCTCACCCGGCTCTACGACCTGCGCCAGGGTGAGATTCGCGTCTGCGGCTATTCCCTGCGCCAGGAGCCACGCAAGGCCCTGGCGAAGCTGGGGGTGGTGTTCCAGCAAAGCACGCTGGACCTGGACCTTTCCGTCGAACAGAACCTGCGTTACCACGCCGCCCTCCACGGCCTGCCGGGCCGGCTGGCGGGCGAGCGCATCGAGCGGGAACTGGAGCGGCACCAACTGGAGCCGCGCCGGCACGACAAGGTTCGCCTGCTCAATGGCGGCCACCGGCGCCGGGTGGAGATCGCCCGCGCACTGCTCCACGAGCCACGCCTGCTGTTACTGGACGAGGCCAGCGCCGGCCTCGACCCGGCCAGTCGCGAAGGCTTGAACCGGCATGTGCGGCAACTCTGCCGCGAGCAAGGCGTGGCCGTGCTCTGGACTACTCACCTGTTGGACGAGGTCCGAACCGAGGACCGGCTGCTGGTGCTCAACCAGGGGCGGATCATCGCCAACGATCGCGCCGCCAACCTGGGCGCACAGCAGGAAGGCGGCCTGGCTGCAGCGTTCGAGCGGCTGACGGCATGTGCATGAACGCAAGCCGTTGCGGCGCACCCTATCCACCTTCGGAGACATGACGATGCTCGCTCCCTACTGGCATTGCCTGCGCGGCATCCTGTTGCGCGAGTGGCTGCGTTTCGTGCTGCAGCGCACGCGGTTTCTCAGCGCCCTGGTGCGCCCGCTGCTCTGGCTATTGGTGTTCGCCGCTGGCTTCCGCGCGGCCCTGGGCATCGCCATCATCGAGCCCTACGACACCTACATCACCTACGAAACCTACATAGTCCCGGGCCTGGCCTGCATGATCCTGCTGTTCAACGGCATGCAGGGCTCGCTGTCCATGGTCTACGACCGCGAGATGGGCAGCATGCGCCTGCTACTCACCAGCCCCCTGCCCCGTCCCTTCCTGCTGGGCGCCAGGCTGCTGGCCACCTCGTTGGTATCACTGCTCCAGGTCTACGCCTTCCTCGCCATCGCCTGGCTCTACGGTGTGCAGCCTCCTCCCTTCGGCCTGCTGTCGGCATTGCCTGCGCTGCTGTTGGCAGCACTGCTGCTCAGCGCCCTGGGCCTGCTGCTGTCCAACGGTATCCGCCAGTTGGAGAACTTTGCCGGGGTGATGAACTTCGTGATTTTCCCGCTGTTCTTCCTGTCTTCGGCGCTCTATCCCCTATGGAAGATGCGCGAGGCCAGCGAGTGGCTGTACTGGCTCTGTGCCCTGAACCCCTTCAGCCATGCGGTCGAGATGGTGCGATTCGCCCTCTATGAGCGCTTCAACGGATTGGCGACTGTCGTCTGCCTGGCGCTGACCCTGTTCTTCGCCATCGCCGCGATGCTCAGCTTCAACCCCCAGCACGCCGCGTTGCGCAAATCCGGCTGAGGGCAAAAAACACCCTTTGTTAAGGCCGGGTTACAGCGCAAAGCTGTATGCGTCCGTTGGGAATCAAAGGCAAATCATTAGTCATAAAGCGCCTGACAGCGGTCCGAATACCAATTGACGGCATCTGGCCACCAGTAACAATATGTTTCGATTGAACGAAAAAGGTACAAGTGCAGGAGGTTCTTCCTTCGTCTCTGCAAGCTGTCGCGGCCCTTTTGTGTGAGGACTAGCCAGGGTCAGTTAGCGTGATCACCTGTGCATCCACCGCGCCCCAGCTTCCTTTGGCGTAGCCACGGACCAAGGCATTTTCCCGTTGCTTGGGTTAAAGGGGTCGAGAGTACGTGGAGGACTGAATGTACCTTCCGAGAGACGCGTCAAGGGCACGCCTCAGGGAAGCTGAACATGCACGGAAGAATTTCGCTGACCTGGCGAATGCCTTTACTAAAGGGGAAGTCACACGACGCGACTTCATCAAATGGGGCTTGGCGACTTCCAGTGGCTTGCTGGTTCCCGTACACGGCCTGACTCCCTTCTCCAGCAGCGCCTACGCGGAGACGTTCGACATCCCCACGGGGTTGTCACCCAGCCCACTGTTCGGCGTACAACCTTTCACCCAACCGATGCCACGCTTCGATGTACTGCCCCGCAAGGCCTTCACCTTCGGCGCGGGTGTGATGAACCCCATTCCCGCATTTCCGCGCGTGCCCGGCCCTGACCCGACCGAACAGGCCAACACCAAGCAGCAACCGGTTCCCGCCGTACTGGGCGGTGGCACCGGCCCCATCGAGGGACGGCCACCGGGACCGATCTGGGCCCACCAGCAGTGGACGAATTTCCCACCCCAGGTAGCGGTGGAGGTCACCCAGGAGGGCGCCAAGCCCAACACTGTCTACAACCCCGGTGTGCCGTCGAGCCTGAACTCCGGCATCAACGCTTCTGCGGCCTTCAAGCCGCGCTTCCACCCCAACCTGCCGGACCAGGGACCGCTGGCGTTATGGACCTTCAATGGCACCCTGCCGCCCAAGCTGCTGATCGGCCGTTATCACGAGTCGATCCTGTTCCGTCACCACAACCGTCTGCCGGATGATCCAGCGCAGAACGGAGGCTTCGGTATCCACACCATCAGTACCCATGAACACAACGGCCACCATGGGGCGGAGAACGACGGATTCACCGGGGCCTATTTCTTCCCCCGGCAGTATTACGACTACCACTACCCGATCTGCCACGGTGGCTACAACACCGTCAACACGGGCGCCAACGACCCGCGTTGTGGTTCGCCCGACGATGCCGGTGGTATCGAGAACGTCCAGGGTGACTTCCACGAAACCATGAGCACCCACTGGTTCCACGACCACATGTTCAGCTTCACCTCGCAGAACGTGTACAAGGGCAACGCCGGGATGTTCAACATCTACAGCAGCCTGGACCGCGGCAACGAGGAGTTGAACGACGGCGTGAACCTGCGCCTGCCCAGTGGCTCGGCCAAGTCGTTCGGCAACCTCGACTACGACGTGAACCTGATGCTCGCCGACAAGGCCTGGGACCAGGACGGCCAACTGGCGATGGATATCTTCGACTTCGACGGTTTCCTCGGCGACGTGATGACGGTGAACCTGGTCTACAAGCCGTATTTCGAAGTGGAACGGCGTAAGTACCGCTTCCGCATCCTCAATGCGGCGGTGGCACGGTTCTTCAAGCTGGCCCTGAGCGATGCCTCGCCGATGATCCAGATCGCCAACGACGGCAACCTGCTGCCAACGCCGGTGGTACTCAACACGCTGGACGAAATGGGCATCGCCGAGCGCTACGACATCGTCATCGACTTCAAGCGCTACAAGGTTGGCGACAAAGTGTGGTTCGTGAACCTCGCCGAACACGAAAATGGCCGGCGGCCGAAAGAGGACCTGTCCCTGCGCGAAGCGCTGTCGGGCAACTCCAGCGATCCCTGCGTGGGCCGTTTCCTTGAGTTCCGCATTGTGCGCGACCCGGCGCGGCCCGATGTCAGCCAGGTACCGGACAAACTGATCCAGAACCCGGACTTGACCAGGATACCGGTAGCCGCCCAGCGCACCTTCGAGTTCGGCCGTGGGGCGAAGCAGAACAGCTCCGACCCGATTACCAGCTTCCTGGGCCCGTGGGGCATCAAGGTCGACGGGGTAACCACGCTGGCAGCGGACTTCGGTCGGATTTCGGCCGGACCGCGTTTCGGCACCCGCGAGATCTGGACCTTGAGGAATGGTGGCGGCGGCTGGGATCACCCGATCCACATCCACTTCGAGGAGGGCCAGATCCTCGCCCGCGACGGCAAGGCGAGCAACGTGCCGGCCTGGGAACGTGGGCGCAAGGACGCCTACCGCCTGCACCCTGGAGGCAGCGTCACGCTCACCATGCAGTTCCGCGACTTCGGCGGGATGTTCATGGAGCACTGCCACAACACCACGCACGAAGACAACGCCATGCTCTTGCGCTGGGAAATCGACGATGCCGGCGGCGCCTTCCTGCGACCGTTGCCAACGCCGATACCAACGCCGCAGGGCGTGAAGTTCGTGCCGCCTGACGAGATCCTGCCCACCGCGTTCCGCTAGGAGGTCGCCATGGGCGGCTTGAAATGGCTGGTACTGCTGGCCGTCAGTGCGCTGACGGCCAGCGGGATTGCGCTCGCTGCGCAGCCCTGGGGCCCCGGGTACTTCCCCGATGTGCCTCTGATCACCCAGGACGGCCAAACCGTACACCTTTATCAGGACCTGCTGAAAGGCAAGCTGGTGGCGATAAACATGATCTTCACCTCCTGCCCGGACAGCTGCCCACTCAGCACGGCCAACCTGGCCAGAGTGCAGAAACAGCTAGGAGACCAGGCCGCGAACATCCACTTCTACTCCATAACCGTCGACCCCGAGACCGACACGCCGGAGGTGCTCAAGGCCTATGCCGAGAAGTTCCACGCGGGGCCGAACTGGCTGTTCCTGACCGGCAAGCCGGAGGACATTCGCCTGGCGCAAAGGAAGCTGGGGCTGTGGTCCAGCACCGATGCCGAGGACCCGGACGCACACCTGACCAGCCTGTCGGTAGGCAATGAAGCCACTGGCCAGTGGATGCGGCAATCCACCCTGGACAACCCCAATTTCCTCGCGGCCAAGCTCAGTACCTTCCTGCTGGGCTGGCAGAACCAGCGCGGAGTGGCTACCCAGAGCTATACGAACGTGCCGCCCATCACCAACCCCGACGCCGGCCGCCTGTTGTTCCGCAAGACCTGTGCGGCCTGCCACACCATCGGGAAGGGCGAGGCGCTGGGACCCGATCTGCGAGGGGTGACCACGCGGCGCGACAAGGACTGGTTGCGGCGCTTCATCAAGGCCCCAGACCAGATGCTGGAGCAAGGGGACCCGATTGCCGTGGAACTGTTCAATCGCCACAACCAGGTGCGCATGCCCAACCTGCACCTGGGTGACGAGGATGTGGAGGCGCTGATCCACTATCTCGAACAACAAGGCACGACCCCATCGGGGCAATCGGAGTCGCCGCCCCTACCGCCGAGCGAGGGCAGCCTGGCGACCCCCTGAGGGTCGAGGAGGTACAGATGAACATCAATCGAAGGCATCTACCCGCCGCACTGCTGACCTTCGCCGGTCTGGTGGCTGCCACGGCATCGGGCATCGCCAATGCCCTGCCGCTGTTCACGCGCAGGGCAGACCAACTGGTGATCCCCATCGCCGGCACCGTGACCACCGCCACCGAGGACATCAGCCTGAATGGCACCGCACGCATCAGGAGCACCGGATTCAGCGACCCCGACTTCAATGGGCCGCCGGGGGCCATCCTGTTCATCGACTTCCTCAACGTGGTGGGGGCCGGACTGACCAGCAAGACCCGCTTCTTCGCTCATGGCGAGAACCGCGTGGTGCGTGAACTGCGCCCGACCGACGTGGTGGAGCTGACCTTCCTCATCACACCGGTCAACGCCAAGGCCACGGCGGTCGCTATCCCCGTGCTGGCCACCTTCCAGCTGACCTTCAACGTCGACCAGGGCCAGCTCACTGCCGCTACAGCGAGCTTCTCGACGCCTGACTTCTGACCCGTCGGTGGCCGCTGCCGGGCGCGGGCCGGCAGGGCCATCTACTACTTTGGTACGAGTTGCCCCCTCTCAACGTCGAATACCAAAAGCAGCGGCGCTGGCCTGTAATGGCTGCATAAAAAGAACAGAGCGTCCGCCATGAAGCGCTTACTCACCTGCCTTGCCTGTGTTGTCCTCGCGTTGCCCGCCGTCGCCGGCGAGGCGGCCGACACCCCGCTGTTCTCCGCCGACGGCTATCGCCTGACGCGCTACCGCAGCCCTACCCCAGCCCAGGCCGAAGCCGCCCGGACCCTGGATACCCCCCAGCTCCAGGCCCAGTTGAAGGCGCAGCCCGACACCCTGCTGGTCGACGTCTACCGCCGCCAGTGGCTGCAGGGGCAATTCATCGAAGACGAGCCCCACGCCAACCTGCCCGGCAGCCTCTGGCTGGCCAACACCGGTGACGGCGAACTCAGCACCCAATGGCAGGACTACTTCAGCCGCAACCTCCAGCTGGCCAGTGGCGGCCGACACGACCGCGCCCTGGTGTTCTACTGCCGCTCCGACTGCTGGCTCAGCTGGAACGCGGTGAAGCGCGCCGCCGCGCTGGGCTACACCAACCTCTACTGGTACCGTGACGGAATCGACGCCTGGGAGCAGGCCGGCCTGCCCCTGCAGCCCGCCCGTCCCGTGCCCTTCCCCTGATCCGGCGTGTCCGGGCATGCCGCACCATAATGAGAAAAACGAGGTGAAAGGCCGTGTACAAAATCCTGATTGCCGATGACCACCCGCTGTTCCGCGAAGCCATCCATAACGTCATCAGCGACGGCTTCCCGGAAAGCGAAGTGATGGAGACCGCCGACCTGGACAGCGCCCTGGCGCTGACCCAGGAGCACGACGACCTTGACCTGATCCTGCTGGACCTGAACATGCCCGGCATGCACGGCCTGAACGGGCTGATCAACCTGCGCAACGAAGCGCCGACGGTGCCGGTGGTGATCGTCTCCGCCGAACAGGACAAGCAGGTTGTGCTGCAGGCCATCACCTACGGCGCGGTGGGCTTCATCACCAAGTCCTCGCCACGGGCGCAGATGACCGACGCCATCGAGCAGATACTCAACGGCAACGTCTACCTGCCGTCGGACATCATCCGCACCCAGAAGACCTCGCCGCGCCGCCACCACGAAGAAGCCAGCATCCCGCCCGAGCTGTTGCAGGCCCTGACCCGCAAGCAGCTGCTGGTACTGGAGCGGATGACCAAGGGCGAATCCAACAAGCAGATCGCCTACAACCTGGACATCGCCGAAACCACGGTGAAGGCCCATGTTTCGGCCATCCTGCGCAAGCTCAACGTGCACAACCGGGTGCAGGCCATTCTCTCGGCCAGCGATATCGACTTCACTGCTTACCTGCGTCGCTGACCATCCGGGTACTTCCCTAAGGACGACCATGCCTGCCGCCCGCACGCTGCTGTTCACGGCCCTGGCCATGCTGGCCTTCGCCGGCAATTCCCTGCTCTGCCGCCTCGCCCTCAAGCACACCGACATAGACGCGGTGAGTTTCACCGTCATCCGCATCGCCTCCGGCGCCCTGATGCTCTGGCTGCTGCTGCGCCTGCGCCGTCAGCCCCTGGCCGCTACCGGCAACTGGCGCGCGGCCGCGGCGCTGTTCGTCTACGCCGCCGCCTTCTCCTACGCTTACCTGCAACTGGACGCCGGCGCCGGGGCGCTGCTGCTGTTCGGCGCGGTGCAGCTGTGCATGGTGGTCTTCGGCCTTGTGCGCGGTGAACGCCTGAACCTGCAACAGGCCCTGGGCTTCGCGCTGGCGACCGGGGGACTGGTGGTCCTGCTGCTGCCCGGTGCCAGTGCACCGCCGCTGGTGGGCGGCCTGCTGATGCTGCTCGCGGGTCTCGCCTGGGGCGCCTACACCCTGCTCGGGCGCCAGGCCGGCCTGCCGCTGGCGGCCACCGCCGGTAACTTCATCCGCGCCCTGCCGTTCGCCGCGCTGCTCATGCTGCCCTTCATCGACCAACTGCGCCTCGACCTGCCGGGCCTCATCTACGCCGTGCTTTCCGGCGCCCTGACCTCCGGCATCGGCTACGCCATCTGGTACAGCGCCCTCCCCGGCCTCGGCGCCCTCCAGGCCGCCAGCGTGCAACTGAGCGTCCCTGTCCTTGCAGCACTCGGCGGAGCGCTGCTGCTGGGCGAACACATCAGCCTGCGCCTGGCGCTGGTATCGATGGCCGTCCTCGGCGGCATCGCCCTGGTGCTGCGGGCGAAGTTCCAGGCGGTGCCGGAGCGGGCTTGATACACGCTTCTCTGTGGGGGCCGCTGTGCGACCCTTGGCGAATGAATTCGCCCCTACAAAAAAGCGCCATCCTGCATCCGGCATTCGCGTCAGCTGCTGTCCCTGTGGGGGCGAATTCATTCGCTAAAAGGGCAGATACCGAGCGGACCTGACACAGCCCTCACCCCAACCCTCTCCCAGAGGGAGAGGGGGTAGTTCGTGCCGGAGATCAGTCAGGCGCTTCTCCTGTGGGGGCGAATTCATTCGCTGAGCAGGTCGCAGACCTGCCGTAGGTTGGCGCTGAGCGAAGCGAAGCCCAACAGCGAAGCTGACCGGTATCTTTGAGCTTCGCTCAAGCGGAACTCCGTCCGTGACAACCTACAACCGCGTCAAATTCCCTCACCGCTCCAACAAATGACTCATCGCCGTCTTCAGCTTCATCGGCCGAACCGGTTTGTGCATCAGGGTGTGGCCGAGTTCGCGCATCTGCTGCTTGAGCTCGTTGCTGTAGTTGGCGGTGATCATCAGGGCCGGGAGCGGCGTGCTGCGGCGGGCGTTGATGGTGGCGACGGCATCGACGCCATTGCAGTCGTTGTCCAGGTGGTAGTCGGCGATCAGCAGGTCGGCGTCGGCGTGGAAGTTCTCCACCTGGCGTGCCAGGTCTTCTTCCGAGAGCGCGGTGGTGACCTGGCAGCCCCAGCCTTCCAGCAGGGTACGCATGCCCGCGCAAATGGCGGCGTCATTGTCCAGCACCCAGATCCGCGCGCCGTTGAGCCGTTCCAGTACCGCCTCGGGCTCGCTGCGTTCCGGCTTCTGCCGGGGCACGCGCCTCGCAAGGGGCACTTCCACGGCGAACAGCGAGCCCTTGCCCAGTTCCGAAGACACATGGATGCGATGACCGAGCATGCGGGCGATCTTCTCGACGATGGCGAGGCCCAGGCCGAGCCCGCGGTCCTGCTTCTCGCGGACCACCTCCCCGCGTTTGAACTCCTGGAAAATCTCGCCGAGCTTGTCCCGGGGGATGCCGACGCCGGTATCCCAGACTTCGATCCACAGGCTCTGGCGACGACGACGGCAGCCCAGCAGGATGCGGCCTTGCGGCGTGTAGCGAATGGCGTTGCTGAGCAGGTTGCGGAGGATGCGCGCCAGCAGTTGCAGGTCGCTGCGCACCAGGGCCGAGCTGGGGACGAAGTCCAGTTGCAGGCCTTCGCTTGTGGCGATCTGGCGGTATTCCACGGCCAGGTTGTCGAGCAGCTCGCCGACGGCGAATGACGCGATGTCCGGCTTGATCACCCCGGCATCCAGCTTGGAGATGTCCACCAGGGTTCCCAGCAGGTTCTCCACGTCCTCCAGCGAGTTGCTGACGTTGCGCACCAGGGCCAGGTTGCACGTCTGGCTCCGCTGTTCCAGCAGCGCGCTGGTGAACAGCCGCGCGGCATTGAGCGGTTGCAGCAGGTCATGGCTGACCGCCGCGAGGAATTTGGTCTTGGACAGGTTGGCCTTTTCCGCCTCGAACTTGGCCTCGCGCAGGCGCAGTTCCATCTGGGAGCGCTCGTCGATTTCGCGACGCAGCTGGCTATTCAGTGCGGTGAGTTCGGTGGTGCGCTCGCGAACTCGCTGTTCGAGGTTCTGATAGGCCTGGTGCAGGGCCTCGGCGGTGCGGCGTCGTTCGGTGATATCGCGGATCAGCACAAAGATGCCGACCACCTCGCCGTTGGCCAGTCGATTGGGCACATAGGAGCGCAACATGCAGCGCTCCTGGCCGTTGTGGTTGGTTTCCGTGACTTCGAAGGACAGGCTTTCACCATTCAGCGCCCGTTCCACATAGGGCTCCAGGCGCAGCCAGTGTTCTTCACTGTGCACCTCGCGCAGGCTCTGGCCGAGCATCGAGCCGCGCGGCCAGCGGTACCACTCCTCGTAAACCTTGTTGGTGAACTCGTAGACCAGGTCGGCGCTCAGGTAGGCGATCAGCGCCGGCACATGGTCGGTGATCAGGCGAATCCAGCGCTCGCTTTCGGCCAGTGCCTCGGCATGGCGATAGCGTTCGGTGATGTCGGTGAAGGTGTTGACGAAGCCGCCGGTGGGCAAGGGATGGGTACGCACTTCCAGCACGCGGCCGTTGTACAGGCGCTGCTCCATCTCGCGGATGGGCCGGCTGTTGGCGTCTCGGGTGTCGGGGGTGAGCAGCGGCAGTTCGCTGTCGGCCATGACGCTAGCGAAGGTGCGGTGCGCCTCCACCGGGGCCAGCCCGCAGAGTTCGAGGAAGCGGTGGTTCCACAGTTCCAGGATGCCCTCGGCGCTGACCATGGCCACGCCTTGGGACAGGTTGTCGACGGCACGTTGCAGCAGGCGCGACTTCTGCGCGATCGCCTGTTCGCGGCGGGCGGTTTCGCTCTGCTTCACTTCGGTGATGTCGGTATAGAGGATCACCAGCCCGCCCTCGCGGGTGGGCCGTTCGCTGACCTGCACCCAGCGGCCGTCATGCAGCCGGTAGAGGACGTTGTCGTCGCTTCCACGATGTTCTTCGACGATCAGGCCGGTGCTGTCCGCCAGGCGACGGATCTCCGAAAGCCGGGTGCCGGCGCCGATGCGTGCGCGGGTGCGGGCCCAGAAGGACTTGAAGCGGCTATTGAAGAGGACGATGCGCTGGTCGCGGTCGAACAGCACGAAGGCGTCGGAGATGCTTTCGATGGCGTCGATCAGGTGCTGGTGGGCAGTTTCCGCCCGCAGCCTGGCGTCACTCAGCAGGCGGTTGCTGGCCTTGAGCTCGGCCATGGCCTGGTTCAGCGCATCGGTGCGCTCGCGTACCTGCTCGGCCAGCACCACCGAATGCTGGAAGGCGGCATAGCTGTCATCGCGACGGGAAGCGCTGGACTCCACCCGCTCGATCAGGGCCGCATTGATGCGGCGCAGCTTGCAGTTCTCTTCCTCCAGCGCAGCCAGCCGCGTTTGCTGTTCAGCGGCATCCATTGCGCCCCCGGCGGCCGATGGCGACTCCGGTGAAGGTCTGGTTGATGTGCATGCCATTGAACTGCTCTCCGTAGGAGTTGAAGCCGATGACCCGCTGCCCGCGCAGGATTTCGGAGGTGCGCGCCACCGCGTCCGCGTCGTTCTCGATTTCCAGCCGGCGCAGGAAGCAGTCGCAGCCGATGGTCAGCAAGGGCGGGCCGAGCCGCTCGCCAAGACGCCGGAACAGCGCCTCCAGGTTCGGCAGTAAGGGACCGGTGCGCATGGCGGTAAGGACGATGCCGTTCTCCACTGCGCAGTAGAAGGTCAGGCTGAGGTCCGGGTTGACCCGCTGGATGGAGCGCACGTAGTACGAATCCCCCAGTCGCACCGCCAGTGGATGCGCAGCGAACATGCGCAGGTCGAGGGCGCCGAGCGGAACGCCGATCATCCGCGCATAGACTTCCGCGGCTGGCTCGGCATTGAGCTCGAAGACGCGTCGGCTGGCGTTGTCGGCCCGGGTGACCACCAGCTTTTCCGTACCCGGCAGGATGTGGTGGGTGCTGAACACCTCGAAATCCAGTGCCGTGTTCACCAGCACCACCACCGCCGCGCCTGCATGGAAGCGCCCTTCGTAGTAGACGTGGGTGTGCTTGAGGTGATGGTCGTCGGCCGCCGAACCACCGAAATGCGGGATGCTGCCAAAGGCCGCTCCGAGTGCGGCCAGCACGATTTCCTCACGGCTGGACAGGCCATCCAGCAGGGTCAGGGCGAAGCTGTGGCCTTTGATCGGTGCCAGGGAGTTGGCCCGGCATTCCTGCACGAGGCGCTCCACCAGTTGCTGGGCGTCGATCAGGCCGAAGCGGTCCATCTCGTCCACCAGGGCGCTGGCGATGGAAAAGCTGCGATGGTCGAAACCCACCGCGCTCACGCAGTTGCGGCCATAGCCCAGGGGCGTGATTTCGCCAGCGCTGGTGCAACCCACCAGCCGCACGCCGCCGAAATACTGCTCCAGGGCCTGGCCGAGAGCTTCGAGGTCGTATTCTGCCGAGCAGAAGAACAGCACAAAGCCCAGGTGCGGGTGGATGAGCTGGCGCGCCAGGTCCTGGGCCACGGCCTCCGCCTCGCTGGCCAGGGACATGGCGGTGACGACGCCCTCTGCCGGTTCTTCGAGCATCCTCGGCCTCACTCAATAAGCCTGTTCGCGATGTGGAAATTCTACGGAGGGGGTTCGGGGCGCCCCATCCTTCTTGGGTAGCGGCGGACTAGTTCGAAGGTAGGGGCTCGCAGATGCATACCCTGTGGGGGCGAATTCATTCGCTGCATTGCCCGTAGGAGCTGGCTTGCCAGCGAATGGCCCTTTTTCGCTAGCAAGCTAGCTCCTACAAGGCTCCTGGGCCGATGGGAGACCTCTGGCTACAGCTATCACAGACATAGTCAATTCATTCGCCCCTACAAGAGCACACCGGCCCAATGTGTTTCTGAAATAAAAAAGGCGGGAGGACAGCAGTCTCTCCCGCCAAAACCGGAGCAATCTCGTTCAGGGCTTACCAGGTCAGCACGGCACCCAGGGCAACGGTGTCGGTGTCTTCGTTCTGGGCATCACCCTCATGGCCATCGATCTCGAACTGGTTGTACTCGGCCACCAGCTTGAGGTTGTCGTTGATGTCGTGGAACAGCGCGATGCCGCGGGTTTCGTAGTCGGCACCGGTGTTCACCACGCCGTTGCCGTCGTCCTTGGTCTTGCCGTAGGACAGCGCCAGGCGGTTCTTGCCGAAGCGGTAGGAGCCCTGCAGCAGGTAGCCGTCGCTGTCCACTTCGCGCAGGGTCGGCTCGCCGGCGTTGTTGGTGAAGAAGGGGTTGATGCCCTTGGCCTGGAAGCCGGAGCCCACCAGGGTGAAGGCGCCCATCTTGGCCTGCACGCCGTAACCCAGGCCCTTGGAGGTGACGGAATCGACGTTGGGATCGGTGTTTTCCGAAGTCTGGTAGGCGCCGTTGACCCAGGAGTAGATCTGCGCGCCGCCCAGATCGAACTCGTAGGTGACCTCGCTCTCGAAGCGCGGGTTTTCCTGGTAGGCCTTGCCGGTGGGGCTGTCGTCGTTGGTGTCCACCGGGTCCATGATGCCCACGGCGGCGCGCAGGCCGTCGGTTTTCGGGCTGCGGTAGGTGATCTGCGAAGTCGGGAACGGATAGGGGTAGCCGCTGCCGATGTTGCCGAAGGACACGCCGCCGCCATCCACCAGGCCGAGGGTATCGCTGACCTGGCCGTAACCGGCGAGCAGTTCATCGAGCAGGATGTTGGAACGGGCGAACAGGCCGAAGTCCTTGCCCACCAGCACCTCGCCCCAGTCGCTGCCGGCGGTGCCATAGAACTGGCGGACGTCGATGGCGGTGGCGGTGCCGTTGGTTTCGCTGTCGTTGATGGTGACCCAGAAGGAGGAGCGGGCGCCGATCTTGAGGTCGTCCACCTGCTTGCCCATGTTGAAACCGATCCAGTTAGGCAGGAAGCCCATCTTCACCCGCGATTGGCGGCGGTCGAACTGCTCGCCGTCGCGATCCACGTCGCTGTTGACGTAGAAGGCGTTGACGTAGCCGTCGGTGGAGAAGGTGGTCTGGTCCTTGTCGTACAGGACGATCTCCGCGGCGGCCTGCTGGGTGGCGAGGGCTACCGCTGCCGCGAGGGCAAGGCGGGACAAACGGGCTTGGGCGATCTTCTTGTTGTGCATGACGCTCTCCGTTGTGGGTAGACGACCGGGCAGGTCAGTCGAGTCGGAGGCGATTATCGAAACGCCATCAGGTCTGCCATACGCTGCATTGGCGGGGGTTTCGCCCTGCTTTGGCCGGGTTCTGCAAGCCGCGCCGGGAAGGCTTAATACCGGGCTCGTCCAAAGTCTTAGCCCGACGGACGGTCAAACAGCACGAAAGGACGCAGCCCTTTCGGGCTCGTCCTTCAGCACAGGAATGGAGGGGGAAATCAGTACGAGAGGTGCCAGCCCGGCGCAGGGGTTTCGGCATTGGCCAGGGCAAGGCAGGTCGTCCCGGCGATCAGACAGTCGAGTTGCTCTTGCAGGTGGCTGGGTTGCAGCTCGGTCAATGCCTGGTGCACACGCGAGCGATGGTCGACCGCCAGGCCGGCCAGGTGATCAAGCCAGCATTGGCGGGCGTAGCTGGCGAATTCCGCGTCTTCCCGGACCAGCCGCTGAGCGAGGCTCAAGCGCAGATCATCCACTTGTGCCTGGTCCTGCGCCGCCAGGCGCTCGCTTTGACGCTGGAGGAAGTCCTGAAGGTGCGCGAACAGCCCCGCCACGGATTCCCTCGGCGACTGCACAGCGAACAGCAGGCCACGGTGCGGCCCGAACTGCTTGAAGCCGCAGGCCAGCGCGTAGCCCAGTTGCAGCTCGCCCCTCAGGCGCTGGTGAAAGGCCGGCTCCAGCAGACTGGCCAGAAGCCGCGCAGACGCCTCCGCCCCGGCGCTGGCTGGATCGAGTGGATAGAAGAGCAGCAGCGCCGCTTCGCCTTCCATCTCCAGCCGATGCCAGGTACGTCCGCCCTGCCCGGCCAATACGCTGGGTGTGGCAGGCAAGCCCGGCAGTTCTGCGTCCACCACCACGTCGCCCACGGCCAGACCCTGCCAGCGTGCCTGCTGCCAGAAGTGCGCCAGGGCTTCAGCATTGAGCGCAGCCGGCGCGTCTGTGGCCGCTGCGAGCAAGCCCGGCAGGTGTTGCAGCATCTGGCGCAAGGGCAGCTCGCCGGCATTGCGACTCGCCGCACTTCGCTGCAAGCGCGGTCCCTGGGCAAGGCTCCAGAGCGGTGGGGCCTGCAGCAGCGGCAGCACATCGCTGCTGACGTGACGTAGAACACGGACATCTCCCAGCAGCTCAAGCGTGATCCCGCCCTGCTCCGCCTTGAGCCCGCCTGTCACGCCAGCCCCGGCGGCGGCACCCAAGGTGGGGCGCAATGCCCGTTGCAGTGCTGAGACGAGCCCCTGGGGCAGCCCGCTGTCTGCGGGTTGCCAGTGCAGGAACAGCGCGCCCTGGCCACTGGCCTCGGGCAGGACCGGCCTGGCGGGCAATCGCGTATGAGTCGCCGCCAAAGGCGCCGACGGGATCAGATAAGGGTTGGGCGGCGGCAGTCGCCAGTGGGCGCCGGATGATCCGCCGGGACCATCCTCGAGCCGCTCCAGATTCAGGGGGAAGCCAGCCGAAGCGTGGTTACTCGCGCAATCGGAATCATCGGCCTGGAGATGGATCAGGCATTCGACTCGCAATTGTTCAAGCAGCGCCTGGACTTCCTCACGGGTCGGAAGCCGGGGCGCCATCGCGACATCCAGCGGCGCCAGTTCGGCGTGGCGTCGGCGCAGGCGCTCCAGCCGCTCCTCCCAGAGGTCCGGCCAGGGTGCAGTGGCGCGCAGGAAGTCCAGCCAGCCCAGGACCTCGGCCTCCAGTTGCACGCAGTCCGCGCCTTCCACCCGCTCGAAGTCCATCACCAGCAAGCCTTGCCCGCCATCGGCGCAGGACAGGCGCAGGTGCACGCCGTCGCTCAATTCAAGGACGCCGAGGCGTTCTTGCAGGCCGCCGGCTGAGTCGTCCTGGACCAGACACTCCAGAAAGGCCGTGGCCGCCTCCAGGGCGTCGCCTTGTTGTGCCACGGCGAACGCCAGCAGGAGCCGTCCGCCTCCGCCTGGCACACCAAGCCGAAGCCGTTTCGCACGAAGCGGCAGCATGGGTGGCACGACCGGCTCCGGCAAACCTCTGCCCGCCTGTAATGGCTCGCCGTAGCGCCGGGCAAGTTCCAGCTGTTGCTCCAGGGGGTGCGGCGAAATCAGGGTCAGGCACATGCGGCCCGGCTGGTAATGGTCCCGATGGAAGCGATGGAGCGCGGGCATGAATGCGGGAGATTCCAGTTTCAGGCTGGCGGCATTGCCCGCATGGAAATCCGCCAGCGGGTGACCGGCCGCGAGCGCCCATGCCAGCGCGGCGTCGGAGAGAGTCCGACAGTCCCGCGCACGGGCGCTGTATTCAGCCTGCAGAACCTCCCGCTCTCGCCAGAGCGCAGCCGTTTCCAGCAAGGGATTGGCCAGCATGTCCAGGAGCCGCGCCAGCGCCTGATCGATGTGCGCCTCCGGCACCTCGCAGAAGAAGCGCGTGCTGCGTGGGCGGGTACTCGCATTGACCCGGCCGCCGAGGCCCTGGACGAATGGAATCAGGCCCTGTTCCGGGGGAAATTCGCGGCTACCCAGGAACACCAGGTGCTCAAGAAAGTGGGCCAGCCCGGGATAGTCGGCGGGCTCATCGTGGCTGCCGCCGCGAACCTCCACCAGCACCGCGCAAAGCGTCGTGCCAGGCCGATGCAGCAGGCGCACTTCCAGGCCGTTGGCCAGGTGAGTGGCCAGTGATGGCTGCTGTTCGGACGACTCGACAAGGCTGGACATGGCGCATCGGAATTGGGAGGAACCTGATTCTAGAGTCCTGCCCGCCTTCTGAGCTAGCAATGCTTCTTTGGAACTATTCCGGTGGCTCATGCGTCCTATCCGACCGCGTAATGGCAGATTTCCTACAGCCCGTTGAGAGATTTGCCAGCCCCTTGCATGGGCGTGACGCCATCGTTGCAACTGACATCTCACACCGATAATGGCGCAATGCCATATGGACTGGTGGCCCAATCGGAGCATTCATGGAACAGACTCCCCAACAACAAGTACCGCCAAGCGAAATCGCCTTGCTGGCCAATATCCTGGCCCTGACAACCCGCAACATGACCGCCATCACCACCCTGCTGGCAAAAGTCACCGCGAACATGGCCAACTCCACCGACAGCACCCTCCAGGCGGCATCGGTCGGCCTGCTGGACCAGGTCACAGGCCTGGGCCACGACCTGGAATTGCAGTGGGACCTGATCCAGTCGCTGGACCGCTACTGCCCCCTGCTCGCCCGCACACCGCCGGCGCGAACCTCGCTGGTCACCGAAATCGACATCAGCCAGCTACCGCTCAGTCACTAAGGGCTTGATTTTTGCTAGGCGATCCTTTAGGGTCGCCGCCGTTAGTACCAAGTTGTAAGTCAATCCGGCCTTCCGATCCCTCGCCTCTCACCCCTGAGAAGCCCAACCCAAAGGGACCCGGCCACCCCCGCCGACGCACCGACCGCAACTCTCGCCGAAGGCGATGCAGTAAAGCTGTCATGAGCACGCGGTAGATTGACCAGGACTGCCAGCCGAGCCAGACCCTTGCCCGGCGCAGCACCTGGCATCCCAAGTACCAGCTGCCAGAGCTTGATCCCGATCGGGGAACTTCATGCCGGCACCCTTGCTCCGATAAGGATCATCCGACCAGAGTGTGTTACTCGGCGGATTCGGAGCCATTGTCTGGCGGCCCATGGCCGCAAAACGAAGGAAGCAACACGATGACCATCCATCATCAAGCCCAAGCTGCAATCAGCACCCTGACCCACGCATTTGCGCCGTTCACCTGCCATATCACCGCCGCTCGCAACGGCAACTTCAGCTTCACCATCGTCAACGAGTTTGGTGTCGCCCGTCATAGCGAGCGTTTGTACCCGGAGCACTATGGCGACGCCGATCACCTGCAGAATGTGATCGACCGGACGCACAAAGCGCTGAATGCCTGAAGATGCAGCCCACGACAAAAGCCCCGCAAATGCGGGGCTTTTTCATGGGCGATCAATGGGGCCCCACCTTCGCGACTGCAAATCTACCAGTTGGCTCGAAGGAACTCCGAGAGGAGCGGTCCGCGCATCCTCGTAATCCTCCACAACGCCGACAGCCTGTTACCTAAGCACGACAGACCGGGCATAATTCGCCCCTTCAAATCGCCAGCCCAGCGTTTCCATGCGAATTCACGTCACCTTCATCGACCGCGTCGGCATCACCCAGGAGGTCCTGGCCTTGCTCGGCGGCCGCAACCTCAATCTGGATGCGGTGGAAATGGTGCCGCCCAACGTCTATATCGACGCCCCCACCCTCAGCCCGGAAGTGCTCGACGAGCTGCGCGACGCCCTGCATGCCGTGCACGGCGTGCAGGAAGTGACGGTGGTGGACATCCTTCCCGGCCAGCGCCGGCGCCTGCAGCTGGATGCGCTGCTGGCCGCCATGACCGATCCGGTACTGGCAGTGGATGGCGATGGCCGCATCCTGCTGGCCAACCCGGCGCTGATTGCCCTCTACGGCGCCGAGCCGGAAGGCCAGCCCCTGGCGCAACTGTTCGGCGACGACAGGCTGCACAGCGCCCTGCTGGAACACGGGTTCCGCCTCCCCCTGCGGGAAATCACCCTCAAAGGGCAGGCACTGCTGCTGGATGCGGTACCCATTACCGAAGGCGATCACCTGACCGGCGCTCTGCTCACGCTCTACCAGCCCAACCGAATCGGCGAACGCCTCTCAGCGCTGCACCACGACCATGCCGCCGAGGGTTTCGACGCCCTGCTGGGCGACTCGGCCCCTATGGCCATGCTCAAGGCACGCGCCCAACGGGTAGCGGCCCTGGACGCGCCGCTGCTGATACGCGGCGAGACCGGCACCGGTAAGGAGCTGGTGGCTCGCGCCTGCCACGCCGCCAGCGCCCGCCGCAACCAACCGTTCCTGGCACTGAACTGCGCCGCACTGCCGGAAAACCTGGCCGAGAGCGAGCTGTTCGGCTATGCCCCCGGCGCCTTCACCGGTGCCCAGCGCGGCGGCAAGCCCGGCCTGCTGGAACTGGCCCATCAGGGCACGGTCTTCCTCGACGAAATCGGCGAAATGTCGCCCTACCTGCAAGCCAAGCTGCTGCGCTTCCTTAGCGACGGCAGCTTCCGCCGCGTGGGCGGTGACCGCGAGATCAAGGTGGACGTGCGCATCCTCAGCGCCACCCACCGCAACCTGGAGAAGATGGTTGGCGAAGGCGCCTTCCGCGAAGACCTCTTCTACCGCCTGAACGTACTCAACCTGGAAGTGCCGCCACTGCGCGAACGCGGCCAGGACATCCTGCTGCTGGCTCGCTTTTTCATGCAGCAGGCCTGCACCCAGATCCAGCGACCGGCCTGCCGCCTGGCACCCGGCACCTTCCAGGCCCTGCTGGGCAACCGCTGGCCGGGCAATGTGCGCCAACTGCAGAACGTGATCTTCCGTGCCGCCGCCATCTGCGAGAGCAGCCTGGTGGAGATCGGCGACCTGGACATCGCTGGCACCGCAGTGGCACGCCAGAGCGACGGCGAGGTGAACAGCCTGGAGGAGGCCGTTGAGAACTTCGAGCGAGCGCTGCTGGAGAAGCTCTTCGTCACCTATCCCTCGACCCGCCAACTGGCCGCGCGGCTGCAGACCTCCCATACCGCCATTGCCCACCGGCTGCGCAAGTATGGGATCCCAGGCAAAACCTGATACTTGTTCGAGATACAACCAATATCTCATTGATAAATATCGTTTTTTACTCATGCGTCTTTAGACGAAAAACCTGAATCGCACGCATGGCCGAGCAACCCCGTAGGGTGCGCCATGCGCGCCGATTCCAGGATTGGCACCGGAGCCGGCATAGATTTCTGGTGCGCGCGGCGCACCCTACCCAAACTCTTCTTACAAAACATTAGATAGCTTCGTTAACTAGCTGTTTTTAATTGATTTACTCAGTAAGCAAGCCCGGGCCGTAGCGAAATCGATACAGCGTAACGATTCCGCAACATCCAGCCGTAAGCCCCGTCACTACTGGCTCCCCACACATTCCCGCAAAAAGCGCCCATCACCCTGTAGCGATTTCGCTACAGAGGCCATCACCCATTTCCTCCACTAACACTCGCAAAGCCTTGATTTACAAGGCATACAGCCTTCTGGCACTGCCCTTGCTAAAGGCCGGGCAACAGCGCGCGGCCATGACCGCGTGCGGGGCTAAGCGCCTGGCAGAAGAAACAGGCGCGTCATACGAGTTGAGGACCAAAGATGAGCGTATTGCGTTTCACCGCCGACCACGAATGGCTGCGCCTGGAAGAGAACGGCAGCGTCACCGTAGGCATTACCGAGTACGCGCAGGACGCGCTGGGCGATGTGGTCTTCGTTCAACTCCCGGAACTGCAGGCCTATGCCAAGGGCGAAGAAGTCGCCGTGCTGGAGTCGGTGAAGGCCGCCAGCAACATCGTCATGCCGCTGGATGGCGAAGTGATCGAAGTGAACCAGCAACTGGCCGACAGCCCCGAACTGGTCAACGAAGAGCCCCTGGGCAAGGGCTGGTTCTTCCGCATGCAGCTGTCCGACACCAGCATCCTTGACGGCCTCCTCGACCAGGCCGGCTACGAAAACCTGCTGAAAGCCAACGGCTGAGGAACGACCATGAGCCTCTCAACCCCCATCCTTGGCACCGCCAACGAATTCATCGCCCGCCACATCGGCCCGCGCGAGGCCGATATCAAGGCCATGCTGCAACTGCTCGGCCATGAAGACATCGAAGCCCTGACTGCGGGCGTCATCCCCGACAGTATCAAGGGCACCAGCGTGCTCGACCTGCCGGCCGGCCAGGGCGAGGCCGAAGCCCTCGCCGCGATCAAGGCCATCGCCGCGAAGAACCAGCTGTTCAAGAGCTACATCGGCCAGGGCTACTACCCCTGCCACACCCCCAGCCCGATCCTGCGCAACCTGCTGGAAAACCCGGCCTGGTACACCGCCTACACCCCCTACCAGCCGGAAATCTCCCAGGGCCGCCTGGAAGCCCTGCTGAACTTCCAGACCCTGGTCAGCGACCTCTCCGGCCTGCCGGTGGCCAACGCCTCGCTGCTCGACGAAGGCACCGCCGCCGCCGAAGCCATGACCTTCTGCAAGCGCCTGGCGAAGAACAAGGCCAGCAACGCCTTCTTCGCTTCCCAGCACTGCCACCCGCAGACCCTTGACGTGCTGCGCACCCGCGCCGAGCCGCTGGGCATCGAGGTGGTGATCGGCGACGAGCGTGAGATCACCGACGCCAGCGCCTACTTCGGCGCCCTGCTGCAGTACCCCGCCGCCAACGGCGATGTCTTCGACTACCGCGAACTGGTGGCGCGCTTCCACGCCGCCGGCGCCCTGGTGGCGGTCGCCGCCGACCTGCTGGCCCTGACCCTGCTGACCCCGCCCGGCGAGTTCGGCGCCGACGTCGCCCTCGGCAGCGCCCAGCGCTTCGGCGTGCCGCTGGGCTTCGGCGGCCCGCACGCGGCCTACTTCGCCACCCGCGACAGCTTCAAGCGCGACATGCCCGGCCGCCTGGTCGGCGTCTCCATCGACCGCCACGGCCAACCGGCCCTGCGCCTGGCCATGCAGACCCGCGAGCAGCACATCCGCCGCGAGAAGGCCACCAGCAACATCTGCACCGCGCAGGTGCTGCTGGCCAACATCGCCAGCATGTACGCCGTCTACCACGGCCCGCAGGGCCTGACCCGCATCGCCAACCGCGTGCACCAGCTGACCGCGATCCTCGCCGAGGGCCTGAGCCAGCTGGGCGTGACCGTCGAGCAGGCGCACTTCTTCGACACCCTGACCCTGGCCACCGGCGCCCAGACCGCCGAGCGCCACGCCGCAGCCCGCGCCCAGCGCCTCAACCTGCGTGAAGTGGATGCCGTGCGCCTCGGCCTGTCGCTGGACGAAACCACCACCCAGGCCGACGTCGAGCAGCTCTGGGCGCTGTTCGCCGACGGCCAGGCGCTGCCGGTCTTCGCCGAGCTGGCCGCCAAGGTCGCCAGCCGCCTGCCGGCCGCCCTGCTGCGCCAGGGCGCGATCCTCGCCCACCCGGTGTTCAACCGCTACCACTCGGAAACCGAGCTGATGCGCTACCTGCGCAAGCTCGCCGACAAGGACCTGGCGCTGGACCGCAGCATGATCCCGCTGGGCTCCTGCACCATGAAGCTGAACGCCGCCAGCGAGATGATCCCGGTGACCTGGGCCGAGTTCGGCGCCCTGCACCCCTTCGCCCCGGCCGAGCAGTCCCAGGGCTACCAGGCACTCACTACCGAGCTGGAAGCCATGCTGTGTAAGGCCACCGGCTATGATGCCGTGTCCCTGCAGCCGAACGCCGGCTCCCAGGGCGAATACGCCGGCCTGCTGGCGATCCGCGCCTATCACCTCAGCCGTGGCGACGACCAGCGCGACATCTGCCTGATCCCGCAATCGGCCCACGGCACCAACCCGGCCACCGCCAGCATGGTCGGCATGCGCGTGGTGGTCACCGCCTGCGACGCCCGCGGCAACGTCGACATCGCCGACCTCAAGGCCAAGGCCGAGGAGCATAAGGAGCGCCTCGCCGCGCTGATGATCACCTACCCGTCCACCCACGGCGTGTTCGAGGAAGGCATCCGCGAGATCTGCGAGATCATCCACGCCAACGGCGGCCAGGTGTACATCGACGGCGCCAACATGAACGCCATGGTCGGCCTCTGCGCGCCGGGCCAGTTCGGCGGCGACGTCTCCCACCTGAACCTGCACAAGACCTTCTGCATCCCCCACGGCGGCGGCGGCCCGGGCGTTGGCCCGATCGGTGTGAAGGCCCACCTGGCGCCCTTCCTGCCCGGCCACGCGCAGATGGCCCGCAAGGACGGCGCGGTCAGCGCGGCGCCCTTCGGCAGCGCCAGCATCCTGCCGATCACCTGGATGTACATCCGCATGATGGGCGGCGACGGCCTGCGCCGCGCCACCCAGCTGGCGATCCTCAACGCCAACTACATCGCCCGCCGCCTGGAAGAGCACTACCCGGTGCTCTACACCGGCAGCAACGGCCTGGTGGCCCACGAGTGCATCCTCGACCTGCGCCCGCTCAAGGAGACCAGCGGCATCAGCGTCGACGACGTCGCCAAGCGCCTGATCGACTACGGCTTCCACGCCCCGACCATGAGCTTCCCGGTGCCCGGCACGCTGATGATCGAGCCCACCGAGAGCGAGTCGAAGGAAGAGCTGGACCGCTTCTGCGACACCATGATCCGCATCCGCGAGGAAATCCGCGCGGTCGAGGCCGGTGAGCTGGACAAGGACGACAACCCGCTGAAGAACGCCCCGCACACCGCCCACGAGCTGGTCGGCGAGTGGACCCACTGCTACAGCCGCGAACTCGCCGTGTACCCCAGCGCCAGCCTGGTGGACGGCAAGTACTGGCCGCCGGTGGGCCGCGTGGACAACGTC
>NZ_SSOM01000063.1 GCF_029871235.1 Pseudomonas sp. BN411
TTCTGGCTGCTGGCCGAGCTGACCTACCGCTGCCCGCTGCAGTGCCCCTACTGCTCCAACCCGCTGGACTTCGCCCAGCAGGGCGAGGAGCTGACGACCGCGCAGTGGATCGAGGTGTTCCGCCAGGTCCGCGCGCTGGGTGCCGCGCAGCTGGGCTTTTCCGGTGGCGAGCCGCTGGTGCGCCAGGACCTGGAAGAGCTGATCCGCGCCGCCCGCGAGCTGGGCTACTACACCAACCTGATCACCTCCGGGATCGGCCTCACCGAGGCGCGCGTCAACGCCTTCAAGGACGCCGGACTGGACCATATCCAGATCAGTTTCCAGGCCGCCGACGAGGCGGTGAACAACCTCCTGGCCGGCTCGCGCAAGGCCTTCGCGCAGAAGTTGGCGATGGCCCGCGCGGTGAAGGCGGCGGGCTACCCGATGGTGCTGAACTTCGTCACCCACCGGCACAACATCGACAGCATCGAGCGGATCATCGAGCTGTGCCTGGAACTGGAGGCGGACTTCGTCGAACTCGCCACCTGCCAGTTCTACGGCTGGGCCGAGCTGAACCGCGCCGGGCTGCTGCCGACCCGCGCCCAGCTGGAACGCGCCGAACGCATCACCAATGAGTACCGGGCCAAACTGGCGACGGAAAAGCACCCCTGCAAGCTGATCTTCGTCACCCCGGACTACTACGAGGAACGCCCCAAGGCCTGCATGAACGGCTGGGGCAACCTGTTCCTCGACATCACCCCGGACGGCACCGCGCTGCCCTGTCACAGCGCGCGGCAGTTGCCGGTGCAGTTCCCCAATGTGAAGGAGCACGACCTGCAGCACATCTGGTACGAGTCGTTCGGTTTCAACCGCTTCCGTGGTTACGACTGGATGCCGGAACCCTGCCGTTCCTGCGACGAGAAGGAAAAGGACTTCGGCGGCTGTCGCTGCCAGGCCTTCCTGCTCACCGGCGACGCCAGCAACGCCGACCCGGTGTGTGCCAAGTCCGCCCACCACGGCCAGATACTGGCCGCGCGGGAGGAAGCGGAGCACGCCGCCAAGGGCCCGGAACAATTGACCTTCCGCAATGAGAAGAATGCACGGCTCATCGCCTCGAGCCGCTGAATCCATGAACAGCCGACTCGCACCAGGCCTCAGCCCCCTGCGTATCCAACTGGACAACGGCCTGGATGTCGCGGTGCTTCACCAGCCCGGTCTGCCCCGAACAGCCGCAGCCCTGCGGCGAGCCACTGGCGGCTGGTACTGCGTGGCGAACAGCGAACCGGTGGCAAGGACCCACTACTGATAATTGGCCATTCGCAGGCATTCCAAGCTGAGGACCGGTAGGGTGCGCCGTGCGCACCGGGAGCCGAAACGGATCAGGACAGCTGGCGTGGCCGTCAGTCCCAGACCGGGGCCAGGCCCTCGGGGCTGACTTCGCGGCCGTTGCGCTCCAGTGCGGCAATCTGCGCCATGTCCTCGGCGTCAAGGCGCAGATCGCTGGCGAGCAGGTTGCTGGCAAGGTTCTCGCGGCGGGTCGACGACGGAATCACCGCATAGCCCAGCTGCAGCGCCCAGGCCAGCGCGACCTGCGCAACAGTGGCCTGGTGCTTGGCGGCGATTTCGGCCAGCACCGGGTCCTTCAGCACCTTGCCGTAGGCCAGGGTCATGTACGAGGTGACCGGGATGCCCTGCTCCTTCAGGAAGGCGGTCAGTGCCGTGCTCTGCAGGTAGGGGCTGAGTTCGATCTGGTTGGTGGCGATCTCGCCCTTGCCCACCGTCGCGACGGCCTGACGGGTCAGCTCGATGTTGAAGTTGGAGATGCCGATACGGCGGGTCAGCCCCTGGGACTTGGCCTCCGCCAGCGCTTCCATGTACTCGGGCAGTTCGACACCGTTGCCCGGTGCCGGCCAGTGGATCAGCGTCAGGTCGACCTGATCGGTACGCAGCTTCTCCAGGCTCTCGCGCAGGCTGGCAATCAGCTTGCCGCTGGCGTAGTTCTCCACCCAGATCTTGGTGGTGAGGAACAGCTCGGAACGGTCGACACCGCTCTCGGCGATGGCCTGGCCGATATCAGCCTCGTTGCCGTAGATCTGTGCGGTGTCGATAGCGCGGTAGCCCAGCTCCAGTGCACTGCGCACCGAATCGATGACGGGCTGGCCGGTCAGGCGGAAGGTCCCGAGGCCGAAGGAGGGAATGGAGGTGGTGAACGACATGGCTGCACTCCGAAAGGTCAGTGACTCGAATGGCGCGCAGTGTGTCGGCTTTTATTTTGTCGATTAAGCCGTCAATCAACCAAAGTTATTTGATTTGAAATCAAGAATCAGCGTGCAAGACGGTCACTACCAGTTCTGCACGAGCAGCTGGATACCGGTGACCAGCAGCCCGGCCCAGGCGACGCGGTAGAACCAGGTGTGGTTGACCCGACTCTGCAGCCAGATGCCCAGCCACACCCCGACGACCACGACGGGAGCCAGCGCCAGGCTGGCAGTCAGGCTGGTGCGGGTGAACTGCCCCAGCAAGGCGTAGGGCACCAGCTTGATGGCGTTGATCAGCAGGAAGAAGCAGTTCACCGTGGCGACGTAGCGCACCTTGTCCATCCGCTGCGGTAGCAGATACATCAGCACGGGCGGCCCGCCGGCATGGGCGACGAAGCTGGTGAAGCCGGCGATGCCGGACAGCAGGCTGCCCTTGAGCACCCTCGGCTCGGTGGGCGCCTGGGAATCGGCGGCATTCAGCACGTTGAGCAGGAAGAAGGCGATGGCGATTCCGCCGATCATCAGGCCGATCAGTCGTTCGCTGAGCAGGCCAAAGCTCAGGGTGCCGATCAGCACCCCCACCAGCGCACCCGGCAGCATGATCTTCAGGTTGTGCGGGTCCCATTTGCCGTAGAAGCGGCGCAGCCCGGTGATGTCCGCCATGCAGAGGATCGGCAGCATGATGGCCGCCGCCTGGGTCGGCGGCATCATCAGCGCCAGCAACGGCACCGCGATGCCACCCAGGGCGCCGCCGAAGCCGCCTTTGGAAATACCCGTCAGCAGGACGGCGGGAATGCCCAGGAGAAAGAGCTCGGCGAATGACATCGGAAGAACGGCCTGTGCAGATAGGGAGCGGACGAGGCGCCATTATGCGGGCTTTTCCGCTGGCTCCCCTGCCCAACTCGAGTGATTCGGGCGATCAGCGAACGCCCAGCCGTTTCACCGTTCTCGGGCCTTCGCCTTCTCCGGTACGAGCAGAACGCCCGACATAGAGCGGACACGATCAACTCGCGCACGCCATTTCAGATAGCACTCGCCAACCGTCCGTCTGGAAGGGTAGCGGAGCGCTATTGACGTCATTTCGTCCCTGCGTAAATATTCACACATCGCATGCGATTTGTTCGTATACGATCAACACCAACCAACTGCTCCAATCAGCTTTTCAAACGAACGAATCCACGAGGAACACACCATGAGCCAGATCGAAAAAGTCCTGTTCACCGGCAAGACCCACACCACCGTCGCCCACCGCGAAGGCGCGTCGCGCAATGACCACGGCCGCGTCGACATCCAGCTTTCCGCACCCCGCGGTGCGAGCGAGAACCAGGATCTGCGCTTCGACGCTACCCTGCCCCACCCGACCGCCGAGCAACTGTTCGCCGGCGCCTGGTCGGCCTGCTACATCAGCGCCATCGGGCTGGTGGCCCAGCAACGGAAAGTTGCGCTGCCGAAGGATCTGGCCGTGGAAATCGAGGTGGATCTGGGCATGACCGGCAACGCCTATTTCCTCCAGGCGCGCTTCCACGTCAGCGTTCCAGGCGTAGAGCTGGAAGTCGCCGAAGCCATTGCACGGGAAGCCCATGAAGTCTGCCCGTACTCGAAGGCCACCCACGGCAACATCGATGTCGCCACGACCGTGACCGTGGGCTGATGCAACAGGAAGCCAGGAGGAATTTCGGGAGCACTGGCGGGACTTTTCCCAGAGTTCCTCCCTGCGACGAAACTGGCCACGACGACGTAGCAACGTGGTCATCCTGATACCCGGGCAGCCCTATCGTCACAGGCAGAGCCGATGACTCATGACCACGTCCTCAGGACGTGGTTTCCCAAGTTCAAATCAATGCGCCGGGCCCTTACGCGCCCTCGGCTACCCGCCCTTCAGCCGCTTCGAAAATCGACAGGAAATCGCGCAGCGTGCTTTCCAGGTAGCGGCCCGCCCGATAGTCGGGCTTCACCGCATCACCGCCGGCGATCACATCCTGCGGTCGTTCGATGAAGCGGCCCACCAGACGGAAATCCGCATCCAGCACCAGTACGACCGGAATCGGGATCCGGTCCAGCTCCAGGCGCTCGCGCAGGTCATCCTCGGCACGCCCCTTGGAGATGACGGCCACCTGAACGCGCGGCTGAATGCGCTGCAGGTAGTCGAGCACGGTGACGTTGATCTGACAGTCCGGGCACCACATCTCGCCGGCCACCAAAAGGTGATAGCGGCCTTCGACCGCCTGCACGCGCTGCCGGCTGGCTTCGCTGATTGCGCCGGGTTCGGCCAGTTGGCGCTGCACGGACTGCACCCCAGCGATCTCCGCCGGCAGGCCGTGGCTGACGAAGGCGTCGAAGCCCTCGCCTATGGCGAAGAGCTCTTCGTAAGAAGCCATTGGCGTTCCTCTATTGCAGGGCCGGGAATGGCAATCCCGGCGGAAGTAATCTTTCAGTCTCGTAGAACATGGAATTGCTTTGGGGCGAGGGGCCTGGAGCAAGCTTCTGTAGGGTGCGCCATGCGCACCGATTCGGCGTCAGGTGAGCGATAGGCACAGCCGGATTACCAGCGGTGCGCACGGCGCACCCTACAGACCACGCACCAACCGCCTTGCCCGCAATTCACTGTTCCACTCAAAGCCTGAGTTCGAGAATCTCGTCGCCGAGGTCATCCAGCTCGCCGGTGAACACCCAGCCCAGATGGCGATAAAAGCCGTGGGAACGAACCGCTGGATCGCTCGAACAGCCGAGGAAGAGCCGCGTGAAGCCGGCAGCGCGGAAATCCTCCACCACCATCCGCAGGAGCTGCTTGCCGATGCCCTTGCCTTCGTACTCGGGCAACAGCGCCAACACGACGATCTCGCCGCTGTCCCTGTCGCCGAAGCAGTAGCCGACCACCTCGCCGTCTTCGCAATAGACGTGGCCGGAGCAGCTGCCGTCTTCGATGCCCGCGCCCCAGGATGCGACCGTGATACCCAGCGCCTGCAGTTCTTCTGCGGAGAATGCGTTCTCCCGCGTGCGGCCGCGTATCTCGATGCACCTGGCCGCGTCGTCAGGAATGGCCTCGCGATAGGTTCTGTTCGTCATCTGTCTGACCGGTTCATCCACTGAAACTGGCCGCACAGCCTACAGTAGTCAGACTGCAAACGCCGATCCCGAACCAGGACGGCAGGCACCCAGCGATACAGCTCACAGCCCGGCGAACCACTGCACGGATTCCCCCGAGCACCAGCTTGGTGCAAAAATTGGCCGCCTGAGAACCTGGCCAGCCCCAGGTCGTGAAGTACAGACCCTGCCGCCTGATGCAGGGAAACGAGGACCGATATGAGAGCCGATTCGAAGATGAGCGATTTCCTTGAGCCCAAGGTGCAGCGTGATGCAGACAGTCGCGGTATCACCCAACAACAGCCGGCGGTGACAGCATGATCGAAGTAACCGAAGTTTCCATCGCCGAACTGCGCGAAGCACTGGAGTCCGGCCGCACCACGTCGGTCGAACTGGTCAAGGCCTATCTCGCCCGTATCGACGCCTACGACGGCCCCGACACCGCTACCCGGCTCAATGCCGTGGTCGTGCGCAACCCCGACGCGCTCAAGGAAGCCGAGGCTTCCGATGCCCGCCGCGCCCGTGGCGAAACCCTCGGCCCGCTGGATGGCATCCCCTACACCGCCAAGGACAGCTACCTGGTGAAGGGCCTTACCGCCGCCTCCGGCAGCCCTGCCTTCAAGGACCTGGTCGCCTACCGCGACGCCTTTACCATCGAACGCCTGCGCGCTGCGGGCGCTGTGTGCCTGGGCAAGACCAACATGCCGCCCATGGCCAACGGCGGTATGCAGCGCGGTGTGTACGGCCGCGCGGAAAGCCCCTACAACGCCAACTACCTCACCGCCCCCTTCGCCTCTGGCTCGTCCAACGGTGCGGGCACGGCGACCGCCGCCAGCTTCTCGGCCTTCGGCCTGGCGGAAGAAACCTGGTCCAGCGGTCGTGGCCCGGCCTCGAACAACGGCCTGTGCGCCTACACCCCGTCACGCGGCGTGATCTCGGTGCGCGGCAACTGGCCGCTGACCCCGACCATGGACGTGGTGGTGCCCTATGCCCGGACCATGGCCGACCTGCTGGAAATCCTGGACGTGGTGGTAGCCGAAGACGCGGACAAGCGCGGTGACCTGTGGCGCCTGCAGCCCTGGGTGCCGATCCCCAGCGTCGCCTCGGTGCGCCCGGCCTCCTACCTGGACCTGGCTGCCAAGGCCGATGCCCTGAAAGGCAAGCGCTTCGGCGTGCCGCGCATGTTCATCAACAAGGATGAAGAAGCCGGCACCAGCGAGAACCCCGGCATCGGCGGCCCGACCGGCCAGCGTATCAACACCCGCGCCTCGGTCATCGCGCTCTGGGAAGCAGCCCGCAAAGCCCTGGAAGCAGCCGGCGCCGAGGTCATCGAAACCGACTTCCCGCTGGTATCCAACTGTGAGGGCGACCGTCCCGGCGCGCCGACCGTGTTCAACCGCGGCATCGTCTCCAAGGAATTCCTCAACGATGAACTGTGGGAGCTGTCGGGCTGGGGCTTCGACGACTTCCTGCGAGCCAACGGCGATCCCAAACTGAACAAACTGGCCGATGTCGACGGCCTGCAAATCTTCCCCCACGACCCCGGCACCCTGCCGAACCGCGAAGGCGACCTCGTCGCCGGCATGGACGAGTACGTGAACATGGCCAAGCGCGGCCTGAAGACCTGGGACCAGATCGAAACCCTGCCGGACGGCCTGCGCGGCCTGGAGAAGACCCGCAAGCTCGACCTGGAAGACTGGATGGACAAGCTCGGCCTCGACGCCGTGCTGTTCCCCACCGTGGCCGACGTTGGCCCGGCGGACGCGGACGTCAATCCGGAGTCGGCGGACATCGCCTGGAGCAACGGCATCTGGGTTGCCAACGGCAACCTCGCGATCCGCCACCTGGGCGTCCCCACGGTCACCGTGCCGATGGGCGTGATGGCGGATATCGGCATGCCAATCGGCCTGACCTTCGCCGGCCGCGCCTACGACGACTCGGCGCTGCTGCGTTTCGCTTCGGCCTATGAGTCGACCGGTTCGAAGCGCGTGATCCCCCCGCGCACCCCGCCGCTGCCGCGCGGCTGACGGGGAAAACGGGCTGTAGATATCAAAGAAAATCGGAGCCCCGGTCGGCTAACCACCAACCGGGAACTCCGAGAGACACGACTATTCACACTACTGACTCGTTATGGAGTCGGACCTGCTACCACCGGGGCACCAGGAGCGTCCTCGGCAGCTTCTCGGGCCGCATCTGCAGCGTCTTCAGCTGCTTCGCGGGCAGCGTCACCAACATTTTCTGCTGCTTCACGAGCTGCATCGTCAGCGTCTTCGGCTGCTTCCCGAGCAGCATCGGCGGCGTCTTCAGCGGCCTCTCTGGCAGCATCTGCGGCATCGTCGTCATCCGGATTAGCCGCTTTTGCAGCGTCCCGGGCTGCATCGGCTTCGGCCCGTGCGGCGTCTCTGGCGGCATCCGCAGCCGCCCTGGCAGCGTCTCTGGCTGCATCCGCTTCATCCTTCGGCACGCCAGCCGCTCTGGCGGCATCTCTGGCCGCGTCCGCTTCCGCTCTTGCAGCATCCCGCGCCGCATCCGCTTCAGCCCTTGCAGCGTCTCTAGCTGCATCGGCCTCATTCCTGGCGGCATCGTCAGCGTCTTCAGCTGCTTCCCGAGCTGCATCATCAGCGTCTTCGGCCGCTTCCCGAGCTGCATCGGCGGCGTCTTCAGCGGCCTCTCTGGCAGCATCTGCGGCATCGTCGTCATCCGGATTAGCCGCTTTTGCAGCGTCCCGGGCTGCATCGGCTTCGGCCCGTGCGGCGTCTCTGGCGGCATCCGCAGCCGCCCTGGCAGCGTCTCTGGCTGCATCCGCGTCATCCTTAGGCACGCCAGCCGCTCTGGCGGCATCTCTGGCCGCGTCCGCTTCCGCTCTTGCAGCATCCCGGGCCGCATCCGCTTCAGCTCTTGCAGCGTCTCTGGCTGCATCGGCCTCATTCCTGGCGGCGTCCCTGGCGTCGTTGTCGTTATCGTCGGCGTCATTGTCGTTGTCATTGCCTCGACCCGGTCCCTGGTTACCAGCCATGCCACCGTGGTCAGCGTCACCGTGTCCCGGACCGCCATGGCCATTGCCGGCATGACCGCCGCCGTCACCGCCATGTCCGGTACCACCGTGGCCGCCTCCGCCATCGCCGCCGCCGTGACCACCATGGCCACCGCCGCCGCCATCACCACCGTGGCCGCCGCCTCCGTCGCCACCACCGTGGCCACCGCCACCACCTCCATTACCGCCGCCACCGCCGTGGCCGCCTCCACCTCCACTACCGCTGCCACCACCGTGGCCGCCGCCTCCACCTCCACTACCGCCGCCACCACCGTGGCCGCCACCTCCACTACCGCTGCCACCACCGTGGCCGCCACCACCTCCACTACCACTGCCGCCACCACCGTGGCCGCCTCCTCCACCACTACCGCTACCACCGCCTCCGTCTTGGGCATGGGCACTGGATGAAGTCGAAATGTAGTCAGGCACCAGCACGCTGGATGCCGAGAGAACGCCACCAATCGCTAGAGCGAGTAGGCACTTTTTGAAAGACATAATCAGGCCTCCGTCTCATTTCTCTTGGGTCCCCTCCCCTACGAAAACTCATTCCGTTTGAGCTTCCAGTAAGCCCCTTTACATCTCTGGCCACAGTGTTTTGGACGGACGGGGGGCTTGCCGCATCAAGTCTGCGAGGAATTTCTTGCTGCTATGGGCGATAACGAAACGGCCTGCTTAGAGCAGGTCTTTTTAACGGCAAGCTATTTCGCGGGAAAATTTCCCACATTGAATCACCAGGGAAACAGACGCGGATTTTTCACGAGGGGTTTTGGAGTTCCGATGAAGCTTTACATGCAGGTATGCAGGTGACGAACGGTAGGCGACTGACCTGAGAAACGGCCACACGGAATGTCGTTGATGCGGTCGAGTTTGCGTCGGGGAATCCACCACTGCGTCGCGCTCAGCCTGCGGGTCTTGATGTGGGAGCGGATTTATTTGCGAGTAAACATCCACGTTCGTAGAACGTGGACTTACTTTTGGCCCCCTATAAGGGGGCATCTCGGAGCGGGCTGACCAATCGTAGCTCGGCTGCAATCCGGTAGCGGCGGTGGGATAGCCCCGGATTTCATCCAGGCTACGGACTGCTGGCTGCCGCATAGCCTCCGTAGGATGGGTGGAGCTTGCGATACCCATGCGGACAGAGCTGATGGGTATCGCAAGCTCGCGGAACGCCGCCCGACCCATCCTACAAAAGCCCCCACTTCAGCCTGCCACTCGGAGCATTTCGATCGTCACAAGCAGAGCCGATGACTCATGACCACGTCCTAAGGACGTGGTTTCCCGAGTTCAAATGAATTCGCTTCCACAGGCAGTGCAAATCCCCACCTACCCGCCGACGAGGCGGGATTGATAACCTGTCCCGCCCCAACGCATCCGCAACCCTCCCCATGCAGCAGCTTGCCCAGCTAAAGGCCATCATCGCTTCCGATCCCGCACGCATGCGCATCCTTCGCCTGGTGAGGGACCTTGAGCTGCCGGATTGCTGGGTAGCCGCAGGCTTCGTGCGCAGCGCGGTGTGGGATCACCTGCATCAACGTACCTATTCCCCCTTGCCGCCGGACATCGATGTCATCTGGTTCGATGCGAAACAAGCCGGCGCGGATGTGGACGCAGGCATCGAGGCATCGCTGCGCAACAGGGCCCCCTCGCTCGACTGGTCGGTGAAGAACCAGGCGCGCATGCATCTGCGCAACGACGACCTGCCCTACGCCTCGGCCACCGACGCCATGACCCGCTGGCCGGAGACGGCGACCGCGGTGGCGATAAGACTTGGTGCAGAGGGTGAACTCGACGTCGCGGCGCCCTTGGGCCTGGATGATCTCTTCACCCTGGTTGTCCGCCCCACCGCGAGGTTCCAGGCCGAGAAACGCCACATCTATCTCGATCGCCTGGGCTCGAAGGACTGGCTCACCACGTGGCCGAACCTGAAGGTTCTCACGGCGGATTGAAGCATTCCCCTGTCCACGCCGACGCAGAAAACCTTGCGCCTCGTTCGCCGTCTACTAAGGTTGGAGCCCGTCGAGGCACTGCTCTCGGACGAGTCGGAATCAAGGTCGAAAATCCAAGGGAGATTGCAGCGTGGACGCAAAGCAACGCGAGGCATTGCTGGGCACATTGAAGGCCCGTTTCGAAAAGAACATGGGCCGGCACAAGGACGTCGATTGGCCGAAGGTTCAGGCAAGGCTGGAATCCTCACCGGAGAAGCTGCGCTCCCTCGGCGAAATGGAGAGCACCGGTGGCGAACCGGATGTGGTGCTCCAGGATAAGGACAGCGGCGAGTTCATCTTCGTCGACTGCTCCGCCGAGAGTCCTTCCGGCCGTAGAAGCCTGTGCTTCGACCGGGAGAGCCTGGATTCGAGAAAGGAGAACAAACCCACCGGCTGCGCCATGGAATTGGCTGCGGCCATGGGCGTCGAGATCCTCACTGAGCAGCAGTACCGCGCACTGCAGGAACTGGGGACCTTCGATACCAAGACATCCAGCTGGGTGCAAACGCCGCCCGCCATCAGAAAGCTCGGCGGCGCGCTCTTTTGCGACCGTCGTTACGACTGCGTTTTCCTCTATCACAACGGCGCGCAGTCCTACTATGCCGCGCGCGGATTCCGCGGCGCGCTGAAGGTCTAGCGTTATAGCTGCGAGCGAAGCCCGCCCCGGCTTCCAGCCAGGGCGGGGTTCTTCGTGACGCGGCCCCGCCTCAGGTCCCGCTGCGGACTTTGCTCCATACCCGCGTCCTCACCCGCTCCAGCTTCAGCGGCAGCGGCTCGAGGGGGAACAGGGTTGCCATGGTTTCCTTCGATGGGTAGGCACCGGGGTTGCTGCGCAGCTTCTCCTCGACATGGGCAGTGGCGTCCTTGTTGGCATTGGGGTACCCGAGGTAGTTGGAGCTACGGGCGACCACTTCCGGGCGCAGCATGTAGTCGATGAAGTCCATGGCCGCTTTCGGGTGCGGGGCGTCCTTGAGCAGGACGAAGCTTTCCACCCATACCGGCGCGCCCTCGCGGGGAATCTGATAGGCGATGTGGCGGCCGTTGTTGGCGCGCTCGGAGTTGACCTGGGCGTCGTACACGCCGCCAGCCCAGCCGACCACGGCGCAGATGTTGCCGTTGGCCAGGTCGGTGATGAACTTGGAGGAGTCGAAGTAGCGCACGTGGGGGCGGATCTTCATCAGCAGTTCTTCGGCCTTGCGGTAGTCCGCCGGGTCCTTGCTGTTGGGCGGCAGGCCCAGGTAGTGCAGCGCGATGGGAATGATCTCGCTGGGGGAATCGAGCATGGCCACACCGCACTGGCCGAGCCTGGCGATGTTCTCTTCCTTGAAGATCAGGTCCCAGGAGTTCACCGGGGCGTCCGCTCCCAGCACCTGGGTGACCTTGTCGACGTCGTAGCCGATGCCCGTGGTGCCCCACATGTAGGGCGCCGCATAGCGATTGTCGGGATCGTTGCTGTGCACCTTGGCGAGGATTTCCGGGTCCAGGTGGTTCCAGTTGGGGAGCTGGCTGCGGTCCAGCTCCGCCAGCACGCCGGCCTTGATCAGGTTGGGCAGTGCATCACCGCTGACCACCACCACGTCGTAGCCGGTATGGCCGACCATGAGCTTGCTCTGCATCACGTCGATGCTGTCGAAGGTGTCCAGCACCATGGAAACGCCGGATTCCTTCTCGAAGGCCTTGGGCGTTTCCGGCTCGATGAAGTCGTACCAGTTGTAGAGGTGCACGCTGGAGGTTTCCGCCGTGGCCACGCCGCCCATCATTCCCAGCAGCAGCGCCAGGCCGAGTTTCACTGACTTCGATTGCATGTGTTCGCTCCTGGCTGGCCGCCGGCATCAGGGCGGCGACCAGCACCTTCAGGTTTCTTGTTGTTGGATGGCGAATCGGTCCCGCTCAGGGAATCAGCAGCTCACGGCGGCCATCGGGGTGCTCGATGCGTTCTCCCGGCAGCCGGAAGCGCTGCTCGGCCTGGTAGTCATAGAGGGCACGCGCTTGGGTGAGCTGCGCCATATCGAGTTCGATCACGTGGCGGCACTCCTGGCGACCGGCCTCCAGCAGCACATGGCCGAAGGGGTCCACCACGGCGCTGCCGCCGGCGAAGATGGTGTCGTCATCGCCCTCCCCGACCCGGTTCACCACCACGGCGAAAACCTGGTTCTCCTGGGCGCGGGCGCTGACCGAGGTACGGTGCACATGGCCGTAGGGCTCCATGTTGCCGTCGGTGATCAGGATGATCTGGGCGCCGAGCGCAGCCACGGCCCGCGAAGTTTCCGGGAACTCGGTGTCGTAGCAGATCAGCAGGCCCACGCGCACCCCACGCCATTCCACGGTGGCGAAGCGGTCACCCGGCAGCACCACCTCCGGTTCGCCCACCCAAAGGTGAGTCTTGCGGTAGCTGAGGGCAACGCCCTCGGGCGTGATGAGCACAGTGGTGTTGTAGTAGCGGCCGCCGTCGTTCTCGATCAGCCCCACCACCACGGCGAGGTCGCGCTCGCGCGCCGCAGCCTGGATGGCGCGGAGGCTTGGGCCGTCGAGGGGCTCGGCTTGCGCGGCGATGTTCTGCCGGTTGAGGAATCCGGTGATCTGCGCCTCGGGGAATACCACGATGTCGGTACCGGGCGTGCATTGGGCAATGGCATCCAGAGTGCGCGCGAGGTTGTAGGCGGTGTCGCCATCGCGACCCGCGAGCTGTACGAGTTCGAGCTTCATTATCAGACCTTGTTGTCGAGCTGGGCCCCGGCCGGGAAGTGAGTGACTTTTGCAAAAGGTCGGTGCCAGTATGCGTCCCGCCCGCAAATTTCCTATCACGTCGAGTGCTTAACCCCATGGGGGTAGATAGATGATTCCAACCCTGCAGGACATGGCCTGGCATCGCGCCGCCGGCCAGCTGATCGAGCGCCTGGACAAGCCGGACTTCTGGCTCGCCCTGACCCGTCTGGTCAGCGAATACGTCCAGGTCGACAGCTGGGCGGTCCTGCTGTTCAGCGATTCCCGCCCCCTCGCCTTTGCCGAAAGCCCCTATGAGGGCGACGGGCCCGACCCCTTCATCCACGACTACCTGCAGGGGCTCTACCTGCTCGACCCCTTCTACATCGCCAACCGGGAGCATCCCGCCACCGGGCTGTTCCGCCTCGCCGACGTGGCCCCCGAGCGCTTCAAGCAGACGGAGTACTACCAGCTCTACTTCACCCACTTCGTGGAGGAGGACGAGGTGCACTTCAACGTGCAGCTCGACGAGGTACGGAGCCTGTGCCTGTCCCTGGGAAGCCGTCAGCGCTTCACCCCGGAGCAGGTTTCGCTTCTGGAGATGATCCGCCCCTGGGTGGCGGGACTGATGCGCCAGCGCATGTTCTTCGAGGGGACAAAGGCGGAAAGCGCTCCACGCCCGGCAGCGCGCTGGCAGGACAACCTGGAAGAGGCCATGGAACGTCTTGGCACGCCGCTCACCGCCCGCGAACTGGATGTGATCCGACTGATCCTGAGTGGCTGCTCGAACAAGGAAGTGGCCGGCAAGCTGGCGATATCCGCCGAGACGGTGAAGGTCCACCGCCGGCACATCTACGCCAAGCTGAACATCAAGTCGCCCCAGGAACTGTTCTCGCTGTTCCTCAAGGCGCACACGGAGGCTTGAGCAGCCCCTAGTCCATCGCCAGCATCAGGAACAGCCCGATCATCAGCATCGCCGACGCGGCCAGGGCGGTGCCGGTGCGCACATGGTTCCAGCGCGTCCACTCTTCCAGATAGGTGCGCCAGGGCACGGAGGAATCCGGATTGCCCGCATCCAGCTTCGCCAGGGCGTTGTTGCGCGGAACGTTGCAGAACAGCGTCACACCGAAGCTGCCCACCAGATACAGCAGGCTGCCGAGCAATAGGAAGAAGGTGCCGGACACCTCCCAATGCACGAAGGCGTACAGCGTAAGCAGCGCGCAGACAACCGTGGTGCCCAGGAAGACGCCGAGGAAAATACGGTTTAGCACCGTGCGGTTGATCGCCTGCATGGCGGCGATGCCTGCCTCTGGCGAGAGGCGCGCGAGGGCTTGCATCACGAAGTTGGAAAAGGCGAAGAACAGCCCGCCCATCAGCCCGCAGCTGATCACGGCGAGGAAGGCGAGCAGGAAAGCCAGGTCATCGATGAAGGGCATGGTCGGTTTCCCTCAATTCCATCCAGTCTCAACAACTTCAGGACCCCTATTCCAGACGTCATGGGTACTCGATTTCGTAAATTACCGGAAAGTGGTCGCTACGCAGCTTCTTGCCTCGATAGATTCGCTGTACCTGCGAATACACCTTGTCCTTCTGGAAGTAGTAGACGTGATCGAGCTGTTTGTTCTCGAATTTCAGGGTCGTGACCTGGACTGATGCCTCGCAGGCCGATTTCCAGCGGCATTTCTCAGCAATGAAGGCGTAGTCCAGCAGAGATGGAATGGCCAGGTCACCCCAAGCGACATCCGTTCCCATGCAATTGTTGATGAACGTGCTCTCGCTCATGCCCGGCGTGCCGCCGGTATTGCGGCACACCTCCTGGTACATCGCCTTGGCCAGCGACAGGGAACTGCGAATAGAAACATGCGTAAATCCACAGGTTCCGGGAAGGCATCGCAACATTGTATTGCCGTTGGTGACCTTGACCTCGGCAAGCGAATCGCCAGGCTGGTGGTTCAAATCCCCTCCGAAAAACACCAGGTCGGCATTTCCCCCGACAAAGCGGATGTCGTCGGTCACCTGCTCGAAGGCGGTCGGGCCATGGGCATTGGCATGGCAAAAGGCGAACAACTGGCCGCCCTCGGCTTGCAGAAGCAGAGTGCTGCGATTGCCCTTGGACCCCAGCGGCACCTTGTAGGGCTCATGGAATTTGCCTGCAATGTCGTTGGCGACGAAGACCATGGCCCCGAGCGTGGTGTTCTTTTTCTTGCCACCGTCCTGGTCCAGAGAGGCCTTCAATTCGTAGGTGCCAGACAGGTCCTTGACCAGTTGGTTGTTTGGCCTGGCCGTGGTACCGACCTCGAACAGCGCGATGATGTCCGGTGAGAAGTCGCACGCCGCAGTGACCAAGGCATCCAGCTTCTCTTCGTATGCCTCGCTCATCGGTAGCTTTTGGTTCTGGTCGTTAAGGTGCTGGGTGTTCCAGAGCATGATTGTGATCGTCGGCATATCGCTCCTGCCTGTCCGGGTCTTCCCTGTGCTTGGCCCCATCCCGCGTTCCCGGCCAAGTAGTTCAGATATGAAGGCGCCGGGGGACGAAGGGCCGATTCAAGGTTAGCCAGCTTTGCGGAAAGCGGCGGACGGTTTCGCGAGAAACCCGTCGCAATCCGGTATCAGCCAAGCCCACTTGTCGCCCATCCACCCGACAGCCCCCGCCCCATGCATGCTGATGAATACTGGGAATGCCCGTAGTCCAGTGGCCAATGGAACCTGCGAGGACATGCGCATGACTGAAGAAAACGAATCCAACCGACACCTGAGCGAGGTCCGCCAGTCGCCGGTCTTTCGCTGGGCCGAGGGGCTGCAATGGTTCGGCGGCGTGATGTTCCTGCTGGCCATCGGCCTGGCGCTGTTCACCGAAGTCACCTCCACACCGGGTGGCGTCACCCTGATCGCCGCGTTCGGCGCGCTCGGGCTGCTGTCACTGGTTCCAGCTCGCTTCATTCTCACCGTGTACCTGATGAGCCCCGACAAGAAAGCCGGAAAGGGCCAGACGCGGAGCTGACCGCTCATCACGGCAGCTGAACATGCCGCGTGGTTGGCCGGTCAGGATTCAAACCACCCCGGGAGGATTCGCACCATGGACAACCAATGGCAGATCAACGGCCCGGCCTATGAACAGAATGTCCACGGCCTGGAGCGGGCGGGCTCGGTCATCTCCGGCCTGCTCCTGGCCCGTCACGGCCTGCATCGTGGCGGCGTACTGGGCATCTGGGACATTGGCCTCGGCGCCGCCCTGCTGCTGCGCGGGCTGACCGGCCACTGCTATGTGAAGGAAGTACTCCACGACCGCCGCGAGGCCTTGCATCACCTGCGCGCCGATCTGGAACGCCTGCAGCGCGCCGTGGACAAGCTGGCGAGGGAAGGCAAGGCCTAGGGTCGCGGCAGAGTCAGCGCACCGGCTTGCAAGTCATCTGCGTGCCGTACCACTCCACCTTGGCTTCACCCTGGTGTTCCCAGAAATCCACGCCATCGTTGCTGTAGCGGGCGCCGCTGGCGGTACGCTGGCTGATCGCGATGGCGTGGTCGCTGCCATAGGTGAAGACGGCGGCACCGGGCTCGGTGTCGTTGTAGAAGGCCGCGGTGAAGGCTTTGCTGGCATCGCCACAGGCGAACGCCACGGACTTGGGCGCCGCCACCGCGCCGGACTGGATCTGCAACTCCACCAGGCGCGTCTGGTAGCTCAGGGTCAGGCACTGGTTCTGGTCGGTGGCCTTCCAGCAGTCGTCGCGACCCTTGAGCCAGCCGCGTTGCTCGGCGCGCAAACGCTTCTGGGTCGCCGCGTCGGTGGCGGCCAGGGTGTCCTTGTAGACATCCGCCATCTGCCGGTCCAGCGCGCTCAGCTCTGCGCTCGCACACACCTGCTGTTCCACGCCCTGGGCCTTGGTGCAATCGAAAGACGGGCCGGCATCGGCCATGGTGAGCGGGCTGGTGGCGCTCAGCGCCAGAATCAGTCCTTTTGCGGGGATCATGTCGGCCTCCGTGCCTGGGGTAGTTTGACCAGAAGTTAAGACCAAACCATGGGAAAAATCCCTCCTCCTTGTAGGGGCGATTTCAATCGCCAAGCAGACCGCAGGTTTGCCCTGGATTCCCGGGGGCCGCTGCGCAGCCCTTGGCGAATG
Organism: Pseudomonas sp. BN411; assembly: GCF_029871235.1. Classification (GTDB taxonomy): domain Bacteria; phylum Pseudomonadota; class Gammaproteobacteria; order Pseudomonadales; family Pseudomonadaceae; genus Metapseudomonas. Next base: position 17,162 of record NZ_SSOM01000063.1, read on the forward strand.
AATTCGCCCCTACAGGTAGAGCAGAGCCATGGGATTGGCCCTGCGCGGAGCTCAAGACCTTTGTAGGGGCGATTTCAATCGCTGAGCAGACCGCAGGTTTGCCCTGGAGTCTCCGGGGGCCGCTGCGCAGCCCTTGGCGAATGAATTCGCCCCCACAGGTAGAGCAGAGCCATGGGATTGGCACTGCGCTGAGCTCAAGACCTTTGTGGGGGCGATTTCAATCGCTGAGCAGGCCGAAGGTCTGCCCTGGAGT
>NZ_SSOM01000064.1 GCF_029871235.1 Pseudomonas sp. BN411
CGTTCACGCAGTTGCCGGGCTTCGGCTTTTCCGTCGATCAGGAATGCGGACATTGTTTCTCCGGGTCTTACAGATGAAGCAGGCCCTGAGACCCAGGGCCTTGCCGACTCAGCTGCGGCGGTTGTCGGTTTTGTACGGTGCGGGCTGGACAGTGGCGCGGATGGGCAGTTGCGGCTCGCCCGGATTGCCCCAGATAACCGTGACTTCAGTACCTACTTCTGCCTGGGCGATGTCCAGGGTGCACAGCGAGAGCATCTCGCGGAAGAAGTAGCTGTAGCCACGAGAGGTGGAAACGCCGACCTCACGGCCGTTCACCAGCACCTTGTCGGCATACATGAAACCGCGCTGATCCCGGGGCATCTCCATGAAGGCGTAGTGCTCGCCCTTCTGGAACAGGGATGCGAATACCTTGAGCACATCATCGGGATTCCACACCAGGGTGCGAATCACCCGGCGTGGGTTGGCCACTTCCTTTTCCAGGGCCTCGCGGCCGATGAAGTCGTGATCGAACTTGATGTTGCGCCCCCAACCGAGCTCGACAGGGCTGCGGTACCAGGCGCTGACATCATCAGCCTCGAAGCTGCCGGCAACGTTGAAGGTCGAGGCGAACGCCGGCAGAGACGCTTCGAATTCGGCGCGATACTCAGCCATGTCCTCGCTGAAGATCGCCGGCAGGTAGTCGGTCACGATAGTGGGGAAACAGGCTTCCAGGTGGTTGATGAAGGCAGCTCGACCACCCAGCTTGCGAATCCCGAACGCTTCGCCGGCTCGCACCACTGCCTCATACACCTCGGCAGCATGTTCGGCAGGACCTTGCAGCTCCACACCAGGCTCCCCGGACATGCCCTGTCGCAGCGCGTAGACCTCATGCCCGGCAATCTTCACCACTTGCGAGTGCATGAACTTGATGTCCGCCAGGGCCACGCCTGTCAGCTTCTCGATCAATGCGGCAGCCTTGGGCCCAGCAACCTGGAATTTGAACCCTTCGACAACCTCCGAGCTGACGTTGTAATCACCCTTGCGTAGGTGGAAGTCCATGAGGAAGCCGCCGCGACCGAAGAGCATGAAGTCATCCTCCCCCCAGCGGCTGAGGATACCCTCATGGATCACCTTGCCATCACGATTGCAGTGGGTGACATGCTTGGACTGCATGATGTCGAACTTGGCGAAGCTGTTGATGGAGGTATCGGAGAAAAGCTTCAACACGTCCGGTCCACGGTAACGCCGCTGCCAAAGGAACGACCAATCACCGATGTAGCAGTGGTCCTTCCAGGACATGCTCTCGTCGAGCCAGTCCGTGTACTCAGGCTGCCCCCAACGGGACGTGAAATAGCCCTCTGGAGTCTTTCTGAAATTCTTGGGGAGCATGTCTTTACCTCGGTTACTTCAACGAATTGTTGTTATGCGTGGCCAGGCGTCAGCCTTCGAACACGATGGTTTTGCGACCGTTCGGAATGACGCGGTCTTCCAGATAGGCGCGCACTGCCCTGGCCAGGACGCGTCGTTCGATGTCACGCCCCTTACGTACGAGATCTTCCGCGCTATCGCGGTGGGAAATGCGCTCGACGTCTTGCTCGATGATCGGGCCCTCGTCCAGGTCGGCGGTGACGAAGTGCGAGGTCGCGCCAATCAGCTTCACGCCACGCTCATGGGCCTGGTGATAGGGACGCGCGCCCTTGAATCCCGGCAGGAAGCTGTGATGGATGTTGATGCAGCGCCCATCCAGCTTGCGCGAGAGGTCATCGGAGAGGATCTGCATGTAGCGAGCGAGCACAACTAGGTCGGTCCTGGTGGACTCGATCAAGGCAAGCAGTTTCTCTTCCTGCTGGGACTTGTTATCCCGGGTCACTGGCAGGTAGTGAAACGCTATGCCCTGCAGATCAACCGCGGCGTATCGCTCCTGGGGATGGTTGGCGACAACGGCCGATATCTCCATCGGCAGCTCGCCGATTCGGCTGCGGTAAAGCAGGTCGCGCAGGCAATGGTCATAGCCGGACACGAGCAGCATTACGCGCTTGCGCTGGTCCTGCGGACGCAGCGACCACTCCATGCCGTACCGATGGGCAACATCGGCGAATCCAGCCTTGATGTCCTCGAGTACCAGTTGCGTCGCGCTGTCTATCGCGTCGAACACCACCCGCATGAAGAACTGCTGAGTATCCAGATCATCGAATTGCTGCGCATCGAGGATGTTGCATCCCTGGTCAAAGAGGTAGCTGGAAACATCCTTCACGATTCCGGCGGTATTACGGCACGACAACAGCAGAATGAATTTTGGATTGGACACAGCGGTCTCCGATCATCGTTTTTATTGGAGTGGGCATCAGCGCAGCCGCACTGACGTCTGAGTCACTATAAAAACTAGATAAAATGAGATCCACGCATGCCATAGATGCACAGAATGCACGCCGTGCATAATGATCCAGCCAGTTTTCTCGCTCATGTGCGAATTGCTCAGCGCGTCGTAGCAACGGCACCAGCTACACCAAAAAAGGCCAAGCGAGAACGCGCTGTTCGAGACTCCATCCTATGTCGATCAGCACGCTCGCCAGGTAGGGATCGAGCACAGCGCCTACCCGCCCCACTCTCCTGGTGGCGGGAATATCGCAGTCGCGGTGAGTTGCCCACTGGTTCAGCGATGCCGAATCCCATCCGGCGTTTCAAGTAACGAACCTCTTGGAATACCTTAATGCATCACGATCACAAAAATACTCGACCCCATGCACAGCATTCATAGCGAAAAGAAGCTCGACCTAAACCTCCTGCCGGTCTTCGATGCTCTGATTCGGGAGGGCAGCGTGACCCGGGCCGCTGACAGCCTGGATCTCTCGCAAAGCGCGGTCAGTCACGCGCTGAAACGATTGCGGGACTTCTTCAACGATCCGCTGTTTATCAAGGTCGGTGACGGCATGAGGCCGACGCCCAAGGCCGAGCAGTTAGCAGTCTCGATACTGGGGGTCATCAGCACGGTACAAAACTCGCTACTCACCCAAACTCGCTTCGACCCGAGCACGGCGATCCGTACGTTCAAGTTCTGCATGACCGACATGGGCGAACTCGTGTTTCTACCCAGGATGATCCAGGAGCTAAAGCGCAGAGCACCACACTGCACCATTCAAACGCTGCAGGTCAGGCCCGAAAACATAGCTGCGACGCTAGAGTCGGGCGAGGCTGACCTTGCGATGGGATCGCAGCTTGCCGTAAACGACGAACTCTTCCAGCAGAATCTGTTCTTCCACAAGTTTGTCACGATCGTCAGTCGGGAAAACCGACAGGTTGGGGACTCGATCAGCCTTGAGCAATTCACCCGTATGAAGCACATCGTGATCAATCTCGGGGGCAAGACCACGCACTACGATCGAGCGCTGGACGAGCACGGTATCAAGCGTGGTGTGTTCCTGCTGACCCCCCACTACCTGGTCATTCCCATGCTGATCAAGAATGACCCTGAGCTGATTGCGACCGTTCCAGGAGAGATCGGCCGTATCTTCGATGAGTACGGCTGGGTTCGACGCCTGAAACCCCCAGTGGATCTCGCGCCATTCCCAATTTGTCAGTACTGGCATCCCCGCTTTCACCACGATGAGGCGAATCGCTGGCTCAGGCAGTTGATGAAGGAAATCTACGATGACTTCCTACCGGAATCTGGGAATGCCTGGTGAGGACGCTGGTGGAATGCCGACGCCGAAGGAGGAGGAGCAGTAGAAAAGGTCGGTGAGTGTTGCATGCCGGTCCTACTTTCATGCTGCCGCTTCGCACTAGGTCACCCCTATTCCGAGATGGCCAGCACAGCTATCGAAAGATAGGACCTTTTTGAAACGCAAATAGAGACGCTATGGCTGTCCTGCTCCAACCAGAGGCATAGCCATGAGAACAAAAATAATTTCCATCGGCCTCGCAGTTACCATCGCCATCCTGCTGATCGTCGCTGCCGCCCAAACCACCCCACAACGCTACACCGCAGACATCCCTGAAGCTTGCATGCATTCCAGCGTCAATTGCACATTGCCGCCGGGCTTTCGAGGCTGGCCTTCGATTCCGTGAGCCAACCGCGACCATAGTAATGCATACAACCTCCACGAGGCGCGCGACGAAGCCACGCACTTAGCATGGACAGGTGTTGCCCCGGGCAGAAAATCGACTTCCCGGGGCATAAGGCCTGGCCCAAAAGGTGGCTTCGCTTGCTGTGAAGGAATTGGGGGGGGGGAAGGAGCAAGAGAAAGCGCCGGCGGGCAGCGCTCACCGGCGCTTTTTCATTGGCGGGCAGTTCGGCCTCCGACCTCTACTTTGGCGGCTAGGGGTAGCGACAAGCGCTTGTACAGAACACCGAATGCATCCTGTACAAGAGGCACTAGGCAACAAGACGATTACTGATGGTTCTCACGCCAGTTTTTCGGTAACGGTCCAAGCGTAGTGCCGCCATCTACCAAATACTCACCGCCAGTAATAAAGCCCGAATCCTGGTGCGCAATAAACAACACCATACGGCTGATTTCTTCCGGCTGTGCCGCCCGCGGGATAGCCTGAATAGAAAGCATTCCACTGAGATCATGTGGCGCAGTCATCGGCGTGTGAACTGCCCCAGGGAACACCGCATTTACTCGAATATTGTCGTGAGCGAGCTCCAACGCCGCCGCCTTAGTCAGACCACGCACGCCCCACTTGCTGGCGCAATAAGCAGAAGCCAAAGGATATCCCTGGACGGCGGCAGTGGAACCAATGTTGATGATACTGCCGCGACCCAGTTCCTTCATTCCAGCGACAACAGAGCAGATTCCAAGATATACGCCCGTAAGGTTGATATCGAGCGTCCGTTGAAAAATGGCCTTCTCGCGGCCATCAAGCGGGTCAAAGCCAATAATACCGGCGTTATTAACTAATACAGAGACCAGACCAAAGGTGCGAGCCTGCTCCAGAGCAGCATCCCAAGACTCTTCATCAGTTACATCCAGAGTAACGAACATCGCACGTTCGCCCAACTCGTCTGCAAGCGCCTGGCCTTTGTCCTTTGCGATATCGCCAATGACAACATTCGCGCCCAGACGATGGAACGCGCGCGCATGAGACTCCCCCATGCCGCTGGCTGCGCCGGTAATCAGGACAGTTTCATTTTCGAAGCTCATCATCTTATTTATTTCCTTTTATGAGACTACTACTTAGAACGCATGTACATAAGCGTTTCAGCCGGGGACGGCCGATTTATCATGCCTATGCAGGCTAGACAAACATTCCAAGTAATTCCCCCTATCTGAGGATAGGGGATTAAGCACTCACACACGCTTATCTTGAGCCTATGCACATCCGGAGCTTTTACTGCATCGAATCGGCCTCACTAGAAAATACCGATCGTGACATTGGCGGCGTAGGGACTAGGGCTTACATCACCGTCTCTTAGTGTCCAAACACCGTAAGAACACGCTGCTCATCGATTCAAATCTGTCCAAGTTAACCGCAATAACGCAAGTGTTACGCGCCGCGGCGGCAATCTCAGTTTTTATGTCCGAAGCTTGGAACTGGATGATAGCCGTTAACCTTTTGTTCGACACTTCAATACAAGAAAGTTAAGGAAATACCATGAGCAAAGCAAATCCGCAGCCTCTATACCACGTAGCGCAAGTACCGGACGACCCTCGCACCACCTCTTACACACGTTTCTTCTTCGAGCTTGAGCCCACGGAATACACCAACTGGATCGATGAGTGCGAGTCTTGGAAGAAAACTTGCTTCATCGGCGACTGGTCCCCGCTAATGAAACTGAAAATTACTGGGCCGGACGCTCTGTCTTTCTTCTCCTCAATTTCCGTAAACAGCTTTGCAAAATTCGACATCGGTCAAGCCAAACATGCGGTTCTTTGTAATGTATCCGGCAAGATAATGGGAGATGGCGTCCTGATGCGCCTCTCCGAAGAAAGCTTCATTTACACCAGTGGGCCCGGAGTCGCCTGGGCGATGTATCAATTTGCAAAGGGTAATTACAACGCCAAGGCCGAAGTCGTTACCGAAGACTATTTCGCATTCCAGGTCCAAGGCCCCAACTCCTTGCTTCTCCTGGAGGAGCTCACGGGCGAAAGTTTGCGCGACATCGGCTTCATGCGATTCCGCAAGTCCAGCATCAATGGCATGACCTTCAACGTGCTCCGCCAAGGCATGGCCGGTGAACTCGGATACGAACTTCACGGCGAGAGCCACAACGGTGTCGAAATCTACAACACGATTCTTAAGGTGGGAGAGCGATATGGCATCCGCCGTCTTGGCGGACGCAGCAAGATGGTGAATCACGTCGAAGCCTGCTTCCCCACACCGACCGTGGACTATTTACCGGCAATGTTCGGTGACGATCAACGCGACTTTCTCGGTGTGATCCTGCAGAGCATGCCTTACTTCATGGAGTGGCTTGCTGTCGCCGGTAGTGCTCAAAGCAGGGACTTCACAACTTATGCCCGCACGCCGTTCGAGCTCGGCTGGGGTAAGAACGTGAAGTTCGACCACGAATTCATCGGTCGCGCCGCTCTAGAAGAAGCGGCCAATCCACGTCGGACAATGGTCACTCTCGTCTGGAATGGCGAAGATGTATCCGACGTTTCAGCCTCGTTTCTGAGCAAGGACGCAGAGCCATACACCTATATGGAAATGCCCCGAAACCTGCTGGGTTTGACCTGGATGGACAAAGTGCTAGTGGATGGCCACGAAATCGGCGTTTCGAGCTCGCGATGCTACAGCTACACCTTCCGCGAAATGCTGTCGTTGTGTGTTATCGACCAAGAGTACGCGACCCCAGGTACGGAGGTTGTAGTGGTTTGGGGCCATCCCGGCACCCGTCAGAAGCACATCCGCGCCCGCGTCGCGCCTGCCCCCTACAAGAAGGACAATCGTCGAATCGACGTCACCGGCCTTCCTTCAGCGCAAACCGTCTGAAATTAACGCCATTTATGCCGGGGTCTCTCCCGGCATTCATTCCTCGGCAGGTCTCGTACGCCGCTCGCCTCGAATCTTCCATCGTCAGCCAAGGCGCAAACAATTCATTCTGATAGATCACAGATGAAACCTGCGGAACATTTGATAAATCCGAGAAGTTTTTATTAAGAGCTCTCCAAGATCAGTATCACAAGAGGACCATAACAAGATGACTACCACTCTCGGTGATGAACGATTATCTCAACTGACAAACTCAGTCATTGCACAAATGTCTACAACACCCTCCACACGCCTACGCACGTTGATGGAATGCGCAGTTCGACATTTGCATGCATTTGCCATTGAAGCAAACCTGACACCTGAAGAATGGTTGACTGGAATTGCATTTCTCACAGCGACCGGTCAAATGTGTAATAGCGATCGACAAGAGTTCATCCTCCTCTCGGATGCCCTCGGTCTGAGCACTATCGTTAATCTGCTTCAGGATGGGAGTGGGGTAAACCAAGCCACCGAAAGCAGTCTGCTCGGTCCGTTCTATCGGGAGAATGCACCGAACTACCAGGCCAGTGAATCAATGGCACGCCGCTGCAATGGCCCCCAGCTTCAGCTCTATGGCCGAATCCTGAATACGGATGGAAATCCGATCCCCAATGCCACAGTGCAGATCTGGCAGACCGATTCAGAAGGGGTTTATGACATTCAGCGCGGACAGGAAATGGATACGCGGGGCGTCTACAGCACTGACGAGAACGGTTGTTACCATGCCTTCACGGTCATGCCGAAAAGCTACCCGCTACCTGACGACGGGCCGGTAAGACGCATGCTAGATGCCCAAAGTCGCCATGGGTACCGACCAGCTCATATCCACTACCTGATCAGCGCCCCCGAGCACAAAGAGCTCGTAACCGCCCTCTACATAGCTGGGGATTGCTACATCGATGACGACGCAGTCTTCGGAGTGAGTTCAACCACGCTGATCGTGACCCCAACCCTGGACAACAACGCTCCCCACCCTGAAGTACCAGCTATCTCGTACGACTTCCACTTGGCCCCTGGCATGACGGCAAGCGGTAGAATTGGTGCAGACGTTGCCACATTGAGCTTCTAGTTCGCCTTGCAAGCCCGCACGATGGAGAAAGGGCACGGTCTTCATACTGGCCGTGTCCTTATCCTCTGTCTTTGACTCTTTCCCGATGCTCGTACAATGCCACCGGAAGGCTAAGGCAGATTCGCGGCTAGGAACTCCGCCCCCTGGAGCAAGGCAGCATCACCCTCCTCCAACTCTGACGCATGGTTGTGCCAGAGATGGAACATATTCGGCCACACGTCCAATCTCACCCGCACTCCCATCCCACCTGCGTGCCTTGCCAGCCTAAGCGAGTCATCGAGAAGCAATTCGTTTGAGCCCACCTGTATCATCATGGGGGGCAATCCGATCATGCTGTTCTGCAGCACTGACACTCTTGGATCTACCGCGGAAATCTCTCCCAAGTAAAGAGAGGCGCAGTTCGCCAGCCACTCTGGGGTAAGGCAAATGTCGCTAGCTGCTTTGGTCGTGAAGCTCTCGTGCTGCAAACTGAGGTCGACCCAAGGCGATATAAGAAGTGCCGCTGCGGGCAAAGGTAGACATTGGCACTTAGCATCTTCCAGCAACGAAAGAATCAGATTCGCCCCTGACGAATCTCCTGCGAACACTATTTCTTCCGCAGCAATACCATTGCCAAGAAGCGCATGGTAAGCAGCAAGAATGTCTTCGCGTGCAGACGGGAATGGGTGTTCGGGTGCCAAACGATAGTCAAGGATCAACGCCCGTGCACCCGCCTGCAGAGCCAGATTGCCGGCCAGCCCCACGAAGGCCTCGGCAGATCCCAACACAAACCCTCCACCATGCACGTATACGAGTGTCCTGGACCCGACGTAGTCCTCTGGGATGGCCCACATCGCACTTACACCGTTCAGGTTAACCCGCTCCACCTGCATATCTGCCGGGGGCTGCAACTGTTTACAACGGGTATCAAAACTGAACCGCGCCAACTCCAGAGAGCTGAAATTCCGCATATGGGTATCAGGAAAATGCTGAGCGAGTGCTGGAGGTCGAGGCTGGGTCATGGCGGCTAGTTGTGACTCAATTGATGGAGGTGCTGGGTAAGCGTCCAGCCAAGTCACCTTCCGAACTCCAGCATTAAGGGCGATGGTGTCCGCGTATTTTTAAGCGGACGCGATAGCCCTTATCGCCGGGATTTCCATGCGCCAACGAAGCTCTTACCCCAAATTATTCAAGGCCCAGGTTGTTCAGGAATGCCTGCAACCCGGTGCGACCCTCTCCAGCGTTGCCATCAGCCACGGCATCAACGCCAACGTCATCCGCAAGTGGCTACCGCTTTACCGAGATCAGCCACCAGCGGCGTTGCCGGCGTTCGTTCCATTGAGGGCCACGCCCAAACGAACCACTGAGGCGTTCGCAATCATTGAGTTGTCCCTTGGCGAGCAAGCGGTCACGGTGAAATGGCCAGCCTCCGATCCTGAAGGTTGCGCCCGCTTTGTGCGTGGGCTCACCCCGTGATCCGCATCGATACCATCTGGCTCGCCACCGAGCCGATGGACATGCGCGCCGGCACCGACACCGCGTTGGCCCGTGTGGTGGCCGTGTTCGGTGCGGCGAAGCCGCACTGTGCCTATCTGTTCGCGAATCGCCGCGCCAACCGCATGAAAGTCCTGGTGCATGACGGCGTGGGTATCTGGCTGGCCGCGCGGAGATTAAACCAGGGCAAGTTTCACTGGCCAGGCATCCGGCATGGCTCGGAGGTCGAGCTCGACACCGAGCAACTTCAGGCTTTGGTTCTTGGCCTACCCTGGCAGCGTGTCGGCGCCGCCGGCGCGATCACAGTGCTGTAGCACCTGCCATTAGCCCATCGGTTTATCTCCGCTGACCGCCGGCTCTGGCACAATCAGCGGCATGACTGCTTCGCCCAATCTCGACCAACTGACTCCTGACCAGCTGCGCGCCCTGGCTGCGCAGTTGCTCACGCAGGTCGACGTGATGGGCAAGAAGATCCACCGCGACCAAACGGTGATCGAGAACCTCACCCACGAAATCGCCATCCTCAAGCGGCACAAGTTTGCCAAGCGCAGCGAGCAACTGAGCCCTGACCAGGGCCGCCTGCTGGATGACCTGCTCGACACCGACATCGTGGCCATCGAGGCGGAGCTGAAAGCGGTCAATCCGCCGGCTGCGCCGGCCGAAGCACGCCAGCAGCCCAAGCGTGCACCGCTGCCACCGCAACTCCCGCGCACCGTGATCCATCACGAACCGGAGAACACCCAGTGCGTCTGCGGCTGCCAGCTGCAACGCGTGGGTGAAGACGTCAGCGAAAAGCTGGATTACACGCCGGGCGTGTTCACCGTCGAGCAGCATGTGCGTGGGAAATGGGCCTGCCGCCAGTGCGAAACGCTGATCCAGGCGCCGGTGCCGGCGCAGGTGATCGACAAGGGTATCCCCACCGCTGGCCTGTTGGCGCACGTGATGGTGGCCAAATTCGCCGACCACCTGCCGCTGTACCGGCAGGAAAAGATCTTCGGCCGTGCCGGCCTGGCTATCGCTCGTTCGACGCTGGCGCAGTGGGTCGGGCAAACCGGCGTGCAGCTCCAGCCGCTGGTCGATGCGCTGCGCGAAGCGGTGCTGGGCCAACGCGTGATCCACGCTGACGAAACCCCGGTGCAAATGCTCGCGCCGGGCGAAAAGAAAACCCATCGGGCTTACGTCTGGGCCTACAGCACCACGCCCTTCGCCGATCTGAAGGCCGTGGTCTACGACTTCAGCCCCAGCCGTGCCGGCGAGCATGCGCGCAATTTTCTTGGCCAGTGGAATGGCAAGCTGGTCTGCGACGACTTTGCTGGCTACAAGGCCGGTTTCGAGCAAGGCATCACCGAAATCGGCTGCATGGCCCACGCCCGCCGCAAGTTCTTCGATCTGCACGCGGCGAACAAAAGCCAACTGGCTGAACAAGCGCTGCACTCGATCGCTGGGCTGTACGAAGTCGAACGCCAAGTGCGCGACATGAGCGATGAAGAACGCGGGCGAATACGGCAGGAAAAGGCCTCACCGATCCTCGCCGCGCTGCATGACTGGATGCTGGCCCAACGTGATCGGGTGCCCAACGGATCAGCCACGGCGAAAGCCTTGGATTACAGCCTCAAACGCTGGCAGGCACTGACTCGCTATGTCGAGGATGGTGCTGTGCCCATCGACAATAACCAAGTCGAGAACCAGATCCGCCCGTGGGCTCTAGGTCGCTCCAATTGGCTGTTTGCCGGGTCGCTACGCAGCGGCAAACGGGCGGCGGCAATCATGAGCCTGATCCAGTCGGCCCGCATGAACGGACATGATCCGTATGCCTATCTCAAGGACGTGCTGACACGACTGCCGACGCAGCGAGCAAGTGATATCGGCCAACTGCTGCCGCATCAGTGGGTGCCTGCCTGAATCACGCAAGGTGAGTTCGGCGTACGCTTACGGTGCTGGAGAGAAACACTCGTAATAAGAGGTTCCGGCTCACAGAGAGATGCTGCAATCTGGAGAATAGGAAGAGACAGCCAACGCAGTACCTATCGCAAGATAGTAATGCGGAGCCAGAGGAGACTTTCATGGGAGTGGTGCCAAGGGCCAATGCAGGCGCGTGCTCTTAGACCTGGTCACACCGCTGTTTAGCTCATATCCCAGCTCTGAACCGTGGAGACTTTAACTACGCCCCACATGGTCCCCTGTATAAAAAAGAACCCACCGGAGTGGGTTCAAAGGGTGACACTTTTAGGAGCCAATCATACAGCTTCGCACTTTTCCTTAAGCCGAACGTCCGCCTCAACTTTCTCCTTAGCTACCTTGCTCGGTTTCAGGAGGAAAGCCGCTAGACTCGGAAGTAGGATCAATGCACCAAACATATTAACGAGGAACATAAACGCCAGCAACAAACCCATATCAGCTTGGAACTTAATTGGCGAGAACATCCACGTGGCCACGCCAGCGGCTAGCGTCATACCAGTCAGCAACACCACCCTGCCAACAAACATCAGTGAACGTGCATACGCTTCTTCTAAGCTATACCCCATCCTCAACCAGAGCAGCATTATGCTAAGAATATATAGTGCGTAGTCGATACCGATCCCCACGCCCAACGCAGTAACTGGCAATGTGGAAACCTTAAGCCCTACCCCTACGAGCACCATCAGAGCTTCAGCCAATATACTAGTCAGCGCAAGCGGCAATATCGCTACCAATACCGCCCGCCACGATTTGAACGTTATTAGACTCAGAACTATAACCGCGACATACACCCCCAAAAGCATCAGGTAGTTATTTTTTTTAACCACCTGATTAGTGGCTGCCTCAATCCCAGCGTTACCTGCCGCCAGCAAAAACTTTACTTCCTTAGTGTTTGACTCTGCAGCGAAGCGCTCAACCACCTCTACAGCTTGCTGTAAAGTCTCAGCTTTGTGATCGCGCAGGTAAGCGTAGACCGTGAGCATGTTGCAATCACCATTGAACAACCCACGCGTGGCCTGAGTCATAACAGTGTTGAGCACTACCTGATTAGGGACGATCTCAGCCCATTTAAAGCTACCTTCATTGAAAGCCGCCCCCATCTGACGCACTAGGTCGGCAAATGAATTGGTAGCCTCTACTCCAGGAAGCTGCTGCAGGCGCCCCTGCAGATCGCGCACAGCAACCACCGTATCGTAATCAGCGCACTGTTCATCAGCAGTAGTCACCATGATTGCCATCACGTCACTACTGGTTGAGTAGTTTGTGGTGATGTACGCATTGTCCCGGTTGTATCGTGAGTCCGGATTGAGCTCCGGGGCGCCAGCATCAAGATCACCAATCTTCAGCTGTGAGGCCAATATGGCCCCCCCGATAGCCAGGCATGATGCAACGCAGACTGCACCAAATGCCCAACGGCGCTGAGTGAACCGGACAAGCAGTCCCCACGGCCCGCTATTGCCATTTAAAGCGCGTTCTTCGCTACGAAGGGCACGCTCAGCGGCATGACGGTTGACGCCCGTATAAGTGAGCAGAATCGGCAACAGGATCAAGTTGGTAAAGATAAGGATAGCGACGCCAAGGCTTGCGGCTAGTGCCAGCTCCCTGATTGCCTGAATATTGACCATAAACAGAACAGCAAAGCCTACGGCATCGCATACCAGGGCAGTAAATCCAGCCATGAACAGACGTCGGAATGTGTTACGCGCAGCGTCCACTTTTGATAGCCCGCGCCCGACATCCTGCATCACGCCGTTCATCTTCTGTGCGCCATGGCTCATGCCAATGGCAAAAATCAAGAACGGCACAAGGATCGAATATGGATCAAGGTGGAAGCCCATAAGCGGCAGCATGCCGAGCAGCCACAGTACGGCCACAAGGGAACACAGCACTACCAGCATCGTGCTGCGCAGGCAGCGGGTAAACCAGTACACCATGACAGTGGCAATGGCGATTGCCACACCGAAGAAGATCAGAATCTCTACCAAGCCATCGATCAAATCCCCCATTACCTTAGCGAATCCGATGATGTAAATGCCGACGTTATCGCTTTCGTACTTTGCCCGGATCACCTCCAACTGCTTGGATAGCTGTCCGTAGTCGAGGCTCTGGCCAACCTGGGCATCGTACTCAAGGAGGGGCACAATAATTGCGCTGGATTGAAAGTCACTGGCGACCAAACGACCGACTTCCCCGGACCGCATAATATTGAGTCGCAACTCTTCCAAGCTGGCCTTTGAACCATCATAGGCGTCCGGCATGACGGGCCCACCGTCAATACCCTGCTCGGTTACTGCAAGCCAGCGCGTGCTGCGCGTCCAGAGTGATTGCAAATACGGCCGTTCGACCCCTGGCAGCGCAAAAATCTCGTCGTTGACTTTGCGCAGAGTATCCAGGTAGTGGGGGTCCAAAATGCTCCCAGATTTATTTTCCACAACCACACGAAGAGTATTCCCCAACCCCTTCAAATCCTTTTCGTGGGTAAGATAGTTCTGGATATATGGATGATCATGGGGAATTACCGATTTATAACTAGCATTCAATCCAAGGTAGCGTGCCTGATACCCTAGAAACACCGTTATCAGCAGGCAAAGGAGAAGGATGACTCCGCGATTCTCAAACAACAGTCGCTCGAGGAACGAACTATCACCAACTTGAAACGAACTAGAGGATGCCCCGGTTTGGAATTGCATTTTACTTTGCCTCCAGCTGAACAATTTCTACACCAAGAGGTCCCACAACCAACAACTTCTCCCTTGAAAGTTGAAGGATGTCAGCGACAGGCTGATTGGACTGCGCAAGAGGAGAGAACTTTTCTCCCCCATCTCGGCTTACAATGATCTGGCCGTTATCGCTACCGAGAACTACCGCACCATCATCCAATATCTCACTGGCCTGCAATGAGGCAGAGACACCGCTTTCAATTCTGCTCCAGCTCTGCCCATGGTCACTTGAGCGCACCAAGTTACCTCTGAGACCAAACGCTAGAACATCACTGTTCTTGGTAACCACAGCACCAAACAATGTGCCCTCGTAAGGTTGTTGAAGCGCCCGGAATCGTTTCCCATCTTCACTACTCAGCAGCAAGCCCTGCTCACCGGCCACGTACAGAGGCCCCTGGGACTGTGTAAGAGCGTAGAAATGAAGACTTCCCGGGTTAACTTGCGCACTGTTTTCGGAAGTCCATGAAAGCCCCCCATTTACGGTGCGGTACATCAATCCATAGGCACCAGCAACCAAGACCTCTCTTGCGCCGCGAATGCTTAACGATAGAAATGGCTTGTCAGGTCCGTCCGCAACAAGATTCTGGGCACTAGTCAGCGCATCCAATGGCTGATCTACGGAAGAAGCGGTGCCAGCAGTGCTGTGGTGGACGGCTTCCGCGAGTACCAACTGCGCCGCCTGGATTCCATCGAGCTGACGGCTCCAGGTCTCCCCACCGTCCTCTGTGTGCAAAACCACCCCCAGATGCCCAACGGCCCAACCGGAAGTATCATTTGCGAAGGCAACATCGGTCAGCAGGACGCTCGCTGGTACTTCACGAGCCTGTCTCCAGGTAGCTCCCTGATCATCGGAAAGAACGATCAAACCTTTCTCACCAACGGCCACCAACCTATTGCCGGCCCGTGCCGCTGCCAACAAAAACCCTTTATCTGGATGCTTGATAGTGACCGCCGGTCGATCTAGGACCACGGGCCGAGTACGCTCACCTGCATGCGCATGACTAGTGCACCAGGTAATCGACAATAGCAAGGTCAGCAGCAAGGCCTTTTTATTTGCACGCATAGCTTTGTCCACGGGGCGATTAAACCCCTATTTGTTATTATCTTTACGAGCCCATTACTCAGCGAATGAACTAGCCACCTTCACGCGGATCCCGAAGAATCCTAGCGTCTAGGCTAAAATCTACACCGACCTGAAGAGCGCATAACCTATCTTAAGATAGACGCTATTCAATCCCTAAAAACACACAACCACCGCAACTGCCCACAATATAAAAAAGCCCTCGCAAAGCGAGGGCAAGACCAGCCTAAGCTGTAAACTAGAAGCTTGTGCTTAGCGTAAGCGCTACAAAGTCACGACCGACATAACGGTTATCATCATCATTACCAAAGAATTTGGTGTAGTTAATAGCCGCTTGCCAAGTTTGCTTATAGGTAGTAGCCAGACCGACGGTGACGTCCCCGCCTTGGTTTTCCCCATAGTTGCCGAATGCCCCCGAGGTCGGGGACCTACCTTTGAACACATAACCAATACCGATAGGCACGGACAGATCAAGACTTGGAGCAACTTGGTAGTAATCCAAGGTAACCACACCACGCGCACCATAGGCAAAACTATTCAAAGTGGTATCGCGCTGATCGCCATTCCGAGTAACCTTCGCCAATTTATGACCAGCAATCTCACCAGCAAAAGTTATATTGTCCCAGAGCATGCCTGCATTGCCGACATAAATGGCGGAAACCTGAGCATTCACTGTATCCCCCAAGGAGTCCGGCTGAAGGACACTGGTCGATACGCGCAGCGGGATATTATGGCGGTAACTGAGCTCGGCACCCAAATTGAGATTATCAATACTGGAGTTAACGCTAACTCCATACAGTTCGATATTCTCTTTATACTCCAGATGATAAGTACCAACAGAACCTGTTGCCGGATCAAATCCACCAGACAACTCCGTCATTACACGGGGTTCTTTGTAGTTGTAGCGAATAGCGTATAGCCCTAGGTCAAAATTGTATTGAGCCGGCCGCCAGCGAAGTGATACCCCAAATTGAGGAGCATCCGCTTCATCATCCGAGCCCCGGTAAAGGAACGCACCGGGCCCCACGATGATACGTTCGCCACCTTCGTCCAGGACGTCCGTCGACGCAAAGAACGTACCTACAGGCGGGAGGCGCGACTTTTCCCATTCAAACTGATAGAAGGCCTCCACCGTCCACTCATCGCTCAGCAGCGCACTCGCAGACAACTGGTTTACCGGAAGGAACACTTCCTGAGCCTTGATGTTAGGTACGCTGAGGGCCTTGTAGACATCGACCGGCGCCATAGCGGATGCAATGCCGTTGTCCGTAAAGAACAAGCTTTCGCCCCAGAGCAACGTGTGCCGCCCCAAACGGAAACTCAAAGGCATTCCACCTGGCTCGAATTGCGCGCCGATAAAGGCATTCATCAACTCAAAGCTTTGTCCCGCCCAGCGCTTGGTAGCAGAAGTAAATTGATCATTTTCAACACTGAACGGGTTGAACGTTTCAGGGGAGTCGTTACTGTTGCTGGAATTATAGACATCGTCATACCAGCCAGCGCCGCTCAAGTTGAACGTAAAATTCTGGTATTTCAGGTTGAGCTCTGTGAGCAGATCCACCCGGTTCATCACCAGATCGCCCTCATCAAAATTTCGCTCAATCTCATCAGAGTTCGGATCATTCAGGTTATTAGAGTTTCCACTCCCAGTTCTAACCCCAGCGGTATATTTAACTGTATTTGTCCAGTCTGCCGTAATCTCAGGACCAAGATCGAACGCCATGCCCTGACTTACCGCACTAAACCCGACGCCCGCAACAATTATTGCCCCTCGCGAAGCAGCTTTAATCAGCTTCGCTTCGCTTCCACGAACGGCATTTTCAAGAAAATCAGCGCAGGCACTTTTGCAGACGCGATTTATTATCATTGTTTTGCCTCCACACTCACGCGAGAGAAAAGCAGCACTTGCTTTCCCAATGTATTTAAACGTACCAACTCGAAGGCTGGCAAATTTAAGATAGAGGCATTCCACCAACTAAAAAACCTATCAAAAGATAGTAACCGCCCGATATCCAGTTGATATCCATAAATTTCGGCGTGTACTCAACGCATGAGCCCCAGCTGTCGAGCTCTGCTGGCCGCCTGCGCACGGCGACGCGTTCCAATCTTGTCAAATACCTGTTGCAGGTACCACTTCACACATCCCTCCGTGATACTCAGCTTTCGACCTATTTCTTTGTTTCTGAGGCCTTCATCAACCAGTTGAAGTATCTCGATTTCACGTCCATTCAAAGCTCCCAGGACGTTTTCAACGACTGCTGGCTCTGCCCTCTTTGCAACGGAGTTTTTCGTATCACGGAATGAAATTAGGACTTCCTCAATAAACTCCTCGGCGGACTTTCCTTCTTCTCCACTTGCTGACTCCGCTCCCATTAGCAGACCACTGAGCCAAGCTCCCTCGTCCGAGAAGGTGCGAATGAAACGCCCCCGAGCCGCAAGCTCTAGAGAGCGCTTAAGGTTTCGCTGAGCCCCGCGCTCATCGCCAGTTAGGACTAGCAAATGAGTGTGCACCACATCCCAACGGAGGAAGTTGCGGGTAGCGTCAGCTTTAGCCAAATAACGCTGCCAATGCTTGGCCAGATCCATCGCTTCGTTGAGCCGATTCTGCGCAATGGCCACACGTACGCTACAAAGTGCCTTTACCTCATCCTTGGTGGTCACGCCCAGCGACGGCTTCAAATGACTGAATTGCCCAATCAAGCCATGCTTCCGGCCCTGACGGATCATTTCATTCACTTCCCCCATGCGTAACAGGCAGCGCAGGCGTTCAGCCAGGGCCGAATAATGCAGACGGTCAAAACCATGCTTGGCGGCGGCTACTTCAGCTTTGTCGAGCAAATCGAATGCGGTTTCTGGATCACCATCATTGAACGCGAGACGCGCTGCGGTGAGCCATCCTGCGATCGCTTGATCTACGAAGCCCTCGGCCTCCACGTGCGGCAAGTATATTTCTAGCAGCCGACGCGCCTGATCCAGTTCGTTGCGCTCGTAATGCACTTCCGCCAGCGGCAGAGCAAGGATAGTTGCATAGGGCGACCCTATGCCAGCGATCGACTCCGCTGCAGTGAGCGCTTTAGTGAGTCCAGTGATAACGGCCTCGGTTTGTCCGCCCATAAATCGGGAAGGACCAATTACCGCCTCATGCACAATAATGGAGAGCTTGCTTTCACCCCGACTGAGATATTCACGCGTCAGGTTACTCAACCTTTCAATCTCATCGAGTTTGAAGCGCTCCCTCTGCGCATACAGCAACGCGTTGTAGATGCTACCGCGAATGATGGGATGCGCGTCACTGTACTTCTCAACAAGGCTACGAGCCTGCGTCTCCAACAGTGGCGTATCGTCAATCATCATTGACAACATGGCCTCTCGATGAAGAAGCTCGCTCCGCATTACCTCAATAAATTCCGGCGAGTACTTTGCTATGTATTCCGGATCACCGAGACAACGCCTAGCCTGGGCGAGCAACTCCTTGGCCGTCTCAAACTTCCATAGATGAAGCATGGACCAAGCTTGCGAGATCAGAATCCGGGGGTAACGACTTATTAGTGAGGAAGGAAGCTGCTCAACCATTCGCCAAGCGATGTCATCGCTTCGCTCAAAGAAAGCCACATGGTTATCTTCAATAATGCTCGCGGCCAGCTCTTGGTCTCCGGAGCTCAACGCATGATTGAACGCCTTGAAGAATTCCTCTTTGAGCACGTAGAAGTCGCTTGCCTCCCGGTGCAAATAGCTCAGCTTGGCCCCATCATTTTCCGATAGATACGTGAGCAGGAACTCACGAAACAGGGTATGCAACCGATAAGACTGCGATTTGGGGTGATCAGTAAAAACAAACAGGTCTCTGGACTGGCACTCCTTAAGCAGGCTCAGACCGTCTATTCGCTTGCTGACTATCGCGCAGGCTTCGGGCTCCAAACGCTCCAGAATGGCACAGGACACTAGGAAATCCTGGAGATCAGATTCCAGCGGCTCAAAAACCTCTTCGAAGAAAAACTCCTGAAAGAGCGCTCTTTCCTCAATACTGGTGAGATTGCTGACTTGACCACCGTCCGATCTGATCGCGCGGCTCAAGAGATTCAGACCACCAACCCATCCCTCAATACGCTGAAAAGGAGTTGGTACATCTGAAACCAAGGAGGACTCCAAGCCCTGATTCCCAAAGTGACAGGCGACTTCGTCTTCATCGAAAGCCATATCGTGGACATCCAGGTCCAACAACTCACCTCGCATGCGAAAGCGAGCCAGCCGAAGCGAAGGCTGGCCGCGCCCGGAAAGCAGAAAATGGAGGTTGGCAGGCGCCCGCTCCAACAGCTCGTCAATTGCCTCAAGGGCTGCGCCCTCTACGCACTGCAGATCGTCGATAAAGACAAACAAGGGCGTCCTGATGTCCCTTAGCTGCGTCGCACTACGCAGACAGGAGCCCGGGTCAGCATGCAAAGATGCCAGATCGGCTCGACGACAAAACACATCGCGCAAAGCAATGAGCATCTCCGTGGCGTCAGCATCATTGCGACACCCGACCCAGAAGCATGCAACTCCCGACGCTTGTAGCTCGATGAAATACTGCGACAGTAGTGTGGATCGACCATACCCCGCGGGAGCGCGTAGAGAGATCACTCTCTGGCCCTGAGCAGCTCGGAGCTGTTTCATCAACCGAGGACGTACGATCAATCCCTGGGTATTAAAGGCTGGACTCCTGGTGGCCGACAGCGGCGTGCGACTTTCTGGCTTTATCGCGACGACGGGGGCAACGGCATAGGTGTCACGGTGCATCTCGAACCTCCGTCAGGGCGGTAGGTAGCCTCTTGTAGTGACGCTTCAGCCAGTGAAAGTCTCGCTAGCTAGCTTCTTCTTATCAGGTCAGCGCGGGCGGCGCGGCCCGTATCATTGAATGCGCGAATCGAGGGGGGCACAGGCAGTCTGCCCCCCTTTCTTTTCGTCAGCGCTGCGCGCTCTGCACCAAGGACTCCGCGGAATAGAAGGAGCGTGGTCGAGCCTGTCGTGGGGTGTAATGGTCACTCCACTCACCGACTACATACGCATTCTGCTGGAAGTCGATGTTCTGGAAAGGCAATGCCACGATACCCGGCAGATCACAGGAAATGCTCGAGTACATGATGCCGCCGCGCCAGTGCTTGCCTTGAGTGTCCCACAGGTCACTCAACACGATGTTCCACGTGTCTTCATCCAGGTACAGGGTACGGCTCGCCACGGCGTTCCGCACACCGCTTCGCACTTTGCCTTCTACCTGCCAGACGCGATGCAGCTCCCAACGGACATGGTCAGGGTTGAAGAAGCGCTCGCCAATCGCCGCATCCTGGCCGGCCTTGAGCAGCTTGTTGGTGTTGTAGGGGATGTACATCTCCTTCGACCCAACCAGCTTCCACTCGTACTGCTCTGGCGAACCGAAGAAACCGTAGGCTTCGTCAAAGTTGGCAACGCCAGAGACGAAGAAGTTCGGAGTGTCAAATTGCACGTTCGGCAGCTTGCGTACGCGGCGCTGGCCTGGCATGTACTGCCAGGAGCCGAAGGGCACGTTCTGGTAATCCATCGGCAAGGTCCCGACTGTAGCCTCCCCTACTCGACGTGCGGGAGCCTTAATCTCTGCGCGGGAAAGCTGCCAATGCTTGCCGTCGAACTGCGCCTCGCCATTCTGGACGTAGTACGGGAAGACGCGACTGGCGTCTATCCGAGCGGTCAGAGACTTGGAACCATTGGTGTCAACGACTATGAGGTCCGCGAGGGTGTCCACCGCCTCACCTTTCCACGAAAGGTAGTGGTTCCACAGCGCTTCACCGCCGGTTTTGGCGATCGGGAATGGGACGCCGCCATAGGCACCGTGCACCGCTTTATCGCTATCGCTAATCGTAGCGTTGGTTGCGTTCTTTTTGGTGTCGTCATACACCCACTGCGGCGCAGTCGCGGTCCGGTGAGTCGGGTAAACGTCAATTCGGTAATCAGGATTGTTCTTCAGCAGGGTCTGAACACTGAGAGACAGTCGCCCCTCGTACTCAGCCATGTTCTTCGACGTGATGGTCAGCGTTGGCTTCTCGTCCGCGAAAGGTTCCCATGCCAGACTTCCCTTCGGGAGATTTGCAGGACATTGCGAATTATCCCCGCTCCACGCAGGAATGGTTCCCTCCGCATTGCCCGCTTTGACAGCCCCCATCGGGGTGAGCGTCGTGCCCAGCTGCTGAGCCTCTTGCGAAGAAACGGCGGCAGCGGCCATACCGCAGGAAACCTGAGCAATAGCGAAGACCAACGAGAGCTGCCAACGCTTGTTTGAAAGCAGATTTTGCATGTAATCCTCCGACCTTTCGGTCTTTCTTATTTTCACGCCTTGAGGATGCTTGGTTGGGTGCCTTTCGCCGGCCCCCCAGAAAAGTTGAGCTTTCTGAAGGACCAACCAGCTGGCATCGCTTCACCTATCCCTGCGGCCTCTCCTTCTGAGTGGTTCCGTCGGAGCCGAACCGGTGAGCAATCAAGCACGCGTCTCGACGGTACCCAAGGCACTTCATGCATCCACCTATCGATGGATAGGCCGAGCCACAAGCGGGAAGGCAGCAATCGGGGACTGAAATCGTCGCAGCTACCGCAAAGCGGCGAAGTGTGCAGCGCCGCCGGCCTCGAACAGAGTGAAGCGCCACAGCAGGTCTGCCCCAGGCCTTAAATGGATATTGCGCCACGCAACTCAGCGCCCTCCGAGCACGCAGATCGGGATACCCCCAGGTCATACCCAGCGGCGTTAAAAGCTCCCGATGGGTAATGTCGCGCAGCAGCCACGACCGCTCGCACAGCGATGGTATGGGCCGGCATTGGAGTGAGGCGATTCGACGCCAGAGCGGTCGCCCTGTCGTTAATGGCGAGCTCATTGCTCCATCTGTCCTGCCCGCGATCACCTGACCGAGCGCCTCGCTCGCTCGTATTTCGGTGGTGTAGATCGCCCCATCTATGGAAGTAGGAGCAGCGTCGTACACGGCGCCACCTAACCAAGCAGGTTCACCCCCAGTCACCACAGCCGAAGCCGCCCACAATGAAACTGCCCCCCTCTCCCCTGCCCGGGGCGAAACAGCAGTAGACCCTTCCTGAACCGGCAGGTACGGCGACCTAGCTAAGTGCGAGGCTTTCACGCTGCAAAGATCCTCGATATGCCGGAGAGGAAGGCCAACGCCGGGAAGCACTATCTTTCGGCAGGTGATCCGCCTGTTAGACAAGCAGAACCTGCGCGCACAATAAATTTAGATAAGCCACTGCAGGAGATTAAGCCGAATCATGTATCGCTTAATTCAATAAATATATTGCGATCCACCCACCACAAACCAGTGCCTTTTAACGAGCTTTTGTATTCGACTCCTGGCCCATTAAAAGCTCTCTCTTAAAGCAGCCAGAAGGATAATAAGATGCTGCAACGCACCATATTTTTTCTCGCAGACCTAAACGTTGGCAAAAAAATGATGCTGGCCTTTGGTTTGGTCTCATTGCTGTCCATCGCGGCAATTGCCATGGCCTTAAAGACAGCCGAGCTTCTACTGGATGGCAATAGACAGAGCCAAGCAATCGGTGAACTAAACCTTCTTCTGCAGGAAGCTCGTGGAGCCGAGAAAGACTTCTCTCTGACGGGCAAACAAGAGAACGCTGACCTCCTAGAGCTCAAGCTCTCCAAGCTAGACATTCGAGTCAACGAAATCCTGGAAGATAGAAGTACAGTTAACCATGAGCAATTGAAAAAAATTAGACTCAATGCTCGTGCCTATCGAGAGCAGTTTGACCATTTCCACGCCACTAAGACTCAATCAGACTTAGCGTTAGCCGAAATGCAGAAACAAGCCGACAACGCTCGAATTCAACTTGAGTTCGTAGAGCTAGACATGTTCAGTGCTTTACGGGAATCGGTGAACGGTCAAGGCGAACTAGATCCAAACACCCTAACATTTGCAGAAAACTCCTCGACGCTATTGCGCCTACTCCTGCAAATGCGGGGCTATGAATTTGGATATGTTCAGCGGGACGATAAGCAAGAACTCTCCGCTTGGAAGGAGATAATGAGCGATGCCGAGGCAGATGTGTCGCGGCTTCGGGGTCGGATTGGCGAGGAACACCAGGACATCCTCCAGGCAGCACAAGAAGCCCTTACCAATTACCACTCGGCCTTCAAGCGATACAGTGAAAGCCGCGCAGCCAACCAGCACAGCGCGATGCAAATGCAAGAGCTGGCCGACCGCGTATTGCAGGGTGCCAATGAGGCCTTGAATAGCCATCGAGACTGGTTGGAAAACTATGCTGATACCATTCTGCATCTGCTGGTTGTCAGCGCCGGCGTCATTCTCACGCTTGCACTGCTGGCAGGATGGGGGATCCGCCAATTGATCCTGCCACCACTCCATCAGACGCTGGACCTCGCCAAACGCATAGCCGCTGGAGACCTCAGCCAGAACATCACAACAGCGCGGCGCGACGAACTCGGTCAGCTTTACCGAGCGATGGGAGGCATGACCTCCAACCTGCGCGAGCTCATACGTCGGATCCTGGATGGCGTGGATCAACTGCGTGGTGCAGCGGGTGCGTTACAGGAAGCCAGTCAACAAAGTAGTGGCGGTGCGCTTGACCAGCAACGCCAGACAGCGCTCGCGGCTAACGCCACGCGCCAGATGGCAACCTCTGCCGAGGCGGTCGCCAACTATGCAGAGAATGCTTCCGGAGCAGCCGCAGATGCAAACAAGCACGCCAAAGCTGGCGAGCATGTAGTGCGTAAAAGCGCGGAGCAAATCGGCCGCCTTGCCAACGACGTGAAGTCATCCACTGATGTAATTAGGGACCTTCACCAAAGCAGTGAGCGCATAGGTGGCGTGTTGGACGTCATCAAAATGGTGGCTGAGCAGACCAATCTGTTGGCACTCAATGCGGCGATTGAGGCGGCTCGTGCCGGCGAGCAGGGGCGTGGCTTCGCGGTAGTGGCCGACGAAGTCAGGGCCCTAGCACGGCGAACTCAAGAGTCGACACACGAGATCGAAGCTCTTGTCGCAGAGCTGCAAGGTATTTCCTTGCGTGCTCTACAGCAAATGACCGAGAGCTCCGAGCTAAGCAACCAGGCAGTGGCGTACGGTGAACAGGCACGGCAGTCACTCAACCGAATCACCTCGGCGGTAAGCAGCATCGAGCTACTTAACGGACAGATTGCCGCCGCTGCCGGAGAGCAGAGTACCGTTGCGGTGGAGATAAGCCTGAACGTCGAGAATGTTCGCAGTGTTGCTAACCAAGGCGCCGATGCCACCCAACGTGTCGCGCTAGCCAGCACTGAGCTGACTCGCTTGGGCACGGAGCTCCAACAATTGGTTCAGCAATTTCGGATTTAGCTTTCGCGGTCCGAGACAGGCCAGCAAACCGCCGGGCATCCATCTGCTACGGCCATCCAAAGATAGGATCATTTCGATCCTGAGGCAGCACACCCTTCTGCCATCTTGGACGAACAGGGCTCGCCACCAAGAGATTGGAGAGTTTGATCAACCGCGCCTCTGTAGTCAGGGCAACGACTATTGGTTGGGCGCGCGTCATCACATGGTGCCCGCTCAGCCCCCAAACCAATGGATATTGGAATGATTTTCACCGTCGCAAACATACAAGCAACGTCGGATATTCGGTTCGACGTCAACGAGCGAGAGCTGCAGATCGTCTACACAAATCCACATCCAGGCAATCAGCGGCGCACACTACAGGTTCGCTTTGGCCCTCAAGCCACCAGAGAACTGGTTGAAGCTGTTCGTGCCCTTGACGCACAGCTCGACTCGCCACTGGATAGAGTTCTTTCTTCGGATTAGGTCGCTAAACCCGCGATTGACGACCGCACGAGACACCAGCGCTTGAGCAATTGGGAAGCCTGCTCACGGGGCTTTCGACTCGAAGGCACGATGTTGCCTCAACGTCTGCAACGCGGCCATGGGATGGCTAGCGCGGCAGCAATACGCTAGGGTTGAGCTACCCGCCAGGCCACCTTGCTGCTGCAGAGTTACTTCGGCATATTCCGCTGAGGGTACCAATACCAATAAGAAGAGCTATGGCCATGATTCCTGCCTCTACTAAGGACCAAGGGCCGCACAACCGTGACGCCCTTGAACCGAACCAGATATATCTGATCGCATCCAGACTGCAGCCACCGGTTGACGCTCGCAACCTTGTAGCCCGAGCGAAGCTAAGCAGCTTGGTACTATCGGGTGCGCATAAAACGCTGACGCTTGTGAGTTCGCCGGCAGGCTACGGCAAAACCTGCTTGCTAGCCGAGCTCCAGCAGGAGCTGCAAAAGTCAGGGATGCAGACTGCTTGGCTCTCGATAACCCCACTAGACCAGAGCCTGCCGGTCTTCAGTGCCTATCTCCGAGCAGCCATCGAGCTGGCATCCAATGTGGATCAAATCCATGGCCCGATTAGTCGGGTTGGCTCCAACACACTAAGTGAAGCCTTCAATCGAACCATGGCCCTGATTGAGGCGAGCGAAGAATCCCCGCTGTACCTCTTTCTGGATGATGTTCACCATTTGGCAGGCACCGACTCGGTGCGTCTCCTCTCCATGCTCATCGACCACACTCCGCAAGGAGTACGATTTGTACTCTCCTTTCGTGGCGAGCCATGTCTGTCAGTCGCAAGACACCGAATGCATGGCAAAGTGACTGACTTTACCAGCCAGGACCTACGTTTCGAAGAAAACGAAACGACCGCTTTGCTGGCGGCAGACGCAGTGACAGCAATCACCCCCGAAGACATTCGGTCCTTGGTACAGCGCCTTGAAGGGTGGGCAGGAGGTCTGAAGCTGGCTGCGCTGCTACTTAAGCGCACTCCCGAGCTTATTCAAGACCTAAAGAACTTTAGCGGCGAACGGCGCCAATTTGCCGACTTCTTCCTTCAAGATGTCTTGGCAGATCAACCTAACGACGTTCAAGAGTTCCTTATTTTGACGTCGATACTTTCCACCTTGAATGCTTCCACCTGTAACTTCCTGACAAAACGCACTGACGCCCAGCAAAAACTTCTTCAGTGTCTTTCCCAAGGGCTTTTTCTACTCCCATTGGATGGCGAAAATCGGGACTTCCGACTACATCCATTATTCTCTGAATTCCTCTATCGCACACTACTGGAGCGATATTCAGATCGAGTGTCAGAACTTCACATCAGCGCAAGTCGAGTTCTTGAAAACACCGGCAATTTTAACGAAGCATTTAGTCATGCGATCCAGGCGCAAGATGATCTGCGGGCCGCCGAGATAATGAACTCTCATTTGGAGGAAATTTTTGACGCCAAGGAAGAAGCCTTAGCACTGGTCAAGAAAATCCCTATGGATACTATGATGGAGTATCCAAAGATTGTCATGGCCCATGTATGGAAGCTTCTGACACTTTGGCAGTTCGAGACTTGCAAAAGGCTGCTCTCTACACTCCGACAGCGCTTGGACGAGAAAGAGAGAAAGAATGGTATTAATGAAGAGTCTCGCGAGCTACGCCTCATTTTCCATCATCGCGAAATGATGCTATCACTACTCTCCGACAACCTGGAAAACGTTGAAGAAAGTGCACAGTATTTAATTGATAACTATCATGACGCACACCCTCTTCTTAAAGGCAGCCTTTATAGTTCACTGATGTACGCTCGACGGGAGCGCTTCAAGTTCGATGATATGGAGCGCCTTAACTCTCTCGCCCTCGAGTATTTCAGTAACTTTGAACGCGGGCTTACCGATATATACCACCAAGCGATGATCGGCCCCTCCCGATTCGTAGCGGGTCAGACGCGTCGTGCTATCGATGAATTAAATGTGGCTTTACAACTGGCTGAAAAGATTGACGGGAAAGGCTCACCATTAGCCGCGCTGATTGCCATGCATCTCGCCAAAATCCACTACGAGTTGGACGATCTGGAACAATCACG
Source organism: Pseudomonas sp. BN411 (assembly GCF_029871235.1). GTDB lineage: Bacteria > Pseudomonadota > Gammaproteobacteria > Pseudomonadales > Pseudomonadaceae > Metapseudomonas. Next base: position 27,173 of record NZ_SSOM01000064.1, read on the forward strand.
CGAGCTGCTCTCCCAATACCTACCCTCTGCGAGCCAAAGGGGCTTTGTAGATCAGGCAATCGCTGGTTGGCTAACCGCCGCACGACTGGCGATGATCGATGGAAAGCCCACTAAAGCCTTTAGCCTACTCGATGAAGCTGACGCCTTTGCTGCGAAACACCAGTTTGATCGCTTGAAGTTCTTCAGTCTTGCTGAGCGCTTGAAGCTTCTGTTGCGTCGAGGTGAGATCGATGACGTAATTCGCCTCGGTAAGAAGCATGGCTTGCGCGGAGAGCCAGCCGCAACAGTAGCACCGCACGCAACCTCTAGGAGCCGCGACGAAGCCAGAGCCTTAGCATGGACACGTGTTGCCCAGGCAGAAGATCGAATTCCCGAGGCAATAGGCTTGGCCAAGCAGTGGCACCGCTACCTTAACGGCAGAGATGCCGTGAGGAGCTGCCTCCGTTGGGAGTTGGTGATAGCCCACTTGCTACTCCTCTCCGGAGACAAACGGGCCGCACAGCGCACGCTGAGAGAGGCGTTATCAACAGCTGAACCTGGTGGCTTTATTCGCTTGTTCCTCGATGAAGGTGCCTGGCTCGAAGGCTTGCTTAAAGAACAACTGGAGAGCACTCCTACTAGCGAGAAAACAGGAGACGCATTTGCTCTGACAGTTCTTGAACACATGGGCGGCAGCCCGAGCCAAGCGGCGAAGCTCACGGCCGAGGACGTTCCAGTTATCGGCGCCTTTAATACTAGGGAAATGGAAATCCTGTTAATGGTCTCTGCCGGCATGCTGAACCGCGAGATAGGCAACAGGCTTGGTATGACCGAGGGATCGGTGAAATGGTACCTGCAGCAGATCTATGACAAGCTCGGAATCCGGCGCCGCTCTCAAGCGGTGGAACGCGCCAGGCAGTTGGGGATCATTCAGTAGATCGAAGCTCGACCAAGCGTCCGAACTACGAAGGCGTCAGAACGCACGAAACAGCCACTCTGACGCCGATTAACCTATTTCCACAACCGCGGAACAGGATGCAGGTAACCAGCGTTTTTTGAACGCGGTGCCTGGTCCAACAATCTGCACCTGCAGCTCTGCTTCACAGGCAACACACGGCTTTTTAGAACCGCGAGGGAGAACCCTCGCCCACCTCGAGTGGCAGGTTCCTCCTTTGCCGTCGCGGAACAGATGCGAGCGAAATGTCGGCTTGTCTGCCCCCGCCCAAAAGAGCACAGCGCATGCCCTGCACTGGGAGCGAGCCAGTGCAAGGTCTTTTGTTCGGCGTCAGAATGAGCGTGATGCTCTAGGAATACGAAGATGGTCGCTTTCGCGAAAACTCGGGCGTTCGGAGATAAAAGAAACGCGGAAATCCCCAGCAAGATAACCGCGCAAAGGGTGAACTACTAAGTCAGACCGCAGCGCCAACGATGATGTCGGACATGCGCTGGAATCGCTCGATGTTGACGGCCTGCGGCAGCACGCCCGCAGTTAGGCAAGAGAAGCTGATATCGAGTTGAGGATCAATCCAGAACATCGTCGTGCCAGCCCCATAATTTCCGAAGGTCTCGCGAGACGTGAGCGTGCCAAATTGATGATGCACGAGCTTCTCGCCACGCACGCTGAAGCCTAGCCCGATGTAGGCCGGTGGCGGGTTATCCCAACCAGCGCGAAGGGCCACACCACGGTAAAGCTCGTTGTAGAGATCGCCAGTCCAATTTTGACGAGCGAGCTCTATCATCCGCGGTGAAAGAATACGAGCGCCATCCAACTCGCCGTTCAGCCTTAGCATCTCGGCAAAGCGCCACATATCCGATGCAGTAGAAACTGCACCAACATGGGGGGCTTCGTTCACCTCTTCCTCGAACAAGCTGTACTTCCCGGGCTGGGTACGTCCCAGGACAGCAATCGGAACCACGCCGCGCATGTCCGGGACGACTTTTCGGGCACGGAGATCCGGCCGCACGCCCAGCCATGAATCGACCATGCCCAGCGGTGCAAACAAGTCTTCATGGAGAATGCTGCGGAAATCTCGACCTTTGGGGTCAGTTCGCCTCAGCATCTCGGCTATCAGTATCTGGTTGCATGCGGGGGCGTAGTCGCAGCGCAGACCTGGATCGATAACACCGTGTACGTTCTCACAGACTGCAGCCAGGAGCTCATCGAGGCGGTCCTGATACATATCGGGCTTCGGGGTCCATACCCCTGGCATACCGGTAGTGTGGGTCAGCAGATGGAAAAGTGTGGTCTTATCCCTGGGCGCCCCCATGAACTCGGGAATGATGTCTTTGACCTTAGTGGTCAGGGCAAATTGCCCCAACTCCACAGCTCGCAGAGCAAGCACGTTGGTAAATGCCTTGGTCAGCGAGAAAATGCTGAACACCGAGTTCCTGCTCAGACTTCTGGTGTGATCAGCATCCTCAAAGCCTATGGCCTCATCCAGACCAACTACGCCTGCACGTGATACGCGGATCACGGCACCGTGGTAGAGACCCTTCTCAACATCAGCGCGAATGACCGATCTCACTAGGTCAAGGCGCTCTTCTGACCATTGGCTCTTTGAATTCGAGATGTTCATCAATATCTCCGCAAATTATGCAATGCGTACGATTCAGGCCGGATTCTTCTCTTTCCAATCGAGAGCCTTTTGCACAGCCGCATCGATCAATGCATGGCGATCGGAAATAAAGCCGAATAGTTCAGGGTGCGGGAAGATGAAAAGCTCACCCTCTTTGATCGCATGAACGACCTGCTTACCCGTGTATTCAGGCGTCAGCCATGGAATCTGGACGTTGCCGAAATGCTCAGTTTCCTCAAGCATTACGTCATGGAGCTTGCCGTCATTCAGCTCATTCGGACGATTACGCGAGCTCTTGCCAATATTGGTCCGCACCGGTCCAGGGCAAAGCACACTTACGCCTACATTGGTGCCTTCGAGCTCCTGGCTCAATACCTCAGAAAGGGCATTCACACCAAACTTGGTGACGCAATAGGAACCAAGCTCCGGAGTAGTAGCAAGGCCAGACATCGACGACGTATTCACGATATGGCCGCCGTCGGCATTGCTTTTCAGAATGGGGAGAAACGCTTGGACGCCATGAATGACGCCCCAGAGATTCACATTAATAATCCAGCGCCAATCGGAGATGGACAAATCGGCGATCGCTCCCATGGGCCCGACACCAGCATTATTGCAAACAACATGGACTGTACCGAAGCGTTCGACCGTGGCGCGAGCCAATGCCTCGACGCTTTCGTAATTACTTACATCAGTGCGAATACCTACCGCACCGATTTCCGAGGCAGTGGCTTGAAGTGTTCCCTCTTCGATATCAGCAATGACGACCGTCATTCCCTCAGCTATGAGCTGTTCGGCGATGCCTCTGCCAATACCGGAGGCGCCACCGGTCACGACAGCAACCTTTCCTTTCAAGTTTTCAAGCTTACTCATACATACCTCTTCTTGTAATTTATTCGTCAAGTATCAGCGCTTGGCCAATTGAGGATTAGTCAGAATTACGTTCCGAACAAACTCGTCAACTGAACCATCGCCAACAAATCCCAGTTGAAGTGCACCTGGAGCTTTAAGCGGACACTGCTTAAAAAGCGCCTCAACTTGGGGGACGGACTCACAAGTGACAAGTTCATAAACCTGAGGACCGTAGTAGTCGGCAAGTGCAGATACAAAGTCCTTCATCTGCAGATAAAGCGCAGGCAGAGTCCAGTTTCGTCTAGCGGGTAAATCACCAGCAGCTACTTCCCCAGCATGAAGAAGATTCTCAATGCAGCGTTTCAAGGACATCACCCACGTTCCCGATTCCAGCTCCATCGGAAGGGTGAATGGGCGGCCTGCAGCCACCGAAAAGAACACGTCGCTCAAAAAGGCGGAGAGCATGGTCATGGAGCCTGCAGGGCGCGCAACAATCCCCGACAGTCGCAATGCCACACCATCAATAAAGCACGCCCTCGTATAGTCATTGATGAGAAGCTCACCGATTAGCTTATGAGTGGCATAACTAATCCCTGGATTTGGAAGCGTCTCATCATCGACATGTGAACCCCACGGCGGAGAAAACACCGCAACAGAGCTCGCATAAACGACCCGCGGGCAGTTCCCTTGAAGGCGTAACCGTTCAAGAAGCTCTATCGTAGCGTCAAGATTGGTTGACTTTCCGATCTCGAAGTTCTCGACAGATTGTCGGCCCGCAACAGTCGCAAGGTGAAAGATGCGGTCCGGCTTTCCGTCCAAGATACGACTCAGAGTAACGCCATCGTCCAATCGACCTTCAATTTGATTGACACGCGCGTCAGATATAGCGTGATCAAAAGCAATATCTGTCAGTACGAACGTATCATCAGGGGCCGCTCGACTTAACAGCTCCCAAGCAAGGGCGCTGCCCACAAATCCAGCCGCCCCGGTAATTAGCGTATGCACCGCCACCTCCAGACTTCAGATTACAATCCAGGCGCTACGGGATGTAGGCAATAGTACGAACTTCAATACTCTCTCGTGCAGGAGCATCGGGGCTGGTGTGCGGATCGTTGAATGAACTATGGGCGGCCCACTGCACGGCTTCAGCATCAGAGTCGACCATCTTGAACATCAACACTTCTTCTGGGGTCATGGCTGGATAGAAATACCAGCGTTGCTCATCGCTGTAGGAGATGTTGAATCCGAACGCAGGACTAACACCCGATCGAGTTGCTAGCAGTTTGCAAAGGTGCTGATCCTCTCGAGAAATGGTAGAACCGTCCACTACCGCCAGCGGGTTACGGTCAATAGTCTTGAGAGGCCGCCAAACGTTGATGATCATCCACCGACCGGAGAGATAACGAGCCTTGTGCTCCTCGGGTGCATAGAGTTGAGCAATTGCGTGCGCGGTAGGTATGTCATAGTCGACATGGGTGTTCATGGCCGGGGTACGGGCATTCGTCTGACCACCCTCCGTAGCACCACGGACTTGCTCACCAAAAACCTTCACATATTCAGCACCGGTTTTTTCTTTAATGAGCTCAGCAACCTCGGCAAAATACACCGAGCGGACCTGATCCACATCGAAGAAATTGGTTACCGAACTATCAATTCGCCCGAGGGTAAACGCATTCGCCTCAAGGGACGCGTTGATGTTTCTCGCGTTGTGGATCCTGACATCATGGGGAATCAACCTGATACTTGCGTTTGCCTTTACGGCATCATCCATCACAGAAAGTTTTTGTGTAGGGTCACCAAAATTCATGACCACATCAACATGATCAATATTAACACCAGCATTATTAGCCATTTTCAATGCCCTCCAAGTTTAAACAGCGTGGAGCTTGAGCGGGACATTGACCCAGCCCTGAATATTGTTATTGATCAAGCGAACAGGATTACCTGCCAACTCAATTCGCTTTACTTTCTGCAGAAGAACTCTGAAGAGGCATTCAAATTCGACGCGGGCGAGTAGCTGGCCGGCGCAGCTGTGCACACCGACACCGAATCCGAGGTGGGGTCCCCGGCGCCGCACATCAAACTTTCCTGGTTGATCCCAACGGCTTTCATCCCGTCCGGCTGCTTTGAGGAAAACGCCGACCACATCGCCTTGCTTCAGCGGCATTCCTTCAAGTTCGGTATCGGACATGACCAATCGCCCCAGCATCCTAGGTGGCGGGTCGAATCGCAGCGACTCTTCGAAGGCCGCCTTCACAAGACTGGGATCCTCGCGCAGGGCATCCCATTGCTCCGGATCCTGGCTTAGGGCGTGAAGGGTGTTACCGATACCAGTCATCGTGGTGTCGAATCCTGCCCCCAGCAGGGTGAGGACAAGCAAATCGGCCTCTTCCTTGTTGATGACACCATCTTTCTCAAGCTGGTAGATCTTGCTAGCCATCCCCCCCGAAGACACAGTTTCACGAGTTGCATTCTTGTCCATCCAGGCGAACGCGTCTTCGGCCTCGACGATGGATTTAGTAAGAATCTCGTTGCGGGGGCCAGCACCATTGAACGCAGCAAGACCAAACTTAAGAATCTTTTCTCGCCCTTCGGATGGCAGGCCAATAATGTCCGGGAAAATCTTAAGAATATAATTAGCTGCGAGTTCCTGAACGCCGTCCACGACTTGCCGTCGCAACATTTCATCGACTATTACTTCCGCTTGGCGAGTAAACTCCGATTCCAGTCCCTTGATTCCTTCAGGCCCGAGGATTTTCATAATTGCGTCACGTGCGCGCTTATGCTCCGGCGGATCCTCAGTAACCAAGATCCGTGGGACCAGCGATTGATCATCGACACCAAAGGGACGGCCGGTCGAAGAGAAGATCTTCCAGTTACTCAGGACTGCCTGGGCGGCCTTGTGGCTACCGACGAAGAAGCAGTCATGTTTATTAAGCCGAACAACAGGACCAATCTTACTGACATTAATCTCTTCAGAGTTACGAATCGACTCCTCAGTCCAGAGATCAATATCAGTAGACGGGATGGAATCCCTAAACAGGCCAGCCATAATTATCTCCTCTTATTTTTTTTGCAGCTCCAGCAACTGGACTGCCTACTCAAACCCGCGACTTAGCACTACATAGATTCCGAAACTATCAACACCTAGAAGGACGAGCACCTATCTAAGGATAGAGACAACCAAACCTAGAAACTAATGCCTGGATAAACTCGACATAACAGCTAGGCGATTCCATTTTCGAGATCCTCGTTATCCTGATTGGTCGTGGGCGGCACATGTAGGCAGACAATATCCGCGGACTCACACTCAAAAGCCGGAAAGCGGCGCCGGACCAAAGGGTCATGACCGGGTATCAAATGATCTGGAGAGTCCGCCAGCCGAGAAATAAGCCTATAACCATCCAGCATGTCACCCACGTTAAATACGATGGGGAACGGAGAGTCTTCGAGAATATTTGAATAAAAATGACTAGCATCCGAAGCCAGCACCACCCATCCGCGCGAGGTATGAACACGCACTACCTGCAGGCCAGCGGTATGTCCACCAACCTTGTATACCTCGACCCCAGGAACCAACTCATAATCGCCATCATGGAACACGACCCTATTTTGGTAGACACCCCGAATAAGGTTGACCACATCTTCAACGTTGTATGAATGACGTAGTGGTCGATGCAGCATGTAACGCCCAGTTGCGAAGCTCACTTCATCATCTTGAATATGAAATCTTGCCTTGGGCAGTAGATCAATATTCCCAGCATGGTCGTAGTGGAGATGCGTGATGATTACGTCGTGGAGCTCATCAGGATTAACTCCAAGATTTCTCAAGGAGTCGATAGGGCAACGCAACAACGCACGACCGCGTTTATCTGCCGCCTGCTGATTGAAGCCAGTATCGACCAGAATTGAATCTACCTCCCCCTTGATTAACCAAACGAAGTAGTCCATTGGCATTGCATGATCGTGGCTGTGATGGCAGTCAATAAAATTCTCGTGACGACTGCGGTCCACGCGTGCGTAACGCACCGCAAAGACTTCATAAGTTGGAAGTAAACTCAATTCCGGCCTCCCGCTTTTCTATACCAACTCCAGTAAAAGAGCTCTTTCAGGAGCCTTGTACAGTTTCGGCCTTGCGCAAACGGTCAACGATCCAGCGAAACTGACCGAGAGCTTGATCCGAAGAAGTTGGCACCATATCGGCGTCCGGTTTCAGATTCAGAACGCGCTGCTGAGCCTCAATCATGACGCGATCCTCTTCAAAGGCCATCCTGGCAGCTTTGAACATCTCGTCAGCCATTTCGTCATTACCGCGGATCGAATCTGGCCCCCAAGAGAAGAAGTATCTGGAGGTAGTCTCGGTAATGGCGGTGACGCCTTGACACGTCAAGGATTCAAACAGCGGTTTGTCGGTAGGAGGTTGATCGCCCAAAAGTGCGGCGGTACCTGGCGGATAGACAGCGTTGTGCATGATCATCACGCCAGGGACATAGAATGTGTAAGCATTCCACATATCAACAGTGTCACCTGTAACACCACTAATAGTCGGCGGCGCCGGCTGACTTACCACCCAGCGCTCAACTCGAACAGCTCGTTCAAGCCGGGTTACTTTCGGACGTGTACGAGCCCAGTCGAGACTCGAACCGAAGCTATTCGGGTGCACATACGAAAGATGCGAGAAGTCCAGCAAGTTGTCGTTGATGTACTGATAATGCGCGAGGTAGTCGATTTGGCCAGATCGGAATATCCATTTTGGATCGTCAAGCTTGGCCGAGAGCGGGATTAGCGAAGGATCAGCCGATTCAGGATCACCCATCCAGATCCAGACCCAACTATGCTGCTCTACAACAGGGAAGCTTCGTACACAGGCTTTCGCAGGAATCGTTTCTTGGCCCGGAACTTCAACACACTTTCCATTCGGAGCGAACTTGAGGCCGTGGTACATGCAGCGCAGTGCATCACCTTCTACCGAGCCCAGTGATAGCGGCGCGGCGCGGTGGCAGCAACGATCCTGAAGTGCGACAACATCCCCTTTGCTATCACGGTAGAGCACGATCGGTTCGTTAATGATGGTTCGACTTACAGGGGTATCACCAGGAACCTCGTAATCCCATGCTGCGATGTACCAACAGTTCTTCACGAACATACTGTTTTCCTCTTCTTATTCTGAAGTCTTGAGAAAGGCCCCTAAGGGTCGCACCCAGATGCGAGAAATGCCTTATCCACCTTTATTGTGTGGTAATTGCCTAACTCAAAAACCTATCTTTAGAAAGCCCGGTGTGACGTACTTGATCGCCAAGCTCGGGTCATGCCGAATGAGCGCGTGCGCCACGTTTTGGCAATACGCGCCTCACCTGTATGATGGAGCGCAGCATCGCGGTATATTTTTAAAATAGCGACTCGGTCCCAGGCGCTGGTTTCCGCGGATTGACGAGGATGACCGAACAGGACATAAATTCCATCGCCTGCATTTCCAGGTTTAAGCAGGACGCTAGCTACGATCGGGAAGAGTCAGCACGTCGACTGAATCTATTTACACATTACCCCTTGAACCATCGCAGCACAGCAAGTGACTAGGACTGCCTTGTAGTAAGAGACAGGGAGAGATCCGCCCGCGCGTAATTAGCCCAGAAATCCGCTCGCAACATAAAGTACGTAATAGCAAAGCAATTTATTTCGTTGTTGCTTCGTAGCTAGTCATCCGGCGCTCCATCAGGAGAGACGTAACGCCGAATAACTACACCTTTCTGCATTCCCTATCTTTTCTCTCCTATCGAAAGATAGAGATAGTGGTCGCCTGTCTTTTTCTGTGACAGGCCGCCACTAACCAGCCCTCTCGATGGTCACGCCTCCGTGACCGCTCACGATCCCACCGTTGTTGCGCAGATCCTCTGCTACATAGGATTGCCGCCAATCTTCACGGTACGGACGGCCAGCGAGATCAAAGGTGGAAAGCATCGCTTTGCGCTTGTATTCCAAATTTCCGAGCATCGCGAAGAAGCCTGCCTCGTCCGCCTGGCGCTTGGCCGGCTCGCGCTCCTGCATTCGGCGCTTCAGCTCAATGGCAGTAGGACTGGCGATCTCAACGAAGCAGCGGCGACGTTCGTATGCATACCAATCCAGCGCGTCGTCCGCAGCCTGGTTATTGAACTGAGCGGACAGGGATTTGATAAGCAACGACGCATCCTGCACCCCGGAAGTGAGTCCCAGGCCACCAATTGGGTTGGTCGCGTGAGCCGCATCACCGGCTAGCAGCACCCTTCCGCTTCGATAGGTTTCAGCTGAACGCTGATGCACCCGATATGAGTTAGCCAGCACCAACTCGTATGGCTCACTGGGATCAGGCAGGATTCGCTTGAAGCGCTCAGTGATACGAGCAACACGCTGCTCTTCAGTCAGCTCCGTGCTTTCGCCGTAGGCAACACGCCACAAACCGTCATTATTGATCTTTGCGACAACGCGCCAATCATCGGGATCGGCCACCATGTTGTTGTCGGCATAGTCGAACTTCTCGAAGTCGTAGATGAGGTTCGTCGCCATGAAGACCTCATCCCAAGTGAAGCCCTCGAACTGAACCCCCATGGCCTTGCGGACAGCGGAACCGGCGCCGTCGCATCCGATCAGCCAATCAGCGTCCAGGTATTCTTCGCAACCATCGCGCTCCAGCTGCAATTGCACTTTGTCGTCGGATTGGGTGTATCCCTGAAAAGCTGTCGCCCACTGGATCGTCGCATTCGGCAGAGCTTTCAGCCGCTCAAGGAGCAAGTCCGCGAGCTCATCCTGGCCGAAATGAAGGATGTACGAGTAGGGGGTGATTCCCTCCAGATCGTGAAAATCAAGCCCACCCTTTTGCCCAGACAACAGGAAGTGTTGAGTGAATCGGTAGCCAAAGGCGCCAATGCGCTTCGCGTCTTCCAATACCCCGACGTCATCGAGAACCTTCAGCGTGGAGGGCAAATAGACCATTGCCCGTGGAGATCGAAGAACCCCCTCCCCTTTGTCGATTACGGTGACTTCGGCTCCGGCCTGCGCTAGCCCCAATGCAATCAACAATCCAGTAGGACCAGCACCAACCACGACGACCTTGTTACCGGCAGCCATCTCAACCTCCTGAGATCTTTTTGTTATTGCCCGCAGAACCATGAAATACGGTCGTGTCGGGCGGGAGGTTGTCAGTTAGAAGCGCAAGAGAGTGCGATACACCTATCAAAAGATAGCGAGGGGATCGGGACGGAGCCGAGCGCTGACAGCGGAAGGGGAAGGGGAAGGGGAACATCTCACGGGAAGCCTGGTGCTCGGGTAACCTGAATGCACGCTGGCCACTCCTCCCGCACAGGCCCTGAGAAGCTTTGGATCCGATAGCGAAGCGGCATCAGCGCAATATTGGATCCACTATACCGCTTAGCCCTGTATGACGCGCAGCCCTGGTCTTGACGACTGCTTGGTGGCAAATAGCTCTGCATAGCCCAAAGTAGCATTGGCGTGCTCCTTCATGATTCCCTCCGCCCTAGCGCCTGCGCCATGGATCAACGCGTCGTACACGGCGTGATGCTGCATATGGGCAAAATTAAATCGGCGGTATTCCCGCGCCATGTCATTACGGTCCACAGCTAGCGCGGTGACGGACGCGAACGGAAGGTGGTTGTTGCGCATCAGGGCCATCTCGATGGCGGGATTCCCGCTGGCCTCAATGATCAGACTGTGGAAGCGCATATTCAGATCCTGATAAGCCTCCAGGTCATCGTCAGTGACGAATCCCTTCGCAAATAACAGATCCCCTTCTTCCAGGCATTGCTGAAGACCCCGCAGGCACTCCTCGGACAAGCCTCGCTCAGCGGCCTGCCTGGCCGCCAAACCTTCCAGCACCCCCCTGACCTCAACCGCCCCCGCAATTTCCTCGGGACTAACCCCCCTGACCAGATAGCCCCGGGCGCCGGCCCGACTCAACAGGCCCTCCTGCTCCAACGTGCGAAAAGCAATACGAACCGGCGTCCTTGAGACCCCAAGCGCCTCAGCAGTGGGTATTTCAGCCAGCCTTTCGCCAGCCGCGAGTTCGCCAGAAGCGATCATTTTTCGAAGGGTCACGAGGACATGCTGCCCGGGCTTGCTCATCTTCAACTCCCAAAAAAGGACTACGCACCTGCGTATTGGATTCAAAAATCCCGATTGACATCTTACCTCGGCGTGTGAGCAAACTAAATTGGATCCAATAACAACAATCCCGTCTGGGAGGAGTCAATCATGTTCCTGAAGAACGCCTGGTACGTTGCGTGCACACCCGATGAGATCGCCGACAAGCCACTGGGGCGGCAGATTTGTGGCGAGAAGATCGCCTTTTACCGTGGTGCCGAAGGAAAGGTCCACGCCGTAGAGGATTTCTGTCCCCACCGCGGCGCCCCGCTTTCGCTTGGTTTCGTAAGGGACGGACAGCTCGTTTGCGGTTATCACGGCCTGGTAATGGGCTGCGATGGAAAGACCGTCTCGATGCCCGGCCAACGAGTGCAAGGCTTCCCTTGCATCCGCTCCTTCCCGGTAGTCGAGCGGTACGGCTTCATCTGGATCTGGCCAGGCGACGCCACCCTTGCCGATGCCAATGAGATCCACCACCTCGAATGGGCTGAAAGCCCCGACTGGGCTTACGGCGGTGGCCTGTACCACATCCAATGCGACTATCGACTGATGATTGACAACCTGATGGACCTGACGCACGAAACGTACGTGCACGCGTCAAGCATTGGCCAGAAGGAGATCGACGAAGCTCCGGTTGCCACTCATTCCGAAGGCGACACCGTCATCACTTCGCGGTACATGAGCAACATCATGGCCCCACCCTTCTGGCAGGCGGCGCTCCGCGGCAACAACCTTCCGGACGATCAGCTCGTTGACCGCTGGCAAATTTGCCGTTTCACCCCTCCCAGCCATGTGCTGATCGATGTTGGCGTGGCGCTGGCAGGCAATGGTGGAATCAATGCGCCCGCGAATCTCAAGGCCAACAGCATCGTGGTCGATTTCATTACACCGGAGACAGAAACGTCGATCTGGTACTTCTGGGGAATGGCCCGGAACTTCCAAGCCCAGGACCAAGCACTCACGGAACGCATCCAGGAGGGCCAAGGGAAGATCTTCGCCGAAGACCTCGAGATTCTTGAGCAACAGCAACGCAACCTGCTGGCTTACCCCGAACGCAAGCTGCTCAAGCTGAACATCGACGCAGGTGGCGTCCAATCCCGTCGCATCCTTGATCGACTCATTGCTCGTGAAAGCACCACGGAGGTCATGTGATGGAAGTAGTCGTCACTGCAATCGCAGTCGAAGCGGAAGGCATCAAAAGCTTCGAATTCCGCAGGGCCGATGGTGCGCATTTACCCGCATTCAGCGCCGGATCTCACATCGACGTGCGCACCCCCGATGGTCACCAACGCCAGTACTCGCTCTGCAACTCACAGGATGAGCGAGACCGCTACCTCGTCGGGGTGCTGAAGGAACCGAACTCACGGGGTGGCTCCAAGTCGATGCATGAGCAATTGGAGGTCGGCGCCCGGGTCGAAATTAGCGAGCCGAAGAACCTGTTTCCACTCCACAACGCGACCAAGCGGAGTCTGCTGTTCGCCGGCGGCATCGGCATAACCCCGATCCTCTGTATGGCGGAGCGCCTAGCAACAATTGGCGCCGACTTTGAGCTGCACTATTGCTCACGCTCTGACGACCGAGCGGCGTTTGTCGACCGCATCAAGTCATCGTCCTTTGCAAGTCGCGTGCATTTTCATTTCGACACCGGCCCCGAAGAGCAGAAGCTGCAGGCCAGCGTCGTCCTCGGCGAGCCAGGAGATGGCGTTCATCTATACGTCTGCGGCCCTGGCGGATTCATGGACTTCATTCTCAACACCGCGCGGGACAGCGAATGGAGCGAAGACCACCTCCATCGGGAATACTTTGCTGCCCAACCAGCGTCCGCGCCAGGTGCGGATCAGGCATTCGAAGTCCAGGTCAGCAGCACCGGTGAGGTGTATACCGTTCCGGCAGAAATGAATGTTGTCCAAGCCCTGGCAGAGCATGGAATCGATATCCCCTATTCTTGCGAACAAGGCATCTGCGGTACCTGCACTACACGCGTACTAGGTGGCGAGCCGGATCATCGCGATATGTTCCTCTCCGCGGAGGAGAAGGCAGCGAACGACCAGTTCATGCCTTGCTGCTCTCGAGCCAAAAGCTCCCGCCTCATCCTAGATCTTTGATCCTCTCTGCCCATGCTCAAACCGGCTTCATTGGGCCGGTTTGAGCCCATCCCCTTACCCTCTCCGAGTAGTTAGTCGAGATCAGGCTATCCAAGGATAGGTGTCCTAACACACAGCTCCCTTCATCGTGTATCTGCCAATAACAATAGTGCAGGAGTGCTTCGATGAATTCGATGACGTGGGGCGATGCCCGTGTGGACCATTCCGGTTTCCAACGAGACGAGTTCGTTGTCGAAGGAACTCGGACTATTGTCTACAGCGCTGGTCAGGGAGAACCGCTCGTGTTCTTTCATGGTGCCGGCACCTGGCACGGCATCGACTTTGCCCGCGCATGGATCGATCGTTTTCGCGTTATCCTGCCCTATCACCCCGGTTTCGGTGAGTCAGATGATAGTGAGTCAGCCAGTAACTTCCATGGCTACATAGATCACTACCGAAACTTATTCTCCCTGATGAATCTAAGTCGATTTCATCTCGTCGGCTTTTCCCTCGGCGGCCGACTGGCCGCTGAGTACGCAGCCGAAAACACTGAGCAAATTACGAAACTGGCTCTAATTGCTCCAGCTGGTCTCGAAGTGCAAAACATCTCGCTTCCGGACCTTCGCGAAGTAAAGCCGGAAGAATTCCCTGCCTACATGGTGAACGATCTCTCCACGCTCAAGCGTTACCTTCCTGACGGCTTCGATCCGCAGTTCATAAAGATGAGAGAAAGAGAGACGTCGTCGACAATGCGACTGCTTTCGGATGGGTTCAACAACTTATCAATGCCTGAGCTACTCCAGAAGCTGAGCATGCCCTCCCTAATTGCATGGGGACAGGAAGATCGGCTTCTTCCAGCCCCCCTCGCTGTGCACTGGCATAAACACCTACCTAATGCACAAATCCAATTCTTTGCAGATGCAGGGCATCTAGTTCTGGACGAGTCCGTCGTTGCCAGGGAAGCAGTTGCGAAGTTTCTTTCAGCCACACCGAACAAGAACGAGCAGTAAGCCTGCTTGCTAGGAGTACCCCATGTCTGCCGAATTTCTAGATCTGATAATTTCCGCCATTAGATCGGAAGCTAAAGACACTCTTTCGTTTGAACTTAAGTGCGCGGACGGAAAAGAACTTCCCGAATTCTCACCAGGTGCCCATCTCGAAGTTCACCTCTCTAATAGCCTGATTCGTCACTATTCGTTGTTCAACGACTCGACTGAGCGCAAGCGATATCAAGTAGCGGTGAGCCTTGCCCCCGAGAGCCGGGGCGGCTCTAGCTTCCTTCACGGCGGCCTCAAGGTTGGGCAAACCCTGCGAGTCCGGCCTCCGCGCAACAATTTCCCGCTAGTCGCTGACGCTGAACACTACAACTTCATTGCCGGCGGGATCGGGATCACCCCGATGCTTTCCATGGTTCGCTGGTGTGAACGTCAAGGTAAGAATTGGCACTTGCACTATCTCGCCCGCACGAAATTGAGAGCCGCATTTTACGAAGAGCTTCTGGGCTTCGACAGAGAGAAAGTCACATTCCATTTCTTAGACGATAGTAACGGAACCCAATTTGATGTCGAATCGGCAATCTCACAGATGCGCTCCGATAGCCACATCTATTGCTGCGGACCTATGCCGCTCATGCAACGCGTTGAGCAGGCCGCTTCAACTCGCCCTTCTGATCACGTTCACTTTGAATGGTTTAGTGCTCGACCAAAGGACGAATCAGAAGTCAACGATGGGTTCAAACTTATTATCAAGAGTACCGGACAGGAATACCTAGTTCCCGCGGACAAAACCATTCTGGATGTCCTCGAAGAAAATGACTACATGATCCCTTACTCCTGCCGCGAAGGCATCTGCGGCAGTTGCGAGGCAACAGTTGTATGCGGAACACCGGACCATCGAGACACTGTGCTTTCGGACGAAGCAAAAGCAGCAGGAAAAACCATGCTGGTTTGCGTTTCGCGCTCTAAAACACCTGTTCTTGAACTGGATATCTAACAGCAGTAGTGCACAGCATCGTCGATGCATCCATGAAAGCGAAATAAAACTTCAAATCTATCTTTCGATAGATGACCTGTGCGGTCCTACAAGTATTTTTACTGATGTGCTGCAGCAATATTAATAAGAGGTCAGTGAGGAGATCCGATGCAACCATTTTCCTACAACGCACTTCCTGCGCGTGTGATATTTGGCTTCGATACGCTTCGCCAGGTTGCTGAAGAAGTTCAGCTACTTGGATGCAAACGCGCGCTTGTTCTATCAACGCCGCATCAAAAGGCAGAAGCGCAGCATTTATCGAATTCCCTCGGGGAGCTGTCAGTCGGTACGTTCACTGAGGCCACCATGCACACTCCCGTCGAAGTTACGGCGCGGGCGGTGGAGCACGTCAAGCGCCTAGACGCTGACTGCGTCATTGCTCTTGGGGGAGGATCGACAATCGGCCTTGGCAAAGCCATCGCACTTAACACCGACCTTCCCCAGATCGCCATTCCGACCACTTATGCCGGGTCGGAAGCCACCCCGATCCTCGGCCAGACCGAAAAGGGTATCAAGACCACACAGCGGACCCTAAAGGTCCTGCCGGAAGTCATCATCTATGACGTGGAGCTTACCCTTACCCTCCCGGCGCAGCTGACTGTCACGTCCGGTCTGAACGCAATTGCTCACGCTGTCGAGGCGCTGTATTCGAAAGATGCCAACCCACTGATTTCGATGCTTGCCGAGCAAGGCATTGCCGCAATTGCCCGCGCCATTCCTCGCATCCATGCCAACCCAAATGATCGCGAAGCACGCTCCGATGCCCTCTTTGGCGCTTGGGCGTGCGGTACCTGTTTAGGCGCGGTAGGCATGTCCCTGCACCACAAGCTGTGCCACACGCTCGGCGGCAGCTTCGATCTACCGCACGCGGAGACCCATACCGTGGTGCTTCCTCATGCGGTTGCCTACAACGCGTCGGCTGCTCCGGAAGCCATAGCGCGTGTTGCCCGAGCGCTCGGAGTCGATGACGCAGCCAAGGGGCTGTACGACTTGGCCACCAAGCACGGTGCTCCGAAAAGCCTCGCTGACATCGGCCTTCGTAGAGAAGACGTGGCGCGCGCGGCTGACATCGCCTGTGCCTCCCCTTACTGGAACCCCCGAACGATCGAACGAGCAAGCATCGGCGAGCTCCTCGAAAACGCTTTCCTCGGCATCCGTCCTAACTCCAACTAAAACGCGCCTGGAGAACCTCATGGAAATCAATCCGCATATCCTCCGCCATCACCACATTACCCTGAACGTCGGCGGTGCCCAGGAAGACTACGACTTCCACACCAAGGTGCTCGGACTGAAGAGCGTCAAAAAGACCGGTCTCTACGACGGAAACGAGCCGATTTACCATCTCTACTACGGGAACGACCTCGGCGAAGAAAGCACGCTGGTCACCTGCTTCCCGATGCGTCAGTCCGGTCGTAAGGCCCGCCGTGGCTCTGGCCAGGTCAAGACTCTCGCCCTTTCGGTACCAGTCTCCTCGCTTAGCTTCTGGGAGAAGCATCTTTCCAGTTTCGGGTTCAAGCCGGCCTTCATGGAACGATTTGGCGAGAAGCTCCTGCAGTTTGCCCATCCATGCGGCATCGTCTATGAGCTAGTCGGCATTGCTGACGACAACCGCAAGCCGTACTCCAATGGGGCTATCCCAAGCGAATTTGGTATTCGTGGAACCCACGGCATTACGGTCACGGTTCGCGATCTGGAGAACTCCTCCGAGTTCATGCATTACGGCTGGAGCGGGAAGCAGCGAGAAGTCGATGGTGCATTCACCCGCTTCGAGGTGGGCAATGGTGGTACCGGCACCATCATCGACTTCGAGCTCGCACCCAATCTGCCGCAGGGTTCCTGGGCCTATGGCGAGGGCACCGTTCACCATTGCGCCTTCGAAGTCTCCGACCTGGAGATCCAACGCAGCGTCAAGCTGCATCTCGAAGGCCTTGGTTATACCGACGTTTCCGACCGCAAAGATCGCGGCTACTTCGACTCGATCTACGTTCGCACGCCTGGTGGTGCCCTGTTCGAAGCCTCGGTGTCCAAGCCTCAGGGTTTCCTCGTCGACGAGTCGTACGAGAATCTCGGCGGAACAATCCAGATTCCGCCACAGCTGGGCGCCAATGCTCAGGAAATCGCGGCATACCTCGAACCACTCAAGTACTGAGGACAGAGGCATGTCCCCTACCCCACATCTGGACCAACCTGCTCACGAGTTCGGCCCGGCACCAGAAGCTACCGGCATGGCGGTAATTCTGATCCACGGCCGAACGCAAGGACCGCAGGACATGGTCGCGATTGCCGATCGCCTCAACGTGCAAGACGTTTCCTACGTAGCGCTGCAGGCGAGCGACAACAGCTGGTATCCCGACAAGTTCATGGCACCGCTGGAGAACAATCGGCCGCATCTCGACCACGCTCTCGCGCGCGTGGAAGTAGCAGTCGGACGCCTTGAAGATCGCGGCATTCCCCGATCCCGGATCGTCCTACTCGGTTTCTCCCAAGGCGCATGCTTGGCCTGCGAATTCGTTTACCGCAATCCAACTCGTTGGGGCGGATTGGTCGCCTACACAGGTGGACTGATCGGGCCGGAGCAAATGACCTGGCTACTTGATCGGAAGCTGCAGCGGACCCCTATCTTCCTGGGAAATGGAGATGCCGATCCGTGGGTTCCTCTAGCCAGGACCGACCAGACCGCAACCGTCTTTGGCCGCATGGGCGGCGACGTGGAGCTTGAGACTTATCCAGGGCGCGAACACGCCGTCTGTGACGACGAAATCGCCCACGGCCGAGCAATCATCCAGTTGCTCAAGCAATCCGTTTCAGCACAAGTAGACAGCAGAGGAAGTAACGAATGAGCTTGCCAAGCATTGGCTTCATCGGCTTGGGGACCATGGGCGAACCAATGGCTACCAGGCTGGTAGAAGCAGGTTATTCGCTGACGGTTTTTGATCTCAACACTAGTTCGGTGAGCCGCCTCGTAGCGATGGGCGCAACCTCCGCCCACAGTCCGGCCGAAGTTGCAGCTCAAGCCGAAATCGTACTCGCCAGCTTGCCGACCCCCGACATCATGCTCAAGGTCGCTCTGGGTGAAAACGGCGTCTGCAACGGTGGCAAGGTCCGAGTGTTCATCGACCTGTCCACATCTGGCCCGCGGGCAGCCAAGCAGCTTGCCAGCGGACTGGCAGCACATGACATCACAGCGCTCGATTGTCCTGTGAGTGGCGGAGCGGCAGGAGCCCGCAAAGGGACGCTCGCCTTGATGGTGTCGGGTCCTGAGCGCGAGCAAGCGGAGACGACCCCGATCCTGAAAAACCTCGGGAAAGTCATTTCCTGCGGCAACGAACCAGGTCTGGGTCAGACGATGAAGTTAGTGAACAACCTGGTCTCGGTCACGGCTTTGGCAGTTTCCTGCGAAGCCTTGGTAATGGGCGTTAAAGCCGGGCTGGATGCGAAGGTCATGCTCGACGTCTTCAATGCTGGAAGTGGCCGTAACAGTGCAACCACCGACAAGCTCCCTCGAGCGATCCTCCCTCGCACGTTCGACTTCGGGTTCACCACCGGCCTGTCACTGAAGGACACCCGCATCTGCCTGGAAGAAGCCGAGGCCATGGGTGTGCCGATGCCCGTCGGGAGTGCCGTGCGGCAGGTTCTGAACATGACCCGCGCAACTTACGGCGAGGGAGCTGACTTCACTCGAATTGCCTGCCTCATCGAACAGTGGGCGGGCATCGAAATGCCTGCGATTCAAGTCCAAGACAACGCATAGGAATAGAGAATGAACCGAGAGCTTTTTGAAAAGGGCTTTGCCAATCGTAAAGCCGTACTGGGTGCAGAACACGTCGAGCGTTCTTACGCTGCAGCGGATAGCTTCAATAAGCCGATGCAGGAGCTGGTTACTGAGTACTGCTGGGGCGCGGTATGGGGTGATGAAACCCTCCCGTTCAAAACGCGGAGCATCATCAACCTTGCTGCACTGACAGCGATGAACCAACACCACGAACTGGGCGTCCACGTGAAAGGTGCCTTGACCAACGGTGTCACTCGGGAAGAAATCCGTGCTGTGCTAATGCAGGCTGCAATTTACTGCGGCGTGCCGGCTGCTCTTGCTGCTTTCCGAGTAGCCAGCGAGGCAATCAAGGCTTGGGATGCTGAACACGCCTGAGTCATCAAAGAACCCGCTCTGCAATGGAGCGGGTTCTGATCCAAACCTCGTGCATCAAAACGACAGTTGCGAGTTCAAGACCATGAGTCCTCATCAGTTGCGTGACGACTCTCCTTCCTAGCCTGTCACGCCCTACCCCTGGGGCAATCGTTCGATAGGTGTTCTGAGGCATTACCACTGCAATTGTTATACGAGCCCGAGTGCACGGTTCGTTGCTGCGCGGCACAAGCACGACCGCAACCAACAAAAAATCCAAGTAACGAGGAACATCTGGAATGATCAAGTCTCGCGCTGCGGTGGCCTTCGCCCCCAATCAGCCACTGCAGATCGTTGTAGTCGACGTAGCGCCGCCCAAGGCGGGCGAAGTCCTGGTGCGCATCGTGGCGACCGGCGTCTGCCACACCGACGCCTACACCCTGTCCGGTGCTGACTCCGAAGGCGTGTTCCCCTGCATCCTCGGTCACGAGGGTGGTGGCATCGTCGAGGCCGTAGGTGAGGGCGTCACCTCGCTGGCGGTGGGCGACCACGTGATCCCGCTCTATACGGCCGAGTGCCGTGAGTGCAAGTTCTGCAAATCCGGCAAGACCAACCTCTGCCAGAAAGTGCGCGCTACCCAGGGCAAGGGCCTGATGCCCGACGGTACCAGCCGTTTCAGCTACAACGGCGAGCCGGTCTACCACTACATGGGCTGCTCGACTTTCTCCGAATACACCGTGCTGCCGGAAATCTCCCTGGCGAAGATTCCCAAGGACGCCCCGCTGGAGAAGGTCTGCCTGCTCGGCTGCGGAGTGACCACCGGCATCGGTGCCGTGCTCAACACCGCCAAGGTAGAAGAAGGCGCCACCGTAGCCATCTTCGGCCTGGGCGGTATCGGCCTGGCAGCGATCATCGGCGCCAAGATGGCGAAGGCCTCACGGATCATCGCCATCGACATCAACCCGGACAAATTCGAGGTGGCCCGCGAGCTGGGCGCTACCGATTTCGTCAATCCGAAGGAACACAGCAAGCCGATCCAGGACGTCATCGTCGAGCTCACCGACGGCGGCGTCGACTACAGCTTCGAGTGTGTCGGCAACGTCAACCTGATGCGCGCCGCGCTCGAGTGCTGCCACAAGGGTTGGGGCGAGTCCGTGATCATCGGCGTGGCGCCCTCCGGTGCCGAGATCAGCACCCGTCCGTTCCAACTGGTGACTGGCCGCGTCTGGCGCGGTTCGGCCTTCGGCGGCGTGAAGGGCCGCACCGAACTGTCGAGCTACGTGGACAAGGCACAGCAGGGCGCGATCCCGTTGGACACCTTCATCACCCACACCATGACCCTGGATGACATCAACAAGGCCTTCGACCTGATGCACGAAGGCAAGAGCATCCGAACGGTTATCCAGTTTCAAGACTGAGTCTAACGACCCAGTTATCCAAGGCCGAGAGCAATGCTCTCCAGCCATCTTTAGACCCACAAAGAGAAATCACAAGATGTCCATCTTCACGCACGTAACTGTTGGCACCAACGACCTGGCCAAAGCCCGTAGCTTCTACGACAACGTTTTGGGTGCGCTGGGTAATAAGCGCATTGCAGATCTTGGCGAAAATGGCTCTATCTGGGGCGTAGACGCTCCGTCCTTCTTCGTACTGAAACCTGCAAACGGCGAACCTGCCAGCGTAGGTAACGGTGTCACTGTTAGCTTCGAAGCACCCAATCGCGCCGCCATTGATGCGTTCCATGCCGCTGCCCTTGCTGCCGGCGGTAAAGACGAAGGTGCTCCCGGCCCGCGTGGTTGGGCTCCGAACGCATACGCCGCATATGCTCGCGACCTCGATGGGAACAAGCTGGCGGTTTACTGCTTTAAAGCTGAGTAAGCACATCAGGCGCCGAACCTAAGGCGCTATCGAAGGCGCACTGCCGTTGCATGCATGTGCGCCCTCCTCCGAAACCAATAATCACGAACTTTCAGTGGTTCCTCTGGAAACCACCGAATCCCGAAACACTCGCATGAGTGGAAGGAGTTGGCATGTCTGGTAATCGTGGTGTCGTTTATCTCGGTGCGGGCAAGGTCGAAGTGCAGAAGATCGACTACCCGAAAATGCAGGATCCCCGCGGCAAGAAGATCGAGCACGGGGTGATTCTGAAGGTGGTCTCCACCAACATCTGCGGCTCGGACCAGCACATGGTGCGCGGCCGTACCACCGCCCAGGTCGGCCTGGTGCTCGGCCACGAGATCACCGGTGAGGTGATCGAGAAAGGCAGTGACGTGGAAAGCCTGAAGATCGGCGACCTGGTTTCCGTGCCGTTCAACGTAGCTTGCGGCCGCTGCCGCTCCTGCAAGGAAATGCACACCGGTGTCTGCCTCACAGTCAACCCGGCCCGCGCCGGCGGTGCCTACGGCTATGTCGACATGGGCGACTGGACCGGCGGCCAGGCCGAGTACGTGCTGGTGCCCTACGCCGACTTCAACCTGCTCAAGCTGCCGGACCGCGACAAGGCCATGGAGAAGATCCGTGACCTGACCTGCCTCTCCGACATCCTGCCCACCGGCTACCACGGCGCGGTCACCGCCGGCGTCGGCCCGGGCAGCACCGTGTATGTCGCCGGTGCCGGCCCCGTGGGCCTCGCCGCCGCCGCTTCCGCCCGCCTGCTGGGCGCCGCCGTGGTCATCGTTGGTGATGTGAACCCGGTGCGTCTGGTGCATGCCAAAGCGCAGGGCTTCGAGGTCGCCGACCTGTCCCAAGACACCCCGCTGCACGAGCAGATTGCTGCTCTGCTGGGCGAGCCGGAAGTGGATTGCGCCATCGACGCTGTAGGCTTCGAAGCGCGTGGCCATGGCCATTCCGGTGCGCAACACGAAGCGCCGGCCACCGTGCTCAACTCGCTGATGCAGGTCACCCGCGTGGCCGGCAAGATCGGTATCCCCGGCCTCTACGTCACCGAGGACCCGGGCGCTACCGATGCCGCAGCGAAGATCGGCAGCCTGAGCATCCGCTTCGGCCTCGGCTGGGCGAAATCCCACAGCTTCCACACCGGCCAGACTCCGGTGATGAAGTACAACCGCGCGCTCATGCAGGCGATCATGTGGGACCGCATCAACATCGCTGAAGTGGTGGGTGTGCAGGTCATCAGCCTGGACGACGCACCGCGTGGCTACGGCGAGTTCGATGCCGGTGTGCCGAAGAAATTCGTCATCGACCCGCACAAGACCTTCAGCGCAGCCTGAATCGATTCTACCGTCGACGCCGCGATCTGTGCCTGCGGCGTCAACCTTAAGGAGCCTTCGGGCTCCTCTTTTTTCCCACAATCAATTAACGAGTGAGCATCCGGTCCCCGCTGACTGCCCATCCCTATCACAACCACAGGGCACGCCCAATCGTTGGAGTGAGTAGGATTGAGCAGAGTTTACGGCACACGGCCCACTCACTTGGGACACACAGCGAGCACATCCGTTTGAACCTTCAAGATGCCACCTTGGCCCTCTTCCTCACCGCTCACATTCATGGCACCAATGCAGCCATCAAGGCCACAGCCAAGCGCTGCGCCAATTGCCTTCCCCACAACAAACGGGACTTGATGCTCTCTATCATTGACAGCACCGAGCCGCTCAAGCTGGTCAGGTACATTGCTGAAAACCTGGACTCTGCCGATATGGGGCAGTACGCGCCTTAAAGCTCAGCGACAGTTGCTATTACCTGAATTGTGCCTACTGGGTGAACGGAACCCTATGGACTTGCCCCTATCAAACCGGACACCGGCACCCCGTTAAGTTGATGCCTCAGCCAAGCGCCTGAACTCTCGTGGTGAGCGGTAGTTCAATGCGCTGTGCGGATGTTCCTCGTTGTAATGCTCAAAGGCGATGGCCAGATTATGCAGGGCCGTCGCTCGATCAGGCTTGGGCATGTGGTGGATGTAGTCACGCTTCATGGTCTTCACGAAGCTCTCCGCCATGCCATTGCTCTGCGGGCTGCACACTGGGGTGGTCAGGGGCAGCAGGCCGATCTGTCGGGCAAAGGCTCGGGTCTGTTCGGCGGTATAAGCCGAGCCGTTATCGCTCAGCCATTGCACCGGCGATGCGGGCAGTTCGCCACCGAAGCGTTGTTCAACAGCTTCCAGCATCACGTCGCGGACATCGTCGCCGCTGTAGCCGTTTGGGCTGGCCACCCAGCTGATGGCTTCGCGATCACAGCAGTCCAGGGCGAAGGTCACACGCAGTTTGTCACCATCCTCGCAGCGGAACTCGAAGCCATCCGAACACCAGCGGGTGTTGCTCGTGTCCACCGCGACACGACCTTCGTGACGCCGTGCCACGCCCGGCTGTTTGCGCCGGCGCTCCAGCAACAGATCGTGGTCACGCATGACCCGGTAAATCCGCTTCACGTTGACCGGTGGCAGGGCCTGTTGCTCATGCTGTCGACGCAACAGCCCCCACACCCGCCGATAGCCATAGCTGGGCAACGTGCCGACTGCCTGCTTGATCTGTTCGACCAGGACTCCATCGTTGAGCGCCCGGCGCCGACGCGGCTGCGGCCCTGGAGCGGGCTGTTTGAGTCGAGCCGTCAATTGCGAGCGCGCTACACCGAGACTTTCACTGACCGCTTTCACTGGTCGTCCCCCGGCAACAAGGGTGAGTGCGCAAGCCATTTTCGCGAGCGAGCGATCTCCACCGCTTCCTTGAGGATCTCGGCCTCCATGGTCTTCTTGCCCAGCATCCGTTGCAGCTCGCGGATCTGTTTCAGCGCGTCGGCCAACTCAGAGGCCGGCACCACGGCCTCACCGGCACTGACCGCCGACAGGCTGCCGTCCTGATAGAGCTTGCGCCAGTGGAACAATTGGTTGGGATTGATGCCATTGCGCCGGGCCACCACCGAGACGCTTTGCCCGGGTTCGAAACTTTCGCGCACCATGGCCAGCTTCTCCTCGGCACTCCAACGGCGGCGCCGCTCCTGGCCGAGCACTTCGATGGTTTTGTCTTTGCTGGTAGTCATAAACACAGTCGTTTGCCTATCCCTTATGGTAAGGGGGAAACGGTGTCCTGTGTTTCAAGGGGCTCGCCCA
>NZ_SSOM01000065.1 GCF_029871235.1 Pseudomonas sp. BN411
TTCGGCAGCGCCTTGAACTGTTCGTACGTCAGGCCCAGGGCGTTGCCCGAGCAGGTCAGGGCCACGGTCCACATGCCGGCGCTGCGGCCTTCGAGGATGCCCGGCCAGGTGTCGTCCACCTTCACGCAGGCGGCGACGTCGTCGATGCCGAGGGCGATCACGTTGGCCAGAGACTGGGCCGGGTACGGACGGCCGTTGGGCACTTCGTCGGTCGCCACCACGTGGTCCGGCGTGTAGCCGTTCTCGCGGGCCAGTTCCACCACCTTGGCCATCACCACCGCCGGGTAGCCGGAGCAGGTACCGATCTTCAGGCCCTTGCCGCGCAGGGTGGCGATGGCGTCGAGGGCGCCGGGGATCAGGGCCGAGTGCAGGCCGATCTTCTCGATCTGCAGCGGCATGAAGCGTTCGTAGATGGCGGTGACGTCATCGTCCGTCGGCAGGCGGCCGAAGGCAGCGCGGTAGCGTTCGCCGATCGCCGGCACGTCGCAGAGGGTGCGGATGTGGTCCCACTTGCCCATGCCCATCGGGCCGCGGGCTTCTTCCAGGGAGACGGCGACGCCGAACTCACCGAAGGCCTCGACGAAGATCTGGGTCGGCGCGAAGGAACCGAAGTCGACGACGGTACCGGCCCAGTCGAGGATTGCGGCTTTCAGTTGGGTGGGTTGCTTGTAATGCATGGTGAGGACTCCAGCGGATTGCAGGTTGAGTAAGGGAATTCAGGTTCTGGCCCCGGCGATTGCCGGTTGACCGTTGGCCGGGAGGTTTTCCGGCGCTTTCAGGGTTTGCGGGCGGCTGTTCCAGAAGGGCACCAGCATCAGGCTGGCCAGCAGCGCCGCGGCGGTGAACACCAGGAAGACGGTGTTGGTGTCGAAGTAGCCCGGCAGCAGGCCGCCGAGGATGGCGCCGACCGAGCCGCAGCCGTTGACGAAGCCCGCGGCGGTACCGGCGGCTTCTTGGGTGCCGAAGTCGATGGCGGCGGAGCTGCTGATCATCGAATCCGGTCCGTAGAGGGTCATGCCCATCATGAACAGCAGGCCGACCACCAGGTACAGGCTGCCGCTCTGCATGGCCGGGACGAACAGCGCCAGGCAGACGGTGAGGGCGATCAGGCTGAACACGCAGGCCGGCATGCGGCGGGCGCCGAAGAGCTTGTCCGAGGCGATGCCGATGAGGATCGGACCCACCAGACCGGCCAGCTCGAAGGCAGTGGGAACGATGGCCGACGCGACCTTGCCGATGGCGGGCATGCGTTCGTAGACGATCACCGGGCCCCACAGGAGGATGGCGTAGCGGGCGGGCTTGAGCAGGAAGTAGGCCAGGCCCAGGACCAGCACGGTGCGGTTCTTGACCACCTTGCGCAGTGCATTCCAGTGGCTTTCACGCGGACCGCTGCTGGCAGTTTCCACTTCAACCGGGGCGTGGCCCACGTCTTCCGGCTTGTTGCGCTGCAGGAAGAAGAACAGCACGGCAACGGTGCCAACCACCAGGGCGGAGGAAATGAACGCCATGCGCCAGTCCTGGAACACGTCGTAGGCCCACCAGCCAGCGAAGGGCGTGGCCACCAGTCCGCCGAAGGCGTAGCAGGTGCTCCAGTAACCCAGCACACGGCCACGTTCGCGGGTGGCGAAGAAACTGCCGATGTTCTTGCACAGCCCCGACCAACCGGTGGACTGGGCCAGGCCCTGGACCACCATGCAGGTGGCGAAGATCGGCAAGGTGGCGAAGGTGCCCATGACGACGGCCACCAGGGCCGAAATCACCAGGCCGCCGAGCACCACGACACGTGGGCCGAAACGGTCGGCGAAGATGCCCCAGGTGAACTGGCCTACGGCGTAGGCGGCGAGGTAGAGGGCGTCGAGGTTGGCCATCGCGGCCTTGTCGAGGTCGAAGCTCGGGTCTTCGCCGATGCCGAGCTTGGCGACGGAGAAGGCTTTCCGGGTGAAGTAGAAGGCGGCGTAGGCCAGCCAGGTGATGAGGAATATCTGGACACGCCAGCGCTGGAGGGATTTCCAGCCGCTGTGCAAGGCGCCTGCGTTGTTGTTCATGGTTTTCTGACCCCGTGTGGGTATGCCGGACAGTGCAAATAGGGAGGTTGTTGTTGTTTTGCTGCTGGGCTGTCTAAACGCACGACCTTGGTCAGATGGCAGCGGTCGTGGCGTCAGGCTGGTGAATGAGATTCGGCGTTGGTCTTGGCTCCTGCCCGGCGTGGCCGAGCGGTCGGTCTACTACGGAAATGTTTCAGAAAAAGGTCACCGCACCACGGCCCCGCTACCCGCAGCGGGAACCGTCTCAGGACGGTGGGTGACCGGAATGGGGCTGCCTGTCGACTCAGGCAGACCGTTTACTTCATGTCCACGCCCATCGCTTCCAGCGAGTCGGTGATGGCGCGCAGCAGTTGGCGGACGATGTGCTCGTCGATCTGCCCGATGCAGCCGATGCGGAAGCTCTCGGCGACGGTCAGCTTGCCGGGGTAGATGATGAAGTTGCGGGCCTTCAGTTCCTCGTAGAAGCGCTTGAACTCGAAGTTCGGGTGCTCCGGGCTGAAGAAGGTGGTGATGATCGGCGACAGCCACTGGTCTTCCAGCAGGGTCTTGAAACCGATCTCGCGCATGCCGGCGACCAGTACGTCGCGGTTGCGGCTGTAGCGTGCCAGGCGGCCCGGTACGCCACCCTCGGCGGCGTGCTGTTCCAGCGCCGTGCGGAAGGCGACCACGCTGTGGGTCGGCGGGGTGAAGCGCCACTGGCCGGTGCGCTCCATGTAGAGCCACTGCTCGTAGATATCCAGGGCCAGGGAGTGGGCGCGGCCCTTGGCTGCTTCCAGCACCGAGCGACGGATGATCACGAAGCCGAAGCCTGGGATGCCTTCGATGCATTTGTTGGCGGAAGACACCAGCACGTCGAAGGCGATTTCATTCACGGTCAGCGGTACGGCGCCGAAGGAGCTCATGGCGTCGACGATCAGGCTCTTGCCGTGGGCCTTCACCACGTCGGCGATTTCGCGCAGCGGGTTGAGGATGCCGGAGCTGGTTTCGCAGTGGACCAGGAAGACGTTGGTCACGTCCGGGTGGGCCTTCAGCAGGGCGTCGACTTCATCCGGTTGCGGCGGCAGGTAGTCGCCCTTGTCCAGGGTGATGTAGGCGCGGCCGAGGTAGTCCAGGGTCTTGGCGGCGCGCTGGCCGTAGGCACCGTTCATCAGGATCAGGCACTTGCCGTCGCGGGGGATGGCGGTGGCGAGGGCGGCTTCCACCGAGAAGCTGCCGCTGCCTTGCAGGGGAACGCAGGCGAAGCTGTCGTCTTGCACGCCGGCCATCGACAGCAGTTCCTGGCGCACTTCGGCGGTCACCAGGTTGAAGGCGCCATCCCACGAGCCCCAGTCACGCAGCATGGCTTCCTTGGTGGCCTTGGAGGTGGTCAGCGGGCCGGGTGTCAGCAGGTAGGGCTCGCCGAGGGCGGGGGTCGCCAGCGGTTGGGTGTTGGTGGGGAATTCGGCTTTGGTCATGGTCGTCTCCAGCGTTGTTCTGGTGAGGGCGCGTTGCGATGGAGAGATAAAACCAATTCCCTAGAAATAAAAAAAATCGATTTATAGTATTTCAAAAATAAGTTGAGCTTATTTATCGAGGAGCAGGCGAATGGCGGTTTCCCAGGCACAGCTGAAGGCCTTCCACGCCGTGGCGGTGCACGGCAACTTCACCCGCGCGGCGGAGGCGCTTTTCCTCAGCCAGCCGGCGGTTTCCGACCAGGTGCGCAAGCTGGAGGAGCGCTTCGGCATCCTGCTGTTCCACCGCAACAAGCGCTCGGTGCAACTGACCGACCTTGGCGAGCGTTTGCTGACCATCACCCAGCGGCTGTTCGCGGCGGAGTCCGAAGCGCAGGAGCTGTTGTCCACTTCGCGCGCCCTGGAGACTGGCAGCCTGACCCTGGCGGTGGACTCGCCGGTGCACCTGCTGGGGCATATCGCGCGCTTCTGCGAGCGCTATCCGGGCATTCGCGTCAGCCTGGTCACCGGCAACAGCGACGAGTGCCTGCGCCGGTTGCAGGAGTACAAGGCGGACTTCGCGCTGCTGGGGCGCGTGGTGGAGGACGACAGCCTGATCACCCATGTACTCAGCGCCGACCCGCTGGTGGCCTTCGTGGCACATTCGCACCCCTGGGCGGCGCGTGAGTCGATCGTCCTCGCCGACCTGGAGGACATGCCGATGGTGCTGCGCGAGCGCGGTTCCATGACCCGGCAGATACTCGAAGAGGAGATGCGCCGCGCTGGCATCGCCATCCGTCCGGCCATCGAGGTAGAAGGCCGCGAGGCCACCTTCGAGATGGTCGCCGCGGGCCTTGGCGTCGGCCTGGTGTCTGCGGCCGAGGTGGGCGCCAGCGCCAACGTCCATGTGCTACCGATCCGCGATTGCCTGCAGCGCATGACGGAGACGCTGGTGTGCCTGCGGGAGCAGGGTTCGCGGCGCATCATCGAGACCTTTTTCGCCATTGTGAGGTCGAACGGCGGCTAGCCGGTTCGCTTCATCCTTGTAGGGGCGAATTCATTCGCCAAGGACCGCGTAGCGGTCCCTAGGTCGTGCATGGCAGGCCGTTGGCCTGTTGGCGAATGAATTCGCCCCTACACCAGTCTTCTGGGGCTGCCGGGGAGGCCGCTGTGCTAACCTGCGACAAGTTTTTTCCGGGCCGGGGCGGCCCGTTTCAGAGGTCATCCATGCATATCCATATCCTCGGCATCTGCGGCACCTTCATGGGTTCGCTGGCGGTGCTGGCCAAGGAACTTGGCCACCGTGTCACCGGCTCCGACGCCAACGTCTACCCGCCCATGAGCACCCAGTTGGAGGCCCAGGGCATCGAGTTGATGCAGGGGTACGAACCGGCCCATCTGGAGCCCGCTCCGGATCTCGTGGTGGTCGGCAACGCGCTGTCCCGTGGTAACCCTGCTGTGGAATACGTGCTGAACAAGGGCCTGCCCTATGTCTCCGGCCCGCAGTGGCTGGCCGATCATGTGCTGCAAGGCCGTTGGGTGCTGGCAGTGGCCGGTACCCACGGCAAGACCACCACCACCAGCATGCTGGCCTGGGTGCTGGAGCATGCCGGCATGAGCCCGGGCTTCCTGATCGGCGGCGTTCCGCAGAACTTCGGTGTGTCGGCCCGTCTGGGCGGCACGCCTTTCTTCGTGGTGGAGGCCGACGAGTACGACAGCGCCTTCTTCGACAAGCGCTCCAAGTTCGTCCACTACCGCCCGCGCACTGCCATCCTCAATAACCTCGAGTTCGATCACGCGGATATCTTCCCCGACCTCGCCGCCATCGAGCGCCAGTTCCACCATCTGGTGCGGACCATCCCCGGCGAGGGGCTGGTCATCCACCCGACCTCCGAAATCGCCCTCAAGCGCGTGCTGGACATGGGCTGCTGGACCCCGGTGCAGACCACCGGCGAAGGCGGTCAATGGCAGGCGCGCCTGCTGGCCGAAGACGGCTCGCATTTCGAAGTGCTGTTCGAAGGCCAGGTCGCCGGCACCGTCGACTGGGAGCTGACCGGCCAGCACAACGTCGCCAACGCCCTGGCCACCCTGGCTGCCGCCCGCCATGTGGGCGTGGTGCCGGAACTGGGCGTCGCCGCGCTGTCCGCCTTCAAGAGCGTCAAGCGGCGCATGGAGAAGGTGGCTGAAGTGAACGGCGTGACCATATACGATGACTTCGCCCACCATCCCACCGCCATCGCCACCACCCTCGACGGCCTGCGCAAGCGCGTGGGCGATGCCTCGGTGATCGCGGTGATCGAACCGCGCTCCAACTCCATGAAGCTCGGTGCCCACCGTGACGGCCTGCCGGACTCGGTGAAGCTGGCAGACCAGGTGTTCTGGTACGCACCGCCGAATCTTGGCTGGGATCTGGCGGCCACAGTCGCCGGCTCCACTGTGCCGACCCAGGTGTGCGAATCCCTGGAGTCCATCATCGAGGGGGTGAAGGCCATCGCCGCGCCCGGCACCCAGGTGGTGATCATGAGCAATGGCGGTTTCGGCGGCCTGCACGGCAAGCTGGCCTCGGCCCTGGCGGAGTGAGGCCATGAACGGACCGTCCCGCATCACCCTGGCGATGACTGGCGCATCCGGCGCCCAGTACGGCTTGCGCCTGCTGGACTGCCTGATCCAGGAAGACCGCGAAGTGCACTTCCTGATTTCCAAGGCGGCGCAGTTGGTAATGGCCACGGAAACCGACGTCACCCTGCCGGCCAAGCCCCAGGCCATGCAGGCCTTCCTCAGCGAATACACCGGCGCCGCGCCGGGACAGATTCGCTGCTACGGCAAGGAAGACTGGATGTCCCCGGTGGCGTCCGGCTCGGGCGCGCCGGCGGCCATGGTGGTGGTGCCCTGTTCCACCGGCACGCTTTCGGCCATCGCCACCGGCGCCTGCAACAACCTGATCGAGCGCGCTGCCGACGTGACCCTGAAGGAGCGCCGCCAGCTGATTCTGGTGCCGCGCGAGGCGCCGTACTCCAGCATCCACCTGGAGAACATGCTCAAGCTGTCCAACCTGGGCGCGGTGATCGTGCCGGCCTCGCCGGGCTTCTATCACCAGCCGCAGACCATCGATGACCTGGTGGACTTCGTGGTCGCGCGCATCCTCAACCTGCTGGATATCCCCCAGGACATGCTGCCGCGCTGGGGCGAACACCATCAGGGCGTCGATGACTAAGCGTCTCTCGCTGGCCGTGCTGGCGCTGGCCCTGCTGCAGGGCTGCGCCAGTGTCGGCACCCTCAACGCTGCCAAGCCCGGGGCGCCGATCATCTATTCCGGCACCCGCCTGGACTGGTATTCGCTCAATGGCGGCTGTTGCCCGACGGACCGTTTCGGCGTCGAGCCGCCGGCCTATCCGGCCCTGGACCTGCCGGCCAGCGCCCTGATGGACACGCTGCTGTTGCCGTTCGCGGTGGCGGCGGAGATGGGTGTGAGCCTGGGGGTAACGGGCGGGTATTGAACCGGTCCGGGAGCCTTGTAGGAGCTAGCTAGCTTGCTAGTTAGTAGGATGTGGTGGAGCGAAGCGATACCCATCGGCTCTACAGAACAGCATGGGTATCGCAGGCTCAACCCATCCTACGTTGCTGTAGGAGCTAGCTTGCTAGCGAAAAGGGGCTATTCGCTGGCAAGCCAGCTCCTACAGGGCACTGCAGCTACTTGCGACACTTCAAGCGGGCTCCTGGCAGACATCCACCCACTTCGCTTCCACCAGCTCAGCCATGTAGTCCGGGGCGATGCGTACGGCGCTGTGCACGGCGCCGGCCGCCGGCACCACTTCATCGAATGCCTGCAGGGAACGGTCGCAGTAGACCGGCAGCGGGGTTGCCAGCCCGAACGGGCAGACGCCGCCCACTGGGTGACTGGTCAGGGACTCCACCGTCTCGGCATCCAGCATCTTGGCCTTGGCGCCGAAGGTTTCCTTGAACTTGCGGTTGTCGATCCGCGCGTCGCCACGGGCCACCACCAGCACGGCGTCCTCACCGACGCGGAAGGCCAGGGTCTTGGCGATGCGGCCAGGCTCGACGCCATGGGCTTCAGCGGCCAGTGCCACGGTGGCGGTGCTGGTATGCAGTTCGATGATGTCGATTTCCGGCGCCTTCCCGGCAAAGAAGGCGCGGACCGATTCAAGGCTCATGGGCGATCTCTTCTGGTAAAGGTACGAATCCTTGTGCAGGCGCAGGGCCGGCGTCAATCCAGATTCAGCGGCCCAGGCGGCGCAGGTCGTCCGACTCGATAATGCGAATGCCATCTTCCTCTTCCAGCGCCAGTCGCCAGAGCGCGCGGGCCAGGGTGCAGACGTCGATGCCCCGGTACTTGCCCGGCAGCCAGCGCATGAAGGCGGCAGCGAGGCGTTCGCCGAAGCGGAACTCGCTGCGCGGCCCCATCAGCAGGGAGGGGCGGGCGATGGTCAGCTGCGGCCAGTCCATGGCTTTCAGGGCTTCTTCCATCTCGCCCTTCACCTTGTTGTAGAAGATCGGCGACGCCTGGCTGGCGCCAAGAGCACTGATCACGATGAAGTGCCGTGCCCCCAGTTCGCGGGCGCGCCGGGCAGCGGCCAGGACCAGGTCCAGGTCGACGGCGCGGAAGGCTTCCTGGGAGCCGGCCTGGCGGATGGTGCTGCCCAGGCAGCAGAAGGCGACATCTATCCGGCCTTCCAGTTGCGGCAGCATTTCGACCAGGGGGCCGACGGGATTTTGCAGGTGCGGGTGCTCGGCCAGAGGGCGACGGGTCGGCGCCAGGACCCTGGCGACGGTGGGTTCGTTGAGCAGGCGGTCGAGCAGGTGCTCGCCGGTCAGTCCAGTGGCGCCGGCGAGCAGTATGTGCTGGGGCGTCAGATGCATATTGTGTCTCCGCTGATACACGCTGAGCTTAGTGGTTGCGCGCGGTTTTGTCGGCGTTCGCGCTGCTCTGCGCGGTCAGGGCCTGCTCCGCCTGGTGTTCCCGCAGCGCACGCCAGCGGGCGGTGACGGCCTTTGGCGCCCAGATCTGCGGTTCCGACGCTTCGAAATCGTCGGCTTTCTCTCGCTCGGCGACTTTCTCCTGGGCGATGCCGAAGGCGCGTTCCAGGTCATCGGTCTCGCTGAAGGCGTCGGCGAACAGGGCGCGACCGAAGTAGGTGAAGTCGTTCTCTTCGGAGCAACCGAAGGACACGCGATCGGAGCGGGCGGCGGTCATGATCAGGGTCTTCTCATCCTTCAGGGGTGGAATGAAACCACCGGAGTAACAGGCGGAAATCACCAGCACCTTGTACCTGTCCTTGAGGGGCGCGAGCAGGCTCGCGAATTCCTGTGCCGGCAGGTGGCCCAGTTGCAGGCCGGGTTGCTCCAGGGCCAGTTCGTGGGTTGGCGAGCCGTGGCTGGTGAGGTAGATGAACACCAGGTCTTCTGGACCGCTGCGCCGGGCAACCGCCTGGATGGCCCGGGCAAGGCTTTCGCGGGTGGCCAGGGGGCGGTCGGCCATGTGCTCGCGGTGGTTGACCAGGGTGATCTGGCCGTGGGCGCCGAAGCGTTCGGCCAGGAGCTTGGAAACATAGTCTGCTTCGCGCAGGAACACGCTCTGGCGTCCGTCGCCGGCGAGGCTGATGGAGTAGAGCTCCACGTCCGGGGTGGAGGCCGGTACGGCGTCGATGGCCTGTTGGAGCAGGTCGCCCTGGGCCAGCAGGCCAATTTCCAGGGGATCGGGCAGGGCCTTGCCCTGTTCGTCACGAATGCGTGTGCCGTCCTGCCAGACGCCTCCTTCATGCTTGCCGTCCACCAGCGTCAGCTTGCCGGTGCCGCTGTAGAGGCCGTCGTTGAAGTGCC
The DNA here is from genome assembly GCF_029871235.1 of Pseudomonas sp. BN411. Classification (GTDB taxonomy): domain Bacteria; phylum Pseudomonadota; class Gammaproteobacteria; order Pseudomonadales; family Pseudomonadaceae; genus Metapseudomonas. The sequence continues at coordinate 9,314 of NZ_SSOM01000065.1, forward strand.
CCTGGTAGCGGCTGCCGTCGGCCAGGGATAGCTTGCCTTCACCCTGGTAGCGCCAGTGCTTGAAGTGGCCCTGGTAATGACTGCCGTCGGCGCCGATGAATTCGCCTTCGCCAACCAGATTGCCTTCCTTGAACCGGCCGCTCCAGACATCGCCGTCGCCACTGCTGAAACGGCCCTTGCCATCGAACAGGCTGTCCTTGAACTCGCCGATGTAGTGGGAGCCGTCTTCGCCCTGATAGGCGCCCTGGCCCTGGAGTTGGCCGCGCTTGAATCTTCCGCTGAAGCGGTTGCCGGCCTCGTCGGTGCGGACCCCTTCGCCGTCCGGCGTGCCGGCACTGAAGAGGCCCTGATAATTGCTGCCATCGGGCCACTCAAGGCTTCCGAAGCCCTGGTACTTGTCATTGCGGAACTGACCGCGATAGGTGACGTCGCCCTGGCGCAGGGTGCCTTCGCCATCGAACTGGTTATGGGCGAAGCCGCCCTCGTAGGTGGTGCCATTGCCGTAGGCGAGGCGTCCCTGGCCGTGGAACAGGCCGGCCTTGAATTCGCCGCTGTAGACCAGGCCATTGGGGCCGTGCCATTCGCCCTGGCCATCCGGTTGGCCATCCTTGAACTGACCTTCGAACCAGGTGCCGTTGTTGTAGTCCAGGCGCCCCGGACCTTGCAGCAGGCCGTCGACCAGATCGCCGCGATAGCGGGAGCCGTCCGGCAGGCGAGCGTCTGGCGGGGTCAGGGGTTCTCCTTCGCCGCAGGCCGCAAGAAGCAGTGCGAGCGTGAGGGGCAGAAGCGGCTTCATCGGGTGTCCTTTTCCTTGCATCTGCCCTTCAGTTTGGCGCAAAAAAGCCCGCTGCTGCGGGCTTTTTTGTGGCCTGGCTACGGCTTAGACGAAGCAGAGGCTCAGGGATTCGGCGATGTAGGCGGGCTTCTGCTGGCCTTCGATTTCCAGGGTGCAGAGGGCCTTGATCAGCCATTGGCCGGGGTTCTTCTCGTTGACGTCGATGACCTTCACGGCCAGGCGCACGCGGGAATCCACCTTCACCGGCTGGATGAAGCGCACGCTGTCGAGGCCGTAGTTGACGACCATCTTCGCGCCTTCAGGCAGAACCAGCAGGCCGTCGATCAGTTTCGGAATCAGCGACAGGCTGAGGAAGCCGTGGGCGATGGTGGAACCGAAGGGGGTCTGCTTGGCGCGCTCAGGGTCGACGTGGATGAACTGGTGGTCTTCGGTGCATTCGGCGAACTGGTTGATGCGGTTCTGGTCGATGCTGATCCAGTCCGAGTGGCCCAATTCCTTGCCAACGTAATTCTTCAGTTCCGCTACTGGTACGTACGCCATACGTCATCCTCCGTGGATGCAGTGTTGTAATTTTTCTGGTCCGGGGGGCTTGGCCCCTCGTTTGCGTGCCCGGCGTAGATCAACACGCCGGAGGAGGACGGTCAAGACGGCATGCCCCCTGCGAATGGCGGGTTATAGCGCGGCGGCGGGCAAGCCTATAATGCCCCCCGTCCCGGCCGAGGCTCGCCTGGCCGGACCTGACCCGTGGAGAACCTCATGCTGTTGCGCGGACTGACCTGGCTGGTGCTGTTCCAGCTGATCGGTAGCGGGCTCAATGCCCTGTTCCTGTCCATGCTGCCCGGGCCCATCATCGGCCTGGTGCTGCTCTTCCTCTATCTGCTGGTGCACGGCGAAGTGAGCGAGCCGCTGAGCCTGGCCGCCAGCAGCCTGCTGCGCTACCTGCCGCTGCTGCTGGTGCCGCCAGCGGTAGGTGTGATGGTCTACGCCCAGGCCATCTGGGCGGACTTCTGGGCCATTGTCGGGGCGCTGGTGCTGTCCCTGCTGACCGCTTTCCTTTTCTGTGGCTGGCTGATGCAGAAGCTCATCGATCGTCAGGCGCGCCGCAAGGAGGATGCATGAACCTCGACTGGCAAGCCGCCGTGCAGGCGATGGTGCATCACCCTCTGTTCGGCTTCGGCGTGACCCTGGCGGCCTACCAGTTGGCCCTGGCCGCCTACGAGAAGACCCGCTGGGTGTTCCTGCAGCCGGTGCTGCTGTCCATGTTGCTGCTGATCGGCGTATTGCTGGCGTTTGGCATCACCTACCAGGAGTACCGCCAGAGTACCCAGCTGCTGACGGTGTTCCTCGGCCCGGCGACGGTGGCGCTGGCGGTGCCGCTGTTCCTCAACCTGCGGCGGATTCGCCAACTGTTCTGGCCCACCCTGCTGACGCTGGTGTTCGGCGGGCTCTTCGCTACGCTGTCGGTAGCGGCGCTGGGCTGGTGGTTCGGCACTGAGCACATGGTGCTGATGACCCTCTTGCCGAAGTCGGTGACCTCGCCCATCGCCATGCTGGTGGCCGAGCAGCTCGGTGGGGTGGCCGCCCTGGCGGCGGTGTTCGTGCTGATCACCGGCGTGCTCGGCGCCATACTCGGGCCTGAGCTGCTACGCCGTTGTGGTGTGCACCATCCGGCCGCCCAGGGCATGGCCCTGGGGCTCACCGCCCACGCGGTAGGTACTGCGCGGGCGTTGCAGGAAGGCGAGGAGTGCGGTGCCTTCGCCGCCCTGGCGATGAGCCTGATGGGCGTTGCCACCGCGGTACTGCTGCCGCTCGCCGTTGCCATGATTGCCTGAGGTCGATGCATGAAGCTGCCGCTGTTTCCGCTCAACACCGTGTTGTTTCCGGGCTGCACCCTGGATCTGCAGATCTTCGAGGCGCGCTACCTGGACATGATCGGACGCTGCATGAAGCAGGGCGAAGGCTTTGGTGTGGTGTGCATCCTTGAAGGCCAGGAAGTGGGCGAGGCCGCCAGCCGCTTCGCCGCCATCGGCTGTGAGGCGCTGGTCCGCGATTGGCAGCAGCGTCCCAACGGATTGCTGGGCATTCGCGTGGAGGGCGGCCGGCGCTTCCATGTGAGCAAGGCGGAAGTGCTGCGCGACCAGTTGACCCTGGCCGAAGTAGAGTGGCTGGATGATGAACCCGAGCGCCCGTTGCGCCCGGAACACGCCGACCTCGCGGCCCTGCTCAATGCCCTGGCCGAGCATCCGATGGTCCAGGGGCTGGGCATGGGTGGCGTGGTGCACGGGCAGCAGGCGCTGGCTAATCAGCTGTCCTATCTGCTGCCCTTCCATATCAAGGAAAAGATTCACCTGCTGACCCTGAGCGATCCGGACGAACGCCTGGATTTCCTCCAGGGGTTGCTGGATCAGCTGCAGGGCGAATCCATCGCCTGATGTGGGATTCAGCAGGTCAGTAGCTGTAGCGCGCCAGGGCCTCGGGCAGCGCCCAGACAGCGGCACCGCCCAACAGGGCCAGGCAGGCCGGCAGTACCACCAACCAGATACGCGGCGCCATTGCAGTGAGTGGTGCGGCACGCTGCATCAGCGCCAGGCCCGCCGCTGCGATGCCACCCGCCAGCAGGGCGCCGGCGAGGATGTCGGTGGGCCAGTGCACGCCGAGGTAAACCCGCGATAGCGCGATGGCCAGGGCCGGCAGGCAAGCCAGCAGCAGCCAGGTCAGGCGCAGGCGTCCTGGCTGCCCGCGACCGGCAAGAATCCCCAGTACCAGGAAGAAGGCGAAGGCCGCCGAGCTGTGCCCGCTGGGGAAGCTGAACGTGGTCAGGGGCTCGGCGAGCACTTCTGGCCGCGCCCGCGCGAAGAGCTGCTTGAGTCCGGTATTGGCCAGCGCGGTCGCCACCAGGGTGCCGATGGCGAAGCAGGCGGGGCGCCACTGGCGCAGCAGCAACAGCAGACCGCCGAGCAGGGCGCCGGCGAGGAGCTGGGTCGTGAAGTCGCCTAGGCGGGTGACCAGCACCATCAACTGGTCGAGGCTGGCGTGGCGCTGTTCCTGAACCAGCGCCATCAGGCCCTGGTCCAGAGCCTGAAGGTGCGGCCAGCCAACCAGCAGGGCGCCCAGCGCTATCAGGCTCAGGCCTGCCGCCAACGGGTTGGCCCAGCGTTTCTCACGTAGCGTGCTGTGGACGATCAGGCCGAGCATGGCCACCACCGTCACGATCACCACCCCGGCTTCGCCCCAGAAACCTTCCGGCAGCGGCAGGCGCAAGGCAGCACCGGTGGCCCAGCCGGGTACCAGGTAGGCCACGGCCCAGCCGGCGGCGGCCAGCATGCTTACGGCGACAAAACGCGGGAAGGGCATGTCCAGCATGCCGGCGACCATCGGCAGCATGGGCCGCAGCGGGCCGATGTAGCGGCCCACCAGCAGGCTGGCGACGCCATAGCGCTGGAAGTAGTTCTCGGCGCCGCTGATCCATTCCGGGTGGTCCCGCAGCAGTGGCAGGTTGCGGATGTTCTGGTGGAAGCGACGGCCCAGGCCGTAGGAGATCATGTCGCCCAGCAGTCCGCCGGTGTAGGCCAGCAGCAGGGTTTCCCAGAGCTCCAGCGCGCCGCTGCCGGCCATCACGCCAACGGCGAACAGCAGGGCGACGCCCGGTACCACGATGCCGGCGATGGCCAGGCATTCGATGCAGGCGATCAGGAAGATGGCCAGGCCCAGCCATTCCGGATTGGCGCCGAGCCAGGCGGTGACCTGGTCGAACCATTGACTCATGGGTGAATGTCCTCGATCAGCGTGAAGTCGCGTCCTTCGACTTGCCCGCGGCGCAACGGATTGCGCGTGCAGTGGCGGGCGTAGGCGGCGTCGACGAAGCGGTAGGGCAGGTGTTCGTCGCGGCCGTGGGGAATTCCCAGGCGCGCGGTCTGGATGATGGTGGCGGGGCGCTCGTCGACGTCTTCGACGAACAGGCGCTGCCAGTCGAAGCGCTGACCGTCCCAGTCGGGCACCTTGAGGCCGAGGGAGCGGCACAGCAGGGTCTGGCCAGCGCAGAGGCGTTCGGCCGGGCGCGGCCCGCCCTGGGCGTCGGGGTTGTTGCCTTGCATGGCGGCCAGCGCGTCGGTGGGGGAGATGTCGTCCACCCAGGGGTGGCCGGACTTGATCAGTACTGCGTTACCGGCCCCGTGGGCGCTGAAGTTGAGCGAGTCGCCGCCCCGGGCGTAGTACATATAGATGTGCCCACCATCGAGAAAGAGTGCGCGGCGCTTGTGGGTGTAACCGAGGGAAGCATGGCTGCCCTTGTCCACCAGGTAGTAGGCCTCGGTCTCGATGATGCGCGCGGACAGCCAGCGACCGTCGACCCGGTGGCGGATGACCTTGCCCAGCAGCTCGCGGGCCACTTGCTGGGCGTCGCGGTCGAAAAAGGCATCGGTCAGCGGGCGGGCACCAGGCCAGGGCAAACTAAGGATGGGATCGCAGGACATGGGGCTGTCGCAGGGTTACGGGTCGGAATAGGCTCGCGATTATACGGAAGCACGCTGAGCCGAAGCTGAATGCCGGCGTCGGAATCGTCACGCAAAATAACAAGAGCCCGTTGCCATGTCCCGAGCCGCCCGCGTCGACAGTGCCCACATCACCCCCAGTGCGCACTACACCGGTTATGTCTGGTATCGCCACCAGCTCGCCGAGGAGCCCTTCGTCACCCCCTTCGGACGCTTCGCCCACGGCGTGCTGGCGCCGGTCAGTTGGGGCGCGCGCGTGGCCTTTGGCCTGGATGTGGAGCGCTTCCTGCTGCAGCGCCACCTGCTGATCGACGCCCTGTTACGCGAGGCCATCGAACAGCGCGGGGTGCGCCAGGTGGTGGAAATCGCTTGCGGCCTGTCGCCTCGGGGGCGGCGTTTCTGTTCCCGTTACCCGCAATTGCGCTACCTGGAAGCCGACCTGCCGCCCATGGCCGCGCGCAAGCGGCTGCTGCTGCATGAAGAGGGCTGGCTGAATGCGCGGCATCAGGTTCGTCCTGTGGATATCCTCGCCGAGCAGTGCACGAACGACCTGCAGGCACTGTTCTCCGGGCTGGACCGGGAAGAGCCGGTGCTGGTGATCACCGAAGGGCTGGTGAACTACTTCGAGCTACCGGTAATAGAAGGCTTCTGGGCTCGCCTTGCGGCGCAATTGCGCCAATTCCCGTCCGCCACCTACCTCACTGATCTCTATCCCGACCTGCGCGAGCACCCGCGCTACCGGCAATTGCGCTGGGGCATTGACCTCGTGGGCCGATTGACCCGTGGCCGCTATTACCTGCACTACCGGGGCGACGACGCCATTGTCGCGGGCTTCGAAGGTTGCGGCTTCGGCGAAGTCCGGGTGCATGACCCGAAGGAGTTGGAGGCAGCGCCGGCGGATGCCTGGCCGGCGCTGGTGCGGGTGGTGGAGGGGAGGATCTGAGGCGTCAATCAGGGGCGACCCCACAAAAGAAGCGCGCCGCGTCAGGCGCAGGACAGAGCGCGGGTTTCCGTCTGGACCACCTGCGCCGCCAGCGCCTCACTGGCCGCCGCGTCGGTATGGGGGAAGACCAGCGCCAGGCTGTCGCCGTCGTGGCGCAGCGCGAGTACATCCAGTGCTGGCAAGTCGCCTGCCTGTAGGCGCCAGCCTCGGGATGGCAGGTCGGCCGGCAGCGCGCCCTGCACCAGGCCGCCGAAGAATCCCAGTTCGCTGACATCCACCGACCATTCGCCCGCTTCAGCGTGCAGCAGCCGGCCTCGTCGGTTCAGCGGGGCCACGCGCGGTTCCTGGCGCCGCTCCAGGCGGTCCAGGCGATTGCGTGCCAGACGCGTGGCACCGGGGCTGGCCAGGGGCAGGGCGGTGCCCTGGAGGAAGGGCCGATAGAAGCTGGCGCAGGCTTCGCGCTGCTCGAACTGGGCCAGGTGATCGCCGTTGTGGATAAGCGCGCAATCGGCATCGGCACAGGCGGCGGCGAAGCCCGCGTGCTCCCAGGGCTGGGTGAAATGGTCGTATTCGCCGGCCAGGACCAGGGTCGGGCAGGTCGGATGACGGGTGAATCCCGGGAAGTCGAGCAAGCGGCGGCTATTTTGCAGGTATCGCTCGACTTCTTGCGGGGAAAGTCGCTGCATCTGTCGCAGAAGTGCCTTGCGAAAGATCAGCGAGACGCCGGTTTCGTCCAGGCGCAGGGGATTGATCAGTCCGGTCAGGGCGCCCTGGGCGAAGCGCAGGACCTGGCCCTCAGCCAGCAGGTCCAGGCCTTCCTCCAGCATGCGCCGGGCGCCGGGGCGGCCGAAGGCGGTGATCCCGGCCAGCAGCAGGCGTGCGCAGCGCTGCGGGTGGCGTACGGCGAACAGGGCCGCCAGGGCCGAGCCGTAGGACAGGCCGATGGGCATCAACGGTGGCAGGCGGAACTCTTCGGCGAACGCGGCGATCAGGTCGGCCAGCTGTTCGAGCGAGAGCTCAGGCGCCAGTTGCAGGTTTGCGCCCTGGCTTGGCAGGTCGAGGAGGATCACCGGGTGGTGGGGCAGCAGTTCCTGCACCTCCGCGCCGAATGAGCGAAAGCTCTGGAAGGCACCACCTAGCATCAGGACCGGCTCGCGATTGTCCTCGGCGTGTCGGGAGAATGCCTGGTAATGCAGGGTCCAGGCGCCGAGCTGGACGACGCGGGGCGCATCGTTCAGGTGCTGTGGGGCGAAGTCGGTCTGGTAACGCATGGCGGGTTCTCCGGCGCCTGGGCGCTTCTTGTTCTTCTGCGACGACTGCAATTTGAAGGTAAACAGCGCGGCCACTTTTGTTTACCCAACCTTCGGGCGGGCGCTCGGGGCGGGTGTCACCGTCCCCGCTGCGGCCCGCCTGGGACTAGGCCCGTGCCGTTACCGGCGGCGCCTGTGGAATGGGCTGTCTACCATCCGCCCGGCGCCGCTGGGCGCGGACGAGCGCGGTCGCTATAATCAGCCGCTTTCCCTTCGCCAGAACACGAGACCATGACCGAGTCCGTTCTCGATTACATGACCCGCCTTGGCCGCGCCGCTCGCGCCGCCTCGCGCGTGGCCGCCCGTGCCAGCACCGCGCAGAAGAACCGCGCCCTGCTGGCTGCCGCCGATGCCCTGGACGCAGCTCGTGCCGAGCTGACCGCCGCCAACGAGCAGGACCTGGCCAATGGCCGGGCCAATGGCCTGGAGCCAGCCATGCTCGATCGCCTGGCGCTGACCCCAGCGCGCATCGACGACATGATCGAGGGCCTGCGTCAGGTCGCCACCCTGCCGGACCCCATCGGCGAAATCCGCGACATGCGCTACCTGCCGTCCGGTATCCAGGTGGGCAAGATGCGCGTGCCGCTGGGCGTGATCGGCATCATCTACGAGTCGCGGCCGAACGTGACCATCGATGCAGCCAGCCTCTGCCTGAAATCCGGCAACGCCACCATCCTGCGTGGCGGTTCCGAGGCTATTCATTCCAATCAGGCCATCGCCGCCTGCATCCAGAAGGGCCTGTCCGACGCCGGCCTGCCCAGCGAACTGGTGCAAGTGGTGGAAACCACCGACCGCGCCGCCGTGGGTGCGCTGATCAGCATGCCGGAGTATGTGGACGTGATCGTCCCGCGCGGTGGCAAGGGCCTGATCGAACGCATCAGCCGCGAAGCCAAGGTGCCGGTGATCAAGCACCTGGACGGCATCTGCCACGTCTATATCGACGTCGCCGCCGATCTGGACAAGGCGATCCGCGTGGCAGACAACGCCAAGACACAGCGTTACGCGCCCTGCAACACCATGGAAACCCTGCTGGTGCACGAGGGCATTGCCGCTCGTGTACTGCCGCCGCTGGCCGCCATCTACCGCGACAAGGGCGTAGAACTGCGCGGCGACGCCGCTACCCGTGCCCTGCTGGGCGCCGATGTGCTGGAGGCGACCGAAGAAGACTGGCGCACCGAGTACAACGCGCCGATCCTCTCGATCCGCATCGTCGACGGCCTGGAACAGGCCATCGAGCACATCAACGCCTACGGCTCGCAGCACACCGACGCCATCATCACCGAGAACTTCAGTGATGCGCGGCGTTTCCTCACCGAAGTGGATTCCGCCTCGGTGATGGTCAATGCCTCGACCCGCTTCGCCGATGGCTTTGAATACGGCCTTGGGGCGGAGATCGGCATTTCCACCGACAAGCTGCACGCCCGCGGCCCAGTCGGTCTGGAAGGCCTGACCAGCGAGAAGTACGTGGTCTTCGGCGACGGTCACGTACGTACCTGATGGGCAAGCGCATCGGCCTCTTCGGCGGCACCTTCGATCCCGTGCATATCGGCCACTTGCGAGGTGCCCTCGAGGTGGCCGAGCAGTTCGGCTTCGATGAGCTGCGCCTGATCCCCAGCGCGCGCCCGCCGCACCGCGAAACCCCGCGGGTTTCGGCGGCTCAGCGTCTGGAAATGGTGCAACTGGCGGTGGCCGGAGTTGCGCCGCTGATGGTGGACGATCGCGAACTCAAGCGCGAGCGGCCGTCCTGGACCATCGAAACGCTGGAGTCCCTGCGGACCGAGCTGGATGCCGATGACCAGTTGTTCCTGCTGGTCGGCTGGGACGCTTTCTGCGGCCTGCCGAGCTGGCACCGCTGGAGCGAGCTGCTGGACCATTGCCACATCCTGGTCCTGCAGCGTCCGGATGCCGACAGCGAGGCACCGGAAGACCTGCGCGATCTGTTGGCGGCGCGCAGCGCGGTCGATCCGCAATCGCTGCAGGGGCCGTCCGGGCAGATTGCTTTCGTCTGGCAGACGCCCCTGGCGATTTCCGCCACCCAGATCCGCCAATTGCTGGGGGAGGGGCGCTCGGTGCGCTTTCTCGTGCCCGATGCCGTATTGGCCTATATCCATGCGCACGATCTGTACCGTGCGCCGAACTGATTCACTGAGGTAGTTGAACCCGATGCAAAACGAAGAACTCGTCAAGGTCGCCATCGCGGCCCTGGAAGACCTGAAAGGTCAGGAAATCACCACCATCGACGTACGTGGCAAGACCAGCATCACCGATTTCATGGTGATCGCCAGCGGCACCTCCAGCCGTCACGTCAAGTCCCTGGCCGAGAACGTTCTGGAAAAGACCAAGGAACAAGGCGTGCGCGCCCTGGGCAGCGAAGGCCTGGACGGTGGCGAGTGGGCCCTGCTGGACCTGGGCGATGTGGTGGTGCATGTGATGCAGGTCGCCACCCGCCAGTTCTATGACCTGGAGCGCCTGTGGCAAGGCGCCGAGCAGAGCCGCGCGCACCACAGCCACGAGTAAGCGGGGCTTCCCTTGCGTCTACGTCTGATCGCCGTTGGCACTCGGATGCCGCGTTGGGTGGAAGAGGGCTGGCACGAGTACGTCAAGCGCCTGCCTTCCGAGCTCAGCCTGGAACTGGTGGAAATTCCCCTGACCACGCGCGGCAAGAACGCCGACGTGGCGCGGATGATCCGCCAGGAGGGCGAGGCCATGCTGGCCAAGGTCCAGCCGGGGGAACGCATCGTCACCCTGGAAGTCCAAGGTCGGCCCTGGAGCACCGAGCAACTGGCGGCCGAACTGGACCGCTGGCGCCTGGATTCGCGCACCGTCAACCTCATGGTCGGTGGCCCGGAAGGGCTGGCGCCGGAGGTCTGTGCCCGTAGCGAGCAGCGCTGGTCGCTGTCGCCTCTGACGCTGCCACACCCGTTGGTCCGCATCCTCATTGGCGAACAGATCTACCGCGCCTGGACGGTGTTGTCCGGCCACCCCTACCACAAGTAAGCCCCGTCCATGCCGCAACCGATTCGCCTCAAAGATCACGAGAAGGACGCCCGTCTGGTACGCCGGCGCGTGATCGTGGGCGCGGCAGCGGTGTTGATGCTGACCTGCGTGCTGATCGCCCGCCTCTATTACCTGCAGGTGATCCAGTACGACTACCACTCGACCCTGTCCGAGAACAATCGCGTCCATGTGCAGCCGATTCCGCCCACCCGAGGGCTGATCTTTGACCGCAATGGCGTGATCATTGCCGACAACCGGCCCAGCTTCAGCCTGAGCGTGACCCGCGAGCGCGCCGGCGACTGGGAGCAGACCCTCGATGTGATAGTCGAAGTGCTGCAGCTGACTCCCGATGATCGTGCGTTGTTCGAAAAACGCATGAAACAGGGGCGGCGCCCGTTCGAGCCAGTGCCCATCCTCTTCGAGCTGACCGAGGAGCAGATCGCCCGCATCGCGGTGAACCAGTTCCGCCTGCCCGGCGTCGAGGTGGTGGCACAGCTGGTGCGGCACTATCCGCAGGGCGCGCATTTCGCCCATTCCGTGGGTTATGTCGGCCGGATCAACGAGAAGGAACTCAAGCAGCTCGATCCGGTTAACTACAGCGGCACCCATCACATCGGCAAGACCGGTATCGAGCGCTTCTACGAAGACCAGTTGCACGGCGAGGTGGGTTACGAGGAAGTCGAGACCAACGCCCGTGGCCGCGTATTGCGTGTGCTCAAACGTACCGACCCGAAACCCGGCAAGGATCTGGTGCTGACCCTCGACGTGCGCTTGCAGGAGGCCGCCGAACAGGCCCTGGCCGGCCGTCGTGGTGCCATCGTCGCTATCGAGCCGTCCAGCGGTGATGTGCTGGCCATGGTCAGTCAGCCGAGCTTCGACCCCAACCCCTTCGTTACCGGCATCAGCTTCAAGGCCTATGCCGAGCTGCGCGATTCCATCGACCGGCCGCTGTACAACCGCGTATTGCGCGGCCTGTATCCGCCGGGTTCGACCATCAAACCGATGGTGGCCGTGTCCGGCCTGGATTCCGGTGTGGTGACGCCGGCCTCGCGGGTCTTCGATCCCGGCTTCTACCAACTACCCAATTACGATCACAAGTACCGCAACTGGAACCGTTCCGGTGACGGCTGGGTGAACATGGAAACCGCGATCATGCGGTCAAATGACACCTACTTCTACGATCTTGCCCACAAGATGGGCATTGATCGTCTTCATGACTACATGAGCCGCTTCGGCTTCGGTCAGCGCGTGGCCCTGGACATGTTCGAGGAGTCCTCCGGACTGATGCCGTCTCGCGAGTGGAAGCGCGCGCGCTACCGTCAGGCCTGGTTCCCGGGGGAAACGCTGATCCTCGGTATCGGCCAGGGCTACATGCAGGCCACCCCGCTGCAACTCGCCCAGGCGGTTGCGCTCATGGCCAACCGTGGCAAGTGGATTCGCCCGCACCTGGCCAAGACCATCGAAGGCCAGCCGCCGCTGGACCCGAACCCGATGCCGGACATCGTCCTGCGTGACCCGAAATACTGGGATGCGGGCCGTAACGGCATGGAGCAGGTGGTCCACGGTGCCCGGGGTACGGCGCACAAGGTCGGTGCGAGCTCCGTCTACCGTATCGCCGGCAAGTCCGGTACCGCCCAGGTGGTGGCCATCAAGCAGGGCGAGAAGTACGACCGCTCAAAAGTGCAGGAGCGCCACCGTGACCATGCCCTGTTCGTCGCCTTCGCCCCGGCGGAAGACCCGAAGATCGCCGTAGCGGTGATGGTGGAGAACGGCGAATCCGGTTCGGGCGTTGCCGCGCCGGTGGTCAAGCAGGTCATGGATGCCTGGCTGCTCGGTGAAGACGGCCAGCTGAAACCCGAGTTCCGACCGCCGCAGCCGCTGGCGGAACAGCAGAGCGCCAATCGATGAACAGCAACTTCGACCGCACCATCTCCCAGGAGGACGTGCTCAAGCGCCGCGCCACGCTGCTGCAGCGCTTGCACATCGACGGCTGGCTGCTGCTGATCATCCTGATGCTGGCCGCCGGCAGCCTGTTCGTCCTTTATTCGGCGAGCGGCAAGCACTGGGACCTGCTGATGAAGCAGGCCAGCTCCTTCGGTCTGGGCATCGGCGCTATGATCGTCATCGCCCAGTTCGAGCCGCGCTTCATGGCGCGCTGGGTGCCGCTCGCCTACGTGGTCGGGGTGGCGTTGCTGATGGTCGTGGAGATCATGGGTCACACGGCCATGGGCGCGACCCGCTGGATCAATATTCCCGGGGTGATCCGCTTCCAGCCCTCGGAGTTCATGAAAATCATCATGCCGGCGACCATCGCCTGGTACCTGTCGCGGCACAACCTGCCGCCGAAACTCAAGCACATCGCCATCAGCCTGGTGCTGATCCTCGTGCCCTTCGTGCTGATCCTGAAGCAGCCCGACCTCGGCACCGCGCTGCTGATCCTGGCCTCCGGCGCCTTCGTGCTGTTCATGGCCGGCCTGCAATGGCGCTGGATCCTCGGTGCGGTGGCGGCCGTCGTGCCCGTGGCGGTAGCCATGTGGTACTTCGTGCTGCACGACTACCAAAAGCAGCGGGTTCTGACCTTCCTCGACCCGGAAAGCGACCCGCTGGGCACGGGCTGGAACATCATCCAGTCCAAGGCGGCCATCGGTTCGGGCGGGGTGTTCGGCAAGGGCTGGCTGCTGGGCACTCAGTCGCACCTGGATTTTTTGCCCGAAAGCCACACGGACTTTATCATTGCGGTCCTCGGCGAAGAGTTCGGCCTGGTGGGCGCCTGCCTGCTGCTGTTGGTCTACCTGCTCCTGATCGGCCGCGGCCTGGTGATTACCGCCCAGGCCCAGACCCTGTTCGGCAAGCTGCTGGCGGGCAGTCTGACCATGACCTTCTTCGTGTACGTGTTCGTCAATATCGGCATGGTCAGTGGACTCTTGCCGGTCGTGGGGGTGCCCCTGCCCTTCATTAGTTACGGCGGAACCCATCTGGTGACGCTGCTGTCTGGGTTTGGGGTGTTGATGGCGATCCATACCCATCGCAAGTGGATCGCCCAGGTTTGAAACGAGTGAGAGATTTGAAAGCACTGCGCACTTGGATGCGGTTGGGTGCCTCTGGGGCTGCCCTGGTCGGACTGCTGGGAGCAGCCGCACCGGCGCTGTCGGGGGATTACGAGGGATCGCCGCAGGTGGCCGAATTCGTCGCCGAGATGACCCGCGACTACGGCTTCGCCGGCGAGCAATTGGTGGATCTGTTCCGTGAGGTGGAGCGCAAGCAGTCCATTCTCGACGCCATCTCCCGCCCCGCCGAGCGGGTCAAGCCGTGGAAGGAATACCGGCCGATCTTCATCACGCCGGCACGCATCCAGAAAGGCGTGACCTTCTGGAACCAGCACGCCGATGCACTGGCCCGCGCCGAGAAAGAGTACGGCGTACCGGCCCAGGTGATCGTCGCGATCATCGGTGTCGAGACCTTCTACGGCGGCAATACCGGCAACTTCCGTGTGATCGATGCCCTGTCCACCCTGGGCTTCGATTACCCGCCGCGTGCCGACTTCTTCCGCAAGCAGCTCAAGGAATTCCTCCTGCTGGCCCGTGAGGAGCAGGTCGATCCGCTGATGCTCAAGGGCTCCTATGCCGGCGCCATGGGCCTGCCGCAGTTCATGCCGAGCAGCTTCCGCGCCTATGCGGTGGATTTTGACGGCGACGGCCACATCGACATCTGGAGTAACCCGGTGGATGCCATCGGCAGCGTCGCCAGCTACTTCAAGCGCCACGGCTGGGTGCATGGCGCCCCGGTGGTCAGCCGTGCCCAGGTTCGCGGTGAACGAATCGACGAAGGGTTGACCCAGGGACTGGACCCGGTGAAGAACGTCGGCGATCTTAGGACGCTGGGCTGGGCAAGCGGTGATGCACTGCGCGATGATGTGCCGGTTACGGCCTTCAGGCTGGAGGGTGATGAGGGGGCGGAGTACTGGATGGGACTGCCGAACTTCTACGTCATTACCCGCTACAATCGCAGCGCGATGTACGCCATGGCCGTGCATCAGCTTTCCGAACTGCTGGTCAACGCAAGGGGCGGGCGTTAACCGATGCCACAACCGATAAGAGTCGCCGTCTACGGCGCCGTAGCATTGTTGCTGGCCAGCTGCTCGAGCAGCCGCGCGCCGGAACCGATCCAGCCCGGCGGGCCGATCTCAGGCCCCGGCGACTACTCGCGTCCGCACAGGGACGGGGCTCCCTGGTGGGATGTCGACGTCTCGCGCATTCCCGATGCCGTACCCATGCCGCACTACGGCTCGGTGAAAGCCAACCCCTACACCGTGCTGGGCAAGACCTACTACCCGATGAACGATGCGCGCCGTTACCAGGCGGTGGGCACCGCGTCCTGGTATGGCACCAAGTTCCACGGCCAGGCTACCGCCAACGGCGAGGCCTATGACCTCTACGGCATGACCGCCGCGCACAAGACCTTGCCGCTGCCGAGCTACGTCCGGGTGACCAACCTGGACAACGGCCGTAGCGTGATCCTGCGGGTCAACGACCGTGGCCCGTTCTATTCCGACCGTATCATCGACCTCTCCTTCGCCGCGGCGAAGAAGCTCGGCTATGCCGAGTCCGGCACCGCCCGGGTCAAGGTCGAGGGTATCGATCCCCATGAGTGGTGGGCGGCCCAGGGCCGTCCGGTGCCCATGGTCCTGGCGCAGCCGAAGATGGCCGCCCAGCCGCAACCCAAGCCCCAGCCAGTCGCCCAGGTGGCCAGCGCGCCGATCGAGCAGTACACCCCGCCGCCGCAGCAACATGCCGCCGCCGTGCTGCCTGTGCAGATCGACGCAAAAAAAAACGATTCACTCGCAGCGTCTGGCCTGTATCTCCAGGTGGGCGCCTTCGCCAATCCGGACGCTGCGGAACTCCTCAAGGCCAAGCTGAGCGAGACGGTGACTGCCCCGGTCTTCATCAGCTCGGTCGTGCGCAACCAGCAGATACTGCACCGGGTACGCCTGGGGCCGATCGGAACTCAGGGTGAAGCCCAGCAGGTGCAGAACTCGGTTCGCCTGGCCAATCTCGGCCAACCCACCCTCGTGAAGCCGGACTGACGGCTTCGTTTTTGCCCGCAAGGGCCTGTTAGACCATTAGTTACATAGAGAGACGGATGAACATCTTCAGCTTCGCCAAACGCCTTCTACTGCCCGCAGCCCTGCTCATCGTCGCGCCGGTCTCCATGGCGGCCCAGCAGATCATCCCGTCGCCGCCGCAACTGGCCGCCAAGTCCTATGTGCTGATGGACGCCCAGAGCGGCCAGGTGCTGGTGGAAAACAACGGCGATCAGCGCCTGCCTCCGGCAAGTCTGACCAAGCTGATGACCGCCTACATCGCCACCCTGGAAATCCGCAAGGGCCAGATCGGCGAGACCGATCCGGTGACCATCAGTGAGCACGCCTGGCGTACCGGCGGTTCGCGCATGTTCGTCCAGGTCAACACCCAGGTGGTCCTGAGCGACCTGCTGCACGGCATCATCATCCAGTCCGGCAACGACGCCAGCGTAGCGGTGGCCGAGCACATCGCCGGCAGCGAAGACGCCTTCGCCGACATGATGAACACCACTGCCGAGAAACTGGGCATGACCGGCAGCCACTTCATGAACGCCACTGGCCTGCCCAACCCGGAGCACTACTCCACCGCTCACGACATGGCGACCCTGGCACGCGCGATCATCTACGAAGATCCGACCCACTACGCCATCTACTCCCAGAAGGAATTCTTCTGGAACAACATCAAGCAGCCCAACCGCAACCTGCTGCTGTGGCGCGACAAGACCGTCGACGGCCTGAAGACCGGCCACACCGACGAGGCCGGCTACTGCCTGGTAGCTTCTGCTGTGCGTGACAACATGCGCCTGATCGCCGTGGTATTCGGCACCAACAGCGAACAGGCCCGCGCCGCCGAAACCCAGAAGCTGCTGACCTACGGCTTCCGCTTCTTCGAAACCCAGACCTTCTACCAGAAGGGCGCGGAGCTGGCCAAAGCCCAGGTTTGGAAGGGCTCGGCCCGTGAGATCAAGGCTGGCCTCGGCCAGGACCTGACCATGACCCTGCCGAAGGGCCAGATCAAGAAGCTGCAGGCCAACATGACCTTGAATCCGCAGCTGATCGCCCCCATCAAGCAAGGCGACGTGATCGGCAAGGTGGAAGTCAAGCTGGAAGACCAGGTAGTCCACAGCGCCGACCTGATCGCCCTGGAGACCGTTGAGGAAGGTGGCTTCTTCCGCCGCCTGTGGGATAGCATCCGACTGTTCTTCTTCGGCCTGTTCAACTGACCTTCTGAGCCGATGCCTCGCGCCTTGCCTGGGCGCGGGGCGTCCGCCTCGCGGATCACGAGTCCGCCGCTGCCATGACTGATACTCCTGACGTACAACCCCCGAAAATCGAATTCCCCTGCGAGCGCTACCCGATCAAGGTGATCGGCGATTCCTTCGATGGTTTCGCCGACCTGGTGATCGAAATCATCCAGCGCCACGCTCCCGATCTCGACGCCAGCACCCTGGTAGTGCGCGACAGCCGCAACGGCCGCTTCCTTTCGGTCCAAGTGCTGATTACCGCTACCGGCGTCGACCAGTTGCAGGCCATCCATGTGGACCTGCGCGCTACTGGCCGCGTGCACATGGTGCTCTAGTGGCACCTGCCGAGCTCATCGTGCGCCATCTGGGGTTGGTGGATTACCTGCCGACCCTTGAGGCGATGCGCCGCCTGACCGTCGAGCGCGACGAAAGGACCCCAGACGAAATCTGGTTGCTGCAGCATCCCCGGGTGTTCACCCAGGGCCAGGCCGGCAAGGCCGAGCATCTGCTGGCGCCGGGGGACATCCCGGTGATCCAGGTGGAGCGCGGCGGCCAGGTGACCTACCACGGCCCCGGCCAACTGGTGGCCTATCTCATGCTGGATCTGCGCCGCCTCGGATTGGGCGTGCGCGATCTGGTCACGGCCATGGAGCAAAGCCTGGTCGATGTGATGGCCACCTATGGTGTCGAGGCCGCGCCCAAGGCAGATGCTCCCGGTGTCTATGTCGATGGCGACAAGATCGCCTCGCTGGGACTGCGGGTCAGCCGCGGCTGCTCCTTCCACGGCCTGGCACTCAATGTGGACATGGACATGTCGCCCTTCTGGCGGATCAATCCCTGCGGCTACGCCGGGCTGAAGATGGTTCAGCTCAAGGATCTGATCGAGACACCGCCTCAGCTCGATGAGGTGGCGCAGCGCCTGGAGCAGGCTCTGCGTCAGCGGCTGGGCTACACGCAGTAAAGAGACGATCCGGAAAAACGACGGCCCCCTCTCCCATCGGGAGAGGGGGCCGTTTTGTTTAGTCAGATCGCGTCTGGTTGCCCGCTGCAATCACCCCAGCCCTCTCCCTCGGGAGCGGGCTGGGCAATTCCTGCTCAACCCAGGTTGAGTGTCGGAATGATGCTCGAGTCGACGGGCTGTCCCGGTACCGGAACCGGTGCGGCCAGGCCCAGGTTGTTCTTCTCGAACACGCGGTCGGCCCTGTAGCTGGAGCGCACCAGCGGACCGGCTGCCACTTCCATGAAGCCTTTCTCAAGGCCGATATCGCGGAAGCGGTTGAATTCCTCCGGGCTGACCCAGCGCTTCACCGGCAGGTGGTTGCGGGTGGGCTGCAAGTACTGGCCGAGGGTGAGGATATCGACACCAATAGCGCGTAGATCGTCCATGGTTTCGATGATTTCCTCGTCAGTCTCGCCCAGGCCCAGCATCAGGCTGGTCTTGGTCAGGACGGCCGGGCGGTGGCGCTTGGCGTGCTCCAGTACGCGCAGGGTCTTCTCATAGCCTGCGCGCGGGTCGCGTACGACATGGGTCAGGCGCTTGACCGTCTCGACGTTCTGCGCGAACACCTCAAGGCCGGAGTCCACTACCCGTTCGATGGCTGCGTGGTCGCCGTTGAAGTCGGGCGTCAGGGCTTCCACGACTACCTGGGGAGTGTTCTCCTTGATGGCGCGCACGCAAGCGGCGTAGTGGCTGGCACCGCCATCGTCCAGGTCGTCGCGATCGACGGAGGTCAGCACGATATAGCGCAGAGCCATGAGCTCGACCGACTTGGCGGTGTTCTGCGGCTCTTCCAGATCCAGCCAACCGTTGGGGTTGCCGGTGTCCACGGCGCAGAAGCGGCAGGCGCGGGTGCACACCGAGCCCATCAGCATGATGGTGGCGGTGCCGTTGGACCAGCACTCACCCATGTTCGGGCAGTGGGATTCCTGGCACACGGTGCTCAGGCGATGTTCGCCGACGTTGCGCTTGACCGCATCGAAGCGGCTGCCGCCCGGTGCCTTGACCCGCAGCCACTTGGGCTTGGGCTCGAACACCTGGGGTTCGGCAGAATTGCGGCGCTTCTGGCCATCCTTGATCGCGGTGATGCCCTGCGCAGTACGGAACTTTTCGCCGCTGGCGACGTGTTTGGACGAGTCGATATCGGACATCGGAAATCTGGCTCCGCTGGTGGCTCCGTTGGCTGCCGCAGGGGCAAAAAGGGGTGGCGCAGTTTATCACAAAGGCGTTTGCACGAACCGGCGGCCGTCTGGAGGCGTGAGCCTGGGACGACCGCCGTGCAGGCGGGACTCAGCGTCCTTCACGCAACTGCTCGAGCAGCTTCACATTGGGGTAGCCGTCTGCTGGCCAGCCGAGGCGCTGTTGATAACCACGGATCGCCTTGCGGGTGTTGGCACCGATGATGCCGTCCGCCGTACCCGGGTTGTAGCCGGCCGCTGTCAGGGACTCCTGCAGCTCAACCCGCTCGGTACGGCTCAGCGGGCGCTCGTCGCGTGGCCAGCTTCCGGTGAGCTGGCCACCGCCGTCGAAGCGTTCGCCCAGCAGGCTGACCGCCAGGGCGTAGGACGAGGAGTTGTTGTACTTGAGGATGGCGCGGAAGTTATCCAGCACCAGGAACGCCGGGCCGCGATGGCCGGCCGGCAGCAGCAGGGACGCGGAGTCGTTGGCGAGGCTCGCGGCCTGAGGCCCGGCTTGCACGCCCATGGCCTGCCACTGAGCTACGGATTTGCGGATATCCCCGTCGGCATGGGCATAGTCGAAGCCGTCGGGCAGCTGGACCTGGATTGCTGCAGGTTGTCCCTTGCGCCAGCCGGAGGCCTGCAGGTAGTGGGCGGCCGAAGCCAGCGCGTCGGCTGAGGAGTTCCAGATGTCGCGGCGGCCGTCGCCGTCGAAGTCCACTGCGTGGGTGTTGTAGGTGGTGGGGATGAACTGGGTCTGGCCCATCGCACCGGCCCAGGAACCGAGCATGCTGCCCGGCTGGATGTCGCCGTGCTGGAGGATCTGCAGGGCGGCCAGCAATTGCGCGTGGGCGAATTCGGGGCGTCGGCCTTCGTAGGCCAGGGTGGCCAGGGAGCGGATAACCGATTTGTCGCCCATGAACTGGCCGAAGCTGCTTTCCATGCCCCAGATGGCCACCAGGGGCTCACGGTCCACACCGAAGCGCTGCTCGATGGCGTCCAGGGTTGTCGCGTTTTCCCCGATCAGGGCCTGGCCCTTGCGCACCCGGTAGGGCGAGATGGCGCCTTCCAGGTATTCCCACACCGGTCGGGTGAATTCGGGCTGGCTGCGATCAGCGGTGATCACGCTGGCGTCGGGCGTTACGCCGGCGAAGGCTTGGTCGAAGAGGCTGGCGTCTATGCCTTGGGCCAGGGCCTCGCGGCGGAAACCGTCGCGCCACGCGCTGAAGCTGATGGTGGGCATCTGCACAGGAATCTGCGCGGGCGTTGCAGCGGGTTTACTGGCGGGCTGGGTCGCCTGAGGCAGGGGCGCGGTGGAGGGTTTCTGCGCAGGAGCGTCGGCGCAGGAGCTGAGCAGGGTGAGGGCGGAGGCCACGGCCAGGCTGCGGAACATCGGGCCGGGGGCGGGGGCATCGAACATACGCGAGTCTCGAGGCAGACGAATCGAGTCGCGACCTTAACACGTTCGAGCCTTTTCACGCCGCCATAAGCGACGAAGCCTCCCAATCGTGGGAGGCTTCGCGGCGGTAACTTCCTTTGCCTTTCTGGGGCTTCTCCTGGCGGCAGCGGAAGAGGGGTTGGGCTACCAGGGATTTGGCGCGGTTGGGCGCGCCTTGTTTGTGTTTCTTGGCCATGGCCGATCCTCGATTGGCGCCCGCACCAGCGCGGGCGGGCGCATCATCGGCTTGTGCTCAGAAATTGTCCAGTTATTCGGCGGACAACGGCAGGCGCTGGCCGGCCAGCAGCAGGGCAAGGCGTGCGAGGCCATTCCAGGGATCGCCCGGAGCCTGGCCCTTGATTTGCGCGTCGATGCGCTGGGCATCCTGCAGCAACTGGTTCCAGCGCGACGCCGGATGGCGTTGCAGCGCGCGAGTAACCAGCGGACGACGCTTGTCCCAGACCGGCGGGCGGGCTGCGGCAAAGGCCTTTTCCAGTGGCACGCCCTGGCTGTACTGCTGGGCCAGGCCGGCCAGCAGGCGCAGTTCCCTTGCCAGTGCCCAGAGGATCACCGGCGGTTCCACGCCTTCGCCGCGCAGGCCTTCCAGGGTGCGCAGGGTGTGGGCGGGTTCACCGTTGAGGGCGGCGTCGATCAGGCCGAAAACGTCGAAGCGGGCGCTGTCGGCCACCGCTGCCTGGACGGTCGCGGCATCCACCTGACCACCTTCGGCCAGCAGCTTGAGCTTCTCGATCTCCTGGGCGGCGGCCAACAGGTTGCCTTCGACCCGGGCGGCGATCAGGTCCACCGCTTCCTGGTTGGCGGCCAGGCCAGCCTGGGACAGGCGCTGGCGAATCCATTGCGGCAGGTTGTGGGACTCGATGGGCCAGATCTGGATGAACTGTGCATCCGCCCCATCGATCAGTGCCTTGGCCCACTTGGTTTTCTGGGTGCTGCCGTCGAGCTTGGGCAGGCTCAGCAGCAGTACTGTGTCTTCAGGCGGGCGGGAGAGGTATTCGAGCAGCGCGGCAGCGCCCTTGTCCCCCGGCTTTCCAGAAGGCAGGCGCACTTCCAGCAGACGCTTCTCGGCGAACAGCGACAAGCTCGCGCCGGCTTCCAGCAGCAGGCCCCAATCGAAGTTGGTTTCGGCGTTGAACACCTGGCGCTCGCTGAAATCCCGCGCGCGGGCGCTGGCACGAATGGCGTCGCAGGCTTCCTGGCAGAGCAGAGGCTCGTCGCCACTGACGACGTAGACCGGTGCCAGAGGTCCCTGCAGGTGTTTACCCAGTTGTGCGGGGTTGAGTTTCATAGGCGGAAATGACTGGGGCCGCTGTGCGGCCCCGAGTGCTTACTGGATGGGCAGTTGCAGCGGCGACTGCTGCGGTTGCTGGGCCTTCTCGGCCTGGCGCGCGGCTTCCAGCGCTTCGGCTTCGGCCTTGGCCTTGGCTTCGGCGGTCTGTTGCAGCTGGTCGAGCTGGGCCGGGGTGATCAGCTGCAGGCGCATGATCATCTGCTGGACCATTTCCTGACGCATCTCCTGGCGCAGCTGGGCCGCTTCCTGGTCGGAGCCGATCAGGTTGTTGCTGTCATGCACGTAGTACTTCTGCACGCTCAGCTTGTCGTTCATCAACATCAGGTTGTTGTTGCCGCGGATTTCGTACTGCAGGGTCTGGGTCAGCTCGTACTCGGCGCTGCGCGCACCAGTGGTATAGCTGGCAGTGCGCTGGGTTTCGTCTTCGCGGGCCAGGACCAGCGTGTAAGGCGCGCCGGCATGGACGTTCACGCCATTGTCCACCAGGGCCTGGCGGACGGATTTGACGGTCTGGCCGTACAGGTTACGGGCAGTCACGTCCATTTCGGTCAGGGCGAACTTGGCTTCGCCGGTGCCGCGCAGGTGAAAACCGCACGCGCTCAGCAGCACGGTGAGGCCCAGGACCAGCAGATTCCGTTTCATCATTTCTTGCTTTCCCCTTGCAAACAGTCCGGCGCCACTCCCGGAGGAGGGCGCCGGCTTCGATCAGTTGGCGACGATATTGACCAGTTTGCCTGGCACCACGATGACCTTGCGGATGGTCAGGCCGTCGGTGAAGCGCAGCACGTTCTCGTTGGCGCGTGCGGTGGCTTCCACTGCTTCGCGGCTGGCATCGGCCGGCACTTCGATATGACCGCGCAGCTTGCCGTTGACCTGTACCACCAGTTGCAGGCTGTCCTGCACCAGGGCGGCTTCGTCCACGGCCGGCCAGGCGGCGTCGATGATGGCGCCGGAATGGCCCAGCTCGCTCCACAGCACATGGCTGATGTGCGGGGTGATGGGGGCCAGCAGCAGGGCCACGGCTTCCAGGCCTTCCTGCAGCAGTGCACGGTCCTCGGCGGTGGCCTGCGGGGCCTTCTCCAGGACGTTCATCAGGGTCATCACGGCAGCGATGGCGGTGTTGAACTTGTGGTACTGGCCGACATCCTGGCTGGCCTGCTTGATGGCCAGGTGGATGGAACGGTGCACAGCCTTCTGCTCGTCGTTCAGCGCGCTGCGGTCCAGGGCTGCCGGCAGACCGGCGGCGACGTGGGCCTGGGCGAGGCGCCAGACGCGGCGGAGGAAGCGGCTGGCACCCTCGACGCCGGAGTCGGACCACTCGAGGCTCATGTCCGGCGGTGAGGCGAACATCATGAACAGACGGCAGGTGTCGGCGCCGTAGGCGTCGATCATGGCCTGCGGGTCGACGCCGTTGTTCTTGGACTTCGACATCTTCTCGGTGCCGCCGATTTCCACCGGCAGGCCGTCGGTCTTCAGGCGGGCGCCGATGACTTTGGCCTTGGCGTCACGCTCGACTTCGACGTCGGCCGGGTTGAACCAGTCCTTGCCGCCATTGGCTGCAACGCGGTAGTAGGTTTCGGCGACCACCATGCCCTGGGTGAGCAGGTTCTTGAACGGCTCGTCGGAGCTGACCAGGCCTTCGTCACGCATCAGTTTGTGGAAGAAGCGCGCGTAGAGCAGGTGCAGGATCGCGTGTTCGATACCGCCGATGTACTGATCCACCGGCAGCCAGTGGTTGGCTGCAGCCGGGTCGACCATGCCCTGGTCGTAGTTCGGCGAGGCGTAGCGGGCGAAGTACCAGGAACTCTCCACGAAGGTGTCCATGGTGTCGGTTTCGCGCTTGGCCGCGGTGCCGCACTTCGGGCAGGTGCAGGAGTAGAACTCGGGCATCTTCGCCAGCGGGCTACCGGCGCCATCCGGCACCACGTCTTCGGGCAGGACGACCGGCAGTTGGTCTTCCGGCACCGGCACGTCGCCGCAGCTCGGGCAGTGGATGATCGGGATCGGGCAGCCCCAGTAGCGCTGGCGGCTGATGCCCCAGTCGCGCAGGCGGAACTGGGTGCGGGCCTGGCCCAGGCCTTTCTTCTGCAGGGTCACTTCGATGGCGTCGAAGGCGCCCTGGTAGTCCAGGCCGTCGAATTCGCCGGAGTTGATCAGTTGGCCATGCTCACCGTAGGCGTCCTGCCACGGGGCAGGGGTTTCGTCGCCAGCAGAGGTGCGGACCACTGCCTTCATCGGCAGGTCGTACTTGTGGGCGAAGGCGAAGTCGCGCTCGTCGTGGGCCGGCACGGCCATCACAGCGCCTTCGCCGTAGTTCATCAGCACGTAGTTGGCGACCCAGACAGGGAGCTTGTCGCCGGTCAGCGGGTGCTCGACGAACAGGGGAGTGGGCAGGCCCTTCTTCTCCTGGGTGGCGATGTCGGCTTCGGCGACGCCGCCGCGCTTGCATTCGTCGATGAAGGCCTGCAGTTCAGCAGCCTTGTCAGCCGGCAGCTTCTGCACCGCGAGGGTCGCCAGCGGGTGCTCGGCTGCGACGGCCACGTAAGTGGCACCCATCAGGGTATCCGGACGGGTGGTGAAGACCTTCATTGCGCCGGCCTGGCCGATGCTGGCCTGGTCGTAGGGGAAGCTGACTTCCATGCCGCGGGATTTGCCGATCCAGTTGCGCTGCATGGTCTTGACCTGCTCGGGCCAGCCGTCCAGGTCGTCGAGGCTGCTCAAGAGTTCATCCGCGTAGGCGGTGATCTTGAAGTAGTACATCGGGATTTCGCGCTTCTCAACCAGCGCACCGGAGCGCCAGCCGCGGCCGTCGATGACCTGCTCGTTGGCGAGGACGGTCTGGTCCGCCGGGTCCCAGTTGACGGTGCCGTTCTTGCGGTAGATCACGCCCTTTTCGAAAAGCTTGGTGAACAGCCACTGCTCCCAGCGGTAGTAGTCGGGCTTGCAGGTGGTGACTTCACGGGACCAGTCGATGGCAAGGCCCAGGCTCTTCAGCTGGGTCTTCATGTAGTCGATGTTCTCGTAGGTCCACTTGGCCGGCGCGACGTTGTTCTTCATCGCGGCGTTTTCCGCCGGCATGCCGAAGGCGTCCCAGCCCATGGGCTGCAGCACGTTCTTGCCGAGCATGCGCTGGTAGCGGGCGATCACGTCGCCGATGGTGTAGTTGCGCACGTGCCCCATGTGTAGCTTGCCGCTCGGGTAGGGGAACATCGACAGGCAATAGAAGGTGTCCTTGCCGGGCTGCTCACTCACTTCAAAGGATTTATGCGCGTCCCAGTGGGCTTGCGCGGCGGCTTCGATTTCGCGGGGCTGATACTGTTCGTGCATGGCTACTGGCGCTGGAAGATGGAGTTCCTTGGAGCTGGCAACGCTGGCCTCGGCTGCGCTGTCGGACCCTTGAGGAAACGGAAATTCAAGCGCCGTAGCATACATGACCCCCATCGGCCTAGGGAAACCCTGATTGCGCGGGCGGGCGTCCGTCGGCTATCCCGCCACCGTTTGTCGCAGGCACCTTGCAGCAGGGAAGCGAACGCTAAGCTTTTCATAAGCAACGCAAGCGTTTACGTGGTTCGAGGTGTTGGATGGGTGAGTTGCGGCGGACGGATTCAGGGAACGGGCTTTACGAGCGGTTATTGCATCGGCTGGCCCTGGCGCTGGATGAAGCGGATACGGCGGTTCGCTTGCGCGACGAGGAGCCGCTCGAATTGGAGCTCAAGGGATTGACCCCTGCCGAGATGGAGTTGATTCGCGCCTATCTGGACCGCGATACGCGCTGGCTGCGGGGTTGGCACGCTGCCGCCGAGGAACTGGCCGCCATCGAGGCGCTGCCCCGGCGCTCGCTTCGTGGCGAAAGCGGCCCACCCAAGACCTTCGCCCTCAAGCCCAAGCCCACGTTCAAGCGCCGTCCGCAGCTTTGCTGCGCCATGTGCGGGACACCGGCCATCTGGCAACGCGGCCAGGGTGTGCAGGCGTGCATGTCTTGTGGTTCTCAGCTTTTCCGCACGTCGAATCCCCGCTAGGCTCCGGGCACCCTGGAGGTGCCCATGCCGATTCGCTACATCATCAAACAATTCCTGCTGCCGCCTGGCGGCCTGCTGCTGTTGCTCCTGCTCGGGTGGTGGCTGCGCCGGCGCATGCCGCGATTGTCCGCAACCTGCTTCGTGGCCGGGCTCGGTGGCCTGTGGTTGATGAGCCTGCCCATCGTCGTCGAATGGTCGGCCAAGGTGCTGGAGCGCGAGCCGCCCCTGGCCGAAGCC
Source organism: Pseudomonas sp. BN411 (assembly GCF_029871235.1). GTDB lineage: Bacteria > Pseudomonadota > Gammaproteobacteria > Pseudomonadales > Pseudomonadaceae > Metapseudomonas. Next base: position 35,352 of record NZ_SSOM01000065.1, read on the forward strand.
GAGTGGACGCAACTGGCCGGGCGGGTGGACGTGATCGTGGTGCTGGGCGGAGGCCGGGACCGTGATGATCCAGCCTGGGGGGCGGATCAGCCTTCCACTATGGCCCTGGAGCGGCTTCGCTATGCCGCACGCCTGGCGCGTGCCAGCGGCCTGCCGCTGCTGACCAGTGGCGGCCTGCACTTTGGTGAGCCTCCGTCCGAGGCGAAGATCATGGCCGATACGCTCAAGCGCGATTTCGGCGTGGACGTGCGCTGGCAGGAAGGGGAGAGCCGAACCACCTGGGAAAACGCCACCTTCAGTGCGAAGTTGCTCGAGCCGGCAGGCGTCCGTCGCGTGCTGCTGGTGACCCAGGCGTCCCACATGCCTCGGGCCCGCTGGTGTTTCGAGCGGGCCGGATTCGAGGTGGTGGCGGCTCCCATGGGCTATCTCGGCGTACCCAATGGCCGGCCGGCGGGCGGCTGGTTGCCGGAGGCCAAGGCGGTTTGGCAGAGCGGGATGCTGCTCAATGAAGCGATCGGCCTGGTGGCCTATCCGTTGGCGTATGACTGAACGTTTCCTGTAGGAGCGAGCTTGCTCGCGATCATTTCACGAGCAAGCTCGCTCCTACACGGGGCTTACACCGTCTTGGCGATTCGGCTGGCCATCAGCGCCCAGGCGAAGAGCAATCCGCAGAGGATTACCAGCGGCCAGGCACGCCACTGCAGGTAGGGCGTCAGGCCCTGCATGGGCAGCACTTCGCCGTAGAGCACGCCCTGCTGGAATTGCGGGATGCCCTCGGTGATTTGGCCGAACGGGTCGATCAGCACAGTCACGCCGTTATTGGTGGCGCGAATCATCCAGCGACCGGCTTCCAGGGCGCGCATCTGCGCCATCTGCAGGTGCTGCAGCGGGCCGATGGATGTGCCGAACCAGGTGTCGTTGCTCACCGTCAGGAGGATGTCGCTCTGGGCGGCCAGGCTGGCGGCGAACTCGGGGTAGACCACCTCGTAGCAGATGTATGGGGCGATGCGGTAACCCTTGGCCATCAGCGGGCCCTGGTCGGAACCACCGCGGGCGAAGTCGGACATGGGCAGGTCGAAGAAGGCGATCAGCCCGCGCAGCACTTCCTGTAGCGGCACGTACTCGCCGAAGGGCACCAGTTTTTGCTTGAGGTAGGTGCCTTCGCCTTGGCCGACCACGGTGATGCCGTTGTAGTAGCGCTTCTCGCCGCGCTCATTGTTCTGCCGGATCGGCACGCCGGTAATCAGCGCGGACTGGCGATCATTGGCGAAGCGGTTCATCACGCCGAGGTAGCCGTCGACGAACTCCTTGAGCACCGGCACGGCAGTTTCCGGCCAGACGATCAGGTCAGCCTTCTGCGCGGTGAAGGTCATGTCGCGATAAAGCGCGAGCTGGGCGTTGAGCTGCTCCGGGTCCCACTTCAGATTCTGGTGGACGTTGCCTTGCATGGCCGCGACTTTCAGTGGCGCGCCGGCGGGCTGGGTCCAGGCGTGGCCCTTGAGTGCCAGGCCGATGGCCCAGGGGGCGATCAGCAGGACGACGCCGGCGCCGAGGAAGGCTGGGCGACTACGCAGGCGTGCGAGGTTCACCAGCAGGGCGGCGGTGAGCGCCAGGGCGAAGGACACCAGCCAGACGCCGCCCACTGGTGCCAGTCCAGCCAGGGGGCCGTCGAGCTGGCTGTAGCCGGCGTAGAGCCAGGGGAAGCCGGTGAGGAACCAGCCGCGGAACGCCTCCTGGGCGAGCCACAGTGCGGCGAAGGCCAGGGTGTCGGCCAGGGCTGCTTCGCTGCGGCGTATCCAGCGCGCCCAGACCAGTGCGGGCAAGGCGAAGAACAACGCCACGCCGGCACTGAAACCGACGGTGAGGAAGGCGGCCAGGGGCACTGATGCCGCGCCGTAGTCGTGGATGCTGACGTAGATCCAGCTGGTGCCGGTCAGGAACAGGCCGAGGCCGTACCACCAGCCGCGCCAGAACGCGGCCTTGGGCGCCAGGTCGCGCAGGCCCAGGTAGAAGAGGGCGAGGGACAGCAGTTCCAGGGGCCAGAAATCGAAGGGGGCGAAGGCCAGGGGCGTCAGGGCGCCGGCGGCCAGGGCCAGCAGGTTGCCCGGCCAGCCGGGGCGGGTGATCCAGTTCATGCTCGGTCCTTGGGCGGATAGGGAGCTGGAGTAGCGTGCGAGGCGAGCCTTTTGTTGCCCGCTCGGGGCGCGATTATCCACGGGCGCCCCTCCGCTGGGGAGGGGCGCGCGGCCATCAATGGGATAGCGGAGAGAGACGCAGCAGGTGGATGCGGCGGCTGTCGGCATTGAGCACGCGGAAGCGGAACTCGCCGATCTGAGTAGTCTCGTTGCGCTTGGGCAGGTGGCCGAAGGCACCCATGACCAGGCCGCCGACGGTGTCGAACTCGTCCTCGGAGAAGTCAGTCTCGAAGAACTCGTTGAAGGCATCCACGGGGGTCAGCGCCTTGACGATGAAGTCGCCGCTGGGGAGCGGCTTGATATAGCTGTCTTCCTCGACATCGTGCTCGTCCTCGATGTCGCCGACGATCTGCTCCAGCACGTCCTCGATGGTCACCAGACCAGCTACGCCGCCGTATTCGTCTATGACCACGGCCATGTGGTTGTGGTTGGCGCGGAACTCGCGCAGCAGCACGTTGAGGCGCTTGGACTCGGGCACGAAGGTGGCAGGGCGCAGCAGGTCCTTGATGTTGAACGGCTGGGCGCTGTCATGGAGGATCAGCGGCAGCAGGTCCTTGGCCAGGAGAATGCCCATGACGTCGTCGAGGCTTTCGCCGATGACCGGATAGCGGGAGTGGGCGGCGTCGATGATCGCCGGGAGGAACTCCTTCGGCGTCTGGGTGGCCTTGATGCTGATCATTTGCGAGCGCGGCACCATGATGTCGCGTACTTGCAGGTCGGCGACCTGGATCGCACCTTCGACGATCGACAGTGCTTCGCTGTCGAGCAGCTTGTTCTGGTGGGCTTCGCGCAGCAGCTCAAGGAGCTCCTGGCGGCTTTTCGGCTCATGGGCAAAGGCCTGGGTCAGCTTTTCCAGCCAGGACCTGTGCCCGTTGCTCGATCGATCTTCGCTCATATGTCCTTTGCTCGGTGCCTCTTATTGGTCTTCGTCGTCACGGTAAGGGTCGGGGTGGCCAAGTTCAGCCAGCAATTCCCGTTCCAGGGCTTCCATTTCCTCGGCTTCCTCATCCTCGATGTGGTCGTAGCCGAGCAGGTGCAAACAACCGTGGATCACCAGGTGCGCCCAGTGCGCCTCCAGGGCCTTGCCCTGTTCGACGGCTTCCCGTTCTACCACCGGTGCGCAGATCACCAGGTCGCCGAGCAGCGGGATGTCCAGCAGCTCGTCCGGCACGTCCGCGGGGAAGGAGAGCACGTTGGTAGCGTAGTCCTTGTGTCGCCAGGTGCGGTTCAGTTCGCGCCCTTCGGGCTCGTCCACCAGTCGGATGGTCAGCTCGGAGTCGGCGCTACGCTGGCGCAGGGCCAGTTCGCACCAGCGACGGAAGTCCGCCTCGCTCGGCAGGCCCAGGGCCGTGCTGGCGAGTTGCAGGTCAAGTTCAAGCATTGTCGTCTATGGCGCCTGGATCGTTGTCGGCGGGCTTCGCCTTCGGCTGCTGCTGTTGGCTGTCGAAGCGGTCGTAGGCTTCGACTATGCGCTGGACCAGCGGGTGGCGCACCACGTCATGGGACTTGAAGTGGGTGAAGCTGATGCCCGGTACGTCGCGCAGTACGTCGATCACGTGGGTCAGGCCCGAACGGGTGCCGCGCGGCAGGTCGATCTGGGTGATGTCACCGGTGATGACGGCAGTGGAGCCGAAGCCGATACGGGTCAGGAACATCTTCATCTGCTCGACGGTAGTGTTCTGACTTTCGTCGAGAATGATGAAGCTGTTGTTAAGGGTGCGACCGCGCATGTAGGCGAGCGGGGCGACCTCGATCACCTGCTTCTCGATGAGCTTGGCTACGTGGTCGAAGCCGAGCATCTCGTAGAGCGCGTCGTAGAGCGGGCGCAGGTAGGGGTCGATCTTCTGGGACAGGTCGCCCGGGAGGAAGCCGAGCTTCTCGCCGGCTTCGACCGCCGGGCGCACCAGCAGAATGCGGCGCACCTGCTCGCGCTCCAGGGCGTCCACGGCGCAGGCCACCGCCAGGTAGGTCTTGCCAGTGCCCGCCGGGCCGATACCGAAGTTGATGTCGTGGTCGAGGATCGACTTCACATAGCGCTGCTGGTTGGCGCCGCGCGGGCGAATGTTGCCCTTGCGAGTGCGCAGGCTGACCGCTTCGGCCTTGGGGTTGACCTCGTCCATGCCGGTTTCACGCAGGAACAGGTGAACCATGTCCGGCGACAACTCGCTGGCTTCGGTTTCGCGGTAGAGGCGGTGCAGGAGGTTTTCCGTGGTGCGGGTGCGTTGCGGGTCGCCGACCAGTTCGAACTGGTTGCCACGGTTGCGGATCTCGATGCCCATGCGCTGTTCGATCAGGCGAAGGTGCTCGTCGAATTGGCCGCACAGATTGGCGAAGCGGCGGGCTTCAAAGGGTTCCAGGGTGAAGCGGTGAAGATCCAGTGAGGCGTTCAATGTCGTGTGTTCGCCCTTGGGCGGAAAGGAAGGGATGACAGAAAGAATAACTCCGAGGGCCCGCCTGGAAAAGCACGGGCCCGGAGGTTTGTCAGTGCAGGGCCCCTTCGATCAGGGTGCCGCGCAGCGAGTGGGGCAGGGCGTCGTCGATGTGCACGTCGACGAACTGGCCGATCAACTGCGGGTTGGCGCTGCGGAAGTTGACGATGCGGTTGTTCTCGGTACGGCCCTGGAGCATGCCCGGGTCCTTCTTGGAGAAGTCGCTGACGAGGATGCGCTGGACGCTGCCGACCATTCGTCGGCTGATCTCGAAGCCCTGCTGGTGGATGCGGCCCTGGAGGATCTGCAGGCGCTGCTTCTTCACCTCTTCCGGGGTGTCATCCACCAGGTCGGCCGCCGGGGTGCCGGGACGCGAGCTGTAGATGAAGGAGAAGGAGAAGTCGAAGCCGACGTCTTCCACCAGTTTCATGGTGGCCTCGAAGTCCTTGTCGGTTTCGCCGGGGAAACCAACGATGAAGTCCGAGCTGATGCAGATATCCGGCACAGCGGCCTTCAGCTTGCGGATGCGCGACTTGTATTCGAGCGCGGTGTGGTTGCGCTTCATGGCCGCGAGGATGCGGTCGGAGCCGGCCTGCACCGGCAGGTGGACGAACTTCACCAGTTCCGGCACTTCAGCGTGGGCCTGGATCAGTGCGTCGGAGAATTCCAGCGGGTGCGAGGTGGTGTAGCGGATGCGGTCGATGCCATCGACGGCGGCGACCACCCGGATCAGCTCGGCGAAATCGGCGATGCGGCCGTCATGGGTCTGGCCACGGTAACCGTTCACGTTCTGGCCCAGCAGGGTCACTTCGCGGACGCCGTTTTCGGCCAGGTGGATGACTTCGGCCAGGACGTCGTCGAACGGGCGGCTGACTTCTTCGCCGCGGGTGTAGGGCACGACGCAGAAGGTGCAGTACTTGCTGCAGCCTTCCATCACCGAGACGAAGGCGCTGGGGCCGTCGACGCGCGGCTCGGGCAGGCGGTCGAACTTCTCGATCTCGGGGAAGCTGATGTCCACCTGGGGTTTGCGGGTGGCGCGGGCGGCGTCGATCATTTCCGGCAGGCGGTGCAGGGTCTGAGGACCGAACACCACGTCCACGTACGGCGCGCGCTCACGGATGGCGGCACCTTCCTGGCTGGCCACGCAACCACCGACGCCGATCACCAGCTGCGGGTTCTGCTGCTTCAGCTCGCGCCAGCGGCCAAGTTGCGAAAACACCTTCTCCTGCGCCTTCTCGCGGATCGAGCAGGTATTGAGCAGGATCACGTCGGCTTCTTCTGCGCGATCGGTGACCTCAAGTGCCTGATGTTCGCCGAGCAGGTCGACCATGCGCGAGCTGTCGTACTCGTTCATCTGGCAGCCGTGGGTTTCGATATAGAGCTTCTTGGCCATGCACTTAGGAATCAGGTGGTTCGAAGAACCGCGCATTATAGTCGCCATCCCCCGGTGTTCCTAGCGCCGACTGCTTGGCGGCTATGCTATGATTTGCGCCCTTCGAAATTCCCCCCAGACGGCCCGTCAATTCCCCATGAGCAAGTCCGACCCCATCTACAAGGTGATCTTCCTGAACCAGGGCCAGGTGTACGAGATGTACGCCAAGCAGATCTACCAGAGCGATCTGTGGGGCTTCCTGGAAGTGGAAGAGTTCGTCTTCGGCGAGCGCACCCAAGTGGTGGTCGATCCCAGCGAAGAGAAGCTCAAGGCCCAGTTCGAAGGCGTGGTGCGCAGTTTCCTGCCGATGCATTCGATCATCCGCATCGACGAAGTGGAGCGTCTGGGCACGCCGAAGATCAGCGAAGCCAAGGGCGGCGGTAACGTGATGCCCTTCCCGCTGCCGATGCCCGAGAAGTAAGGCCGGTTGGAAGCCTCTGCCGTCAGGGCAGGGGCGAGAAGGGCGAGCCGCCGTCGGCGGCCTGCAGTTCCAGCAGGTAGTTGCGGAAGATCTGGCCCAGCACCTGGGTGGCGATTTCCAGCTCATCACTACGCATTTGCGCAGCTACCAGGTCGGCGCTGTCCATCGCTTCGTCCGAACCGTTCACCGCAGCCATTTTCAGCACGATGTAGGCCTGCACATTGTTGGCCGGTACGCCTTCGCCCCGGAAGAACATGTTGCCCAGGCGCAATTGGGCCTGGGCATGACCTTTCAGGGAGGCTTGCTCGAACCATTGCAGGGCCTGGGCCAGGTCGCGCGGGGTGCGTTTGCCGTCGTAGTAGAACTCGCCGAGCTCGTACTGGGCTTCGGCGTCGCCGCCCTTGGCGGCCTGTTGGCAGGCGGAAACGGCTTCCGAGAGGTTTTCCGGCAGGCTGTTCAGGTTGCAGCGGCCGGTTGCAGGGATCAGCAAGGAGTTGCCGCCGGCATTGGCCAGCAGTGGCAGGAAAAGCAACAGGCTGCCCAGGATCAGGGTTCGGCCGGTGCGGTTCATGGGGATCACAGCGCCTCGGAAGCAATGCGGGCATCATGCCCGGCCGGCGAGAAACGCGCCGACCGTCACATTATGAAATAAGCCGGGGCGATCTTACAAAGCCTTTACTTTGTTTGCGTTCGGCTCGGTGCCGTGAAGGTGCAGGAGCAGCCAGGTCATCAGCGGGTAGGCGGGGGTGAGCAGGGCGTGGAACAGGTCGACGCGGCGCAAAGGGCCGATAGAACCATCGGTTCCCACCACCAGTCCGGCAACGAGGAACAGGCCGATGATCGCCAGGGCCGCCAGCAGCGGCAGGGGCTGCTCCGGCAGCCTGCCCAGGCCTGCCAGCAGGATCAGCAGGAAGGCGGCGAGACTCAGCAGCAGCCGGTGCTCGGTCGTCACGCCAAAGCGCCGCGCCAGTTCGAAGAACACACACAAACCAATCACCAGACGGCCCCAGCCGGCGCGGCTCCAGGTCGTGCCACGGGCGAAGGCGAAAATGGCCAGGGCGACCAGCGGTAGGGCAAGGAAGGTCCCGGCCTGGCTGAGCAGGTTGTGGATTTCGCGCCAGGAAGGATCGAGGGAGAAGCGCACCACCCCGCACAGGGCTGCCGCCGCCGGGATCAGCAGCCCGAGCAGGGCGCAGAACCAGGCCGGCCGCTCCGTTTCGGCGAACGCCTTGCCCGCCCGGACCAGCGCAAAGGCGCTGACCAGGCAGGCGAGGGCGAGGATGCCGTCGGAGAGGGCGGTGCTGTATTGCATCAAGCCTGTTTGAGCTTGGCGAAGGCGCGCTCGGCTGCATCCAGGGTGATCACCAGCTCCTTGTCGCCGTGGGCGATGGAGGTGAAGCCAGCCTCGTAGGCGCTCGGCGCTAGGTACACGCCGCCTTCCAGCATCAGGTGGAAGAAGCGCTTGAAGCGCTCGGCATCGCTGGCCATCACGTCCTGGAAGGTGACGATGTCGTCCGCGCCGCTGAAGTACAGACCGAACATGCCGCCCGCCTGGGTGGTGACGAAAGGAATGCCAGCGGCATCGGCGCGCTGCTGCAGGCCGTCGAGCATGCGGGTGGTGTAGTCGGTCAGCTCGGCGTGGAAGCCCGGGCGGCTGATCAGCTTCAGGGTGGTCAGGCCAGCGGCCATCGCCAGCGGGTTACCGGACAGGGTGCCCGCTTGGTAGACCGGGCCCAGCGGGGCGATGTGCGACATGATCTCGCGCTTGCCACCGAAGCAGCCGACCGGCATGCCGCCGCCGATGATCTTGCCGAAGGTGGAAAGGTCGGGGGTGATGCTGTAGTAAGCCTGGGCGCCGCCGAGGGCTACGCGGAAACCGGTCATCACTTCGTCGAAGATCAGCACCACGCCGTGCTTGTCACACAGGCTGCGCAGGCCTTCGAGGAAGCCTGGAGCCGGCGGTACGCAGTTCATGTTGCCGGCCACCGGCTCGACGATGATGCAGGCGACTTCGTTGCCCACGTCGGCCAGGGTCTTCTCCACGGCGTCGATGTCGTTGAACGGCAGGGTCAGGGTGTGCTGGGCGAAGGCCGCCGGCACGCCCGGGGAGCTGGGTACGCCCAGGGTCAGGGCGCCAGAACCGGCTTTCACCAGCAGGGAGTCGGAGTGGCCGTGGTAGCAGCCTTCGAATTTGATGATGCTGTCGCGGCCGGTGTAGCCACGGGCCAGGCGGATGGCGCTCATGGTGGCTTCGGTGCCGGAGCTGACCATGCGCACCATCTCCATGGACGGCACCAGGGAGCAGACCAGGTCGGCCATTTCCACTTCCAGCGCGGTCGGTGCGCCGTAGGACAGGCCGTGGTCCAGTTGCTTGCGCACCGCGTCCAGCACGTCCGGATGGCTGTGGCCGAGGATCATCGGACCCCAGGAGCCCACGTAGTCCACGTAGCGCTTGTCGTCCTCGTCCGTCACGTAGGCGCCTTCCGCGTGTTTGAAGAACAGCGGGGTGCCGCCGACGCTCTTGAAGGCGCGGACCGGCGAGTTGACGCCACCGGGGATGTGTTTCTGGGCGTTGGCGAACAGAGTTTCGGAACGGGACATGGCAGGTCTCTCTTTCAAGCGAATTCGGGGTCAGGCGGCGTCGAACAGGGCGCTGAAGGCTCGGGCGCGGCGTTCTACCTCGGCGGCCGAGTCGGCGCCGAACAGGGCATGGATCACCGCCACCATGCTGGCGCCACGGGCGATCAGCTCCGGGGCGTTTTCCAGGGTCACGCCGCCAATGGCGACGATCGGCGACTGGAAGCGCTGTTTGGCCTGCTCCAGCAGGTCCAGGGTGGCGGCGGGTGCGCCCGGCTTGGTTTGGGAATTGTAGAAGCGGCCGAAGGCGATATAACTGGCGCCTTCCTTGATTGCCGCGGCAGCCAGGTCGAGGCTGGCGTGGCAGGTGCCACCGATGATGGCCTGGCGGCCGAGCAGGGCGCGTGCGGCAGCCAGGGAGCCGTCGCCCTGGCCCAGGTGCAGGCCGACGCCGAGGCGCGCGGCCAGTTCGGCGTCATCGTTGATGATCAGTTGGGCGCCATAACGGGTGCACAACTCACCAAGGGCTTCGGCTTCGCGCAGGCGTCGAGCCTCGTCGCTGGACTTGTCGCGGTACTGCAGCAGCTTGGCGCCGCCCTTCAGGGCCGCTTCGACGTAGGGCAGCAACTTGCCGCCGGCCAGCAACTGGCTATCGGTAATGGCATAGAGGCCGCGCAGTTTCATTGGCAGAAGTCCAGCGGCAGGCGGCGCGGCACGTATTGGCCGTGACCGGGTTGTTCGGCGTCGCGCAGGGTGCGCCAGGTGTAGTCGAGGGCGCTACGCACCGCGCTGGATAGCTCTTCGCCCAAGGCGAGGCGGCCGGCAAGGGCGCTGGCCAGGGTGCAGCCCGAACCGTGGTAGCTACCGGGCAGCCGCTGGCAGGTGTAGGTGAAGCGCCCGCCGTCCTGGGTGTACAGGCGGTTGTGCACCTCGGTCTCGTCGCCGTGGCCGCCGGTGATCAGCAGGTTGCGGCAGAAGGGCAGGAGCTTTTCCGCGCACTCGTCCGGGGTGCCTTCCGGCAGTTCGGCGAGGATGCGTGCTTCCGGCAGGTTCGGGGTGGCGATGGCGGCTACCGGGAGCAGGCGCTCACGGATTGCGTAACCCACTTCATCCTTGCCCAGGGCACCGCCGCCGCCGGCGCGCAGTACCGGGTCGCAGACCAGCGGTATGCCCGGCAGGGACTGCATTATCTCCAGCACGGTTTCGACCATCTGCACCGATCCGAGCATGCCCAGCTTGACGGCGGCCACCGGCAAGTCAGCGATCACGGCATTGGCCTGAGCCAGCACCCATTCGCGATCGAGGACGCGGAAGTCGGAAACGTTGACGGTATCCTGCACGGTCAGGGCGGTCACTGCCGGGGCGGCGTGGCAACCTTGTGCGATCAGGGCTTCGATATCCGCCTGGAGGCCGGCGCCACCACTGGGGTCGTGGCCGGAAAGGCAGAGGACTACGGGGCGAGAGTTGGTCGTTTTCATGGTCGGCGAGCTTACCACTAATCACCTCGCCGGGCCGCACCGGCGGCGCTATGCCTCAGGGGTGCTGGAAGTGGCGTCGAAAGATGGGCTGTAATGCCCGGAATAGAGCCATCCTGGCGTGATGGCAATGTGCAGCTTTCAGCCGCCTTGCGCTGTGCTAGAGTGCACTTTTCGAACAACCTGGCTCTGCATGGCGCGTCGGATAAGGAGGTGGGGCTCCGGGACGCGGTCAAGAGGCCATTGCGGGGCTGCATGCGTATCCTCCTTTTCCTAACCCTTTGCCTGCTCGCGGGCCTGGCCAATGCCGTGGAGTTCGACGAGCAGTTGCGCAGCCTTTCGCTGGGCCAGCACATGGACGTATTCGAAGACGTTCGTGGCGATGCCGAGATCGACGACATCACCTCTCCCGCCCTGGACAGCAGCTTCCGCCGTAATGAAAAGCCCGTGCTCAATGCCGGCTATTCGCGCTCGGTCTTCTGGCTGCGCGTCGATCTGGACTACCGTCCGCGTAACCTCGGTGGACAGCAGGACTGGCTGCTGGAGCTGGCTTACCCGCCTCTGGATCACCTCGACCTCTACCTGCCCGATGGCCAGGGCGGCTTCCGACTCGCCCAGCGCACGGGAGATTCGCTGCCCTTCGACAGCCGGCAGATCAAACAGAACAACTATGTCTTCAGCGTCGACCTGCAACCCAACCAGCCCACTCGCATCTACCTGCGCATGCAGAGCGAGGGTTCGATACAGGCACCGCTGACCCTCTGGTCGCCCCGAGCCTTCCTCGAGGAGCAGCCGGAACGTGTCTACGTGCTCGGCATCATCTATGGCGTGCTGCTGGTGATGCTGGTCTACAACCTGTTCATCTATCTCAGCGTCCGCGACACCAGCTACCTCTATTACATCCTCTATATAGGCTCGTTCGGGCTGTACCAGATTTCGGTCAACGGCGCCGGAATCCAGTACCTCTGGCCGGACAACCCCTGGTGGGCCAACGCGGCGACGCCCTTCCTGATCGGGTCGGCGGCGTTGTTCGGCTGCCAGTTCGCGCGCAGCTTCCTGCATACGGCCGACCACAGCCCCTGGGTCGACCGCGCCCTGCTCGGCCTGATGGCCCTGGGCGGGCTGGCGATGGTCCTGGCGCTGACCGCCAGCTACGGCCTGGCCCTGCGCCTGGCCACCTCGCTGGCGCTGATCTTCACCGTGGTGATCTTTTCCGCCGGCGTGCTGGCCTGGCTGCGCGGCATGCGTGTGGCGCGCTACTTCATCATCGCCTGGAGCGCGTTCCTCCTCGGCGGCGCCATCAACACCCTGATGGTGCTGGGCTATCTGCCGAATATCTTCTTCACGATGTACGCCAGCCAGATCGGCTCGGCGCTGGAAGTGGGGCTGCTGTCCCTGGCCCTGGCCGACCGCATCAACGCCATGAAGGAAGAGCGCGCGCGAATCCTCCAGGATGCCGGACGCAAGCTGGAAGCGCTCAACCAGGAACTGGCCAACAGCAACCGCCTGAAGGACGAGTTCCTCGCCACCGTCACCCACGAGCTGCGCACCCCGATGAATGGTGTCATCGGCTCGCTGGAACTGATGCAGACCCTGCCGCTGCACGAAGAACTGGAGCAGTACCAGCGCACGGCGTCCGGCTCGGCGCGGGACATGATGCGGCTGGTCAACGACATCCTCGCGATGACCGAACTGCAGGCCGGCAAGCTTTATCCGCGACGGGAGCCGTTCAGTCTTCGTGGCCTGGCGGACAGCCTGCGGGTGCAGTACGGCCCGCGCGCGGAGGAGAAAGGGCTGGCTTTCGATCTGGAGCTCGACCATCACCTGCCGGATACCCTGGAGGGTGACGCTGGCAAGCTGGCCCAGACCCTGGGCTACCTGCTGGACAACGCCATCAAGTTCACCAGCCGCGGCAGCGTCGGCGTGAAGATCAGCGGCCAGGAACCCGTCGATGGCAACCTGGCGCTGCGCATCGAGGTTACGGACACCGGCATCGGCTTTTCCGCCCCGCCGGACGGGCTGATCTATCGGCGCTTCTATCAGCTCGACGGTTCCATGACCCGCGAGTACGGCGGCCTCGGTATCGGGCTCGCCCTCAGCCAGCAACTGGTCGCGCTGCTCGGCGGCAAGCTTTCCCACCAGTCCCAGCCTGGCCGTGGCAGCACCTTTATCCTGGAGCTGGATGTTTCCTTGCCGGCCCAGGCCCAGGTCGTGCCCATGCGCCGCCCCGGCGGCCAGCCCCTTCGTCGACCGGAGCAGTGCACCGTGCTGGTGGTGGAAGACAACGCGATCAACCAGCTGGTGACACGCGGCATGCTGCTCAAGCTTGGCTACCGCGTGCGTACGGCTGACAACGGCGCCGAAGCGCTGGAGCAGATTCGCCGCGAGCCCATCGATGCCGTGCTGCTGGACTGCCAGATGCCGGTGATGGACGGTTTCGCCACCTGCCGTGCCCTGCGTGCCATGCCCGGTTGCGCCGACCTGCCGGTGCTGGCCATCACCGCCCACAGCCACAGCGGCGACCGCGAACGTTGCCTGGCTGCGGGCATGAGCGACTACATGGCCAAGCCGGTGAAGTTCGAAGAACTGCGCGCCTTGCTCCACGACTGGCTGCTATGCAAACCGGTCGAGTCCATCCGCTCAGTAACCTGAACGCCTCCCGCGCAGCTGGTTCGCCGCTGATCCGCGACGCAAATGCCATCAGGCGCGGCATATATCCCGCTTTCTGCAAGGTCTGAATCCTGATTCACTGAATGAAGTGAATCAGGATTCAGACCATGGCCTACCGCACCACCGCTTCCCGAATCGACCGTGACCAGGCGCTACGCAGCCGCATCCTGGCCTGCGCCCATGCGCGGGTGGTGGAGGGTGGGTTCGCGGCGCTGACCATGCAGGCCCTGGCCGAGGACGCCGGTATCGCCACCGGCAGCCTGTACCGCCACTTCGGCAACAAGGGCGAGTTGGCGGCGGAGGTCTTCGCCCGCGCCAGCCAGTTGGAAGTGGACAGCCTGGCCGAGGTGCTGCGTGGTGAAGGTTCCGCCGCTGAACGCCTGGCTCGCGGCTTGCGCCAGTTCGCCGCGCGCGCCTGGCATAGCCGGCGGCTGGCATTCGCCCTGATCGCCGAACCGGTGGACCCTGAAGTCGACGAGCAGCGCCTGCTCTACCGCGAAGCCTACGCCGAACTGTTCTGCCGCCTGCTGGAGGACGGCCGCGCCCGTGGCGAATTCCAGGTCCACTCGATTTCCCTGACCGCAGCCTGCCTGGTCGGCGCCATCGCCGAATCCCTGGTGGGGCCGCTGTCGCCCCCGGCCCGCGCCCTGCGTGAGGCCGGTCAAGGGCCGGACGACCTCGAAACCGTCTGCGCCAACCTCACTACTTTCTGCCTGCGCGCCCTGGGCGCCAGCCGACCTGCCCTGGAGACCTGAGATGAGCCTGCACGAGTTCGCCGAAACCCATGAAGTCATCAACCAGGTGCCGCCATTGGATGGCGCCAACCTCTATCGCGTCGACCTGCCGCTGCAGGAGTGGGTGCGCCGTTACCAGGGCGGCTGGGCCGAAGGCCGCCTGGACAGCTACGGTGCGCTGGCTGGCGGGCCGCTGATGGCGGCAGGCTTCCTCGCCAATGAGAACAAACCGGTGTTCAAGAGCCATGACCGATATGGGCACCGCATCGACCTGGTGGAGTTCCACCCGGCGTACCACGAGCTGATGCGCGCCTCCATCGAGAACGGCATCCCGTCCATGCCCTGGACCGATCCGCGCGCCGGTGCCCAGGTGGCCCGCGCCGGCCTCAGCTACCTGCACAGCCAGGCCGAAGCCGGTACCGGCTGCCCGCTGACCATGACCTTCGCCAGCGTGCCGGCCCTGCGCCTGCAGCCGGATATCGCCGAGAAATGGCTGCCGAAGATCCTTTCCACCGAGTACGACCCGCGCAACCTGCCCATGGAGCAGAAGACCGGCCTGACCATCGGCATGGCCATGACCGAGAAGCAGGGCGGCACCGACGTGCGCGCCAACACCACCCGCGCCCATCCGGTGGGTGTTCCGGGGCCGGGGCAGGCCTACGAACTGGTCGGCCATAAATGGTTCTGCTCGGCGCCCATGTGCGACGCCTTCCTCACGCTGGCCTACACCGACAAGGGCCTTTCCTGCTTCCTGCTGCCGCGCCACCGCCCGGATGGCAGCCGCAACGAGTTCTATATCCAGCGCCTGAAGAACAAGCTGGGCAACTGGTCCAACGCCTCCAGCGAGGTGGAGTACCGCGGCGCCCTGGCCTGGATGGTGGGCGAGGAGGGGCGTGGCGTACCGACCATCATCGAGATGGTTGCGCTCACCCGCTTCGATTGCATGATCGGCTCCAGCGCGCTGATGCGTCAGGCGTTGACCCAGGCCGCTCACCACTGTGCCTATCGCAAGGTCGGCGGGCGTGTGCTGGCCGAGCAACCGCTGATGCAGAACGTGCTGGCCGACCTGGCCCTGGAAAGCGAAGCCGCGCTGGCGCTGACCATGCGCATGGGCCGCGCGCTGGACAACGCCCACGACGAGCAGGAAGACAAGTTCGCCCGTCTGGTCACCGCCGTCGGCAAGTACTGGATCTGCAAGCGCGCCCCCGCAATGATCAACGAGGCCGCCGAGTGCCTGGGCGGTGCCGGTTATGTCGAAGACACCATTCTCCCGCGCCTCTACCGCGAGGCGCCGGTGAACTCCACCTGGGAAGGTTCAGGCAACGTGCAGTGCCTGGACGTTCTGCGGGCCCTGTCCAAGGAACCGGGCGTGCTGGATGTCCTCTTCGCCGAGCTGGGGGATGGCCATGGCGATGCACGTCTGGCGTCCTTCATCGGCAACCTGAAGAAAGGCTTTGCCGACACCGCCGACATCCAGTTCCGCGCCCGTCAGCTCACCGAAGACGTGGCTGTGGCGCTGCAGGCCAAGCTGCTTTTGGAGGCCGGCAACGCTACTGTTTCCGACGCCTTCATCGACAGTCGCCTGGCCGGTCATGGCCGTGTCTACGGCACCCTGCCGCGTGGCGCGGATGCCGAGGCGCTGTTGGCGCGCAGCACCCCGCACCTGGCCTGAGAGCCTTGCTGCGTTGAAAGCAGGCTCTGTGAACGGGCTCTGCGTCAGGCGGCGCGGGTGACGTAGCGGCGACCACTGGTCAGCGCGGTCACCACGAACAGGGCTGCTGCCAGGCACAACGCCAGCGGCAGCCCGTTCGGGCCGAGCCCCATCAGCGCACCGCTGAACAGCGGGCCGACCAGGCTGCCAATGCCCCAGAGCATGCCCACGCAGGCATTGGCGGTGACCAGGTCCTGGCCGCTGAAACGTTCTCCGATCAGCACCAGGGCCAGGGTATAGACGCCGCCCGCCACCGCGCCGAGCATCACCAGCGCCGGCCAGAGCAAGCCGGGAACCTCCATCAGCCAGGGCAGCGCCACGCCGATGGCCAGTGCAGCCACGCCGCAGCACAGGTGCAGGCGGCTGCGCTCGGTCCGGTCGGAAAGCCAGCCCAGCGGCACCTGGCAGACCATGTCTCCCAGCAGAATCACCGTGACCATGAAGGCGGCGATGCCCACGCCGTAACCGTGGGCGCTGGCGTACACGGGAAACAGCGACAGCACCACCGCATCGAAGAAGGCAAAGAACAGCACGCCGGTGCAGAGCGCCGGGGCGACCCGCAGGAAGCCGGCCAGGGAAAAGGTTCGCACGTCATCCTCGGCGGCCTGCGCCCAGTCGTTCGGCAGGCTGTGCCAGACGAGTGCCAGGGCCGCCAGATTGGCCAGAGTCACGATCATCACCAGCCATGGGCCCTGGGTGCCGATCAGGCCGATCAGCGCCGGGCCACCCAATTGGCAGCCGGTGAAGCAGGCGGCGTAGAACGCCACCACCTGACCGCGCTTGTTCTCATCGCACAGTTCATTGACCCAGGATTCGCCGAGGATCACCGCCACCCCCATGCCGACACCCAGCACCAGGCGCGCCAGGGCCAGCAGGGTTCGCGATTCCGGCAGCCACTCCAGGGCGCTGGCGCTGAGGGTGCAGAGGACGAAACAGGCGAGATAAAGGGCTCGGCCGGAGAAGCGTCGGCACAACGGATGGACCAGGAAGGCGGCGAGGATCATGCCAGCCGCCGGCATGGCGCTGAGGACGCCGATTTCCAGCGTGGAGGCGCCGGCGTCCAGCAGGCGCAGGGAAACCAGCGGCAGGGTGGCGCCCATGCCGAGGCCAATGACCGACACGGCGAAGATCAGGACGCCCAGCAACCAACGATTGTTCATTCTCGACTCCTGCCCGAATTGAACGGCCCGGGCCTGGCCAGAAAGCAAGGAAGACACCCGCGTGCGGACGGGGCGTCAGGGGATTCAGCGAAGGACGAGCCGCAGGAAACGACTCAGGCGCGGAGGGCGGGAGGCGAGAAGGTGAAGGCGAAGAGCACGCTGCGGCGGCGCTTGAGTTTCGCGTCACGCGGCCAGGTGCGCGCCGACAGCGCCGGATCGGGCTGGACGGGACGGAGCTGGGGGACGGGCGGGAACATCAAGTGAGCTTCGGTAGACAACGCGAGGGCGCGCAGTCTAAGTAGCCCGTCGCTCCCGGTCAACGCGGGACGGACGTGCTGCCGGCCGTCGTTGCGGCTCTATCTGGCACCTGGCCATAGGGGAAAAGCGCCTCAGTCCGCTCGGGACAATGGTTGAAACCGAGGCTGGCTGACTTTCACATCCATGGAGCAAGATAGGGCCGAGTTCCCTGCCAGGAAGCAGACCGTGAGCAGCCCGTCGTTCAATGAATTCATCGTCGCCGCCACCGCCGAAGAGGCCGTTACCCGCCTCTCGGCCTACTACCATCGCGCTACCGATGCGCTGAGTCAGGCACTGAAGCGCTATCTCAAGGAACGAACCTTGCCCAGCGCCGCCGAGCGCGAACTGTTCCGCTATCCCGAACTGCGTGTCACCTACCACTGCCAGGGCGAGGTGCCGAGCACCGTGCGCGCCTACGCCAAGGTGCAGGTGCCCGGCACCTACAGCGTCACCGTGACCCAGCCGGAAGACTTCCGTGGCTACCTGCTGGACCAGTTGGGACCCCTCATGGAGGATTTCACCGTCACCGTCGAGGTGGGGGTGAGCCAGCAGAACATTCCCTATCCCTACGTGGTCGAGCAGGGCGATGAACTGGCCGGTTCCGGCGTCACCGCCGCCGAGCTGGCGCGGGTCTTCCCCAGCACCGACCTGTCCGCCGCCAGCGATGGCGTGGCCGATGGCCTGCACGACTGGGACAATTTCGATCACATGCCGTTGGCGCTGTTCGATGCGGCGCGGGTGGATTTCTCCCTGCGCCGCCTGGTGCATTACACCGGCAGTGACTGGCGCCACGTGCAGCCGTGGATCCTGCTGACCAACTATCACCGTTACGTCGACCAGTTCATCCGCTACGGCATCGACCTGCTGCATGAAGACTCGCGCTACGTGCGTATGGTGCTGCCGGGCAACGTCGTGGTGGAGCGCGGCATGGACGAGGGCGAGATGCAGGCCATCGTCGACGGCGTGGTCTGGCACCGCTACCAGATGCCGGCCTACCACCTGATCGCCGCCAACGGCCACGGCGTCACCCTGGTGAACATCGGTGTCGGCCCGTCCAATGCAAAGAACATCACCGATCACCTGGCCGTGCTGCGCCCGCACTGCTGGCTGATGATTGGCCACTGTGGCGGACTGCGGCAGTCGCAGACTATCGGCGACTACGTGCTGGCCCACGCCTACATGCGCCGCGACGGCATCCTCGACCGGGTGCTACCGCCGAACATTCCCTTGCCGGCGTTGGCCGAAGTGCAGCAGGCGCTGCAGGAAGCCGCCGCCCAGGTCACCGGCGAGCGTGGCGAAGACCTCAAGCGCCGCCTGCGTACCGGCACCGTGCTCACCTACGACGACCGCAACTGGGAACTGCGCTGGGCCCAGGAGCGACCGCTGATCAACCTGTCGCGGGCGGTGGCGGTGGACATGGAAAGCGGCACCGTGGCCGCCCAGGGCTACCGCTTGCGGGTTCCCTACGGCACCTTGCTGTGCGTTTCCGACAAGCCTCTGCACAGCGAGATCAAGCTGCCCGGCTCGGCCAGTGCCTTCTACCAGCGCGCCGTCAGCCAGCACCTGCGCATCGGCATCGCCGCCCTGGACCTGCTGCGTTCCCAGCTCAACGCATTGCACTCGCGCAAGCTGCGCAGCTTCGACGAGCCGCCGTTCCGCTGATCGTGC
Organism: Pseudomonas sp. BN411; assembly: GCF_029871235.1. Lineage (GTDB taxonomy): Bacteria > Pseudomonadota > Gammaproteobacteria > Pseudomonadales > Pseudomonadaceae > Metapseudomonas. The sequence continues at coordinate 54,121 of NZ_SSOM01000065.1, forward strand.
GAGCTTCATGTGGGGGCGAATTCATTCGCCAAGGGCAGCGCGGCTGCCCCGTAGGTTGGTCCGAGCCCCGCGAGGCCCAACGATCGTCGTCTACCCGCGGCCTCGAAGGGCAGGCCTTCGGCCTGCCTGGCGATTGAAATCGCCCCCACAAGGAATCGCGCCCGGGATGGACCCAGGCGGCATGCCGGACCTCGATTGGTTCGCTACCGCGTCATCGGCGGAATCACCCACTGATACCCCGGCGTCGGCACGCGGAAATCGTCCGCATCCACCTGCCAGTCCGTCAGCGCCTTGGCCAGGTCGCGGGGCGGGGCGAACTGGCCTTCGTCGGTGAGGTTGAAGGTGCCGAAATGGATGGCCAGGCTGTGCGCGGATTCCAGTTGCTTGTGGGCCTGGACCGCATCGTCCGGGTTCATGTGGTTGTCGCGCATGAACCAGCGCGGCGCGTAGGCACCGATGGGTAGCGCGGCGAAACGCATGGGGCCGAAGCGCTCGCGGATCAGACGGAACTCCGGCCCCAGGCCGGTATCGCCGGGAAACAGGAAGGGGCCGTCCGGCGACTCGATCACGAAGCCCATCCACAAGGTTTCGTTGGTGTCGCTGCGGGTTCTTGCCGACCAATGCTGCACCGGTACTGAGTGCAGCTTCAGGCCGCCTTCCAGTGGCAGCTCCTGCCACCAGTCCAGCTCGACGACGTTCTTGAAGCCGGTTTCGCGGATCAGCATGGCATTGCCCAGCCCGCTGACCACCCTGGCCAGCGGAAAGCGCTCGGCCAGGCCGCGCAGGCTTTCCAGGTCCAGGTGGTCGTAGTGGTTGTGGCTGACCAGGATCAGGTCGATGGGGGGCAACTGGTCCAGTTCCAGGCCCGGCGGATGATGGCGCCGGGGGCCGACAAAACTGAACGGACTGACCCGCTGCGACCAGACCGGGTCGGTGACGATGTTCAGCCCCCGATGCTGGATCAGCAGGCTGGCGTGATTGATGTAGGTGATCCGCAGTTCGTCGCCTTCCACGCGTGTGGGCACCTCGGGTGGGGCGGCCGGGCCAGGCTGGTCGAGCCAGTCCGCCTGTTTCTCGCGGCTGAACTGCCAGCGCAGGAAGGAACGCAGGTCCTTGTGCGGCTTGGGTTCAATGTTGCGAAAGCGGCGGCCGTCGAAATTGTCCGAGGCCGGGCCCCGGTAGGGCGCGCGGTACTGACCGGCGAGGGTCATCAGGTTGATCAGCCAGGTGGGGCGCAGGGCACGCGACATGGTGCATTCTCTTGCGGCTGGGAGGCAGTCAACCTAGCATGCCTCTCCCATTCCCATACCGCCAACCCGTTTCCAGGCATGTCGCGCCCAACTCGCCCCGTCCGTCCCGCTTCCCGCCGCCCCGGTCCCGCCGCGCCACGCCGAGTGGCCAAGGCGCCGCCGGCCGAACCGCGCCTGCTGCTGTTCAACAAGCCCTTCGACGTCCTGACCCAGTTCAGCGATGGCGAGGGCCGCGCGACCCTCAAGGACTACATCCCCATTCCCGGTATCTATCCCGCCGGCCGCCTGGATCGCGACAGTGAAGGCCTGCTGCTGCTGACCAACGATGGCCGCCTGCAGGCGCGCATCGCCGACCCGAAGCACAAGCTGCCGAAAACCTATTGGGTGCAGGTGGAGGGGGAGCCCAGCGAAGAACAGCTCAAGCAGCTGCGTGAAGGCGTGGAACTGAACGACGGCCCGACCCTGCCGGCCGAGGCGCGGCAGATCGAAGAGCCGGTGCTGTGGGAGCGCAATCCGCCGGTGCGTTTTCGCAAGAGCGTGCCGACGGCTTGGCTGGAACTGGTGATCCGCGAAGGTCGCAACCGCCAGGTGCGACGCATGACGGCAGCGGTAGGGCTGCCGACGTTACGTCTGGTGCGGGTGCGTATCGGTCCCTGGAGCCTCGATGGGCTGGGGTTGGGAGAGTACCGCGAAGTGCCCGCTCAACTCTGAGCGGCAGGTTGAGCCCGCCTTGGCTGGCGGGCTCAGGAAAAGGGCCTTAGAAGCCTTCGAGGCCGCCGATTACCAGCGTCTTGATGACGAAGCCCAGCACGCCCAGGCCCAGGGCGAGGAACAGGATCATGGTGCCGAAGCGACCCGCCTTGGACTTCTTGGCCAGGTCCCAGACGATGAAGGCCATGAAGGCCACCAGGCCGGCGATCATCGCCGTCATCATCAACTCTTCGAATTTCTCCGGGCTCATCTCGCACCTCGTGGAATGAATACAGGCTGCACCCGCACGGCCGAAGGGCCGGGAGGAAAGCGGGGCGGTGCGCTTGTGATTCCGTGAGCCGGAGGGCTCTTTATATGAGGCGGGGCCACGCGGGGGTACAGCAAAGCGCGGCGATTATACGCCAAGCGAATCGCCGCGCGAGGGCCATTCAGCCGCGCAGATGGCCCAGGGGCAGCTCGGTGCTGCTCAGCACCTGGTTGAGCACGAAGCTCGAACGCACGCTGGTCACCCCCTCGATGCGCGTCAACTGACCCAGCAGGAACTGCTGGTAGTGATCCATGTCCGGTACCACCACCTTCAACTGGTAGTCAGCCTCCATGCCGGTCACCAGGCTGCACTCCAGCACTTCGGGGCACTGGCGGATCACTTCCTGGAAGTGCTCGAAGCGCTCCGGCGTGTGCCGGTCCATGCCGATCAGCACGTAGGCGGTGAGACTGAGGCCCAGCTTCTTGCGATCCAGCAGGGCGACCTGGCGGACGATGTAGCCGTCATCTTCCAGTTGCTTGACCCGCCGTGAGCAGGGCGAGGGCGACAGTCCGATGCGTTCGGCCAGCTCCTGGTTGGAGATGCGCGCATCGCGCTGCAATTCGGCAAGGATCTTGAGGTCGTAGCGATCGAGTTTTTCCATTGCAGCGGCCGTTGTTTGGTTTGATTGCTGTAAATATTGCTACTTTGGAGATTAATTGCGCAAGTGGCCCTGTGGTGAGCAATATTCGCAATCATTCGTCGCGCAGCAAGACGTAAGATTTCTCTCAGTTTCACGGCCCGGACAGCAAGTCCACCCGACCCGCCCAATCAGGTGCGTCGGCGCCTCCGATCCAACCGGTTCGAGCAGGCCCCCGGGTCCGCACTGCCCAACCAGGCAGGCGATGAAAGCGGCGACAAAATCGCCAGCACAGGACGAATTTCCCGAAGGGGGGCCCGCAGTATGGGGCCTCCCTTTTTTATTGCGCGCGGATTGCGGGTCAGATCAGCGCTGCCAGCTTCAGCAGCCACCAGGCGAGGATCGCCAGCTGCACGAAGAACCCGGCGAACCGTAGCCAAACGAACAGCGCGCTGGTGCTGATCAGGTGCGCGATGCTCTGGAACAGGCGCGCGCCCAGCAGCAGGCCGGCCAGCGGATCGGTGATCGCGGTCTGCCCGGCGGCGATGGCGTAGAGCAGGACCGCCGCTTGCATCGGCAGGTTCTCCAGGGTGTTGGCATAGGCGCGCACCAGGCGCTTGCCGAAGGCGCTGGGGGTGTTGCTGCCGTCAGCGGCGAAGGCATTGACCTTCATCCGCCCGGCCATCACCAGCAGGCCGCGCTGGTTCACCAGCAGAAACACCAGCAGCAGACTCCAGGCCGCCAGCCCGAGCAGGGCCGCGGCAGAAGGGGACAGGGGCATTGCGGACTCCTCGTTCTTGTTATGGAACGAGCGAGTCTAGAAGTTTTAGAGCAATTGCTCTAGTCGTGTTTCACCACTTCGCTCGGGTCCGCATGGACCAGCACTTCAGCGCGGGGATAGTGGCTGGTGATCGCCTGTTCAGCCTGCTCGCAGAGCGCGTGGGCGCGGGACAGCGTCAGCTCCCCTGGCAGTTCCAGGTGCAGTTGCACATACCAGTGATTGCCGGAAATCCGCGTGCGCAGGTCATGGGCGCCGAGCACGCCGGGTACCTCGCAGGCCAGGCGGTGCATGTCGGCGCTGATCGCCGGCGACAGTTCCTCGTCCATCAGCACCGAGATCGATTCCCGCGCGATGCCGATGGCGCTCCAGAGGATGTAGCCGGCGATGCCCAGGCCGAACAGTCCGTCGGCCTGCTGCCAACCCAGGCTGGCCAGCACCAGGGCGAGGAGGATGCCGCTGTTGAGCAACAGGTCGGAACGGTAGTGCAGCGAATCGGCGCGGATGGCGGTTGAGCCGGTGGCGCGGATCACCCGGCGCTGCAGCATCAGCAGACCGGCGGTGAGTGCCAGCGACAGCAGCATCACGCCGATGCCCAGCATCTCTGCTTCCAGCGGTTGCGGATCGTTCAGGCGCTCGTAGGCCTGGGCTGCCACCAGCACGGCGCTGACGCTGATGAACAGCGCCTGGGCCAGGCCCGCCAGGGCTTCGGCCTTGCCGTGGCCGTAGCGGTGGTCGTCGTCCGCCGGCTTCAACGCGTAGCGCACCGCCAGCAGGTTGAGCAGGGAGGCTGCGCTGTCCATCAGCGAATCGGTCAGGCCGGCCAGCAGGCTGACCGAGCCGCTCATGGCCCAGGCGATGGCCTTGGCGATGACCAGGGTGATGGCGACGGCGAGGGAGGCGCGGGTGGCCAGGCGCAGCAGTTGCGCATGCTGGCGGGGTAAGGTCATGCCGGCTCCGGCTTGAAGTGGATGAGGTCCATGGCCTAGATCGTGGCGCAAGCCTGGCCGGGGCGATAGCTGCTGTGCAGGCTGCCGAAGAGCAGCCTGCACGAGGCGCGGTACGCCGCATCAGCTACCTGTCGCAGGCTCTCCGACAGGCGCTGGACGCGCCGCGCCAGCGGGTCCACCTCAGGCAGCCGGGTGCAGGCCGAAGGCGGCCAGTTGCTGCAGGTTGCCGCTGCGCTGGAGCAGTTGCGGGTTGTCCAGCGGCAGGTCGTGGCCGGTTTCGCGGGCGATGATCGACTTCAGGCGAATCGGGTCCACCTTGCCGTCGGCGCCGATGGCTTCCCGCAGCTTCTCGGGGTCGACCTGGGCGTGCTGGTCGGCGGGCAGGTAGATGGCGCCGGTGGCGAAGTCGACCGCGAAGGCGATCAGGCCGGGAATCACATAGAAGAGAATGCCGATGGCGTCCATGGCCGCGATGGCCGGGTCGATCTTGCCCTCGATCTGGCCGCGGCGGTCCGGGTAGAACAGCGTGCCGCAGGCGGTGAGCTGGGTAGTGAGGGCAGCGGCGACGACACCGCCGATCCAACGGGAAGCAATGCGCATAAGCGTCTCCTGGTCGAAATTTCGCAACTATAGCAAGCCGGCTATTTCAAAACTGCTCGGTGTATCTAAGACCCCGGCAAGGAACTGGCAGTTCGCCGGTATACTTTGGCGCCTGCCTGGAGTACCCATGAATCCGCTACCCATCGATGCCGTCCTGCCCGACTTGCGGGCCGCCCTGCTATCCCGCCACGAAGCCGTACTGGAAGCGCCGCCTGGCGCCGGCAAGACCACCCGCGTGCCCCTGGCACTGCTGGGCGAGCCGTGGCTGGCCGGGCAGAGCATCCTGATGCTGGAGCCGCGCCGCCTGGCCGCCCGCGCCGCCGCCGAACGCCTGGCCAGCGAGCTGGGCGAGGCCGTGGGCGAAACCGTTGGCTACCGCATCCGCCTGGAGTCGAAGGTCGGTCCGCGCACCCGCATCGAAGTGGTGACCGAGGGCATCCTCGCCCGCCGCTTGCAGGAGGACCCGGCACTGGAAGGCGTCGGCCTGGTGATCTTCGACGAGTTCCACGAGCGTAGCCTGGACGCCGACCTCGCCCTGGCCCTGTGCCTCAATGGCCGCGCGCTGCTGCGCGACGAACCGCCGCTGAAGGTGCTGCTGATGTCCGCCACCCTGGAAGGCGAGCGCTTGTCGCGCCTGCTGGCGGAGGCGCCCGTGGTGCGCAGCGAAGGTCGCATGTTTCCGGTGGAGCAGCGTTGGGGGCGACCGAGTCAGGTGGGGGAGGCGCTCGAACCCAAGGTGGTGCAGATCGTGCTCCAGGCCCTGGCGGACGAACCCGGCAGCTTGCTGGTGTTCCTTCCGGGACAGGCTGAGATTCGTCGCGTTGCCGAGCAGTTGGCCGAGCGCCTTGATGGCCAGCCCGAGATCCTGCTCTGCCCGCTCCATGGCGAGCTGGACCTGACCGCCCAGCGCGCGGCCATCGAGCCGGCACCCACGGGCAAACGCAAGGTGGTGCTGGCCACCAACATCGCTGAAACCAGCCTGACCATCGATGGCGTTCGCGTGGTGGTGGACGCCGGCCTGGAACGGGTACCGCGCTTCGACCCGGCCAGCGGCATGACCCGCCTGGACACCCAGCGCATTTCCCGCGCCTCCGCGACCCAACGCGCCGGCCGGGCCGGCCGTCTGCAACCGGGCGCCTGCTACCGGCTCTGGTCCGAGGCCCAGCACGAGCAACTGGCGGCCCACGGCAGCGCGGAAATCCTTCAGGCCGACCTCGCCGGCCTGGCGCTGCAATTGGCGCGCTGGGGCGTCGGCGATCCCAACGAGCTGGCCTGGCTCGACCCGCCCCCCGCCGCTGCGTACGCCCAAGGCCGCGACCTGCTGCAGCGGCTCGGTGCCCTGGCCGAAGACGGCAGCCTGACCCGCCATGGCCAGGCGATGGCCGAACTGCCGGCGCACCCGCGCATTGCGCACCTGTTGCTGCGTGGACACTCCCTGGGGCTTGGCAATCTCGCGTGCGACCTCGCCGCCCTGCTGGGTGAGCGTGACATCCTGCGCGGCGGCGGCGCCGACCTGCACAGCCGCCTGGCACTGCTGGCGGGTGAAGACAAGGCCGCACGTGGTGCTCGTGGTGGTGTACAGCGCGCCCGTCAGTTGGCGCGGCAGTTCCGCTCCTACCTGCGTGGTCCGGCCAGCGAGCCGGTGGCCGATCCGGATCACCCGCGCTGGCTTGGCTGCCTGCTGGCCTTCGCCTACCCGGACCGTATCGCCCAGCAACGCCGCGCGGGCGGTGCCGACTACCGCCTGGCCAACGGCCGTGCAGCGACCTTCGGTGAACCGGACGCACTGATGAAGGAGCCCTGGCTGGTGATCGCCGACCTCGGCAGCCGCCAGGGCCAACGGGAGGAGCGCATCTATCTCGCCGCCGACCTCGATCCGGCGCTGTTCGAGGGGCCACTCGCCGAACAGGTGAGCCGCCACGACCTGCTGGACTGGGACGAGCGCGAAGGCGTGCTGCGCGCCGAGCGGCAGGTGAAAGTGGGTGAGCTGGTGCTGGCCCGCGAAGCCTTGGTCGAGCTGGATGATGAGGCGCGCTCGCGGGCGCTGCTGGGCCTGGTGCGACGCAAGGGACTGGAGCTGTTGCCGTGGAATCCCGAACTGCGCCAATGGCAGGCGCGGGTGGCGCTGCTGCGCCGGCTGGACCTGGCCGACAAGGGCGCCAGCGAATGGCCGGATCTCTCTGACGCGGCCCTGCTGGCCAGCCTGGAAGACTGGTTGCAGCCCTGGCTGGGTAAGGTCAGCCGGCTCAGCCACTTCGCCAACCTCGACCTCGCCGGCATCCTCCAGGGACTGCTGCCCTGGCCACTGCCGCAGCGGCTCGACGAACTGGCGCCGCGTACGCTGGAAGTCCCATCCGGGTCCCGCATCCGCCTGGACTACAGCGACGAGATGCCGGTGCTCGCCGTGCGCCTTCAGGAGCTGTTCGGCCTGGCCGATACGCCGCGCATTGCCGGTGGCCGGCAGGGCGTCAAGTTGCACCTGCTGTCCCCGGCCCAGCGCCCGGTGCAGGTTACCCAGGACTTGGCGAGCTTCTGGCGTAATACCTATGCGGATGTGAAGAAGGATCTGAAGGGGCGCTACCCCAAGCACTATTGGCCGGAGGATCCGCTAGTAGCCGAGCCGACCGCGCGGGCCAAGCCTAGGAAGTAGGAGAGCCCTACTGGGTAGGGAATCCAGTCGTAGGGTGCGCCATGCGCACCGATTGCGGAATCAGCCCGACCCTACCAGTTCGAAATCGCCCCAATGGAGTCTGCGGACTCAATGCCCCGACGGCAGGAAGAAGCGCGCCGTCAGCGGCAGGTGATCGGAGATGCGCAGGGTGTCGCCCTGGCGCACCCGCGCTTCGATGCGGGTCAGGCTGGGGCTGTGGAAAACGTAGTCCAGGGTGCGGTCAGGCCCCTTCACCCGAGGGTCGTTGGGGTAGTGGGTGAACCATTGCGCCTGCTGGGCACCACTGGCTTCCTCGACGCTGGGAATCATCGGGTAGCGGCTCCAGAGTGCCTTCAGTTCGCTGTCGCGGGTATAGCGGCTGCGCTGGGGGGCGGACAGTCGCTCGTACTGGCCGGGCGGCAACTGGTTGAAGTCGCCGGCCAGGATCCAGGGCAGGCCTTCGCTCTGAAGCTGGTCGAGCAGGCCGCGGGTCATGGCCACCTGGCGCTTGAGGGTTTCCGGGTCGTCCTCCAGGGCATCCAGGTGCGTGTTGACGGCGGCCAGGCGCCCGCCGTCGCGAATCGGCAGGTAGCTCACCAGCAGTGCGCGCTTCTTGTCGAACTGGCGGCTGAGCGGATCGTTTGCCTCCAACGGCAGCTGCAAGCGTTCGGCACTCTCGATGCGGAAGCGGCTGAGGGTCGCGAGTTTCAGGCCAACGCTGCCGAGGATATGGGGATCGGGCACGAAGGCGGCCTTCCAGTAGAAGGCCTGGCTGGCGCAGGGGTAGACGTCGGCCAGGCGTTCCTGGAGCAGGGCCAACTGGTCCTGGTAGTCGGTGGCGCGGGCGCCTTCGTGCAGTTCCTGGAGATTGACGATGTCCGGTTGTTCCTCGCGAATCACCCGCACCACCTCGTCCAGGCTATAGGCCAGGTCTTCCGCCGTGGGGCGTTCGTCCGGGCCTTCGCCATCAGGCAGATCGTAATAGAAGACGTAGCGTTTGCCGGCCAGGTACTGGAGGTTCCAGGTCATGACCTTCAGGGCCTGGCCCGGCTGCAGTTGCGGCGCTTCGGCCTGACAGGCCAGCACGGCCGGTTCGCGCTCTGCGGGATGCCAGGTCAGCGCATAGATCAGGGCCACCAGGCCAACGGCGAGGACCGACAGGCTGAGCAGGGCGAAACGCAGGACTCGGGGCATCGGCAAAGGCAGGCATCTATGCTGGAAGAGGGCGAGCATACCCGAGCCGCCGCCGCGGCCCAAGCCAGGCGCGCCCGGGAGGAATGCCGTGGACAGCGAAGTGCGAATCGCCCAGCGGGGGCCGTTCGAAGTGGAGGTGGTGGCCGGCCGGGATTACTTCTGGTGCCGTTGCGGTCGTAGCCAGCAGCAGCCGTTTTGCGATGGATCTCATAAAGGAACCGGCCTGGCGCCCCTCAAATTCCATGCAGATGTCAGCGAAACCCTGTATTTCTGTGGCTGCAAACATAGCCACTCGCCACCGCTCTGCGATGGCACCCATAACCAACTGCAAGACTGATCCGGGAGCCTGCATGCGGCTGGGTGTAGTCCTCTGGTCAATCCTGGCCTCACATTTCAATTCGGGACGCCTCTGGCTGGCGGGTTTGCTGCTGTTGCCCCGCCTGGTGGTTGCGGACGATGCGCCGCCCTTGCGGGTAATGACCGATTTCTGGCCGCCCTTTCGTATCGCCGGTGAAGGAGGGCAGCTGCGCGGTCTGGACATGGACCTGCTGGCGGAACTGGAGCGCCGTACCGGCCTGCGCTTCGAGGTGCAGCGGGCGCCCTGGTCGCGAGGGCTCGCCGCATTGGAGCGGGGCTCGGCCGACCTGATGACGGGCCTTGCCCGGACCCCCGAGCGCGAACGCTTTATCGACTTCCTGGAACGCCCTTATTTCACCTGCGCGCCCCGCTTCTACAGCCTGCCGGCGCTGGCCCAGAAGGTCAGCGGCTATTCGCAGCTGGGCCAGTACGACATCGGTTTCGTGCGGGGCTCGGCCTACTTCGAACCCTTCGATTCCGATCAGGACTTGCGCAAGGTCGGGGTCGGCAATGAAGGGCAGTTGCTGGACATGCTGCGCCACAAGCGGCTGCAGTTGGTTATCGGCACCGATTGCCAGGTGGACTATCAGCTGCTGCGCGACCCGACCCTCGCCGGGCGCATCGTCAAGCTGAACTATCGGCCGCCCGCGCGTACCGAACTCTTCCTCGGCTTCACGCGCCAGCGGCCCCTGCAGGCGCAGCGCCAGGCCATTGCCGAGGCGCTGGAGCAAATGATCGATGAAGGCTGGGTGCTGGATGCCGCGCGGCGCTACAGCCCTCGTGCTCAGTGAGCGTGAGGCTCGACGTACAGCTCGTAGTCCGGGGCCAGATCCATATCCCAGAAGGCGGCCTCGATCTTGTGGCCATCAAGGTCGCGGATGAAGCAGCCGTAGTAGGGCTCACCGTATTCGGGGCGCGGGCCGGGCTCGCCATCGCCCTTGCCGCCGGCGTCCAGGGCTGCCTCGAAGAAGGCCAGGACTGCCTCCTTGCTGGCAGCGAAGAAACCGATGTGGGTGCCATTGCCGACGCTCGCCGGGCGGCCGTCGATGGGGGACTGCACCCAGAATTCCGGGTACTCGCGGCCGTAAGCCACAGCGCCGGGGTGCTCCATGATGCGCTTGCAGCCCAGGGTGGGCAGCACCTTGTCGTAGAAGGCGACGGCGCGCTCGAAGTCGTTGGTGCCCACCGAGATGTGGGACAGGATGCTGGGGTTTTCAGCCATGGAAGATCCTCCTTGAGTGGCCTGGAAAGCCTAGCAGCCCGTCGCGGAACCAGCGGCCAACCCTTCCATGGGTTGGTGTCCGGACGTTACAGGGTCACTGCTCCGTCGCGCGTTCCGTGACCAGGGTGAACATCCGGTACAGGGCGATGCTGACGAACAACTGGAAGAAGCTGTTGAAGCTTTCCAGCACCACGGTGCCCACCGGATCGGGGTTCTGTCCCAGTTCGCGATAGGCGAACCAGTCCACCAGCCAGATCGGCCCCATCACCAGCAGCACGCAGGCGAGGATGGTCCAGAAGTGCCCGCGAGTGAGGGCGAAGCTTTCCTTGATCGCGTCCAGCGGGGGCTTGCCTTCCAGCACCAGCAGGTACTCGGCGAAGGCCAGTTTGATCATCACGTAGACGCCGGGAATGATCAGCATCCAGACCCCAACCATGATCAGCAGCGTGCTGATGGCTGCCAGCACGGCGAATGTAGGCCAGCGGAACAGCGCCATTTCCAGCACCTGTCGGGGCTTGAGGCGGATGTGATGGCTGCGGCTGTCGACGAAGATGATCAGCGCGCCGACGTAGAGCGGATAGAACAGCATGCTGACGATGATCGATGCGCCCTGGGATTTGTCCGCTCCTAGCCAGGCGATCAGCCCCTGTTGGGCGATCGCTTCGGTGAGGATGGCCGGCAGGCAGAGCAGGGCGATTTCGCCGGCGTTGCGGGAGAAGAAGAACCATGAGGCGCGCAGCAGCTCGAACGGATTCATCGGCGGGCATTCACATCTTGCGGCAGTTGGTCTTGCGCACTTTAGCCCAAGCCTGCGCTGCCTCCAAAGGGCGCTTCACTCGGAACGGTAGTGCAGGACGCGGTTGGGTAATTGCGACAACAGACGGGCGAGGTCGGCGGTGGCCACTTCCAGGGTGTACTCCGGTGGGCCCGGCGAGTAGATCAGGTAGTCGTGCCGGAAGATCGCCTCGTCGAATACCAGGGCAATGTCCTTGGCATGGCCCAGGGGGCAGGCGCACTGGGGCACGCAGCCAGTCAGCTCCACCAGTTCTTCGTCGCTGGCAATGCTTGGTCGCGCGCCCAGCAGCGCCTTGAGTTGTGCCCAGTCGGCCCGCGCGCCCTCCAGGGTCACCAGCATGGCGTAGCCGCCGCCCTTCAGGCGCAGGAACAGGCTCTTGCTCTCCACCCCGCGCAGGCCGAAGCGCTGGCGCACCGCATGGGCGGTGGGGTAGTCGAGCACGGCTTCGTGGCTGACCTCCCGGTAGGGGATGGCGTGATCGCCGAGCAGGGCCAGGTTTCGGTCGTGGAGCGACATCGGGGTTCCGCGGGATGGGAGAGGGGAGCGCCATGATAGTCGTTCAGGGAAGGCTGAGGTCATCCAGCCCGGCTTCGCGCAGCACCTGCTGCTCGATGGCCTGCAAGCGACCTTGCTGTGCCATGTGCCGCAGCACCTCCTCCAGGCGTGGTGCAAGATCGCGATGGCGCGGGTTCAGGTAGTGGTGCATGGAGAAGCGTTCCAGCACCGGATGCAAGGGCTGGATACCGCGCATGCCGTTCTGGCGCAGGATGCACATGCCCGAGTAATAGTCCTCCACATGCACGTCCACGCGGCCACCGGCGAGCTTGCGCATGCCATTCTCCACCCCGTTGGAAGGTGACATCCGCACCCCCTTGAGTCGCAGTTCCAGCGCCGCCTTGCCGCGTTCGAAACCGACGAGATACGGCTTGAGGCTGGACCAGCCGCGCAGTTGCAACGGGCGATTGGCAAAGGCCACCGTGTAGGATTCGAACAGTGGGGTGCGGATCAGCAGCAGGTCGCTGCGCTGCTCGGCCAACAGGCTGGTGCGGCACAGCTCGCCATCGTTCAGGCCGCGCTCGGCATATTGCAGGGCGCGGGCGGCTGGCGCGGCGCGGGTCTCGATGCTGATGCCGAGCTCGCCGTAGGCTTCCACCAGAATGCGCTTGCAGATCTGGAACAGGGGCAGGCCCTGGTCGGGAAAGGTGCTGAATACCAGGCGCGCCTCGGCATGGATGGGGGCGGACAGGAGCAGCAGGACAAGCAGGCAGCTTCCATAGGCTCGCATTGCACAATCGCCTGGGGCACGGCCTGTGGCTGGAGTGACTGCCAGACGGCGCCGCCTGCCATGGCGGGCGCCTTGCTCCCTGCAACAGACCCGTGCGGTGGGTCTTGGCGTCTTCCCCGTTCTCGATGCGCGCGGGGTTAGCTGAAACTATAGACGCCCGCCTTCAGGGCGTTGGCCAGTTCGCCAGCAGTTCGTCCGTCGACAGCACCTGCGCGTATTCGCCCTGCAGGTTGGCCATGGCCATGTCGTGCACTTCCTCGGCGCTGCGCTGGCGGCCGGCGAAGTCGGTCTTGGCGAAGGTGTAGCAGGCGTCCGCGACGACCGTCGTGGCAAAGCCCAGGTTGCCGGCGCTGCGGGCGGTGGCTTCCACAGAGTTCTCGCTGGCTACGCCGACGATCACCAGCGCATCCAGGCCGCGCACCCGCAGCCAGTGCTCCAGACCGCTGTTGATGAAGGCATCGGGCACGTTCTTCTCCAGTACCTGCTCGCGCGCCCCGGGCATGAACTCGGGTTGGAAGAGGGCGCCGGGTTGACCGGGGGCGAATACCGAATGTGCCTCGCGGGAGATATGGCGGATGTGCACCAGCGGCCAGCCGGCTGCTCGCCAGCGTGCCAGCAGGGTGGCCATGTGGCGTTCGGCATCGGGGTTGTTGCGCGGCTTGTCGAGGCCTCGGATGCCCTGCTGCTGATCGATGATCAGCAGGGCACCGGGAGCGTTCTGCAGGGTCCTATCCACTTTCCATCCCCAGAGGCTGGCATACTGGCCGCAATCTACCCTTATACCGTCGCTGCCAGCCAGCCGCCCCCAGTCAGCCACGAGGATCCGCGTTGAAGAAAATCGCAGTATTCGCCGACGTGCAGAACCTCTACTACACGGTGCGTCATACCTACGGCTGCCATTTCCACTACAGCGCGTTCTGGCAGAGCGTCAGCGCCGAGGGCGATATCGTCGAAGCCAACGCCTACGCCATCGATCGCGGCGACCCGCGCCAGCAACAGTTCCAGCAGATCCTGCGCAACCTGGGCTTCAACGTGAAACTCAAGCCCTTCATCCAGCGCAGCGACGGTTCGGCCAAGGGCGACTGGGACGTCGGCATCACCATCGACGTACTGGACGCCGCGCCGCGCGTGGACCTCATCGTGCTGGCCTCCGGCGACGGCGACTTCGACCTGTTGCTGGATCGGGTGGCCAAGGCCCATGGCGTGGAAACCCTGGTCTATGGCGTACCTGGCCTGACCGCGCAATCGCTGATCCGCGCCGCCAGCCGCTACCAGCCCATCGAAAGTCCCCTGCTGCTGCGCAACTGAAACCCGCCCCAATCTGGACAATTCCGTGGACCCCATAGCCGTCATCGACTTCGAGACCACCGGCGTCATGCCGGGCAACGACTGCCGCGCCACCGAGATCGGCATCGTCATCCTGCAGGACGGGCGCATCGTCGACCGCTACCAGAGCCTGATGAATGCCGGTGTTCCGGTACCCGCCTTCATTCAGGGTCTGACCGGCATCACCACCGCCATGCTGCGCGAGGCTCCGCCCGTGGAGCAGGTGATGGGCGAGGCGGCGGACTTCATCGGCGACCTGCCGCTGCTGGCGCACAACGCCTCGTTCGACCAGAAGTTCTGGGACTACGAACTCGGCCGCATCGGCAGGACACGCCACCAGGCCTTCGCCTGCTCATTGCTGCTGGCCCGGCGCCTGTTGCCCGAAGCGCCCAACCACAAGCTCGGCACCCTCAATACCTGGGCGCGCCTGCCGAACACCGGCAAGGCTCACCGCGCTCTGGCCGACGCCGAGATGGCCGCCAACCTCACCCTGCACATTGCCGGACGTCTGCGGGAGAAGCATGGAATCGCGGAGGTCTCGCACAAATTGTTCTGCAGCTTGCAGAAAGTACCGGCGGCAAAGATTCCCGAAGCACTCAGGCGCCATCGGGAAGCCTGAGCCGCTTTTGTAGGTTGGTCCGAGCTCCGCGAGGCCCAACGATTCCGGGTCGGGTCCGCCTGTTGGGCTTCGCTTCGCTCTGCACCAACCTACGGATAGATCAGCCCTTCACCGTGCGCAGGGTTTCCACCTTGCCGCGTTCCTGCAGCACGGCGGGAATACGCTGCTCGAACGGCGTGGAGAGGATGAGCGACGTCTTGGTTGCGCCGAACTGGCCGATCTGGTCGATCAGGTCCTGCAGCTCCGGCATCGACGCCACGGCCGCCTTGATCAGCAGGCAGGCATCGCCGGTAACGCGGTGGCATTGGGTCAGCTGCGGGATCTTCTCCAGGGCTTCCTGGGTACGCTTGTAGTCACGGTCGGTGATGCGCAGTTCGATCACGCATTCGATGGGCGAGCCCAGCTTCGCCAGGTCCACGCCGGCGTGGTAGCCGGTGATGATCCCGGCGGCCTCCAGCTTGGCCACGCGGTCGGCCACCGCCGGCGGTGACAGGTTGACCCGGCGCGCCAGGTCGGCGAAGGAAGCGCGGCCGTTCTCGATCAGGGCCGACAGCAGCAGGCGGTCGTACTTGTCCACAGGTGCCTCCGAAAGTGGCCTCCTTCGAATCGAAGGGTGGAGCCGGTGAATTCGATGATTTGCAAGGTAGGGCCGGGGATCAAGCAGGCTTTCTGCCTTATTTCCCCGCCGAAGCCTTTCATAGAATAGACACCTCATTCCTGCCTGTGTCGAGTTCCGATCATGCCCGCGCGCCGCTTTCCGCTCCTGCTCATAGGGGCATTCATCGCTCTCTATCTGATCTGGGGTTCCACCTACCTGGCAATTCGTATCGGTGTCGAATCCTGGCCGCCGCTGTTGATGGCCGGGGTCCGCTTCGTCGTGGCCGGCGCCCTGATGTACGGCTTCCTGCGCTGGCGCGGGGCCCCCAACCCGACCTGGCAGGAGTGGAAGTCCGCTGCTGCCATTGGCTTTCTGCTGCTGAGCTGCGGCAACGGTGGCGTGACCCTGGCCGAAGACCTCGGCGTGGCGTCCGGCGTCGCCGCCCTGGCGGTGGCCACCGTGCCGCTGTTTGCGCTGCTGTTCGGGCTGATCTGGGGCCAGCGCACCACGCGCCTGGAATGGGCCGGCATCCTGCTCGGGCTGATCGGTATCGGCCTGCTCAACCTCGGCTCCAACCTCCAGGCCAGCCCGCTGGGGGCCGTGCTGATCATCTTCGCTGCGGCGTCCTGGTCCTTCGGCTCCATGTGGAGCAAGAACCTCAAGCTGCCCGCCGGCCCCATGGCCAGCGCGGTGGAAATGCTCGCAGGCGGCGTCGCCCTGCTGGCTGGCAGCCTGCTCAGCGGCGAGCGCATGGTCGCCGCGCCCACGCTGGCCGGTTGGGGTGCGCTGGCCTACCTGATCGTGTTCGGCTCCATCATCGCCTTCAGCTCCTACCTCTACCTGCTGAAGAACGTGCGTCCGGCGGCGGCCACCAGCTACGCCTACGTCAACCCGGCGGTGGCGGTGCTGCTGGGGATCGCGTTCGCCGGCGAGACCATCGGCATCGAAGAGGGCCTGGCCATGCTGGTGATCATCGGCGCCGTGGTGCTGATCGGCCTGCCGCAATGGCGCGAACGCAAGGAAGCCAAGGCGCTGGCGGACGAAGAGCTGCAACAGCAGACCAGTTGATCCCGGAGGTCGTGGGCGGCCTGATAGAATTGCGGCTTTTCCGCACACTATGGCTGCCCCGATGACCTTCGCTTCTCTCGGCCTGATCGAACCCCTGCTGCGCGCCACCGAGGCGCTCGGCTACCAGACCCCATCGCCGGTACAGGCCGAGGCGATTCCCGCCGTCCTCAAGGGCCGCGACCTGATGGCCGCCGCCCAGACCGGCACCGGCAAGACTGCAGGCTTCGCCCTGCCGCTGCTGCAGAAACTGACCCAGGAAGGCCCGCAGGTGGCCAGCAACTCGGTTCGTGCCCTGGTGCTGGTGCCCACCCGCGAACTGGCCGAGCAGGTCAACGAGAGCTTCCGCGTCTACGGCCAGCATCTGCCACTGCGCAACTACGCGGTCTACGGTGGCGTCAGCATCAACCCGCAGATGATGAAGCTGCGCAAGGGCATCGACGTCCTCGTCGCCACCCCCGGCCGGTTGCTCGACCTCTATCGGCAGAACGCCGTGAAGTTCAACCAGCTCCAGGCGCTGGTACTGGACGAGGCCGACCGCATGCTCGACCTGGGTTTCGCCCGCGAGCTGGACGAGCTCTTTTCCGCACTGCCGAAGCGCCGCCAGACCCTGCTGTTCTCCGCCACCTTCTCCGACGCCATCCGCCAGATGGCCGGCGAACTGCTGCGCGACCCGCTGTCCATCGAGGTCAGCCCGCGCAACGCCGCCGCGAAGAGCGTGCGCCAGTGGCTGATCCCCGTGGACAAGAAGCGCAAGAGCGAATTGTTCCTGCACCTGCTGGAAGACCGTGGCTGGGGCCAGGTGCTGGTCTTCGTCAAGACCCGCAAGGGCGTCGACCAATTGGTGGATGAACTCCAGGCCCAGGGCGTCAGCGCCGATTCGATCCACGGCGACAAGCCGCAGCCCTCGCGCCTGCGCGCCCTGCAGCGCTTCAAGGCAGGAGAAGTGCAGATCCTCGTGGCCACCGATGTGGCGGCCCGTGGCCTGGACATCGACGACCTGCCCCTGGTAGTCAACTTCGACCTGCCCATCGTCGCCGAAGACTATGTGCACCGCATCGGCCGTACCGGCCGCGCCGGCGCCACCGGTGAGGCGGTATCGCTGGTGTGTGCCGACGAGGTGCAACTGCTGGCGGCCATTGAAGTGCTGATCCGCCAGACCCTCCAGCGTCGCGACGAGCCGGATTTCATCCCCGATCACCGGGTGCCCATGACCGATGCCACCGGCCAGGTGATCAAGAAGCCGAAGAAACCCAAGAAGCCCAAAGAGCCCCAGGCCGTCGCTGGCAAGCCAGGCAAGGGCGCAGCGCTGGGCCGCTGGATCGACAGCGAAAAGCCCAAGGTTAAATCGGTGCGCAAGTCGCCCGGATTTGGCAAGGCGAAGAAGGGCTGATTCCCGGCCCGGGCGTCACCGCATTGTGGTGATGGGTGACGCCTGATGGGGCAACGGGAACCGGATTGGGGCAGGGCGGGGAACCGGCACCCCCGTGCCAGAGCGGGCGGTTGGGCTTTCAGGATATTGGCGCACTTCCTGCATTTCTGTTCGAAATGCTGAACGCCTATCTATAGTGATTGAAGCGCAGCCCAACCTCAGGCATTTCCCACATGCGCCACAAGGAACTCAAACACTGGACCACCGGTGTTGCCCACCTGCTCGCCCAGCCCGCCGGGCGGGCCCGTCTGCTCGGCCTCAGCCAGTGGTTGCAGCAGGCCTGCCATGTCGACCACTTCGTGCTCTTCATCTATGAAGGCAATCACCGGCCGCTGGCCCTGTTCGATACCTTCCCCCCCGACAAGCGCCATGTGTATGTCGAGGACTACCAGGTCGGCCCCTATCTCCTGGACCCCTTCTACCTCGCCTGCACCCGCAACCAGGCCTCTGGCCTCTGGCGTCTGCGTCAATTTGCGCCGGACCACTTCTACCTGGGCGAGTACTACGTCACCTACTACCAGCAGACCGGCCTGACCGAGGAGATCGCCTTCTTCATCGACCTGGCCGACGGCGCCAAGGCGGTGCTCTCGCTGATGCGCAGCGCCTGCAGCCCGGCCTACAGCCGGGACGAGATGCAACTGCTGGACTGTGCCCAGCCAGTGGTGGAGCAGGTGGTCAACGAAGCCTGGGAACTGGCCCGTGCCCACGCGCCACGCCCGGCGCAGGACCTGGACTACAAGATCCGCGAAGCCTTCGACCAGTTCGGCGCCCACGTGCTGACCGCGCGCGAGCAGGAGGTGGTGCAGATGCTCCTGCGCGGCCACTCCAGCGCCTCCGTGGCCGAGCACCTGGCCATCAGCCCCGGCACGGTGAAGATCCACCGCAAGAACATCTACGCCAAGCTGGGCATCGGCAGCCAGTCGGAGCTGCTCGGGCTGTTCGTGCGTGAACTGGCCGGCCAGCGCGACGACCCCGAACCGCTGCGCAAGGCGGTCTAGCCTTATCGCTATTGGCGATTTAAACGGCTCTGATCAATAACTATCCAGCACAAGCCGGATCAGCCGCCATCGGCCTCCGGCGCGGGTGCCCACGAGTTATCCACAATGATTTGCACAGAAATTGTGGGCAGCGGGCACACCTGTGGGGGCGAATTCATTCGCGATGGGCAACGCAGTTGCCCCCTCAAGATTGCACAGGGCAGACCTGCGGCCTGCTTGGCGAATGAATTCGCCCCCACAAGGAGGCTGCTCAAAAACCGAGCAATTGCCTCTATCCCCTGCGGCACGTGCCTCGCAGCCAGTCTTCCACTAGTTATCCACAATTGATCCCACAGAAAATGTGGGCAGCGGGCATACCTGTAGGGGCGAGTTCATTCGCCAAGGGCAACGCAGTTGCCCCTCGAGATTGCACAGGGCAGACCTGCGGCCTGCTTGGCGAGTGAATTCGCCCCTACAAGGCTGATCGGCCTTCGTAGGATGGGTTGAGCGAAGCGATACCCATCGGCTCGTCATCGCGATTGAAATCTCCCCCACAAAGAGCGCCTGCTCAAAATCCGTCCATCCCTCGAAACTCTCCGCCGGCCGGGGCGTCCAGCCCTCCATCCATAACTTATCCACACCATGCTCCACAGTTTCTGTGGAGGGCGCGTCTATCCCCGGAGGGATATATACAGCCGAAAACCGCCATTGGTAGCGTGTTGCCATATGCCAAGAACACCTGAAAAAAGGGGCCGGCCGTGAGCGATGCAAACGAGTTCTTCGATATCGAGTTCCGCCATGTGGTCAAGCGCTATGGCGCGGTCTCGGCGGTCAACGGCCTGAACTTCAAGGTGCGGCGCGGCGCTTTCCATTCCTTTCTCGGCAGCTCCGGCTGCGGCAAGACCACCACCCTGCGGATGATCGCCGGCTTCGAGCAGCCCACCGAAGGCGAAGTGCTGCTGGCCGGGCGTTCGGTGGCCGGGGTTCCGGCGCACCAGCGGCCGGTGAACATGGTGTTCCAGAGTTATGCACTGTTCCCACACCTCTCGGTGGCGGAGAACATCGCCTATGGCCTGCGCTACCACCAGCCGCGCCCGGATCGCGCCGGGCAGCGCCGCATGGCCGACGAGGCGCTGGAGATGGTGCGCCTGTCCGGCTTTGGCCAGCGCAAGCCCCACGAACTGTCTGGCGGCCAGCAACAGCGGGTGGCCCTGGCCCGCGCTCTGGTGAACAAGCCCACGGTGCTGCTGCTGGACGAACCCCTGGCGGCACTGGACCGCAAGCTGCGCAAGGAGATGCAGTCCGAACTGCTGCGCCTGCAACGCGAGGTGGGCATCACCTTCGTGCTGGTCACCCATGACCAGGAAGAGGCGCTGTCCATGAGCGACAGCATCAGCGTCATGCAGGACGGCCAGATCCTCCAGAGCGCCAGCCCCGAGCAGCTCTACGAAACCCCGGCGAGCCGCTACGTGGCCGACTTCATCGGCGAATCCAACCTGTTCGACGGCACCGTGCGGCGCATCGAGGATGGCCGCGTGCTGCTGGAAACCACCCACGGCCTGCAACTGGCCAGCCCGCAGACGCCCACCGGCCCGGCCCTCAAGGCCTCCGAGCCGGGCTGCATCGCCGTGCGCCCGGAGCTGATCGCCATCGGTGCCGGGGCCGAGGCGCTGCCCCGCGAGATCAGCCTGCCCGGCCAGGTGGTGGACCGCATCTACCTTGGCAACCTCACCGAGTACCGCGTGCGCACCGAGCCCTTCGGCATCGTCTGCGTGCGTGTGCCGCGCCATGGCCAGCACGAGCGTTCGGCCTTCGAACACGGCTCGCCGGTACGCATCGGCTGGGACCAGGCGAGCGGCCTGGCGATGACGCTGTAGAGAGACGCAGTAGGCGAAGGACAAGAACAACCAACCCTTGAAAGGCAGGTGGCAGCAATGGATCGGAAAGACTTCATCAAGCAACTGCGCAGTTGGCAGAACGGCTCCATCAGCCGTCGCGAGTTCCTCGGCCGGACCGGCCTCGGCGTGGCCATGGCGGTAATGGCCGCCAACATGCCGGGCCTGCTCACCAGCAACCGGGCCTTCGCCGCAGAAAAGGGCTCCCTCGGCGACCGCGTGGTCCTGGCTACCTGGCCGAACTACCACAATGCCGAGAACTTCGCCGCCTTCGCCGAGCAGACCGGCGCCCAGGTGCAGATGAACGTGTTCGGCTCCAACGAAGAGATGCTCGCCAAGCTGCAGGCCGGTGGTAGCGGCTGGGACGTCTTCGTGCCCACCAACTACACCATCAGCACCTACGCCGAGCTGGGGTTGATCGAGCCGCTGGACCTGTCACGCATCCCCAACTTCGATCCGTCCTCCTACGAGAAGCGCTTCATGGAGCAGGGCGTGATCAACGGCAAGACCTACGCCGTGCCCAAGGATTGGGGCACCACCGGGTTCGTCTACGACAGCAAGAAGATCAAGGCCAGGCCCACCACCTGGAAGGAGTTCTGGGAGCTGAGCAAAGGCGAAGCCACTGGCCGGGTGATGGTTCACGACTATCAGCTGACCGTGATCGGCAACGCCCTGAAGTCCTTCGGCTACAGCTTCAACTCCATCGACCCGAAGGAGCTGGCCGACGCCGAGAAGCTGCTGCTGGAGGTCAAGCCGCATCTGTTCGCCATCAACTCCGACTACCAGCCGTCCATGCGCAACGGCGATGCCTGGATGGCCATGTGCTGGACCGGCGATGCCTCGCAGCTGCATCGCGACTTGCCGGAAATGACCTACGTGCTGGGCCGCGAGGGCGGTGAAATCTGGAGCGACTTCTTCGCCATTCCGAAGAGCGCCGAGCGGCCGGATGCGGCCTACGCGTTGATCAACTACCTGCTCGATCCGAAGGTGAACAAGCGCGAGGTGGAGGCCCACGGCTACCCCAGCGGCGACAAGCGCGTGGATGCGATGCTGCCCAAGGCCATGCTCGATGACCCGATCATGTACCCGGCCGCCGACCTGCTCAGCGCCTTGGAGTTCGGCGCCGCAGCCACCCTGACCAGCCCGGCCCGGGCGGAACTGATGGCGCGCTTCAAGGCGGCCTGACCCATGGCGCTGTAGGAGCGAGCTTGCTCGCGAAGCCGTTCGCGAGCAGAGCTCGCTCCTACGAAAGCCGCAGTAATGAACCGTAGGGAATCTTCCATGAACGTCGCCCTCAGCGCCCCGGCGCTGGCCGATGCGGGCCAGGCCGCGCCTGCCGAAAGCCGCAGCCTCGGCCGTCGCGTCACGCTGCTCCTGCTGTTGCCGTCCACCTTGTGGTTCCTGCTGCTGCTCCTGCTGCCGCTGGTGATCATCCTGGTCTTCAGCCTGGGCGAGCGCAGCCCCGTGGGGGGCTACAGCGCCGCCCTGACCCTGGACAACTACCTGAACCTCGGCTCGCGGGCAAAGGCCTTCTACAACACCCTGCTGCTGGCGCCGCTGGGCACCCTGGTGTGCCTGCTGGCCGCCTACCCGCTGGCGTATTTCCTCGCGGTGAAGGTGCAGCGCAGCCGCTCGCTGCTGCTGACCCTGGTGATCGTGCCCTTCTGGACCAGCTTCCTGATCCGTACCTACGCCTGGATCTTCATCCTCGGCGGCAAGGGCATCCCGGCGCTGCTGGCGATGGTGGGCCTGGATGACGTGCGCCTGATCAACACGCCGACCGCGGTGCTGATCGGCATCGTCTACGGCTACCTGCCGCTGATGGTGTTTCCCATCTACGTCAGCCTGGAAAAGCTCGACAAGCGCCTGCTGGAAGCCTCGTCTGACCTGGGCGCCAGTGCCTTCGAGACCTTCCGCCGGGTGACCCTGCCGCTGTCGGCGCCCGGCGTCATCACCGGCAGCATGCTGGTGTTCATCCTGCTCATGGGCGAGTTCCTGATCCCGGCCATCCTCGGCGGCGGAAAGGTGTTCTTCGTCGGCAACGCCCTGGTGGACCTCTTCCTGCAATCGCGCAACTGGCCGTTCGGCAGCGCGGTGGCCATGACCCTGGTGGCGATGATGCTGGTGATCATCGCCCTCTACCTGAAACTGGTGGCGCGCTACGGCAAGCGCGGCACGGAGGGGATGCTCTGATGTGGCTGCGCAGCTATTCCACCTCGCTCTACCTGTTCCTCTATGCCCCCATTGCGCTGATCGTGCTGTTCTCGTTCAACGCCGGGCGTAGCGGGCTGTCATTCGAATGTTGCTCGGTGCAGTGGTTCGGCCGCGCCTTCGGCAATCCGTTCATCATCGAGGCCCTGGGCACCAGTGCGCTGATCGCCTTCTGCTCGGCGGTGATCGCCACGCTCTTCGGCACCCTCGCGGTGTTCGGCCTGCAGCGGGCGGGCAAGCGGGTGCGGCTGTTCTTCGATGCCATGACCTACTGCGCGATCATCATCCCCGGCATCGTCATCGGCATCGCCACCCTGATTGCCTTCATCAGCCTGTTCGAAGTGGTCAACCCGCTGCTCGACCTGCTTCTGGGGGCGGGTCTGCCGCGCCTGCGCATGGGCCTGATCACGGTGATCGCCGCGCACTCGTTGTTCACCATGGCGCTGGTGATCGTGATCGTCCGCACCCGCGTCGAAGCCTTGGACAAGGCCCTGCTGGAAGCTTCCGCCGACCTCTACGCACCGCCCTTGGAAACCTTCCGCCGGGTGACCCTGCCGCAGATCGCACCGGCGATCCTCGCCGGCTTCCTGCTGGCGTTCACCTTCAGCTTCGACGACTTCATCGTCGCCTTCTTCGTGGCCGGCTCGGAGACCACGCTGCCGATCTACATCTTCTCGTCGATCCGCCGGGGCATCACACCGGAGATCAATGCCATTTCCACGGTGATCATCTGCGTCTCCCTGGCGCTGCTGTTCACCTCCCGCTACCTGCAGAACCGCCGCAGTGGCGCCTGAGCGCCCATGGAGCAGAGCCATGCGTGACCAGCTTTACATCAACGGGCAATGGGTCCGCCCCGACCTGGGCGGTTATTTCGAGGTGCTGGACCCCAGCAGCGGCGACCTGATCCAGCGCGTACCGGCGGCCACCGAGGAAGACATCGACCATGCCGTGCATGCCGCCCGACAGGCCTTCAATCGAGGCTGGGGACAAAGCAGCGGGGCCGAGCGCGCCAGCTGGCTGGAAGCCCTGGCCAGCGAACTGGAAGGCCGCCAGGACGCCCTGGCGGTGCTGGAAGTGCGGGACAACGGCAAGCCGCTGCCGGAGGCGCAGTGGGACATCGCCGACGCCATCGGTTGCTTCCGCTACTACGCCGAACTGGCGCGGGAACTGGACGACCGCCAGGACGAGCCGCTGGCGCTGCCGGACGATCGCTTCAGCTGCCGTATCCGCTATGAGCCGGTGGGCGTGGCCGGGCAGATTATCCCCTGGAACTACCCGCTGCTGATGGCCGCGTGGAAGGTCGCCCCGGCCTTGGCGGCGGGAGCCACCTGCGTGCTCAAACCGTCGGAACTGACGCCCCTGTCCGCGCTGGAACTGGCCGGCGCCGCCGAACGCATCGGCCTGCCGTCGGGCGTGCTCAATGTGGTCACGGGCCTCGGCAGCGAGGCGGGCGGCCCGCTCAGCCAGCATCCGGGGGTGGATAAGCTGGCCTTCACCGGCAGCGTGCCGACGGGGGCGAAGATCATGTCGGCGGCGGCGGCCGACATCAAGAACATCAGCCTGGAGCTGGGCGGCAAGTCGGCCTTCATCGTGTTCGACGACGCCGATGTGGAAGCCGCCGTGGAATGGATCATGTTCGGCATCTTCTGGAACCAGGGCCAGGTGTGCAGCGCCACGTCGCGCCTGCTGGTGCAGGAAGGCATCGCCTCGCGCCTGATCGAGCGCCTGGTGGAAGAAACCCGGCGCATCAGCATCGGCCCTGGCCTGGAACGTGGCGTGCTGCTGGGGCCGCTGGTGAGTGCCGGGCAGTACCAGAAGGTCGTGGGCATGGTCGAACAGGGCAAGCAGGAGGCCAGCCTGCTCACCGGCGGCAAGCGGCCCGCGCACCTGTCCCACGGCTACTTCATCGAGCCGGCAGTGTTTGACGAGCCAGCGGACAACAGCCGTATCTGGCGCGAAGAGATCTTCGGCCCGGTGCTGTGCGTGAAGCGCTTCAAGACCGAGACTGACGCCCTGCGCATGGCCAACGACAGCCGCTTCGGCCTGGCCGCTGCGGTGATGAGCGCCGACCTCGACCGCGCTGCGCGGGTGGCCAACGGCCTGCGCGCCGGCATCATCTGGGTCAACTGCTCGCAGCCCACCTTCACTCAGGCACCCTGGGGCGGCATGAAGCAGAGCGGCATCGGCCGGGAACTGGGGCGCTGGGGGCTGGAGAATTACCTGGAGGTGAAGCAGGTGACCGAGTACAGAAGCACCGAGCCTTGGGGGTGGTACATCAAATAACGGGGGATTTCGGGTGCATTCCAATGTGGGGGCGAATTCATTCGCTAAGGGCAGCGCAGCTGCCCCCATTGGTTTCGGCAGGGCAGGCCTGCGGCCTGCTTGGCGATTGAAATCGCCCCCACAAAAGGTTGCCCCTACAGGAGCTGCGGACGACGGGTCTCCGCCAACTGCCGCTTCAACCGCGCCACTTCGGTCATGTCGGTGATCACCAGGCACACGCGCTCCACCTTGCCGCCTGCAGCGGCGAGGGGCAGGACGGTGAGATTCTGGTACATGAAGTCCTCTTCGCCGGTGATCGGCCGGTAGTTGTCGAAGCGGATCAGGTAGGGCCGCTGCTCCCACAGGCTGAAGGCGCGGGTGCCGAGCTGCAGCACACTGTCCACCTTGCGTCGCAACCAGTTGCGGTCGATCTCCGGGAACAGCTCGAAGAGGTTCTTGCCGTGTACCCGGTCGGGGCCGAGGCCCGAATGGTTTTCCATGAAGCTGTTCCACACCTCGACGTGGTACTGGCGGTCCAGGACCACTACGCCGACGTCCAGGCACTGGACGATATCGAGCAGCCAGTGGAGTTCCTTGAAATCGATCTGTGCCGGCATGGGGTCAGTCCATCAGGTAGTGGATCTTCTGGGTCAGGCGCGCGATGGAGGTTTCGGTGAAGAGCAGCAGCAGGTCGAAGTGCAGGTTGTGGTCTTCAATGGCGTAGCTGATCTCCACGGCCAGCGTCTTGCGCCAGCGCCGGTTGTTGAGCTGGAACAGCCGTTCGATGGAGCTGTGCCGGCCGAGCAATTGCGGGTGGCCCTGGGAGAAGCGCACGTCGATCTGTTCGGCGATGCCGGCAAGGCAGGCGCCGATCAGGATGCTCGCCAGGTCCAGCTGGATCTCCGCTTCCTCGTTCTCGCCCTGGGGGCGGCAGCCGAGCAGGCGCGCCACCTCGGCGCTCTCGGCATCGTGGAACAGCAGCAATGCCTCGCCGGCGATGGATTCGCCGATGAACCCCTGACACACCGCCGACAGCCGTTCGCCGCGCTGGGCATCGGCCAGGGCCATGTGCAGTTCGCTGACTTCGAAGAGGTTGACGTTGGGCACCGGCAGCTGCACGAACACCCCGAGCACCCGCGCCAACAGGGCGGCGGCGCGGCCCATGGCGACGTTGCTGACTTCGCGCAGGGCATCGCGGAAGTTCACCCGCAGGTCCGGATCGGTGCGCACCGGGATGCCGCTCAGCGGGCTGGTGGACGGCGCCGGGCGCAGCAGCCCCAGGCGGATCAGGGTTTCCCGCAGCTCGTCCGGATCGGCGGGCTTGCGGATGAAGGCCAGGGCGCCGAGCTCGTGAACGCGGCGCTGGGCTTCTTCCTGGATATCGCCGGAAATCACTACCACCCGTGACTTCAACCCCTCGGCGCGGATTCGGCTGAGGACCTGGTAGCCATCCATCACCGGCATGGTCAGGTCCAGCAGGACCACCTGGCCCTGGCCCTGGCGTATCGCTTCAAGGGCTTCTTCGCCGTTGCTTGCCTGGGTGATATGCACCGGCCAGTCCAACGGCAGCGCGCGAATCAACTGCTTGCGCGCCATCATCGAGTCGTCGCAGACGAGGAGGGGAATCACCTTGGGGGCACCGCATGGAGAAAGCTGGACTCTGGGCAAGCATAGACGCTGGCCGCGTGCCAGCCGACACCTCGCGGCCAGCTTCCGATCAGATGTTCTGTCCGATGCGCCAAAGGACGCCACTAGGGTCGATGAGGACAAAGTCGCGCATCCGCCAGGGCTGGTCCTGGGGCGGCACCACCCGTAAACCGTAGCGCTCGATCACGCCGGAGTTCTGCACGTGCTGCCACCAGGCTTCAACGTCCTTCACTTGCAAATGCATCATCAGGTTCTCCGCAAACTCCTTGGTGTAGAAGTTCTGGAGGAGGAAGGCACTGTGGCCGTATCGGAAGTAACTGACCTCGTCCGAGGTGCTGCACATCTCGAAGCCGAGGTCGCGGTAGAAGTCCTTGCTTTGTGCGTAATCCTTCGCCGGCACGAAGGCTTTGATCTCGATGGTGTCCAGTGTGCTCATGGGGCTTTCCCTGACAGTAGCGATGGACAGGCGATCACGGTGGAAGCGGCCCTCTGACGGGGCCTGGAGCGGGATGCTACGCGAGCTCTCGGGGCTGCGAAAGCCAGCGCAGCGCACCCTGTGCCGCCGCTCGTCCACTGGCGAAGCAGGCGGTGAGCAGGTAGCCGCCGGTGGGCGCTTCCCAGTCGAGCATCTCGCCGGCGCAGAACACCCCCGGCAATTGCCTGAGCATCAGGCCTTCATCCATGGCCTCGAAGGGCACGCCACCGGCCGAACTGATGGCCTCGTCCAGCGGACGCGCCCGTACCAGCGTCAGCGGCAGGGCCTTGATCACGGCGGCCAGACGCGCAGGGTCGAGGAAATCGTCCTTGGCCGACAGCTCCCGCAACAGGCCGGCGCGGGCACCGTCGATGCCCAGCTGGCTGTGCAGGTGCTTGGCCATGGAGCGCGAACCGCGCGGGCGCGCCAGGGCCTTGGTGACCTTATCCACAGAGTGGTTGGGCAGCAGGTCCAGGTGCAGGGTGGCGCTGCCGGTGGCGTTGATCCGCTCGCGGATGGCGGCGGAAAGGGCGTAGATCAGGCTGCCTTCCACGCCGTTGGCGGTCAGCACGAATTCACCCAGGCGCGGTGCCTGGTCATCCAGGCGAATGGCCGTCGACTTGATCGGCGCGCCGGCGAACTTCTCTTGCAGCAGTGGGCTCCAGCCGGCCACCTCGAAACCGCAGTTGCTGGGTTGCAGCGGCGCGATGGTCAAGCCGCGCTGTTCCAGCAGCGGCACCCAGGCGCCGTCCGATCCCAGCCGTGCCCAGCTGCCACCGCCGAGCGCCAGCACGCAGGCGTCGGCACGGACGCTCGTTTCACCAGCGGGGGTAGCGATGCGCAGCGCACCGTCCTCGGCCCAGCCGAGCCAGCGGCTGCGGGTATGGATGAGTACGCCTTGCTCGCGCAGGCGCTTGAGCCAGGCGCGCAGCAGCGGAGCGGCCTTCATGTCGGTGGGAAAGACCCGGCCCGAGGTGCCGACGAAGGTGTCGATGCCCAGGCCGTGAATCCAGGCGCACAACTCGTCGGCGCCGAAACCTTCCAGCAACGCGCCTACCTCTTCGCGGCGTGCGCCGTAGCGGCCGACGAAGGGGGCCTTCGCTTCCGAATGAGTGATGTTCATCCCGCCCACGCCGGCCAGCAGGAACTTGCGTCCCACCGAGGGCATGGCATCGAACAACTCCACCCGCGCACCGCCCAGGGCCAGGGCTTCGGCGGCCATCAGGCCGGCAGGGCCGCCACCGATCACGGCGACGAAGGGGGAGGAGTCGTTCATGGGAATAAAAGAGAAGGAGTTGGGAAAGGGCGCATTCTACTGCACGCCGCTCGGCTGGACACGGCATGTTGTGGGGGCGAATTCATTCGCGATGGGCGGCGAAGCTGCCCCGAGGAAGTCTATTGGGCAGGCCAATGGCCTGCTCAGCGATTGAAATCGCCCCCACAGGAAACGCACATTGCTTAGCGCCCCAGCCCCATCTCCCGCCAGACCCGATCCGCGCTGTGATGGAGGATGCCATGCCGCTTTGCCAGGGCCGCGCGGTCCTTGCTGTAGCCACCACCGATCACGCCCACCACCGGGATGTCGCGCCCCAGGCAATGGCGGATTACCCGCTCATCACGCTCGGCCACGCCGGCGTCGGTGAGTTGCAGGTAGCCCAGGGCATCGTCCTTGTGCACATCCACGCCGGCGTCGTAGAGCACCAGGTCCGGCTGATACAGCGGCAACAGATAGTTCAGCGCATCCTCCACCACCTGCAGGTAGTCGGCGTCGCCCATGCCCATGGGCAAGGGGATGTCCCAATCGCTCTCGGCCTTGCGCGCGGGGAAGTTCTTCTCGCAGTGCAGGGAGACGGTGATGGCTTCCGGGGTATCGGCCAGCAAGCGCGCGGTGCCATCGCCCTGGTGCACGTCGCAGTCGAAGATCAGCACCCGCTGAACCTTGCCCGCCTCCAACAGGTAGCGGCTGATCACCGCCAGGTCGTTGAAGATGCAGAAGCCCGCCGCGTGGTCGAAGTGCGCGTGGTGGGTGCCACCGGCCAGATGGCAGGCCAGGCCGTGCTCAAGCGCCAGGTCGGCGGCCAGCAGCGAACCGCCCACTGCGCGCACGGTGCGCCGCGCCAGTGGTTCGCTCCAGGGGAGGCCGAGGCGGCGTTGTTCGTCGCGGCCCAGGTCGCCGTCGAGGAAACGCCGGATGTAGTTGGGGCAATGGGCGAGCGCGAGTACGTCTGGCGGGCAGATGTCCGGGCGATGCAGGCGCGCATCGGTGGTCAGGCCGCTGTCCAGCAGGTGCTCGTAGAGCAGGCGGAATTTCTCCATGGGAAAGCGGTGTTCCGCCGGAAAGGGCGGACTGTAGTCGTCGTGGTACACCAGCGGCAGGAACATCGATCAGCACTCGGGGCGGGACGCAGGGCAGTATTATGAGGCCTTCGAGCCAGGTTCAAGAGTAAGCCCCGTGCCCCCGATCGAACTGCATACCCCGCGCCTGCACCTGCGTGCCTGGCGCGACGATGACCTGACGGCCTTCGCCGAACTCAATGCCGACCCCGAGGTGATGCGGCACTTTCCCGCCTGCATGAGCCGCGAGCAAAGCGATGCCCTGGCGACCCGCATCCACCAGCACACCCAGCAGTACGGATTCGGCCAGTGGGTGGTCGAGCACCGCGGGGACGGTGGCTTTGTCGGCGTCGTCGGCCTGCAGAACGTGAACTTCGACCAGCACTTCACCCCGGCGGTGGAAATCGGCTGGCGCCTGATGCACCGCTACTGGGGGCACGGTCTGGCCAGCGAGGCGGCGCAGGCGGCCCTGGCGTTCGGCTTCGAGTCCATGCAGCTGGCGGAGATCGTGGCGTTCACCGTGCCGGGCAACCTGCGTTCCCAGGCGGTGATGACGCGAATCGGGATGCAGCGCGACATGCAGGGCGACTTCGAGCATCCGCTTCTGCCCGAGGGGCATCCACTGCGCCTCCATCTGCTCTACCGCTTGGGCCGCGCCGAATGGGAAGCCTTGCGATGAGCGATGCCGTACGTGCCTACCACGAGCTCAGCAAGCACCGTCCGGACCGCTTCGCGCCCGGGCCCGGCCAGCTCGACTGGGCGACCCAGCCGGCGCCCTTCCGCCGCTACGCCGGGGCGCGTGTGCTGGAGTTGTGGCATCGCCCGCTGGAAGAAACGCCGGGCTACGACGCGGTGTTCGCCGCCCCGGTCGGCGCGCCGGCCCCCCTGAATCGCGAAAGCCTGTCGCAACTGCTGTACGACAGCCTGGCCATTTCCGCCTGGAAGGAGGCGGGTGCGAGCCGCTGGGCGCTGCGGGTCAACCCGTC
Organism: Pseudomonas sp. BN411; assembly: GCF_029871235.1. Taxonomy (GTDB): domain Bacteria; phylum Pseudomonadota; class Gammaproteobacteria; order Pseudomonadales; family Pseudomonadaceae; genus Metapseudomonas. Next base: position 84,625 of record NZ_SSOM01000065.1, read on the forward strand.
CTCCGGCAACCTGCATCCCACCGAGGCCTACCTGCTGCTGCCGGCAGGCGCGGTGGAGGAGGGCGCCCTGCTGGCCCACTACGCCCCGGACGTCCATGGGCTGGAAATCCGCAGCGAGTTGCCGGCGCCCCTGGCCGAGCAGTTGTCCGCAGTGCTGCCGGCGGATGGCTTCCTGCTGGCGCTCGCCAGCATTCCCTGGCGCGAAGCCTGGAAGTACGGCGAGCGCGCCTACCGCTATTGCCAGCACGACCTGGGTCATGCCCTGGCGGCACTGGCCATCGCCGCCAGTGCCCTGGGCTGGCAGGTGCGGGTGATGGGCGGAGTCGCTGAAGAAACCCTGGATGCCCTGCTGGGGCTGGACCGGCCTGGCTTCGTCGAGCGCGAGTACGCTGACGTGCTGCTGTGGATAGGCCCGGCGCATGAGTTGGAGTTCGCCCTTGGCCAGTCCCTGCAGGATGGCCTCGCCGCCCTGGAGTTGCATGGCACACCGAATCGCCTGTCCCGCGAGCAGCGCCACTGGCCCGAACTGGAGCGAGTCCACGAACTCTGCCGGGCGCCGCGCCTGCCGCCGGCCGACTGGCGCGCAGCCGAGGCCCGCGCGGTTGTGGATAACCCCGGGCTGCCGTTGCGCCCGCTGCTGCACCGCCGGCGCAGCGCGCAGTCCATGGATGGTCGCAGCGGTATCCAGGCGGACCTGTTGCTGGCCTGGCTGCGCCGCCTGATGCCGAAGAATTCGCCGGTGCCCTTCGCCAGCCTTGGCGATGCGCGGGTCGACCTGCTGCTGTTCGTCCATCGCGTCCAGGGCATGGCGCCGGGCCTCTACTGGCTGGCACGCGGGGCCGCTGCGGAAAGCGAACTGGCCCAGGGCCTGCGGGGGGATTTCCTCTGGCAGCGGGCCAGCGACGAGCTGCCGCTGTACCGCCTGCTGGAAGGCGATGCCCGTGGCCTGGCGGGCTTTCTGTCCTGCGGCCAGGACATCGCCGCCGATGGTTGCGTCGCGGTGGCCATGCTCGCCCGCTTCGACGCTGCCCTGGAGCGGGGCGCCTGGTGTTATCCGCGCCTGTACTGGGAGTGCGGGCAGATCGGCCAGTTGCTCTACCTGGAAGCCGAGGCCGCCGGGATATCGGGGACTGGCATCGGCTGCTACTTCGACGATTCGGTGCATGAATTGCTGGAAATGGCCGACAGTCGCTGGCAAAGCCTTTACCATTTCACCATTGGCCGCGCGCTGTGGGACGAGCGCCTGACGACGCTACCGGCCTATCCCGAACTACGAAGACCGCCCCGGCCATGACCGGAGCGGCAGCCTTGCAGAGGAGAATTCCATGACCCAGGTGCTCGACGAGCTGGTCGCGCTGCTGAGCCTCGAATCCATCGAAGAGAACCTGTTCCGTGGCGTCAGCCAGGACCTCGGTTTCCGCCAATTGTTCGGCGGCCAGGTGCTTGGCCAGTCGCTCTCCGCCGCCAGCCAGACGGTCGAGTCCGAGCGCCATGTGCACTCCCTCCACGGATACTTCCTGCGCCCCGGCGATGCCACCCTGCCGGTGGTCTACTCGGTGGAGCGGGTGCGTGATGGCGGCAGCTTCAGCACTCGCCGCGTCACTGCCATCCAGAAGGGGCAGCAGATCTTCACCTGCAGCGCGTCCTTCCAGCAGGACGAAGAAGGCTTCGAGCATCAGCTGACCATGCCCGAGGTACCGGGGCCGGAGAACCTGCCGAGCGAGCTGGAACTGGCGCGCAAGAATGTGCATCTGCTGTCAGAGCGCGTGCGCGACAAGTTCCTCTGCGCCAAGCCCATCGAGATCCGCCCGGTCACACTGGAAAACCCATTCGACCCGCGTCCAGGCGAGCCGGTGAAGCACGTCTGGTTCCGCGCCGACGGCAGCCTTCCGGACATCCCTGCGATCCACAAGTACATCCTCGCCTACGCCTCGGACTTCGGCCTGCTGACCACGTCCATGCTCCCCCACGGTGTGTCGGTGTGGCAGAAATTCATGCAGGTGGCCAGCCTTGACCATGCCCTGTGGTTCCACCGCGACCTGCGCGCGGATGACTGGTTGCTCTACTCCATGGATAGCCCCTGGGCCGGCAATTCCCGCGGCTTCTCCCGCGGCAGCATCTTCAACCGCGCCGGCCAGCTGGTGGCCTCGGTGGCCCAGGAAGGCCTGACCCGCCTGCGCGAGGATTGGAAGTGACGGTTCCGAACACCGAACTTGGGCGATACCGCCACTGGGTGTTCGACATGGATGGCACGCTGACCATCGCCGTGCATGACTTCGCCGCGATTCGCGTGGCCCTGGACATCCCGCCGGAGGACGACATCCTCCACCACCTCGCCGCCCTGCCCGATGACGAGGCAGCCGCCAAGCACGCCTGGCTGCTGGAGCACGAACGGGAGCTGGCGCTGAACGCCCAGCCCGCTGACGGCGCCATCGAGTTGGTTCGCGAACTGCACCAGCGCGGCTGCCAGCTCGGCATCCTCACCCGCAATGCCCATGAATTGGCCCTGTTGACCCTGGAAGCCATCGGACTGGGCGACTGCTTCGCTACCGACGACATCCTCGGCCGCGGCGAGGCCCCACCCAAACCCCACCCTGGCGGCCTGCTGCACCTGGCCGGGCGCTGGCAAGTCCCGCCCCGCGAACTGGTGATGGTGGGCGACTACCGCTTCGACCTCGACTGCGGCCGCGCCGCCGGGGCGGCAACCGTGCTGGTCAACCTGCCGGACAACCCCTGGCCGGAACTGGCGGACTGGTTTGCGCGGGATTGTGGGGAGTTGTTGGGGATGGTGGGAGAGTAAGGGGCGGGTGATTGCGAGCAAGGAGGCTCAATGGAACTCAAGAAATTTGCCAGGGAATTGCGCAGCAACATGACTGATGCTGAGCATCACCTCTGGTACTACCTGCGCGGACATCGGTTCTTCGGACTCAAGTTCAAACGACAGAAGCCAATGGGTCACTACATAGTCGACTTCATTTGCCTGGAACAGCGGCTGGTGATTGAACTGGATGGTGGCCAGCATCAGGAACAGGCTGACCGGGATGGCGAACGCGATCGCTGGCTGTCAGAGCAGGGCTATCGGGTATTGCGCTTCTGGAATCATGAGGTGCTGAGGGATACGGACGCCGTGCTTGAGGCGATAGGACGTGCGCTGGGCAAACTCTGACCCACTCCCCAGCCCTCTCCCACACGTGGGAGAGGGGGCGGTCCGAGTGCGTCATGACTTGGTCGCTCTGATCAGGCTCTCTCCCGGCTGCGTGAGTGGGGCGGTCCGTGCTGGTCATGACCAGATCGCGCCGATCAGGCTCCCTCTCCCGCCTGCGGGAGAGGGCGGGGGGAGAGGGCAGATGACGGTGAGCTAAAGCCTCGCCGTCGAAAACGTATCGCAGCGCCCCACTTCCCCCTTCTCGAACCCCATCTTGAACCAGCGCACCCGCTGCGCCGAGGTTCCGTGGGTGAAGGAGTCAGGCACCACCTGGCCACGGCCCTGGCGCTGCAGGCGGTCGTCGCCGATGGCGTTGGCGGCGTTCAGGGCTTCTTCCAAGTCGCCGGGTTCCAGCCAGTTGAGGCGCTTCTGCGCGTGGTAGGCCCAGACGCCGGCCAGGCAGTCCGCCTGGAGTTCCTGGCGCACCAGCAGGCCGTTGTCGCCTTCCACCCGTTCGCCGCGCTGGCGGGCGGCGTTGACCTTGGCCGAGACGCCCAGCAGGGTCTGCACGTGGTGGCCTACTTCGTGGGCAATCACATACGCCTGGGCAAAATCGCCGGCGGCCAGGAAGCGGCTAGCCATTTCCTCGAAGAAGTCCAGGTCCAGGTAGACCTTGCGATCACCCGGACAGTAGAAGGGGCCGACCGCCGATGAGGCGAAGCCGCAGGCCGATTGCACGCCGCCGTTGAACAGCACCAGGGTCGGGTCCTGGTATTGGCGACCGGCGGCCTGGAAGATCTCGCGCCAGGTGTCCTCGGTGTCGCCGAGGATAGCGCGGACGAACTCGCGCTCCTCCGGGGTGCCCGTCGGCATGGCCGACTGCTGCTGGGGATTGACCGAGGCGTTCTGCTGAGTGATCTGGCCGAGGATCTGCAGCGGGTCCTCGCCCATCAGCAGGGCGACCACCACCACAATCGCGATCCCGCCCAGTCCCAGTCCCTTGCCACCGCCCAGGCGCATACCGCCGCCACCCATGCCTCCAGCGTCTTCCACATTGTCGCTGCGACGCGCTTTTTGCCAGCGCATGACCTCTCTCCACACAGAATGCGAGTTATTCAGTGTTGACGCTGGTGGCGAGTGTCGCCAGCCCGGTCGTCAGCCCAACTCGGACAGGGGTGGCAGCAGGCGAGCGTGGGCCAGGAGTTGGACCTCGCCGCCCACCAGCACATTGCCGGCTGCGGTGACGCACACGTCGAGCCGGCTCGGGCGGCCGAGGAAGCGGCCCTGGGCCAGGGCGAAGGGCTGGTCGGGGCGCTCCAGCCCCTGGGCTACGCGCCAGGCGGCCACCGGTCCTGCGGCACTGCCGGTGGCGATGTCTTCCACCACGCCAAGCGGGTCCCAGGTGCGGCCTTCGCGGGCGTCCACATCCATCAGGAAGACGAAGGCGGCGCCGATGCCGGCCAGGGCATCGTCCAGCAGTTCGCGCTGCTTCGCCGCCGCCAGTCCGGCGGCGGTCACCGGTAGCAGCAGGTAGGGCAGGCCGGTGCTGACCACCTGGGCGGGATAGCGGCGGTCGCGCTCACTGCCGAAGGCCGCAGCGAAGGTATCGGCGGCGGCATCGTCCAGCACCTGGCCGAACTCCGCAGGCCCTTGGTCCATCTCGGCATAGAAACCCTTGCCGTGGCGGCGGGTAGCGATGTGCACCTGCTTCTCCGGCAATTGCAGCAGCCACTCGGCGTCGGACTTGCCGCCATGCAGCTGATGCAGCAGCGCGGCGGCGCCGAGTATGGGGTGGCCGGCGAAGGGCAGTTCCTCTTCCACCGTGAACACCCGCGCGGAGAAGGCGTTGTGGGCATCCAGCGGCGCCAGGAAGATCGACTCGAATTGCCGCAGCTCGCGGGTCAGCTCCTGCATGGCGGCGGGGGAAAGGCCGCGGCAATCGGGGAAGACGGCCAGGCCATTGCCGGCCAGGACCCGTTCAGCAAACACATCGACTTGCCAGTATTCCATTTCAGGCTCCAGGGAAATGAAAACGGCCGCACCAGGCGGCCGTTGCGTGAACGCGTGGATTCAGCGTGCAGGATACTCGCTGAGCACGCTCAACTTGCCACCCTGGGCGACGCCGACCACCTGGTAGGCGTCCTGGCGGTCGCCCATTTCCATGCCGGGGGAGCCGATGGGCATGCCCGGTACGGCGGCGCCCAGCAGGTCGGGACGCTCGCGTAGCTTCAGCACGTCGCTGGCCGGCACGTGTCCCTCGACGAACTTGCCGTCCACCACGCCGGTGTGGCACGAGCCGAGCTGGTAGGGCACGCCGACGCGCATCTTCACCGCGGCCATGTTGGTTTCCTCGTGGTCGCGGACCTGGATGCCGTTGTCCCGCAGGTGGGTGATCCATTCCTTGCAGCAGCCGCAGTTAGGGTCGCGGTAGACGTCCATGGTGATGGGGTCGGCGGCCTGGGCGATGCCGGCGAACAGGGTAGTGAGCAGGAGGAGGGAACGCATGTGGACTCCTTGCGGCCAGACCGGCCGGAGACAAAGAAAGGGAGCATAGCGCCGCACCGATTCCGTCCCAAGCACAGGTCTGTTTCAGACTGTTCCCGAGCGGCCTATGCTTTTTCTGACCTTCGCGCGAGATTCGCCGATGCTCTTCACCCGCATCCTGCTTGGCCTGCAGGCCCTGATCCTTGCCGTCTTCGGCCTGGCCTACTTCATCCGCCCGGAAGAAATGGCCAGCCTCAGCGGCATGCTGTTGATGGACCCTTCCGCGGTCACCGATGTGCGTGCCTGGTACGGCTGCCTGCCGCTCGGCATCGCCGCGTTCCTCCTGCTCTCGCAACTGCGCCTGCAACTGGCGCGAGCCTCGCTGGACCTGCTGGTGCTGGTCTACGTCGCCCTCGCCCTGGGACGGATCAGCGGGCTCTGGCTGGACGGCAGCCTGGGGCAGACCTTCAACCTCTATGCGCTGCTGTTCGAGGTGGTGTCGGCAGGACTCGCCTTCGTCGCCCTGCGTAGGCTGGATAGCTGATATATCCAAAAGAGCTATAAATATTTTTATTTCGAATTTTTAGAAATAAAAAATTGCCTTTATAAGAGCGAGAACGACACCTCATCTCGCCCTGAAAAAGGACTTTTCCCGATGAACGCCAAGACCGAAACCCCTGATCTTCCCGAAGGCGCCTGCATCACTGCCAAGGTGCCGGAGCGCGGCACCGCCCTGCTCGGCGACGTGGTGGTCAACCCCTACAAGCTGGCGCCGCTGACCGCGATCATCCGCGACGGTGGCCAGGCCATCAGCGCCGCCCACGTCCGTGTGCTGGGCAAAGGCGAGCGTGGCGTGGACATCGCCTACGAAGTCTCTGACCGCTCCCTCTGGACCTACGGCGGTATCCCGGTGTTCGGCCTCTACCCGGACCACGTCAACCAGGTGGAGGTGACCTACAAGCTCGATGGCGAGCGCATTCGCGAGCGCTATCAGGTCTACGCCCCGGCGGTGCGCCTGCCGGTGGTTGCCAACCAGACCGCCGCGCTGCCGCTGGTGGAGCCGATCAAGGTGGCGCCCGGCTTCGAGCATCGCCTGTACCTGTTCAACCACCTGCTCGGCGAGATTCCCGGCGGCCGCGCCTTCAAATGGAACGCCCTGGGCGGTGCCGCGGAGTGGGACCAGGTGGGCAACAACTGGATCTCCGACAGCAACGGTGATGTGCGCTGGTACCTGGATATCGAGCAGATCCACGATTCCGGTCGCCGGGACGGCCTGGGCGGCACCATGGGCTTCCAGCAGACCCGCGACGGCAAGCTGATCTGGGGCCAGGGCCAGACCTATTCCAAGTACGACCTGCTGGGTCGCCGCGTGTGGCAACGCGCCCTGCCGGACAAGTTCGCCGACTTCTCCCACGAGATCCGCGAGACCCCCAACGGCACTTACCTGCTGCGCGTCGGCACCAGCGACTACCGCCGCCCGGATGGCAAGCGCGTGCGCTCCATCCGCGACCACATTATCGAGGTGAACGAAGCTGGCGACGTGCTGGACTTCTGGGACCTGAACCAGATCCTCGACCCCTATCGCGGCGAGCTGCTGGAAACTCTTGGCAAGGCCGCTCTCCAGCTACCGGAAGGCGTGCAGAAGCAGGACAGCACCGCTGCCAACGAGCTGCTGGAAGGCGACCTGCCGTTCGGCGACACCCCCGGCGTCGGCACCGGCCGCAACTGGGCCCACGTCAACGCCATCGACTACGACGCCAGCGACGACAGCATCATCATCTCCGCCCGACACCAGGGCGTGGTGAAGATCGGTCGCAACAAGGAGGTGAAATGGATTCTCGCCTCGCCCCAGGGCTGGCCGGAGCGCCTCAAGTCCAAGGTGCTGACCCCGGTGAATGCCAAGGGTGAAGCGCTCGCGGAGGAGGGCGGACTCTACGCTGAAGGCTTCGACTGGTCCTGGACCCAGCACACTGCCTGGCTCACCGGCAAAGGCACGTTGAGCGTGTTCGACAACGGCTGGGGCCGCAACTTCGCGCCGACCAAGCTGGCCGGCAACTACAGCCGCGCGGTGGAGTACCGCATCGACGAGGCGAAGGGTACGGTCGAGCAGGTCTGGGAATACGGCAAGGAACGCGGGGACGAGTGGTACAGCCCGGTGACTTCGGTCGTCGAATACCGCGCCGACAAGGACACCCAGTTCATCTACTCGGCTTCGGTGGGCTTCCTCACCCCGGAAAAACTCACCACCACCGTGCTCAACGAAGTGAAGTACGGCACCCAAGAGGTACAGGTGGAGCTCAAAGTGAGCAGCCGCCAGCCGGGTAGCGTGGGCTATCGAGCGCTGGTGATCGATCTGGCGCGTGCCTTCTCGTAGGCAAGCGCTCTTGTAGGTTGGTGCAGAGCGCAGCGAAGCCCAACGATGCCGGGGGGAGCATCGAGCGAGGCTTGGCTACCCTCTCCCCCGGCCCCTCTCCCGAAGGGCGAGGGGTGACTCACGCCGGTCAGTCCCAGCGCGGACCGCCCCCTCTCCCTCTGGGAGAGGGTTGGGGTGAGGGTGTTCGATTCCGCTCCGGACCCCAACCTACGAGCGCCGCTCCAGCAGCACACCCGATTCCATGTGGTGCGTATAGGGGAACTGGTCGAACAGCGCGCAGCGCACCACTTTGTGGGTGTCGCTGAGCTGCTGGATGTTCGCGGCCAGGGTCTCCGGGTTGCAGGAGATGTAGAGGATGCGGTCGAAGCGGCGGGTCAGTTCGCAGGTGTCCGGGTCCATACCAGCACGCGGCGGGTCGACGAAGACGTTGCCGAACTCATAGCCCTTGAGGTCGATGCCGGCCAGGCGGCGGAACGGGCGAACCTCGTTCAGCGCCTCGGTCAGCTCCTCGGCGGACAGGCGCACCAGGGTGACGTTATCCACAGCGTTGTCGGCCAGGTTGGCCAGGGCGGCGTTCACCGAGGTCTTGCTGATCTCGGTGGCCAGCACCTTGCGCACGCGGGTGGCCAGGGGCAGGGTGAAGTTGCCGTTGCCGCAGTAAAGCTCCAGCAGGTCGTCCTGGCGCTCGCCCAGTACATCGAAGGCCCAGCCCAGCATCTTCTGGTTCACCTCGCCGTTGGGCTGGGTGAAGGCACCCTCCGGCTGGCGATAGCGGAACATGCGGTCGGCGACGGTCAGCTCTTCCTCGACATAGTCGCGGCCGATGACGATGCGCTTGCCCTTGGAACGGCCCACCAGGCTCACGCCAAGGTCTGCGGCGAGCTTTTCGGCTTCCGCTTGCCAGGCCTCGTCCAGCGGGCGGTGGTAGCAGAGGGTGATCAGCGCATCGCCGGCCAGGGTGGTGAGGAACTCCACCTGGAACAGCTTGAACGACAGCACCTGGCTTGCCTGCCAACCCGCCTTGAGGCGCGGCATCAACTCGTTGATGCGGCGGCTGGCGATGGGGAAGTCCTCGATCAGGATCGGCGTGAACTTGTCGCCGGCTTCGAACATCGCGTAGTGGCGAGTCTCGTTGCCGGTTTCGCGCCACAGGCGGAACTCGGCGCGAAGGCGGTAATGCTCGCGGGGGGACTCGAAGACTTCCGGTTCCGGGGCGTCGAAGGGCGCCAGCAGCGCCTTGAGGCGCTGCGTCTTCTCGGTGAGCTGGGCGGCGTAGGCCGCCGGGTCGAACTGGGGACGACTCATCAGTGGAAGAAACCCATCTTGATAACGAAGAGCACGGCCAGGATCACCAGCGCCGGGCTGAGCTCCTTGTAGCGGCCAGCCAGGGTCTTGATCGCGGCCCAGGCGATGAAGCCGAAGGCGATGCCGTCGGCGATGGAATAGGTGAACGGCATGGCCAGGGCGGTGATCAGCACCGGTGCGGCGGTGGTCAGGTCGTGCCAGTCGATCTCGGCGAGGCCCGAGGCCATCAGCACGGCGACAAAGAACAGCGCCGGCGCGGTGGCGAAGGCCGGCACGCTACCCGCCAGCGGCGAGAGGAACAGGGCCAGCAGGAACAGCACGGCAACCACCAGGGCGGTGAGGCCGGTGCGGCCGCCGGCGCTGACGCCCGCAGCGGACTCGATGTAGCTGGTGGTGGTGGAGGTGCCCAGCAGGGAACCGCCCATGGCCGCGGTGGAGTCGGCGATCAGGGCGCGGCCCATCTTCGGCATGTAGCCGTCGGCGCGCATCAGGCCGGCCTTCTTGGCCACGGCAATGAGGGTGCCGGAGTTGTCGAACAGATCGACGAAGAGGAAGGCGAAGATCACGCTCACCAGGCCGATTTCCAGGGCACCGGCGATGTCCAGCTGGAGGAAGGTCGGCGCCAGCGACGGCGGCATGGAGAAGATGCCGCCGAACTGGGAAACGCCCAGTGCGATGCCGGCGATGGTCACGGCGAGGATGCCGATCAGCACGGCGCCGGTCACCTTGCGCGCTTCGAGGGCGACGATCAGGAAGAAGCCGAGCACGGCGAGGATCGGCTCGGGCTTGGTCAGGTCACCGACCGTCACCATGGTCACCGGGTGGGCGGCGACGATGCCGGCTTTCTGCAGGGCGATCAGTCCGAGGAACAGGCCGATGCCGGCGGCGATGGCCGAGCGCAGCTCCAGTGGGATGCTGTTGATGATCCACTCGCGGATCTTGAAGATCGACAACAGGAAGAACATGCAGGCGGAGAGGAACACCGCGCCCAGGGCCACCTGCCAGGTGTGCCCCATCTGCAGCACCACGGTGTAGGTGAAGAAGGCGTTCAGCCCCATGCCGGGAGCCAGGGCGATGGGGTAGTTGGCGATCAGCGCCATGACGGTCGAACCGATGGCGGCAGCCAGGCAGGTGGCGACGAACACCGCGCCCTTGTCCATGCCGGTTTCACCGAGGATGGCCGGGTTGACGAAAAGGATGTAGGCCATCGTCAGGAAGGTCGTCAGACCCGCCAGGATCTCGGTACGCACATTGGTGTCGTGCGCCTTGAGTTGGAATAGCTTTTCCAGCATGTGTGAGCTCCCCGTGACGCAGTGCGTCGTTGTCATTCAGCTGGCGAAAAGAAAAGCACAAATGCACGGCGCGCGCGGGCGCCATGGACTTTTCTCTGCCAGTCTGGAAAAAGGCGCGCATCATACCAGCTCACCTGGGAGCGGTGAATTTGTGACCGGACGGACAGCTTCGGTTTCCAGGAACAGGAGAATGCCATGCACACCCAACCCCAACTCCAGGCCCTGATCGCCGTTGCTGAAGGCGTGGAGGACCTGGAGACCGTGACGCTCATCGACGTGCTGCGGCGCGCCGAAATCAAGACGGTGGTGGCCAGCATCGAAACCCGCCGCATGATCACCTTGGCTCGTGGCACCCGCCTGACTGCTGACACCATGTTGCTGGACGTGCTGGCCCAGGACTACGACCTGATCGTGCTACCCGGCGGCATGCCCGGTGCACAGCGCCTGGGCGAACATGAACCGCTGGGCGAAAAGGTCCGCGAACAGGCCAAGGCCGGCCGCTTCTTCGCCGCCATCTGCGCATCCCCGGCCATGGCCCTGCAGCCCTTCGGCGTACTGCGCCAGCGCCGCATGACCTGCTACCCGACCTTCAGCGACCGCCTTTCCGGCTGCACCTTTGTCGACCAGCCGGTGGTGGTGGACGGCAATTGCATCACGGCCCAGGGGCCGGGCAACGCACTGGCTTTTGCCCTGACTCTGGTGGAGCAGCTGTGCGGCAAGGGCAAACGCAATGAAATCGCCAAGGCGATGTTGGTGCCCTGACGGCGGACTCCTAGGGGCTTTCCTGTGGGGGCGAATTCATTCGCTAGGCAGGACGAAGTCCTGCTCCACGGATGTTGAGGGGGGCAGCTGCGCTGCCCATAGCGAATGAATTCGCCCCCACAAGGAAACGCACCCGGGATGGACTCAGTGCAGCTTGTCCCGCTTGGCCAGGCTCGGGAACAGCTTCATCCACAGCCCGGTCACGATCAGCGTGCCCACGCCGCCCATGACCACTGCCGGAACCGTGCCGAACCAGGCCGCGGTGACGCCGGACTCGAACTCGCCCAACTGGTTGGAAGCGCCGATGAACAGGCCGTTCACCGCGCTGACCCGGCCGCGCATCTCGTCCGGGGTGTGCAGCTGCACGAAGGCACCACGGATCACCATGCTGATCATGTCGGCCGCGCCTAGCACTGCCAGAACCGCCAGGGAGAACCAGAAGGAGGTGGACAGGCCGAAGGCGATGGTCGCCACGCCGAATATGCCCACCGAGGTGAACATGATCCGCCCGACATTGCGCTCGATGGGGAAGCGCGCCAGCCAGAATGACATCAGCAAGGCGCCAACCGCCGGGGCCGAGCGCAGCAGGCCGAGGCCCCAGGGGCCGGTGAGCAGGATGTCCTTGGCGAACACCGGAAGCAGGGCAGTGGCGCCACCCAGCAGCACGGCGAAGAGATCCAGGGAGATGGCGCCGAGAATGTCCGGGCGGCTGCGGATGAAGCGGATGCCCGCTAGCAGGTTTTCCAAATTGGCCGGGGCCTTGTTCGCCTGTTGCTGGTTGCTGGAGAGGCCCAGCATCAGGACACAGGCGGCGATATAGAGGATGGCCGTCGGTCCATACACCCACAGGCTGCCGAAGGCATACAGCAGACCGCCCAGGGCCGGCGCGACGATGGTGGCCGCCTGCATGGCCGAGGCCGAAGCAGCCACCGCGCGGGGAAAGAGTTCCTTGGGCACCACGTTGGGCAGCAGCGCCTGGGTGGCCGGCATCTCGAAGGCGCGCGCGGCACCAAGGACGAAGGCCATGAGGAAGATCAGTTCGCGGCTGGCGCTGTCGGTGGCACTGGCAAATACCAATACGCCGGCCACCAGGGCCTGTAGCACCTGGCAGATGGCGGCGACGCGGCGGCGGTCGAAGCGGTCGGCCACATGCCCGGTGTGCAGCATGAACAACACGCGCGGCAGGAACTCCACCAGGCCTACCAGACCCAGGTCGAGCACGTTGCCGGTGAGTTCATAGATGTGCCAGCCGATGGCGACCGTGATCATCTGGAAGCCGCTGGCCGTGCACACGCGCGCGAACCAGAAAGCCAGGAAGGGGCGGTGATGGCGTAGGAGAGGGGTCTGGGACATATCCGAAAATGCTTTCCAGGCTGTTGAAAAACTACCTGCGTTGCCGATACGGCGTTAAAAACGGCCTCAGAATGCTCATTTACAACTCGTAAACTCCGCTTCTTCGGCCGTTTTTGCCTTGTCTCGGCTGCCTCGCCTACGTTTTTCAACAACCTGTTAGGTTGCTATCGATGTCGCAGCCTAGCATGCAGCTGAAACATGCGGTTGCATTTGGCGAACAAAGCGTTCGAACAGCGAGTCCCTCGTCAGAATTTTCTGACCCGTAAGACAATTTTTCTTTGTCTGCGTCAGGCTTTTCGTTAAGATTTGACCTCCGAGTCAGGTAAACCCCACCGACTATTCTTATTGCGGCCCTTTCCCAAGGAAGGGCCGACAACCGTTTATTGCACAAAAATTGGGTTCGGCTTCGGCCGACCCAGGAGAAACGGGCATGTCCACTCCTGAACTATCCCGCCGCGCCTTCCTGCAAGGCAGCGTCGTCGCCGGTATCGGCATCACTCTCGCGCCGCTCGGCAGCAAGGCCTTCGCCGCTCTGTTCGAAGAACAGGTCACCCGTGGCCCCGAGCCCTGGCACACCGCTGGTGGCCAGGCCCGTGGGCGGATCGATGGTGTCAGCAAGGTCTGCGGCGGCAAGGTGTTCGCCCGCGACATCCGCGCCAAGGACATGCCTGGTTGGCCGCAACAGCAGGGCCACGCGCTGCTGATCAAGGCCACCCGTGCCGACCACCTGTACCAGGGCATCGACCTGTCGATGCTGGGGGATGAGCTGAAGCCCGACCGCGTGGTGACCGCCGCGGACCTGGCGCGGGACGGCATCGCCTTCCCCGAAGGCCACAGCCCGGACCCCTTCCTGCCGGAAGGCCAGGTGCCCATGTTCATCGGCCACCCGGTGGCGCTGCTGATCTGGAAGGACTTCGACCGCTATCGCCGGGCGAAGAACATCCTCAAGTTCAACGAGAAAGTGGTGCGCTACGGTGCCCAGGCGCCGCTGTACCAGCGCGACCCCTACGGCAGCTTCCGCTTCGTGCGCGTTGGCGGCGCCACGCCGTTCGAGCCGGACGCCTTCTCCAGCCTGAAGGACAGCATGCTGTTCCCGCTGATCCGCGAGCGCAAACCCACCTGGGGTGCCGGCAACCCGACGGGCGACCTGACCGCCCAGGGCATCTACCACGCCGAGCAGATGCAGTCGAAACTGGCCAATCCGCCGGAAGGCTGGATGGTCTTCGATGAGCGCTTCAAGACTCAGTCCATCGAGCCCGCCGCCCTGGAAGCGGACAACGGTAACGGCTGGTACGACCCGGCCACTGGCACCCTGCATTTCGTCGTGGCCACCCAGTGCCCCTTCGAAGTGGCCGAGCAGACCGCACACATGCTGGCGCCGTCGCGCTTCAAGGTGACGAAGCTGAACATGCACCCCGGCTACACCGTGGGTTACGGCTCCAAGGACAACAACATCTTCGTCTTCTACGCCGCCCTGGCCGCCATGTACGGCGACGGCGTACCGGTGCGCCTGGCCAATGACCGCTACGAGCAGTTCCAGAGCGGCATCAAGCGCCACCCCTTCGATATGCACTACCAGTTGGCGGTGAAGAAGGACGACCTGTCGTTCCAGATCTTCCGTGCTCACATGGATGTCGACGGTGGCGGCCGCATCAACTACAGCCCCTCGGTAGCTGCCGTGGGTGCCACCGCCGCGCAGTCGATCTACTACCTGCCGCAGAGCGACCTGGCCGCCACCGCCTACCACTCCCGTGGCGTCGAAGCCGGCTCCATGCGTGGCTACGGCACCCTGCAGACCATGGCCGCCACCGAGATGATGGTGGACGAAGTGGCCCAGCGCCTGGGCGTCGACCCCATCGAGCTGCGCCGCAAGAACGTCTTCAAGTCCGGCATGAAGAACACCCAGGGCGCCATTCCCGCCGGTGCCCTGCGCCTGGAGGAAATCCTCGACAAGGCCGCCCAGCACGACGTCTGGAAGAACCGCGATGCGCGTAAGCGCGAAGCAGAGGCGAAGGACCCGGACAACTACTACGGCGTTGGCTTCGCCATCTGCCAGAAGGACTTCGGCACCGGCTCCGAAGCGCCCATGGCGAGCGTGGAGTTCACTGCCGACGGCCGCGTGACGCTGCGCCAGATCGCCATCGACATGGGCACCGGCATGGCCACCTCCCAGGCCCTGCTGGTGGCCGACTATCTGGGTCGCCCGGCGCATGACATCCGCACGGGCGTCACCGAGTGGTCCGAACTGGCTCTGTCCACCAGCGGCAACCCCTACCTGATCAGCCAGTCCGAGCAGGACGCCGCGCTGAAGAACCCGCGTTGGGTCGGCAAGCTGGCGTCGCCGTCCTCGGCAACCAACTCGGCCTACTACTCCGGCCACGGCACCCGTGAAGCCGCGCGCATCCTCTTCAACCACGGCCTGTGGCCGGCGGCACTGGCCATCTGGGGCCGCGGCGAGTTCGGCGGCATGGCCAACCCGTACGTCGTGCGCCGCGAGGACGCCAACTGGGTCGAAGGCAAACTCACCGCCAACGGCCTGCCGCCGATCCCCTTCGAGCTGCTGGCGCACAAGGCCCATGAGCTGGGTCTGGTCACCGGCGTCAGCGTCCACGGTTTCAACCGCTGGGCCTGGGCCGAGGGCGAGTTCGAGATCGACGGCAAGCGCGACACCTTCCCGCTGGACGCGGTAGCCGTGAAATACGGCGACGGCGCGCCCAAGGAGAAGAAGGCGAAGATGACCAGCCACGGTTTCCACCTGCTGGATCGCACCGCCATCACCTATCCGCCGACCCAGCTGAACAACGCCATGGTCACCTACTACAGCCCGGTCGCCACCCTGGTCGAGGTGAAGGTGAACAAGGGCAGCGGCGAGGCGCGGGTGATCAACCACCATTCCTGGCTGGAGTGCGGCCGGGTCATCGTGCCGGAACTGGTTCGCGGCCAGCTCGAAGGTGGTATCGCCATGGGCATCGGCCACGCGCTGCTGGAAGAAATGCCGCTGTACGAGGGCGGTCCCGGCGAAGGCACCTGGAACTTCAACCGTTACCAGCTGCCCCGCGCCAAGGACTGCGCAGTCTGGACACAGACCGCTGAAATCCTACCGCCGTTGTCGCCCAGCGACCCGGCCAAGGGCATTGCCGAAGTGGTGATGATCCCCGTGGTCGGCGCCATCGTGAACGCCGTGGCCCACGCCACCGGCAAGCGCCTGCGCGACCTTCCCCTGACCCCGGCCCGCATCAAGGAGGCCCTCCATGGCTAAGCGCGCCCTCAGCATGACCCTCAACGGCCAGGCCGTCGGTCCCATCACCGTGGACGACGACCTGATGATGATCGAGTTCCTCCACGAATACCTGAACCTCACCGGTTCGCGCCTGGGCTGCGGCCAGGGCGTCTGCCATGCCTGCGTGGCGATCCTCGACAAGCCGGACGGCACCAGCGAGGAAATCCGCACCTGCATCACCGGCGCGCACTTCTTCGACGGCAAGAAGGTGCGTACTGTCGAAGGCCACGCCAAGCGCGATGAAAAGGGCGAAGTGACCGGGCTGAACCCGATCCAGCAGAAGTTCATCGACCAGTTCGCCTTCCAGTGCAGCTACTGCACCCCCGGCTACGTCAACGCCGCCACCGTGCTGGTGGAAAAGCTCCAGCGCCAGCCGGTCAAGCGCAGCGAACTGGAAGGGGAGATCGAGCACGCCCTGGGTAACCACATCTGCCGCTGCACCGGCTATGTCCGCTACTACAACGCCGCGCGCGAAGTGGTGGAAGGCCTCGGCCTGGTCAAGGAGGGTTGAGGATGCGCTCGCTTATCCTCGCGGCACTGCTGCTGCCCCTGGCCGCCCAGGCCGCTGAACAACCGGCGGACAAGGCGCTGATCGAGCGTGGCAAGTACCTGGCCCGTGCCGCCGACTGCGTGGCCTGCCACAGCATCGAAGGCGGCGCCGAGTACGCCGGCGGCCTGCCGCTGGTGTCGCCGTTCGGCACCATCTACGGCACCAACATCACCCCGGACAAGGAGCACGGCATCGGCCACTACAGCGCCGATGAGTTCTTCAAGGCGGTGACCCAGGGTGAGCGCAGGGACGGTGGCAAGCTGTACCCGGCCATGCCCTACACCTCCTACCACCTGCTCAAGCGCGAAGACTCCGACGCCATCTATGCGTACCTGATGAGCCTGGAGCCCATCGCCAAGCCGAGCCCGAAGACCGACCTGGCCTTCCCGTTCAACGTGCGCTTCGGCATGACCTTCTGGAACATGCTGTACAAGAACCGCGTGCAGCTCGAAGCGGCCGATGGTAAGGGCGAGGAATGGCAGCGTGGCCAGTACCTGGTGGAAGTGCTCGGCCACTGCGGCGAGTGCCACACCCCGCGCAACGCCGTCGGCGCGCTGCAGCAGGACCTGCGTATGACCGGTGGGGTGATCCTCGGCTACGAGGCCCCCAGCCTGTTGGCCAAGGACCTGGCCGAGCGCGGCTGGACCACCGACGACCTGTCCACCTTCCTCAAGCACGGCATCAGCGACCAGGGCTCGGTGTTCAACGAGATGTACCCGGTGCTGCACCACAGCACTCAGTACCTGCCTCAGGACGACCATCGCGCCATGGCCACCTACCTGTTGGGTGAGCAGGCGCCGGAACCGCGCAAGATCGTTGCCGTGGCCGAGACCCAGCTGGGCGAAAGCGCAGCCCGTGGCCGCCAGCAGTACCTCAACGTCTGCGCCGGCTGTCATGGCGTGGAAGGCGAGGGCGTGCCCCATGTGGCAGTCGCCATGAACGGCAACACAACCCTGCGCCTGGCCGATTCCCGCAACTTGGTTCGGGTGATTGACGACGGCATCCGCGCGCAGCAGTTCACCGGTTTCGAACGGATGCAGCCAATGCCGGGCTTCAGGGATAAACTCGACGACGGCCAGATGCGCGACCTGCTCAACTACCTGCGTCAGACCTGGGGTGGTCTCGACGGTGAGGTGGGTCCCGAGCGGGTGGCGGAATTGCGCAGCGACGCCCCGTCCCACTGATAACGGTATCCCTCGATGCAACACCTCGACCTGCTGGTGGTGCGCAAGGCCCTGGAGTGGTCCGCTTCCGGCCAGCGCGTGTGGCTCTGTACCGTCCTTGCCACGTACGGCTCGGCGCCCCGCGCGCCGGGCTCGCTGCTGGCGGCTACCGCCGATGGGCACTGGATAGGCTCGCTGTCCGGCGGCTGCGTGGAGGATGACTTCCTCGAACGCCTGGCCGCCGGCGCCTTCCCGGAGCCGGTGCAGCTGGTGCGCTATGGCGATGGCAGCGACACCCATTCGTCGATTCGCCTGCCCTGCGGCGGCATCCTCGATGTGCTGGTGGAAAACCTGCCCTCCGATTGCGATGTCCAGGCCCACCTGCGCGAACTGGAAAGCGCCCTGGCGGGCCAGCGCCGGCTGATCCGCGAGGTGTCCGTGCCCGACGGCGCCCGGAGTCTGCTGCCCGACCGCGATCACGGCCCCCGGGTCGAGCGCGAGGACAGGCTGCTGCGCCTGCGCGTCGGTGCTGCCCAGCGGCTGCTGCTGGCGGGGTATTCCACGGTGGCCCAGGTGTGCGCCGAGTTCGGCCAGAGCCTGGGTTTCGAGGTGGTGCTCTGCGACCCGCGTGACGAGGCGCTGCAAGGCGTCGAGCTGCCGGGCGTGGAAATCCGCCGCGAACTGCCCTCGGAGTTCATCCGCCTGGGTGGCTGCCATGCAGACACTGCCGTGGTCGCCCTGACCCACGATCCGAAGATCGACGACCTGGCGATGATCGAAGCGGTGCGCACTGAAGCCTTCTACATCGGCGTGATGGGCTCCATGGCCACCAGCACCAAGCGCATGGAGCGCCTGCGTCGGGTGGGCGGCCTGAACGAGGCGGAAATCGCCCGCATCATTGCCCCCATCGGTCTCAACCTGGGCAGCAAGACCCCGTCCGAAATCGCCCTGGCGGTGCTCGCGGATATCCTGCGGGTGCGCAATGGGATTGCGCGGGAAAGGGTTTGAGTCGCGCTAGCAGGCTCTGCTTTTCCGTTGTGGGGGCGAATTCATTCGCTTTGGGCAGCTATGCTGCCCCCTTTGGCTTTGCAGGGCAGACCTGCGGTCCGCATAGCGAATGAATTCGCCCCCACAGTGTTCGTGCCCTAGCTGAACGGAGTCGCTGCATGCCCACCGTCCCCGCCCTGATCCTCGCCGCCGGCTTCGGCACTCGCTTTGGCAGTGACAAGCGCCGCGCCACTCTGGTTAATGGCCGCACCCTGCTGGCAGCCAGCCTGGAGCGGGCCCAGGCGGTGTTCGACGAGGTGCATGTGGTGCTGCGCCCGGAGGACGACCCGGCGGCGTTGGGGCTGCCGGAAGGCTGCAACATCATCCTCTGCGAAGACGCCGGCCAGGGCATGGGCCATAGCCTGGCGGCCGGAGCGCGGGCACTGGCTGCTGGGGAAGGGGAGGCCATCGCCGTGCTGCTGGGCGACATGCCCTGGATCGCCGAGTCCAGCCTGTGCGCCCTGATTGCCAAGGCGGCGCCGAGCCGCATCGTCTTCCCTGTTCATCACGATGAACGTGGGCACCCTGTGCTCTTCGGCCGGGAGTTCTGGCCCGAGCTGCAGCAATTGACTGGCGACGAAGGCGCGCGCCGGGTTCTGCGCGCCCATGCTGCCGCCTGGATAGCGGTGGGCGTCGACGATCCGGGCGTCCTGCGCGATGTGGACAGCCCCGAGGCTCTCGAACCGTAGGTTGCGGCAGAGCGCAGCGAAGCCCAACGATTCCCGGTGAGTCCGCATGTTGGGCTTCGCTTCGCTCAGCGCCAACCTACACAACCCCTGCCCACCTGATGCGGCGCGCAGCCGCGCGGCAACCTGTCGCGCGGCAACGAACCACAGCTTCCAAAATGCCTTGACCGGCTAATCTCTATGCATTGCTTGATCCGCGTCAAAACCCCAGACGCGGGTTTGTGAAGGGCCGACCTGGCCCGCATCCAGTCGCACTCGCCCCCACAAGAACAATTCGGCTCGGCCTGGCTCCAGTACCAAAAGGAGCCGCGCGGGGCCGCACCCGTATCAACCTGATTAGAGGATTCGCCATGTTCGGATTGGAGGCTCTCGATCTCGCCCGAATGCAGTTCGCCTTCACCGTGTCCTTCCACATCATCTTCCCAGCCATCACCATTGGCCTGGCGAGCTACCTCGCCGTGCTGGAAGGGTTGTGGCTGAAGACGGGGCAGGGGGTCTATCGCGACCTCTACCACTTCTGGTCGAAGATCTTCGCCGTCAACTTCGGCATGGGCGTGGTATCCGGCCTGGTCATGGCCTACCAGTTCGGCACCAACTGGAGCGCCTTCTCCGACTTCGCAGGCTCCGTCACAGGGCCCCTGCTGACCTACGAGGTGCTCACCGCCTTCTTCCTCGAAGCCGGCTTCCTCGGCGTGATGCTGTTCGGCTGGAACCGCGTCGGCCCTGGCCTGCACTTCTTCGCCACGGTGATGGTGGCCATCGGCACCATCATCTCCACCTTCTGGATCCTCGCCTCCAACAGCTGGATGCAGACCCCGCAGGGCTTCGAGATCATCGACGGCCGCGTGGTGCCGGTGGACTGGCTGGCGGTGATCTTCAACCCGTCCTTCCCCTACCGCCTGCTGCACATGGCCACCGCCGCCTTCCTCGCCACCGCCTTCTTTGTTGGCGCCTCGGCGGCCTGGCACCTGCTGCGCGGCCGTGACAACCCGGCGATCCGCAAGATGCTCTCCATGGCCATGTGGATGGCGCTGCTGGTGGCCCCGGTACAGGCCTTCATTGGCGACCTGCACGGTCTGAACACCCTCAAGCACCAGCCGGTGAAGATCGCCGCAATGGAAGGCCACTGGGACAACAGCAGTGGTGAGGCTACCCCGCTGATCCTCTTCGGCTGGCCGGACATGGAGCGCGAGGAAACCCGCTTCAAGGTGGAGATTCCCTACCTCGGCAGCATCATCCTGACCCACAGCCTGGACAAACAGGTGCCGGCGCTGAAGGACTTCCCCAAGGAAGACCGCCCCAATTCCACCGTGGTGTTCTGGTCCTTCCGCATCATGGTCGCCCTGGGGATGCTGATGATCCTGGTAGGCGTCTGGAGCCTCTGGCTGCGCTGGCGCGGCGGGCTGTTCCGCTCGCGGCCGTTCCTCTACCTGTGCCTGTGGATGGGGCCGTCCGGATTGATCGCCATCCTGGCCGGCTGGTTCACCACTGAAATGGGCCGCCAACCCTGGGTGGTCTATGGGCTGATGCGCACGGCTGACGCGGTATCCAACCACAGCGTGGCGCAGATGAGCCTGACCCTGGTGAGCTTCGTGGTGGTGTATTTCGTGCTCTTCGGTACGGGGATCGGCTACATGATGCGCCTGGTGCGCAAGGGCCCGGTCACCCATCAAGGCAAGGAACTGGCTGGTGGCCCTGGCCAGCACCGCACCCCTGCACGCCCGCTCTCGGCGACCGAAGAGGGCATGGACGATGACGACAACGCTACAACCCTGCCGAGGACCTGAACATGGGCGTCGACCTTTCTCTGATCTGGGCCATCATCATCATCTTCGGCGTGATGATGTATGTGGTGATGGACGGTTTCGACCTCGGAATCGGCATCCTCTTCCCCTTCGTCAAGGATGACCAAGAGCGCGACGTGATGATGAACACCGTCGCGCCGGTCTGGGACGGCAACGAAACCTGGCTGATCCTGGGCGGCGCCGGCCTGTTCGGTGCCTTCCCGTTGGCCTACTCGGTGGTGCTTTCCGCGCTCTACCTGCCGCTGATCCTGATGCTGCTGGGGCTGATCTTCCGGGGCGTGGCCTTCGAGTTCCGCTTCAAGGCCCGTCCGGCCAAGCGCCACTTGTGGGACAAGGCCTTCATTGGCGGTTCCATCGCCGCCACCTTCTTCCAGGGCGTGGCCCTGGGCGCCTTCATCGAAGGTATTCCGGTGGTGGACCGCGCCTATGCCGGCGGTTCCCTGGACTGGCTCGCACCCTTCCCGCTGTTCTGCGGCCTGGGCCTGATCGCCGCCTACGCGCTGCTGGGCTGCACCTGGCTGATCATGAAGACCGAAGGCCGCCTGCAGCAGCAGATGCACGACCTGGCGCGTCCGCTGGTGCTGGTGCTGCTGGGCATTACCGGTATCGTCAGCATCTGGACCCCGCTGGCCCATGAAGAAATCGCCACGCGCTGGTTCAGCCTGCCCAACCTGTTCTGGTTCATGCCGGTACCGATCCTGGTGCTGATCTGCACCTGGGCGCTGCTGCGCGCGGTGGCCAACAACGCCCACCATGCGCCGTTCGTGCTGACCCTGGTGCTGATCTTCCTCGGCTACAGCGGCCTGGGCATCAGCATCTGGCCCAATGTGATCCCGCCGTCCATTTCCATCTGGGACGCCGCGGCCCCGCCGCAGAGCCAGGGTTTCATGCTGGTGGGCGCGCTGTTCATCATCCCGTTCATCTTGATGTACACCGCGTGGAGCTACTACGTGTTTCGCGGCAAGGTGCGTGTGGAAGATGGCTACCACTAGGAGCACGGCGATGGGCGAATCCGAGAAGAAGCCCCTGTGGCAGCGCCTGGGCTGGCTGGTGGGCATCTGGGCCCTCAGCGTGCTGGCCCTGGGCGCCGTGGCCTACCTGCTGCGGATGTTCATGGCGGCGGCGGGGTTGAGTACGCACTAGGCGTGCTCTCCCATTACTTGTAGGGGCGAATTCATTCGCCAAGCAGGCCGAAGGCCTGCCCTGCAGATTCGATAGGGGCAGCTGCGCTGCCCTTGGCGAATAAATTCGCCCCTACAGGGTTTCAGTGGCCTGGTGCAGCTATTTGCTTGCTTTGAGCACCACGAACTTCGGCGTCGCCGCCACTTGCTCAACCCCGCGGAACAGGCGCTTGAGCTTGGCGTGGTAGCCCAGGTGGCGGTTCCCCACGATCCACAGCTCGCCCCCCTTCACCAGCGCATTGCGCGCTTGCACGAACATGCGCCAGGCGAGGAAGTCGCCCACCACCTGCTGTTGGTGGAAGGGCGGGTTGCATAGCACCAGGTCCAGCGAATCCGACGGCTGTTCGGCCAGGCCGTCGCCGGCACGGATATCCGCCGGGCGTTCGCCCAGGGCTGCGCGCCAGTTTTCCTGCGCCGATTGCACCGCCATGTACGACTCATCCACCAATGTCATCTGTGCCTGCGGGTTGGCCAGGGCGTAGACGATGCCGAGCACGCCATTGCCGCAGCCCAGGTCCGCCGCGCGGACATCCGCCAGGCTGCGCGGCAGGTGCGGGAGAAAGGCGCGGGTGCCGATGTCCAGCCCGTCGCGGCAGAACACGTTGGCGTGATTCACCAGCGTCAGGCGCGGTTGATCCAGCTGGTAGCGCGTGGGGTAGGGCGAGGCGATGGCCGGCTTCTGCTCGGCCGTGGCGATCAGCAGGCGGGCTTTCTTCGCCGCCAGGGAGGGCTGCATCGGGCCGATGTACTTGGCCAGCAGGTCACCGGCGGCGTGGGGCAGGTGCTTGACCATGCCAGCGGCGACCACAGTAGCGCCTGGAGCCAGTTGGCCGTGCAGGCGGATCAGTTGTTCCTCCAGCAGTGCCAGGGTCTTGGGCACGCGGATCAGTACCCGGTCGAACGGACCAATGGCCGCTTCACTGGCAGGCACGAAGCGTACGCCACCGACATCCAGTTCATTGCGCGCCAGATTGCGTTGCAGGGCGATATGACCGAGGTGGGAATCGCCGCTGCTGGTGACCTGGGCGTGGGCGGCGAGGCTGGCCGCCAGCGCACCGAAGCTGTCGTTCAGTACCAGGATGCGTGTATTGGCCGTGATGCCTTGCTCATGGAGGTGATTGAGCAGGTATTCGTCGGCGGCATCGAAGGCCTGCAGCGGGTCATCCTGCTGCTCGGGCTGGCGAACGAGGTCGAGCTGGGCGAAAGACGTAGCAAATATAGGCATAAGAACCGGCGGTGTTTCTGAAGGCCGCTTTGCGAGACACTGGGGCGGTCTTCGAACGAATCGGAAATGAGTGGGAGCGGAGTATGACCGCCAGCGAAGAGAAGTTCACCCGTCAGGCCCTGCTCGAAGTAGAGACCCTGACGCCCAGCCTGTTCACCCTGCGCACCACCCGCGACGCGGGCTACCGCTTCCGCGCTGGCCAGTTTGCCCGACTGGGCGTGACCAAGCCCGACGGCAGCACCGTCTGGCGCGCCTATTCCATGGTGTCGGCGCCCCATGACGAGCATCTGGAGTTCTTTTCCATCGTCGTGCCGGGGGGCGAATTCACCAGTGAGCTGTCACGCCTCGCGGTCGGCGACACCCTGATGGTGGACAAGACGTCCTTTGGCTTCCTCACCCTTGACCGCTTCGTAGATGGCCGCGACCTCTGGCTGCTGGCCACCGGCACCGGCCTGGCTCCCTTCCTGTCGATCCTCCAGGACCTGGAAGTCTGGCAGCGTTTCGAACGCATCATCCTGGTCTACAGCGTGCGCCAGGCCGCCGAACTGGCCTATCAACCGCTGATCGATGACCTGAAAAACCGTGATTACCTGGAAGGCGCGGCCGACAAGCTGCTGTACATCCCCGTGGTGACCCGCGAGGAAGTGCCCGGCGCGCTGCATGGGCGCATCACCACGCTGATCGAGAACGGTGATCTGGAACGCGCCGCCGGCCTTGAACTGATCCCGGAACATAGCCGCGTGATGCTCTGCGGCAACCCGCAGATGATCGACGACACCCGTGCCGTGCTGAAGAAGCGCGACATGAACCTCAGTCTGACCCGCCGGCCGGGGCAGGTGGCGGTGGAGAATTATTGGTGAGGTAGCGGTTGCTCTCGCTTTTCTGTGGGGGCGATTTCAATCGCTAAGCAGACCGCAGGTCTGCCCAACCGTTGAGAGGGGCTGCTGCGCAGCCCTTAGCGAATGAATTCGCCCCCACAGGGTTCGGCCCTCAGGCGTCCATCTCCACCCGGCTCGCACAACCCCCATCACACCGCCCCGGGCAGCCGCACCCCGTGCTGCTGCGTCCAGTGGCGCGCTCCATGCGCCGGGCCACGGGGTCGTCGTCGGCGAAGGGCAGCATGGTGGCTTCTTCGATCTGACGCTGGCTCCTGCCGCCCAGGCAGGCCTGGGTGGCGAGGTAGAAGAAGGTCAGCGCGGCCAGGCTGAGCAGCGCGTAGGCGCCTTCGCTATCCATGGGCCACCGCCTGCGGCACCACTTCGGTGGTACGGGCATCGCCAACGCGAATCGTGCGCCAGGTATTCCAGGCCATCAGCAGCATGCCAGTGACGAAGAAGATGCCGCCCACCATGCGCACCACGAAGCCGGGGTGGCTGGCTTCCAGCGCTTCGACGAAGGAGTAGGTGAGGGTGCCGTCCTCGTTCACCGCACGCCACATCAGGCCCTGGGTGATGCCGTTGACCCACATCGAGGCGATGTAGAGCACGGTGCCGATGGTGGCCAGCCAGAAGTGCGCGTTGATCAGGCCGACGCTGTGCATCTGCGCGCGGCCGTAGAGGCGCGGGATCAGGTGGTACAGCGAGCCGATGGTGATCATCGCCACCCAGCCCAGCGCCCCGGCGTGCACGTGGCCGATGGTCCAGTCGGTGTAGTGGGAGAGGGCGTTGACGGTCTTGATGGCCATCATCGGGCCTTCGAAGGTGCTCATGCCGTAGAAGGCGAGGGACACCACGAGGAAGCGCAGGATCGGGTCGTCGCGCAATTTATGCCAGGCGCCGGACAGGGTCATCATGCCGTTGATCATGCCGCCCCAGGACGGCGCCAGCAGGATGATCGACATCACCATGCCGAGGGATTGGGCCCAGTCGGGCAGGGCGGTGTAGTGCAGGTGGTGCGGGCCGGCCCAGATGTACAGGGTGATCAGCGCCCAGAAGTGCACGATGGACAGCCGGTAGGAATACACCGGGCGCCCGGCCTGCTTGGGGATGAAGTAGTACATCATCCCGAGGAAGCCGGTGGTGAGGAAGAAGCCCACGGCGTTGTGGCCGTACCACCACTGCACCATCGCGTCGGTGGCGCCGGAATAGACCGAGTACGACTTGAACCAGCTCACCGGAATGGCCATGTGGTTGACGATGTGCAGCATCGCGGTGACCACGATGAAGGCGCCGAAGAACCAGTTGCCCACGTAGATGTGCTTGGTCTTGCGCTTCATCACCGTCCCGAAGAACACCACCGCGTAGGCGATCCAGATGATCCCCATCCACACCGCGCCGGTGAATTCCACCTCGGCGTATTCCTTGGTGGTGGTCAGGCCCTGGGGCAGGGTCACCAGCAGGATCACCACCAGCGCCTGCCAGCCCCAGAAGGTGAATGCCGCAAGCCCGCCACCGAACAGCCGCGCCTGGCAGGTGCGTTGCACGGTGTAGTAGCTGGTGGCGAACAGCGCGCTGCCGCCGAAGGCGAAGATCACCAGGTTGGTGTGCAGCGGGCGCAGGCGGCCAAAGCTGGTCCAGGGCAGGTCGAGGTTCAGCGCCGGCCAGACGAGCTGGGCGGCGATGAACACGCCCATGCCCATGCCGACGATGCCCCAGACGAGCGTCATCAGGGCGAACTGGCGAACCACCTTGTAGTCGTAGGTCGGTTCCGGGATTGCGGTGTTCATGTGCGGGCCTTTCGGTTGGGAAGACTGAGCGGCGCCATTCTGGAAATCCCGTGGCTGGGGAAACAGACTCAGATAAAGGCACTTTTTAAAGCTCAGATTGAGAGTGTCCTCCCAAGTGAACCGCTGCTGTCCCTGTAGGAGCGAGCTCTGCTCGCGATCCTGGCCATTCGCGAGCAGAGCTCGCTCCTACGAAAGCTACCTGTCTGGCTGATCTGATATGGTTTTTACTGACATATCTGGCGCTGTTTCCTGCTGCCGGGCGTAGCCATAGTGAAGGCCCCCGCCCGCCTTGCTGGAGCCCGCTTGCATGTACCACTACGACGACTACGACCGCGCCCTGGTGCAGGAGCGCGTGGCGCAATTCCGCGACCAGGTGGCGCGGCGCATCAGCGGCGAGCTGAGCGAGGAAGAGTTCCTGCCGCTGCGCCTGCAGAACGGCCTCTACCTGCAGAAGCACGCCTACATGCTGCGGGTCGCCATTCCCTACGGCACCCTGTCGTCGAACCAGCTGCGTTGCCTGGCGCACATCGCCCGCGCGCACGACCGTGGCTACGGCCACTTCACCACCCGGCAGAACATCCAGTTCAACTGGATCGAACTCGCTGAAGTCCCGGACATCCTGCAGCAGCTGGCCGAGGTGGAAATGCACGCCATTCAGACCTCCGGCAACTGCGTACGCAACATCACCACCGAGGCCTTCGCCGGGGTGGCGGCCGACGAGCTGCTGGACCCGCGCCCGCTGGCGGAAATCCTTCGCCAGTGGTCCACCATCAACCCGGAATTCCTCTTCCTGCCGCGCAAGTTCAAGATCGCCCTCTGCGCCGCCGAGGAAGACCGTGCCGCCGTGCAGATGCACGACATCGGCCTTTACCTGTACCGCGACGACGCTGGCGAAATGCGCCTGCGGGTGATGGTGGGCGGCGGGCTTGGGCGCACGCCGATCCTCAGCCAACAGATCCGCGACGGCCTGCACTGGCGCCACCTGCTGTCCTATGTCGAGGCCATCCTGCGGGTCTACAACCGCCACGGGCGGCGCGACAACAAGTACAAGGCGCGGATCAAGATCCTGGTGAAGGCGCTCGGCATCGACGCGTTCGCCCGCGAGGTGGAAGCCGAGTGGCAGCACCTGAAGGATGGACCCGCCGAATTGACCGAGGACGAGTACCAGCGAGTCGCCGTCAGTTTCGATGCGCCGTCCTATCACCGTCTCGATGACACTGATCTCGGCTTCGGCACTCACCTGGCGCGGGACCCAGCATTCGCCCGCTGGTGCGCGCGCAACCTGCAGCCGCACAAGGTGCCGGGCTACGCCGCTGTGGTGCTGTCCACCAAGCCGGGGCCGGATGCGCCGCCCGGTGACGTCACCGCCGCGCAGATGGAAGCGGTGGCCGACTGGGCCGAGCGTTTCGGCTTCGGTGAAATCCGCATCGCCCACGAACAGAACCTGGTGCTGCCCGACGTGCGCAAGGCGGACCTGCACGCGCTCTGGTTGCTGGCCTGCGAGCGGGGTTTGGCGACCGCCAACATCGGCCTGCTCTCCGACATCATCGCCTGCCCTGGGGGCGACTACTGCTCCCTGGCCAACGCCAAGTCCATCCCCATCGCCCAGGCGATCCAGGCTCGCTTCCCCGATCCGGCGGCGCTCCAGGACCTAGGCGAGCTGAGCCTGAATATCTCCGGCTGCATGAACGCCTGCGGCCACCACCACATCGGCAACATCGGCATCCTTGGCGTGGATAAGGGTGGCAGTGAGTGGTACCAGATCACCCTCGGCGGCGCCCAGGGCATGCAGAGCGAGCTAGGCAAGGTGATCGGCCCGTCGTTCAGTGCCGACGAGGTGCCGGATGTGATCGAAAAGGTGGTGGCGACCTTCCGCGACTACCGCGAGCCGGAGGAGCGCTTCGTCGACACGGTGCGCCGTATCGGTCTGGAACCCTTCAAGGAACGGGTCTACGCCAAGGCGGAGGTGCCGGCATGAACAACCTGATCAGGCTGCTGGACGGCCAGGCCCAATTGATTGAGAGCGACCCCTGGACCCTGGTGCGCGAGACCGGTGACGTCTTGCCGGATGGCCCGCTGATCCTGCCGTTGGCGCTCTGGCGCGAGCGCGATGGTCGTGATGGCCTGCTGCTGCAACCGGATGACGAAGTGGAGCCGCTGGCGCCGCTGCTGTCGGAAGCGCTGCCGCTGATCGCCGTGGAGTTTCCCAGCTTCCGCGACGGCCGTGGCTACAGCCAGGCCTACCTGTTGCGGGTGCGCCTCGGCTGGCGTGGCGAACTGCGCGCAGTGGGGGATGTGCTGCGGGATCAGCTCAGCCACATGCGCCAGTGCGGCTTCGATGCCTTTGCCGTGCGCGAGGACAAATCCGCCGAGGATGCATTGAAGGGACTGGCCGGCGTGAGCGTGTTGTACGGCCGCTCCGTAATAGAGCCGAACCCCTTATTCCGCCGTCGCTGAGAGCCTGTCCGCAACTGGCTGCGCGTCGGAATAGCTGCGTTGGAAATGGCATCGGGCTTGCTCATTTACAACTCGTAAACTCCGCGCCCTCTGCCATTTCCGCCTTGCTCTTCTCTAGCTCGCCCAGCTGCGAACAGGCTCGGCGAGGTTTCGTACATGAATGGTAAAAATTCCCTACTTAGCTCTGGCTAATTTCTGACCTAGCATTCGCAGTTCGTTTATCCGAACTGGAAACCAATGGACAGCGACAGTAGTTGTAAGCCGCCCCCTGCGACCCTGGGTGCGGCCTCCCTCCCCACCGGCGTTCCCGTACGCCAAATCGAATTGCAGCTTCCTGCTGCCTACGCTTCGTGCATGTCGATGCAACGCCTGCAGGCGCGGTTTGTGCCTGCCCGTGAACTTCTCCCGAGAGCTTGATCCCTATGGAATGGATACTTGATCCCACGGCCTGGCTTGGCCTGCTGACCCTTATCGTCCTGGAGATCGTCCTCGGCATCGACAACCTGGTGTTCATCGCCATCCTGGCCGACAAGCTGCCACCCCATCAGCGAGACCGCGCGCGTCTGATCGGCCTGTCGCTGGCGCTGATCATGCGCCTGGGCCTGCTGGCCAGTATTTCCTGGCTGGTCACCCTCACCACGCCGCTGTTCGAAGTGTTCGACAAGAGCTTCTCCGGCCGTGACCTGATCATGCTCTTCGGTGGTGTGTTCCTGCTGTTCAAGGCCACCATGGAGCTGCATGAGCGCCTGGAAGGCCGCGTCCACAGCCAGGGTGGCAGCCGCACCTACGCCCTGTTCTGGCCGGTGGTGGCGCAGATCGTGGTGCTGGACGCGGTGTTCTCCCTCGACGCGGTGATTACCGCCGTGGGCATGGTGGAGCATCTGGAAGTGATGATGATCGCCGTGGTCGTGTCCATCGGCCTGATGATCATCGCCAGCAAGCCGCTGACCGCCTTCGTCAACGCTCACCCGACGATGATCATGCTGTGTCTGGGCTTCCTGATGATGATCGGCTTCAGCCTCACCGCCGAAGGCCTGGGCTTCCATATTCCGAAGGGCTACCTGTACGCCGCCATCGGCTTCTCGTTGCTGATCGAGGCCGCCAACCAACTGGTGCGCTGGCGCCGCAAGCGCCAGCTCCAGGGCGACCGCAGCGTGCGTGAGCGCACTGCCCACGCGGTGCTGCGCTTGCTGGGCGGCCGTGGTGTGGAGGCTGAAGAGGTAGGTGAGGAAATCGCCGACCTGGTGGGCGCCGGCGACGCTGGCAAGGTGCCCTTCGACCGCCGCGAACGGATCATGATCAGTGGTGTGCTGGGGCTGGCCGAGCGCCCGATCCGCACCCTGATGACCAATCGCAGTGAGGTGGAGCGCGTCGACCTGGACGAATCCCGCGAGGTCATCTGCGATGCCCTGCTGCGCTCGCCCCACTCGCGGCTGCTGGTGATCCGTGGTGGCAACGTAGACGAGCCGCTGGGCTACGTGCACAAGAAGGAGCTGCTGCGCGAACTGCTGCAGGGCCAGGACCCGGATTTCGAGCAGGTGCTGCGGGTTCCGCCGAATCTGCCGGATAGCGCGTCGGTGCTGGGCGCCCTGGAGGAAATGCGCAAGGCCTCCACCCACGTGGCCTTCGTGGTCAACGAGTTCGGCGGTTTCGAGGGTCTGCTGACCATGACCGACATACTCGAGTCCATCGCCGGTGAACTGCCCGACGCCAGCGAGGTGGATGGGCTGGATATCGAGCCGTGCGACGGTGGCTGGAAGGTCAGCGGTGCCGTGAACCTGAGTCTTTTGGGTGAGCGCCTGGGCTTTGCCGCCAAGCCCGGTGAGGACTACCAGACCCTCGCCGGCCTGGCCATGAGCCTGCTGGACCGCTTGCCGGTGAGGGGCGATGCCCTGGAAGTGGAGGGCTGGCAGCTGGAGGTGATCGAGGTGAAGGAAAGGCGGGTCAATCGCCTGCTGCTCAAGCCTTTGGGGTAGTCCACCAGTGCGTTGTAGGGGGAGCATTAAGTGCTGCAAGTAGCTGCATCGCCCGTAGGAGCTGGCTTGCCAGCGAATGTCCCCTTTTCGCTAGCAAGCTAGCTCCTACAAGGCTCAGCTAAAATTCGCCCCACAAGAAGAAACGGCGCCATCGAGGCGCCGTTTTTTATTGCGATGTCCGTCAGGACTACTTGTCCCGTTGCGACTTCAGCAGGTCGCGGATCTCGGTCAGCAGTTCCTGGTCCTTGGTGGGCGCCGGCGGTGCTTCCGGGGCTGCGGCCTCTTCACGCTTGAGCTTGTTGATCGCCTTGACCCCCATGAAGATCGCGAAGGCCACGATCACGAAGTCCAGAATCGTCTGGATGAACTTGCCGTAGCTCAGTACCACAGCCGGGATATCTCCCTCGGCGGCCTTGAGGGTGATGGCCAGGTCGGAGAAATCGACCCCGCCGATCAGCAGGCCAATGGGCGGCATGATCACGTCGCCCACGAAAGACGAGACGATCTTGCCGAAGGCGGCGCCGATGATGATGCCCACGGCCATGTCGACCACGTTGCCCTTGACGGCGAAGGCTTTGAATTCGTTGAGCAGGCTCATGTTCACTCCCTGAGGTTCTGGTTTTAAGGCTGAAGTGTAATTCAGCGGGTCGAGGCTGCCAGTGGCGGTCACCTCCTTGTGCGGGCACACATGCTAGGGCCCGGCATGGCCAGTGCCAAGCCTGCGGTGTGTTTCCGTCAGGCGGCGCTTTCCGCCGCTGGACACTGGTCTAGCCTGAGAGTGAGGCTGCAAGAGGAGGGTCGCTGCCATGCCACTAGAACATCACCCGCTCAACCGTGAATTCCCGGAGTTCAAGGACACCATGCGCGCACTGCTGCAAAGCGATGCGCACTTTGCCCGGTTGGCGGGGGAGTACCAGGATCTGGATTCGCAAATCTACGAAGTCGAGGACGGCAACAAGGCCCTTGATGACAGCGCCCTGCACGGTCTGAAGGTGCAAAGGGTCGCCTTGAAAGATGAAATCGCCCGAATGCTCAGGAGCGCCAAGGGCTGACGCCTTGATTTGATCGGGGTCAACAGGGCTGGACGAGTAGGGGCATAGGCTGGGCACCATCTTTTCTTCCCGGAGCCTTTGCCATGACCGCTGCCATCCTGGTGTCCGGCGTGGGCATGATGCCTGCGTCGTCCATTTCCCCTGAGCGCCTGGAAGCCATCGAACGCCTGGGCCGCCTGCAAAGCCAGCTCGACCTGTTGCAACTCCGCATCCGCCGCGTGGAAGAGGGCAGCGAGCCGGATGACGGCTCCAGCCTGACCATGCTGCACATGCGCCTGGATGGTCTGCTTGAGGACCTCGAACGCCAGCGTCGACGCGCCAGCGGCCAATGCTGCAACTGCGGCGGCGGTTGCCGGGGTTGATCCGCTATCATGCGGGCTTTCGTGTTTTGACGGAGTCCGCTGATGGCCAAGGCCAAGCGCATGTACGGCTGCACCGAGTGCGGCGCCACTTTCCCCAAATGGGCCGGCCAGTGCGCTGATTGCGGGGCCTGGAACACCCTGGTGGAAACCGTGCTGGAGGGCGCCGCGGCGTCTTCCTCGGGCGGCCGCGGCGGCTGGGCTGGCCAGCAGGCGCAGCTCAAGACCCTGGCCGAGGTCAGCGTCGAGGAAATGCCGCGCTTTTCCACCGCCTCCACCGAGTTGGACCGCGTCCTCGGCGGCGGCCTGGTGGATGGCTCGGTGGTGCTGATCGGCGGTGATCCGGGCATCGGCAAGTCCACCATCCTGCTGCAGACCCTCTGTAACATCGCTGCGCGCTTCCCCGCGCTCTATGTCACCGGTGAGGAGTCCCAACAGCAGGTGGCCATGCGCGCCCGCCGCCTGGGCCTGCCGGAAGACAAGCTCAAGGTCATGACCGAGACCTGCATCGAAGCCATCATCGCCACCGCACGGGTGGAGCAGCCCAAGGTGATGGTGATCGACTCCATCCAGACCATCTTCACCGAACAATTGCAGTCCGCCCCCGGCGGTGTGGCCCAGGTGCGCGAGAGCGCCGCGCTGCTGGTGCGCTTCGCCAAGCAGAGCGGCACGGCGATCTTCCTGGTCGGCCACGTAACCAAAGAAGGTGCCCTGGCCGGTCCTCGCGTGTTGGAGCACATGGTGGACACGGTCCTCTATTTCGAAGGCGAGTCCGATGGTCGCCTGCGCCTGCTGCGGGCGGTGAAGAACCGCTTCGGCGCGGTGAACGAACTGGGCGTGTTCGGTATGACCGACAAGGGCCTGAAGGAAGTCTCCAACCCTTC
Organism: Pseudomonas sp. BN411; assembly: GCF_029871235.1. Taxonomy (GTDB): domain Bacteria; phylum Pseudomonadota; class Gammaproteobacteria; order Pseudomonadales; family Pseudomonadaceae; genus Metapseudomonas. The sequence goes on from NZ_SSOM01000065.1 coordinate 117,670, forward strand.
TGCGATCTTCCTCACCCGTGCCCAGGAGTCAGTGCCCGGCAGCGTGGTGATGGCCACCTGGGAGGGGTCGCGGCCCATGCTGGTCGAGGTCCAGGCGCTGGTGGACACCAGCCACCTGGCCAACCCTCGCCGAGTGACCCTGGGCCTGGACCAGAACCGCCTGGCCATGCTGCTGGCGGTGCTGCACCGCCACGGTGGCATCCCGACCTATGACCAGGATGTGTTCCTCAACGTGGTGGGCGGTGTGAAGGTGCTGGAAACCGCCTCCGACCTGGCGCTGATCGCCGCCATCATCTCCAGCCTGCGCAATCGTCCGCTGGCCCATGACGTGCTGGTGTTCGGCGAAGTGGGGCTGTCCGGTGAGGTGCGCCCGGTACCCAGCGGCCAGGAGCGCCTTAAGGAAGCCGCGAAGCACGGCTTCAAGCGCGCGATCGTGCCCAAGGGCAACGCGCCCAAGGAAGACCCGCCCGGCCTGACCGTGGTCGCGGTGACCCGCCTGGAACAGGCGCTGGGTGCGCTGTTCGAGTAGCGGGGAGGTGGGGGTGAGGTGAGAGGTATTGGCAGACCTGCGGTCTGCTTAGCGATTGAAATCGCCCCCACAGGAAAAGCGAGCAGCATTTAGCCTGCACGGACAGCTCCCTCTCCCGCTTGCGGGAGAGGGTTGGGGTGAGGGGCTTTTGGCAGACCTGCGGTCTGCTTGGCGAATGAATTCGCCCCTACAAGAAGCGGCTGTCGACGGGCTCTTCCTCACCCAATGCGGTCAACTCGCGCTCCAGCAGCTCTTCGCTACCGAGGTTGAGCTCCACCAGGCGGCGCAGGTGGCTGATGGAGTCCAGGTCGATATGACGGCAGATGAAACCGAGCTGGTCGCCCTGGGCGCGGGTCAGTTCCACTTCCATCGCGACCTGTATGTCGGCCCCCAGGTCGATGCGGACATCGAAGGGCATGGCCGGGTCGCCATCCCACTCCGACGGGCGAATCACCAGCAGGCCCTTGAGGGAAATGTCGTGCAGCTCCGCCGCCCAGCGCTTGTCGCCCTGCGCGATGGTGGTGGCGGCATCGAAGTTGATGCGGTGGAAGCGCCGACGTTCGCTGGCGATTTCACTCATGTTCATGCTCCTGCGAGATTTCAACCACTATAGACAAGGCTCTTCGCGCCTTCATTCGCCCCGGCGCCGCCTGATCCACAAAATCATTGCCGCAATCGCCAGCACGCCGGTTCCGGCCAGCAGGTACTTCCACGGGCGCAGGCTGCTGCGCAACCACTGCCCGCGCTCTTCCCAGACGCGCTTGCCGGCGGCATCGAAGTTCGGTTCCTCGCAGTTCTGGCCGAAGTTGACGGCCCAGGGCACGTACGGTCCCTGCTGCACGTAGCGCCGGTAATGGACACGTGCGCCTTCCAGGTCGCGGTAGAGCAGCCAGCCGGTGGCCTTGCACAGCACCGCGGCGAAGGCCTGGCTGCTCCGGGGCAGTTGGTCGGCGGCGCGGTCAGCGAGCTGCGCGGCGACCCAGCGATAGTGGTAGCGGGCATTGGGCTGGGCCAGATTGGCGTTCTGCCGCTCGGCCTCGTCGGCGCTCAGCAGCCCGCTTGCTTTCTGGCGGTCGACCTGGAGCAGGGCGAAGGAACCGCCGAGGCTATGGAAGTCTGGCGACATCTCGTAGCCCAACAGTTCCATGCCCTGTTCACGGGCGATCACCGCCGCTTCATAGAGGGCTTCGGCACGGCCGGTGGCGGTCCAGCGGTTCTCCGCTTCTTCCCGAGCGTGGCCATAGCGGCGGGCGGTTTCGCGCAGCTCGTCGCTGTCGTAATAGGGCAAGGCCTCGGCGTAGTGGCCTTCACGCAGCAGACGCCGTGCCAGCAAATCACGCAGTTGGGCGGCTACGGGACGTGGCTGGTAGCTCTCGCGCTCTTCGGCTGTCTGCGGTTTGGCTGCCGCTACCTTGGCGTCGACATAGCCCTTGAGTTCTTCCAGCGTGAGCACCCGCTCGGCGACAGCGGCGGCATCCCACCAGTAGAGGTCGCCGCTGCGGTAGAGCAGGTCGAAGGCGTCCAGGTAATCGCCGCGCTGCAAAGAGAGGATGGCGTTTTCGCCGTCCACCCGGCAGCGCGGTTTCACGTTCTCGTAATCCCAGTTGGCCGTGCGCCGGGTGCCCCAGTCTTCACCTTCGGGGAAGGCGCGCGCGGCCTTGGCGTAGGCTTCGGCGGCACGGGTGGCATCACCGTCGCGCAGGGCCAGCTTGGCTCGCAGCCACCAGGCCAGACCGCTGTCGCCGGCTTTGGCGAGGAAGCGCCGGGCATCGTCGTAGCGACCGAGCTGGTAGCTCAGGGCGGCCAGGCGATCGGCATTGTCCAGATCGCTGGCAGTGTTCTCGACCAGCAAGGAGCCGAGGTGATCATCCCCATTCGGCTCGCCATCGAGGCGGCTGAGCAGGCGCGCGGTCAGCAGTTGCTGAACCTCGGGAATGGCCAGCAACGGCACCAATTGTTCATCGGGCAAGCGGATGAGTTCGGCCGAAAGCTGGCGCAGCGAGCTGTAGCCGGTGGCCGAATGGTGGGCGGTCTGGCTGGCGTAGAGGCGGATGGCGCCGGCCCAGTCGCCGGCCAGATAGGCCAGGCGGGCGTCTTCGCCGAGGCTGGCGATGCCCAGCTCCAGAGGGTCGGAGTAACCCTGGGCGGTGAGCTGGCGGGTCTGACTGAAAGCATCGCGCGCGGCCTCGGTGGCTTGTCGCATGAACAGCCGCTGGTCTTCTTCGCTGCGTTGGGTTTCGTCCGTAGGCACGCCCTCGGGATTTCCTAGGCTGGCCTGTGCCCGGCCCAGGGAATAGGCGGCCCAGGTGCTGCGCAGGCGACGTTGTTCGGGCGGCAGTTGCAGGACCCTCTGGAAGTAGTCGGCAGCCAGTTGGTAATCCTGCTGGGCGAACGCGACCGCACCAGCGCTGTAGAGGCGCAGCTCGGCGGGCAGGTCCAGGCCCTGGTCCTCCACCTGGTGGGCGTCGGTCAGGGTTCGCAGGTGCCGGACCTGCTGGTAGAGGGGCTCGCCCAGTTCCTTCTGTTCCACTTCATCGCGCTGCTGGAGGTAGCGTTCCCCGCCGTCGTCCCAGTAACCCACCAGGGTGGCATCACCTGACTGGCCGAGGCCGGGGACCGGCTTGCCCAGGCGCGCGACCTCGAAGGCGAAGTTGCCTTCGGGCAGCTCGGCCAGGGTCTGGGCGCGGTCGTCCAGCAGGCTCAGGGGAAAGTCCGGCCCGCACGCCTGCGCGCTCAATACCGGCAGGCAGAGCGCGATGGCGAGGGCAAGGCGAGTGCGGCGTTCAGGGGTAGACACGGGATCCTCCTTGATCGAGATGTTCGCAGCGGGCCCAACCCAGGGCGCGCTGTTGGCCGGCGGCGAGCCGGCCTTCGTTGAGACGGGTGAAGACCAGGCGGTCGGTTGCGCGCTCCAGGCGATAGCCGGCCAGGGCGTCGGCCGCATAGCAGGACTGGGCAGGCAGTTCGATGCGCTCCGGCAGGGGGCCGTCGAGGTTGCCCAGGTTGGTGAGGGCCAGCTCGTGCAGTGGTCCCGACTGCTGGATCTCAGGCTGGATGTCGGCGTGCAGGGCTTCGCCACGCGCCACTGCCAGCAGGGTTACCAACCGCCAGGCGCGGCGATCGCCGGCCAGGGGCAGGCGGAACCAGATGACGCCGGTCAGGTGCTCGGGGCGGTCGCGGCGCAGGTTGGCCAGCAGTTCAGCCAGTTGCTGCGGGTCGGCCTGGAGTTCGCGGCGTGGTCCGGCGATGGCCAGCGGGCTTTCGCTCTCGACCCGGCCATTCACCAGGGCGATGCCGTAGGCGGGCAGGGCGAGCAGGAAGGGGCGGTCGCTGACATCGTTCCAGAGCTTTGCCCAGGCCTGTGCCCGTGTGGGGTCGAACAAACCATTCTCCGGGGCGCTCACCGCATGGACCTGCAATACGCTGCCATCCACTTGCCGAAGCAGATCGGCCAGAACCGGGCTGTCGAGCCAGGCGGGCAGGGCGGTGATGCTGAGCTTGAGGTCCGCCGGAAGCGCCTGGCGAAGGTCGCGGAGAAAGTCCCGGTACCCCGGCAGGCGCGCGCTGGCGCAATCGTGATCGATCTCCAGACCCTGCATGACCACACCCTGGGCGCGCCAGTGGTCCACCAGGGCGAGTATGTCGGCGCGGGTGCGTTGCAGGTCCAGGTCTGGCAGCTGGCCGTCCAGGCGGACCACTGCGACCAGCGGGCGGCCGTCGGCGGCGAGCAGTTCGCGGTCCACCTGAATGCGCGACCAGCCCGCACCCGGATGGGCCTGGGCGGCGAGCACCCGCAGGGTGGAAAAGTCGGTACGGCTGGCGGCCAGGGCTTCTGCGTGGGCCGGGCGCCATTGCCGCTGCCATATATAGAGTTGCTGGTCGAGCGGCGCGCGGGTTTCCTGCTCGCAGCCAGAGAGCAAGAGCAGCAAAAGGATGAAGGCTGCGCGAAGGTGTGAATAAGGCATGGAATCGGCGCGCTCTGGAGCGGGCTCCTTGGGTAATTGAGCCTGACTGCGGCGAATTACATCCGTAATCCCGGTGGCCGACAAGGCGTGCCGGGGCTGGTTTGACAGTTCCCTATACGTCGCCAAAGCTGCTTATGCGGTTTTTCTATAAATTCGTGCGGAGCGCAAATAATGGATAAGCGACTTCTGAAAAAGGGTTTGATCGTGGGGCTGCTCAGTGCAGCCAGCGTGGCGGCGCAGGCCGACCAGGCGGGGGGCGGTGGTTGCGGTTGGGGCAACATGCTGTTCGAAGGTCAGCGCGGGCTGGTCCCGCACCTGCTGGCCACCACCACTAACGGAACTTCCGGTAACGCTACCTTTGGCTTGACCTCGGGTACCAACGGTTGCGATTCCAGCGTGCGCCTGGGCTACGGCGGACGCTCCATGCTGGCCATGAACGGCATGCTCGACAACATTGCCGAAGACATGGCCCAGGGCAAAGGCGAGGCGCTGGATGCCTATGCGACCCTGCTGGGCATCGAACAGTCCGATCGCGCCCACTTCGCCCAGGTCACCCAGGCCAATTTCTCCACCATCTTCTCTTCGCCAGACGTGACCGGGGACCAGGTACTCGCCGCCACTGTCGACGTCATGAGCCGCGACCAGCAGCTGGCCCGCTATGCCAAGCAGCCGAGCTAAGTCCAGCAGCGTATAAGAAAGCCGGGCCTTGCCCGGCTTTTTTCTAGCCCCCTGTCGTTGAAAGGGCCATTCCAGACCCGGTTCGGTCACCGGCTGCTTCCAGAGGGACTAAGCTTGTGCGGCAGCCTGTCTGTTCATTCATTCGGAGTTCCCTATGAACAATAACAACAGCGTCCTGCGCCACCTGCCCTGGGCAGTGCTGGCTGTGGCCGGGGCCTGCGCCCTGGGCGTTGTCGCGTTGCGGCGCGGCGAGGCGATCAACGCACTGTGGATAGTGGTAGCCGCCGTTGCCCTCTACCTGGTTGCCTATCGCTACTACAGCCTGTTCATCGCCACCAGAGTGATGCAGCTCGATCCAGCTCGCGCCACGCCGGCCGTCCTCCACAATGACGGTCTGGATTTCGTTCCAACCAACAAACACGTGCTCTTCGGGCACCACTTCGCTGCCATCGCTGGCGCCGGCCCGCTGGTGGGCCCCGTACTCGCCGCGCAAATGGGCTACCTGCCCGGCACCCTCTGGCTGATTGCCGGAGTGGTACTGGCAGGCGCAGTGCAGGACTTCATGGTGCTGTTCATTTCCAGCCGCCGCGATGGACGTTCCCTGGGCGACCTGGTGCGAGAGGAAATGGGCCAGGTGGCTGGCACCATTGCGCTGTTCGGCGCGTTCCTGATCATGATCATCATCCTCGCGGTGCTCTCGCTGATCGTGGTGAAAGCCCTGGCCGAAAGCCCATGGGGCATGTTCACGGTGATGGCGACCATCCCCATTGCGATGCTGATGGGGATCTACATGCGCTATATCCGCCCGGGCCGCATCGGCGAGATTTCGGTGGTGGGCGTGGTCCTGCTGCTGACTTCCATCTGGCTCGGTGGCCAGGTCGCCGCCGACCCGGTCTGGGGGCCGGCGTTCACCTTCACCGGCGTGCAGATCACCTGGATGCTGATCGGCTACGGCTTCGTCGCCGCCGTGCTGCCGGTGTGGCTGATCCTCGCCCCGCGTGACTACCTGTCCACATTCCTCAAGATCGGCACCATCATCGCTCTGGCCATCGGCATCCTGATCACCATGCCGGAGCTGAAAATGCCGGCGCTGACCCAGTTCGTCGACGGCACCGGTCCGGTATGGAAGGGCCCGCTGTTCCCCTTCCTGTTCATCACCATCGCTTGCGGCGCGGTATCGGGCTTCCATGCGCTGATTTCCTCGGGCACCACGCCCAAGATGCTGGCCAGTGAGTCCCACGCCCGCTACATCGGCTACGGCGGCATGCTGATGGAGTCCTTCGTTGCCATCATGGCCATGGTCGCCGCCTCGGTGATCGAACCGGGCGTGTACTTCGCCATGAACAGCCCGCCGGCCGTGGTCGGCGCGGATGTCGCCAGTGTGGCGGCGGCGGTGAGCAACTGGGGCTTCGCCATCACCCCCGAGCAACTGGAGGCGACCGCCAGGGACATTGGCGAACACACCATCCTGGCCCGTGCCGGCGGTGCGCCGACCCTGGCCGTGGGTATCGCACAGATCCTCCACCAGGTGCTGCCGGGTGAGAACACCATGGCCTTCTGGTACCACTTCGCGATCCTCTTCGAGGCACTGTTCATCCTCACTGCCGTGGACGCCGGTACCCGTGCTGGTCGCTTCATGCTGCAGGACCTGCTGGGCAACTTCGTCCCGGCCCTGAAGAAGACCGAGTCCTGGACCGCCAACGTCATCGCCACCGCCGGTTGCGTGGCCCTCTGGGGCTGGCTGCTGTACCAGGGCGTGATCGACCCGTTGGGCGGCATCAATACCCTGTGGCCGCTGTTCGGTATCTCCAATCAGATGCTGGCGGGCATCGCCCTGATGCTGGGCTGCGTGGTGCTGATCAAGATGAAGCGCCAACGCTATGTCTGGGTGACTCTGATCCCGGCCACCTGGCTGCTGATCTGCACCACCACTGCCGGTGTGATCAAGCTCATCGATCCGAACCCCGCCGTCGGCTTCCTGGCCCTGGCGAAGAAATACAGCGACGCCCTGGCTGCGGGGCAGGTGCTGGCGCCGGCCAAGGACATCGGCCAGATGCAGAACGTGATCTTCAACGCCTACACCAATGCGACCCTGACCGCGCTGTTCCTCTTCGTGGTGCTGAGCGTGCTGTTCTACGCCATCAAGGTGGGCCGAAATGCCTGGATGAAACCGGAGCGCACCGACAAGGAATCTCCGTTCCAGCCGATCCCGGAAGCCTGAGGAGGGCGCCATGTTCAATGACCTCAGCCGCATGGGTAAGTACCTCGGGCAGGCCGCACGCATGCTCGTGGGCATGCCCGATTACGACAATTACGTCGAGCACATGCAGCGCAAGCATCCGGACAAACCGGTGATGAGTTACGAGGAATTCTTCCGCGAGCGCCAGGAGGCGCGTTATGGCGGCGGAAAAGGACGGCCTGTGCGTTGTTGCTGAGCTGAGAAGCAGAGGCAAGGAGCGCCACGCATTGTCGTGGCGCTTTTTTTTTGAGGGCGATTTCATGCCTGGTGTGGACGCTGCCTCAACCACGTGATTGTTCCGGCGACCAGACACAAGACCCTGCGTGACTTCGCTTCCCTGGCTCAGTGCGACCTGGCGCGCAATCCCGACAATCCGGCAGCCAGACACAAGCGTCTGGCAGGCACGGCCATGACAGCATCCGGGGTGAGCCTTCTAATCCTTCCAGCCCTCATGGGAGCAGGGCTGGAGGGAACCATGAAGAAAATGTTCTGCCTGTTGCTGTGCACGTTGCTGGTCGGATTCGTTCAGGCCGAAGAGGTGTTGCGGGTCTACAACTGGACCAACTACATCGAGCCCGAAGTGTTGGCGGCTTTCCAGAGTGAGAGCGGCATCCGTGTCGAGTACACCACCTTCAGTACCGCTGCCGAGCTGGATGCGGCCCTGGCCGGGACGACGCAATACGACCTGGTAGTGCCTTCGCATTTCCAGCTGGCCCGGTTGATTGGCGAAAAACGTCTGCAGCCCCTGGATTTCTCCCAGCTGCCCCACTCCAACAGCCTGGACCCGGCGCTCCTGGCCATGCTAGCCGGATTCGATTCGGCGAACCGCTATGTCGTGCCTTATCTCTGGGGTTCGGTTGGGATGGTGAGCAACCCGGCTCTGGCCGAGCCAGCGTTCGGCGGTGCCTTGCCGAACAGCTGGAGCCTGCTCTTCGACGAGCAGCAGCGCTCGCGCCTTGCGAGCTGCGGCCTGGGGATGCTGGATGCGCCGGAGGAAACCCTGTCGCTGTGGCTCAACTACCGTGGCCGTAACCTGAGCAAGGGCGGCACCCGGCAGATCGACCAAGCCGGCAAGCAACTGTTGGCCATGCAGGGGCAGTTCCGCAATCTGGACAACGACGGCTATGTCACCGACCTGGCCAGCGGCAAGCTCTGCGTGGCCATGGCCTGGGTCGGACATGCGCTGACGGCGGCGGCGAAGAATCCGGCATTGCGCTTTCGGATTCCCGATGAAGGCGCGCTGGTGTTCATCGACAGCCTGGCCATTCCCACCAACGCCTCGCGGCCGGACCTCGCCTACCGATTCATCGACTATCTCCTGCAGCCGGAGAACGCCCGGCGCAATGCCCTGGCATCGCATTTCTACTCGTCACTCAAGGCCGACTCGCCGGAAATGGCGCGGCTGGCCAAGGAACAGCCGATGCTGGTGCCCAATCAGGCCGAGCGAAAGCGTCTCTACTTCCTGGAGCGCCTGACGCCGGAGCAGAAGGCGCGGGTCGATGCGTTGTGGCAGCAGATCAAGGTGTCGCGCACGGCATTGTGAAGGGGCTGCAGCTGGCGGCCCAGCTCATTGCCGAGTGTGCTTCAGGTTCCTGTTTCGCCTTCCCGGGCGAGTCCCTTTTGCAGTCGCCGGAGTGCCGCCCACCCAAAAGGAACCAAAACGCTTGCCCCTGCATCCGGCCCGGCTTCGCCGGGTGACCAGCCTTCGGCTGTTACTGCGTTTCCCTCCCTCCATCATTGCGCCGGGGGCACGGCGAGAGGGGCCATCCATGGCCCCACACGCCTCTCGCGGCATCCATGCCGCTCGTCCCCCTATGCAACGATTCCGCTCGGCCTCCTGAAGGGGCGAAATCGCCGCCCCACCTCATTTACTTAATATCAGCCCGGCGGTGGCTTCAGGATTGCTTGTGTCTCGCCAGCGCGAGTCACCCCTCGCCCGCCTGCGGGGTGAAGAGGCACGCTTTCGGAAGCACCGCTTCCGGTGCCGATGAACGACTGCGCGCGAAGCGATCAGGCTGGGGCGCAGAGCGGGGGCCGGGGGAGAGGGTGGGCCGAGTGGCTCAATTCATCCTGCCAATTCACTACGAGCCGAACACCCATAAAAAAGCCCGGCATTTGCCGGGCTTTTTCGTTGCGCTGTCGCTTACTTGCCGTAAACCGGCAGCTTGGCGCAGACGGCCTTGACCTGGTCGCGAACGCGGTCGATCACGGACTCGTCGCCCATGTTCTCCAGGATGTCGCAGATCCAGGTGGCCAGCTCGCGGCACTCGACTTCCTGGAAGCCACGGGTGGTGACAGCCGGGGTGCCGATACGCAGGCCGGAGGTGACGAAGGGCGAGCGCGGGTCGTTCGGCACGGAGTTCTTGTTCACGGTGATGAAGGCACGGCCCAGGGCAGCGTCCGCATCCTTGCCGGTGATGTCCTGCTTGATCAGGGACAGCAGGAACAGGTGGTTCTGGGTGCCACCGGAAACCACGTCGAAGCCGCGGTCAACGAATACCTGGGCCATGGCCTGGGCGTTCTTCACCACTTGCTCCTGGTAAGCCTTGAACTCAGGCTGCAGGGCTTCCTTGAAGCACACGGCCTTGGCGGCGATCACGTGCATCAGCGGGCCACCCTGGCCGCCGGGGAATACGGCGGAGTTCAGCTTCTTCTCGATCTCTTCGTTGGCCTTGGCCAGGATCAGGCCGCCGCGCGGGCCGCGCAGGGTCTTGTGAGTGGTGGTGGTGACCACGTCGGCGTAGGGCAGCGGGTTCGGGTAGACGCCAGCGGCAACCAGGCCGGCCACGTGGGCCATGTCGACGAACAGGTAGGCGCCTACCTTGTCGGCGATGGCGCGGAAGCGCGGGAAGTCCAGGACCTGGGAGTAGGCGGAGAAGCCGGCGATGATCATCTTCGGCTTGTGCTCAACGGCCAGGCGCTCGACTTCGTCGTAGTCGATCAGGCCGGTGGCGGTGTCCAGGCCGTACTGCACAGCCTTGTAGATCTTGCCGGAGAAGTTCACGGAAGCGCCGTGGGTCAGGTGGCCACCGTGGGCCAGGCTCATGCCGAGGACCGTGTCGCCCGGCTGTACCAGGGCCTGGAAGACGGCGCTGTTGGCCTGGGAACCGGAGTGCGGCTGAACGTTGGCGTAGTCGGCGCCGAACAGTTCCTTGGCGCGGTCGATGGCCAGCTGCTCGACGATGTCGACGTACTCGCAACCACCGTAGTAGCGCTTGTGCGGGTAGCCTTCGGCGTACTTGTTGGTCAGCACGGAGCCCTGGGCTTCCATCACCGCCGGGCTGGTGTAGTTCTCGGAGGCGATGAGCTCGATGTGCTCTTCCTGGCGCTGGGCTTCTTGCTCCATGGCGGCGAACAGGTCGGCATCGTAGCGGGCGAGGGTCAAATCACGGCTGAACATGGCGGTCCTCTTAAGGATCGGTGCTAGGAAAGCTGCGCATTCTACCTGATCGGTCGCTGGCTGGCATATGAAGGTCGGTCATGTGACAGACAAGTGGCCCTCATTCAGCGGGGTGCGCCGATGGCGACGAATGCGGCGGGGCGAATCAGCTGAGGATGAAGTTGGCGCTGGTGCCGAACAACCGCTCGAACTGCGCTGCTGGCACCGGGTGACCGAACAGGTAGCCCTGCACTTCATCGCAGCCGTGTTCGCGGAGGAAGTTGAGCTGCGCGTGGGATTCCACGCCTTCGGCGATCACCGCCAGGTTCAGGCTGTGGGCCATGGCGATGATGGCGCGGGCGATCTGCGCGTCGCGCTCACCGTCCGGCAGGCCGTCGACGAAGCTGCGGTCGATCTTCAGCACGTCGATGGGGAACTGCTTGAGGTAGTTGAGCGATGAGTAACCGGTGCCGAAGTCGTCTACCGCGATGCACAGGCCGAGGCGCTTGAGGTTCTCCAGGATCTCCATGGCTTCGCCCACGTCGCGCATCAGGATGCTCTCGGTCAGCTCCAGCTCCAGGCAGGCCGGCGGAAGGCCGCTGTCTTCGATGATGGCGGCGATGCGCTCGGCAAGCTGGCCATCGGCGAACTGGCGGGCGGAGATGTTCACCGAGATCTTCGGCAGGCGCATCTTCGCCAGGTGCCAGGCCTTGAGCTGGCGGCAGGCTTCGCTGAGTACCCAGTCGCCCACCTGCACCACAAGACCGAGCTCCTCCATCACCGGCACGAATTCCCCGGGCGGCACCAGCCCGCGCTTGGGGTGGCGCCAGCGCAGCAGCGCCTCGACACCGGTCAGGCGCCGGCCGTCGCCAGAGAATTGCGGCTGGTAATAGAGCAGGAATTCGCCCTGTTCCAGCGCATGACGCAGGTCGCTTTCCAGCTCCAGGCGCTCCAGGGCGCGGGCGTTCATGTCCGCCTGGTAGAACTGGAAGTTGTTCTTGCCGCGTTCCTTGGCGTGGTACATGGCGGTGTCGGCGTTCTTCATCAGCTGGCTCAGCTCGCGGCCGTCCTGGGGCGAGAGGGCGATGCCGATGCTGGCGGTGACGAAGAATTCGCGGCCTTCGAGGACGAAGGGCCTGGCCAGGCTGTCGAGGATCTGTTCGGCGACATGGATGGCGCGGTTCAACGCACCCTCGCGGGTGGCGCGCGGCTGCAGCAGCAGGGTGAACTCGTCGCCGCCCATGCGCGCCACGGTGTCGTCTTCGTGGACGCAGGCCGCCAGGCGCACGGCGACGTCCTTGAGCATGCGATCGCCGGCGGCATGGCCGAGGGAGTCGTTGATCGGCTTGAAACGGTCGAGGTCGAGGAACATCAGCACCACCCATTCCTGGTGCCGCTCGGCGTACTGCAGGGCGGTGTGCAGGCGATCCTGGAACAGGGTGCGGTTCGGCAGGTGGGTCAGGCCGTCGTAGTAGGCCAGGCGGTGGATGCGCTGCTCGCTGGCCTTGCGCTCGCTGATGTCGCTGAAGAAGCAGACGTAGCTGACCAGGTCGCCATCCTCGTCGTGCACCGCGGTGATGCCGACCCAGGCCGGATAATTGTCGCCTTCGCGGCGCTTGAGCCAGATCTCGCCTTCCCAGCTGCCGCGCTGGTTGAGCTGGCTGAGGATGAAATTGAGCTGGTTGGCCTGCTGGCGGTCGGCGGTGAGCACGGCCGGCAGTTGATCCAGCACATCCTGGGCCTTGTGTCCTGTGATGCGGCAGAAGGCTTCGTTGACCTGGACGATGTAGCCGGCCGGGTCGGTGACCAGGATGGCCGAGGTGGAATGCTCGAACACCGTGGCCGCCATGCGCATTTCCTTCTCGGCGCGGCGCTGCTGGCTGATGTCGCGGCCGACGCCGAGCATGCCTTCGAAGCGGCCGTATTCGTCCCACATCAGCATGGTGCGCAGTTCCACCGGGATCTTCTGCCCATCGGCGCGCATGCAGTCGAAGAGGAACAGCCGCGACGGCATCTGGCTGCGCAATTCGGCCAGGCGTTGCGGGTTGCCCAGGGCGTTACGCACCTGCTCCAGCTGCTCGAACAGGTCGAGCATCTGCCTCGGGTCGGCGGCCATGCCATGGAAACCGTTGGCGATTGCCCAGTCGGCGGTGTAGCCGAGTACCGGTTGTACCGAGGGGCTGACGTAGTTGAGCTGCAGTTCGCTGTTGGTGGTGAAGATCACGTCGCTGATGCTTTCGGCCAGCATGCGGTAGCGGCGTCCGCTCTCACGCATGGATTCGGTGGCTTCGATCTGCTCGGTGATGTCCTTGGCCACGCCGATCAGGCGGCTGACGCGCCCCTGCTCGTCGCGGGCCAGGGCCTGTTCGCGGATGTCGAACCAGTGCCACGTGCCGTCCTTGTGCCGCCAGCGCAGCTGACATTGCAGCAGCAGGCCGTCGCCCACCACCTGCTGCAGGCTGCGCATGCGCCAGTACTGTTCGGCGTCGTCAGGGTGCAGCACTTCTTCCCAGAAGCGCTCGCCCATGTTGCGAATGTCTTCTCGGTCGTAGCCCAGCTGCGGGCCGAGGCGGTTGTTGGTGAGCATCACCCGCTTGTTGACGATGTCGTGCACATAGAGGGTGTCGGGCAGCGCCAGCACCACGTCGGACCAGAAGCGCTCGCGCTCGATCAGCGAAAGCTCGACCTCCTTGCGGCTGGTGATGTCGTTGATGCTCAGGGTGACCGCTTCCAGGTCCTCGACCATGTCCGGCAGGTGCAGCACCAGCCAGATGTGCCGCATCTGGCCCTGGGCGGTGACGATCTGGCTCTCCATCTCCAGGTGCTTCTTGCCGCCCAGCAGGGCTGCCATCAGCTGAAAGCGGATGCCGCCTTCATGCAGCGGATGGGAACCGATCAATTGCCGCCAGGCCTGCTCGCTGCTGCTGACGCCCAGCAGGTGCATGGCCACCTGGTTAACCTCGGTGATCCGCAGCCGGTGCAGCAGCTCGCCGTGCTGTTGCGGGTTGTCCCTGATCCACGCGGCCAGGACGGCACGGTCGAGCAGGCCCAACTGGATCAGGTGCTTGCGCAGGTCGGCGAGGTCGAGCACGCAGAGGGCGATGCCGCCGCCTTCGAAGATGTCCTGGTAGCGCCGCCGGGTTTCCTGCAGTACACGCAGGGCCCGCTGCTCCTCGGTCACGTCGCGCAGTACCCAGACGTAGCCGAGCAATTGGGCGCCGTCGTTGAGGTCGTTGCGGGTCACGGCCAGCAGGCGCTGTTCGCTGCCGCGCTTGAATTGCACCAGGTCCGAACCCAGTTCGTGGTCCAGGCCGGGAGCGTTGAGCAGCAATGGGTCCAGGCCCGGCAGCAAGGCCAGCAGGTGGTGGTTCTGGGCAGCCTCGCCGCTGATGCCGAACATGGCTTCGGCCTGCGGGTTGAGGTAGCTCAGGCGCCCGTCCACCTGGGTCACCAGCACGCGTTCCTCGATTACACCGAGGGCGCTTGCCGCCTGGCGCAGGGAACGCCGCGAGGCGTTGTTGAGTTCGAGCAGGCCGCGCTGTTCGCGCTGCAGGTAGTAAAGGGCGATCAGCGCCAGGCTGGCGCTGATGAGGAACAGCAGCAACTTGCTGAGCAGTTCGGGCAGCAGGTTGGTACGCACCTGGCGTTCGTCGTGAAGGGCGCGGAGTTGCCAATCACTGTGGCCAAGGGGCGAGACGAGGATGGTCTGCGCCTCCTGTTCGGCGGTCACCGGCATCACGATGGGGCTGCTGCGGCTGAGCTTGCCGCTCTGCGCCAGGACCCGCTGGAGGAAGTGGTCTTCCAGCAGCCAGCGGTAGTCGCGGTCTTCATGCTTGAGCAGCCAGGTGCGGATGGCTTCCGCATCCAGGCGCAGGGCCCAGTAGCCGCTGGGCTCGGGCAGGGGAGACTGGCGCAGGATCAGGTAGACCTGGCCGCGGCCCTGGGGGCTGAAGGCGTAGTGGTAGGTTTGGCCTTCACCGCGCTGGACCAGGTCGGCGAGGAACAGGGCGTCGTCACTGTTGGCCTGGGTGTCCGCCAGCACGCCGCCGTTGGGATTGAGCCAGGCCAGGCTGGTAATCGATGGCAGGATGGGCCGCAGCAGGTCCATTTCCGCCAGCTGCCGGTCTTCGCCCTCTGGGTGGGGCGGTTGCTGGCGGAGCAGGACGAGCACGGCGTCCGCCTTCATCTGCATGACCAGCTCAAGGTGACTGGCCAGCTCGCGGGTGAGGGTGTAGTTGCGCTCCCGGGCGCCGTCCTGCAGCTGGCGGTACTCCTGGTGCAGCTGCCAGAGCAGCAGGGCCAGCATCAGCAGGACGAGGCCGCCCAGCAGGCCCTTGACCGAGCTACGCGCAGGAGCGTTGGCCAGGGGCTGTCCTTGCTCGGGCTGGGCGGGGGGGAGTGGGCTGGCTGGCACTAATGGCGTTCCTGCTACTGCTCATTGGGCAGGTGACGGGGCGTCCCGGGCCAAGGGGGCCGCGGACCGGCTAGCATGCCCTGAAGGCACTCAAAGTGCCAGTACGACCGTCGAGTGTTGTTTGCCCTCCCCGGTGCATTCCGGTAGCTTTGCCGCACGCGCGCGGGAGCGCCTGTTCCCTCATTGTCGCTCCCCGCCTTATTCCACATTTGTTACAGCACCAAGGTCAGCCATGGCTCAATACGTCTACACCATGCACCGGGTCGGCAAAGTCGTGCCCCCGAAGCGTGAGATCCTCAAAGACATTTCCCTGTCCTTCTTCCCGGGCGCCAAGATCGGCGTGCTCGGCCTGAACGGCGCGGGTAAGTCGACCCTCCTGCGCATCATGGCCGGGGTGGACACCGAGATCGATGGTGAAGCCCGCCCGATGCCTGGCATCAAAGTCGGCTACCTGCCCCAGGAACCCAAGCTGGATCCGACCAAGACCGTGCGCGACATCGTTGAAGAGGCGGTGGGCGAAATCAAGCAGGCCCAGGCCCGCCTGGACGAGGTCTACGCTGCCTACGCCGAGCCGGACGCCGACTTCGACGCCCTGGCCGCCGAGCAGGCGAAGCTGGAAGCCATCCTCCAGGCTTCCGATGGCCACAACCTGGAGCGTCAGCTGGAAGTCGCCGCTGACGCCCTGCGCCTGCCGCAGTGGGACGCGAAGATCGAACATCTTTCCGGTGGTGAGAAGCGCCGCGTGGCCCTGTGCCGCCTGCTGCTGTCCGCCCCTGACATGCTGCTGCTGGACGAGCCGACCAACCACCTGGACGCCGACTCCGTCGCCTGGCTGGAGCACTTCCTCCATGACTTCCCGGGCACTGTGGTAGCCATTACCCACGACCGTTACTTCCTCGACAACGTTGCCGGCTGGATCCTCGAACTGGACCGTGGCCATGGCATTCCGTTCGAAGGTAACTACTCCGGCTGGCTGGAATCCAAGGCCAACCGCCTGGCCCAGGAAGCCAAGCAGGAAGCCTCTCACGCCAAGGCCATGAAGGCCGAACTGGAGTGGGTGCGCCAGGGCGCCAAGGCTCGACAGTCCAAGTCCAAGGCCCGTCTGCAACGCTTCGAGGAAATGCAGTCCCAGGAATTCCAGAAGCGTAGCGAGACCAACGAGATCTACATCCCGGCCGGTCCGCGCCTGGGCGACAAGGTCATCGAGCTGCACAACGTCACCAAGGGCTACGGCGATCGCGTACTGATCGACGACCTGTCCCTGAGCATTCCGAAGGGCGCCATCGTCGGCGTGATCGGCGGTAACGGTGCCGGTAAGTCGACCCTGTTCCGCATGCTTACCGGCAAGGAGCAACCGGACTCGGGCACCATCGATATCGGTGAAACCGTGCAGATCGCCAGCGTCGATCAGAGCCGCGACAGCCTGGAAGGCACCAAGACCGTCTGGCAGCAGGTTTCCGATGGCTTCGAGCAGATCAAGATCGGCAACTACGAAGTCCCGTCGCGCAGCTACGTCGGCCGCTTCAACTTCAAGGGCGCCGACCAGCAGAAGTTCGTCAAGGACCTCTCCGGTGGTGAGCGTGGCCGCCTGCACCTGGCCCTGACCCTGAAGCAGGGCGGCAACGTGCTGCTGCTCGACGAACCGTCCAACGACCTCGACGTGGAAACCCTGCGTGCGCTGGAAGAAGCGCTGCTGGACTTCCCCGGCGCCGCCATCGTGATTTCCCACGATCGCTGGTTCCTGGACCGTATCGCCACCCACATCCTCTCCTATGAGGACGACGGCAAGGTGAACTTCTTCGAAGGCAACTACACCGAGTTCGAAGCGGACCGCAAGAAACGCCTCGGCGAGGCTGCCGCCCAGCCGCACCGCGTGCGTTACAAGAAGCTCGCCCAGTAACTTTACCGGGCAGGCATCGCAGACAACGGGGCCTTTTGGCTCCGTTGTCGTTTCTGGAGGTTCGATGAAAGGATTCAACCACTACCTGTTCTGGCTTTCCTCCCTGGCGCTGTTCGGGGTCTGTGGCCTGTATTTCTCCTTCTATCCCTCTCCCGCCTGGAAGGTGGTTTCCGTTCCCTGCTCCTTGGCTCTGGGGGCTGGGCTCTATGCCTGGCTGGCCCGGCGCGAGCGCTTCAGCACCCTGTTCGGGCTGGAAACCGATGCCGCCCGCTGGCAGTTGCACCTGACCCTGGGGGCGTTGCTGGTCCTGGTGGTCTGGGGTGCCCTGCAGGTACCCGCTGCCGCGCTCTATACCCAATGGCTGGGTGAGGACGCCGAATTCGCCGCCCGCGTGCTGGGCAAGGAGTCTGGCGGCCTGGGTTGCCGGTTCCGTGTGGAACTCGTGCTGGACGATGCCGCCATGGGCGTGGGCGTCTGCGTGACCGAGGATGTCTGGCACTCCCTGCCGGACCATGGCGTGGTGGTGATGCGCGGCAAGCGCAGCGAGCTGGGCATCAATCCCCGGCAGGTGCTGCGGGAGTCGGCGGGGCGCTGAGGCATTGCCTGCCCCGGCCTCATCACGGCCGGCTTGTATCCAATTGCGCTGATAGTGCGAGTGCTCCGGGTGAACACGGGGATGGTCGCGACGTGTCGTGGTCTTTCATGGTGCGGCGTGGCTGCGAAATGGTGCATTGGGTTGTCCGGGGCAATCTGAGGAGAAAAACCTGAATTCAGCGATTTCAGATGGTTTTATTCCTTTTTCGTAGCGCCATTTACATGTAATGCACCAAAAAGATTCAGATATGCGTCACTTTGCCCTATCGAGGTGCTGGCCAGCTTGGTAGAGTCTCGCGCCATAAATTGTTCACAAAAGAAAAATGGTGAGAAACATGACGCAATCCGTCGACGCATTCCTACAGCGCCTGAAGCAGCGCGACCCCGACCAGCCTGAGTTCCATCAGGCGGTGGAAGAGGTTCTGCGCAGCCTTTGGCCATTCCTTGAAGCCAATCCGAAGTACCTGGAGGCCGGCATCATCGAGCGGATCGTCGAGCCGGAGCGTGCCGTCCTGTTCCGGGTGCCGTGGGTCGACGATGCCGGCCGTGTGCAGGTGAACCGTGGTTATCGCGTGCAGATGAGCAGCGCCATCGGCCCGTACAAGGGCGGCCTGCGCTTCCACCCGTCGGTGAACCTGGGCGTGCTGAAGTTCCTCGCCTTCGAGCAGGTATTCAAGAATTCCCTGACCTCGCTGCCCATGGGCGGTGGCAAGGGCGGCTCGGACTTCGACCCCAAGGGCAAGAGCGACGCGGAAGTCATGCGCTTCTGCCAGTCCTTCATGAGCGAGCTGTACCGTCACATCGGTGCCGATCTCGACGTGCCGGCCGGTGATATCGGCGTCGGCGCCCGTGAAATCGGCTTCCTCTTCGGCCAGTACAAGCGCCTGTCCAACGAGTTCACCTCGGTCCTCACCGGCAAGGGCCTGGCCTACGGTGGCAGCCTGATCCGCCCCGAAGCCACCGGCTACGGCTGCGTGTACTTCGCCCAGGAGATGCTCAAGGGCATCGGCCGCGGTTTCGACGGCCAGCGCGTGGCCATCTCCGGTTCTGGCAACGTGGCCCAGTACGCGGCGCAGAAGGTGATGGAGCTGGGCGGCAAGGTGATTTCCCTGTCCGACTCCGAGGGCACCCTGTTCGCCGAGGCCGGCCTGACCCAGGAACAGTGGGAAGAGCTGATGGAGCTGAAGAACGTCCGCCGCGGACGCCTCAGTGAACTGAGTGCACCGGGCCTGCGCTTCATGCCCGGCGAGCGTCCCTGGTCGCTGGCTTGCGACATCGCGCTGCCCTGCGCCACCCAGAACGAGCTGAACGGTGAAGACGCCCGCGCGCTGCTGGCCAACGGCTGCATCTGCGTGGCCGAAGGCGCCAACATGCCGTCGACCCTCGAGGCGGTGGACCTGTTCCTCGAGGCGGGCATCCTCTTCGCCCCGGGCAAGGCGTCCAACGCCGGTGGCGTGGCTACCAGCGGTCTGGAAATGAGCCAGAACGCCATGCGCTTGCACTGGACCGCCGGCGAGGTGGACCAGCGCCTGCACGGCATCATGCAGAACATCCACCACGCATGCGTGAGCTACGGCGAAGAGAACGGCCGGATCAACTACGTGAAGGGCGCCAACATCGCCGGCTTCGTGAAAGTCGCCGACGCCATGCTGGCGCAGGGTGTGGTGTAACGCTGCCGTTTCCTGACGCAGGCCTTGTAGGGGCGAATTCATTCGCCAAGGGCAGCTTAGCTGCCCCCTTCAGGGCCTGATGGGCAGACCTTCGGCCTGCTTGGCGAATGAATTCGCCCCTACAGATTCATCACCGTCAATTCGGATGCAGCGCCCTCCCCATGGCGTTGCCCCGATTTCTCTGCCACTCGACATCCTCCCGATTGCGGCGCCATTCCTCGTATTCGCGCTGTTCCTCGCTCTGCACCTGCGCCTGACACTGGCGGAAGCCGTCGCTCCAGCCCTCGGCATAGTTGGCATCCTTGAGATAGCGCGGCACGTTCTTGCGGAATTCGCCACTGATCACTCCCGCCGCCTGGCGACCACTGCTGCAACCATCGGCAAAGCCGTCGGCGAAGGCCGGTGGGTAACCCTGGGCGATCAGATGATCGTGGGTGGATTCGCAGCCCGCGAGCAGGCCGGTGAGCAGGAGGGCGAGAAGGGCGGCGTGACGTGACGCCATAGGTAGGCTCCCGTGCACCAAAAGGCGGGCGCACGCGCGACTGGGGTGTATTACCGGAAGTCTAGCGCTGGCGATGTGATCAAAGCGTCAAGGCCTTCAGCCTTTGACGCAGACCACCTGGCGCAGGGTGTGCACCACTTCCACCAGGTCGCGCTGGGCCGCCATCACGGCGTCGATGTCCTTGTAGGCCATCGGGATTTCGTCGATCACATCCTTGTCCTTGCGGCATTCCACATGGGCGGTGGCGCGGACCTGGTCTTCCACGGTGAACAGTTTCTTCGCCCGTCCACGGCTCATCGCGCGACCGGCGCCGTGGCTGCAGGAGCAGAACGCTTCTTCGTTGCCCAGTCCGCGGACGATGAAGCTCTTCGCACCCATGGAGCCGGGAATGATGCCCAGCTCACCCTTCTGCGCCGACACCGCGCCCTTGCGCGTCACCAGCACTTCGCGGCCGAAGTGCCATTCCTTCTGCACATAGTTGTGGTGGCAGTTCACCGCTTCCAGGCTGGCGTCGAAGGGTCTTTTGAGCACCTTGCGGGCGGCTTCGATCACCGCCTGCATCATCAGGGCGCGGTTCTGCCGGGCGAAGTCCTGGGCCCAGCCCACCGCTTCCACATAGTCGTCGAAGTGCCTGCTGCCTTCCTCGAAGTAGGCCAGGTCGCGGTCCGGCAGGTTGGCGATGTGTTGGCGCATGTCGGCCTGGGCCAGCTCGATGAACAGGGTGCCGATGGCATTGCCCACCCCGCGCGAGCCGCTGTGCAGCATGAACCAGACGCGGTCGGCCTCGTCCAGGCAGACCTCGATGAAGTGGTTGCCGGTACCCAGGGTGCCGAGGTGGTGGCGGTTATTGGTCTTCTCCAGGCGCGGGTACTTCGAGGTGATCGCCTTGAAGCGCCTTGCCAGGGGCCGCCAGGCCTGGTCGGCTGCATCCGGCACGTTGTCCCAGGCGCCCTGGTCGTGCCGGCCGAAGGTCTTGCCGTGGGGCACCGCGCGTTCGATGGCGCTGCGCAGGCCGTGCAGATTGTCCGGCAGGTCGGCGGCGCGCAGGGACGTGAGGGCAGCGATCATGCCGCAGCCGATATCCACGCCCACGGCGGCAGGGATGATGGCGCCCACGGTCGGGATCACGCTGCCGATGGTCGAGCCCTTGCCCAGGTGCACGTCGGGCATCACCGCCAGGTGCTTGAAGATGAAGGGCATCTTGGCCGTGTTGATCAACTGCTGGCGGGCTTCGTCTTCCACCGGCACGCCCTGGGTCCAGAGCTTGATCGGCTTGCCGTTGGAAACTTCCAGCAATTGGGAACCGTTGGTGTTCATCTGCATCGCCTGACGAGGGTGTGGATAACCATTCTGAGCCCGTTGTGGCGGGCCGGGCGCGCATCTTACCGGTGGCGCCAGTGATGGGTATCGCAGGCTCGCGGAACGCCGCCCGACCCATCCTACAAAAGCATGGTCGGGGACGGTCGTAGGATGCGATACCCATCAATAGTGGTACCACTTCAGCTCCAGCATCACTTCGTTCACCGGGGCGGCGAGCTGGCTGAACTCCCGTTGTGCGGTCAGGCGCAGGCCGAGGTCGCGGGAGATTTCCCATTGCTGGTTGAGGGACAACCGGCGGCGGACTTCGCCGTTGTGGAAGTAGTCGCCGGCAGCTTCCAGGCTCGTGGTACCCAGTGCGTTGTGCCAGAGCAGGCCGGTGTTGAAGCCGGCGGCAGTGGCGACGAAGGGGGCGAAGTCTTCGTTGTGCTCGATACGGGCGGTGGCCATGGCGAAGCCGAGGGCGTCCTCGCCAAGATTCCACGAGCCGCCGACGCCGCCGTTGAGGTGGCTCACCAGGCGTTCGTCGCCATCCTCGCCCAGTACACGCTCCAGGCCGCCGGCAACCTGCCAGGACAGGGGCTTGAGCAATTCACCGCGCGGGGTCAGGGAGCGGATGGTGGCGAGGTCCAGGCGCTGCAGCTGCCAGTGGTTGTCCTCGAACTGACGCAGCTTGAGCTGGAGGATCTCGATCTGCGCCCCTAGCGGGAAGCCGGACAGGTTGTCGTTGAGGTCGTGATAGGCCATGCGCAGCCCGTACTCGGCGAAGGCGCGGTCCTCACGGGTGCCTGCGCCCAGTTGCCAGGTGCGCGATTCGTGGCCTTCCTCGGGGAGGCCAGGGCGATCCACCTCCAGCTCCGGCGGCGGATTGCGGTTGATACCTTGCAGCAACTTGAAGCTGCGGGTGGCGATTTCGCGGGTGCGGTCTTCACCGGTGGAGCGGTAGCGCACCAGGCGGAAGGCAGCGTCCTGGATCAGGGCGCGGCGTGGGGCGGGCAGGGCGAGGAACGCCGGGTCGTCGAGCAGTTTCTCGTCGTCGGCAAGCTGCAATACCCACTGCTGTTCGGCGTCGTCCAGCGGCTCGGCGCGGGCCAGCAGTTCCTTTTCCCGCGAGGGCCGGTAGTCGATGGACTCCACCAGACCGGCCTGCTTGATCGCACGCACCGTGTCGGTGGGGATGGCGGTAATCGGGAACTGCTCGGTGAGTTCGATGCCGGGGCGCGCAATTTCCAGCAGCTCCAGCAGGCGGTAGGAGCAGTTCTCGTCGAAGAAGTAGTAGTCGAAGCGGATCTGCTTGAGTTCCCAGACATGCTCGACCATGCGCCCGGTCTCCTCCGGGGTGAGGTTCAGACGGTACTCCCAGAGGTCGCGGTTCTCCAGGCGGCTATATTCCTTGAGCTTGTCGCGATAGGGCACCAGGGCGAACAGGCCGGGGTAGCCGCCCATCAGGCCCTTCCAGGCGTAGAGGATGCTGTTGTCCGCACCTTCGATGAAGGCGCCGAAGTTCAGCGCGTAGCTGAGCATCACCGTGTTGTTTTCGTGGATGTCCGGCTGGTCGATGCGCAGCAGGGTGTGGCCGAACATGGACGAGGGGCTGTTCAGGTAGGCGGCGGGGAAGACCAGCACCGTGCTGTGCGGGTTGACGTCGGCGTACCAGGTCTTGAATTCGCTGCAGTCCGGCTGCGGCAGGTCGCTGAGCTGGAGCTGCTCGCGCAGCCAGCGGGTACGTGCCGGGTAGGTGCACTGCGGGTGCTTGTCGCCTTGACCTTCCGGGGCGTAGATCGCCTCCAGGGTGGCGCGCAATTCGGCTTCCGGGTTGCTTGGCCCATCCTCGGCGAGGAAAAAGTCGGGATCGTCCACGTAGCTGCGCCAGCCGCCCAGTTTGCCCGTCTCGTAATGCCCCAGGGCGATCCAATAGGGATCGCTGGCCAGTGTCTGCAGGCGTTCAGCGGGGATTTGGGGCGTTGCGTGGGCGGTAATCCAGGTGCACAGGGCGAGGTACGGGAAAATCCGTTTCAAGGGCGCAGCTCTTCTTCATGAGAGGTTCGACGGGCGGAGCTTTGGGGAAGGCCAGGGCGGGTGTCAAGCAAGGTTAAGACGTGCATTTGCGCAAGTTTGCACGGCTGGGATGCAGGCTGCGTTACAGCGTCCACACTTAGAGTGAGAACTGGGGAGATTCCAGCATGACAGCAACCGATCCAAGGGCGACACTCGACGCCCTGATAGCGGAGTACACCGCCCGCGCCAACTCCATTCGTGAAGACCTGGCCAGCAGTCACTCGCCGGATTTCGCCGAGCAGGCGGGGGAGCGCGAGAACGATGAAGTGCTGACTGCCATCCTCGTCGAGACCGAGGCCGCCCTGCGCCGCGTGGGCATGGCCAAGCTGCGCCTGGCAGACGGTAGCTACGGCTATTGCCAGCGTTGTGGCGAGGCCATCGAGCCTGCGCGCCTGGCGATACTGCCTGCCGCCGAGTACTGCCTGGACTGTGCCGACCGGGAGCACTGACAACCCCTGGCGCAATGCCTTGCCAGTGATGTCAGGGCGGCGCCAGAATGCGGCCATCGCTTTCTTGCCGAGCCATTAAGGACACTCGATGCCTGACTCCTTCGCTGCCAGCCTGCGACTGGCGCCCGATGCGCTGACCCGTCCGTTCGAGCCTCATCAGTTCAACTTCAAGAGTACCGAAGACCTGGAGCCCTTCCGGGGTGTACTCGGCCAGGAACGCGCGGTGGAGGCCCTGCAGTTCGGGGTGGCCATGCCGCGTCCGGGTTACAACGTCTATGTCATGGGGGAACCGGGCACTGGCCGCTTCTCCTTCGTCAAACGCTATCTCAAGGCTGAGGGCAAGCGCCTGCAAACCCCGGCGGACTGGCTCTACGTCAACCACTTCGAAGAGCCTCGCGAGCCGCGGGCCTTGCAGCTGCCGGCGGGCGAAGCGAGCGGCTTCGTCTGCGACATCGAGCATCTGGTGGATAACCTGCTGTCCACCTTCCCTGCGGTATTCGAGACCCCCACCTTCCAGCAGAAGAAGAGCGCCATCGATCGCGCCTTCAACCAGCGCTACGACCGTGCCCTGGACGTGATCGAGCGCGTCGCCCTGGAGAAGGACGTCGCCCTCTACCGCGACAGCGCAAACATTGCCTTCACCCCGATGAAGGATGGCAAGGCCCTGGACGAGGCGGACTTTTCCCAGTTGGACGAAGCCGAGCGCGAGCGCTTCCATGACGACATTTCCATGCTGGAGGAGCGCCTGAATGAGGAGCTGTCCGGCCTGCCGCAGTGGAAGCGCGAGTCCAGCAACCAGCTGCGCCAGCTCAACGAGGAAACCATTACCCAGGCGCTTCAGCCGCTGCTTTCGCCGCTTTCGGAGAAGTACGCGGAGAACGCCGGTGTGGTGGCCTATCTGCAGGCCATGCAGGTGAACTTGCTGAAAACGGTGGTGGACCAGTTACTGGACGACAAGCCGGACGCCCAGCGCCGTGAGATTCTGGAAGAGCAGTACTGCCCCAGCCTGGTTGTGGGCCATCACGCCAGCGGTGGCGCTCCCGTGGTGTTCGAGCCGCATCCCACCTACGACAACCTGTTCGGCCGCATCGAGTACGGCACCGACCAGGGCGCCCTCTACACCAGCTATCGCCAGTTGCGCCCAGGTGCGTTGCACCGGGCCAACGGTGGTTTCCTGATCCTGGAGGCGGAAAAACTACTAAGCGAGCCCTTTGTCTGGGATGCGCTGAAGCGTGCCCTGCAATCGCGCAAGCTGAAGATGGAGTCGCCTCTGGCGGAACTCGGCCGCCTGGCCACCGTCACCCTGACGCCGCAGGTGATCCCGCTGCAGGTCAAGGTGGTGATCATCGGTTCGCGCCAGCTCTACTACACGCTCCAGGACCTGGATCCCGACTTCCAGGAGATGTTCCGCGTGCTGGTGGACTTCGACGAGGAAATCGCCCTGTCGGACGACAGCCTGGAGCAATTCGCCCAGTTGCTGAAGACCCGCACCTCCGAAGAGGGCATGGCGCCCCTCACTGCGGCCGCCGTGGCCCGCCTGGCGACCTACAGCGCACGTTTGGCCGAGCACCAGGGGCGTCTGTCGGCGCGAATCGGTGATCTGTTCCAGCTGGTCAGCGAAGCGGACTTCATCCGTCAGCTGGCGAATGAGCCCCTGACCGACGCCGACCACATCGACCGCGCCCTCCGGGCCAAGGCCACCCGCACGGGCCGCGTATCCGCACGCATCCTCGACGACATGCTGGCGGGCGTCATCCTGATCGACACCGCTGGCGCTGCTGTGGGCAAGTGCAACGGCCTGACCGTGCTGGAAGTGGGCGACTCGGCCTTCGGCGTGCCGGCGCGGATATCCGCGACCGTCTATCCCGGTAGCTCGGGCATCGTCGACATCGAGCGCGAGGTCAACCTTGGCCAGCCGATCCACTCCAAGGGGGTAATGATCCTCACCGGTTACCTCGGCAGTCGCTATGCCCAGGAATTCCCCCTGGAGATCTCCGCGAGCATCGCCCTGGAGCAGTCCTACGGCTACGTGGACGGCGACAGCGCCTCCCTCGGCGAGGCCTGCACCCTGATCTCGGCCCTGTCGCGCACCCCGCTCAAGCAGTGCTTCGCCATCACCGGCTCGATCAACCAGTTCGGTGAGGTACAGGCAGTGGGCGGGGTCAACGAGAAGATCGAGGGCTTCTTCCGCCTGTGCGAGGCCCGCGGCCTGACCGGCGAACAGGGGGTGATCATCCCCCACGCCAACGTCACCACCCTGATGCTCGACGAGCGCGTGCTGGATGCGGTGCGCAAGGGGCGTTTCCACGTCTACGCAGTGCGCCAGGCCGACGAGGCTCTGAGCCTGCTGGTGGGCGAGCCGGCCGGTGTGCCTGACGAGAAGGGCCAGTTCCCCGAAGGCAGCGTCAACGCCCGTGTGGTGGCGCGCCTGCGGGAAATCGCCGAGATGGGGCTGGAAGAAGAGGAGAAGGCGGCGCCCACCCAGGAAGTCGCCGAGGTGGTCGCCAAGGTTGCAGCGCCGCCCAAGCCGGCGCGCAAGGGGTCCAAGAAGGAACCCGGCAAGACTCCGGCTCCGGACAAGACCCAGGGACCGTCCTGAACGATCCCCTGACCGGTCATGCCGGGGCGTGTTCCCGGCGTGGCTGGTCAGTCACCGAACAACGGCTAGGGAGGCTCGTGTAATCGGCCTCCCTTCGCGTTTCCCTCACCCTGTTCACAGGGTTATCCACAGTTTGCGTGGATAAGCGTCGCGCTTTCGCAGGTCCAAACTCGGGTGTAGGCTGAAATCAGGCCCCTGCGAGGAAAGCCGCCATGACGCGCAACCTCTGCCTTACCCGCCAATGCCTGGGACTGGTGACTCGGATCGAGTGCGTGATCCGTCCACTGGCGGGAGAGAATGGACTCTGGACGCTGCTTTGTGCGGCGGGAATGTCGGGGGAACAACCCTCGGCGATCAAAGCCCAGGGCCCATTCCACGGGCCTATCGTGGCGGAATCGGTGCTCTCCGCGATTGCCGACTGCCTGGCGGAGCAGGGCTACACCGAAGCCCACGACCCGCCGATCTGGCGGCTGCACCTGCAAGGTGAGCTACGACGCATCAACGGTACGCGCTGCAGAGGCCTGGGTGACTGCCAGTTCCGTCCCGAAAGCTGACGGGGTTGGTTGACCAGCTTTTGAGCAGCTGCTGCCCGTCAGCGCGGGGAGTGGCGTTTGCGCGACGTTCCAGTGCTCGTGCACAGATTTATCCACAGTGTTTGGGGATATTTCCTCCTGCTTTGCCATTATTTTTCTGTAGGAAACACCTCGTTATACTCGCGGCCGGTTTTTTACTGACTACGAGAAGCCATGGAACGCTTTCTAGAAAACTCGATGTACGCCGCGCGTTGGCTGCTGGCCCCGATCTACTTCGGCCTGTCCCTGGCCTTGCTGGCGCTGACCCTTAAATTCTTCCAGGAGATCGTTCATATCCTGCCGCACGTCTTCGAGAAGACTGAGGCAGACCTGATCCTGGTGCTGCTCTCGCTGATCGACATGTCCCTGGTGGGCGGCCTGCTGGTGATGGTGATGATCTCTGGCTACGAGAACTTCGTTTCGCAACTGGACATCGACGACGACAAGGAGAAGCTGAGCTGGCTCGGCAAGATGGACTCCGGCTCGCTGAAGATGAAGGTGGCGGCCTCCATCGTGGCGATCTCCTCCATCCACCTGCTGCGCATTTTCATGGATGCGCAGAACATCGATAACGGCAAGATCATGTGGTACGTGGTCCTGCACATGACTTTCGTCATCTCGGCCTTCGCCATGGGCTACCTGGACAAGATGACCAAGCACGACCACTGATTCTCGCTCTGCCTCCCTCCCAGGCCGCCCGTCCGCTGAAAAGCGGACGGGCGGTTGCGTTTCTGCCGTCTGCTGCCGGCCCTGTGCATTAGATTTGAGGTGTACAGCGCGCGAGGGCGAAGCCATGAAATTGCACGACCTCACCAGCCATGCCCGTGCCGGGCACGTCGAAGAAATCAACCTGATCTCCCTGGAAGGGGGTATCTATCTGCTGGAAGCACTCATCGACGGCCGCTCCCACCATCTGGACGATGGTCAAGGCCATGCCACGCACCTGCGCTCGGTTGAGCATGCACGGGAGGTGCTCCACGAGTTCCCGGACCTGCCGTTCCACCTGGTGCACAACGTGGTGCATGACGAGATGTGCGGAATGGATGCTGATAGTCAGGACACCGTGAAGGTCCCGATCTCGACACGCGTTTCCCACTGAACGGGGAGCAGATCGGAGCCCGCGCCGGGGAGGGGAAGCTGTGCTAGTCTGGCCGGCCTTTTTACCCTGAGCGGAGCTCCGCGATGTCCCAACTCGACCTTTCCACCGACGAAACCCGCGTCAGCTATGGCATCGGCCGCCAGCTCGGCGATCAGATCCGTGACAATCCCCCGCCCGGTGTGAGCCTGGACGCCGTGATCGCTGGCCTCAGCGATGCCTTCCAGGGCCTGGAAAGCCGCGTCGATGGTGCTGCCCTGTCCGCCAGCTTCCGCGTGATCCGCGAGCGCATGCAGGCCGAAGCCCAGGCCAAGGCGGAAGCCGCCGCTGGCGCCGGTCGTGCCTACCTGGAACAGAATGCCAAGCGCGAGGGCGTGACCGTCCTGGCGTCCGGTCTGCAGTACGAGGTGCTGGTAGCGGGCGAGGGCGCCAAGCCGTCGGCCGAGGACACCGTGCGCACCCATTACCACGGCACGCTGATCGACGGCACCGTGTTCGACAGCTCCTACGATCGTGGCCAGCCTGCCGAATTCCCGGTGGGCGGCGTGATCGCTGGTTGGGTGGAAGCCCTGCAACTGATGAATGCTGGCAGCAAGTGGCGTCTGCACGTGCCGAGCGAACTGGCCTACGGCGGTCAGGCTGTCGGCAGCATCCCGCCGCACAGCGTGCTGGTATTCGACGTGGAGCTCCTGGACATTCTCTGATCCAGGTGACCCCCGGGCGTGCCGTCCCTGGCCCGCCCAGGAACCCGCGAGGGCGCCTTTGCCCTCACTGCAAGCCGGCGCCCGGGCGCCGGCATTGCGGATGACGCGTCCTGGCGTCACCCAGATTCCCCAATCCCTTTCAGTGCACCTCGCCGTGGGGTCGTAGCGCCCTGGCGTAGCAGAACAGGAAGAGATTGCGCACCAGCTCCTTGAGTACCAACGGTTCGCTGGAGTTCAGGCCGGCGAGGTCAAGGTCGCCCTGGTCGCGCAGTTCGTCGAGGTCGTCTTCTTCCAGTACGGCGCAAACCTCTCCGGTTTCCCGATGGAGTATCCGCAGGTAGGGGTGGGGGCGATCCAGCCAGGCATCGATCAGGTAGGTCATGGCTCATCTCCTTGAAAAGCGTTGAGATGAGAATAATTCCTATTATCGAAATAGCAAGTGCCAATCGATACCTTTCGTCGAGGCAGAAAAAAGCCCGTCACCAGGACGGGCTTTTCAGCAGATCGGGACTCAGTGGGTCCGCGCTACGGCGAATTCGGTGAGCTCGATCAGGGCGTCGCGGTAGGCGTTGGACGGCAGCGTGTCCAGGCAGGCGATGGCGCGGGCGGCGTAGTCGCGGGCCAGGCGGGCGGTGTAGTCCAGGGCGCCGGCGGCTTCGACTGCGGCACGAATGCCTTCCAGGTCCTGGCTGCCGCCTTGCTGGATGGCCTTGCGCACGAGGCTGGCCTGCTCCGGCGTGCCGTCGCGCATGGCGGCGATCAGCGGCAGGGTGGGCTTGCCTTCGGCCAGGTCGTCACCGACGTTCTTGCCGAGGGTGGCGGCATCGCCACGGTAGTCGAGCAGGTCATCCACCAGTTGGAAGGCGATGCCCAGGGCGTCGCCGAACTGGCGCAGGGCTTCGGCCTGTTCGGCGCTGGCGCCGGCCAGCATCGCTGCGCTGTGGGTGGAGGCTTCGAAGAGCATCGCGGTCTTGCCGCGGATGACTTCCATGTAGGTTTCTTCGGTGGTGCTGGCGTCGCGGATCTTGGACAGCTGCAGCACTTCGCCTTCGGCGATGACCCGGGTGGCCTGGGAGATGATGCGCATCACCGGCATGGAGCCAAGTTCCACCATCATTTCGAAGGAGCGGGCATAGAGGAAGTCGCCCACCAGCACGCTCGGCGCGTTGCCCCACAGGGCATTGGCGGTGGAGCGGCCGCGGCGTAGGCCAGAGGCATCCACCACGTCGTCGTGGAGCAGGGTGGAGGTGTGCAGGAATTCGATGGTGGCAGCCAGCAGGCGCAGTTGGTCGCCGCCGAAGCCCAGGGCGTTGCCGCTCAGCAGTACCAGGAGCGGGCGCAGGCGCTTGCCACCGGCGGAGACGATGTAATCACCGATCTTTTCCACCAGAGGAACGCGGGAGGTCAACTGCCGGCGAATGATGTCGTCGACTGCGGTAAAATCGTCCGCCACCACGCGGTAGAAAGCCTGGGGTTGCATCAGCCAGAAGTGCTCCAATTGGGATGCGCGGCATGCTAGGGACCGGGCCGGGGACTGTCAAGGCGAGCGCTGGCGGTGCTTGCGCGGCAATCGCGGCTTGCGTACAATCGCGGCCCCTGAACTTTCCTTGGGCATTTTCCTGCCTTACGCAATTGCACGGGCGTCAATTCCGGCCCCATGCAGCCATGCCGACCCATACCTCTTCTTATAAAGCGTCGGGTGAGCAGGTTTAACGGAGAAAATCCATGTACGCAGTTATCGTTACCGGCGGCAAGCAATACAAAGTCGCTGAAGGTGAATTCCTGAAAGTCGAGAAGCTCGAAGTCGCCACCGGCGAATCCGTGACTTTCGACCGCGTCCTGCTGATCGGCAATGGCGAAGACGTGAAAATCGGTGCTCCGGTTGTAGATGGCGCCAAAGTAGTCGCTGAAGTGGTCTCCCAAGGCCGTCACGACAAAGTGCGCATCATCAAGTTCCGCCGTCGTAAGCACCACATGAAGCGCCAGGGCCACCGCCAGTGGTTCACTGAAATCAAGATCACCGGCATCCAGGCCTAATTTCCTTTTTGGAGGATTTGACTCATGGCACACAAAAAAGCTGGCGGTTCTACCCGCAACGGCCGCGACTCAGAAAGTAAACGCCTTGGCGTGAAGCTTTACGGCGGCCAGGCTGTCAAAGCCGGCAACATCATCGTGCGTCAGCGCGGTACC
This sequence comes from Pseudomonas sp. BN411, assembly GCF_029871235.1. GTDB lineage: Bacteria > Pseudomonadota > Gammaproteobacteria > Pseudomonadales > Pseudomonadaceae > Metapseudomonas. The sequence continues at coordinate 148,525 of NZ_SSOM01000065.1, forward strand.
AAGTTCCACGCCGGCGTCGGCGTAGGCCTGGGCAAGGATCACACCCTGTTCGCGAAAGTGGACGGCGTGATCAAGTTCGAGGTCAAAGGTGCTTTCAACCGCAAGTACGTAAGCATCGTCGCTGCCTGATAGCGACCTCGCTGGAAGAGCCCCGTCTTGCGACGGGGCTTTTTTGTTTCTGCTCCACGGAAACTCTGCATCGAGCGGGGTTCCCTGTATCCTATGTGCTTTGTTTCACTCAACCCGTCCCCGTGGCGGGAGGCGTCCTGATGAAATTCGTCGATGAAGTATCGATCTTTGTAAAAGCGGGCGACGGCGGCAATGGCCTGATGAGTTTCCGTCGCGAAAAATTCATTGAAAAGGGCGGCCCCAACGGTGGTGACGGGGGCGACGGCGGCTCCGTGTTCATGGAGGCCGATCCGAACCTCAATACCCTGGTGGACTACCGCTACACCCGCCGTTTCGACGCTCAGCGCGGCGAGAACGGCGGCAGCAAGGACTGCACCGGGCGCAAGGGTGATGACCTGGTTCTGCCGGTGCCTGTGGGCACCACCATCATCGATGCCGCCACCCAGGAAATCATCGGCGACCTGACCAAGCCTGGTCAGCGCCTGCTGGTGGCTCAGGGCGGCTGGCACGGTCTGGGTAATACCCGTTTCAAGTCCAGTACCAACCGCGCACCGCGTCAGACCACCAAGGGCAAGCCGGGCGAGTCCCGCGACCTCAAGCTGGAGCTGAAGGTGCTGGCTGACGTTGGTCTGCTGGGCCTGCCAAATGCTGGCAAGAGCACCTTCATTCGTGCGGTGTCCGCCGCCAAGCCGAAGGTTGCCGACTATCCCTTCACCACCCTGGTGCCGAACCTGGGCGTGGTCAGCGTGGGGCGCTTCAAGTCCTTCGTCGTGGCCGACATTCCCGGTCTGATCGAGGGTGCCGCCGAAGGTGCTGGCTTGGGCATTCGTTTCCTCAAGCACCTGGCGCGTACCCGCCTGCTGCTGCACATCGTCGACATGGCGCCGCTGGATGAAAGTGATCCGGCCGAAGCTGCTGCGACCATCATCGAAGAGCTTGCTCGCTTCAGCCCTGCACTGACCGAGCGTGATCGCTGGCTGGTGCTGAACAAAGCGGACCAGCTTCTCGATGAGGATCGTGATGCGCGCTTGAAGGCTGTGCTGGAGCGTCTGGGTTGGGATGGTCCGGTGTTCGTGATTTCCGCCCTGGAGCGCGAAGGTACCGAAGCGCTTTCCCAGGAGATCATGCGTTACCTCGACGAGCGCACACTGCGCATGGAAGAGGAGCCGGATTACGCCGAGCAGCTCGCTGAGCTGGATCAGCGCATCGAGGATGAGGCGCGTGCCCGTCTGCAGGCCATGGATGACCAGCGCGCCCTGCGCCGTGCCGGCCTGAAGAATGCCGGCGTCGACGATGACGACGATTTCGATGACGACGAGGATGACGGCGACGGGCCGGAAATCTTCTACGTACCCTGAGCCCGGCGCCACCCGGCGCTGTGGAGTGTTCGCATGGCCGCGCGCCTTGCCGCGCGGCCTTCTAGCTAAGGTTGGACGATATGCGGGACAAGGTGACTGGCGCGCAGCGCTGGGTGGTGAAGATCGGAAGTGCATTGCTCACGGCTGATGGTCGTGGGCTGGATCGTTCGGCCATGGCGGTTTGGGTCGAGCAGATGGTGGCCCTGCGCGATGCGGGCGTGGAGCTTGTGCTGGTGTCCTCTGGCGCTGTAGCGGCCGGCATGAGTCGCCTGGGTTGGCATAGCCGCCCGAGTGCCGTGCATGAGCTGCAGGCTGCGGCCTCGGTAGGACAGATGGGGTTGGTCCAGGCCTGGGAATCCAGTTTTGCTGAGCACGGTCGCCACACGGCGCAGATCCTGCTCACCCACGACGACCTGTCGGATCGCAAGCGCTACCTGAACGCCCGCAGCACCCTGCGCACGCTGGTGGAGCTTGGGGCGATCCCGGTGATCAACGAAAACGACACCGTGGTCACCGATGAGATTCGTTTCGGCGACAACGACACCTTGGCGGCGCTCGTGGCCAACCTGGTGGAGGCTGACCTGCTGGTGATCCTCACCGACCGCGACGGCATGTTCGACGCCGATCCGCGTCACAATCCCGATGCTCAACTGATCTTCGAAGCTCGTGCCGATGATCCGGCCCTGGATGCCGTGGCCGGCGGAACCGGTGGTGCTCTGGGGCGCGGTGGCATGCAGACCAAGCTGCGGGCGGCTCGCCTGGCGGCGCGCTCCGGTGCTCATACGGTGATCGTTGGTGGTCGCATCGAGCGAGTGCTGGATCGCCTCAAGGCTGGCGAGCGCCTGGGTACGCTGCTGGCGCCTGAGCGCGGCATGCTGGCGGCACGCAAGCAATGGCTGGCGGGGCATCTGCAGACGCGTGGCACCCTGGTGCTCGATGCGGGTGCGGTCAAGGCGCTGCGCGAAGACCGCAAGAGCCTGTTGCCGGTGGGTGTGAAGGCTGTCCAGGGCAGTTTCCGTCGCGGCGAGATGGTGGTCTGCGTCGGGCCTGATGGTTCGGAAATCGCTCGTGGCCTGGCCAACTACAGCGCCCTTGAGGCGCAGAAGATCATTGGTCAGTCCTCCGATCTCATCGAAAAGCTGCTGGGCTATGTCGACGAGCCGGAACTGGTGCATCGCGACAACCTGGTCCTGGTCTGAGGCGTGGAGGAAGGGATGCGACTGATCAAGGGAATGGCAGCGGCCTTGCTCGCGATGCCGCTGCTGGCTGGTGCTGAAGAAATTGGTTCGGTGTCGACGGTGTTCAAGTGGGTCGGTCCGAACGACAAGATCATGGTGGAGGCGTTCGACGATCCCAAGGTGGAGGGTGTGACCTGCTACCTGTCGCGGGCCAAGACCGGCGGTGTGAAAGGTGGTCTGGGGCTCGCAGAGGATCGTGCCGAGGCGTCCATCGCCTGCCGCCAGGTCGGGCCTATCCGCTTCAATGGTGAGCTCAAGGATGGCGAGGAGGTGTTCAAGGAGCGCACTTCGCTGGTGTTCAAGACCATGCAGGTGGTGCGCTTCTTCGATCGCAAGCGCAATACTCTGGTTTATCTGGTCTACAGCGACCGCGTGATTGAGGGCAGTCCGCAGAATGCGGTCACGGCGATTCCGATCCTGCCATGGCCGAGCATGCCCTGAGATAGCTGGAAAGAGCCCGGATGATCCGGGCTTTTTCATGGGTGTTCAGATCGTTTCAAAGAATCCAGGCAATAAAAAAACCGGCCAGAAGGCCGGTTTTTTACAAGAACTCAAGCTTAGGCAGCAGCTTGACCGAGCGCCTTGATGTGGGCGTTCAGGCGGCTCTTGTGACGAGCGGCTTTGTTCTTGTGGATGATGCCTTTGTCAGCCATGCGGTCGATCACCGGAACAGCAGCGGTGAAAGCGGCCTGAGCCTTCGGCAGGTCCTTGGCGTCGATAGCCTTGACCACGTTCTTGATGTAGGTACGGACCATGGAGCGCAGGCTGGCGTTATGGCTACGACGCTTCTCAGCCTGTTTGGCGCGTTTTTTGGCAGAAGGTGTGTTGGCCACCGTCAAGCTCCTCGAAACTGGGGGATTGAATCAAATTAAGGCCGCGAATCATGCCCACGCGCTTTGGCCTTGTCAAGGGCGATCAGGTGAGTGGGGCGACGAGCGTAAGCTTTTCTTCCGGATGATTTTATCCTGCCCGGACTCTACACTCGGCAGCCTTGACCGTCCCCGGCAGCGCTGCCCGGCGGAAGGCGCACTTTCTCTCCGGACCCCTGAATGAATCTGCTCAAGTCGCTGGCGGCTGTCAGCTCCATCACCATGCTTTCCCGCGTCCTGGGCTTTGTACGCGACACCATCGTCGCGCGTTTCTTCGGCGCCGGCATGGCGACCGACGCCTTCTTCGTCGCATTCAAGCTGCCGAACCTGTTGCGCCGGGTCTTCGCCGAGGGTGCGTTCTCCCAGGCCTTCGTGCCCATCCTTGCCGAGTACAAGACCCAGCAGGGCGAGGAGGCGACCCGCACGTTCATCGCCTATATCTCTGGCTTGCTGACCCTGGTCCTGGCGCTGGTGACCCTGGTGGGGATCCTGGCGGCGCCCTGGGTGATCTGGGTGACCGCGCCGGGCTTCGCCGATACTCCTGAGAAGTTCGCCCTGACCACCGATCTGCTGCGGGTGACCTTCCCCTATATCTTCCTGATTTCGCTGTCCTCCCTGGCCGGCGCCATTCTCAATACCTGGAACCGCTTTTCAGTGCCGGCCTTCGTGCCGACCTTGCTGAACGTCAGCATGATTGTCTTCGCGCTGTTCCTGATTCCCTATTTCGACCCACCCATCATGGCCCTCGGCTGGGCCGTGCTGGTCGGTGGCCTGGCGCAGCTGCTCTACCAGCTTCCGGCGCTGAAACGCATCGGGATGCTGGTACTGCCACGGCTGAACCTGCGTGACACCGGTGTCTGGCGTGTGCTCAAGCAGATGGGGCCGGCGATCTTCGGGGTGTCCGTGGGGCAGATCTCGTTGATCATCAACACCATCTTCGCCTCGTTCCTGGCGGCCGGCTCCGTGTCCTGGATGTACTACGCCGACCGCCTGATGGAGTTACCGTCCGGCGTGCTGGGCGTGGCCCTGGGCACCATCCTGCTGCCCTCCCTGGCCAAGACCTATGCCAGTGATGATCGCCAGGCCTACTCGCAGTTGCTCGATTGGGGCCTGCGCCTGTGTTTCCTGCTGGTGCTGCCTTGCACCCTCGCTCTGGCCCTGTTGGCCGAGCCGCTGACGGTGGCGCTGTTCCAGTACGGCAAGTTCACCGCTAACGACGCCCTGATGACCCAGCGTGCGCTGATCGCCTACGCCGTGGGGCTGCTCGGGATCATTCTGGTGAAGGTTCTGGCGCCCGGTTTCTATGCGCGGCAGAACATCCGCACGCCGGTGAAGATCGCCGTTTTCACTCTGGTGGCGACCCAGTTGATGAACCTCGCCTTCGTCTTTCCCCTGAAACATGCCGGTCTTGCGCTGGCTATCAGCCTGGCGGCGTGCATGAACGCCGGGCTGCTCTACTGGCAGCTGCGCAAGCAGCGTCTGTTCCAGCCGCAGCCCGGCTGGGGCCGCTTCCTCGCCAAGCTGGTGCTGGCCGTGCTGGTGATGTGCGCGGTGCTATTGGGCGTGATGCACCTGCTGCCGGCCTGGGAGCTGGGCGGCATGTTCGAGCGTCTGCTGCGCCTAGGCGTGCTCGTCGGGGCGGGTGTGATTGCCTATTTCGGCATGCTGGCCCTGCTGGGCTTCAGGCTTCGCGACTTCGCCCGGCGGGCCGTGTGATTCGCTGAGCCACGACACGTCACCACTTGTCGCGCTGGCGGGCCTATAGCGCCTGTTGTCCAGCGCCGGCTGTGCGTATAATCGACCACTTTGTGAACAAGACTTGTGCTATGCAGCTGGTTCAAGGCCTCCACAACCTGCGGCCCCAACATAGGGGCTGTGTCGCCACTATCGGCAATTTCGACGGCGTGCACCGCGGCCATCAGGCCATTCTCAAGCGGTTGCGCGAGCGTGCGGCTGAGCTGGGTTTGCCCACCTGCGTGGTGATTTTCGAACCGCAACCGCGCGAATTCTTCGGCCCGGATACCGCACCGGTGCGCCTGACCCGCCTGCGCGACAAGCTCGAGTTGCTGGCGCGCGAAGGCGTGGACCGGGTGCTGTGCCTTGCGTTCAACCGCCGCCTGCGTGAGCTCAGCGCCGCCGAGTTCGTCCATGCGGTCCTTGTCGAGGGGCTGGGTGCCAGGCATCTGGAGATCGGTGACGATTTCCGCTTCGGTTGCGACCGCGCCGGTGATTTCGAATTCCTGCAGCAGGCTGGCGCGGCGGAGGGCTTCAGCGTCGAAGCCGCGGCCACCGTGGAGCTGGATGGCCTGCGGGTCAGCAGCACCCGCGTCCGTCAGGCACTTGCCGAGGGTGATTTCGCCCTGGCCGAACGCTTGCTTGGGCGCCCGTTCACCATTACCGGCCGGGTGCTGCATGGGCAGAAGCTCGGTCGTCAATTGGGCACTCCGACCGCCAACGTGCAACTCAAGCGTCGCCGGGTGCCGCTCAATGGTGTGTTCCTGGTCAGTGTGGAGCTGGATGGCCGGCAGTTGCCCGGTGTAGCCAACATCGGCGTGCGCCCGAGCGTGAAGGGTGACGGGCGCGCCCACCTGGAGGTCCACCTGCTGGACTACGCCGGCGATCTCTATGACCGGCGGATCAGCGTGACCTTCCATCACAAGCTGCGTGATGAGCAGCGTTTTGCCTCCCTGGAGGCGTTGAAGTCGGCGATCGATGCGGATGTCGCTGCCGCCCGTGCCTATTGGCAGGGTACTCAATCAAATTGAAGAGCCTGGACTGAAATGACCGATTACAAAGCGACCCTGAACCTGCCCGAGACGGCATTCCCGATGAAGGCCGGTCTGCCCCAGCGCGAGCCGGAACTGCTGCAGAGCTGGAACAGCATCGACCTGTACGGCAAGCTGCGGCAGATCGGCGAAGGTCGCCCGAAGTTCGTCCTGCACGATGGCCCGCCCTATGCCAACGGCAGCATCCACATCGGTCACGCGGTCAACAAGATCCTCAAGGACATCATCGTCCGCTCCAAGACCCTGTCGGGCTATGACGCCCCCTATGTGCCGGGCTGGGACTGCCACGGCCTGCCGATCGAGCACAAGGTCGAGACCACCCATGGCAAGAACCTGCCCGCGGACAAGACCCGCGAGCTATGCCGTGCCTATGCCGCCGAGCAGATCGAAGGCCAGAAGGCCGACTTCATCCGCCTGGGCGTGCTGGGTGACTGGGACAACCCCTACAAGACCATGGCCTTCGCCAACGAGGCCGGCGAGATTCGTGCCCTGGCCGAAATGGTCAAGCAGGGCTTCGTGTTCAAGGGCTTGAAACCGGTTAACTGGTGCTTCGATTGCGGCTCGGCCCTGGCTGAAGCCGAAGTCGAGTACGCCGACAAGAAGTCCGACGCCATCGACGTGGCCTTCCTGGTCGAAGACGCCGACAAACTGGCTGCCGCCTTCGGCCTGCCGAGCCTGGCCAAGCCCGCTGCCATCGTCATCTGGACCACCACTCCCTGGACTATCCCGGCCAACCAGGCACTGAACGTCCACCCTGAATTCAACTACGCGCTGGTGGATACCGGTGCGCGCCTGCTGGTTCTGGCCGAAGAGCTGGTGGAATCCTGCCTTTCGCGCTACGGCCTGGAAGGCCAGGTCATCGCCACCGCCAAAGGCGAGGCGCTGGACCTGATTCGCTTCCGCCACCCCTTCTACGAGCGCCTGTCGCCCGTCTACCTGGCCGAGTACGTCGAGCTGGGCGCCGGTACCGGCATCGTCCACTCCGCGCCGGCCTACGGCGAGGACGACTTCCGTACCTGCAAACAGCACGGCATGAGCAATGACGACATCCTGAGCCCCGTTCAGAGCAACGGCGTGTATGTACAGGATCTGCCGTTCTTCGGCGGCCAGTTCATCTGGAAGGCCAACCCGGCCATCGTCGCCAAGCTGGAAGAGGTAGGCGCGCTGCTCAAGCACGAGGCGATCAACCACAGCTACATGCACTGCTGGCGCCACAAGACTCCGCTGATCTACCGCGCCACTGCACAGTGGTTCGTCGGCATGGACAAGCAGCCGGAGCAGGGCTCCACGCTGCGCGAGCGCGCCCTGTCCGCCATCGACAAGACCGAGTTCGTTCCCGCCTGGGGCCAGGCGCGCCTGCACGGTATGATCGCCGGTCGCCCGGACTGGTGCATCTCCCGCCAGCGCAACTGGGGCGTACCGATCCCGTTCTTCCTGCACAAGGCCACCGGTGAACTGCACCCGCGCACCGTCGAGCTGATGGAGCAGGTGGCCCAGCGTGTCGAGCAGGAAGGCATCGAGGCCTGGTTCAAGCTGGACGCCGCCGAGCTGCTCGGCGACGAAGCCGGCCAGTACGACAAGATCAGCGACACCCTGGACGTGTGGTTCGACTCCGGTACCACTCACTGGCACGTGCTGCGCGGCTCCCATGCCGAGCTGGGCCATGCCAGCGGTCCGGCGGCCGACCTGTACCTGGAGGGCTCCGACCAGCACCGTGGCTGGTTCCACTCATCCTTGCTGACCGGCTGCGCCATCGACGGCCACGCGCCGTATCGCCAGCTGCTGACCCACGGCTTCACCGTGGACGAGAGCGGTCGCAAGATGTCCAAGTCCCTGGGCAACGTGATCGCTCCGCAGCAAGTTACCGACAGCCTGGGTGCCGACATCCTGCGCCTGTGGGTATCGGCTACCGACTACTCCGGCGAAATGGCCGTTTCCCAGCAGATTCTCCAGCGCAGCGCCGATGCCTACCGCCGCATCCGCAACACCGCGCGCTTCCTGCTGGCCAACCTGAATGGCTTCGACCCGGTCAAGGACCTGCTGCCCGCCGCGGACATGCTAGCCCTGGATCGCTGGGCTGTGGACCGCGCCCTGCTGCTGCAGCGCGAACTGGAAGACGCCTACGGCGAGTACCGTTTCTGGAACGTCTACTCCAAGGTGCACAACTTCTGCGTACAGGAGCTGGGCGGCTTCTACCTCGACATCATCAAGGACCGCCAGTACACCACCGCCGCTGACAGCGTGGCGCGTCGTTCCTGCCAGACCGCACTGTTCCACATCGCCGAGGCGCTGGTGCGCTGGGTCGCGCCGATCCTGGCATTCACCGCCGACGAGATCTGGCAGTACCTGCCGGGCGAGCGCAATGAGTCCGTCATGCTCAACACCTGGTACCAAGGCCTGTCCGAGCTGCCGGAGGGCACCGAGCTGGACCGCGAGTTCTGGGAGCAGGTCATGGCGGTCAAGGCTTCGGTCAACAAGGAGCTGGAAAACCTGCGCAGCAACAAGGCCATCGGCGGCAACCTGCAGGCCGAAGTGACCCTGTTCGCCGAAGACGCCCTGGCTGCGGCCCTGGCCAAGCTGGGCGATGAGCTGTGCTTCGTGCTGATCACCTCGGCCGCCGACGTACAGCCGCTGGCCAGCGCTCCGGCCGATGCCGTGGAGACCGAAGTCGCCGGCCTCAAACTGAAGATTCACAAGTCCGCCCACACCAAGTGCGGCCGTTGCTGGCACCACCGCGCCGACGTTGGCCAATTCGTGAAGCGCCCGGACCTGTGTGGTCGTTGCGTGGAAAACATCGATGGTGCCGGTGAGGTTCGACACTATGCCTAAGGCATATGGCCGTCTCGGCTGGCTCTGGCTGACTGGCCTCGTGTTCGTGCTGGACCAGGCGACCAAGTGGTTCTTCGAGAGCGAACTCAACCTCTACCAGCAGATCGTGGTCATCCCTGACTATTTCAGCTGGACCCTGGCCTACAACACCGGCGCGGCCTTCAGCTTTCTGGCCGACAGTTCGGGCTGGCAGCGTTGGCTGTTCGCCCTGATTGCCCTGGTGGTCAGCGGCGTACTGGTGGTGTGGCTGAAGCGCCTGAAGCCCGAGGAAACCTGGCTGGCCATTGCGCTGGCCCTGGTCCTGGGTGGTGCCCTCGGCAACCTTTACGACCGCGTGGTGCTTGGCCACGTGGTCGATTTCATCCTGGTGCATTGGCAGAACCGCTGGTACTTCCCGGCGTTCAACCTGGCCGATAGCGCCATCACCGTCGGCGCCGTGATGCTGGCGCTGGATATGTTCAAAGCGAAGAAGTCCGGAGAACCTGCCCATGACTGAACATCGCATAGGGCCGGACATGGAAGTCACCCTGCATTTCGCCATCAAGCTGGATAACGGCGACGTGGTGGACAGCACCTTCGAGAAGAACCCGGCCACTTTCAAAGTGGGCGACGGCAACCTGCTCCCAGGCTTCGAAAGCGTGCTGTTTGGCCTCAAGAGTGGTGACAAGCGGGTCCTGGCCGTCGAACCTGAGCAGGCCTTCGGCCAGCCCAATCCGCAGAACGTGCAGGTGATGCCCCGCGGCAACTTCCAGGACATGGAACTCTCCGAAGGCCTGCTGATCATCTTCAATGATGCGGCCAACGCCGAACTGCCTGGCGTGGTGAAGATGGTCGACGACACCCATGTGACCGTCGACTTCAACCACCCGCTGGCGGGCAAACCGCTCTCCTTCGAGGTGGAAATCCTGTCGGTCAAGCCGGCCTGATCTTCACGCGTTCGGACGAGGTAACCACCATGCAAATCAAACTCGCCAACCCTCGCGGCTTCTGCGCCGGCGTCGATCGCGCCATCGAGATCGTCAACCGTGCCCTCGAGGTGTTCGGTCCGCCGATCTACGTGCGCCACGAGGTGGTGCACAACAAGTTCGTGGTCGAGGACCTTCGTGCTCGCGGCGCCGTGTTCGTCGAAGAGCTCGACCAGGTACCGGACGACGTGATCGTCATCTTCAGCGCCCACGGCGTTTCCCAGGCTGTGCGCCAGGAAGCCGCCCGCCGCGGTCTGAAAGTATTCGATGCGACCTGCCCGCTGGTGACCAAGGTGCATATGGAAGTCGCGCGCTACAGCCGCGATGGCCGCGAATGCATCCTCATCGGCCACGCCGGCCACCCGGAAGTGGAAGGCACCATGGGTCAGTATGACGTCAGCAACGGCGGCGCCATCTACCTGGTGGAGGACGAGATGGACGTCGAGCGACTGCAGGTGCGCAATGCAGATGCGCTGTCCTTCGTCACGCAGACCACTCTGTCCATGGACGACACCAGCCGCGTCATCGATGCGCTGCGCGCCAAGTTCCCCAACATCGGCGGTCCGCGCAAGGACGACATCTGCTACGCCACCCAGAATCGCCAGGATGCGGTGAAGCAGCTTGCCCACGAAAGTGATGTGGTGCTGGTAGTCGGCAGCCCGAACAGCTCCAACTCCAATCGCCTGCGCGAGCTGGCCGAGCGCATGGACACCCCGGCCTACCTGATCGACGGTGCCGAAGACCTCAAGCGCGAATGGTTCGAGAACGTGAAACGCGTCGGCATCACCGCCGGCGCTTCCGCTCCCGAAGTGCTGGTGCAAGGTGTGATCAATCAGCTCCGGGAGTGGGGCGCCGAAGTCGCCGTCGAGCTGGATGGTCGACCGGAGAACGTGACCTTCTCCATGCCGAAGGAGTTGCGGGTGGTCAACGTCGGCTGACTCGGTTTCTTAGTTCAGCAAGGGCCGGGTGTTTCCAGGGTGCGGCGCACCCGGCCTGTAGCATTGATTACCAACCTGCGGACGGGGGCCTTGCCGTCGATGTGACAGAGCACCAGGGTTCCCGCCTGGAAAGCTCCGCTGGCCATCGATGTCCGCCCTGTTGGCGTATAGCGCACATAGCGCCGCACGGGGGCATTGCCCTTGATGACCACACCCTTTGGCTGGGCATCAAATTTTCTCAATACGGGTTCGTCGTCGTCCCACCGACTATTTCCATTCTGATCGGCGTACACCAGCCAGCCGGTTGACCAGTCCCCGTCTTGGTTGTCGACCAGAACTGCCACCCTTCGCGTGACCGAAGCTTGCCGTGCGAGGGTAAAACTGGTTAGTAGTGCATGGCTGGCGACGGTCATCTGTTGTGCCTGAATGAACTGGGTGAACGCAGGGACTGCAAATCCGATGCACATGGCTATGATTGCCAGCGTTATCAATGCCTCGATCAGCGTGAACCCGCGTGTGATCCCAATCATGGTGTCCTTTCCCTGCTTGAAAATTGGTATTGGCCTGTCGTCCCTGGCCTTTGCCCGCTCGTCGCCGATAAAAGGACCAGAATCAGGTCTGGCCTTTAAGCTTCTGGAATTGAAGGGTTTTCTCAAGGTCGCCAGGCCGATGCTGGGGTAGGGAAAACTCCGGAAATTGGCAGCAGATCACTTTGCGTCATACGGGAATGACGCATGCTGTGTGTACGAATGTGCAGGGAAGACATGTGTAACGCCCGTGTTGCTCGCGCTGGTAGGCGTGTGGCGTGAAACTGAGGCGTAATTGGGTGAAGTTGCGACGGAAGTCGGAGAGTGGACAATGGCAGCAACTGAAGGGATTCCAACTGATTCTGGGATTAGGACGTCGAATCAGGCACTTCTCCGGTCGTCAAACCAAGCAGGTGGCTCAGTGGGCAGAACGAAGCAGCGTGGTTTCACCCTCCTAGAACTCATGATCGTGGTCGTGGTAGTAGCTATATTGGCGTCGATTGCGTATCCGTCTTTCAGACAATATGTGGTTCGGGCAAACCGGTCAGAGGTTCAACAGTTCATGTTGGATATTGCCAGCCGCCAGCAACAATATCTCTCGGATGTCCGAAATTACGGCAGTACATTGACTCAGCTGGGGCTGGCCGTGCCGGCCAGTGTCGCGAAGAACTACACCATCGACCCAGGGGTGGATAACACGACTACCCCACCGTCCTATCTGATAACCGCAACGCCCAAGTCGGGATCGGCCCAAGTCGGAGATGGCAATCAGACTCTTTCCAGTACTGGAGCCAAGACAGGGAACTGGCGATGAGTAAAGTTTCGAACCGAGGCTTTACATTGATTGAGTTGATAACAGCGCTGGCGCTTGTCGCCATTCTGGCGGTGTTGGCCATACCCAGTTTCAGAGGCTTCATCGCCAATCAACAAGTCAAGACCGCATCCTATGACTTGCTAGTAGCCCTCAATTACGCTCGTGGTGAGGCGATCAAACGCAATGAAACAGTGACGGTGCAAGCTGTCGGTGGGGCCTGGTCCGGAGGCTGGCAGGTAAAGGCGACCATTGACGGCACGGCTGTCGTTCTAAAAGAGTGGGATGCGCAGAACACCATCAGCTTCAGCGACACGCCGGTCAGTTTCGCCTTCCTGGCCAATGGCCGCATAAGTGGCGGTGTGGGCGCTTCGCTTTCTGTCTGCAAGCGCAAGGCGACGCAACGCATCGTAATTGTCGACATGAGTGGTCATGCCAGCCTTAAACGCTCGGGAGCATGCAGTGAGTAAGCCAATGCTGTACAGGGTGGAGGCTGGGGTTGGCCTGCTGGAGGTTATGATTGCCCTTCTTGTCCTCTCTGTAGGCTTATTGGGGATGGCTGCCATGCTAGTGCGGGCGCACCAGGCGGAAATGGAGTCGTATCAACGCGCACAAGCGCTGGTCCTGCTGGACGATATTGCGGCGAGGATCACAGCCAACCGTCCAGGTCGAAATTGCTATCCGCAACTCAGTTCACTCGGGTCTGGCAGCACTTTTTCCGGATCTGGTTGCAATGCACAGGCGAGTGCCGATCTGTCCGCGTGGGACTCGTTGCTGAAAGGCGCAGCGGAGACCCTTGATGGGGCCTCGGTTGGCGCGATGGTTGGTGCGCGTGGCTGCATCACGGGCGCCAATGAAAGCTATGTGGTAACCGTGGCCTGGCAGGGGCTGTCCGAAACGGCGGCCCCGGCCAATACATGCGGGCAAAACCAGTATGGCAATGATGCACAGCGCCGGGTGGTTTCGCGGACTATCCGTTTTGCCAAGCTTAATTGACCGTGTTGCCTGAATGATTGGCGCAAGAGAACGGGAGATAACCTGGGTGGGCAGAACACAACACGGCTTTTCCCTCGTCGAAATGATGGTGGCCTTGACCATCAGCCTGATCCTGCTGCTGGGGGTTTCTAACATCATCATCAGCTCGAGCCAAAGCTATAACGAATTGGCTCGGAGCAGCCAGCAGCTGGAGAATGGGCGATACGCCGTGCAAGTGATGCGCGACGATATTCTGCATGCGGGCTTTTATGGCGAATTTTCGGGCTTGAAGGTCCCCGCAACCATGCCCAATAGCTGTTTGGTGAGCGGTACTGAGCTGCTGGCTGCCATTAATGCTCCGGTGCAGGGGTTCGCTGCCGCTGCACAAGCACCTTTAGGGTGCCTGCCAGGATACGCAGGAGGGGATGTATTGGTTATTCGCCGGGCAGCCACCAGCGTGACAGCCATAGACAGCCTTTCCGCCAACGATTTCTACATTCAGTCGCGTCCCGGGGAAGTAACAGTGGCCTTGGGAAGTGCCGGCAACTTCGCTCTGAAAAAGAAAGACAACGTAACTCTCGCTGATGTTCGCAAGTACGTGGCGCATATCTACTACATCCGCAACTGCAATGATTGCTCTGGTTCAGGGGATGGTGTGCCGACGTTATGGAGGCGTGAACTGGTGTCCGGAAACATTACTTCCATCCCCATTGCCGAGGGCGTGGAAAATCTCCAACTGCGCTATGGCCTTGACGATAACAAGGACGGTGCCCCCGACCGCTATGTCGCATTGCCGAGCTCAACCACGGAATGGTCCAGCGTCGTTTCGGTGGAGGTCAATCTTCTAGCTCGTGCGGCGGAGCCCACTGCAGGCTTTACCGACTCCAAGCGTTATGTACTGGGGGATGTGCAGGTCGCCCCCGGTGGAAGCTTCAAGCGCCATGCGTTCAGCGCGGTGGTTCGCGCAACCAACCTGAGTAGCAGGAAGGAGTTGTGATGAAGGGGGCAGGCAGGCAATGCGGTGCGGCGCTGGTGGTAGCCCTGCTGATGCTGGTGGTGATGGCGTTGCTGGGTATTTCGGCCATCAATTCGAGCACAGTCAACCAGAGCATCATATCCAACGTTCAGAGCCAGCAGGCGGCGGAAGCAGCGGCTCAGGACGGAATCGAGCAGGCGATCAGCTCCATCGAGGCGTTCAGGGTGCCGTCCGCTAGAAAATTGACGATCGAGGGGTTGGAGATAAACGTGAGCGCCCCAGTCTGCATCGGTTCTCAGGTCAAGTCAGGTTATTCCCTTACCACGAAGTTCCCGCCCGAGGACACACACTGGGAGCTCTCGGCAACAGTCGACGACAAGGCAACCGGCAGCAAGGTGGTGATACGGCAGGGCGTTTCCATTGTCATGCCGTCCGGCTCATGCCCTCTGTAGGATCAGGAGACACAATATGAAATGTCTTGGTTTGCGCTCATGGATGCTCGCCTGGGGGCTCCTTGTAATAGCGGGAGAGGCTGGTGCGCAGGACACCGACTTGTTCATGACCCGCCGGTTCGATGCCGCCTTGCCGAACGTGCTGATCATCCTGGATAACACCGCCAACTGGTCCACATCGGCTGGCTCCGGTCGAACAAAATTCGATATCGAGCGGGAGGCCTTGGCCAAGGTAGTCGCGGGGCTGGACGTGAACGCCTTCAATGTTGGCCTGATGCTCTTTTCCGAAAGCGGCGATGGTAATGCAGCAGTCAGTGGTGGTTACGTGCGCTCGGCGATCAGCCGGATGACTGCAGACAACAAGCTCGCTCTGCAGACACTGATCACGAACCTGCAGGAGGGTAGCGGGGGCGGCAACAGTACCTCCGGCGGCAAAGGAAACTCCGGTGGCGGTGGCTCTACCAATGGTAGTGGCGATAAAGGCAGTAGCGCCGAGTATGCCAAGGCCATGGACGAGGCGTATCGCTACTTCCAGGGCATCGACGCACGCTCCGGCGACAAGATCAAGACCGATCAGAAAGCGTTTTCCGTCAAACCCAAGTATGCCAAGCCCACTACCGACGCCTGCGCGGCGAACTACATCATCTTCATCAGCAATGGCGCTCCGGACAATAGTGAAAACAACAAAGCCAAGGACATGCTCCAGGCCTGGGGAGGCGATATCACCCAGATCAATCTGACCCCCAGCGGACGCCAGGCCAACTTTGCTGACGAATATGCCCGTTTCATGAACGGCAAGAAGATCAAGACCTATACCATTGATGTCGCGCCTGAGACCGGTGGGCAAGGGCCGGACAATACCGCCCTCCTCCACAGCATGGCTCAGAGCGGCGGGGGCGGTTACAACGCGGTCTTCAACGCGGATGAACTGAAACAAGTGCTGGACGACACCTTCAAGCAGATCCAGGACGTTAACAGCGTATTCGCATCCACGGCCCTGCCGGTTAGCGTGAACGTCCGCGGCACCTATCTGAACGAAGTCTACATGGGGATATTCCGGCCCGATGCCGATGCCCATCCCCGCTGGATCGGCAACCTGAAGCTGTACCAGTTCGCCAAGAACACGGCTACGGGCGCCCTCTACCTGGCCGATGCCCGCACTGGCACTCCGCCTCCGCCCGCGCAAAACCCGGCCACTGGTTTCATCGACAGCAAGGCTGTCAGCTTCTGGACCAAGACATCGGACTATTGGAGTTTCAGCACGCTGTATACTGCATCGGACATGCCGGACGGCGATATAGTCGAGAAGGGAGGGGCTGCACAGCGTCAACGCAGCGACTATGCGACCCGTAAGCTGTATACCTGTACTGGTACCTGCACGCTCAGCAGCACGCTCAACAGAGAGTTGAGTTTGACGCCTTTCGTAACCGACAATGCAGCAATAACAGCTGGTAGTCTCGGTATCACTGATGATCCCGATGGCACCAAGCGTACTGCTCTGATCAACTGGGTTCGCGGGGCGGACAATACCCCTGCCGCGGAACGCGCTGCGGGCGGGGTCAGGCCGTCCCTGCATGGCGATGTAGTGCATTCGCGGCCGGCGGTCGTGAACTTCAACCGCACCGGCAGCAGCGATAACGATATCGTGGCGTTCTACGGGGCGAATGACGGCGTGCTGCGCGCTATCAAGGGTGGCAAGTTTGCCGACAACGGCGGCGCAGAGTTGTGGGGATTCATAGCTCCGGAGTTTTTCGGCCAGTTGAAACGCCAGCGCGACAATTCGCCGGATATCAATGTGCCGTCCGTGGCTGGTTCGGATCCCAACATCGGTAATAACAAACCCTACGCGGTGGATGGCAACATCAGTATCCATAGCTTCGACGTCAACGGCGATGGGCGTCTGGAGGGGGCCGACAAGGTCTACCTGTACGCCACCATGCGTCGGGGTGGTCGCTTCATCTACGCCATCGATGTTTCGGTTCCGGAGACCCCGAAGATGATGTGGAAGCGTGGCTGCTTCGGTGCCACTCCGGTCTGCGACAGCGGTTATGACGAGCTGGGGCAGACCTGGTCGGAAGCCAAGACGGCCACCGTCAATCTCGCTGGCACAGTCACACCAGTGCTTATCTTGGGCGCTGGTTATGACCCAGCGGCAGATGACGTCGAGCCCGCCGGTACGAACACGATGGGGCGCGGAATCCTTGTGATCAACGCCTTGACGGGCGATTTGATCTGGCAGGCCGGACCAGCGCCCAAGGGCGCCGGCAAGAATCTGACCGTCTCCGGCATGACCCACAGCATTCCCGCAGACATCGCGGTCATCGATCGTAACCGGGATGGATTGGCCGATCGGCTCTATGGGGTGGATACCGGTGCGAACGTCTGGCGCGTCGACATCGGTGATCAGGATGTCAACAATTGGGCGGTCCATCACTTCGCCTCCCTCGGCGGTAGCGGGACGAATGCGCGCAAATTCCTCTATGGTCCGGATGTGGCGGTCGGCGAAGACAGTAACGGACCTTATGATGCCGTCCTGCTGGGTTCCGGTGACCGCGAGCACCCGTTCGAAACCGTGGTGGACAACCACTTCTTCATGCTCAAGGACCGTAATACAGGTAACAGCGGTGCTGAGGCGTCGACCATCACTTTGACGCAGCTGTACAACGCCACTTCAAACCTCATCCAGTCGTCGGACGTCGACGTGCAGGCCGAGGCGCGTAGGAATATGTTGTCGGCGAGCGGCTGGTATTTCAATCTGGCTGATAACGAGAAGGTGGTGGGCAATGCGGCAATAGATGGCGGCAGCGTATTCTTTGCAACCAACCAGCCGAAACCTGTTACCGATCCAAACAGTTGTGCAAGTAACCTGGGTACCGCCCGTCTCTACGTAGTGAACTTCGAGAACGGTGCTCCTATCACCAATCTCGACGGCGCGGATGGGGATGACCGTTTCTTTGAAGCAAGTGGTGGCGGCTTACCGCCATCGCCGACATCCGTCATCACCGACCTCGGTGCGACAGTCTGTTTCGGCCCTCACTGCTTGCCACCGCCCAAGGTCAGCTTGAACGCTCGGCAGAGGAAATACTGGTTCAAGAGTATCGACTGAGTCGGTCCTGCCCTCTGGAGCCATTGCTTCAGAGGGCTATCGATGCCTGCGGTTTTCTCTTTCCCCAAGCTAGGGGCTGGCCCGCGCAGATGTGGCGATCCATTGCACTGAACAACTCGCAGCTCTGCGATCCCCGCTGACTTAGAATCCCCATCCCGATGTGTACTTGCAGTACTGCCTCGTGCCGTGAAGTTTGGGGCGCCGATTGGGCCCTGCACTTCTTCCTGCAAGCCAAATGGCCACGTTTCCATTTGGGGCTGCTTCAGCTCTGAGCCGTAAACTCCATCGGACGATGATTCATTGATCTGGAGGTTCCATGCGCGTGTTGTTGGTCGGAGGGGGGGCTATCGGGTTGCTGTCTGCATACTCGCTGGCGCAAGCAGGGGCTGAAGTCTGCCTGCTGGACAAGGGCGAATGTGGACGCGAGTCCTCCTGGGCGGGTGGCGGCATCGTTTCTCCTCTCTATCCCTGGCGATACTCCTCCGCCGTGACGGCGCTGGCCCATTGGTCCCAGGACTACTACCCCGGTCTTGGTCAGCGCCTGTTCGCTGAAACGGGGATAGACCCCGAGGTCCATGAGACTGGTCTGTACTGGCTGGACCTTGAAGACGAAGCTGAGGCTTTAGCCTGGGCTGCGCAGGAACGGCGGCCGCTGGCATCGGTGACAATGGAGCGGGTGCACGCAGCGGTGCCGCCCTTGGGAGCGGGGTATCGGCATGCCATTCATATGGCCGGTGTGGCCAATGTGCGCAATCCGCGCCTGACCCGGGCGTTACGGGAAGCCCTCTTGCAGATGCCGAATGTTTCCTTGCGCGAGAACTGTGAGGTGCGCGGTTTCATCCGCGACGGCGGGCGCATTCTTGGCGTGAGCACGGCTGAAGGCGATCTGTTGGCCGATCGCGTTGTCCTGGCGGCCGGCGCCTGGAGTGGCGAGCTGCTGGCCAGCCTCGGGCTGGTGCTGCCCGTGGAGCCGGTCAAGGGGCAGATGATTCTTTTCAAATGCGCGCCAGACTTCCTCCCCGCCATTGTGCTGGCCAAGGGGCGTTACGCGATTCCGCGTCGCGATGGCCATATTCTGGTGGGCAGCACTCTGGAACACGCCGGCTTCGACAAGACGCCAACGGACGAAGCCCTGGAAAGCCTAAAGGCTTCTGCCTTCGAGTTGTTGCCGCAACTGGCGGATGCCGAATTGGTAGGGCACTGGGCGGGGCTGCGTCCAGGGTCGCCGGAAGGGATTCCCTTCATCGGGCCGGTGCCCGGAGTGGACGGTCTCTGGCTCAACTGCGGCCACTACCGCAATGGCCTGGTACTGGCGCCTGCCTCCTGCCAATTGCTGGCGGACCTTCTCCTTGGCCGGGAGCCCGTCATCGACCCGCAGCCCTATGCCCCCAAGGGCCGTTTGGGCTAACCGCATCCTGATGCCCGCTTGGGTATCGCGGGCTTCGCTGTGCCCCGTTGAGCTTGCCCATTCTTGTGGGCAAGCTCGCAGATCGCAAAACCCAATTTAAAACGAACGTCCCACTCAGCTACTATTCGCGCACAATTTGCCGCTGGTCGTTAAATTCGACCGCTTGTCATGGATGTCTGGCAAAGCAGGAGCAGGAAGCTTCGTTGCACGGGCACTCGCCCGTTTGAGTTCGCACCGTTCAGTTTGGGAGGGGCAGGGAATGTCGCAACGAGGTTTTACGTTGATCGAACTGCTGGTCACGCTAGCCGTGCTCGTGGTTCTGATCGGCCTGGCAGCACCGAATCTCTCCCAATTGCTTCGCAACAGTCGGGCGTCAGCGGAGTTGAGCGCGTTTTCCGACATGCTCAACTATGCGCGGCGCGAAGCCGTGCAGGGCGCGCAGACGATCAGGGTGCGCGGGCCGCTGGCCGCCGACGGCGCATGGCAGGTGCTGCGCGAGCGTGATAGTCAGGAGTTGCGGCGATTCGCGCCGCTGTCTTTGTTCGCAGTCGAGCCCGAAGGGTTGCAGAGTGTCCTCTTCGATTCTCAGGGGCGCCTGTTGAGTGCCGCCAGGGTGAATCTCGATCTGGCGGTGAAGGACTCCAGCCTCGATTGCGCCGCCTTTAATCGCACGGTCTCTATCGAACTGTCCGGATCGATCTCCCAGCAGAAGGGGGATTGCCAATGAAATTCGAATTTCAGCGTGGGGCCTCTCTGATAGAGGTCCTGGTGGCGCTGGTGCTTTTCTCAATAGGTGTTTTGGGGCTTGCGGCCATGCAACTCACCGCGCTGAAAGCCAATCAGACGGCATCTGCACGCACTCAC
The DNA here is from genome assembly GCF_029871235.1 of Pseudomonas sp. BN411. Classification (GTDB taxonomy): domain Bacteria; phylum Pseudomonadota; class Gammaproteobacteria; order Pseudomonadales; family Pseudomonadaceae; genus Metapseudomonas. The sequence goes on from NZ_SSOM01000065.1 coordinate 168,756, forward strand.
GCAATCTTCCTGGCCTATGAGATGGCGGACCGGATGCGTGCGGCCCGAGGGGATGCGCAGGCCGGGTTTTACAACCTGGCAATCGGTGCCGAGTTGCCTTGTGACCCAGCGAATGAGACTTGCCTGCCGTTCCAACGAGACCTGGCGGATTGGCGGGCCAACCTGGCGCAGCAACTGCCCGACGGGAATGGCGGAGTCGTGCAGAACGGTGACCGTTTCACGGTCGTCGTGCAATGGAACGAGGAGAGGGTAGGTGGAAGCAACGCCCAGCAATTCTCCTTCGTCACGCAGATTTGACGGGGTGCGCATGCGCAAGCAACACGGCTTGAGCCTGGTGGAACTGATGGTGGCCATGGCACTTGGCCTGGTTATCAGCCTGGCAGTGCTCCAAGTATTCATCAGCAACAAGAATACCTTTCTGCTCCAGGGGGCGGCCGGCCACCTGCAGGAGAATGGTCGTTTCGCTCTTCAGTACCTGGCTGCTGAGTTACGTCCTGCAGGGGTGGGGGTGGGAACCCGGCTTGATGAAGAGGATATCTGCGTGGTGGCCAGTAACGGGACCGCAGCGGAATGGGGCTCGATGAATCGCCCGATCTGGGGCAAGCGTAACGCCGCGGCTGGCGGATTGGGTGCAGTGGGCACCGACGAGCTGTCTATCTTCGCCAACGACGGCTGCGAGTCCTTCCTCACTGCCGGCGAGCTTCTCAAGCCCGGGCAGAACGCAAATCTGAAGGTCACAGCCTATTGCCCGAGCATGCAGAAAGATCATGCGGTGATGGTGTTGGACATGGAAAAGGCGGTGGTCGTCCGCATAACCAACAAGCCGAATTCATCCGGCTCCGGTCAAGTGACCCTTACCCATGCCGCTGGCAACAATGACAAGAACGCCAAGTGCGGTGGTTTCAAGTTTTCCGATATCCAGTTCACCAGTCCGGCGCGGGTGGTGGGGTTCGCTCATAAGACTTTCTACGTTGCCGATACCGGCCGTACCTCGGTGACTGGGCAGCCGGTCCGTGCCCTGTTCGTCCGCGACACGGCGCAGGTTCCAGTGCAGACCAATGAGATCATCGAAGGCGTGGAGTCCCTGCGCACCAGCTTCGGTGTCGCGGCGGGCAACAATGTGGGCGTTCAGGCCTACCTGAGTCCTACCGAGGTAGAGGCGGCCAACCGCTGGAGCGATGTCCGTACGGTGAAGTTCGATCTGTTGCTGGTCAGCGAGGAACGGGTTACGGGAGCGCAGGACCAGGCCATCCAATTCGGTGGCGCGACAGTGGCGGCCGATGGGCGACTGCGCCAGGTATTCAGCACGGTAGTAGCCCTGCGCAATCGGATTGACTGACAAGACAAGGATGAATATGCAAGAGCAAAAAGGGGCGGTGCTGCTGGTCTGCCTGATTGCAATCCTGGCCTTGACCGTGCTCGGGGTGACGGCGATGTCCAGTAGCACCCTGCAAGAACGCATGGCCGGTGGTGCCCGGGATTACAACGTGGCGTTCCAGGCGGCGGAAAGCGCACTGCGGGTCGGCGAGGCCTATGTACGTCAGCAGGTGGAGGCCAGCGTCGACCCGGCCCAACTCTTCCAGGCAAGCACTGATTGTCCTGCTGTGACAGAGGCACAGTGGTCGCCTCCGGCTGAGCTCAATGCCAAACCTCAGCAACCGGACTGCCGGGTGCGCAGTTTCTACGGCGCCTCGGGTGGGGCGAACTCCTTCATTTGCGAAACCGATGGTTCGATCGCCGAGAACCGCGCCTTCGACTGCCTGAGCCGGACGTATCTGTTCAATGTCGAAGCCACCGGATACGGCAGCGGGGACGCTGAAGTACACCTGCGCTCCACCGTGGCCATTGCCATTCGCAGCCAGAACTGATCGAAGGGAGACGCAAATGATCAGGTCGAAAATCCTATTTGCGGTACGGGTAATGGTCGCCGGTCTGCTGACCGCTGGCATCAGCCATAGCGCCCTGGCGGCCTTCGTGCCGTCGCAGGTTCCTTTGAACCTGGGCGGCCAGGTCGAGCCGAACCTCATGTTCATCCTGGACGATTCGGGGTCGATGCGCTGGGGCTTTCTGCCGGACGATCTGAAGCCTTCCTACCTCGAGCGCACAGGCGATTGGTACGAGCGCAAGGAGTGCACGGGGCGGGGCGCGTACGCCGGCAATAATCTGCATTTCTGCCCCAAGAGCGGTCATCGTTACCTGGCCTCCAGCCACCTGAACAAGTCCTACTACAACCCGTCCGTGCAGTACCTGCCGCCAATCAAGAGCGACGGGCAGCGCTATGCCAATGCGAGCTTCTCGGCCGCATACGTGGATGGTTATGCGGGAGGACAGACGGTCAACCTCGGCAGCAACTACATGGCGATCATGGACGACTATTTTTCGCCCAGCAGCTATGAGTGCCTCAACAAACGCTGCAGCAACGTGGAGTACTACAACGGTTTCGCCGTAGGGGCGGCAACGGGAGGTGTTGCTGCGTTTTATTACGACTACGTTGGCGGGGGCTCCTGCTCCAGCAATCCGCGTCAGGACGCCTGCTATACCGAGCGCAGTGTGGGGGCGGCCGAGCAGCAGAACTTTGCCAACTGGTTCTCCTATTACCGCAGCCGCATGATGTCGGCCAAGGCCGGTGTAAGCCAGGCGTTTTCGGGGTTGTCCGGCGACGTCCGGGTAGGCTACGGCGCGATCAACGTGACAGGACAAAGCGTTGACGGGGGCTCCACCGACACCTTGGTGCGAGGCGTAAGGCGTTTCGAGGGTAGTGGTCGCTCCGAGTTCTACAATTGGCTGTTCGCCGCCTCGGCTTCTGGGGGCACGCCATTGCGCCGGGCCCTGGGGGACGCCGGTGAGTACTTCTCCCGCACTGATGCCCCCGGACCGTGGAGTTCGACTCCCGGCCAGTCGGGAGGCAAGGAGTATTCCTGCCGCCAGAGCTACACGATTCTGACCACCGACGGTTACTGGAACAACGATGCCGCTTCCAAAAAAGCTGCGCGTGCCAATGTGGACAACAGCAACGGCCCGGTGATCAGTGGGCCGGATGGGGAGTCCTACCGTTACGTGCCAAAGTCCCCATTCAGCGACAGTCAGAAAGACACCTTGGCTGACGTGGCCATGTATTACTGGAGCCGCGACCTGCATTCCGACCTGGCCAACCGGGTGCCGACCGATCCGTCCGATCCCGCATTCTGGCAGCACATGGTGACCTTTGGCGTGGGCCTGGGGATGAGTGGGACCATCGATCCGAAAACAGCTTTCGCTGCAATTGGCACCGGTGCTTCCGTGACCTGGCCCGATCCGGCCAGTAGTGAGCCGGGCAAGCTGGATGATCTGTTGCACGCGGCAGTGAACAGTCGGGGTGGTTTTTTCAGTGCCCAGGACCCGCAACAGTTCGCCACGGCGCTGGGCGATACTCTGGCGTCGATTGCCGACCGCACCGGGTCGAATACCTCGGCAGTACCCAACGCTCGTCGCCTGGACAGCAATACCTTGGTCTATGAGGCGTTCTATAGCAGCGCAGACTGGTCCGGCAAGTTGCTGGCCAAGCGTCCGACACAGACCAGTGCCGGGGTGGTATTCAAGGAAGTGTGGGAGGCAGGGCGGAAGTTGGGCACAGGTACACGTAGCCTGTTCACCCATAATGGCGCCGCAGGCAGGGACCATGGCGTAGCCCTGAGCTGGGGTGACCTGTCGATTGACCTCAAGGCTCGCTTCGACAACAACGAGGCGCTGTTCAACTACCTGATGGGCAGCCGCGCCAACGAGGCACCGGCCGGGCTGAAGTACCGCAATCGTTCGACCTTGCTCGGCGATATCGTCAACTCCACCCTGGTGCTCGCCAACAAGCAGGACTGGGGCTTCCATGGCCGCGTGCCAGTGCCGAGCAATGGGCAGAGCTATGCGCAGTTCGTTGCTGCCAAGGCAAGCAAGGCGCCGGTGCTGTTCGTCGGCGCCAACGACGGATTCCTGCATGCTTTCAACGCCAATAACGGCAACGAGCTCTTCGGCTACATGCCCAGTGGCGTGCTGGATAACGTCAAGCTCCTGGCTAACAGCGATTACAAGCACCGCTACTTCGTGGATGGCAAGCTGCATATCCGTGATGCCCGTCTGAACGACGAGTGGCGAACCGTGCTGCTCGGCAGCCTGGGAGCAGGTGGGAAGACTGTCTTCGCCCTCGACGTTACCGATGTCTCCACCAGTGGTTTCGGTGCCAGCAAGGTGCTCTGGGAGATCAAGGACGACGCTGACCTGGGCTATAACTTCGGCGAACCGCTGGTTGGGCGCATGAAGGATGGCAGCTGGGCGGCCATCTTCGGCAATGGCTACGGCAGCACCAATGATGACTCCGTACTGTTCATCGTCGATCTTGCTACAGGCGCGGTGAACAAGGTCCGAGCAGGAACCTCCACCGGCGGTCTTTCCAGCCCGTCGTTCGTGTACGCCACAGACGACGCCGGCAATATCTATGTGCAGGACGTTTATGCCGGTGACCTCAACGGTAACCTTTGGAAATTCAACCTGAAGAGCAATGGCTCCGGCGTCGGTGATTTCGAGGTCAGCCTGAAGTCCGGCAACAAGCCGCAGCCGCTGTATGTGGCGGCCAATGCCCAAGGCACGCGCCAACCTATCACCGTCAAGCCGGAGATCGCCTACCATCCGGACGGCGAGGCCAAAGGTGCGGTGGTCTACTTCGGCACCGGGCGCCTGTATAGCTCAGGGGATGTCGTGGATCTGGGCACGCAGACCATCTATGGGATCTGGGACAAGAAGGCCAGCAATGGTTCCTCCATCGCCTTCACTGGTCGCTCGGCGCTCGAATCGCGATCAATCCTTCTTGAGGGTAAAGCGTTCTCGCGTGATGTCAGGGTCGTGGATGCGCCAGCCAATGGCCTGGACTGGACCACCAAGCGGGGCTGGTACCTCGACTTGACCTCACCATCTCTGGGGGCCCAGGGCGAGCGGATGATTTTCTCCCCGCGCATTCTGCTCAATCGCCTGGTCGTCGAGACTGCCATCCCGTCCTCCGATCCCTGCCAGGCCGGCGGCTCCGGCTGGACCATGGTGCTCGACATGGCAACCGGCGGGCGGCTCAACTACGTCTTGCTGGATCTGAACAAGGACGGCAAGTTCACCGAAGCCGATATGGTCGACGTCGGTGGGCAGAAGCTCCCGCCGTCCGGTATCGGCTCCACAGGCAGCATACCCACCGGTTCGTTCGACTTGATCGACCCGCAGAAATATTGGCTTTGCCGCGGTACCGGGGTGGACGATTGCATTCCTGCAGCCAATACCTTGAACGTGCTGGAAGGCCGCCAGTCCTGGAACCAGATTCGATGAAGAACAGCAAGGCGTTCACTCTGATTGAACTGATGATCGTGGTGGCTGTGATCGGCATACTCGCCGCAATTGCCTATCCCAGTTACACGGAGCACGTGCGACGCGGGAAGCGGGCCGAAGCCAAGGCCGCCCTGATGGAGGGAGCTCAGGCATTGGAGCGCTATTACTCCACCCACAGCTCCTACCTGGATACCAACGGGAATTTCGCTGCCGTTTTCGCCACACAGACGCCCGCTTCGGGGGCGGCCAACTTCACCCTTGCCGCTCAAGGGGCGGCGACCGCAACCACCTTCCAGCTGCGGGCCACCCGAACCGGCAGCATGGCGGGTGACCCGTGCGGTGACTTCCAGATCAGCCACACCGGTGCGCGCACGCTGGCCAATGCGACGCGCACCGTGGCCGAGTGCTGGTAGGTATTAGCGGGTAAGTTCGTGGCGGATTTTCCATCCAGCGCCTGCTGCACTCCGGAGGCATTCGTAGGAGCCAGCTCGTTGGTGAGCTGGCTCTTGAGGGCCGGTGTCAGTCTATGCCCAGCTTCTTCAGGCGATAACGCATCGAGCGGAAGGTCAGGCCCAGGCGCTGGGCCGCGGCGGTGCGATTCCAGCGGGTTTCTTCAAGCGCCTGCATGATCAGCTTGCGCTCGATGTCTTCCAGGTAGTCTTCCAGATTGTCGATCTGCGCCAGGCTGGCCTCTCCGGTATCGGCTGCGCCGCTGGCTTCGGCAAGGCGCAGGTCGCGGGCCTGGATCTGGTCATCCTCGCAGAGCGTGTAGGCACGCTCGAGCATGTTCTCCAGCTCCCGCACGTTGCCGGGGAAGCGATAGCACTTGAGCTTGTCGAGGGCCTCCGGGGCGAGGCTGGCGGCGGGCAGTCCACTCTGCTGGGCCAGGCGCTTGAGCATGGATTCGGCCAGTAGCGGGATATCCTCGCGGCGCTCGCGCAACGGCGGCACGCTGAGCTCGATGACGTTGAGGCGGTAGTAGAGGTCCTGACGGAAACGGCCAGCGGCCACTTCGGCGGCCAGGTCCTTGTGGGTGGCGCTGAGGATGCGTACGTCGACCACCACTTCCTGCTGCCCACCCACGGCCCGAATGGCCTTCTCCTGGATGGCGCGCAGCAGCTTGACCTGCATGGCCAGCGGCAGATCGGCTACTTCGTCCAGGAACAGGGTGCCGCCATTGGCGGCCTGGAACAGGCCCTGTTTGTCCTCCACTGCGCCGGTGAAGCTGCCCTTTTTGTGGCCGAAGAATTCGCTTTCCATCAGCTCGGACGGAATGGCACCGCAGTTGACCGGCACGAAGGGGCGCTCAGCACGCGGACCCTGCTCGTGGATCAGGCGCGCCACCAGTTCCTTGCCGCTGCCCGATTCGCCGCTGATGTACACCGGCGCCTGGCTGCGGGCGAGCTTCTGGATCTGTTTGCGCAGGGCGTTCATGGGCGGTGAGGTGCCCAGCAGTCGACCGTCTACCGGCGCTTCGCCCTCGTCGGGAGAGCTGAGGCGCAGGGCGGTATTGACCAGTTCACGCAGGCGGCCGAGATCCACAGGCTTGGTGACGAAGTCGAAGGCCCCGGCCTTGAGCGCATTCACGGCGGTATCGAGGCTGCCGTAGGCGGTGATCATCGCCACCGGGACCATCGAGTGGCGCTGCTGGATGTACTGCACCAGTTCCAGGCCAGTGCCGTCGGGCAGGCGCATGTCGGTCAGGCACAGGTCGAAGGGCTCGCGGGCCAGCCAATCGCGGGCTTCCTTGAGGTTGCGGGCGCTGCGGGTGTCGAGCTTCATCCGGCCGAGGGTGATTTCCAGCAATTCGCGGATATCGGGCTCGTCGTCGACGATCAGGGCTCTCTGTCGGGTCATGGTCAGCTCAGTTTGCGCGGATGGGCGAAGGTAATGCGGAAGCAACTGCCGCCGTGCTCGCGCGGTTTGTAGTCAAGGCGGGCCTGGTTGCTCTCGCAGAGTTCGCGGGAGATGTACAGGCCCAGGCCAGTGCCCTTGCTTTCGGTGGTGAAGAAGGGCTCGAAGATACTGTGTACCTGCTCAGGCGTAACGCCTTCCCCGTCGTCTTCCACCTCCAGTACCGGCAGGTCGCTTTCGGGGTCGCGGAACAACTTGAGCCAGACCTGGCCCTGGGTGTTTTTCTTGCTGCTGTAGCGTAGGCCGTTCTGCACCAGGTTGGTCAGCACCTGGGTGAGCTGGTGCGGATCCATGCGGGTCTGCAGGGTGCTGCCGAGTGTGCTCAGGTGCAGGGTCTGGTTAGGGCCGGAGGAGGTACGGAATTCACTGGCGAAGCGCGTCAGCCAGTACTTGAGGTCCAGCAGCTGCGGTTCCGACTGTCGACGGCGGGACAGCTGGAGCACGTTCTCGATCACGAGGTTCATGCGCCGCGAGTGGTCCTGGATAATCTGCGCCAGGCGCCGATCCGGGCTCTGGAGTTCGTCCGACTCCTGTAGCAACTGGGCCGCGTGGCTGATGGCCCCCAGGGGATTACGAATTTCATGGGCGATGCCGGCCGTCAGGCGGCCGAGGGACGCGAGTTTGAGCTGCTGGGCCTGCTGGGCGATCTGCGAGATGTCTTCGAGGAAGACCAGGGTGTTCTGCTGACCGCCCCGCTGGAGGTGGACGAAGCTCGGCTGCAGCGTCGGGCCGTTGGCGAACGCCTGGAGGCTCTGCGGCCGGAGGGTCGGGTTGGCGAGCCAGAGCTGCAGGCTTTCCAGCAACTCCGGGCATTGGCTGTTCAGGGGGCGCCCCGACAGGCTGTCCTTGCCCAGCAGGGTTTGGGCGCCATTGTTGGCGAGCAGGACCAGGTTCTGAGGGTCCAGTACCAGGATGCCGGTGCGCATGCGCTCGAGTATCTGGGCGTTCAGCGCCTCCAGACTCGCCACATCCTCAGCGCGCTGCTCCGCAAGCGTCTCGCTGAGTTGCAGGCGCCGGCTCAGCCCCTGGATGAACAGCGCTGCGGCGAAACACAGGGTGCCGAAGCCACCGGCCTGGACGAATTGGCTGGCGGCTGCGGGCTGGCTGATGCTGAGGTAGAAGGTCAGGTAGATCAGGCCGATCGTTGCCACGGCGGCCACCAGGAGCCCGATACGCCCGCGCAGGAGGATATTGGAGATGGCCACCGAGACCACGATGAGGTTGGCGATGCCACTCGGCGTACCGCCTGCCGCGAAGAACAGGCAAGAGAGCAGCAACACATCCACCACGGCCAGACTGAAGACCTGCACCATGCTCCTCGGGCGGGGCACCAGTGCGGCGATCAGGGCGTTCAGGATCAGGTAGAACCAGCTGGCGTTGCGAAACAGGTCGGGCCGCGCGAGATCCAGCAGACGGTCGTCCATTTCGCTGGAGATCAGTAGGACCAGCACCAGGCCGATCAGCAGCCGGTAGAGGCTGTAGAGACGGAAGATGCGTCGCCCCTGGGCGCTGAGCCCGGTCGGGAGGGGGCGGGTATCAGCGTTCACCGGAACCCTGGTCCTGTTCCAGATGGGCCCGGCTGCAGTACCAGCGATCGTCCTGGGACAGGGCGTGGTTGCGAGGAACGTGAACACCGCATTGTGCGCAACGCACCATCGGTTGTGTTTCGTCCTGCTGGCGTGGCTTGGGGCGGGGCGTCGAGGGAGTCTTGAAGCGGCGCCACAGCCAGATGGCGGCGAAGATCACGACAATCCAGAACAGCAGGCGAAACATGCCGAAGGTGCTCTCTTCTTGGTGGAAAGCAGGCAGTTTAGCCAAGCCGGTTGCCTGCGCACAGAGATCGGCCGCACGCTGGTGCAACTTGCGTGGTTTTCGCTGCGGACGCGCCGGAGTATGGTGGCCTTGAGGCGCATTCGATGCCTCGCACAACGCTCGGGAGGCGGCCATGCGCCAAAACCTGCGAATCGTGATGGCCCAGCTCAATTTCCGTGTCGGCGACGTCCAGGGCAATGTCGAGCGGATAATCGAGGCGGCGAACTCCGCCCGCGAGGCCTGGGAGGCGGATGTCATCGTCTTCCCCGAGCTGTCCCTGTGCGGCTATCCACCGGAGGACCTGCTGCTGCGCTCCAGCATGCAGCGGCGAATCGAGATGGGGCTGCAGCGGCTGCGCGACGAAGTACGCGGCATCTACCTCGTGGTCGGTTATCCCTGGTTGGAAGATGAGCTGCGCTACAACGCTTGCGCGGTGATCGCCGATGGCCAGTTGCTGGCCAGTTACTACAAGCAGTGCCTGCCCAATTACCGGGTATTCGACGAGAAACGCTACTTCGAGTCCGGACAGCAGCCGTGCGTCGTCGACATCAAGGGTGTGGCGGTGGCGCTGTCGATCTGTGAAGACATCTGGTTTCCCGAGCCCATGGCCCAGGCCCGCGCCGCCGGGGCGAAGCTGATGCTCAGCCTGAATGCCTCACCTTTCCATCTGGACAAGCAGCTGGAGCGCGAAGAGGTGCTGGCCGAGCGGGTGGCGGAGGGCGAGATACCGGTGATCTACGTGAACCAGGTCGGTGGGCAGGACGAGTTGGTATTCGACGGTGGCAGTTGCGTCATGGATACCGGCGGGATGATCTGCCAGCGCGCGCCGGCCTTCGTCGAAGGCCTCTACCCGGTAGACCTGCAATTGCAGGACGGGGTCTGGCGGCCACGTCGGACCCATTGCGCTGAGCTTCCGGAGCTGGAAGCGAGTGCCTATCAGGCGTTGGTGATGGGGGTGCGTGACTACGTTCGGAAGAACGGCTTCAAGGGTGTGGTGATGGGATTGTCTGGCGGTATCGATTCGGCCTTGACCCTTGCGGTGGCCGTCGATGCTCTGGGGGCGGAGCGTGTGGAGGCCGTGATGATGCCCTATCACTACACGGCGCAGATCAGCCTGGAGGATGCCGAGGCTGAGGCACAACTGCTTGGCGTCGGATATCGGGTACTGCCAATTGCGCCTGTGGTTGAGGCTTTCCAGCAGGTCGTGGCGCCGGTGTTCGATGGTCATTCCCGAGATGCCAGCGAGGAGAATTTGCAGGCACGCTGCCGCGGCACGCTGCTGATGGCCATTTCCAACAAGAAGGGCAGCCTGGTGCTGAGCACCGGTAACAAGAGCGAGCTGGCGGTGGGCTACGCGACGCTGTATGGCGATATGGCAGGTGGGTTCGATGTGCTCAAGGATGTGCCGAAGTCGCTGGTCTTCCGTCTAGCCGAGTACCGCAACAGCCTGGGCCCTGTGATCCCGCCACGGGTGATCGAGCGGCCACCCTCGGCGGAGCTGGCCCCGGGGCAGCAGGATGACGATTCGCTGCCGCCCTATCCGGTGCTGGACGAGATTCTCAAGCTCTACATCGAACATGACCTGTCGGCCAACGCCATCATTGCCGAGGGGTTCGATGAGGATACCGTGAATCGGGTGCTGGGCATGGTGGATCGCAACGAATACAAGCGGCGCCAGGCGGCGGTGGGCATCCGGGTGACGCAGCGGGGGTTCGGGCGGGACCGGCGCTATCCCATTACCTCGGGGTGGCGGTTGGGGGATTGAAGCAGGGCTGAAACGAAGAAGGGAGGCCATTGGCCTCCCTTCCTTTATCGCGGCACTGCTCAGTCGAACAGGCCGAAGGTCATGTAGCTGAACCAGGAACGGTCGTTCTGGTTGGCTTCGGACTCGTGCTGTTCTTCCTGCACTTCGTCCTGGTTCTCCGGCAGCAGTTCTTCCGGGATCTGCTCCTTGGCGTCTTCGTACTGCTTGATCACGTCCTGGGCGGCGCGGGTTTCGCCCGGGGGCAGCGGCGCTTCGTTTTCGATCAGACCCAGGGTGGCCTTGGCCAGCCAGGAGCGGTTGTCGGCCTCTTCTTCACGAGGAACGAACTGGCCGTCGACCAGGGTCGGGTGGTCCGGGTAGTTCAGCTTCAGGGTTTCCAGGCTGGAAGCAGCCAGCTCGTTCAGGCCCAGGCGCTGGTAAGCCTCGACCATTACGGCCAGGCCATCACCCACAGCGGGGGTTTCCTGGAAGTTTTCCACTACGTAGCGACCGCGGTTGGCGGCGGCGACGTAGGCCTCGCGGGTCAGATAGTAGTGGGCAACGTGGATTTCGTAGGCGGCCAGCAGGTTGCGCAGGTAGATCATGCGCTGCTTGGCATCCGGGGCGTAGCGGCTGTTCGGGTAGCGGCTGGTGAGCTGGGCGAACTCGTTGTAGGAGTCGCGGGCGGCGCCCGGGTCACGCTTGGTCATGTCCAGCGGCAGGAAGCGCGCCAGCAGGCCACGGTCCTGTTCGAAGGAGGCCAGGCCTTTCAGGTAGTAGGCGTAGTCAACGTTCGGGTGCTGCGGGTGCAGGCGGATGAAGCGCTCGGCGGCGGACTTGGCAGCTTCCGGTTCGACGTTCTTGTAATAGGCGTAGATCAGCTCGAGCTGGGCCTGTTCGGCGTAGCGGCCGAAGGGATAGCGGGATTCCAGGGCCTTGAGCTTGGCGATGGCGGGGGTGTAGCTGCTGTTGTCCAGATCGGCCTGGGCCTGCTGATACAGCTCGGCCTCGCTCAGGTTCTCGTCCACCACTTCCTTATTGGAGGAACAGGCGGCGGCGAGGGCGAGAGTGGCGATCAGCAGCAGGTGTTTCACTTGCATGGCGGCTTGCGTCCCTGTGACGGCTGGCTGTCTTGGCTGGAGCCGTCCTGTTATGATGGGCGCCCCGGAACCCCCGGGACAAAGACGCGGTATTTAACCACAAGCGCGCAACCGAAACCAAAGGCTGCGCCCCCTCCGTTCCCGAGCATGTCTTCTAATACCAAGCAGGTCATTCAACTCAGCGCCGAGGTCCCGTCCGAATTGGGTGGGCAACGTCTCGATCAGGTCGCTGCACAACTTTTTTCCGAGCACTCCCGTTCTCGCCTCGCTGGCTGGATCAAGGACGGGCTCCTGACCGTTGACGGCAGCGTGCTGCGTCCGCGCGACATCGTGTATGGCGGCTCTCAACTGGAGCTGAATGCCGAGCAGGAGGCCCAGGGCGAGTGGGTGGCCCAGGACATCGAGCTCGACATCGTCTACGAGGATGAGCACCTGCTGGTGCTGGACAAGCCCGCCGGCCTGGTGGTGCATCCGGCCGCAGGGCATGCCGACGGCACCTTGCTGAATGCCCTGCTGCACCATGTGCCGGGGCTGGAGAATGTGCCGCGAGCGGGCATCGTCCATCGCCTGGACAAGGACACCACCGGCTTGATGGTGGTGGCCAAGACCCTCGAAGCTCACACCAGCCTGGTGGCACAGCTTCAGGCACGCAGCGTGAGCCGCATCTATGAAGCAGTGGTGGTCGGCGTGATCACCTCCGGTGGCAAGGTGGATGCTCCCATCGGTCGTCACGGCCAGCAGCGCCAGCGTATGGCCGTAGTTGCCGGCGGCAAGCCCGCCGTCAGCCACTATCGCGTGCTGGAGCGCTTCCGCTCTCATACCCACACCCGCGTCAAGCTGGAAACCGGCCGTACCCACCAGATTCGCGTGCACATGGCCTATGTGAACTACCCGCTGGTGGGCGACCCCGTCTACGGCGGTCGTTTCCGCATTCCGCCGGCAGCGAACCAAACGCTGATCCAGACCCTCAAGGAATTCCCGCGCCAGGCCCTGCATGCGCGCTTCCTTGAACTGGACCACCCGGTAAGCGGCGAGCGTATGAAGTGGGAGTCCCCGCTGCCTGACGATTTCGTCTGGCTGCTCAGCCTGCTGCGCCAGGATCGCGAGTCCTTCGAGCAATGACCAACTGGCTGAAGCCCGATTGGCCTGCGCCAGCGCGGGTGAAGGCCTGTGTCACCACCCGCGATGGTGGCTTCAGCCTGCCTCCTTTCGAGGGCCTGAACCTCGGCGGCCACGTTGGCGACGATCCACTCGCCGTCGATAGGAATCGCCAGGTGCTGACCTCTACCCTGGCGTGCCGGCCTGCCTGGCTGAGCCAGGTGCATGGCGTGCATGTCGTGCAGGCCGATCCCGGTCGCGTGGACGAAGCAGATGCCAGCTGGACTGCGGAACCCGGCGTCGCCAGCGCGGTTCTGACGGCCGACTGCCTGCCGGCGCTGTTCTGCGACCGTGCCGGTAGCAAGGTTGCGGCTGCTCACGCCGGTTGGCGTGGCCTGGCCAATGGCGTGTTGGAGGCGACCCTGGATGCGCTTGCCTTGCCGGCGGAAGAGGTGCTGGTCTGGCTCGGTCCGGCCATCGGCCCGACTGCCTTCGAGGTCGGTCCCGAGGTGCGTGAAGCCTTCATTGCCAGTCATCCCGAAGCGAGCGAGGCCTTCCAGCCCAGCGTCAACGAAGGGAAGCACATGGCCGATATCTACCAGCTGGCACGCATCCGGCTGGCCGCACGCGGCATCTACGCCGTATATGGCGGCGGCTTCTGCACCGTCAGCGATCCGCGTTTCTATTCCTATCGCCGCGCCTCTCGCACGGGCCGTTTCGCCAGCCTCGTCTGGCTGGCCGACTGAGGTTTTCCACCGCTCTGGAGGCGTGAATGAATTCGTTCCCGCAGCCAGCTGTCCAGACGGCCCCATGATCCCGATCAAATCTGGAAAGGTTGAATCGCACAGAATCGTCCCTATCTAAGCTTCATCCCGGCGGGCTTTTCGTATCTGGTGCCGTCACCGCGCCGCCCGCTATCTGAAGGAAGGACGAACCCATGCGAATAGACCGTTTGACCAGCAAACTGCAACTGGCGCTCTCCGATGCCCAGTCCCTGGCAGTTGGCCATGACCACCCGGCCATTGAACCCGTACACCTGGTACTGGCCCTGCTCGACCAGCAGGGCGGATCGATCAAGCCCCTGCTGATGCAGGTGGGCTTCGACGTGGTGGCCCTGCGTCAGGGCCTGACCCGCGAACTCGATCATCTGCCGAAGATCCAGAATCCCACCGGCGACGTGAACCTGTCCCAGGACCTGGCGCGCCTGCTCAACCAGGCTGATCGCCTGTCCCAGCAGAAGGGCGACCAGTTCATCTCCAGTGAGCTGGTGCTGCTCGCCTCGATGGACGAGAACACCCGCCTCGGCAAGCTCCTGCTCGGTCAGGGCGTGACTCGCAAGGCGCTGGAAAATGCCATCGCCAACCTGCGTGGCGGCCAGGCCGTGAACGATCCCAACATCGAAGAATCCCGCCAGGCACTGGACAAGTTCACCGTCGACCTGACCAAGCGCGCCGAGGACGGCAAGCTGGACCCGGTGATCGGCCGTGACGACGAGATCCGCCGCACCATCCAGGTCCTGCAACGCCGTACCAAGAACAACCCCGTGCTGATCGGTGAGCCCGGCGTCGGCAAGACCGCCATCGCCGAAGGCCTGGCCCAGCGCATCGTCAACGGCGAAGTGCCTGACGGCCTGAAGGACAAGCGCCTGCTGGCCCTGGACATGGGGGCGCTGATCGCGGGTGCCAAGTTCCGTGGCGAGTTCGAAGAACGCCTGAAAGGCGTGCTCAACGAACTGTCCAAGCAGGAAGGCCGGGTCATTCTGTTCATCGACGAGCTGCACACCATGGTCGGCGCCGGCAAGGCCGAAGGCGCCATGGATGCGGGCAACATGCTCAAGCCGGCCCTGGCCCGCGGCGAGTTGCACTGCGTTGGCGCCACCACCCTGGACGAGTATCGCCAGTACATCGAGAAGGACGCCGCGCTGGAGCGCCGCTTCCAGAAGGTGCTGGTGGATGAGCCGAGTGAAGAAGACACCATCGCCATCCTGCGCGGCCTCAAGGAGCGTTATGAGGTGCACCACGGCGTGACCATCACCGACGGCGCGATCATCGCCGCGGCCAAGCTGTCACACCGTTACATCACTGACCGCCAATTGCCGGACAAGGCCATCGACCTCATTGACGAAGCGGCCAGCCGCATCCGCATGGAGATCGATTCCAAACCTGAAGCCCTGGACCGCCTCGAGCGCCGCCTGATCCAGCTGAAGATCGAGCAGGAGGCGCTGAAGAAGGAAGACGATGAAGCCGCCCTGAAGCGTTTGGAGAAGCTGAAGGAGGACATCGCCCGTCTGGAGCGCGAATACGCCGACCTGGAGGAAGTCTGGAAGTCCGAGAAGGCCGAAGTACAAGGCTCGGCGCAGATCCAGCAGAAGATCGAACAGGCGCGCCAGGACATGGAGGCTGCCCGCCGCAAGGGTGACCTGCAGCGCATGGCGGAGCTGCAGTATGGGGTGATCCCGGACCTCGAGCGCAGCCTGCAGATGGTCGACCAGCACGGCAAGACCGAGAACCAGTTGCTGCGCAACAAGGTGACCGACGAAGAGATCGCCGAAGTCGTCTCCAAGTGGACCGGCATCCCGGTGGCCAAGATGATGGAAGGCGAGCGGGAGAAGCTCCTGCACATGGAAGACGGCCTGCACAAGCGGGTCATCGGCCAGCACGAAGCAGTTGTCGCCGTTGCCAACGCGGTGCGTCGTTCCCGCGCGGGCCTGGCCGATCCGAATCGCCCGAGCGGTTCCTTCCTGTTCCTCGGCCCGACCGGCGTGGGCAAGACCGAACTGTGCAAGGCGCTGGCCGAGTTCCTCTTCGATACCGAGGAGGCACTGGTGCGCATCGACATGTCCGAGTTCATGGAGAAGCATTCCGTGGCTCGCCTGATCGGCGCTCCTCCGGGCTACGTCGGATATGAGGAAGGTGGTTACCTGACCGAAGCCGTGCGTCGCAAACCCTATTCAGTGGTGCTGATGGACGAGGTGGAAAAGGCCCATCCAGACGTATTCAACGTATTGCTCCAGGTTCTGGAAGATGGTCGTCTGACCGACAGCCACGGCCGTACCGTGGACTTCCGCAATACGGTCGTGGTCATGACCTCCAACCTGGGTTCCGCGCAGATTCAGGAGCTTGTGGGCGACCGTGAGGCGCAGCGCGCCGCGGTGATGGATGCGGTAAGTGCGCATTTCCGTCCCGAGTTCATCAACCGGATCGACGAAGTGGTGGTGTTCGAACCCCTGGGTCGTGACCAGATAGGCGGTATTGCGGAGATCCAGCTGCAGCGTCTGCGCAAACGCCTGGCCGAGCGTGAACTGAGCCTGGAGCTGAGCCCCGAAGCTCTGGATAAGCTGATCGCGGTTGGATACGACCCGGTCTACGGTGCGCGTCCGCTGAAGCGGGCAATCCAGCGCTGGATCGAGAACCCGTTGGCCCAGCAGATCCTGGCTGGCCAGTTCGCGCCGGGTGCCACCATTGCTGCGAGGGTTGAGGGCGACGAGATCCTCTTCAACTGATCGGCAGCACTCACGAAAAAGCCCCGCACTGCGGGGCTTTTTCATGTTCATCGTTTGCGCTATGGCGTACGAATGGACTGCAGCAGGTCTTCCAGGACGGTGGCCTGATCTTCGGCCAGGTCGATGATGTGGAAGCCCGCCCAGCAATTGCGCTGGTCCTCGGCCATACGAGTCCACAGGCAGTCCGCGCCCAGGCGGATTTCTTCGAGTCCTTCCACCCAGGTCAGGGGCACGAGCCGGCATTCCCAGACCGAGTCGGCGGCAAGCGGCAATTCGCTCAGCAGCATGAAACCGTCCATCGACAGGTCGACGATACGCCCCAGGCGCTGTCCTGAATGCAGATCGAATACTTCCAGCTGCAGCTCTGTGGCAAAGCGGCTGTGCTGGCGACGTTCTTCCATGGTGAACTCCTGCTGCGGGCTCAGGCGGTGCGGCCGGTAAAGCGTTGCAGTACCCGGTAGATGGCGCCCAGGGCGCGATCCACCAGCGGGATATTGCGTTCCGGCGGGACCAGGCGTGCCAGTCCTTGCTCCATGTCCAGGGCCAACTGGGTAATAGGCATGATTGCCACGCGCTGGCCGCTGTGGTCGACGAACATGTAATTGCGAGTGGTCGGGCTGTACCAGGACAGCTTGAGAGCCCGGGTTTCCGGCCCATCGATGAACTCGAACCAGGTGCCGAATTCTACGCCCGCCAGTTCCTTGATCAGTGCCTGCGCGCGGCTGGACAGGCTGACCGGCTGCGGGGCCTTGGCCAGCTCGGCGTCTTCTCCGAGCATCTCGCCCAGCTTGCTTTCCGGTAGCGGGCTTTCTATGCGTGCCGCCACCTGGGGCTGCTGCGACTGGACCGCATGCTGGCAGGCGACCAGATCCTGAAGAAGGCGGCGGATGCCGTCCTCGTGGTAGCCACCCAGCAGCTCCAGGCCTTTGCGCAAGTCTTCCAGCATGGGAATGCGCAGCTGCTGCAGGCGGGCCCGGCCGTTGGCGTCCAGCGGAGTGCCGCTCCAGGCCAGTTGCTCGGCGACTTCCACCGAGCGTTGCCATTCACTGCTGCGCTCGCCATGGCGGAGCAGTACGAAGACCAGCACGTCAGTCCAGGTGAGTTCGAGAAAGTGCTGCATCATGCCGGGCAGCTCGCGGTCCACCAGAAGGCGTCCCACCGTGTCGACGGCCTGCTGACGGGCTCCCAGCAGTTTGTCGCGCCCTTTGGCGGCTTCCACGGCGCGTTGCTCGCGCAGTTCCACCTTGTGCCGCAGTGTGCCGATGTAATCGTTGAACTCATCCAGCAAGCTGTCGAACAACAGCAGGTCGCCGCTGAAACCATGGACGACGCGTTCCACGACCCAATGCATCTTCGCCAGCAGGCCGCGTTCTTCACCTTCGCTGGCGTAAAGCACGCCGGCCTGGGCCATGCTGTTGAGCAGGCGTCGGGCGGGGTGATGGTGCTGCGTGAAGAGCGCCTTGTCCTGCAGCGCAACCTTCAGGTAGGGCGTGTGCAGGTGGGAGAGGGCGGTCTTGTAGACATCGGAGAGATTGTCGTCATCGAGGATGAAGTCGAAGAGCATTCCCACCAGGTCGATCACGTCGGCTTCGTAATCCGAGAGTTTCTGCTGGCCCGGCAGGCTGCTGTGGCTCTCCAGTTGCTGTTGCAGGTCGGCTTTCAGGCCTTCAACGCGCTGCGGCTGGCGCAGTTTGCTGGCGAGGTCCTGGGCGGACTGCTGCTGCAAGCGGTTCAGGGCTTCCAGCAATTCTGCCGCGCTGTAGGTACGCGTCGCGCCGCGTGGGGCGAAGCTCGAAATACTCGGTGTACCGCCGGGCAGTGGCGCGTCGCTGTGGTGCTGGCGGCGTTCACCCAGCAGACTGGCCAGGCCACTGAAGAGCTGGCCCGGGTCGCTGGGTGGTGCCCCGCTCAGGTCCAGGGGGCCGGGTGCCTGCGCAGCCTGTTCGGATGAGGGCTTCTGGTCGGCGGCCGGCGAAGAAGGGCTCGGTGCGCTGGCCGAGCGCTGCACACTGTACTTCAGGTTGGGCAGTATGCCGGCCTGGATCAGCCTCTGGTTGAGTGCTTCATAGATGCTGTCCAGACCGTGCATCACGTGCTGGTCGAAGAGCATATAGAGGATGGTCTTGATCCGCAGCGGGAAGGGGCAGAGTTCGAGCGCTTCGCGGAAGGCGAGTGCGACGGCCTGCGGCCCGAAGGGATTGTCGTCATCCGCCAGTTTTCGCCCGCCATTGAGTACCGCCAGGCGCTGGTCGAGGGCGAACAGGGATTGTGAACACCGCGCCTTCACCCGGCTGACCATGTTGGTGACCAGCAGGCTTTCCTCGTATTCGTCGTTCTCTATCAGTTCCAGGTTGTCAGCGTCCAACTCGCCGGCATTCGGTCCAGCCTTCAGCTTGCCGCCGAGAAAATCTTCGAAGCTCTTGGCGATACGCTGGTGGTACACGCGTTCTATTTGCGGGCGCTGCTTGCGGATATCCCGCATGCTGTCGAAGAAGAGGGCCTGGACCTGATTGTTCTCGGCCTTTTCGGCGCATTCGAAGAGGGTGTCGTCTACCTTGCCGAAAACACTGGTCATATGCTCCGCCAGCCGGTTCATCACCAGCTTGCGGCAGCTTTGTACCAAATCACCGAAGCGCGGCTGTATACCGCGGCTGGCCAGGGTCGTCACGGGGCCTGGAGGGGGTGGGGGTCGATCCTGATTGCTCATAGCCGTCCTGTAGAGAGACAGGCCGCGACCACGACCTGCAACGATCTCGCCACGGGTCAGGTATAGCACTCGGGCGGCTTTCTGCAAATCATTGTCGGAATTCGTTTTTTTAGGGGTTGACAGCTTGTTCGCTATCCGTAAAATGGCGCGCCTCTGAAGCGCTAAAGCAAACAGCGAAGCGAAGAAGAGTTGGAAGATCGAAGTTCCGCGATAGCTCAGTCGGTAGAGCAAATGACTGTTAATCATTGGGTCCCTGGTTCGAGTCCAGGTCGCGGAGCCAACTTCCAGACGGGGTATAGCGCAGTCCGGTAGCGCGCCTGCTTTGGGAGCAGGATGTCGGGAGTTCGAATCTCTCTACCCCGACCACCTCAAATTTGGGTCGTTAGCTCAGTCGGTAGAGCAGTTGGCTTTTAACCAATTGGTCGTAGGTTCGAATCCTACACGACCCACCATACAAGACCTCTCGGGAGGTCCGAAGAAGCGGTAAGGCGAAAGCCTTACCGCTTTTTTGTTTGCCGCAATTCTTCCGGCGCGCCGGCTGGCATTGCCATATACCGGGCAAGGTGGACTTCCACCTTGCCCGGTCCCTGTCAGTGCAGTTTCAGGCGCGGGTCGGTGCTGCGGCCGATACGGTCGCTGAGCATCAGCAGGAAGGTGCGGAAAGCGCCGTACAGCGCCATCTGGTGCATGCGATAGAGCGAGATGTAGAACATCCGCGCCAGCCAGCCTTCCAGCTTCACGCTGCCCATGAGATTGCCCATCAGGTTGCCGACGGCGCTGAAGCTCGACAGTGAGATCAGCGAGCCGTAGTCCTTGTACTGATAGTCCGGTAGCGGCTGGCCCTGCAGGCGCAGCTTGAAGGCCTTCACCAGCAGTGAGGCTTGCTGATGCGCCGCCTGGGCGCGAGGAGGCACGTTGCGATCGGTGCCGTCACCCAGCGGACAGGCCGCGCAGTCGCCGAAGGCAAAGATGTCGTCGTCGCGGGTGGTTTGCAGGGTGGGGCGCACAACGAGCTGGTTGATGCGGTTGCTTTCCAGTCCGTCCAGATCCTTCAGAAGCGCAGGCGCGCGAATGCCCGCAGCCCAGACTTTGAGGCTGGCGGGGATCTTCTCGCCTTGCGCCGTAAGCAGGCCCTCGGCGGTCACTTCCTTTACTGCTGCGCCGGTCATTACGGTGACGCCAAGTTTTTCCAGGGTGCTGTGCACTGGAGCGCTGATGCGCTCGGGCAGGGCTGGCAGCACGCGTGGGCCGGCCTCGATCAGAGTGATGCGCATGTTTTCTGGCTGGATGCGATCCAGTCCGTATGCAGCGAGCTCGTGGGCGGCGTGGTGCAACTCGGCGGCCAGTTCAACGCCGGTGGCACCGGCACCAACGATGGCGACGCTGATCTGCTCGTTGGCATCCTGTTGGGCATGGGCGCGCAGATAGTGGCTGAGCAGCTTGCGGTGGAAGCGTTCGGCCTGTTCACGGGTGTCGAGGAAGATGCAGTGCTGAGCCGCGCCTTCAGTGCCGAAGTCATTGGTGGTGCTGCCGACGGCGAGAACCAGGCTGTCGTAGGCCAGTTCGCGCGCAGGCACCAGTTCGCGCCCGTCCTCGTCATGGGTGGCGGCCAACTGGATGACCTTGCGCTTGCGGTCGAGCCCGCTCATACGACCCAACTGGAACTCGAAGTGGTTCCACTTGGCCTGGGCTACATAGTTCAGCTCGTTCTCGGTGGAGTTGAGCGAACCGGCGGCCACTTCGTGAAGCAGGGGTTTCCAGATATGGGTGAGGTTGGCGTCGGCCAGGACAATCTTGGCCAGGCCTTTCTTGCCGAGGGTTCTACCCAGACGGGTAGCGAGCTCCAGGCCGCCGGCGCCGCCGCCGACGATCACGATACGATGGGACATGGGAAAGTCTCGCAAGGCTATAGGAATTCTTTTTCGCCGAGGGCGAGCGCAGAAGGCAGCTCATAGCACCAGTCGGCTCAGGAGGCGGCTGAGGATGCCCAGGGCGACGACGATGGCCAGCGCTATCCACAGCAGGCGCCATGGGCGGAACGGCTGGCGTTCCACCTGGTGCTGGGGAAGGTTCAGGTACTGGTCGACCTTTTGCTGGTCTTCTGGCGTCAGGCGGCTGGGCATGGAGGCCTCGACTTTGGAGTGATTGGCATTCTAGCCGGCGAATTCACAGGGGCTCAACGCACGGCGAGGGAAATTTGCGTGCTGCTCTCTACAGGCCGATTCCAACATCGAAAAGAATGGTCCGGCCAAGGTTGCTGCGCAGGAAGTCGGGTGCGTCCCCGTGGGCGAACAGTACCCGAGCGAAATTCGGCCCCACCAGCGACAACGAACGCCAGCCCTGGCGCAGGTATTCCGTGGGTGGTGGAAAAGGGCTGTTGAAGTCCGGCGTGGCGCGTTTGAGATTGACGAAGGCGAGCAAATCGAGATCACCGAGTTCGAGTCCGCGCTCACCATAGTTGCGAGCCTTCTTGCGCAGGGTTGGTGCCAGGCGCGCCTGGAGTTCGGCGGCGGCGATGCGCTTGGGGCGGCCTTCCCGGCGTACCAGTTGGGCAAGGGAAAAGGCACTGCGTCGGCGCTCCAGTTCGGCGCGCCATTCCTCGTTGAGGCGACGTCCTTCATCCAGTACGAAGAACACTTCGAAGTTGGCCTCGCGGAATTGCACATCCGGAGGCTCCTGGCCGGTGCTGAAATCATCGAGTCGATAGGGCAGGTTGAGCGCCTGCAGAAGTCGCTGGCAGACCCAGCGCTCGCGTTCCCACTTGCGCGCATTCGACAGAAAGTCGTTGGCTTGCTCGGCCTGCCGCGTCAGCAGGCGCAGATAGTCGGACTCGTTCATGTCCCGCAGCTTAGCCTCCCGGCCAGTGCTCTGGGTAGCCCGAAGCGCCAGCGGCGGCACCGTCGCGACAAATGCGCGCAGCTTGTCTGATATGGGCGCGGTGTAAACTTTCAGGACCTGCCCGGAGCCCTCCATGCGCATTCGCCCCGTCACCGCCGCTGATCATGCTGCCTTGCTCGCGCTCTGGCGCCGCACGCCGGGAATCCGGTTGCGCGCGGAGGATGAGTTGGAACCGTTCTGCGCCTATCTGCAACGCAATCCCGATCTTTGCCTGTTGCTTGAGGATGATCACGGGCGGGTGGCCGGCAGCCTGCTGGTGGGCCATGACGGACGCCGTGGCTACCTGCAGCACTTGGTGGTCGACTTACCATTCCGCGGCAAGGGTTGGGCCCGGGCCTTGCTGCAGGAAGCACTGCGACGCCTGACTGTTCTGGGCATTCGCAAGTCCCATGTATTCGTCCTGGAGGATGCGCCCGAGGCGCTGGCCTTCTGGCAGATGCAGCGGGGCTGGTCTGAGCGTGAGGACATTCGGGTCTACTCGACTACTGGAGACTGAATCGATGCGGATTTGTGTTGGCTTGATTCTGGGTTTGTTGGCCACCTTCAGCCATGCCCTGGAAGTGGGTGAACGATTGGCGCCCTGGACCCTGCTGGACCAGTACGATCAGCCCTACAGCCTGGACGATGGGCTGCAGGTACTGTTGGTGGCGCGGAGCATGGATGGCGGCAAGCTGGTGAAGGCCGCGCTGGAGGGGCAACCCAAGGGTTACCTCGAGGCGCGCCATGCCGTCTTCGTGGCTGACATCAGCCGCATGCCGTCGATGATCTCTTCACTCTTCGCGGTGCCTGCCATGCGCGACTACAGCTATCGCGTCCTGCTTGATCGCGAGTCTCGCGTCGTCAGCCGTTATCCGGGGAGCGAGTCCAGCGTGCTCTGGCTCAAGCTTGACCATGGCAGGCTCACCGAGCAGAAGGAGTTCAGTGATGCTGCGGCCCTGCGCGCCGCACTGGAGTCCCTGGCGCCGTGATATCCGCTGAACTCCTGTCGACAGAAACCCTGGGCCTCGGCTGGGCAATCTACTTGCCCGCCATCGCCTGGGCGGTATGGCGGGCGCCTTGGGTCGAACTATTCAGCGATTTTCGTCGCCAGCACCTGCTATTCGGTACGGTACTGGCGCTCTTTCTGCTCTGGCTGATGCGGCGGGACTTCGAGTCCGGTGTGTCCTATCACTTCATCGGCCTGACCGCGGTAACCCTTCTGCTGGATTGGCCTCTGGCGGTGTTGGGCGGCCTGGTAGCCCAACTTGGCCTGCTGGCACTGGGCAAGCAGGACCTGGCGGCATTGGGCGTCAATGGTGCTTTGCTGGTGCTGCTGCCGGTTCTCGTCACCGAGCTATGCGCCAAGTGGGTCGAGCATTACCAGCCGCGTAACCTGTTCGTGTACATCTTTTGCTGCGGCTTCTTTCCGGCGGCCCTGGCTGCGTTGCTTTGCGTGCTGATCGGGCTGGGGTTGCTATGGGTGGACGGGATCTTCCCGATGCCGCCCTGGCTTGAAGATTTCATCGGCTATCTCTGGCTGGTGATGTTCCCCGAAGCCTTCATCAACGGCACCGCAGTGACAGCCCTGGTGGTGTTCTGCCCGGATTGGCTGGAAACCTTCAACCGCACCCGTTACCTCCAGGCGCCCTGGAAGGACGATGACTCCCGTTGATGAGGGCGGATACGTCCGCTCGATTCCGTCCAGGCGCCTGATCTGAATCATGGTTTCCGCCACACGGCTCTCCGTAGGGTGGATGGCTCTTTCATCCACCAGCACGGGATCAGACAGCATGGGAATTCACGATTGGGCAAGGGCCGCCTTGGGACAGAGTCTGGAGGCGGCGAAGCGGGACGGTTTCAGCGAGGAGTTGGTATTGCGCGCTTTGCTGAGCGCGGTCGTCGAGCACAGCGCGAAGCTGCGCCCGGCAGATGATCTGGCTCAGGAGCTGACCTTCCTGGCGGAAAACCTCGACCCGGAGCGCGATTACAGCTTCATGCGCCCCTGAGCCTGCGGATCAATGTTCGCGCGGCGGCAGGTCGCCGGAGAACAGATCGTCTTCCAGGTTGTCGCCGGGGATCGCGTGCTCCTCGGCGGCCCAGGCGCCAAGGTCGATCAGCTTGCAGCGTTCGGAGCAGAAGGGGCGGGAAGGGCTTTGCGGGCCCCATTCCACCGGAGCGCCGCAGGTCGGGCACTCCACAGTGACGGGTTGGCTCATGGTTGGCCTCCTCGCAGGGTCAGGTAGAAGTTGTGCAGGCGCTCCACTTCGGCGCGCAACCAATCCAGGCCTCGGTCGTTGAGCAGTACGTCGTGGGCGTGCTTCAGGCGCTCTTCACGACTGGCCTGGACCTTCAATATGGCTTGGACCTGCTCCTCGGGCACTTTGTCCCGTTGCATGGTGCGCTGGATCTGCATGGTTTCCAGAGCGTCCACCAGCAGGATGCGCTGGGTGAGGCGATGCTGGCCGGACTCGATCAGCAATGGCGAGACGAGAATTGCGTATGGCGACTCGGCGCGCGCCAGGTACTGACTGATCTCCTGGCCAATCAGCGGGTGCAGCAGGCTTTCCAGCCAGCGGCGTTCATCCGCGTTCTCAAAGATGCGCTGGCGCAGGGCTGCGCGGTCAAGCTGGCCATCCGCCTGCAGTACTTCATTGCCAAAGTGCTCGGCGATTTTCGCCAGGGCGGGGCGGCCGGGCTCCACTACCCAACGTGCGGCCTGGTCGGCATCTACCAGATGCACACCAAGGTCGCTGAAATGGGCGGCTACGGCGCTCTTGCCGCTACCGATGCCGCCTGTGAGGCCAAGGATCCAGGGTTTGTTCATTTGAAACCGGCGAACTGCAGATAGGTCGCCGTTATTTGATCACCCCAGAGCAGCGCAATCCAGCCGGCAATCGCCAGGTAAGGACCAAAGGGAATGGGAGTGGCGGTGTCCTGGTTGCGCAGGCGCAGCATGATCACGCCCAGTACGGCGCCTACGAGGGACGACAGCAGGATGGTCAGCGGCAGCACCTGCCAGCCACCCCAGGCCCCAAGCATCGCCAGCAATTTGAAGTCGCCGTGGCCCATGCCTTCCTTGCCGGTCACCAGCTTGAACAGCCAGTACACCGACCAGAGGCTCATATAGCCGGCGACAGCGCCCCAGAGCGCGTCCTCCAGACTGGCGAACAGGCCTTGGCTATTGAGGATCAGGCCGAGCCAGAGCAATGGCAGGACCAGTGCGTCCGGCAGTAACTGATGGTCGACGTCGATCATGCTCATCGCTAGCAGACCCCAGGTTAGCACCAGGAAGGCGCCGGTCTGCCAACTGAGCCCGAAGTGCCACGCCACATAGGCAGATAGCACGCCGCACAACAGTTCCACCAGGGGATAGCGTTTGCTGATGGGTGCCTTGCAGGAGGAGCACTTTCCACCAAGCGCCAGGTAGCTCACCACCGGGATGTTTTCCCAGGCGCGGATCTCGTGGCTGCAATGGGGGCAGCGGGAGTTCGGCAGGATGAGGTTGAACACCGGCCCTTTCGGCTCGGCCGGTAGGCTTAGCGCCTCGCGGGCCTGCTCCTGCCAGTCGCGCATCATCATCGCCGGCAGGCGGTGGATCACCACATTGAGGAAACTGCCTACCAGCAAGCCGAGCAGGAGCGCGCATAAAACAAAGGCCAGCGCGTGGCTGGCCAGAGAATCAATTAGTGGCATATTACACGATTGCGCCAAGCTGGAAGATGGGCAGGTACATTGCGATGATTAATCCACCTACCAATACGCCGAGGACGGCCATGATCATGGGCTCCATCAGCGAAGTGAGACTGTCTACGGCGTTATCTACTTCCTGTTCGTAGAAGCTGGCGACCTTATCGAGCATGTCGTCTAGAGCGCCGGACTCTTCACCGATGGCGGTCATTTGTACTGCCATAGAGGGAAAAACGCCCGTTGTCCTCATAGAGAAATTAAGCTGCATACCAGTGGCAACGTCGGATTTGACCTTCTGCACGGCATTTTTGAACACAACGTTACCGCTAGCTCCCGCAACAGAGTCAAGGGCATCTACCAGTGGTACGCCGGCAGCAAAGGTGGTGGCTAGGGTGCGTGCGAAGCGTGCAACGGCGGACTTGTAAAGGATGTCGCCAACTATTGGAGTTTTCAGGGCGGTGCGGTCTGCCCAGTCCCGGAAGTTCTCAGATTTCTTGTGTGCCTGCTGAAGCATAAAAGCAATAGCAAAGAAAGCCAGTAAGATAATGAACCACCATTCCTGAAGTATTTCGGAGAGCCCGATTACCATTAGAGTAAAAGCGGGAAGCTCAGCACCGAAGTTGGCAAACACGGATTGGAACTGGGGCACTACCTTGATCAGCAGGATGGCGGAAACGACGATGGCGACCAAAATCACCGCAATGGGATAGTTCATCGCCTTTTTGATCTTGGCTTTCAGCGCCTCGGTTTTTTCCTTGTAAGTGGCGATGCGGTCGAGCAGGGTCTCCAGAGCCCCGGCCTGTTCGCCGGAGTCCACCAGGTTGCAATAAAGCTCGTCGAAGTACTCAGGTTTCTTGCGCAGCGAGTTGGCCAGACTGTTGCCGGCGGCCACCTCCTGCTTCACATCATTGACCAGTGTGCGCATGGCTGGCTTTTCGAAACCTTCGCCAATGATGTCGAACGACTGCATCAGCGGAACGCCCGCCTTCATCATGGTGGCCATCTGCCGGGTGAACAGGGCGATGTCCATGGGCTTGATCTTCTTCCCAGCACTTAGCAAAGAAGAGGACTTCTTGCGTACCTTAGTAGGGTTGATACCCTGCTTGCGTAGCTGCGCCTTGACCAAGGCGGGGTTTTGGCCTGAGATTTCGCCCTTGACCTTGGAACCTTTCTTGTCGGTACCTTCCCAGGCAAAGGTGCTGGTGCGTAGCGCTTTTTCCGCCATGGTTAATCCTTGGTCACGCGGTTGACTTCCTCTAGGCTGGTAATGCCATTCATGGCTTTCACCAGACCTGAGGTTCGCAGGTCATTGAAGCCATCACGGCGCGCCTGCTGGGCGATCTGGATGGAGTTGCCTTCTTCCATAATAAGCTGCTGCAAGGGGGGCGTGATTTTAACCACTTCATAAATACCCACTCGACCCTTGTATCCCTGGTTGCAGTTTTCGCAGCCGACTGGGGCGTAGAGCTTGAAGCTCCCAATCCGGTCTTCCGGGAAGCCTTCTTTGATCAGGGTCTCCCGCGGAACTTCCAGCTCCTTCTTGCAGTGGCTACACAATTTACGTGCCAGGCGCTGGGCGATGATCAGGTTGACCGAGGTGGCGATGTTGAACGCGGGCACGCCCATGTTGCGCAAGCGGGTCAGGGTCTCGGCGGCACTGTTGGTGTGCAGTGTAGACAGTACCATGTGGCCGGTCTGGGCCGCCTTGATGGCAATCTCGGCGGTTTCCAGGTCGCGGATCTCACCCACCATGATCACGTCCGGGTCCTGACGCAGGAAGGCACGCAGAGCCTGGGCGAAGTCCATGCCCTGTTTAGGGTTGACGTTGACCTGGTTGACACCTTCGAGGTTGATCTCCACCGGGTCTTCAGCGGTGGAGATATTGATATCCACGGTATTGAGGATATTGATGCCGGTGTAGAGGGAGACCGTCTTGCCTGAGCCTGTGGGACCGGTCACCAGGATCATTCCCTGGGGTTGCTTCAGAGCAGCGAGATAGAGCTCTTTCTGTTCCTCTTCGTAGCCGAGGGCATCGATGCCCATCTGTGCGCTGGTGGGGTCGAGGATCCGCATCACGATCTTCTCGCCCCAGAGCGTTGGTAGAGTATTGACCCGAAAATCGATGGATTTCACCTTTGAAATCTTCATCTTTATCCGGCCGTCCTGGGGTTTGCGACGCTCGGAAATATCGAGCGCGGCCATCACCTTGAGGCGCGCGGCGATGCGGCTGGCAAGCTGGATGGGCGGCTTGGCTATTTCATGTAGCATGCCATCGGTACGGAAACGGACCCGGTAGGAGCGCTCGTAGGGCTCGAAGTGCAAGTCCGAAGAGCCGCCGCGAATGGCGTCCAACAGCATCTTGTTGACGAAACGCACAACGGGGGCATCGTCGGCATCTGCGCCGCCCGGTCCGTCATTCTTGTCATTATCAACGGCCTCAACATCCACACCATCCAGATCGACGTCGGCCAGGTCCTCCATGCCACTGCTGGCAGAATCGAAGAATTTTTCGATGGCATCGCCGAGCTTGTCGTCCTCTACCAGAATGGCCTCGGTGTTCAGACCGGTACTGAACTGGATGTCGGTAACGGCCTGATGATTGGTAGGATCGGAAATGGCGACGAAAAGCTTATTGCCGCGGCGCCACAGGGGGAGCGCGCGATGTTGGCGAATCAACTTCTCGCTGACCAACTCCTTCGGCTGGGCTTCTTTATCCACACTGGATAAATCGAGAAATGCGACCCCGAACTGTTCCGCCGCCATCTCCGCTAGGTCACGGCTTTTCAGCAGCTTGTTCTGGACTAGGTAGGTAATCAGCGGAATCTTGTTGCGCTGGGCTTGGGTGTGGGCCTGTAAGGCGCTCCGCTCATCGAGAAGCTTGGTTAGCACCAGTTGTTTGGCTAGGCCTGTTAGCGTGGGGGCGGTCTCGGTCATGGGGGAGCGTCAGTCTGCCGGTTTTGACTCTGCCTTATAACGTAGTTGACCAGCAGCGCCAAATGCGGTCATGGCAGGTGACAAAAAAAGGCAGTTAGTGGCTTGGATGGGGATGTGGAGGTTTGCGGCTAGAGGTGGGGCTTGCTCTAGAGGCAGTGCCTTGCTGTTCAGCAATGGCGGGCGTTCAACCCGCCGCCGGAACATATGAGGAAACTGGCACGTGTCCTGCTTTGGGGAGAGCAGGCGCGTTGCCTACTCAATTGAGGATCAATAAATGAAGGCACAAAAAGGTTTTACTCTGATTGAATTGATGATTGTCGTAGCGATCATCGGCATCCTGGCTGCAATTGCTTTGCCGGCCTATCAGAACTACACCCGTAAAGCGGCGTATAGTGAAGTGGTTGGCGCCATTGCTCCCTATAAGTTGGCGGTCGAAGAGTGTTATCAGGCTACCTCGGATGTTGCTCAGTGCGATGCTGGTAGCAACGGCGTCCCAACGGCAATTACTGCGTCTAGCAATGCCAATGCCCTGGTGAATGCTGTTAACGTCACTAACGGTGCGATTCAGGTCACTCCTAAGGCGCTGCGCGGTATTACTACTAACGATACTTGCACCTGGACCCCCGCTGTTAACACTGCTACTGGTGGCGGTGCTCTGACCAACCTGATTTGGACTGCAAGCGGCAATTGCGTGACCAATGGTTGGGTGCGTGCAAACTGATAATCCCTTATTAATTGAGGGGGCTAATAAAACGGTTGGTGCAATTGCATATAGCCTAAGGCAACGCTCTGTATAAGCAGAGCGTTGTTTTTTTGCAGCGCATCGTTTAGAAGCTGTTGACTCGAAGGACGGGCTGGATGCGGGCGGAACGTGTGCGTTGCGTAGTGCTTGTAGTTTGCTTTGGTATTTTACTGGCTATTGCCTGGCCATTTTTAGATAATCCTTTAGTATTTGATGATCATTATTTCTTTGTTTCTGTAAACTTTCATGGACTTATGGATGGAGGGGTAAATGTTGCTCCTCGCGTGTGGGTTTTGAAGACGTTGGCGCTTTCCTACTCTTGGGCTGGTGGGAGTATTGAGTGGTTGCGTTTGTCTAATCTTTTTCTCCATTTTTGTACCGCTATAGTTCTTTACTTCTTTGCGATTCGATTGCTGGAAGATTTCGACAATGTCGACACCGATCAGTCGCTGAGCCATGGCAATGCCGCACTGTTGGCGTCCCTGTTTTTTCTCTTTCATCCCCTGGCAATTTTTACACAGGGATACTTAGTTCAAAGAACCATCCTTTGCGCAACGTTGTTTTCTTTGTTGAGCCTTTTCGCGTTTTGGCATGGTTTATCACGCGGGCGCTTTGCGCTTTGGGCGTCCTGTGTTTTATTTGCCGTCGCGATATACGCGAAGGAACATGCGGTAATGCTTCCTGCTGGGGCCTTCTTGCTGATGGTATTGCATCGGCGCAGTGGGTTGGTGCAAGGCGTCAAGTTGAAAGAAGCTATAGCGGCTATCTTCTTGCAGGGAATGATAGCATTTGTGGTCGTGCTGCAAGTTAGAGGGATAATAGGCCAGTCGTATGAGCCGCTGACAGAAGAGATTTTGGCGGATCAAGATTTTCTAAGTAGAGATGGTCTCTTCTTGTCTAGTGTCTTGAATCAGGCCTGCTTGTTTTTTAAGTATCTTGCGCTCTGGATTATTCCTGATCCATTGAGTATTTCAATTGATATGCGCGAAAGCTTTCCAGTGGGAATTTCTTTGTCGCTGTTGGGCGGAGTGCTGTTTTTTGGAGGGGTGGGGGGCGTTTGTCTGGCGCTTCTCCTGCGTGGAGGGAAGAAGGGGCTTGTCGGTTGGTTGTTGCTGTTGCCGCTTGTGTTGTTTGTGACTGAGTTCTCTGCGGTGCGCTTACAGGAACCATTTGTAATTTATCGAAGCTATCTATGGTTTCCTACTCTATTTGTGGTTTTTGCGCTGGCTTTGCGTCGGCTTAGCTATAAATTGCTCTTTGTTTTGGTTTCAGTGCTTGTTGTTACATATTTGGGGCTGTCAATAGATAGACTGAAAACATTATCTGACTCCTATTTGGTTTGGAGTGAGGCTGCTCAGTTGCTTGAGCGGCAGGGGCGTGATGTGGGGGTTTTTGGTCAATATCGAATCTATTATAATTTAGGTAATTCTCTAAGTAGGGCGGGAAGGCCTGATCTTGCATTGGAAAGTTATTCTCGTGCTATAGAGTATAAGCCGAGCTATGCGTTTGCCTATAGTCAGCGCGGCTCTATTTATTTAAAGATGCGTAAGTGGGATATTGCTCGTGCTGAGTTTGATAAAGCTATCAAGTTAAAGCTGGACTATATTCCCGCTTATTTTGGGCGAATTGAAGCGTTGGATAAATTAGGCGAGATTGAGGAGGCGGAAAAGACTCGTCAAATAGCCTGTGCTCTTGGGGCTGAGAAGGCTTGTGGCGGATGATTGCTTTGTCTTTCGGTAGGTGATAGCTTGCAGCCCGCCGCCGGTGTAGCTCAGTCGGTAGAGCAGCTCATTCGTAATGAGAAGGTCGGGGGTTCGATTCCTCTTACCGGCACCATGATCCAAACAAAAAGCCCCGCAATTGCGGGGCTTTTTGTTGTCTGGCGTTTGGTTCAGAGGCTGAGTCGCATCGAGAGGTCGATGGCCTTGACGTCTTTTGTCAGGGTGCCGATGGAGACGTAGTCGACACCCGTTTCGGCGATGGTGCGCAGGGTGGTTTCGTTGACGCCGCCGGAGGCTTCTAGCTTGGCGCTGCCGTTGGTGAGGGTGACGGCGGTGCGCATGTCGTCGAGGCTGAGTTCGTCGAGCATGATGATGTCGGCGCCAGCGTCGAGGGCCTGCTGGAGTTCGTCCAGGCTCTCCACTTCCACTTCCACCGGCTTGCCGGGCGCGATGCGGTGGGCGGCTTCGATGGCCTGGGCGATGCCGCCGGAGGCCGCGATGTGGTTTTCCTTGATGAGGAAGGCATCGTAGAGGCCGATGCGGTGGTTGTGGCCGCCGCCGCAGGTCACAGCGTACTTCTGGGCCAGGCGCAGGCCGGGCAGGGTCTTGCGGGTGTCGAGGAGTTTTACCTGGGTGCCCTTCACCATTTCCATGTAGTGGCCGACGCGGGTGGCGACGCCCGACAGGCACTGGAGGAAGTTCAGCGCGCTGCGCTCGCCGCTGAGCAGGGCGCGGGCCGGGCCTTCGAGGTGGAAGAGTGCCTGGTTGGCCTCAGCACGAGCACCGTCCTGCACCTGCCACTCGACTTTCACGCGTGGATCGATCTGCCGGAATACTTCATTTACCCAAGCGGTGCCGCTGATGATGGCCGCCTCACGGGTGATCACGGTGGCGCGGGCCTGGCGATCCTCGGGGATGAGTTGGGCGGTGATGTCGCCACTGCCGATGTCTTCCTGGAGGGCGGTACGTACGTTGGCCTCGATTTCAGCGGTGAGGTCAGCGAGGAGAAGGTTGGGCATGGTGGGCTCCGCAGGCAGGAAGGCGGCGATTATAAAGGCTGCCGACGGTCGGTGCAGCGCCGGGGAACAAGCGGTTCGTGCTTTCTGCTAGATACTGATGAGTGCGTCCGGTGTGCTGTGCGTCGGTCGGTCGAAATCCCTGCATCTGTGACTTGATTCATGTCTGTAGGAAATCTCCGCTTGGTTGTCACAGCATCATCCATATAATGACATCGGAAATTTCTATTTTTGACGCCAGATGCTTGACGTTATGGATGACTCCCCATGTTCGAATTGCGGTCCGATAAACCCTTCGGAAGGGTCCGGCCTGCGGGAGGCTCATGATGCAGACCGACGCTAAGGTGGTGCCGCTGAACAAGGGGGCCACCCAGCAATCGCCAACCTCACCGGTAGGAAGGCTGCCCGTGGCCTTGATCCAGGTGCGTGACAAAGTGGCATTGCAGCTGAAGCAGGCGCTTCAGGTGCTGTTCGACAATGCGGACGACACCCTCTTCGAGATGGCGGACCGTGCCACCAGCAACGCCGAGCAGAACGCCTTCTTCGAGGCGATGCGCGACCTTCGCCTCAAGCGCAAGAGCATCGAGCGGACCTTCCTGCAGAAGGTCTTCGAGTCATTTTCTTCCCTTAATCAATATGAAATAGGCGCAGCTCCGAAGCTGGACGCGGTGTCTTTCGACAGCCTGTCCCTGGTGCAGAACGACGAACTAGAAGAAGTCGTGGCTCTGGACGCCATGGTGGCCAAGGTCGTCAATCGCGATGGCATCGCCCTCGGCCACCTCACGGCGCGTTTCAACACCCTTGTCAGCAAGAAGATCGAAGACAAGAGCAACCCGCTGGGTCCGCGCCTGCTGTGCGAGACGTTCCTCGACGCCTGCCGCAGCCTGGGCGTGGAGATCAAGGTCAAGCTGATCATTCTCAAGCTGTTCGAGAAGTACGTCCTTACGGAACTCGACCAGGTTTACGCTGAAGCCAACCAGTTGCTGGTCACTGCCGGCGTGCTCCCGGAGTTGCGCTCTGCACCGGCCCGACGCCAGCCGGAGCGTTCCAGCACTGCCGGGAGCCCGGCCCAACCGCACTCCCAACCCCAGGTTGGCACTGCAGCAAGCGCTGGCCAGGTTTCCGAAGAAGGTGTGCAGGAAGTCTTCGGCGTGCTCCAGGGCCTGCTGTCCCAGGTACGTGGCAGCAGTGTGTTGCCGCGCCGGGATTATCCGGCCGATGCGGTACCGGTCAGTAGCCTCGACCTGATGCGTCTTCTTTCGCACCTGCAGCAGCACCTGCCGCAGCAGCACAATGATGACTACGACCTGCGTCTGAGCCTCGACCAACTGCTCACTCGTGCCAGCGCCCGCAGTGGCCGGGCGCGGGTGGTGGGGCAGGTGGACGATGACGTCATCAACCTGGTGTCCATGCTTTTCGAGTTCATCCTCGACGACCGCACCCTGCCGGATTCGCTCAAGGCCCTGATCGGCCGGATGCAGATTCCGATGCTCAAGGTCGCCTTGCTGGACAAGACCTTTTTCAGCCGCGGCAGTCACCCGGCTCGCCGTCTGCTCAACGAGATTGCCTCCGCCGCCCTGGGTTGGGTGGAACAGGATGACGCCCAGCGCGACAGCCTTTACCACCGTATCGAACAGGTGGTGCAGCGTCTGCTGAACGATTTCGTCGATGACCCGACGATCTTCTCCGATCTCCTCTCCGAGTTCCTCGCCTATACCGGCGATGAGCGTCGTCGCAGCGAATTGCTGGAGCAGCGCACCCGCGATGCCGAAGAGGGCCGCGCCAAGGCCGAACTGGCTCGCCGGCAGGTAGAAGAAGCGCTCAACCAGCGCCTGCTCGGCCGTACCTTGCCGGAAGTGGTGGTGCGCCTGCTGCAGGAGGCCTGGAGCAAGGTCATGCTGCTGACCTGCCTCAAGCACGGCGTGGAGTCGGCCGAATGGCAGTCCGCCCAGCAGACCATGGATGACCTGATCTGGAGCGTGGAACCCCACGAGGCGCCAGAGGCGCGTGCCCGCCTTTTGGAGCTGGTGCCGGGGCTGCTCAAGTCCCTGCGCGAGGGGCTGGCCAGCGCTGCGTTCGATCCGTTCTCCACCAGCGAATTCTTCAGCCAGCTGGAAGCGCTGCACGTTCAGGCCTTCCAGCGGTTCCGCAAACCCGAGCCGGTGGAAGTACTCGCCAACGACGGCCTGGAATCTCCGCCCCTGCTGCTCGACCTGCCGGACGAGGAAGAGGTGGAGGAGGAAGCGATGCCGGCCATGGTCGCAGTGGTCGAGGAGATCGTCCTGGTCTCTCCCGGCGAGACGCAGGTGCAGGAACCCGAGAACTGCCTCGCGGATGATGAAGAAGCACTCGGCTTCGTCGACAACCTGCGAGTCGGCAGCTGGGTCGAATTCCAGGAAGACGAAGAGCACAAGCTGCGTTGCAAGCTGGCGGCGCTGATCAAGCCCACCGGCAAGTACATCTTCGTCAATCGCACCGGCATGAAGGTGCTGGAAAAGACCCGTATGAGCCTGGCCGTGGAGTTCCGTCGCCAAGCCATCCGGTTGCTGGACGATGCCTTGCTGTTCGATCGCGCGCTGGAGTCGGTGATCGGCAACCTGCGTCGGCTCAAGGGGGCTTGAGCCGACGCAAAGGGCCGACAGTGAATCGTTGGGCTTCGCTTCGCTCTGCGCCAACCTACGGGGCTTCTGCACACCCGCTTTTGTAGGTTGCGGTAGAGCGAAGCGAAACCCAACATGACCATGCCTCTACCCTGCGCGTTGGGCTTCGCAGAGTTCAGCCTACGGATGTCAGCTGTTGCTCGCCTCTCGCTAAAATGGCTCCACTGCGCCTAAAGTGGGCAGCAGACCAAGGAGCCGACATGCAGCTGGACCCCGCATCCGGTTGGTGCCAGGGCATCAGCCAATGCCCATCGCCCAACTTCAATAGTCGCCCGCAGGGGGAAGTGTCCCTGCTGGTGATCCACAACATCAGCCTGCCGCCCGCCCAGTTCGGCACGGGCAAGGTGCAGGAGTTCTTCCAGAACCGCCTCGACCCCAGCGAACATCCCTATTTCGAAGGCATCCGCGATCTCAAGGTGTCCGCACATTTCCTGATCGAACGCGATGGCGCCGTCACCCAATTCGTTTCCTGCCAGGAGCGTGCATGGCATGCCGGCGTGTCCCTGTTCGAAGGGCGGGAGAACTGCAATGACTTTTCCTTGGGGATAGAGCTGGAAGGCACCGATGACCTGGCGTTCACGGAACCTCAGTACGCTTCGCTGATCGCATTGGTAGAGCAGCTGCGGCTTGCCTATCCGGCCATCACGCCTGAACGCATCTGCGGCCATAGTGACATCGCTCCCGGGCGCAAGACCGACCCGGGGCCGGCGTTTGATTGGGAGCGTTTGCGGGCTGCGCTCAAACAATAGGAACAAGGAGGGACCCATGTATTTTCTGGTGTTGTTGCTGGTGCTCTGGATCGAGAAGTTCTCCGCTTGGCGCCGGCATATCCAGCAGGATGGTTTCTGGCTGAGGGAACTGGCCAAGGCCGAGGCCAATCCGCGTATGAACGAGCGCCCCTGGGCGATCCTGGGGCTGCTGGTGCTGTTGCCCCTGGTGCTGCTTGCGCTGGTGCTTCTGGCCCTGGAGCCCATTGCCTATGGCTGGCTGGCGCTGCCGGTGCACCTGCTGGTGATCATCTACAGCCTTGGCCGTGGCGACGTGCTGGCCGATATCGGTCCCTTCCGCGATGCCTGGCGACGCGGAGATACCCAGGGCGCCTACCATGTCGCCGAGCGCGATCTCGGGCTGGAAGCGGATGAGGGCAGCGACCTCCTGCAACAAGTGCAGGGCTACCAGCTGTGGCAGGCCTATCAGGGCTTTTTCGCCGTGATCTTCTGGTACGCGCTGCTCGGTCCGGTGGCGGCATTGGCCTACCGCTTGCTCGCCCTCGCCTCGGAGAATGCCTCCGCGCCCGCTCTGCGCGAGCAAGCCGAAATGATCCGTCATGCCTTCGATTGGTTGCCGGTGCGAGTATTGGCGGCCAGTTTCTCGCTGGTGGGCAATTTCGTCGGTGTCAGCAGGGTGCTGCTGCATGAGCTGCTGAGCTGGGAGATTTCGGCGCGACGCTACATCGAGCTGGCTGGCCGTGCTGCTGCCGAATTGCCGGAGCCCACCACTGGTGACCTGGGTGTCGCAACCCTGGACGCCCTCTGGCAATTGCTGGTTCGTGCCGCCGTGGTCTGGTACGCCGGCTTCGCCGTCTGGGCCCTATTCTTCTGATCCCCACCTTTCGCCCGCCCGTGCCACCGCCGGGCGGGTCCCGCCTCGATTAACCTTTAGTTACAGAAACTCCTGCCGATATCGGGTACACAGATGAGCGCGCCAGAATTTTCTGACTTAGCTCACAGAATCATCTGACTGAGTCTGACGGCCGCCTTGCAGCGTGGGGATGCTGCCTGGCCCTGGCTGAGCGCTGTCAGCCGATCAGAGCGCGCCCATAACAATAAATGAGAACAGGAGACGTCTCGTGAAGACCCTGTTGTATCCTGCCATCGCGCTGATGAACCGCCTCAGCTTCGGGATGAAGTTCAGTCTGATCAGTGTTCTGTTCTTCCTGCCGATGTTGATCACCAACTTCTATCTGGTGCGCGACTCCTACCGTCAATTCGTCAGTACCCGCTCCGAACTGCAGAGCCTCGACCTGCTGGGTGCCAGCCTGAACTTGCGCCGCAGCCTGGAGAGCCTCAACGACCTGGTCCTGATCAACTCGATGATCGGCCAGTCCGGCCAGGCCGGGGATCTGGAAAAGCGCATCGTAGCGCTTGAGCAGGAACTGCTCTCGACCCTCCAGGGCCTGGCGCCGGTGGTCTCTGAACCCGAGCAGGTCGAGGCCTTCAACACCAAGCGCGACGAACTGCTCAACGCCCTGCAGACCGCCAAGGGCGAAACCTCGCTGCAGAGCAAGAGCGCGATGATCGAGAAGCTGCTGGGCAATGCCCAGGTCTTCATCAAGTTCGTTGCCGCCCAAGCGGGCCTCAGCCAGGACGACCAGGCCGACGTGCGCCAGATCACCGAGCTGATCACTACAGCCACGCCGCAGGTGACCATGGCCCTCGGCAAGGGCCGCGCCATCGGCGCCTATTCCCTTGGTCAGGGCTTCCTCAACTCGGCCGCCAGCACCAAGCTGGACGACCTGCTGCTGGACCTGGACAAGCTCAACGCCGAGTACGGCCTGAAG
The DNA here is from genome assembly GCF_029871235.1 of Pseudomonas sp. BN411. Taxonomy (GTDB): domain Bacteria; phylum Pseudomonadota; class Gammaproteobacteria; order Pseudomonadales; family Pseudomonadaceae; genus Metapseudomonas. The sequence continues at coordinate 206,167 of NZ_SSOM01000065.1, forward strand.
ATCGCCGATGCCCTGGATGGCAGCCCGCGTGGTCACCAGGCCCTGGACGGCCTGGCCACCGCCAGCCGCGACACCATCAAGCAGAGCGCGTCCCTGTTCGAAGATCAGGTGATCATGGCCGACACCCTCAGCACGCCGTGGCAGCAGTTCTACGACCAGGTCAGCGCCTCGCTGGAGAAGACCTACCAGCTCAACGACGGCTCCCTGGCTTTCCTCAAGGCCGAGCTGGAAAGCCGCCTCGCCGGCAAGCGCGTACAGACCGTTCTGCTGGTCGTAGCGCTGCTGGTGGTGTTCCTCGCCATCGTCTACCTCTACAGCGGTTTCTACGTCTCCACCCGCACCACACTGAAGAGCCTGGGCAAGGTGATGGACCAGGTCGCCGGCGGCGACATGACGGTCAGTTTCCGCGCCGAAAGCCGCGACGAACTGGGCGAATTGGGCCAGGTGTTCAACGGCACCGTGGCGAAGATCCATGACCTGATCGAGTTGGTGGGCCATACCGTGGCGGAAGTGGAACGCCAGGCTGGCCGCGTGGAGCAGGTTTCCGGCGAAAGCAATCAGGCGGTGGCCGGGCAGCGCAGCCAGATCGAACAAGTGGCCACGGCCATGAACCAGATGTCCGCCACCGCGCAGGAGGTCGCGCGCAGCGCCGCTCAGGCGGTGGACAGCGCGCAGAGCGTCAACCAGGAAACCGTCAGTGGCCGCGCACTGGTGGAGTCCCAGCTGGGCAGTATCGAGAAGCTGGCCAGCGAGATCGACCAGTCGGTGAACGTGATCAACCAACTGGCGGCCGACAGCGCTTCCATCAGCCGTGTTCTGGAAGTGATCAAGGGCATTGCCGAGCAGACCAACCTGCTGGCCCTGAACGCCGCCATCGAAGCAGCGCGCGCCGGCGAGCAGGGGCGCGGTTTTGCTGTGGTGGCGGATGAGGTCCGCACCCTGGCCAAGCGTACCCAGCAGTCCACCGAGGAAATCGAGCAGATGATCGTCCGGCTGCAAGGTGGCGTTGGTGCGGCGGTGAAGGCGATGAACACCAGCCACCAGATGGCCGATGGCACCGTCAGCCAGTCCGGCAAGGTGCAGGCGGCGCTGGAGAACATCCTCGGCGCGGTGGGCATGATCGTCGACCAGAACCAGCAGATCGCTGCCGCTGCAGAGCAGCAGACCGCCGTGGCCCACGACATCGACCAGAACATCGTCGAGATCAACCACGCGGGTGAGCGCACCGCATTGGGGGCGAACCAGACCGAGCAGGCGAGCCGCGAGCTGTCCGGCCAGGTGGCTCAGCTCAAGCAGTTGATCGGCGCGTTCCGCGTTTGATGCTCCGAAATGAAAAAGCCCGCCAATCGGCGGGCTTTTTTGTGGGCGGTGTTCGCGTTTCTGTAGGGGCGAATTCAGCAGCGGCCCCGTAGGTTGGTCCGAGCGCAGCGAGGCCCAACGCGCCCGGCATCAACCGCGAAATGTTGGGTTTCGTTCCTCTACCCAACCTACAAATGCCCCCACAAGGCAGAAGCCGCCCCGCCGCGGGGCTACCAACCGAACACCTCGCAGGCATTGCGCGTACTGGCCTCGGCCAGTTCCTCGGGTGTGACACCGCGAATCTCCGCCAGTGCCGCGCAGATGTCCGGCAGGAATTCCGGACTGTTGCGACCGTAAGGGTGCATGGCGGGCGCCATGTCCGGCGAGTCGGTTTCCAGCACGATGTCTTCCAGCGGCAACTGGGCCACCACCTTGCGCAGGCGATTGGCCTGGGGCCAGGTGGGGGCGCCACCGAGGCCGAGGCGGAAGCCCAGCTTGCGGTATTCCTTCGCCTCTTCGACGCTGCCGGCGAAAGCATGGACGATGCCGGGGCGTTTGAGGCGGAAGCGCTTGAGGGTGGCGATCACCGCCGCGTGGCTGCGCCGGACATGGAGCAGGGGCGGCAATTCGAACTCGGCCGCCAGGGTCAACTGAGCTTCGAACAGGTGCTGCTGGGCGTTGCGGTCCAGTTCGGGGACGAAATAGTCCAGGCCGATTTCTCCCACGGCGCAGAGCTTCGGATGGCCTGCATGGCGATCCAGCCACTCGCGTAGCTCGAGCAGATGGTCGTCCCGGTGTTGCGCCAGATAGACCGGATGCAGGCCGAGGGCGGTGTAGAAGCCTTCCTCGGCGTTGGCCATCTCCCAGACCCGCTGCCAGTTGTCGCGGAACACCCCAAGCAGGACCTGGCGCCGTACGCCCAGAGCGCGGCAGCGCGCCAACACCTCAGCGCGGTCGGCGTCGAAGTCGGGGAAGTCCAGGTGGTTGTGGGTATCGATCAGCATGAGCGCCAGCATATACCGCCGGAACCCGCCTGGCATGCCGATTTCCGGGGCTTTCGGGGCGAATTTTCTGGTGCATCCGCTCTGTCTCGGGGCATTGCGCGAGGCCGGTAGAACAAGGCGAAAAAAGTTATTGAACACTCGTTCATGCTTGGCTATGGTGGGGCCAATCGCCGGTTCGCAGATGCAACCACGTGACCCGGATTCCACCATTTGCAATGGGGCCCGAACATGCGTTTCGCTTCGCTTGTGGAGAGAATGGCAGGGCCAGGCACAGCAGCCTGGGATATTCACTACGCGGCCATCGCCGCCCAGCGTGCGGGCGAGGACGTGATAGTCCTCAGCATTGGCGACCCGGATTTCGCCACCCCCGAACCCATCACCAACGCGGCCATCGAAGCCCTTCGGGCCGGCGATACCCATTACTGCGACGTTGCCGGCCGCCCCGAGCTGCGCCAGGCCATTGCCGACCTGCATGGCCGCCTTACCGGTCAGGTGGTGTCGGCGGACAGCGCGATCCTCGTGGCGGGTGCACAGAACGGCCTCTATGCGGCCGCCATGTGCCTGCTGGAGGCGGGCGATGAAGTGATCGTCTTCGATCCGGTCTACGTCACCTACGAAGCCACCCTGAAGGCAACCGGCGCCAATCTGGTACGGGTGCCTTGCCCTGCGGCGGGCGGATTCCGTCCCGACCTGGAGGCTCTGAAGGGCGCCATCAGCGAGCGCACCCGCGCCATCTTCTTCGCCAACCCGAACAACCCGACCGGCGTGGTGCTGAGCACGGAAGAGATGCAGGCCATCGCGGACCTGGCCCGACAGCACGACCTGTGGGTGGTGGTGGACGAGGTCTACGAGAGCCTCACCTTCGAGCAGCCGCATCAATACTTCGCCACCCTGGAAGGCATGCGCGAGCGCACCGTGAGCATCGGCAGCCTGTCCAAGTCCCACGCCATGACCGGCTGGCGCACCGGCTGGGCCGTCGCCAGCCCGGCGCTGGTGGCGCACATCGAGAACCTCGCGCTCAACATGCTCTACGGGCTTCCGGGTTTCGTGCAGGAAGCCGCGCTTGCCGCTGTGCTCGCCTACGACCAGGTGACGGCTGAAATGCGCGAGCTTTACCGGCGCCGTCGCGACCTGGTGGTGGACGCGCTACAGAACTGCGCTCCGCTCAAGGTGCTCAAGCCCGAGGCGGGCATGTTCGTGCTGCTGGATGTGCGGGGTAGCGGGCTGAGCTCCCTGGAATTCGCCTGGCAGCTGTTCCGCGAAACCGGTGTCGCGGTCCTCGATGCCGCCGCCTTTGGCCCCGCCGCCAGCGGTTTCGTGCGGATCTCCTACAGCCTGGGTGAGGAGCAGTTGGCTGATGCCTGTGCGCGCATCCGTCGCTTCGCCTCCACCCTGAAGTCGTCCCCGGTCATCGAGGTCATTACCGCCGCTGCAGCTGGCTCCAGTGCGTCCGGATCGGAGCGGCCGAAAATGGTGGAGGTGGATTCCATCCACAAACGCTTCGGCCAGTTCGAAGTGCTCAAGGGTGTTTCGCTGACCGCTCGGGAGGGCGGCGTCGTCTCCCTGATCGGCGCCAGTGGTTCGGGCAAGAGCACCCTGCTGCGCTGCATCAACATGCTGGAAATTCCCAACCAAGGCACGGTCAAGGTCGACGGGGAGAGCATCCGCCTCACCACCAATCGCATCGGCGAACCCATGGTGGCCGACCAGAAACAACTGACCCGTATCCGCTCGCGGCTCGGCATGGTGTTCCAGAGCTTCAACCTCTGGCCCCACCGCACCGTTCTGGAAAACCTGATCGAAGCGCCGATCCAGGTCCTGCGCGAAACCCGCGCCGAGGCCATCGATCGCGCCGAGGCCCTGCTGGAACGGGTCGGCCTGGCCGCCAAGCGCCACGAATACCCATCATTCCTCTCCGGTGGCCAGCAGCAGCGGGTAGCCATTGCCCGTGCACTCGCCGTGGAGCCCAAGGTGATGCTGTTCGACGAGCCTACCTCGGCGCTCGATCCCGAACTGGTCGGTGAGGTGCTGCGGGTGATCCGCTCCCTGGCCGAAGAGGGGCGCACCATGATCCTGGTCACCCATGAAATGGCCTTCGCCCGCGACGTCTCCAGCCATGTCGCTTTCCTTCACCAGGGACGGATCGAAGAAGAAGGGCCACCCCAGGAGGTCTTCCTGCGGCCGCGCAGCGAGCGCTGCCGGCAGTTCGTCACCGCACACCAGAATCGCTGACTCCGGCCGCCGGTGCGGCCAATTCCACAAGCTCTAACCACAACAACATCAAGCAGGGCGGAAACCATGAAGAAGTCTCAACTGGCACGTTGGATGGCAGGTGCAGTAATGCTCATGGCCGGCGCGGCAGGCGCCCAGGCCGAGACCCTGAAATTCGCGATGGCGGCCGAACCCTACCCGCCGTTTTCCAGCAAACAGCCGGATGGCCAGTGGGCAGGCTTCGAGCCTGATCTGATCCGCGCCCTATGTGCTCAGATGAAGGCCGAGTGCGAGATCGACGAGGTGGCCTGGGACGGGCTGATACCCGCGTTGATGGCGAAGAAGGTCGACGTGATCTTCAACTCCATGTCTGTGACCGAGGAGCGCGAAAAACAGATCGCCTTCAGCCGCGCCTACTACGACACCCCGGTCGCAGTCGCCGCACCTGCAGCGCTGGATTTCGCCGTCACCCCGGAAGGACTCAAGGGCAAGGCGATCGGCGTACAGCTCTCCACCGTGAGTTCCAACTACCTGAAGAAGTACTACGAAGGCATCGCTGACGTGCGCTACTACGACACCCAGGATTCGGTGAACGCCGACCTGGTGGCGGGGCGCATCGACCTGATGATGGCCGACGGCATCGCCGTGAGCGCTTTCATCAAATCCCCCGATGCCCAGGCCGCTGGCATCGAGAACAAGGGAATGGTCCCCTACGACCCGCTGTTCGGCCGCGGTGTTGGGGCCGGCCTGCGCAAGGAAGACACCGCCCTCAAGGCCAAACTCGACGAGGCAATCGGCAAGCTGCTGGCCAGCGAGGACTACAAGACCATCTCCGCCAAGTACTTCGACGTCAGCGTCGCGCCGAAGCAGTGACCTCCGGAGCCATCCCGGCCAGGCCGGGATGGCGCATTTCCGCCTCGATGAGGGCCTGCAATGCAGTCTTACTTTGAACTGGTCGGCTTCGGTGCTCAGGGCTGGGGACCGGCGCTGCTGAAGGGGTTGTGGGTAACCCTGCAGATTTCCGTCGGCGCCTTCCTGGTCGGCATGCTGATCGGCCTGGCCGTCGCCATGGGCAAACTCAATGGCCCGCGCCCCGTGGCGCAACTGATGCGCGGCTACACGACCCTGTGCCGGGCGGTACCCGAGCTGTTGCTGATCCTGTTGCTCTACTACGTCGGTTCGATGGGGCTGAACCAGCTGTTCGCCTGGCTGGGCCACGGCGACGTCAAGCTCAACGGTACCGTGGTGGCGATCGCCGTACTCGGGCTGGTGCAGGGCGCCTACGCCTCGGAAATCTTCCGTGGCGCCATCCAGGCCATCCCCCATGGCCAGATCGAAGCAGCACGCGCGTTTGGCCTGAATGGCTTCAGCCTGTTCCGCCGCGTGACCCTGCCGATCATGGCGCCCAACGCACTGGCGGGCATGGCCAACCTCTGGGTCAACCTGATCAAGGACAGCGCCCTGATCAGCGTGGTGGGCACCAACGAATTGCTCTTCACTGCCAAACAGGCGGCCGGTTCCACTCGCTCCTACCTGACCTTCTATCTCACCGCGGCGGCGTTCTATTACGTGCTGACGGTGCTCTCCAACCTGTTTTCCGGCTGGCTCGAGCGGCGCTTCCGTCGCTGGGCTCCGTCGGTGTGAGTGAGGGCAGGCAATGACCCCTACCTGGATCTTCGACTACGGCAAGTTGCTCCTCAACGGCCTTGGCACCACTTTGCTCATCCTCGTCATTTCCGCCGTGCTGGGCTTCGCCCTGGCACTGCTGGTCGCCCTGGCGCGGATGTCACGCAATCCGCTGCTGGCGGGGACGAGCCTCGCCTACACCAGCGTGATTCGCGGTACGCCGCTGCTGGTGCAGATCTACATCTTCTATTACGGCCTGGGCAGCCTGTTCGCCCAGTTCCCGCTGATCCGTGGCAGCTTTCTCTGGCCCTACCTGCGAGATGGCTTCTGGTACATCGTCATCGCCCTGGTGCTCTCGGTAGGCGCCTACGTCGGGGAGGTGATTCGCGGGGGCATGAAGTCGGTGCCCAGGGGCGAACTGGAGGCCGCCGCTGCCTTCGGCATGCGCCAGCGCCTGGTGCTGTGTCGCGTCTGGCTGCCCAGGGCGATTCGTCTGCTGCTGCCGACGCTGGCCGGTGAATCGGTGATGCTGCTCAAGTCCACGGCGCTGGCTTCAACCGTGGCTGTGGTGGACCTGCTGGGCGCCGCCAACGTGGTGCGTGCCCAAACCTTCCAGATCTACCAGCCGTTGCTGCTGGTGGCGGGCATCTATATCTGCCTGACCTTCATGATCGAGACGGGCTTTGGTCTTGCGGAGCGGCGAAGCATGTTCCGCCGCGCGAATTAGGCGAAGGTGACCTGTCCTGTGGGGGCGAATTCATTCGCTACGTAGGATGGGTTGAGCGAAGCGATACCCATCGATGGTGATGATGGGTATCGCAGGCTCAACCCATCCTACGGGATTGCGTCAGGCATAAGCCCCACGGCGCAGGCTGTCGACCCAGCGGCGGCTGATCTCCAACCCTTCCTCGGCGCTGAAGTTGGCGGGGTTCAGACACCATTCCAGCCACAGGCCGTCGAGCATGGCCGACAGGCCGATGGCTGCCAGGCGTGGCTTGGCGATGGAAAAACCTTCTTCCCTGGCCAGTTCCGAGAGCAGTTGCTCCAGCAGCACCAGGGAGCCGCCGTAGGTGCGTTCGTGGGCTTCGTTCACCTGCGGGGAATGGCGGATCAGGCTCCAGAACACCACCCAGGGGCTGAGCAGGTCGGGGTCGAGGGTGACCGGCGAGAAGTAGCCGGTGAGGAAGGCCTCAAGGCGTGCAGCGGGCGCCGGCCCTGCCGCGTCGATGCGCGCCACCAGTGCCTGGTTGACCTCACTGGCGAGGGTCTCGTAGGCCTGGGCGACCAGGGCGTCGATACTGCCGAAGTAGTGATTGATCAGCCCCAAGGCAACATTGGCTTCCTTGGCGATCCGGCGCACCGAAATGCCGGCATGTCCCTCGGCGACCAGGCAGCGCAGGGCGGCGCGCACCAGATGCTCGCGGCGTTCGTCGGGGTTGGTGCGGGGCTGTCTTTCGCGGGGCGTATCCAAGGGGCGATTTCCTTCGCTCGATGGGCCGGGATAGTACCGCCTGGCTCGATGACAAACCAACCGTCCGGACCGGTCCGGCGACCATGAGGAGACAGGACATGATCGAAGACGTATCGCTCTGCGTGCCAGGGGATTCCGGTGCCATGCTGCGGGTACCGGCCTGGCGCCTGGACAGTGGCAGGCCTGGCCCCAGGGTTCACCTGCAGGCGGGTGTCCACGCCGATGAGATCGCCGGCATGCTGGTGCTGCACAATTTGCTGCCGCGCCTGATCGAAGCAGACGAGAAGGGCCTGCTGCGCGGCTGCGTGACGGTGGTGCCCCAGGCCAATCCGCTGGGCATCGGCCAGTTCCGCCAGGGGCGCATCCTCGGGCGGCTGCATGAGCCCAGCGGCAGGAATTTCAATCGAGGCTTCCCGGAGTCGCTCGCGCAGGCAAGGCCGTTGGGCAACCTGGCGGCCTGGCAGAAGGCGCTGGCGGTGCTCGCGGCGGACGCCGACATCGTCCTCGACCTGCACACGGACGAGCAGGCGCTGCAGTACGTTTACCTGCATCAGTGCTTCTGGCCCGCCGGGCAGGACCTGGCAGCGGCGCTCGGGGCCGAAGTGGCGATCATCTGGGAGGGCGACAGCGATGGCGCCTTCGAGGAAGTGGTGATTGCGCCCTGGCTCGCGGAAGGGCGCTTCGAGGGGCGACTGGTGTCCACCGTCGAGCTGCGCGGCCAAGGGGACGTGAGCGACGCCCTGGCGCTGCAGGATGCCGATGGGATCTACCGCTTCCTCTGTGTCCGCGGGCTGATCGCCGAGCCGGTGCAGTTGCCGTCATGGCAGGGGAGGGCGGTGCCCATCGGGCATATGGAAACGGTCTTCGCGCCCGCATCCGGGGTGCTGGTGTTCGAGCGCGAACTGGGGGATCTGGTCCAGGCGGGAGAGTGTTTCGCGCGCATCGTCGCCGTGCCCGGCGATCCTTCCAGCGAGCATCGGCTGGTGGCGCCTCAGAGCGGGCTGATGGTCACTCGCCATGGCGACCGGTTGATCCAGGCAGGGGCGATTGCCGCCAAGTTCACCGGCTCCGAAGCATCGAGCACCTGGACCTCAGGCGCGCTCGACCCGTAACGCTCATATGTAGGAGCCAGCTTGCTGGCGAAGGGGAGGCTCCGATTCGCGAGCAAGCTCGCTCCTACAACCAGATCGCATCCCAGAAAGGGTAATCCCCCAGCTTCTCCACAAGCCCGGCTCGCAAGGGATTGGCAATGACATAGCGGGCTACCGTCCGCACGTCTTCCTCTCTGCGAAGCGCATGGTCGTGAAAGCCCTTCTGCCAAAGCTGGCCGCTGCTGCGTGCAAGTGCATTCACGCCAATGGCTGAGCGGGACTTCAGTCGTCTTACGTGCTGTTCCAGAGTTCCGGACTGCAGCTGAACGAGCCAATGCAGATGGTCAGGCATCAATACCCAAGCGAGGGTTTCCAGCGAGTGCCCGTCCCGCATGGCGTAAATCTCCCGGGCGACCAGACAGCCGGCACTCCACTTGGTGAACAGGGGCTTCCGGTTATGGGTAACAGTGGTCAGGAGATATATTCGGCCGGGCTCGGAGAAGCGGCCTCTGCGCAGATTCCTTCCTTGATAGCGCATCCATTCAGCTCCCTGTGGGCGAAACAGGGAGGCTTGCTCAGGGCGTCAAGAGGGGCACGGGAGGGAGTGTAGGAGCCAGCTTGCTGGCGAAGCGGATGGTCCGGTTCGCGAGCAAGCTCGCTCCTACAGCGCGCGGTCAGTGGTGCTCGCGGGTTGCGCGGAATTTCACGTCCGGCCAGCGTTCTTCCATCAGGCTGAGGTTCACTCGGGTCGGGGCCAGATAGGTGAGGTGGCCGCCGCCGTCCACGGCAAGGTTCTCGAAGGCCTTGTCCTGGAACTCCTTGAGCTTCTTCTCGTCGCTGCACTCGATCCAGCGCGCCGACCAGACGTTGATCGCCTCGTAGGCGCACTCGACCTTGTATTCCTCCTTCAGGCGGCTGGCGACCACATCGAACTGCAGCACGCCCACGGCGCCGAGGATGATGTCGTTGTTGCGCTCGGGGAAGAACACCTGGGTGGCGCCTTCCTCGGCCAGTTCCTGCAGGCCCTGGCGCAGCTGCTTGGACTTCAGCGGGTCCTTCAGGCGTACGCGGCGGAAGAGTTCCGGGGCGAAGTGCGGGATACCGGTGAAGCCCAGGGCCTCGCCTTCGGTGAAGGTGTCGCCGATCTGGATGGTGCCGTGGTTGTGCAGGCCGATGATGTCGCCGGCGAAGGCTTCTTCCAGCTGCTCACGCTCGCTGGAGAAGAAGGTCAGGGCGTCGCCGATCTTCACGTCCTTGCCCAGGCGCACGTGGCGCATCTTCATGCCCTTCTCGTACTTGCCCGAGCAGATGCGCATGAAGGCGATGCGATCGCGGTGTTTCGGGTCCATGTTCGCCTGAATCTTGAACACGAAGCCGGAGAACTTCTCTTCGGTGGGCTCGACGCTGCGCTCGTGGGTAGCACGCGACAGCGGTTTCGGCGCCCAGTCAACGATGCAGTCGAGCACCTGGTCGACACCGAAGTTACCCAGTGCGGTACCGAAGAACACCGGGGTCAGCTCGCCCTTGAGGAAGGCTTCCTTGTCGAACTCATGGCAGGCGCCCTGCACCAGTTCCAGCTCCTCGATGAAGCGCTCGTAGAGGTCGCCCAGGTGGGCACGGGCCTCATCCGAGTCGAGCTTGTCGATCACCTTCATCTCGGTGCGTTCGTGGCCGTGGCCGGGGGTGTAGACGATGATCTTGTCCTGGGCCAGGTGGTACACGCCCTTGAAGTCCTTGTAGCAGCCGATCGGCCAGGTGATCGGCGCAGCCTTGATCTTCAGGACGGCTTCGATCTCGTCGAGCAGCTCGATGGGGTCGCGGATGTCGCGGTCCAGCTTGTTGATGAAGCTGACGATGGGTGTGTCACGCAGGCGGCAGACTTCCATCAGGGCGATGGTGCGCGGCTCTACGCCCTTACCGCCGTCGAGGACCATCAGCGCCGAGTCCACCGCGGTCAGGGTGCGGTAGGTGTCTTCGGAGAAGTCTTCGTGGCCGGGGGTGTCGAGCAGGTTGATCATGTGCTCGCGGTAGGGGAACTGCATCACCGAGGTGGTGATGGAGATGCCGCGCTGCTTTTCCATCTCCATCCAGTCGGAGGTGGCGTGACGGTCGGATTTACGCGACTTCACGGTACCGGCCACGGCGATGGCCTTGCCCATCAGCAGCAGCTTCTCGGTGATGGTGGTCTTACCGGCGTCGGGGTGGGAAATGATGGCGAAGGTGCGGCGTTTCGCGACTTCGGCGGCCTGGATGGTCATGGGTGCGTGCCTGGCTGGAAATGTGACGGGCAGCGGACGGCCCGGAAAAGCGCGGGATTATAACGGGAAATGGACGGTCGATCAGCGCCGCCGGGCATGTCGGGGCACCCTACGCCCGGATCACCAGCCGGGCCTACACGCTTTTTGTAGGAGCGAGCTTGCTCGCGAAAGATCGTGCTTGGGGCTGTTCGCGAGCAAGCTCGCTCCTACGGGTGTTCAATTTGCCCCTCCCGAGCCCCCTGTCATCACCCTGAAACCCGCGTCTGTGCAGCATTCCATAACGTTTTGTTGAGTATTTGAAACATTCAACTGGTGATGCGACAAAGGGATGCGAGAAAGCGGCAATTTTTGATTGATCTGCGGTTCCTGTGGTCCTAAAGTTCGCGCCCGAACGTCCATGCTGGCAACGATCCATCCGGCTCAAGTACTGACGACGAGAGGTTTGAGGTCATAGATGACTGAAAATCCTCGGCGACATGCCTTGGGAAGTAGGCGAACCAAAGTGGGGAAACTGATCAGACGTTCAGGCCTGTTGTCCAACGCAACTCTGGGCCACCCCTAACAACTTTTGTTTGTTTTGCCATATGGAGTCCCTCGCATGTCGATCAAGGTCGAAGACTATTTCTCGTCCGCAACTTTCCAGCGCATGAAGGCATTCGCCGACAAGCAAGAAACCCCGTTCGTAGTGATCGACAAGCAGACCATCGCTGATTCCTACGACCAGCTGGTGAGCTGCTTCCCCTTCGCCAAGGTCTATTACGCGGTGAAGGCCAACCCCGCCACCGAAATCACCGAGCTGCTGCGCGACAAGGGCTCGAACTTCGACATCGCCTCCATCTATGAGCTGGACAAGGTGATGAAGACCGGCGTTGGCCCGGAGCGCATCAGCTACGGCAACACCATCAAGAAAGCCCGTGACATCCGCTACTTCTACGAGAAGGGCGTGCGTCTGTTCGCCACCGACTCCGAAGCCGACCTGCGTAACATCGCCAAGGCCGCTCCGGGCGCCAAGGTCTACGTGCGCATCCTCACCGAAGGTTCCACCTCGGCTGACTGGCCGCTGTCGCGCAAGTTCGGTTGCAACCCGGACATGGCCCTGGACCTGCTGATCCTCGCCAAGCAACTGGGCCTGGTGCCTTACGGCGTGTCTTTCCACGTTGGCTCGCAACAGCGCGACATCGACGTGTGGGACGCCGCCATTGCCAAGGTGAAGGTGATCTTCGAGCGCCTGAAGGAAGAAGACGGCATCACCCTGCAGATGATCAACATGGGCGGCGGCTTCCCGGCCAACTACATCCAGCGCACCAACAGCCTGGAAACCTACGCCGAGGAAATCATCCGCTTCCTCAAGGAAGACTTCGGCGACGAGCTGCCGGAAATCATCCTGGAGCCGGGCCGTTCCCTGATCGCCAACGCCGGCATCCTGGTCAGCGAAGTGGTGCTGGTGGCGCGTAAGTCGCGCACCGCCGTGGAGCGCTGGATCTACACCGACGTGGGCAAGTTCTCCGGCCTGATCGAAACCATGGACGAAGCCATCAAGTTCCCGATCTGGGTCGAGAAGAAGGGCGAGATGGAAGAAGTGGTAATCGCCGGCCCGACCTGCGACAGCGCCGACATCATGTACGAGAACTACAAGTACGGCCTGCCGCTGAACCTGGCCGCTGAGGACCGCCTGTACTGGCTGTCCACCGGCGCCTACACCACCAGCTACAGCGCGGTGGAATTCAACGGCTTCCCGCCGCTGAAGGCTTTCTACCTGTAAGCAGCCAAGCGTTACCGACAAGGCCCGCCTTCATGGCGGGCCTTGTCGTTTGTGGGGGCGATTCCGTGTCGCAGCGCCTGTCATTTCGCGCGCCCCGCAGTGGCAGTAAGATGAGTGCGATTTCCATTTGCAATCGCTTGTCGACCGGCTCCCAGCGGGCCTGGAGTGCCTGCCGCCGTGACCGTCCAGATACCCGCCGAAATCGCCGCCGTCGCCGATTACGAAGCCTTCGCCCGCGAGCGCATGACGCCTTCCGCATGGGCCTACCTCAACGGTGGTGCCGCGGATGAGCTGACCCTGGCAGAAAACCTCGCCGCCTTCCGGCGCATGCGTCTGCTCAACCGGGTCCTGGGGAATCTGCAGGGCGGCCATACGCGACTTCGGCTCTGCGGGCTCGATCTCGACTACCCGATCCTCCTCGCCCCGGTGGCCTTCCAGAAGCTGGCCCACCCGGATGGCGAGCTGGCCAGCGTCCTAGGCGCTTCGGCGATGGGGGCGGCCATGGTGGTCAGCACCCAGGCCAGCGTCAGTCTTGAAGACATCGCCCAGGCGGCGCATGCACCGCTCTGGTTCCAGCTCTACATCCAGCCGGACCGCGACTTCACCCGCGAGCTGGTGCGACGTGCCGAAGCCGCCGGTTATCGCGCCCTGGTGGTGACGGTGGATGCGCCCGTCAACGGCATGCGCAATCGCGAGCAACGTGCCGCCTTCGCCCTGCCCGAGGGCGTTGAGGCGGTCAACCTGAGGGGCATGCGCAGCCTGCCGCCCAGCGTCGCTCAGCCGGGCGCCAGACCGCTCTTCGGCAGCCCGCTACTGGACCACGCGCCAACCTGGAAGGACCTGGAGTGGCTGCAATCACTCACGCGCCTGCCGGTGCTGGTCAAGGGGGTGATGAACCCCGTGGACGCGGCGCGGGCGGTGGATCAGGGCGTGGCAGGCCTGGTGGTTTCCAATCACGGCGGGCGTACGTTGGACGGCATGCCCGCGACCCTGGATGTGCTTCCCGCCATCGCCAGCGTGGTGCAGGGCAGGGTGCCGATCCTGCTGGATGGCGGCATTCGCCGGGGCACCGATGTGCTCAAGGCCATCGCCCTGGGGGCGAGTGCGGTGATGATCGGGCGGCCGTACGTTCACGGCCTGGCCACCGCTGGTGCTTCCGGTGTCGCCCATGTGCTTCACCTGCTGCGCACCGAGTTGGAGGTGGCCATGGCGCTTACCGGCTGCGCCAGAGTGACCGATATCGACGCTTCGCTCATTTGGCGCTGAGCTGCGCACACTTCATTGCGATGGGCGACAAGCCTGGGAAATCAATGAGATCGAGGCTATCGGCTTGGTCGATTTTTATCCTCGCGTCCATTCCTGCTAGTCGCCGGGTTGAAAATGTGACTTGCTGGTCACTGTTTTCGTGGTGAAAGCCGCGTGCGCGGAATATTTCTCCTTTTCCGGATTTATTGCAGCGGATGGCGTCATGATCGAGGTGCTTAGCGGGGAACTGGCTGATCTCATGAGTCCATGCAGGCTCTCGAGAAATGTAAATTCTATGTAAAGTATTTGCATTAATATTTACTGATAAACATTCGCAAATAGAATCGCGCCTCAAATTCACCGGGGAGTGATTCTTATGAGCAAGAAAAACAATCTGCCGCAACGTGCTCTTCTGGCGACTGCCATTGGTCTCGCCACCATCTCGACCGCCGGCCTGGCCATGGCCGCCGAGCAGAGCAAGGCTCTTGAACTCGGCAACGTGAATGTCGACGGCAAGGCCGCCAAGAAAACTTACAAGGTCGAGCAATCCTCCTCGGTGAAATACACCGCTCCGCTGCTGGACACCCCGCAGACCATCACCGTGGTGCCCAAGGAAGTGATTCAGGAGCAGCAGGCCCTGAGCCTGCGCCAGGTGCTGTCCAACGTGTCCGGTATCACCTTCAACGCCGGTGAAGGCGGCGGTGGCTCCGGCGACAGCATCAACATTCGTGGCTTCTCTGCGAACAACAACATCCAGATCGACGGCCTGCGCGACAGCGCCCAGACCAGCCGTACCGATACGTTCAACATCGAGCAGGTCGAGGTCATCAAGGGCCCGAACTCGGTGTTCGGCGGCGCCGGCACCACCGGTGGCAGCATCAACATCATCAGCAAGCAGCCCATGGACCGCGCCTTCACCACCCTCGGTGGCGGCCTCGGTACGGACAACTACCATCGCCTCACCCTGGACGCCAACCAGCCGCTGGAAGGCGTGGGCACCAATAGCGCCTTCCGTGTGAACGTAATGGCCCACGAGAACGACGTGCCCGGCCGTGACGAGATCGATCGCGAGCGCTGGGGTGTCGCTCCCTCTCTGCGCCTGGGCTTCAACGACTCCACTCGCCTGACCCTGAGCGCCTTCCATCAGACCGACGACAACCTGCCGGACTACGGCGTGCCGGCCCGTGATGGCAAGAAGCTCGGCGGTGTCAGCCGCGAGGACTACTTCGGCTGGGAAAACCTGGACAAGGATGAGATCGAGCAGAACGCCTTTACCGCGAACCTTGAGCACGATTTCAACGACAACCTGCGCCTGCAGAACCTGACCCGTTACAGCCGCATCGACCGCAATACCATCGTCTCGGCGTCTCATGTGAACATCCAGGGCGTTCCTCCGGGCCGCTACCGCCCCGCAGGCCCGCAGGCTTCCGGCCGCGACACCACCACCGAGATGTGGATCAACCAGACCAACCTGCGCGCCAGCTTCGACACTTTCGGGCTGGGTCATGAGCTGGTTACCGGCATGGAAATCTCCCGTGAGGACTTCGACCTCAAGAGCTACAACCACGGTCTGGGCAACGCGTTGTACCCGTCCAATGGCTTCGACCTGTCGAACCCGCCCGGACACTGGGACGGCCCGGTAAACAAGGCCACCACCGGATTCACCGAGAACCAGCTGGACGACAAGGCGCTGTATGTCTTCGACACCATCGCCCTGAACGAGCAGTGGGACTTCAACGCCGGCCTGCGTTACGACTGGTTCAAAGGGCACAGCGATACCTTCGGTGCGACCCATCAACAGACCGGCGACTTCACCTCCAAGGACGAGAAGCTCAGCAGCCGCGCTGGCCTGGTCTACAAGCCGGTAGAGAACGGCAGCATCTATGTGGCCTGGGGCAACTCCTTCAACCCCACCGCTGAGGGTATCGCCTCCAACGGTGGTGGCCTGACCGCAGCGACCGAGAACCTGGACCCGGAAAAGAACGAGACCTGGGAGCTGGGCACCAAGTGGGAGCTGCTGGATGGCCGCTTGGCAGTGGACGGTGCGCTGTTCCGGGTGGAGAAGACCAATGCACGTGAAACCATGGCCGATGGTTCGACCCAACTGGCCGGCAAGCAGCGTGTCGAGGGCGTGGAGTTGGGTCTGACCGGCCACATCACCGAGCAGTGGGATGTGTTCGCCAACTACACCTTCCAGTCCAGCGAGACCCTTGATGCTGCCGACACCGCCGCGGGTATCGCTCGCGAAGGCCAGGCGCTGGGGAACACCCCGCCGCGCTCCTTCAACCTGTGGACCACTTACGAGCTGCCGGAAGGCTGGACCCTGGGCTACGGCGCGCGTTACGTGAGCGAACGTAACGTGAGCTCCAGCACCACCGCCAAGCTGGACGCCTACTGGCTGCACAACGCAATGGTCGGCTACAAGGTCAGCAAGAACCTGGACCTGCAGCTGAACGTGAACAACCTGTTCGACAAGGACTACGTGGAGCGTGTGCGTCAGCAGAACGGTACCGACGCGCGTTCTTCCGCTATCGAATACGGCGATGCCCGTTCGGCGATCCTGACCGCCAGCTACTCGTTCTGACGACCGAGCCGAGGGCCCTACACAAGGGCCCTCGGAGATGGCTGTAAATAAAAGGTAAAAGATCTGAATCCCGACTTTATGCATCCCGTTCTCAAATAGAATCGCCTTCCGGCCAGGCATGGGGCCTGCCGCGAACGAGCGATTCGACGCGTCGCCAGACGCGTATCCGAGGGATATCACGTGTTGAAGAAGACCTTGTTCCAGCTGCACTGGCTGTTCGGTATCAGTGCGGGGCTGGTACTGGCCTTGATGGGCATCACCGGCGCCGCCTACAGCTTCCAGGAAGAAATCCTGCGTTTGCTCAACCCCGAGACCCTGTCGGTCGAAGTGCGTGACAGCGGCGTGCTGCCGCCCGCCGAACTGGTGAGCAAGATCGAGGCAGCCGAAGGCAAGAAGGTGTCCGGCCTCTGGGTCGAAACCAACAACGACCATGCCGCCCGCGTCTTCTTCATGCCGCCGCCGGGCGAGCGTCGTGGCCCCATGCGCTACTTCGACCCCTATACCGGCGAATTGCTGGGCCATCCGGTGGGCCAGAAGTTCTTTGGCCTGATGCTGCAACTGCACCGCTTCCTGGCCATGGGCGAGTTCGGCAAGCAGATCACCGCCGCCTGTACCCTGATCCTGATCTTCTTCTGCCTCTCCGGCCTGTATCTGCGCTGGCCGCGCAAAGCCGGTAGCTGGCGTGCCTGGCTGACCCTCGACTGGTCACGCAAGGGGCGCAGCTTCAACTGGGACCTGCATGCCGTCGCCGGCACCTGGTGCCTGGTGTTCTATCTCCTGGCCGCGCTGACCGGCCTGTTCTGGTCCTACGAGTGGTACCGCGAAGGCCTCAACCGCTTGCTCTCGGACGCTCCTGCCGGCCAGCAGGGCAAGCAGGGCGAGCGCCGTGGTGAAGGTCGTGGCCGCCCGGGCATGCAGGCCCCGTCCGGTCCGCCGTTGGTGGTGGACTACGACGCCGTATGGAAGAGCATCCGCGAAACCGCCGGCCCGACCATGAGTGCCTACAACCTGCGCCTGCCACCGGTGGGTGGCCAGCCGGCCCAGGTGTTCTACCTGCTGGAAGACGCCTCACATCCGCGTGCGTTGAACCAGATCGTCCTCGATCCGGCCACCGGCAAGGTGAAGCGCAGCGACCGCTACACCGACAAGAGCTTCAAGGCGCAACTGCTGACCAGCATCTATGCGCTGCACGTGGGCGAGTACTTCGGCCTGACGGGGCGCATCCTGATGATGCTGGCGAGCCTGGCCATGCCGCTGTTCTTCATTACCGGCTGGCTGCTCTATCTGGACCGTCGGCGCAAGAAGCGCGCGGCCCGGGCTGCCCGTGGCGGCCTGGCCGAGAGCACTGGCGAGGGTTCCTGGCTGATCGGTTTCGCCAGCCAGAGCGGCCTCGCCGAACAACTGGCCTGGCAGAGCGCCGGCCAGCTCCAGGCGGCCGGCCTGCCGGTGCGCG
This sequence comes from Pseudomonas sp. BN411, assembly GCF_029871235.1. Classification (GTDB taxonomy): domain Bacteria; phylum Pseudomonadota; class Gammaproteobacteria; order Pseudomonadales; family Pseudomonadaceae; genus Metapseudomonas. The sequence continues at coordinate 224,171 of NZ_SSOM01000065.1, forward strand.
TCGAACCCCTGGCGTCGCTGGACGGCGGCGCCTTGGCCAAGGCCAGCAACGCACTCTTCGTGGTCAGCACCTTCGGTGACGGTGAGGCACCGGACAACGCCCGTGGCTTCGAACGCAAGGTGCTTGGCCAGGCTTCCCAGCTCGCCGGCCTGCGCTTTGCCGTGCTGGCCCTGGGTGACCGTCAGTACGAGCAGTTCTGCGGTTTCGGCCGCCGCTTGCAGAGCTGGTTGAAAGGGCAGGGCGCGAGCCAGCTGTTCGATCCGGTGGAAGTGGACAATGGCGACAGCGGCGCCCTGCAGCAGTGGCAGCAGCGACTGGCTCAGGTCTCCGGCGGCGCCATGCTGACCCCTTGGAGCGGCCCGAACTTCGAAAGCTGGACGCTGGAGGGCCGTGAGCACCTCAACCCGGGCAGCCCGGGAGAATCCACCTGGCTCCTGCGACTGCGCGCTCCAGCGGGCAGTCAAGTGGACTGGCAGGCCGGCGACCTGGTGGAAATCCTTCCGAGTCAGGCCGAATCGGTCATCGACGCCTGGTTGGCAAGGCACCACCTCGACGGCAATGTCCAGGTCGAACTGGACGGACTGCGCCAGTCGCTGCGCCAGGCACTGGCAGGGCGCCTGCTGCCGAGTTCGTTCGAACATCTGGTTGGTCTGCAACCGCAGGCGCTGGTGCAGGCACTGATCGGCCTGTCGGTGCGGCAGTACTCCATCGCTTCGTTGGCCAGCGACGGTGCGCTGGAGCTGATCGTGCGCCAGGAACAACATGCCGACGGCAGCCTGGGCATCGCCTCCGGCTGGCTGACCCATTACCTGCCGGTCGGTGCCGTCGTGCCGCTGCGCCTGCGTCGCAACAGCCGCTTCCATCTGATCGAAGAAGACCGTCCGCTGATCTTCATCGGCAACGGCACCGGGCTCGCCGGTTTGCGCAGCCTGCTCAAGGCCGCCATCGCCGCTGGCCGCAACCGCAACTGGTTGCTGTTCGGCGAGCGCAACCAGGCCCATGACTTCTACTGCCGCGATGAGCTGCAGGGCTGGCTGGCCAGGGGCGAACTGCAACGTCTGGACCTTGCCTTCTCCCGCGACCAGGCCGAGAAGATCTACGTGCAGGACCGCCTACGCGAGGCCGCCGATGAGCTGCGTGCCTGGCTGGCCGAGGGCGCGGTGATCTACGTCTGTGGCAGCCTGCAGGGCATGGCTGAAGGCGTCGACCGCACCCTGCGCGACATCCTGGGCGACGAAACGCTGCAGCAACTGAATGACGATGGTCGCTACCGCCGCGATGTGTATTGAAGGCGCTAGCGCCGAACCGAGTGATCCCTGCTCCTAGGGAATGTTCGCCCCGCCTAGTGTGGGGCGTTTTTTTGCAGGGGCACTCAAGGGCAGACCTTCGGCCTGCTTAGCGAATGAATTCGCCCCCACAGGAAAAGTGAAAACAACCCGTTTGGCACGTACAGCCCCCTCTCCCGCCTGCGGGAGAGGGCGGGGGGTGAGGGCAACGTCTGGCCAGCTCCGTGCCAATCCTTTTCGCGAATAAATTCGCTCCTACAAGAGCGCCGCCATTTAGCCATCTCGGCGGCTGAATTCGCCCCCACAGGAAAAGAATCGCGGCCAGGCATTGCACCGTCCACCCCCTCTCCCTTCAGGGAGAGGGTTGGGGAGAGGGTGCCTTTCACGGCGAATGAATTGTTCCCAGCCAGAGCGCCGGCTTTTAGCCATAATCCGCTTCATGAACAGACGAATCCTGCTGAACTGCGACATGGGGGAAAGCTTCGGCGCCTGGCGCATGGGCGACGACGAACACGCCATGCCGCTGGTGGACCAGGCAAACCTCGCCTGCGGTTTCCACGCCGCCGATCCCCTGACCATGCAACGCACCGTCGAACTGGCGCAGCGCCACGGGGTGCGCATCGGCGCCCATCCGGCGTACCCGGACCTCGCCGGTTTCGGCAGGCGTCACATGACCTGCTCGCCGGAAGAGGTACGCGCCCAGGTGCTCTACCAGATCGGTGCGCTGGAAGCCTTCTGCCGCGTCGTCGGCACCCAGGTGGCCTATGTCAAACCCCACGGTGCCCTGTACAACGACCTGGTGCGCGACGATGCCCTGCTCGCCGCGGTGCTCGATGCCTGTGGCAGTTACCGCAAGGGGCTGCCGTTGATGGTCCTGGCCCTGGCAGACAACAGCCGTGAACTGCAACTGGCCGATGCCGCCGACGTGCCTCTGATGTTCGAGGCCTTCGCCGATCGCGCCTACCTTTCCGATGGACAGCTTGCGCCCCGGCGCCTGGCGGGTGCCGTGCACCACGAGGCCGAACGCATCCTCGACCAGGCCCTGGCCATCGCCGCCGGCGAGCCCTTCCCGGACATCGACGGCAAGCCGCTGCGGCTTACCGCCGACAGCCTCTGCGTGCATGGCGACAACCCCGAGTCCCTGGCCGTGCTCCGCCGTCTGCGAGGCAAGCTGGACGCCCTATGATCCGCCTCGAACCCGCCGGCGCCGAAGCCCTGCTGCTGGTACTGGCCGACGAGCCGGATGCCCGCTTGCCGGAACGCATCGCCGTGCTGGCCGAGACCCTGCGCCGACATTCGGGCCACCTGCTGCTCGACCTGGTGCCCGGCTGGACCACCTTGCTGCTGCACTACGACATCACCCGCATCGACCACCAGGCCCTGACGCTGCACATCGAGCCGTTGCTGGAAGCCTGGCTGGCGGAAGGGGCTGCGGCCGACCCTGGCCGTTTGCATGAATTTCCCATCTGGTACTGCGGCGAGGATCTTGCCTGGGTGGCCGAGTCCTGCGGACTGTCGGTCGATGATCTGGTGGACATCCACAGCAGCGCCGAGTACCGGGTCGGCGCCATCGGCTTCTCCCCCGGTTTCGCCTACCTCGGCGGGCTCGACTCGCGCCTGGCCCTGCCGCGACGCAGCAGCCCGCGTATTCGTGTGCCAGCAGGCAGCCTGGCCATCGCCGAGCGGCAGACGGCCATTTATCCACAGGCGTCTCCAGGCGGCTGGCATCTGCTCGGGCTGTGCCCCTGGCGACTGTTCGACGCCCACCGTGAGCCGCCGTGTCCGCTGGAACTGGGCGACCGCGTACGCTTCTTCGCCATCGACGAAGCCCGCTACCGCGTCGAAGGAGGCGAGGCATGAGCGGCCTGCGGGTGATCAAGCCCGGCCCGCTGAGCCTGCTGCAGGATGCCGGCCGTCACGGGTGGCAGCACCTGGGTGTATCGCCGGCCGGCCCCATGGACCCGCAGGCGGCAGCCTGGGCCAATCGATTGCTGGGTAATCCCCGCAGATGCGCGGTGTTGGAGATCGCCCTGGGTGGCGTGGAGCTGGAAGCCGAGGAAGCGCTCTGGGTGGCGTTCACCGGTGCCGACATGCCGCTGAATGTCGATGGCGAACTGCGCCTCAACTGGTCGCGCTTTCGTCTTGAGGCCGGGCAGCGCTTGCAGATCGGTTTCGCCCGTAGCGGGCAACGCGGCTACCTGGCGTTGGTCGGCGGGATAAGCGCTGAACCGGTGCTGGGCAGCGTCGCCTGCCAGTTGCGCGAAGGCCTGGGCGGGCTGGACGGTGAGGGGACGCGCTTGACCGAGGACGACCTGCTCGCCGGCGGCGATGGCGATTTCCCCTGGGGCGCCAGCGTGCCCTGGCCCTGGCAGCCGGACTACAAGGTGGCGCAATCGTTGCGGGTGATGCTCGGCGGCGACGCAGCCAGCTTCGACGAAGCGCAGGCGCGGGCATTCTTCGAGCGGTCCTGGCAGATCAGCCCGCAGTCCGACCGCATGGGTGTGCGGCTGGAGGGCGATCCCCTGGTCGCACCACAGCGCCAGTGGTCACAGGGCGTGGTCAGCGGCGCCATCCAGGTGCCGCCGGACGGCCAGCCGATCATCCTCATGGCCGACCGCCAGACCATGGGCGGTTACCCCATTCTCGGCTGGGTTCATCCCATGGACCTCGGGCGCCTGGCGCAATGCCCGGCGAACCAGATCTTGCGCTTCATCGTCATGAGCCTGGAGGACGCGCAGGCCGAGTTGCGGGCGTTCTATCGCTTCTTTGGGCGTTAGCTGTTGCCAGAAATCGACAGTCGGTCCAGGTGCCTTGTAGGAGCTAGCTTGCTAGCGAAAAGGGCGCCATTCGCTGGCAAGCCAGCTCCTACGAGCAATGCAGCTACTTACAACACTTAATGCAGACACAGCGAAGCAGCCCGTCCGTGCAGCGGATCATTTCGGCAGGTGATTCAACGGTAGCGGCGAAGGTGCCTTCACCGTCTGGATGGCGAAGTTGCTGCGGATGTCGCTGACGCCAGGAAGCTTGAGCAGGGTGCCGGTAAGGAAGTGCTCGTAGGCGCGCAGGTCCGGCACCACCACTTGCAGCAGGAAGTCCGCTTCGCCTGATACCAGGTGCACCGAGATCACTTCCGGCAGGCTGATCACCGCTTCGCGGAATGCGTCGGCCTGTTCCTGGCGATGGCGCTCTACCTTGATCCCCACGAATACCGTCAGGCCCAACCCGACTTCGTCACGGTCCAGGCTGGCGTGGTAGCCGCGAATCACCCCAGCCTCCTCCAGCAGCCGTACCCGGCGCAGGCAGGGGGAGGCGGAGAGGCCGATCTCGTCGGCCAGTTGCACGTTGGACAGGCGGCCATCGCGCTGCAGGGCCGCGAGGATTCGATGGTCCAGGGCGTCGAGTTTAAGTTTTGGCATATATGCTCTGTTGTGCTTCGTAAGGTTGGTAGGAAATGCCAGAAATCATGGCGAAGTAGGCCGAATACGCAAGCACCTGCCCTGGCCTTCGGCCCTAGAATTTTCTCTCCACAGGCTGTTCTGGAGCGAACGACATGACCGGTTTCCTGATCGCCCTGGCGGTGGTCTACCTGCTGCCCGGGCCCGACATGATCCTCTTGCTGCAAACCGGTGCGCGCCAGGGTCGCACCATGGCCCTGGCAACCGCACTGGGGCTGGCGCTGGCGCGGGCGTGCCACGTGGCGCTGGCCGGTCTCGGCCTGGCTGTGTTGTTCAAGACCGCGCCCTGGACCTTCGATGTCGTGCGCCTGGCTGGCGCCGGATACCTGCTCTGGCTGGGCCTGAAGCTGCTCCAGGCGGAGACGTCGGCATTGGTGGTGGACGCTGAGCGCCAGCCTTCGCGGGCCTACTGGCAAGCCTTGCGGCGTGGGCTGCTAACCAACCTGCTGAACCCCAAGGCGCTGGTGTTCTGCTCCGTGCTGCTGCCGCAATTCGTCAGCCCGGACGCCGGGCCCCTGGGGCTGCAGTTCGCCCTGCTGGGGGCCGTGCTGGTGGCGGTGGGGCTGGCCTTCGACTCGGCCTATGCGCTGATGGGTGCCGGCTTGGGCCGTTGGCTGGGACGCCGGCCGCTGGTGCAGCGGGTGCAGCAGTGGCTGTTCGGCGGAGTGCTGGTGGGGTTCGGGGTGAGGCTGGCGTTGCTGAAAGATCTGTAGGGGCGAATTCATTCGCCAAGGGATGCGCAGCATCCCCGGCAGTTGTCCCGGGCAGGCCGTTGGCCTGCTTGGCGAGTGAATTCGCCCCTACAAGGGTTTCCCGGTTCCCCTCTCAAACGTTGATGGTTTCCACGTTGTGGCAGGCCACCTGGCGGGCGTCGAGCAGGCGCAGCTCCGGCACTTCCACCTTGCAGCGCTCGGTGGCGTAGGGGCAGCGCTTGTGGAACGCGCAGCCGGATGGCGGGTTGAGCGGGTTGGGCAGTTCGCCGGTGATCTTGATCTTCGGCTTGCTCGGGTCCGGGTGGATGGCCGGCGTGGCCGAGAGCAGGGCCTTGGTGTAAGGGTGCAGCGGGCGCTCGTAGATCAGTTCGCTGGGGCCCATTTCCGCCGGGCGGCCGAGGTACATCACCAGCACGTCGTTGGCGACGTGGCGTACCACCGCGAGGTTGTGGGAGATGAACACGTAGCCCGTGTTGTAGCGCTCCTGCAGGTCCATGAAGAGGTTGAGCACCTGGGCCTGGATCGACACGTCCAGGGCCGATGTGGGCTCGTCCGCCACCAGTACCTTTGGGTTGAGCATCATGGCGCGGGCCAGGGCGATGCGCTGGCGCTGGCCGCCGGAGAACATGTGCGGATAGCGCTGGAAATGCTCGGGGCGCAGGCCCACCTGCTGCATCATCGCCTGCACCTGCTCGCGGCGTTCGACGCGGGACAGGCCGGTGTTGATGACCAATGGTTCGGCCAACTGGTCGCCGATCTTCTGCCTCGGGTTGAGCGAGGCGTAGGGGTTCTGGAACACCATCTGCACATCGCGGCGCAGTTGCTTGCGTTCGTCCTTGCTGGCGCCCGCCACTTCGCGACCGGCGATCTGCAGGGAGCCGGAGGAGGGTTCCTCAATCAGAGTCAAGGCGCGGGCGAGGGTGGACTTGCCGCAGCCTGATTCGCCGACCACGGCCAGGGTGCGACCGGCTTCCAGTTCGAAGGACACACCATTCAGGGCGCGCACCAGGGCATGGGGCTTGAACAGGCCACGGGAGACTTCGTAGTGGCGGTGCAGGTCTCGGGCGGTCAATACGGCACTCATCGCGCCACCTCGATCAGGTTTAGGGGGTAGAAGCAGCGCACGGCGCCATGGGCGTGCGGGTCCAGCGTCGGACGCTGGGCCACGCAGTTGGACTGGCCGTAGGGGCAGCGCGGCGACAACAGGCAGCCGTGGGGACGGTCGTAGCGGCCGGGGACGATGCCGGGCAGCGTCGACAGGCGGTGGGCGCCCAGGCTGTGCTCGGGAATCGCCTTGAGCAGGGCTTCGGTATAAGGATGGGTGGGCTCGTCGAACAGGCGCGGCACTTCGCCGATTTCCACGGCCTGGCCGGCGTACATCACGCACACGCGGTCGGCGGTTTCGGCAACCACAGCCAGGTCATGGGTGATCAGCACCAGGGCCATGCCCTGGTCGCGCTGCAGGTCCAGCAGCAGGTCCATGATCTGCGCCTGGATGGTTACGTCCAGGGCGGTGGTGGGTTCGTCGGCGATCAGCAGCTTGGGTTCGGCGGCGATGGCCATGGCGATCGCCACGCGCTGGCTCATGCCCCCGGACAACTGGTGCGGATAAGCATCGAGACGGCTGGCGGCACCGGGGATTTCCACCCGTTCCAGCAGCTCCAGGGCGCGCTGGCGAGCGGCCTTGCCCTTCAGGCCCAGGTGCTGGCGCAGCACTTCCTCGATCTGGAAGCCCACGGTGTAGCTGGGGTTGAGGGCGGTCATCGGGTCCTGGAAGACCATCGCCAGGTCCTTGCCGACGATGTGGCGACGCTGCTTGCCCTTGAGCTTGAGCATGTCGTGGCCGTCGAAGCGCAGGCTGTCGGCGGTGATGCGGCCGGGGGCGTCGATCAGGCCCATCAGCGCCATCATGGTCACCGACTTGCCGGAGCCGGACTCGCCAACGATGGCCAGTACTTCGCCCTTGTTCACCGAGATATCGAGGCCATCCACCACCGGGACGGCGTTGGCGTCGCCGAAGCGCACGCTGAGGTTCTTGATTTCAAGGAGGCTCATACGGCGGACTCCGGGCAATGCGCAACGCTGGAACGCGACGTTGCAGGAGCGAGCTTGCTCGCGAAGGGGGACGGTAGGTTCGCCAGCAAGCTGGCTCCTACGAGGAGCTGGCGCGGAATAGAGAAATTCATGGCGGGCTCCTCAGACTGCATTCTTGAGTTTCGGGTCCAGCGCATCGCGCAGGCCGTCGCCCATCAGGTTGATCGCCAGCACGCTGAGCAGGATGGTCAGGCCAGGCAGCGAAACCACCCACCAGGCGCGTTCGATGTAGTCGCGCGCGGAGGCCAGCATGGTGCCCCACTCGGGGGTGGGCGGCTGCACGCCGAGGCCGAGGAAGCCCAGGGCGGCGGCATCGAGGATGGCCGAGGAGAAGCTCAGGGTCGCCTGGACGATCAGCGGCGCCATGCAGTTGGGCAGCACGGTGACGAACATCAGGCGCATCAGGCCGGCGCCGGCCAGGCGCGAAGCGGTGACGTAGTCGCGGTTCAGCTCGCCCATCACCGAGGCGCGGGTCAGGCGCACGTAGGAGGGCAGGGAGACGATGGCGATGGCGATCACGGTGTTGATCAGGCCTGGACCGAGGATGGCGACGATGGCCACGGCCAGCAGCAGCGATGGCAGGGCCAGCATGATGTCCATCAGGCGCATGATCGACGGGCCCAACAGGCGCGGGAAGAAACCTGCCACCAGGCCAAGGAGGATGCCGGGAATCAGCGACATCACCACCGACGTCAGGCCGATCAGCAGCGACAGACGGGCGCCATGGATCAGGCGCGAGAGCACGTCGCGGCCAAGTTCGTCGGTGCCGAGCAGGAACTGCGCCTGGCCGCCTTCCAGCCACACCGGGGGCGTCAGCAGGAAGTCGCGGAACTGCTCGCTCGGGTCATGGGGGGCGACCCAGGGAGCGAAGAGGGCGCAGAAGACGATCAGGATCATGAAGAGAAGGCCGCCAACAGCGCCCTTGTTGTGGGCGAAGGCCTTCCAGAATTCTTTGAGCGGCGACGGGTAGAGGACGCTCGGGTCGACCTGGGGTTGCATTGTGGTCACGTCAGGTCTCCTTAACGCTGATGGCGGATACGTGGATTAACCAGGCCGTAGAGGATGTCCACGACGAAGTTCACCACGATCACCAGGCAGGCGATCAGCAGGATGCCGTTCTGCACCACCGGGTAGTCACGGGCGCCGATGGCTTCGATCAGCCATTTGCCGATGCCCGGCCAGGAGAAGATGGTTTCGGTCAGCACTGCGCCGGCGAGCAGGGTGCCCACCTGCAGGCCGAACACGGTGAGCACCGGGATCAGCGCGTTGCGCAGGCCGTGGACGAAGACCACGCGGGCCGGCGACAGGCCCTTGGCGCGGGCGGTGCGTACATAGTCTTCGCGCAGCACTTCGAGCATGGCCGAACGGGTCATGCGGGCGATCACCGCCAGCGGGATGGTGCCCAGCACGATGGCCGGCAGGATCAGGTGGCGCAGGGCGTCGACGAAGGCGCCTTCCTCTTCGGACAACAGCGTGTCGATGAGCATGAAGCCGGTTTTCGGCTCGATGTCGTAGAGCAGGTCGATACGCCCGGACACCGGCGTCCAGCCCAGTCCCACGGAGAAGAACATGATCAGCAGCAGGCCCCACCAGAAGATCGGCATGGAGTAGCCCGCGAGCGAGATGCCCATCACCCCGTGGTCGAATAGCGAGCCTCGCTTCAGGGCGGCGATCACCCCCGCCAGCACCCCGAGGGTGCCGGAGAAGATCAGCGCGGCGATGGCCAGTTCCAGGGTGGCGGGGAACAGGGTGAGGAACTCGTGCCAGACGCCTTCGCGGGTACGCAGCGATTCGCCCAGGTCGCCCTGTGCCAGCTTGCCGATGTAGTCCAGGTACTGTTCCGGCAGCGGTTTGTTGAGACCGAGGCGTTCCATGGCCTGGGCGTGCATTTCCGGGTCTACCCGACGCTCACCCATCATCACTTCCACCGGGTCACCGGGAATCAGGCGGATCAGGGCGAAGGTGAGCAAGGTGACGCCGAAGAAGGTGGGGATCAAAAGCCCCAGTCGGCGCGCGATGAAACTCAGCATTTGGGCGAATCACTCCTCATCTTTTGTTTTGCCGGTCAACACACTGACCGTTCCCAGCAGTTTAGGCCGCGTGGGTAAAGGCGCCGGCCCGAGGGGGTCGGTTGCCTTGCGTTTTTTGTGGCAGGTGAGATTGGCCTCGTCCGATCTAGGTGTCGGATTGAGGATGCGACGAAGGCCGGTCGCCCGGCCTCGTTCACTCAGCGCCCGTTGGAGACGCCATAGAAGCTGTTACGTCCGAAGGGGCTGATCAGGAAGTCCTTCACGCTGGCGCGCATCGGCTGGTAGACCGTGGAGTGGGCGATCGGGGTGATCGGCACCTGCTGTTGCAGGACGTGCTGGGCCTGCTTGTACAGCTCGGTGCGTTTCTCGACGTCGGCGGTGGCCTTGGCGGCCTTCACCAGCTTGTCGTAGCTCGCATCGCACCATTTGGAGAAGTTGTTGCCGTCCACCGAGTCGCATCCGTAGAGGGTGCCCAGCCAGTTGTCCGGGTCACCGTTGTCGCCGGTCCAGCCGATCAGCATGGCGTCGTGCTCGCCGGCATGGGCGCGCTTGATGTATTCGCCCCACTCGTAGCTGACGATGCGGGCCTTGATACCCACCTTGGCCCAGTCGGACTGGAGCATTTCGGCCATCAGCTTGGCGTTGGGGTTGTACGGACGCTGAACCGGCATGGCCCAGAGGGTGATCTCGGTGCCTTCCTTCACGCCGGCGGCTTTCAGCAGCTCCTTGGCCTTCTCCGGGTTGAACTCGCGATCCTTGATGGTCTCGTCGTAGGACCACTGGGTCGGCGGCATGCCGTTCACCGCCAACTGGCCGGCGCCCTGGTAGACGGCGTCGATGATGGCTTTCTTGTTCACCGCCATGTCCAGCGCCTGGCGCACTTCGAGCTTGTCGAAGGGGGCGCGGGTGACGTTGTAGGCGATGTAGCCGAGGTTGAAGCCTGGCTCGCTCGGCACCTGCAGGTTCGGGTCCTTCTTCAGGGCCTCGATGTCGGCAGGACGCGGGTTGAGGGTGATCTGGCACTCGCCGGCCTTGAGCTTCTGGGCACGTACCGAGGCATCGGTGTTGATGGCGAAGATCAGGTTGTCGATCTTCACGTCGTCCGGCTTCCAGTAGTCCTTGTTGCCGGTGAAGCGGATCTGCGCGTCCTTCTGGTAGCGCTTGAGCACGAAGGGACCGGTGCCGATGGGCTTCTGGTTGATGTCGGCGGCCTTGCCAGCCTTGAGCAGCTGGTCGGCGTACTCGGCGGACTGGATCGCGGCGAAGTTCATCGCCAGGTTCTGGATGAAGGCGGCGTCCACCTCGTTCAGGGTGAAGGCGACGGTCATGTCGTCGACCTTCTCCACCTTGGCGATGTTCTTGTCCAGGCCCATGTCGGTGAAGTAGGGGAATTCAGTGGGGTACGCCTTACGGAAGGGGTGGTTCTTGTCCAGCATGCGCTGGAAGGTGAACACCACGTCATCGGCGTTGAATTCGCGGGTCGGCTTGAAGTAGTCGGTGGTATGGAACTTCACGCCCGGGCGCAGGTGGAACACGTAGCGCTTGCCGTCTTCGCTGATGTCCCAGCTGCTGGCCAGGGTCGGCTCGACCTTGGTGCTGCCACGCTGGAACTGTGCAAGGCGGTTGAAGATGGTTTCCGAGGCCGCATCGAAGTCGGTACCGGTGGTGTACTGGCCCGGGTCGAAGCCGGCGGGGCTGCCCTCGGAGCAGAAGACCAGGTTGCTGGCGGCGTGGGTGAAGCCGGAACCGAGGATGAGACCAGCGGCAATCATGGACTTGAGCGCGGTTTTCTGACGCATGCGAACCTCGTTGTTGTTTTTTTGAGGGCGGCATATCAGGTGTTGAAGCCTGCGGTGTCTTGTACACCTGACCCTGCGACTTCGTGGGCCGCAGGTTGCCCGTCATTCGCGAGCCGGGTCCGTAGATCGGTGTTCCCGGGCGGGCGATGGCGGCGAAGGAAGAAGGAGTGCTTGCGCCTCCGCCGGCCGAGGCCGAACTTAAGTGATGCTGAAATTAAGGTCAACTTAAATTCAGTGGCGCTTACTTCCGAAAACCGACCGGTCAGGGGGTGGCGTGGTCGTCGAAAAGACCCATGGTGGTAACGGTCAGCACCTCGGCCACTTCTTCGCCGGAATTGGCGAGAAAGTGCGCTTTGGCCGCGTCGAAATGCACCGAATCCCCTGGACCCAGGGGATAGTTGCGGCCTTCGATGGTGTAGACGATCTGCCCGGACAGCACGTAGGCGAACTCGGCGCCTTCATGGGAAATGAGCTCGGACTGGTAGCCCACCGGCATGCTCATCTTCACCGCGTTGATCAGGTTGCCGGGGAAGTTGCTGGACAGGCGCTCGTAGGCCAGCGGCTGGCCGCCGATGGTGTAGCGCACGCGCTGGCCCTGGTGGGAATCGGGCTGGTGCTGGCTGGGTTGGTCAAACAGGACGTTGAGGGGAATGCCCAGGGATTTGGCGATGTTCGCCAGGGAAGAGATCGACACGCCAGTGAGGTTGCGCTCCGCCTGGGACAGGAAACTGGCCGTGAGGCCCGATTCGGCGGCTACCTGGTTCAGGGTCTTGTTGGCGGCGCGGCGATAGCGGCGCAACCGTTCGCCGATCTGTTCTACGGTCATTGGTGTGGCTCTTGTTTTGAGGGCGCCAGTATAACGGGTGGCGCATTGTAGAAAAGGCTTGTCGCCTTATTGAAATTAAGTGGGACTGAAAATTAGCATTGACGGCTATTTAAGTGGAACTTAAATTCTGCGCACCGCAACACGACTCAGGAGAACAAGATGACAGTGGGAGTGGGTGGCAAGACTCCGGAACAGGCGCTCGCCGGCCTGTCGAACATGGTCGCGGGCATGGGCCCCATCGGCCTCGATGAGTACCAGGTGCGCATTGCCAAGGCCCAGGGCCTGATGCGTGACCAGGGCATCGCGGCCATCTACCTGAACGCCGGCAGCAACCTGCGCTACTTCACCGGGGTGAAGTGGAGCCCGAGCGAACGCATGGTTGGCGCCGTACTTCCGGCCAATGGCCCGCTTGCCTACATCGCCCCGGCCTTCGAGGAAGGCACGATTCGCGATTTTCGCGAGGTGGACGGGGTTATCCACACCTGGCAGGAACACGAGAGCCCTTACCGCCTGCTGCTGGACATGCTGACCGGCATGGGCATCGCTGCTGACGCCAGCATCGGCCTCTGCCCGTCCATGGCCTTCTTCATGTACGACGGCATCCGTCGCCTGGGTTCCGCCTTCGACTTCGTCGATGCTGCCTGCATCATCAACCCCTGCCGCTTCCACAAGTCCGCCACCGAACTGGCGCTGATGCAGCGCGCCAAGGATATGACCCTGGAAGTGCACAAGGCCGCTGCCAGCATCCTGCGCGAGGGCATCAGCACCACGGACGTTGTGGAGTTCATCCAGCAGGCGCACCGCAAGGTGGGCGCGCCGGGTTCTACCTTCTGCATCGTGCTGTTCGGCGAGGCGAGTGCCTTCCCCCATGGGGTGAAGCATGCGCAGGTGCTCAAGGACGGTGACATGGTGTTGATCGACACCGGCTGCCAGGTTCACGGCTACCAGTCGGATATCACCCGCAGCTATGTGTTCGGCGTGCCGAGCGAGCGTCAGCGCGCGCTCTGGAACCTGGAGAAGGCCGCGCAGCAGGCGGCCTTTGACGCTGCTCTCCTTGGGGCACCGTGCAGCTCGGTGGATTCGGCCGCGCGTCGTTGCCTGGAAGCTGGTGGCCTGGGACCGGACTACAAGCTGCCGGGCCTGCCGCACCGCACTGGCCACGGCATCGGCATGGACATCCACGAAGGGCCTTACCTGGTGCGTGGCGACGAGACGCCGCTGGCCGAGGGCATGTGCTTCTCCAACGAGCCGATGATCTGCGTGCCGGGCGAGTTTGGGATTCGTCTGGAGGACCACTTCTACATGACCGCCACCGGGCCGCGCTGGTTTACCCAGCCGAGCCATTCCATCGACGATCCGTTTGGGTTGGAGGCCTGAGGGCGGACCCGCTTGGATAGCTCCCTCTCCCTTCAGGGAGAGGGTTGGGGAGAGGGAAGGGCAGGACTGCGTCCTGCTTGGCGAATGAATTCGCCCCTACAGGACTGCGCCGGGACTCGCCTCTGTGCGGACAGCTCCCTCTCCCTCTGGGAGAGGGGTGGGGTGAGGGCAGCTGAGCCTTGCTGGAAGTTCCAGGGGCAGACCTGCGGTCTGCTTAGCGAATGAATTCGCCCCCACAGTCGCCACGCCAGCCTATTTCGCCAATTTCACCTTCGCGAAGTTGTTCGAGCCCATCGGATTCAACTGAAAGCCCTCCACCCCCTTCTGCACAACGGCGAACTGCTTGGGGTGCGCAAGGGGAATCCACGGCGCCTGTTCGTGGAAGATCGCCAGTGCCTGCCGATAGAGCTCTGCGCGCCGGGCCGGGTCGGTGATGGCGCGAGCCTCGCGGATCAGCGCGTCGAATTTCTCGTTGCACCAACCTGCCTGGTTTTCGCCTGACTGCGCTGCTGCGCAGGACAGGTTTGGCGTGAGGAAGTTATCCGGATCGCCGTTGTCGCCGGCCCAGCCCATGAACACCAGGTCGTGCTCGCCGTTCTTGGCACGCTTGATCAGCTCGCCCCATTCAAAGACGCGAATCTCTGCCTTGATACCGATGGCCGCCAGGTCGGCCTGGAGCATCTGTGCGCCGATGCCGGGGTTGGGGTTGGTCGGGCCGCCGCCGGGCCGCGTCCAGATGGCCAGCTTGAAGCCGTCCTTGTAGCCGGCCTCGGCCAGCAGCTGGCGCGCTCTTTCGGGATCGTGGGGCCAGGGATCCAGCTTGTCGTTGAAGCCCAGTAGGGTGGCCGGGTAGGGCGCCACGGCGATGCTGGCATTACCTTCGCCGAACTGCGCACGAAGGTAGGCGCGGGTGTCGAAGGCGAAGTTGATGGCCTGGCGCACGCGCACGTCGTCCAGCGGCGGATGGCGGGTGTTGAGGCCGACATAGGCGACCAGCAGCGAATCCAGTTCCAGCACCTTGAGCTCCGCTTGCTGACGGAGGTCCGCGATGTCGGTGGGGCGTGGATACACGGCGATCTGGCAGGCGCCGGCCTTGAGCTGTTGCACTCGCACGTTGGGATCGGGGGTGATGGCGAACAACAACTTGTCCACAGCCGGCTTGCCTGCCCAGTAGGTCGGGTTGGCGTGGAAGCGGACCTGTGAATCCTTGCGGTAGCGCTCGAAGACGAAAGGTCCGGTCCCTACCGGCTCGCGGTTGAGCTGGTCCGTCTTGCCGGCCTTGAGCAACTGGTCGGCGTATTCGGCGGAATAGATCGAGGTGAAGCCCATGGCCAGGTCGGCGAGGAAGGGCGCCTCCGGGTGCTTCAGGGTGAAGCGCACGCGGTGGTCGTCGAGCTTCTCGACGCGCTCGATCAATTGGGTGAAGGCCATGGATTCCACATAGGGAAAACCGCGCGGAGAGAGCTTGTGCCAAGGGTGCGCAGGGTCGAGCTGGCGCTGGAAGCTCCAGAGCACATCGTCGGCGTTGAACGCGCGGCTGGGGGTGAACCAGGGCGTGCTGTGGAAGGTGACACCCTTGCGCAGCTGGAACTCGTAGACCAGGCCGTCGGGGCTGATGGTCCAGCTCTCCGCGAGGCCCGGTTGCAGCCGGGTACTGCCGGGGGCGAATCGCACCAGGCGGTCGAAAACGGTTTCGGCCGAGGCGTCGGCCGTGGTGGCTGCGGTGTACTGGACGATGTCGAAGCCTTCGGGGCTGGCTTCGGTGCAGACCACCAGCGACTGGCTGGCGAAGGCATGGAGGGGAAGGCAGAGGGCGAGGGACAACAGGTTTCGACGCATCGGGCTTCCTTGATGGTGTAAAGAAAACGGGGCCCGAAGGCCCCGTTTGCCGGCTTACTTGCCGACGCTCACGCCATAGAAGGAGTTGAGTGCGAACGGGCTGATCTTGAAGTCCTGCACGTTCTTGCGCATCGGTTGATAGACAGTGGAGTGGGCGATCGGGGTGATCGGCACGTTGTCTTTCAGGATGTGCTGGGCCTGTTTGTACATCTCGGTGCGTTTTGCAACGTCGCTGGTGGCCTTGGCGGCCTTCACCAGCTTGTCGTAGTTGGCGTCGCACCATTTGGAGAAGTTGTTGCCTTCCACGGCGTCGCAGCCGTAGAGGGTGCCCAGCCAGTTGTCCGGGTCACCGTTGTCGCCGCTCCAGCCGATCAGCATGGCGTCGTGTTCGCCGCCCTTGGCGCGCTTGATGTACTCGCCCCATTCGTAGGTGACGATCTTGGCCTTGATGCCCACCTTGGCCCAGTCGGACTGGAGCATTTCGGCCATCAGCTTGGCGTTGGGGTTGTACGGACGCTGAACCGGCATGGCCCACAGGGTGATCTCGGTGCCTTCGGCAACGCCGGCGGCTTTCAGCAGCTCCTTGGCCTTGTCCGGGTTGTAGCCGGCATCCTTGATGGTCTCGTCGTAGGACCACTGGGTCGGTGGCATGCCGTTCACGGCGAGTTGGCCGGCGCCCTGGTAGACGGCGTCGATGATGGCTTTCTTGTTCACCGCCATGTCCAGTGCCTGGCGCACTTCAAGCTTGTCGAACGGCTTGTGGGTGACGTTGTAGGCGATGTAGCCGAGGTTGAAGCCCGGCTGCGACGGCATGTTCAGGTTCGGGTCTTTCTTCAGCGCTTCCAGGTCGGCCGGACGCGGGAAGAGGGTGATCTGGCACTCGCCGGCCTTGACCTTCTGCATGCGCACCGAGGCGTCGGTGTTGATGGCGAAGATCAGGTTGTCGATCTTCACCTCGCCAGGCACCCAGTAGTCCTTGTTGCCCTTGAAGCGAATTTGCGCGTCTTTCTGGTAGCGGCTGAAGACGAACGGGCCGGTGCCGATGGGCTTCTGGTTGATGTCGGCGGCCTTGCCGGCCTTGAGCAGCTGGTCGGCGTACTCGGCGGACTGGATGGACGCGAAGCTCATGGCCAGGTTCTGGATGAAGGCTGCATCCACGCCATTGAGGGTGAACTTGACGGTGTTGTCGTCGACCTTCTCCACCTTGGCGATGTTGGCGTCCATGCCCATGTCGGTGAAGTAGGGGAATTCGGTGGGGTACGCCTTACGGAACGGGTGGTCCTTGTCGAGCATGCGCTGGAAGGTGAAGAGCACGTCGTCGGCGTTGAAATCGCGGGTCGGCTTGAAGTAGTCGGTGGTGTGGAACTTCACGCCCTTGCGCAGATGGAAGGTGTAGGTGAGGCCATCGGGGGATACGTCCCACTTCTCGGCCAGGCCCGGGATTACCGCGGTGCCGCCACGCTCGAACTGGGTCAGGCGGTTGAAGACGGTTTCAGCGGCGGCGTCGAAATCGGTACCGGTGGTGTATTGGCCCGGATCGAAACCGGCGGGGCTGCCTTCGGAGCAGAACACCAGGTTGCTTGCAGCGCTGGCGAAAGGTGCGCTGGCGATCAGCCCAGCCGCGACAAGTGCCTGGATGACGGCGTTTTTACGCATGTTGACCTCATATTTATTCTGTTTGTCATCGTGAGGGGCCCTTTGTGGGGGCCTTGCGAGAAGCTATGCAGGGCATATGCCCGACGCAATAGCTGGACGGGAAAGAGTGTAGTCGGCGGAATAAAGCTGTAAGGGCTTGTCGCAATTCTGCAAATCCAAGCCGCGGGGAGGGGGTGGGCGCCGCCCCGGAATGCGGCGGCGCCCCGTGCAGGATCAGGGCATCTGCACTTCGATGGTGCCGTCGGCGCTGACGCTGACGCGGCTGGTGCCGGCTTCGATCTCGGGCGCGGCGGCCGCATCGGCGTAACCTTTGGCGGACATGGCGCGCATCATGATCGGCTGCGGCGGCTGGAAGCCAGCGCTGTTCAGGCTCAGGTTGACCAGCTTGTAGCCCTTGCCGCCGAGGGCGTTAGTCGCCAGCTGGGCGCGGGCCTTGAAGGCGTCCACGGCTTGCTTGATCAGGTCGTCTTCATGGGTCTTGCGGGTCTTCTCGGCGATGCTGAAGTTCATGCCGGCCATCTTCAGCTGACCCATCAGGTCGGCGCTGAGTTGGGACAGGGCGGCGAAGTCGGCACTTTCCAGGCGCAGTTCGGCGCGCTCGCGCCAGGCGGTGATTTTCTGACCCTTTTCGTCATACACCGGGTAGCTGTTGCGGCTGCCCAGGCTGACGGTGACGCCCTTGGCCTTGCGGGCCTTTTCCACGGCGCTGTTGAGGGTGCGGGTGATCTCGTCGGCCAGCTTGGCCGGGTCGGTATTCTGCGACTCGCTATAGAGGGTGACGTGCATCAGGTCGTGGGCCACTTCCTGGCTGACTTCGGCACGCACTGCCACCTGGTTGTAGCGGGCTTCGTCGGCGGCCTGGGCCGCGAGGCTGCCAAGGCTGGCGGCGCAGAGGGCGAGGGCGGCGGCGAGACGGGTGAACTTGGGCATGTCGACTCCTTGTGGGACAGGGTTCCGCGCGGGTTGCGCGGTGATTCTCCATAGTGGACGAGGGTATCCGTCCATTCGGGTTAACGGCGACGCAAATTGACCAGGATTTGGGACAGATGTTCCAGGCAATGCTGGCTGAGTGCCTTGTGGGGGCGAATTCATTCGCTATGTAGGCCGCAGGCCTGCCGGGATGGTATGGGGCCGCTCCGGTCCCTTTGCGAATGAATTCGCCCCCACAGAAGTTCCCCATCGGCCTCGACGCAGATCCAGTGCGGCGAGTTGCCGCACAGAGGCGGGCCGGTGTGCGCCTTGGTTATACTCCGTCGATTCCAGGGAGTACCCATGCTCGAACCCGTACAGCTACTGTCTGCCAGCCGCCAGAACCTGCTGCGGCTCACCCTGATCCGCATCCTCGTCCTGGCCGCCCAGGCAGGCTCGGTCGGCCTCGCCTACAAGACCCAACTTCTGCAACTGCCCTGGGTCGCACTGAGCGTCACCCTCGGTGTCTCGCTGGTGCTCTGCGTGGGCACGGCGTTGCGCCTGCGCGGGCCCTGGCCGGTGACCGAGCTGGAATATGCCGTCCAGCTGGGCCTCGACCTGGTTATCCACAGCGTGCTGCTGTATTTCTCCGGCGGCTCGACCAACCCCTTCGTTTCCTACTACCTGGTGCCGCTGACCATTGCCGCGGCGACCCTGCCCTGGCTCTACACCCTGACCCTCGCAGGCCTGGCCCTGGCGGCATACACCCTGCTGCTGGTGCTGTTCCATCCGCTGGAAATGCCCGCCGGCCAGCGCGAATCGCTGCTGATCTACGGCATGTGGCTGAGCTTCGCCCTGGCGGCGGCGCTGATCACCTTCTTCGTCGCACGCATGGCCGAGGAGCTGCGTCGCCAGGATCAGCTGCAAGCGGTTCGCCGCGAAGAAGGCATGCGTGACCAGCAGTTGCTGGCCGTGGCCACCCAGGCCGCCGGTGCCGCCCATGAGCTGGGCACCCCGCTGGCAACCATGAGCGTGCTGCT
Source organism: Pseudomonas sp. BN411 (assembly GCF_029871235.1). Classification (GTDB taxonomy): domain Bacteria; phylum Pseudomonadota; class Gammaproteobacteria; order Pseudomonadales; family Pseudomonadaceae; genus Metapseudomonas. The sequence goes on from NZ_SSOM01000065.1 coordinate 243,195, forward strand.
CAAGGAGCTGCGCCAGGAGTACGGCGACAAGCCAGGTCTGCAGGACGACCTGGCCCTGCTGCAGGAGCAGGTGATGCTCTGCAAGGACACCCTCCAGCAATTGGTGCGCGCCGCCGAAGCGGATCGGCGCCAGGCGGTGGTGGAGCAATCGGTGATCGAGTGGCTGGAAGTCACCCTCAATCGCTGGCACCTGATGCGTCCGGAGGCCACCTATCGCTACCAGTGCATGGGCCTTGGCGTGGCGCCTCGGCTGAAACCCCCGGCAGACCTGACCCAGGCCCTGCTGAACTTGCTCAACAACGCTGCCGACGCCTGCCCGGAGAAGCTCGACATCCGCGTCAACTGGGACCACCAGTGGATGGTGCTGACCATCCGTGACCACGGTGCTGGCGTACCCCTGGCAATTGCCGAACAGATTGGCCGGCCTTTCTTCACCACCAAGGGCAAGGGTTTCGGCCTTGGCCTGTTCCTGAGCCAGGCCAGCGTTACTCGTGCCGGCGGCACGGTTAAACTTTATAACCATGAGGAAGGCGGCACCCTGACGGAGTTGCGCCTGCCGCGCACCTACGGCGTCGCCTGAGTGCCTTGACGAAGAGGAAGCGAGATGACTGACGAACCCCTGATCGAAGGCGAAGAACAACCCCATCTGCTGCTGGTGGACGACGACGCCACCTTTACCCGCGTCATGGCCCGGGCCATGACCCGCCGTGGCCTGCGGGTGTCGGTAGCCGGTTCCGCCGAAGAAGGCCTGCTGCTGGCCAAGGACGACCTGCCCGACTACGCGGTGCTCGACCTGAAGATGGACGGCGACTCCGGCCTGGTGCTGCTGCCCAAGCTGCTGGAACTGGACCCGGAAATGCGCGTGGTGATCCTCACCGGCTATTCGAGCATTGCCACCGCGGTGGAAGCCATCAAACGCGGCGCCACCAACTACCTGTGCAAGCCCGCCGATGCCGACGACGTACTGACCGCGCTGCTCTCCGAGCACGCCGACCTGGACAGCCTGGTGCCGGAAAACCCGATGTCGGTGGACCGCCTGCAGTGGGAGCACATCCAGCGTGTGCTGGCCGAGCACGACGGCAACATCTCCGCCACCGCCCGCGCCCTGGGCATGCACCGCCGGACCTTGCAGCGCAAACTGCAGAAGCGCCCCGTGCGCCGCTGATCGCACGCATTCGCTTGTTCTTTGTGGGGGCGAATTCATTCGCTAAGCAGGCCGTAGGCTTGCCCTGAGGTCCTTTGGGGACACTGCGTGTCCCTTGGCGAATGAATTCGCCCCCACAAGGTAATTTCCCCTCCGCAGTTGGTATCCTTAGCCGCCTAACTATTTCCGCCGCCAAGGTTTCCCCATGCTCGCCGTCGTCCAGCAGACCCTCAGCATCACCGCTCCGGTGTTCTCCATGCTGTTCCTGGGTGTGGGGCTCAAGCGCCTTGGCTGGATCGATGGCGCATTCATCAACACCGCGTCGTCACTGGTGTTCAAGGGCACCATGCCCACTCTGCTGTTCCTCGGGATCGTCCAGGCGGACCTGAGCACCGCCCTGAAGCCGGAACTGATCGGCTACTTCGTCGCAGCCACCATCCTGTGTTTCCTGATCGGCTGGGGTTGGGCCATCCTGCGTTGCCCGGCCGCGGATCGCGGCATCTACACGCAGGGCGCCTTTCGCGGCAACAACGGCATCGTCGGCTTGGCGCTGGCAACCAGCATGTACGGCGACTACGGCCTGTCGGTGGGCAGTATCCTCGGCGCGGTGGTGATCCTCAGCTACAACACGCTGTCGTCCATCGTCCTGGCGATCTACAGCCCGAATGCCAAGAGCGACCCGCTGAGCCTGGCCAGGAGCATCATCAGCAACCCGCTGATCATCGGTGTGCTGGCCGCCATGCCGGTGGCGTACTGGCAGTTGCCGCTACCGAAATGGCTGATCACTTCCGGTGAATACTTCGCCCAGATGACCCTGCCCCTGGCGCTGATCTGCATCGGTGGCACCCTGTCGCTGGCGTCCCTGCGCTCCAGCGGCAAGATCGCCGTCAGTGCCAGCCTGATGAAAATGGTCTGGTTGCCGATCCTGGCGACCTTCGGCGCCTGGTTGTCCGGGTTCCGCGAGGCGGACCTGGCGATCCTCTTCCTCTACTTCGCCAGCCCGACTGCGGCGGCGAGTTTCGTAATGGCTCGTGCGGTGAACGCCAACCATGAGCTGGCGGCAGCCATCATCGTGATGACCACCCTGGCGGCCGTGGTGACCACCAATATCGGGCTGTTCCTGTTGCAGTGGGCTGGCTGGATCTGAGCAGTAGGGTGGGCTTCAGCCCACGCTGTTAATCGAGGGTGGACTTAGGCGGAGGCAGGGCAAGGTGGGCTTAAGCGGAACGCCGCCCGGCCCACCCTACGAAAAAAGTCAGGACTTCTGGTAGTCGTCGATGACTTCCTGGGCGGCGCGGAAGGCGTCGATAGCGGCGGGAACGCCAGCGTAGACGGCACAGTGCAGCAGGGCTTCTCGGATTTCCTCCACCGTGCAACCGTTGTTCAGCGCACCGCGCACATGGCCCTTCAGTTCCTGCGGGCATTTCAGCGCGGTGAGGGCGGCGAGGGTGATCAGGCTGCGGGTCTTGCGCGGCAGGCCCTCGCGGTTCCAGACACCACCCCAGGCGTGTTCGTTGACGAAGTCCTGCAGCGGCTGGGTGAACTCAGTGGCATTGCCCAGGGCGCGGTCGACGAAGGCGTCGCCCATGACTTCGCGGCGCACTTGCAGTCCGGGTTTGCGTTCTTCGCTCATTGTGATTCTCCAGTCAGTCCAGGGATTCCACGCGCACGGGTGCCACGCCGGCCCGCAGCATGCCGAGGCGTTCGGCGGCTTCGCGCGACAGGTCGATGATCCGGCCACGGATATGCGGGCCGCGATCGTTGATGCGAACCACCACCGTGCGGTCGTTGTTCAGGTTGGTCACTTTCACCCGGGTGCCGAAAGGCAGCGTGCGGTGGGCGGCCGTGAGGGCATGCTGGTCGAAGCGCTCTCCACTGGCCGTGCGCCGACCATGGTGGCGGGAGCCGTAATAGGAGGCCTTGCCTTCGGCGTGATAGCCGTGGCCGGACGTGCTGTCACCGCCACCAAAGGGGGAGGTGCTGCAACCTGCGAGAAGAAGGGCGAACGTGGGAACCCAGAACAGGGATCGAAACATCGTGCATGCCTCGGACAAGAAAACGCCGGGCATGCCCGGCGTCCTCAAAGGGTGTTTCAGCCTTCGAGCTTCTTCTTGAGCAAATCGTTCACTTGGCCGGGGTTGGCCTTGCCCTTGGAAGCCTTCATCGCCTGACCGACGAAGAAGCCGAACATCTTGCCGCGCTTGGCTTCGTCGCTGGCGCGATACTGCTCGACCTGGGCGGCGTTGGCGGCCAGCACTTCGTCCAGCATGGATTCGATGGCGCCGCTGTCGGTGACCTGCTTCAGGCCCTTCTTCTCGATGATCTCGTCGGCAGAACCTTCGCCGGCGGCCATGGCTTCGAAGACCATCTTGGCGATCTTGCCGGAGATGGTGTTGTCCTTGATGCGCAGGATCATGCCGCCCAGGTGCTCGGCGGAAACCGGCGATTGCTCGATCTCCAGGCCGTCCTTGTTGAGCAGGCTGGAGAGCTCACCCATCACCCAGTTGGCGGCCAGCTTCGCGTCGCCGCAGACCGATTGGACGGCCTCGAAGTAGTCGGCCAATTCGCGGCTGGCAGCGAGCACCGTGGCGTCGTAGGTGGATAGGCCGAACTGGCTCTCGAAGCGTTCGCGCTTCTGCACCGGCAGCTCCGGCAACTGGGCGCGCACCTCGTCGAGGAAGCTCTGCTCGATCACCACTGGCAGCAGGTCGGGGCAGGGGAAGTAACGGTAGTCGTTGGCTTCTTCCTTGCTGCGCATGGAGCGGGTTTCGTCCTTGTTCGGGTCGTACAGACGAGTTTCCTGTACCACCTTGCCACCATCCTCGATCAGCTCGATCTGACGCTGGATCTCGTGGTTGATGGCCTTTTCGATGAAGCGGAACGAGTTGACGTTCTTGATCTCGGCGCGGGTGCCGAAGGCTTCCTGGCCTTTCGGGCGAACCGAGACGTTGCAGTCGCAACGCAGGGAGCCTTCGGCCATGTTGCCGTCGCAGATGCCGAGGTAGCGGACCAGGGCGTGGATGGCCTTGACATAGGCCACCGCTTCCTTGGCGCTGCGGATGTCCGGCTCGGAAACGATTTCCAGCAGCGGGGTGCCCGCGCGGTTCAGGTCGATGCCACTCATGCCGTGGAAGTCTTCGTGCAGGCTCTTGCCGGCGTCTTCTTCAAGGTGCGCTCGAGTGATGCCGATGCGCCGGACGGTGCCGTCTTCCAGAGTAATGTCCAGGTGGCCCTTGCCGACGATCGGCAGGTCCATCTGGCTGGTCTGGTAGCCCTTGGGCAGGTCCGGATAGAAATAGTTCTTGCGGGCGAAGACGTTCTTCCCGGCGATTTCGGCGTCGATGGCAAGACCAAACTTGCAGGCCATGCGAACCGCTTCGGCGTTCAGCACCGGCAGGGTGCCGGGCATGCCGAGGTCAACCAGGCTGGCCTGGGTGTTGGGCTCGGCGCCGAAGGTCGTGGCGCTGCCGGAGAAAATCTTCGATTGGGTGCTGAGCTGTGCGTGGATTTCCAGCCCGATCACTGTTTCCCATTGCATGTGAGTCGTCCTCAGAATCCGGCCGGAGCGCGTTTGTGCCAGTCGGTCGCCTGCTGATACTGGTGGGCGACGTTGAGCAGGCGGCTTTCCTGGAAGTAGGGCGCCAGCAGCTGCACGCCGACCGGCAGGCCATCGATGAAACCGGCGGGCATGGAGAGCCCCGGCACGCCCGCCAGGTTGGCGGTGATGGTGTAGATGTCTTCCAGGTACTGGGCGACCGGATCGTTGTTCTTCTCGCCGAGTTTCCAGGCCGGGTTCGGCGTGGTCGGGCCGAGGATCACGTCGACCTCGCCAAAGGCGGCCATGAAGTCGTTCTTGATCAGGCGGCGGATCTTCTGTGCCTTCAGGTAGTAGGCGTCGTAGTAGCCGGCGGAAAGGGCGTAGGTGCCGACCATGATGCGACGCTTCACTTCGGCGCCGAAGCCTTCGGCGCGGGAGCGTTTGTAGAGGTCTTCCAGGTTCTGCGGGTTCTCGCAGCGATATCCGAAGCGCACGCCGTCGAAGCGCGACAGGTTGGAGGAGGCTTCCGCCGGGGCGATCACGTAGTAGGCCGGAATGGCGTGCTGCATGTTCGGCAGGCTGATTTCCTTCACGGTGGCGCCGAGCTTCTTCAGCTCTTCGACCACGGCCATCACGGCATCGGCGATGCGGCTGTCGAGGCCGGCACCGAAGTACTCCTTCGGCAGGCCGATGCGCAGGCCAGCCAGCGGCTGGTTCAGGCCGGCGAGGTAGTCATCGACCGGCTGGTCGACGCTGGTGGAGTCCTTGGGATCGAAGCCGGCAATGGCGCCGAGCATCAGCGCGCAGTCCTCGGCGGTACGGGCCAGCGGGCCGCCCTGATCGAGGCTGGAGGCGTAGGCGATCATGCCCCAGCGGGAAACCCGGCCGTAGGTAGGCTTGATGCCGGTGAGGTTGGTGAAGGCGGCCGGTTGGCGGATCGAGCCACCGGTGTCGGTGCCGGTGGCGGCGGGTACCAGGCGCGCAGCGACGGCTGCGGCGGAACCACCGGAAGAGCCACCGGGAACGCGGTCCAGCGCCCAGGGGTTCTTGACCGCGCCATAGTGGCTGGATTCGTTGGAGGAGCCCATGGCGAACTCGTCCATGTTCAGCTTGCCGAGGCTGACCGCACCGGCGGCCTTGAGGCGCGCGACCACGGTGGCGTCGTAGGGGGCCTTGAATCCGCTGAGGATCTTCGAGGCGCAGCTGGTCAGCACGCCTTCGGTGCAGAACAGGTCCTTGTGGGCGATCGGGGCACCGAGCAGTGCGCCTTGCTCACCGGCGGCACGCCGTGCGTCGGCTGCCTTGGCCTGTTCGATGGCCGGTTCGTCGGTGATGCTGATGAAGCTGTTCAATTGCGGATCGAGCTGATGGATGCGCGCCAGCAGGCTGCGGGTCAGCTCTTCGGCGGAGAATTCCTTGGCGGCGAGGCTTCGGGCGATCTCGGCGAGGGTCAGTTGATGCATGGGAAACCCTTTCCTTATTCGATGACTTTGGGCACGAGGTACAGGCCGTTTTCGACGGCCGGCGCTACGGCTTGGTAGGCGTCGCGATGATTTTCCTCGGAGACGCTGTCGGCGCGCAGGCGCTGGGTGGCGTCGAGCGGGTGCGCCATGGGTTCGATGCCGTCGGTATCAACCGCTTGCATGGCGTCGATCAGGCCGAGGATGTTGTTCAGGGTCTCGGTGGTACGCGGGATATCGGCCTCGTTCAGGCCCAGTCGGGCGAGATGGGCGATTTTTTCCACGTCGGAGCGTTCAAGCGCCATCGGGGGTCTCCAACTAGAAGCGGCCTGCGTGGCAGTCGACCGTGCGGGAATCGAGCGGGGAACGGTGCTGCGAACGGGCGGTCAAAGGCCGCGATGATGGGCCTTGCTGGCCCGGAAAAACAGGCAATTTAACATATCGGCGCCTTGCCCAAAATCCCTGTCATTGTTAGAGTTTGCCGCACTTTTTTACCCACGCGTTGCCTAGGGTCCCTCTCCCATGTTCAAGAAACTGCGTGGCATGTTTTCCAGTGATCTGTCGATCGACCTGGGCACTGCCAATACCCTTATTTACGTGCGCGAGCGCGGTATCGTCCTCAACGAGCCCTCCGTGGTCGCCATTCGTAACCACGGCAACCAGAAGAGCGTGGTAGCCGTAGGTACCGAGGCCAAGCGCATGCTGGGCCGTACTCCTGGCAACATTTCCGCCATCCGTCCGATGAAGGACGGCGTGATCGCCGACTTCAGCGTCTGCGAGAAGATGCTGCAGTACTTCATCAACAAGGTTCACGAAAACAGCTTCCTGCAGCCCAGCCCGCGCGTGCTGATCTGCGTACCGTGCAAATCCACCCAGGTGGAACGCCGTGCCATCCGTGAATCCGCCCTGGGCGCCGGCGCCCGCGAAGTCTTCCTGATCGAAGAGCCCATGGCTGCCGCCATCGGCGCCGGCCTGCCGGTAGAAGAAGCCCGCGGTTCCATGGTTGTGGACATCGGTGGTGGTACCACCGAAATCGCCCTGATCTCCCTGAACGGCGTGGTCTACGCCGAATCCGTACGTGTGGGTGGCGACCGTTTCGACGAGTCCATCGTGACCTACGTGCGCCGCAACTACGGCAGCCTGATCGGTGAATCCACCGCTGAGCGCATCAAGCAGGAAATCGGCACCGCCTACCCGGGTGGCGAGATCCGCGAGATTGACGTTCGCGGCCGTAACCTGGCCGAAGGCGTACCGCGCAGCTTCACCCTGAACTCCAATGAAGTGCTGGAAGCGCTGCAGGAATCCCTGGCAACCATCGTCCAGGCGGTGAAGAGCGCCCTGGAACAGTCCCCGCCGGAACTGGCTTCCGACATCGCCGAGCGCGGCCTGGTGCTGACTGGTGGTGGCGCGCTGCTGCGCGATCTGGACAAGCTGCTGGCCCAGGAAACCGGCCTGCCGGTGATCGTCGCCGAAGACCCGCTGACCTGCGTCGCCCGTGGTGGCGGCCGTGCTCTGGAAATGATGGACCGTCACGCGATGGATCTGCTCTCCACCGAGTGAGGTTGGAGAGCGTCGCAGCCATAGGAGCGGGCCATCAAGCCGCTATTCACCAAGGGACCTTCGCTCGGCGTGCGCCTACTGGTGTTCGCCGTGCTCTCGGCTGCGCTGATGGTGGTCGATGCCCGATTCGACACCCTGAAGCCCATGCGCAGCCAGATGGGGCTGGTGCTCACGCCTTTCTACTGGCTGGCTGACCTGCCGGTGCGCGTCTGGGATGGCGTCAGCGACCAGTTCACCAGCCGCAGCACGCTGATCGCCGAGAACGAGAAGCTCAAGGCCGAGTCCCTGCTGATGCAGCGCCGTCTGCAGAAGTTGGCGACCCTGACCGAGCAGAACGTGCGCCTGCGCGAGCTGCTCAACTCCTCCGCTCTGGTGGACGAGAAGGTCCTGGTCAGCGAGCTGATCGGCGTCGATCCCAACCCCTTCACCCACCGCATCCTGATCGACAAGGGCGAAAAGGATGGCGTGTTCCTCGGTCAGCCGGTGCTCGATGCCCGTGGCCTGATGGGACAGGTGGTGGAGGTGATGCCCTACACCGCCCGCGTTCTGCTGCTGACTGACACGACTCACAGCATTCCCGTGCAGGTGAACCGCAATGGCCTGCGGGCCATCGCCAGTGGCACCGGCAACCCCGAGCGGTTGGAGCTGCGCCACGTAGCCGACACCGCCGATATCAAAGAAGGCGACCTGCTGGTGAGCTCCGGTCTTGGTCAGCGTTTCCCTGCCGGTTATCCAGTGGCGACCGTCAAGGAAGTCATCCATGACTCAGGCCAGCCTTTCGCCATCGTTCGCGCCGTGCCCACCGCCGCGCTGAACCGCAGCCGTTACATGCTTTTGGTGTTCAGCGATACCCGCAGCCCCGAAGAGCGCGCCAACGACGCCGCCAAGGCCCAGGAGGCCGCCGACCGCGAGGCCGCTGCCCAGCCCGCCGCAGGTGAAGCCACCTCGGGAGCCCAGGCTGCACCCGCCACCGCGAATCCTCCCGCAGCGCCTGCCGCCGCCCCTGTCGCCCCGGCCACGGCGCCTGCTGCACCGGCGCCCGCCGTGCCGAACAAGCCGCCTGCGGCACAGAATTCCCAGGAGAGTCACTGATGGTCGGCCAGCGCTCCAACAATGGCTGGGTCATCTGGGTCAGTCTGATCCTGGCCCTGGTGCTCAGCGTCGGGCCGGTCCCCAGTTTCATGGAAATCGGCCGGCCGCTGTGGCTCGCGCTCTTCCTCACCTACTGGACCCTCGCCCTGCCGCACCGCGTGGGCATGACCACCGCCTGGGTGCTGGGTCTGGCGGAGGACGTGCTCTACGGCACGTTGCTCGGGCAGAACGCCCTGATCCTCGCCCTGATTACCTTCCTGGTGCTGACGCTTCACCAGCGCCTGCGTATGTTCCCCATGTGGCAGCAATGCCTCGTGCTGCTCGTTGTTTTCGGCCTGGCCCAGCTGGTGCAGCTGTGGCTCAATGCCCTCACCGGTAATCGTCCCCCGACCCTGGTCTTCCTGTTGCCCGCGCTGGTCAGCGCGCTGCTCTGGCCCTGGGTATACGCCGCCTTGCGCGGTACGAGTCGCCGCCTCAACGTAAACTGATCGGCTTGCGGCCATGTCGCAAGCCTCTGTCTTCGACAGGGAGAAGTCCGCATGGCCACGCTGTATCTGGCTTCGGGGTCGCCGCGCCGGCGCGAATTGTTGGCGCAGATTGGCGTTCCCCATATCACCCTGATCGCCTCCATCGACGAAACCGCCCAGCCTGGTGAGGCCGCCTCCGCCTATGTAGAGCGCCTGGCCCGTGAAAAGGCCTTGGCCGGGCTCGCCAGCCTGTCCGAGCCCGCGAATGCCTGCGTGCTGGGCGCCGATACCGCCGTGGTGCTGGATGGCCGCATCCTCGGCAAACCGGCCGATCGTGATGACGCCCTGGCGACCCTGGAAATGCTTTCCGGTCGTGAGCATGAGGTGCTTACCGCCGTCGCCCTGGCCGATGCGCGCCGCTGTGAATCGCGTGTAGTCGCCAGTCGGGTGCGCTTCCGCGCCATTTCCCGAGCCGAACTGGAAACCTACTGGGCAAGTGGCGAGCCCGCAGACAAGGCCGGCAGCTACGCTATTCAGGGGCTGGGTGCGGTATTCGTCAGTCGCGTCGAAGGCAGTTATTCAGCGGTAGTGGGATTGCCGCTGCTGGAAACGGCGGAAATGCTCGCCGGGTTCGGCATTCCTTGTTGGCAGCACCTGGGATAGGTCACGGCATGAGCGAAGAGATTCTGATCAATATCACGCCGATGGAATCGCGCGTGGCGGTGGTGGAGAACGGCGTGCTGCAGGAGGTGCATGTCGAACGCACCCTGCGGCGCGGCATTGTCGGCAACATCTACAAGGGCAAGGTGGTGCGGGTACTGCCGGGGATGCAGGCGGCCTTCGTCGACATCGGGCTGGACCGCGCCGCCTTTATCCACGCCTCGGAAATCAGCACCCGCGAAGGCAGCGCCGTCGAAAGCATCAGTGCACTGGTGCATGAAGGCCAGAGCCTGGTGGTGCAGGTCACCAAGGACCCCATCGGTAGCAAGGGCGCACGTCTGACCACCCAGCTGTCGATTCCCTCGCGTTACCTGGTGTACATGCCGCGCACAAGCCACGTTGGCATTTCCCTGAAGATCGAGGACGAAGCCGAACGCGAACGCCTCAAGCAGGTAGTGGCCGACTGCATCGCCGCCGAAGGTATCGAGGAGGCCGGTGGTTTCATCCTGCGTACGGCTGCCGACGGCGCCCGTGCCGACGAGATCCTGGTGGACATCCGTTACCTGCGCCGCCTCTGGGAGCAGATTTCCGCGCAGATGCAGACCGCGCCGTCGCCCTCGGTCATCTACGAAGACCTCAGCCTGGCCCTGCGCACCCTGCGTGACCTGGTCAACCCGCGCATCGAGAAGATCCGCATCGACTCCCGCGAAACATTCCAGAAGGTCACGCAGTTCGTCGACGAGCTGATGCCGGAAATCGCCGACCGCCTGGAGCATTACCCGGGCGAGCGGCCGATATTCGACCTCTACGGCGTCGAGGATGAAATCCAGAAGGCGCTGGAACGCAAGGTGCTGCTGAAGTCCGGCGGTTACCTGATCATCGACCCGACCGAGGCGATGACCACCATCGATGTGAACACTGGCGCGTTCGTCGGCCACCGCACCCTCGAAGAAACCATCTTCAAGACCAACCTCGAGGCGGCCACCGCCATCGCCCGCCAGCTGCGCCTGCGCAACCTGGGCGGGATCATCATCATCGACTTCATCGACATGGAAGATGAAGAACACCAGCGCCAGGTGCTCCGCACCCTGGAGAAACAGCTGGAACGCGACCACGCCAAGACCAACATCATCGGTATCACCGAACTCGGCCTGGTACAGATGACCCGCAAGCGCACCCGCGAAAGCTTGATCCAGGTGCTCTGCGAGCCCTGCTCGTGCTGCCAGGGGCGCGGCTTGCTGAAGACCGCGGAGACCATCTGCTACGAAATCTTCCGCGAGATCCTGCGCGAAGCGCGGGCCTACCAGGCGGAAGGCTACCTGGTGCTGGCCAATCAGAAAGTCGTGGACCGTCTGCTGGACGAAGAATCGGGCAACGTCGCCGATCTGGAAGCCTTCATCGGGCGTCCGATCAAGTTCCAGGTGGAAACCATGTATTCCCAGGAACAGTACGACGTAGTCCTGCTCTGAGGCGCTGAGTGGACGCCTTTGCCCGCTGGTTGATGCGCATCCTGCGCTGGTCGTTGGGGCTTTGCGCCCTGGTCCTGGTGCTGGCTGCACTCTACGTCAGCCTGGGGCGCGAGCTCGTGCCCCTGGTGGCCGAGTATCGTGGCGAGGCGGAAGAAAAGGCCGCTGCCGCGCTGGGGCAACCGTTGAAGATCGGCGCCCTCGAAGGGCGCTGGCACGGGCTGTCGCCGCTGTTGATCGCCCATGATGTGCTCCTGGGGGAGGGCGACGGTGCCCTGCGCCTGGAGCAGCTCAGGGTGGTGCCCGATGTACTGGGCAGCCTGATGGCTCAGCAACCGCGCATCGCCCGCCTGGAACTCGACGGCGTACAACTGACCCTGAACCAGGACGAAGCCGGCAAATGGCATCTGCAAGGATTCGCCGCCGGCTCCGACAAGCCGCTGCCAGGTCCCCGGCAGTTGCGTGACCTGCTGCGGCAGGTCGGCCATGTATCGGTGCTGAACAGCCGGCTGACCCTGGCGCCGCACGGGCAGGAACCGACCCACTTCGATGGGATCAGCCTCGGCCTGAAATCCACTGGCAGCCGTCAGCGGCTCGACGGCCGTCTCGCATTGCCGGACGGGCAGCCCCTGGCTCTGCGGCTGCGCACCCGGCTCAATACCGAGGCCTGGCTGCAGGGTGATGCCGAACTCTATCTGAGCCTGCCGCAAACCGACTGGGCGCAGTGGCTGCCTGCCAGCCTGACCCGCGAGTGGCACCTGCAGCACCTGCAGGCCGGCGGGGAGCTCTGGGGTGAGTGGGCCAAGGGCGGCCTGCAGCGCGCGGTCGCCAGGTTGCATGTGCCCGAGGCGCGCGGTGCCTATGCCAAGCGCAAGGCCGTGACCCTCAACAACCTGGGGCTGAATGCCTATTTCACCCGTACCGACGAAGGTTTCCAGGTTCTGATCGACTCCCTTGCCGCTGATATTGGCAAGCAGCGTTGGGGCGACGTTCATCTGCGCCTCGACCACAAGGCGGGCGAGCAACCCGAATGGTCGCTGAGCGTCGATCGTCTCGACGTGGCGCCTCTGCTGCCAGTAGTCGACGCACTGGTGCCACTGCCCGAGCAGGCCGCAGCCGCGGTGGCTGGCCTCAAGCCCAGGGGCGCCCTGCGCAACCTGAGCTTGCACTACCGCCCAGGGCAGGAAGGCGCCAAGCGCCTGGAGTTCAGCAGCAACCTGGATGATGTCGGCTTCAACGCTTACCACGGTGCGCCGGCGGTCGAGAACGTCAGCGGCAGCCTGGCAGGTGACCTGTACCAGGGCGAACTGCGCCTGGATTCGAACGACTTCGCCCTGCACCTCGACCATCTCTTCCCCAAGGCCTGGCATTACCGCGAAGCCAATGCACGCCTGACCTGGAGCCTGGACGACACCGCCTTCACCCTGGCCAGCCCGTATATGCGGCTGGAGGGCGAGGAGGGCAGCATCGCCGGCGACATGCTGATCCGCCTGATGCGCGACCCCGAGGCGGAGGACTACATGGACCTGCGCGTCGGCCTGCGCGACGGCGATGCCAAATACACCGAGAAGTACCTGCCCACGCTTTCGCCGGGGATGAGCCCGGCGCTGTCCAAGTGGCTTAAGGAAGCCATCAAGGGCGGTGCGGTGGATGAAGGCATCTTCCAGTACCAGGGCTCGCTGGCCCATGGCGCTGATCCGTCCGCCCGTTCCCTCAGCCTGTTCTTCAAGGTGCACGACGCCAAGCTGGCCTATCAGCCCGGTTGGCCGGAGCTGCGTGAGGCTCGTGGCGACGTGTTCATCGAGGACACGGGGGTGCGGATCAAGGTGCCGGACGGACGCATCCTCGACAGCCGGGTGAGCGACGCCGAGGCTGAGGTCCCCCACGTGGAGCCCGGGGAGATACCGCGCCTGCAACTGGAAGCCAAACTGGACAGCAGCTTCACCGATGGCCTGAAGATTCTCCAGGAAGCACCAATGGGCACCGCCAGCGTCTTCGCCGGCTGGCAGGGGCAGGGTACCCTGGATGGCAACCTGAAACTGGACATACCGCTGGAAAAGGGCGACGCGCCCCACGTGGTGGTGGATCTCTCTACCCGCGACGCGCAGCTGAAAATCGCTCGCCCGGAGCTGGCCCTCAGCCAGCTCAAGGGCTCCTTCCGCTACGACACCGACAAGGGGCTGAGCGCGCAGGACATTCGTGGCCAGGCCTTCGGACGAGAGGTTCGCGCCAGGGCGCAAGCCGAAGGCAGCGACGGCAAGGCCCGCTCGCGCATCTTCGCCAACGGCAGCATTGCCCTGACGGACCTTGTCACCTGGCTTGGCGTCACCCAGCCGCTGCCCGCCTCGGGAACCGTGCCCTACAGCCTGAACCTGAGCCTTGATGGCAAGGACAGCCAGCTGCGCATCGATTCCAATCTAAAGGGGCTGGCGGTCGATCTGCCGGCTCCGTTCGGCAAGACCGCCGATGACAGTCGCGACACCAACTGGCGCATGACCCTGGACGGCGACGAGCGGCGCTACTGGCTCGACTACGCCGGGTTGGCCAGCCTGGCCCTGGCGGCTCCCGTTGGCAAACTGGACGAGGCGCGTGGCGACCTGGTGCTGGGCGGCGGCGCGGCCACCCTGCCGGGGAACAAGGGCCTGCGCGTTCGTGGTCGCGTCTCGGAACTGGATACGACGCCCTGGCTGGCGCTGGCCAAGCAGTACGCACCCAAGGATGGCGCCGAGAAGGCTCGCATACTGCGAAGCGCCAACCTGGAGATCGGCCGGTTCCAGGGCTTCGGCACGAGCCTGGAGAACCTCAAGGTGAACCTCGAGCGTTCCTCCAGTGGCTGGAACCTCGGCCTGGACAGCGCCCTGATGCAGGGCACCGTTGCGATGGCGGATGCCAAGGACGCGCCCATCTCCATCCATTTGAAGCAGGTGCGCCTGCCTGAACCGCCGGAGAATGAAGCAGAGGCCGATGCCAAGCCCGATCCTCTGGCGGGTGTCGACCCGCGCCAGGTGCCAGCGCTCGATGTGCGTATCGATCAGGTGGTGCTGGGGAATTCGCCGCTGGGCGCCTGGTCCTTCAAGGCGCGGCCGAATGCCAAAGGGCTGGGTTTCAGCGACCTGGATCTCGATCTGCGGGGCCTGAAAGTAACCGGTTCGGCCGGCTGGGAAGGCACCGCTGAAAGCAGTGCCTCCTGGTACAAGGGGCGGATGGAGGGCAAGAACCTGGCGGATGTGCTCAAGGCCTGGAACTACGCGCCGTCGGCCACCAGCGAGCGCTTCCGCCTGGATGCCGACGGGCGCTGGCCGGGGTCGCCGGCCTGGGTCAGTCTCAAGCGTTACTCCGGCTCCCTGGACGCCGGCTTGCGCAATGGCCAGTTCGTCGAAGTGGAGGGCGGTGCGCAAGCTCTGCGGGTGTTCGGCCTGCTCAACTTCAACTCCATCGGTCGCCGCCTGCGCCTGGACTTCTCTGACCTGCTGGGCAAGGGTCTGGCCTACGACCGGGTCAAGGGATTGCTGGTGGGGAGCGATGGGCGTTTCGTCACTCGTAAACCCATCACGCTCGAAGGCCCGTCCAGTGGCCTGGAGCTCGACGGCACCCTGGACCTTGCCGCCGATCGCATCGACGCCAAGCTGCTGGTAACCCTGCCGGTGACCAACAACCTGCCTCTGGCAGCGCTGATCGTCGGGGCGCCTGCCATCGGTGGCGCGCTGTTCGTGGTCGACAAGCTGCTGGGCGACAAAGTGGCGCGCTTCGCCAGTGTGCAATACAAGGTTGAAGGTTCGTGGAAGAACCCCAAGATCACCTTCGAAAAGCCATTTGAAAAGTCTCGTTGAAATGACCCTGTGGAAACGTCGCGAGCGAAGGTCAGGCAAGGCGAAAACAGCCGAAAAAGCGCAGTTTACGTGTTGTAAATGAGCATTTTGAGGCTGTTTTCAACGCAGCATCACCGAGCGCAGTAGTTTCCACATGGTCAGTAAAGCGAGCTTTCGTGGCTTGGGTTAGCATGCATCCCATGCCTTGTGCGGAGATTCCGATGTCCCTTGCCGTGATTCAGATGGTCAGCCAGGACGATGTCCTGGCCAACCTCGCCGATGCCCGGCGCTTGCTGGAGCAGGCCGCCGAAGGCGGCGCCCGCCTGGCCGTGCTGCCGGAGAACTTCGCGGCCATCGGCCGCCGCGACCTGGCCGATCTCGGGCGTGCCGAAGCTGAAGGCCGTGGGCCAATCCTGCCCTGGCTGCGCCAGGCGGCCCGTGATCTGAAGCTGTGGATAGTGGCTGGCACCCTGCCACTGCCGCCTGACGAACGGCCGGCGGACAAGGCCAACGCCTGTTCCCTGCTGATCGACGAGCACGGCGAACGAGCCGCGCGCTACGACAAGATCCACCTGTTCGATGTCGACGTGGCCGACACGCGCGGTCGCTATCGCGAGTCGGACGATTACGCCCATGGTGCCCAGGTGGTGGTGGCTGACACCCCGGTGGGTCGCCTCGGCCTGACCGTCTGCTACGACCTGCGTTTTCCCGAACTCTATGGCGCCCTGCGCGAAGCCGGTGCCGAGCTGATCAGCGCGCCATCCGCCTTCACCGCCGTTACGGGGGCGGCCCACTGGCAAGTGCTGGTGCGCGCCCGCGCCATCGAAACCCAGTGCTACCTGCTGGCGGCGGGGCAGGGTGGGATACATCCCGGTCCGCGCGAAACCTTCGGCCATTCGGCCATTGTCGATCCCTGGGGGCGGGTGCTGGCTGAACAGCCCAGAGGTGAGGCCGTTTTGCTCGCCCAGCGTGACGCCGACGAACAGGCGGCCATTCGCCAGCGCATGCCCGTGAGCACCCACAGAAGATTCATGACGCCGGCCGTTCCCGGGCCGGCGCGTACGGAGAAGTTATGAGCGACCTCTTGTTGTCCGTCAGCGAGCATCTGCTGGCGCCTGGTGACCTCAGTATCGAGCAGTTGCCTGAGATCCTCGGCGAGCTGGCCGGCCCTGGTATCGATGCCGCCGACCTCTATTTCCAGGGGCAGATTTCCGAGTCCTGGGTGCTGGAAGACGGCATCGTCAAGGAAGGCAGCTTCAACCTCGACCAGGGGGTGGGCGTGCGTGCCCAGTCCGGCGAGAAGACGGGTTTCGCCTACAGCAATGCCATCACCGCCGATGCCCTGCGTCAGGCGGCGCGGGCCGCGCGTTCGATTTCGCGAGCCGGGCAGGAGGGCCGGGTCCAGGCATTTGCCAGTCCACAGATCACCCGCCTCTACGACTCCGGCAGCCCGCTGGATGTGATCAGCCGCGCCGAGAAAGTGGAGCTGCTTAAACAGGTCGACGCCGCCACCCGTGCGCTGGACCCGCGCATCAAACAGGTAACCGTGAGCATGGCCGGTGTCTGGGAGCGCATCCTGATCGCCGCCAGCGATGGCAGCCTGGGTGCCGATGTCCGTCCGCTGGTGCGTTTCAATGTCAGCGTGATCGTCGAGCAGAATGGTCGCCGCGAGCGCGGTGGGCACGGCGGTGGCGGGCGTACCGACTACCGTTACTTCCTCCAGGAAGATCGCGCCATGGGCTACGCCCGTGAGGCATTGCGCCAGGCCCTGGTCAATCTGGAAGCCATTCCTGCACCGGCCGGCACCCTGCCGGTGGTGATGGGCGCAGGCTGGTCCGGGGTGTTGCTGCACGAAGCCGTGGGCCACGGTCTGGAAGGCGACTTCAACCGCAAGGGCAGTTCGGCGTACAGCGGCCGTATCGGTGAGCGGGTCGCCTCCAGCCTCTGCACCATCGTGGACGACGGTACCCTGGCTTACCGCCGCGGTTCCCTCAGTGTCGACGACGAAGGCACCCCGACCCAGTGCACCACGTTGATCGAGAATGGCGTGCTCAAGGGTTATATGCAGGACAAGCTCAACGCGCGCCTGATGAAGGTGGCGCGCACCGGCAACGGTCGCCGTGAGTCCTATGCGCATCTGCCGATGCCGCGCATGACCAACACCTACATGCTGGCCGGCAAGAGCGACCCGCAGGAAATCATCGCGTCGGTGGAACGAGGCATCTACTGCGCGAATCTCGGTGGTGGCCAGGTGGACATCACCAGCGGCAAGTTCGTCTTCTCCACCAGCGAGGCGTACCTGATCGAGAACGGCAAGATCACGGCCCCGGTGAAGGGCGCGACCCTGATCGGCAACGGCCCCGAGGCCATGAGCCGGGTGTCCATGGTCGGCAACGACCTGGCACTGGATAGTGGCGTGGGTACCTGCGGCAAGGACGGTCAGTCGGTGCCGGTGGGCGTGGGTCAGCCGACCCTGAAGATCGACGCGATTACCGTAGGTGGGACGGGGGCCTGATGGCGGCCCCCGGAAGGATCAACGCAAGCCGCGTTTGGATTCGTCCAGGTCGCGGATGTATTTGAACACCTTGCGCGCGGCGGCCGGCGGTTTGTTGTGGGCCGCTTCGTGCTGGGCGTGACGGATCAGGCCGCGCAGGTGCTGGCGGTCGGTATCCGGGTAGTCGGCGACGAAGCTCTCGAGGGCGGCATCGCCACCTTCGATCAGGCGGTCACGCCAGCGTTCCAGGGCGTGGAAACGCTCGTTGTACTCGCGGGTGGAGCTGTCGAGCTGGTCGATGAGGGCGACGATGGCTTCGACGTCCTGCTCGCGCATGAGCTTGCCGATGTATTGGATGTGCCGTTTGCGGGCGACGTGTGCCTTGTGCTTCGGCGCTTCCGCCAGGGCCTTTTGCAGGGCGTCGGTCAGCGGCAGCTTGGCCAGCACGTCGGCCTTGAAGGTGGTCAGGCGCTCACCGAGTTCCTGCAGGGCATGCAGCTCGCGTTTGACCTGGGTTTTGCTCTTCTCTCCGGAGAAGTCGTCGTCGAAGAATTCAGACATGGGGGTGGTCCAGTTGGAAACGCCGCCATGATAACCAGTCGGGGCCGCGTTGTCCGGCCCGGCTGGCGCCGCCGGAGCGCGGTATGTGCGGCAAGGCGCCCGGTTGCGCCTGCCGCGTCGAAGAATTTTTGAACTGGAGTGGCTATGAGTGAAGTAGAAGTGGTCGGCCCGGAAGCATTGCCGGAATTGCAGGCGCGGGTCGAACGCATCCTCGCCGAAGCCCGGCGCCAGGGCGCCAGTGCGTGTGAGGTGGCTGTTTCAGTGGAGCAGGGATTGTCCACCAGTGTTCGCCAGGGCGAGGTGGAAACAGTCGAATTCAACCGCGACCAGGGCTTCGGCATCACCCTGTATGTCGGCCAGCGCAAAGGCTCGGCCAGCACCTCGGCGAGCGGCGAGGATGCGATCCGCGAAACCGTGGCTGCAGCCCTGGCCATTGCGAAACATGCTTCCGAGGACGAGTGCGCCGGTCTCGCCGACGCGGCCCTGATGGCCCGCGACATGCCGGAACTCGACCTCTATCATCCCTGGTCGATCTCGCCCGAACAGGCCGTGGAGCAGGCGCTGATCTGCGAGGCGGCGGCTTTCGAGACCGACAAACGCGTCAGCAAGGCGGACGGCACCACGCTCAATACCCATCAGGGTTGTCGGGTGTATGGCAACAGCCACGGGTTCGTCGGCGGTTACGCCAGCACCCGTCACAGCCTGAGCTGCGTGATGATCGCTGAGGCGCAGGGGCAGATGCAGCGTGACTACTGGTACGACGTCAGCCGCATTGGCAGTCAGCTCGCCGATCCGGCCAGCATCGGTCGCCGCGCTGCCCAACGTACTGCCGCTCGCCTGGGCGCGCGGCCGGTACCCACCTGCGAAGTACCGGTGCTGTTCGCCGCGGAACTGGCGACCGGACTGTTTGGCAGCTTCCTTGGCGCCATTTCCGGCGGCAACCTGTACCGCAAGTCCTCCTTCCTCGAAGGCGCCCTGGGCCAGCGTCTGTTCCCCGAGTGGCTGTCCATCGACGAGCGCCCGCATATCCCGCGCGCCATGGCCAGTGCTGCCTTCGACAACGACGGCCTGGCGACCTACGCCAAGCCCTTCGTCGAGAAAGGCGAACTGGTTTCCTACATCCTCGGCACCTACTCCGGGCGCAAGCTGGGGCTGCCCAGCACGGCCAACGCCGGCGGCGTGCACAACCTCTTCGTCAGCCACGGCCAGGAGGACCAGGCAGCGCTGCTGCGGCGCATGGGCCGCGGTCTGCTTGTGACCGAGCTGATGGGGCAGGGACTGAACATGGTGACCGGGGACTATTCCCGTGGTGCCGCCGGATACTGGGTGGAGAATGGAGAGATCCAGTTCCCGGTGCAGGAAGTGACCATCGCCGGCAATCTCAAGGACATGTTCCGCCAGATCCTCGCCGTGGGCAGCGATCTGGAACTGCGCGGCAACATCCGTACCGGCTCGGTGCTCATCGAGAAAATGACGGTGGCCGGTAGCTGAGGCTGCCTGTTTCCAGAACGAAAAACGCGCCCAGAGGGGCGCGTTTTTCTTTGGAGCAGATGACGATCATTCACCTTCGTCGAACTTGTTGTTGATCAGTTCGATCAACGCATTGAGGGCGTCGTCATCCTGATCGCCTTCGGTGTGCAGGTGAATGGGAGTACCCTTGCCGGCGGCCAGCATCATCACAGCCATGATGCTCTTGCCGTCCACCAGGCTCTCGGGAGTGCGGCCCACGCGGATCTGACAAGGGAAGCGACCGGCCACCCCGACGAACTTCGCCGCGGCCCGGGCGTGCAGGCCGAGTTTGTTGATGATGGTGATCTCGCAGGCTGGCATCGCGTTTCCAATCCTTCTAACTGAGGTCGCGGTGGCGAACCTGGACATTCTTCAAACTGGGTTTCAGCGCCGCCCCCAGACGCTCGGCAACGTAGACCGAACGGTGGTGGCCCCCAGTGCAGCCAATGGCGATCGTGACGTAGGCGCGATTGCTGGCGGCGAAGCGCGGCAGCCATTTGCTCAGATAGCCGAGGATATCCTGATACATCTCTTCGACATCGGGCTGCCCGGCGAGGTACTCGGCGACAGCCGGCGCGAGTCCCGAATGATCCCGCAGCTCCGGCTTCCAGTACGGGTTTGGCAGGCAGCGCACGTCGAACACCAGGTCGGCGTCGACCGGCATGCCACGCTTGAAGCCGAAGGACTCGATCAGGAAAGCAGTGCCGGGTTCAGGCTGATTCAGCAGGCGCAGCTTGATGCTGTCGCGCAGCTGATAGAGGTTGAGGTGCGTGGTGTCGATCTTCAGGTCGGCGAGATCGGCGATGGGCGCCAACAACACTTCCTCGTCCCGGATGGCTTCGGCCAGGGAGCGGTTGTCATTGGTCAGTGGGTGGCGCCGGCGCGTTTCCGAGAAACGCTTTAGCAGCGTGTCGTGGTCGGCATCGAGGTACAGCACGTCGCACTTGATGTGGCGATTGCGGGCCTCGCTGAGCAACTCGGGAAAACGCTGCAGCTGGCTGGGCAGGTTGCGTGCGTCGATGGACACGGCGACCTGGGGTTCCAGTAGTTCGGTGTGCAGCAGGGTCCGTTCGGCAAGTTCGGGAAGCAGGCCAGCGGGCAGGTTGTCGATGCAGTAGAAACCGTGGTCCTCGAGAACATCGAGGGCGGTACTCTTGCCCGACCCGGAGCGGCCGCTGACGATGACCAGGCGCATGGAAGAACCTTAGCGCCCGCTCTGCACGTCCACTACCACCTGGTAGAGGCTGGTGCTGTCGGAAGCCTGGCGCAGGCGCTCGCGCACATCACTGCGGTCGAGCATGCTGGCGATCTGGCGGAGCAGTTCAAGGTGTTCATCGGTGGCGGCTTCGGGGACCAGCAGCACGAACAGCAGGTCAACCGGGGCGCCGTCGATGGCGTCGAAATCGACTGGAGCGTCAAGGCGCAGCACGGCACTGATGGGCGACGTGCAGCCAGTGAGGCGGCAGTGGGGAATGGCGATGCCGTTGCCGAAACCGGTGGAGCCGAGTTTCTCCCGGGCTACCAGGCTTTCGAAGATGTCCTGGTTGTCGAGGTCGGGAAGGTCGCGAGCGACCAGCTTGGCGATCTGTTCCAGTACACGTTTCTTGCTGCCACCCGGCACGTTCACCAGGGAACGGCCGGGGGTCAGGATTTGCTCAAGTCGGATCATAGAGGAGGGGTCAGCGGGCGGTGGCACCCTGCTGGCGGTTTAGTTGCTTTTCCTTGTGCTTGATCAGTTGGCGATCAAGCTTGTCGGTAAGCAGGTCGATGGCGGCGTACATGTCTTCATGCTCCGCGTTGGCAACGACTTCGCCGCCGGCGATGTGCAAAGTGGCTTCGATTTTCTGTTTGAGTTTTTCGACCTGCATGATCACCTGAACGTTGGTGATTCGGTCGAAGTGGCGCTCCAGACGGTCGAACTTCTCGACAACGTAGTTGCGCAGGGCGTCGGTCACATCCAGTTGATGTCCACTGATGTTGACTTGCATACCGCTTTCTCCTTATTGCCCGTGTATAAGAGACAGGCTAACGGGCCTGCCACCGGAACACTTTGGCGTGGGTCAATTTCCGCGTCACATCAGTCGCTTTCGTTCGCTGGAAGGGGCAATCCCAAGGGATTCGCGATACTTGGCTACTGTGCGACGGGCCACTTGAATGCCCTGTGCTTCCAGTAAACCAGCGATCTTGCTGTCGCTCAACGGCTTTTTCGGATTTTCCGCTGCGACCAGTTTTTTGATGATGGCGCGGATTGCGGTAGACGAGCATTCGCCGCCTTCCGAAGTACTTACGTGGCTGGAGAAGAAGTACTTCAGCTCGTAGATTCCGCGGGGAGTGTGCATGTATTTCTGGGTGGTCACGCGCGAGATGGTGGACTCGTGCATGCCTACGGCTTCGGCGATGTCGTGCAGGACCAGAGGCTTCATCGCCTCGTCGCCGTATTCGAGGAAACCGCGCTGATGCTCGACGATCTGGGTGGCGACCTTCATCAGCGTCTCGTTGCGGCTCTGCAGGCTCTTGATGAACCAGCGCGCTTCCTGAAGCTGATTGCGCATGAAAGTGTTGTCGGCGCTGGAGTCGGCGCGACGGACGAATCCGGCATAGTGCGGATTGACCCGCAGGCGCGGAACGGCTTCCTGGTTCAGTTCCACCAGCCAGCGTTCGTTGTGCTTGCGGACGATCACATCCGGCACCACGTATTCGGGTTCGCTGGCTTCGATCTGGGAGCCGGGGCGCGGATTCAGCCCCTGGATCAGTTCGATGATCTGGCGCAGTTCGTCTTCCTTGACCTTCATGCGGCGCATCAGCTGGCTGTAATCGCGACTGCCGAGCAGGTCCAGGAAGTCACCGGCCAGGCGCTGGGCCTCGGCCAGCCAGCGAGTGCCCGGAGGCAGCTGGCGCAATTGCAGGAGCAAGCACTCGCGCAGGTCGCGGGCGCCAACGCCGGCGGGTTCGAATTGCTGGATGCGATGCAGGACGACTTCGACTTCGTCCAGCTCGATGCCGAGCTCCGGATCGAAGGCTTCGACGATCTCGGAAAGAGACTCTTCGAGGTAACCGTCGTTGTTGATGCAATCGATCAGGGTGACCGCGATCAGGCGGTCGGTATCGGACATGGGCGCCAGATTGAGTTGCCAGAGCAGGTGGCTCTGCAGACTCTCACCAACCGAAGTGCGCGACGTGAAATCCCACTCGTCGTCATCGTTGGTCGGCAGACTGCTGGCGCTGGTCTGGTAGACGTCTTCCCAGGCCGTGTCGACGGGGAGTTCGCTGGGGATGCGCTCGTGCCACTCGCCATCTTCCATGGCTTCGGCATTGGTCTCGACGCTGGACTCCTGGAAACTGGTTTCCTGGCTGCCGGAATTGGGCTGCTGGTCGCCTTCGGCCATGGGGTCGGAGGTGTCGAAATCGTCGCCATCCTCCTGCCGCTCGAGCATCGGATTGGACTCGAGCGCTTCCTGGATCTCCTGCTGGAGGTCCAGGGTGGAGAGTTGGAGCAGGCGAATGGCCTGTTGCAGCTGCGGGGTCATCGTCAGCTGCTGGCCCATCTTGAGGACT
The DNA here is from genome assembly GCF_029871235.1 of Pseudomonas sp. BN411. GTDB lineage: Bacteria > Pseudomonadota > Gammaproteobacteria > Pseudomonadales > Pseudomonadaceae > Metapseudomonas. Next base: position 266,510 of record NZ_SSOM01000065.1, read on the forward strand.
AGCGATGGTTTCATGGCAGAGGGCTTAGCACCTTATTCGCCGGCGCTCGCGCGCCATCCACTACAGGGCGCCGGGGCGCCACCAGGAAGCAAATTATATGCCTGACCTTGAAGGATTTTCCTAGCCCGCGCAACCCGTCTTGTAGGCGTGGTTGCGGGAAACTACAGGCGGAACTCGTGGCCCAGGTAGACTTCCTTCACCAACTGGTTGGCCAGGATGGCTTCCGCATCACCTTCGGCGATCAGTTGTCCGTCACTGACAATGTAGGCGGTCTCGCAGATGTCCAGGGTCTCGCGGACGTTGTGGTCGGTGATGAGTACACCGATCCCCTTCGCCTTGAGGTGATGGATGATCTGCTTGATGTCGCCGACGGAAATCGGGTCCACGCCGGCGAAGGGTTCGTCCAGCAGGATGAATTTGGGGGCTGTGGCCAGCGCGCGGGCGATTTCCACACGACGACGCTCGCCACCCGACAGGCTCATGCCGAGGCTGTCGCGGATGTGGCTGATATGGAATTCCTGTAGCAGGCTTTCCAGCTCCTTGCGGCGTGCGGCGCGGTCGAGGTCCTTGCGGGTCTCGAGGATCGCCATGATGTTGTCCGCCACGCTGAGCTTGCGGAAGATCGAGGCTTCCTGCGGCAGATAGCCGATGCCGGCACGGGCGCGGCCATGCATCGGTTGGTGGGTGACGTCCTGCTGGTCGATCAGGACGCGTCCCTGATCGGCCTTGACCAGACCCACGATCATGTAGAAGCAGGTGGTCTTGCCCGCGCCGTTGGGGCCGAGGAGGCCGACGATCTGACCGCTGTCGATGGACAGGCTGACGTCGCGGACCACCTGGCGGCTCTTGTAGCTCTTGGCCAGGTGCTGGGCTTTGAGAGTCGCCATTACTGTGCTTTCTGCTCTTTCTTCTTCGGCTGGATGACCATGTCGATCCGCGGACGCGGAGTGGTCACGTTACCGCCGGTGGCGCGGCCTGCGTTCACGATCTGGCGCTGGGTGTCGTAGACGATCTTCTCGCCTTCGAACGTGTTGCCTTCCTGTACGACCTTGGCCTGGTCGAGCAGGATGATGCGCTCATTGGCGGCGAAGTACTGGATGGTCAGGCCGTAGGCCTTGACGATCTGCTTGTCGACTGATGGCTTCTGCTCGTAGTACGCGGGCTTGCCGACCGAGGTGAAGACCTCGACGTCGCCGTTGGCGTCCTGAGTGATGGTAACGGTGTCGCCGGTGATCTTGAGGGTGCCCTGGGTGATCACGACGTTGCCGCGGTAAACCGCGACGCCCTGCTTGTCATCGAGCTCGGCGCTATCGGCCTGTACGCGAATCGGCTGGTCGCGGTCCGTGGGCAGTGCCCAGGCGGCGGCACTTCCGAGTGCGGTGCCCAGGCTGAGCAATAGGGGGAGGGTATTAACGAACCTCATGCTGGCCTCTTACGTTGGACTGCAGGAGCATCCTGCTGTCATTCAAGTACGCTTTCATTCCTTGTGCCGTGGTCACCCCATTGGCCGCTTCGATTCTAACGGCTTGCTGGGTCTGCGCATATTCCTGGTCGGGGAACACGGTCAGCCGGCTGGTGGTCAGGATAGTCGGGCGTCCCTTGGCATCGGTGCGCGCTACCCGGACCTTCTCAATCAGTTCGACTTGCTTGCCCTCGGGGCCCACTTCTCCACGCTCGCTCTGCACGTGCCAGGGGAAGTCAGTGCCACGGTGCAGGAGCAGGTCGGGAGTGGTCAGCAGTGTGACATCAGTGGCCTTCATATGTTCGAGGCGCGTGGCGGTCATCTCGTAATGGAGCTTGCCGTCTTCCTGGAACTGGGTGCTCTTGCCGTTTTCGACATAGAAGTCGATGGCGTTGTCGTTGCCCGTCGCGGTGGTGCGATCCATGAAACTTTCTGGGCGGATGTTCCAGTAACCCAGGGCAATGAATAGCGCTGCAATGGGAATCAGGATGAGCGCCAGGCGGATGTTCTTCGGCATGTCGGATCTCAGAGGTAGGCGGCTTGGGCCGCTTCGAGGCTGCCCTGGGCGCGTAGGATGAGTTCGCAGAACTCACGGGCAGCGCCTTCGCCTCCACGTGCCTGGGTAACGCCATGGGCATGCTGGCGCACAAAAGCGTCGGCATTGGCTACCGCCATGCCGAGGCCTACACGGCGGATCACCGGCAGGTCGGGCAGGTCATCACCTAGATAGGCAACCTGGTCATGGGTCAGGCCGAGTTCCGCAAGCAGGCCGTCGAGCACCACCAGCTTGTCTTCGCGCCCCTGGAACAGGTGCTGGATGCCGAGGTTCTGCGCGCGGCGCTCGACCACCTCGGACTGGCGGCCGCTGATGATGGCGGTACGCACGCCAGCGTTCATCAGCATCTTGATGCCATGGCCGTCGAGTGTGTTGAAGGTCTTGAATTCGCCGCCGCCGGGAAGGAAGTAGAGGCGGCCGTCGGTCAACACACCGTCGACATCGAATACTGCCAGGCGCACGGCCTTGGCGCGGGCGAGGAGTTCGTTGCTCATCAGATCACTCCGGCGCGGGTCATGTCATGGATGTGCAGGGCGCCGATGGGGCGGTCGTCTGCATCGACGACGACGAGCACGTTGATCTTGTGGTCGTCCATGATCTTCAGGGCTTCGGCGGCGAGCATGTCCGGGCGCACGGTTTTGCCGTGGACGGTCATGACATCGTCGATGCTGGCCTGGCGCACGTCGACGCCCTTGTCCAGGGTGCGGCGCAGGTCGCCGTCAGTGAAGATACCGGCGAGGTGACCATCGTCTTCCACCACAGCGGTCATGCCCAGGCCCTTGCGGGTCATTTCCAGCAGTGCTTCGCGCAGCGGAGTGCCACGGGAGACGCTGGGCAGGTTGTCGCCGCCATGCATGATGTTCTCTACCTTGAGCAACAGGCGCCGGCCCAGGGCTCCGCCCGGATGGGAGAAGGCGAAGTCTTCGGCGGTGAAGCCGCGGGCCTCCAGCAGTGCGATCGCCAGGGCATCACCCAGCACCAGGGCAGCAGTGGTGGAGGAGGTGGGGGCCAGGTTCAGCGGGCAAGCTTCCTGGGCCACGCGTGCATCCAGGTTGGCGGCTGCGGCCTTGGCCAGCGGCGAATCCGGATTACCGGTGAGGCTGATCAGCGTGATGCCCAGGCGCTTGATCAGCGGCAGCAGGGTCACGATTTCGGCGGTGGAGCCGGAGTTGGACAGTGCGATTACCACGTCTTCACGGGTGATCATGCCCATGTCGCCATGGCTGGCTTCGGCGGGGTGTACGAAGAAGGACGGCGTGCCGGTGCTGGCCAGGGTGGCTGCAATCTTGTTGCCGACATGTCCGGACTTGCCCATACCCACGACCACCACGCGTCCCTTGCAGGCCAGGATGAGCTCGCAGGCGCGAACGAAATCGGCGTCGATGCGCGTCAGAAGGGCGTCGATCGCCTCGCGTTCGAGCTGGATAGTGCGTTGTGCGGACTTGATGAGATCGCTGGATTGGCTCATGGAAGGCGTGCAGTTGCCGAAGAAAAAGACAGCGATTATAGCGATAAAGGTGATTTAGCTCACGCGCCAATGCCGTGGATGCTGTCGCAAAGCTGAACAGACGCTGGAGCGGCCTTGGGAGGCGCATTGGCGCGGTGATATAGTTCGCGCCTTGTTCGGCCCGTCCTGGGCGGGGTGTCCTTCCGTTGGGGCGCGTCGTCTCTCAGGGAGGCTGTATCGCAAGGAGTCTAGATGAGCGCCGAAAACGCCTATGCCGTCGAACTGAAGGGGGTAACCTTCAAACGCGGCACGCGCAGCATTTTCCAAGATGTCGACATTCGTATCCCGCGCGGCAAGGTCACCGGCATCATGGGGCCTTCCGGTTGCGGCAAGACCACGTTACTGCGCCTGATTGCCGCCCAGCTCAAGCCCGCAAGTGGCGAGGTCTGGGTCAACGGCCAGAACCTGCCCAAGCTCTCTCGCGCCGACCTGTTCGACATGCGTAAACAGTTCGGCGTGCTGTTCCAGAGCGGCGCGCTGTTCACCGATCTCGACGTGTTCGAGAACGTCGCTTTCCCGCTTCGGGTGCACACCAAGCTTCCCGAGGAAATGATTCGTGACATCGTCCTGATGAAACTCCAGGCGGTCGGCCTGCGTGGTGCCATCGAGCTGATGCCGGATGAGCTGTCCGGCGGCATGAAGCGTCGCGTGGCGCTGGCCCGTGCCATCGCCCTCGATCCGCAGATCCTGATGTACGACGAGCCGTTCGTCGGCCAGGACCCCATTGCCATGGGCGTGCTGGTGCGTCTGATCCGTCTGCTCAACGACGCCCTTGGCATCACCAGCATCGTGGTTTCCCACGACCTGGCGGAAACTGCCAGCATCGCTGACTACATCTATGTGGTGGGTGATGCTCAGGTGCTGGGGCAGGGGACTCCAGACGAGCTGATGAATTCCGATAACCCGCGTATCCGCCAGTTCATGCAAGGCATTCCGGATGGTCCGGTGCCCTTCCATTTCCCGGCACCGGATTACCGCAAAGACTTGCTGGGGGGGCGCTGATGCGCAAGAAATCCTTGCTCGAGCGCATTCGCCTGCTCGGGCGTTCCGGTCTGGACGTGCTGGAGGCGCTTGGGCGCTCCACGCTCTTCCTGATGCATGCCCTGTTCGGCCGCACCGGTGTGGGCCAGGGTTTCCACTTGCTGCTCAAACAGCTCTACGCCGTCGGCGTGTTGTCGCTGGCGATCATCGTGGTTTCGGGCGTCTTCATCGGTATGGTGCTGGCCCTGCAGGGCTATAACATCCTGGTCGACTATGGTTCCGAACAGGCGGTGGGGCAGATGGTTGCACTCACCCTGCTGCGTGAGCTCGGCCCGGTGGTGACCGGACTGCTCTTCGCGGGCCGCGCGGGCTCCGCCCTGACTGCTGAAATCGGCAATATGAAGTCCACCGAGCAGCTCTCCAGCCTGGAGATGATCGGTGTCGATCCGCTCAAGTACATCATTGCCCCGCGCCTCTGGGCGGGCTTCATCTCGATGCCACTGCTGGCGATGATCTTCAGCGTGGTGGGCATCTGGGGTGGCGCAATGGTGGCCGTGGACTGGCTGGGAGTCTATGAAGGCTCCTTCTGGTCCAACATGCAGAATAGTGTGCAATTCACCGAGGATGTGCTGAACGGCGTGGTCAAGAGCGTCGTCTTTGCCTTCGTCGTGACCTGGATCGCCGTGTTCCAGGGCTATGACTGCGAGCCGACCTCGGAAGGGATCAGCCGCGCAACGACTAAAACCGTGGTCTATGCCTCTCTGGCCGTGCTGGGGCTGGACTTCATCCTGACTGCCTTGATGTTTGGAGATTTCTGATGCAAATCCGCACCTTGGAGATTGGTGTCGGCCTGTTCCTCCTGGCCGGTATCTTGGCCTTGCTGCTTCTGGCCCTGCGGGTCAGCGGTCTGTCGTATGGCGCCAATGGCGATACCTATAAGCTCTATGCTCATTTCGACAATATTGCCGGTTTGACTGTCAGAGCGAAGGTAACCATGGCCGGCGTCACCATTGGCAAGGTCACGGCCATCGATCTTGATCGCGACAGCTATACCGGCCGCGTCACGATGGAAGTCGAGAAACGCGTGGACAACCTGCCCGCTGACTCCACGGCTTCCATCCTCACGGCTGGCCTGCTGGGCGAGAAGTACATCGGCATCAGCGTCGGTGGTGACGAAGAGTTGCTCAAGGATGGCGGTACCATCCGTGACACCCAGTCGGCCCTGGTGCTGGAAGACCTGATCGGCAAGTTCCTGCTGAACACGGTCAACAAAGAAAGCAAATGAGGATTCGAACGATGATGAAAGCCCTGCGAAACGGCCTACTGGTGCTGCTGGCAGCACTGCCCCTGTTTGCCAGTGCTGCGCCGAGCGCGCACGACGTGGTAAAGCAGACGACCGACCAACTGCTCGCTGACCTCAAGGCCAACAAGCAGCAGTATCGCAGCGACCCGAATGCGTTCTATGACGCCCTGAACAATATCCTCGGTCCGGTGGTGGATGCCGACGGCATCTCCCGTAGCATCATGACCGTGAAGTACTCGCGCCAGGCCTCGCCCGAACAGATGACGCGCTTCCAGGAGAACTTCAAGCGCAGCCTGATCCAGTTCTACGGCAATGCCCTGCTGGAGTACGACAACCAGGAAATCCGCGTGCTGCCGCCCAAGCAGGAAGACCCCGAGCGCACCAGCATCAGCATGGAAGTCAAGGGCAGCAACGGCGCCATCTACCCCGTCTCCTACACCATGGTGAACATCAACGGGCAGTGGATGCTGCGCAATGTGATCATCAACGGCATCAACATCGGCAAGCTGTTCCGTGACCAGTTCGCCGACACCATGCAGCGCAATGGCAACGACCTCGACAAGACCATCAATGGTTGGGCGGAAGTGGTTGCCAAGGCCAAGGAATCCGAAGAAGCCAAGAAGGCAGGCGGCCAATGAGTGACGCCCGTATCGAGCAGGCTGCTCCGGGCGAGCTGCGCCTGATCGGCGTGCTCGACTACAGCACCGGACCGCAGCTGCGTGAGAAGGGCGGACAGCTGATCAGCGCGAGCAATGGCGCGGCTCTGCTGCTGGACTGCTCCGCAGTGGAGAAGACCAGCAGCGTCGGGCTAGCCCTGCTGCTGGCTTTCCTGCGCGACGCCGAAGCCGCCGGCAAGGCGGTGAAGGTGCGCGGAATGCCCGAAGACATGCGGCAGATCGCCGAAGTCTCCGGGGTGACCGAGCTGTTACCCCTCGAGGCCTGAGCCGGTCCAACGGCCCTCCGTCAGGCCCCGCGCACGCGGGGTTCGCAGGCGGAGGGCTTTTTTGTATCATGGCCGACCCGCGCGCGTTGGGCGCCGATTGAGGTTGAGCATGCAGGCCGTAGAAGTGAAAAGCCTCCTGGAGGCAAAACTGCCAGGTACCCAGGTGGAAGTTGAAGGGGAAGGCTGCAATTTCCAGCTGAACCTGATCAGCGATGAGCTGGCCGGCCTGAGCCCGGTGAAGCGTCAGCAGCAGGTTTACGCCCACCTGAACGCCTGGATCGCCGATGGCAGCATCCACGCCGTCACCATGAAATTCTTCAGCCGGGCCGACTGGGCCGGGCGTTCCTGAGCCCAGCTTCCGAGAGAGCAATGGACAAACTGATTATTACCGGCGGTCAACGCCTCGATGGCGAGATCCGCATTTCCGGCGCCAAGAACTCCGCGCTGCCGATTCTGGCCGCTACGCTGCTGGCCGACACTCCGGTCACCGTGGCCAACCTGCCGCACCTGCACGACATCACCACCATGATCGAGCTCTTCGGTCGCATGGGTGTGCAGCCGGTGATCGACGAGAAGCTGGCTGTTGAAGTCGACGCCAGCAGCATCAAGACCCTGGTCGCGCCCTACGAGCTGGTCAAGACCATGCGCGCCTCCATTCTGGTGCTGGGTCCCATGGTGGCACGCTTCGGTGAAGCCGAAGTGGCCCTGCCCGGCGGTTGCGCCATCGGCTCCCGTCCGGTGGACCTGCACATCCGCGGCCTTGAAGCCATGGGTGCGAAGATCGATGTAGAAGGTGGTTACATCAAGGCCAAGGCTCCGGCCGGCGGCCTGCGTGGCGCCAACTTCTTCTTCGACACCGTCAGCGTGACCGGTACCGAGAACATCATGATGGCCGCAGCACTGGCCAATGGCCGCAGCGTTCTGCAGAACGCCGCCCGTGAGCCGGAAGTGGTCGACCTGGCCAACTGCCTGATCGCCATGGGTGCGCAGATCCAGGGCGCCGGCACCGACACCATCACCATCGATGGCGTGAAGCGCCTCGGCGGTGCTCGCTACAACGTGATGCCCGACCGTATCGAAACCGGCACCTACCTGGTGGCCGCTGCCGCCACGGGTGGCCGCGTCAAGTTGAAGGACACCGATCCGACCATCCTCGAAGCTGTGCTGCAGAAGCTGGAAGAGGCCGGTGCCCATATCAACACCGGCAACAACTGGATCGAGCTGGACATGAAGGGCAATCGCCCGAAAGCGGTCAACGTGCGCACTGCGCCGTACCCGGCATTCCCCACCGACATGCAGGCCCAGTTCATTTCCATGAACGCCGTGGCCGAAGGCACCGGTGCGGTGATCGAGACCGTGTTCGAGAACCGTTTCATGCACGTTTATGAAATGAACCGCATGGGCGCTCAGATCCTCGTTGAAGGCAACACCGCCATCGTTACCGGCGTGCCGAAGCTCAAGGGCGCGCCGGTCATGGCGACCGACCTGCGGGCTTCCGCGAGCCTGGTGATCGCCGGCCTGGTGGCTGAGGGCGATACCCTGATCGACCGCATCTACCACATCGACCGTGGTTACGAGTGCATCGAAGAAAAACTGCAGTTGCTCGGCGCCAAGATTCGCCGCGTGCCGGGTTAGGTCGAAATACGGACCGGCCCTGAATGGGCCGGTCCATGACGACCGCGCAACAGGCCCTAAAGGGGCCGTAGCCAAGGAAATCCAGTTTCATGCTCACCATCGCGCTGTCCAAGGGCCGAATTCTCGACGACACCCTGCCGCTGCTTGCCGAGGCCGGTATCGTACCCACCGAGAATCCGGACAAGAGCCGCAAGCTGATCATCCCCACCACCCAGGAGGATGTGCGCCTGCTCATCGTGCGTGCCACCGACGTGCCGACCTATGTCGAGCATGGCGCGGCCGATCTCGGCGTTGCCGGCAAGGACGTGCTGATGGAGTACGGCGGCCAGGGCCTGTACGAGCCGCTGGATCTCCGGATTGCTTGCTGCAAGCTGATGACCGCCGGTGCGGTCGGCGCGCCCGAGCCCAAGGGGCGCCTGCGTGTCGCCACCAAGTTCGTCAACGTCGCCAAGCGCTACTACGCCGAACAGGGCCGCCAGGTCGATGTGATCAAGCTGTACGGCTCGATGGAGCTGGCGCCGCTGGTTGGGCTGGCCGACAAGATCATCGACGTCGTCGACACCGGCAACACCCTGCGCGCCAATGGCCTGGAACCCCAGGAACTGATTGCCACCATCAGCTCGCGCCTCATCGTCAACAAGGCTTCGATGAAGATGCAGCACGCGCGCATCCAGGCGCTGATCGAAGTGCTGCGCAACGCCGTCGAATCCCGACACCAAAGCTGACACCTGAGTGCGGCCCTGCGCCGCACGCGCCTATCCGTGTCATAGCCAATATTCTCGGGTGCCCGCACGGTGGGCTTGCTACTCTAGCGGCGCCCGAGCAATTGCCATTCATGAGGCCCGCTATGACCGCTCCAATCGCAATCCGTCGACTCAATGCCGCTGATCAGGATTTCGCGCGACACCTGGATCATCTGCTGAGCTGGGAAAGCGTGTCCGACGAAGCGGTCAACCAGCGTGTCCTCGACATCATCCAGGCCGTACGTGAGCGTGGCGACGCTGCCGTGGTTGAGTTCACCCAGCGCTTCGATGGTGTGCAGGCGACCTCCATGGCCGAACTGATCCTGCCGCGTGAGCGTCTGGAACTGGCCCTGACCCGCATTACCGCTGGGCAACGCAAGGCTCTGGAAACCGCTGCTGCTCGCGTTCGCAGCTACCACGAGAAGCAGAAGCAGGATTCCTGGACCTACACCGAAGCCGACGGCACGGTGCTGGGCCAGCAGGTGACTCCGCTGGATCGCGCCGGTCTTTACGTACCTGGCGGCAAGGCGTCCTACCCGTCCTCTGTGCTGATGAACGCGATTCCCGCCAAGGTCGCCGGCGTCGCCGAAGTGGTGATGGTGGTTCCGACGCCGCGTGGCGAAATCAACGAGATCGTCCTGGCTGCCGCCTGCGTGGCCGGCGTGGACCGCGTCTTCACCATCGGCGGGGCCCAGGCCGTGGCCGCACTGGCCTACGGCACCGAGAGCGTGCCCCAGGTGGACAAGATCGTCGGCCCGGGCAACATCTACGTTGCCACCGCCAAGCGCCACGTCTTCGGCCAGGTCGGTATCGACATGATCGCTGGCCCTTCGGAGATCCTCGTGGTCTGCGATGGCGGCACCGATCCTGACTGGATCGCCATGGACCTGTTCTCCCAGGCCGAGCACGACGAGGACGCCCAGGCCATTCTGGTCAGCCCCGACGCTGCCTTCCTCGACAAGGTGGCCGCCAGCATCGACAAGCTGCTGCCGACCATGGAGCGCGCCGAGATCATCCGCACCTCGCTGCAGAACCGTGGTGCGCTGATCCTGGTGGCCGACCAGGCCCAGGCGTGCCAGGTGGCCAATCGCATCGCCCCTGAGCACCTGGAACTGTCCGTTGCCGATCCGCAGGCCTGGCTGCCGCACATTCGCCACGCGGGCGCCATCTTCATGGGGCGTTACACCGCCGAAGCTCTGGGCGACTACTGCGCCGGCCCGAACCACGTGCTGCCGACTTCCGGCACCGCGCGCTTCTCGTCGCCGCTGGGTGTGTATGACTTCCAGAAGCGTTCGTCGATCATCTTCTGCTCAGCCGACGGCGCGTCCGAACTGGGCAAGACCGCGTCCGTCCTGGCGCGTGGCGAGTCCCTGACCGCCCACGCGCGCAGCGCCGAATACCGCATTGTTTCTAACAAAGGGCAGGGGGAGTGAGCATGAGCAAGTTCTGGAGTCCCTTCGTCAAGGACCTGGTGCCCTACGTACCTGGCGAGCAGCCCAAGCTGGCAAAGCTGGTCAAGCTGAACACCAACGAGAACCCCTATGGCCCGTCGCCCAAGGCGATCGCGGCCATGCAGGCGGAAGTCGGTGACAACCTGCGCCTCTACCCGGACCCCAACAGCGACCGGCTGAAGCAAGCAGTGGCCGACTACTACGGCGTGCAAACCAACCAGGTGTTCGTCGGCAACGGTTCGGACGAAGTCCTGGCGCACGCGTTCCACGGGTTGTTCCAGCACGGCAAGCCGCTGCTGTTCCCGGACGTGACCTACAGCTTCTATCCGGTTTACTGCTGTCTCTACGGCATTCCCTTCGAGGCGCTGCCGCTGGACGAGCAGTTCCAGATCCGTGTCGAAGATTACGCGCGCCCCAATGGCGGCATCATCTTCCCCAACCCCAACGCGCCCACCGGTTGCCTGCTGGCCTTGGAAGCCATCGAGCGCCTGCTGCGGGCCAACCCGGATACGGTGGTAGTAGTGGATGAGGCCTACATCGACTTCGGAGGCGAAACCGCCATCAGCCTGGTGGACCGTTATCCCAACCTGCTGGTTACCCAGACCCTGTCCAAGTCCCGCTCCCTCGCGGGCTTGCGCGTGGGCCTGGCGGTGGGGCATCCGGACCTGATCGAGGCGCTGGAGCGGATCAAGAACAGCTTCAACTCCTACCCGCTGGACCGCATGGCCATCGTTGGCGCCGCAGTTGCGTTCGAGGACAAGGCCTACTTCGAGGAAACCTGCCGCAAGGTGATCGACAGCCGCGAGCATTTGGTCGCCGAGCTGGGCACGCTGGGCTTCGAAGTACTGCCTTCGGCAGCCAACTTCGTCTTCGCCCGCCACCCGCAGAAAGACGCCGCCGGTATCGCCGCAGGGTTGCGCGAGCAGGGCGTGATTGTTCGTCACTTCAAGCAGGAGCGAATTGCCCAGTTCCTGCGCATCACCATCGGCACGCCGGAGCAGAACCAGGCGCTGCTGGACGCCCTTGGCTCGCTCTGAGTCGCAGGGAAATGAACGAAGCCGAGCGCGGGTTACCGCCTCGGCTTTTTTCTTGCGCGCTTACTCGTGGTGGGGCACGCCGAGGAAGGTCAGTGAGCTGAACAGGCCCTGCTGTTTGACGTCGGGATCATTCGGCGTATCCAGGGTCACCTGGGCAGCAATGATGTTCAGTCCAGCATTGCGCACCATGACCTGGGCGCGGCCCTTGGCATCGGTCTTCGCGCTGACGGCATCAGGCTCGCCACGATAGTCGCCGATCAGTTCGATACCGGCAGCCGGCTTGCCATCGAGCAGAACCTTTACCGGCAGTGGCTTGCCCGGCCCGACTTCCAGTGGATCTGCCTCAGGCACGATAGCCAGGCGGATACGCTTGAGCTCTGGCAACTGGGCGCCGGGTTGATAAACGGCCAGGCTGTACTTCCAGGTATGAATGGAGGCGACTGCGCCCGGCACCTGCCTTTGGCCCTGGTTGATCCACTGCTTGTCGGCGGTTTGCGACCAGGGGCCGTTATCCAGGGCCACGGCCAGGGTCGCCGCGGCTTTCAGGGGCTTGAGTCGAGCGTGGTCTGCAAGACGCTCGACGGTTACCGGGATCATCCGGCCCTGTCCGTCGAAAGCCCAGGCGCCGCTGACTTTTTCTGCCTTGAAGGCGTCGTCTTCGGCGCCATGGCCGTAGATCACTTCAATGTTGCCGCGCCGCTGCTCGGTCCACAGGCCGTGTGCTTGCACGTTGCCGGCGAAGAAGACGGCGAGGATGGGAGTGACGAGGAAGCGTTTATCCAGTCGCATGGGATTTCCTTTTTCAGAGGTCGAGGGTGAGGCTGAGGTTGATGTTGCGGGGCTCGCCCGGGATGACCCAGACGCTGTTGTAGGAGCGTTCGTAGTACTTGCGGTCGAAGAGGTTGTTGAGGTTCAGGCCGACCGTTACCCGCTCGCTGGCCTTGTAGTGGGCGAGCAGGTCGACGGTGCTGTAAGCGGGTAGTTCGAACTGGCTGCCGGCCTGCCCGATGCGGTCGCCGACATGGTTGAAGGCTGCACCGACATCCGAGCCGCGAAGGTGCCCGTCCTGGAATTCATAGACGGCGAGCAGGCTGCCGCTGTGCTTTGGTATGCCAAGCAGTCGGCTGCCTTCGGGGAGGACGTTGTCCTTGGTGACTTCGGCATCGATGTAGGCGTAGGCGCCAATGATCCGCAGGGCATCCGTCAACTGGCCGCTGACCTGCAGATCCAGGCCCTGGCTTCGTGCCCGGCCGGCGGCGATGTTCTGCCCCGGCTCGTTCGGGTCTGCGGTCAGCACGTTTTCCTTGTCGATGTGGAAGAGTGCGACCGTGGTCCCGAGACGGCCTTCCAACAGGTCGAGCTTGAGGCCGGCTTCCTTGCCCAGTCCTTTCTCCGGTTCAAATACGGTGCCCTGGCTGCCAATGGCGTTGGGTTTGACCGAAGTGGCCGCGTTGGCGAACAGGCCGATCTCCGGTGTCAGCTGATAGAGCAGGCCGCTGCGCAGGGTAAGGCTGTCCTTGTGCTGGTCATTGCGAACGCTGGTGGTGCGATTCAGTGCGGACTGTTCGAAATGCTCGAAGCGCGCGCCGATCAGCCCCTTCCAGTCACCACCGAAGTCGATCTGGTCCTGCAGGTTCAGCGCGTGGCTCTCCACCTGCTCGAAGAAGTCGTTGGGATTGACCAGTGCCGGCTTCGGCTTGCCGTACACCGGGTTGTAGATGTCCTGTCCGTAGTCCAGGGAAGCAAGGCTCTGCGGATATTTCTGGCTATTGCGGTAGTTCTCGTACTCCAGTCCGGCGAGGGTTTGGTGCAGCCAGCTGCCGGTCTCGAACAGGCCATGCAGTTCCAGTTGGGTAATGCTGTCGTTCCATTCGAAGTCGCGCTGCCGATAGAAGCGGCTGACCTGGTTGCCGATCAGTCGTGACGCTTCCGTGGCGTCGCCTTGCAGGTGTCCCTGGGCGTAGTGATTGGCCAGTCGGATCTTCCACGTCTCGTCGAGGTGGTGTTCGAGGCTGGCCTGGAACATCTGATTGCGGTTGCGGATATCACCGTCATTGGGTTCGCCAAGGAAGGTGGAGCGCTTGACCGCGCCCATTTCGCCGTTGACCGCGGGAATGCCGCGATCGAACACCGAGTCGTGCTGGACGAATTCGGTTTCCAGCAGCAGGCGGGTATCGGAGCTCAGTTGCCAGCTCAGAGCTGGGCTGACGACCAGGCGCTGGTTGCCGACATGGTCGCGGAAACTGCCGTTGTCCTCCGTCGCCAGGTTGACGCGCGAAAGCAGTCTGTCCTCCTCGTCGAGCGGAGCGTTGACGTCCAGGCTGGCGCGATAGCGATCCCAGCTTCCCGCGCTGGCCTTGAAGCGGGAGAAGGTTTCGGCCTGGGGTTTCTTGGTGACGATATTCACCGTGCCACCCGGATCGCCTCGGCCGTAAAGGCTGGCGGCGGGCCCCTTGAGCACTTCGATGCGCTCGATGCCGGACGCGTCCGGCGAGCTGTAGCTGCCGCGATTGATGGCAAAGCCATTCTTGTACAGCTCGCCGGTGGTGAAGCCGCGAATGCTGTAGGAGAGGAAGGTCAGCCCGCCAAAGTTGTTCTGCCGCGATACACCGCCGGCGAAATCCAGTGCGCGGTCGAGGCGGGTGGTATCCAGATCATCCAGCACTTGCGCCGGAATCACGCTGATGGCCTGGGGAATGTCGCGAATATCGGTATCGGTGCGGGTGGCGCTGGCCGAGCGGGTGGCGCGATAACCCTGCGCCGGGCCTTCGACGCTTTCCTGGCGGCGGCTGTCGATCTGGATGTCATCCAACAACAGGGGGAGGGCGGTTTCGGCGGCGGTGGCTTCACCCAGGAGGCTCAACAGCAGTCCGGTGGCAGGTGCAAGGTGACGGTGAGGCATCGAATGATCTTGCAAATATGTAATAACATAACATTTTGCGAGGTGAGAATGGTTCCTGTCCAGTGTCGGAGTGATCTTGCGTCAGAATGCAGAAACGAAAACGGCGCCCGAAGGCGCCGTTTCTTGCTGATCAGCTCCCGCCGTTGCTGCTCGGCGGAGGGCGAACGCCAACTTCGGCGGTCAGCTCCAGTTCCTGGCCGTTGCGCATCACCTGGATGCTGACCTTCTCGCCCGGGCGAGTCCGGGCTACCTGGTTCATGGAGCGGCGACCGTCACCTGCCGGTTCGCCATCGATGCTGAGGATGATGTCGCCGGGTTGCAGGGTGGCACGCTGGGCCGGACTGTCTCGGTAGATGCCGGCGACCACGATTCCCGGGCGACCTTCCAGGCCGAAGGACTCCGCCAGTTCCGGGGTCAAGGGCTGTACTTCGATGCCCAGCCAGCCGCGAATCACCGAGCCGTGCTCGACGATGGCCTTCATCACTTCCAAGGCCAGCTTGACCGGGATGGCAAAGCCGATGCCCTGGGAGCCGCCGGACTTGGAGAAGATCGCGGTGTTGATGCCGATCAGGTTGCCACTGGCGTCGACCAGGGCGCCGCCGGAATTGCCGGGGTTGATCGCGGCGTCAGTCTGGATGAAGTCTTCGTAGGTGTTCAGGCCCAACTGGTTGCGGCCGGTGGCGCTGATGATCCCCATGGTCACGGTCTGGCCGACACCGAAGGGGTTGCCGATGGCGAGCGCGACATCGCCGATGCGGATGTTGTCCGAGCGGCCGAGGGTGATGGGCGGCAGGTCCTTGAGGTCGATCTTCAGCACCGCCAGGTCGGTCTCCGGGTCGCTGCCCACCAAACGTGCCAGGGTTTCGCGGCCGTCTTTCAGGGCGACCACGATCTGGTCGGCGCCGGCGGTCACGTGGTTGTTGGTCAGCAGGTAGCCTTCCGGACTCATGATCACCGCCGAACCCAGGCTGGACTCCATGCGCCGCTGACGGGGCAGGTTGTCGCCGAAGAAGCGGCGGAACTGCGGGTCCTCGAATAGCGGGTGAGCCGGCTTGGTCACCATCTTGGTGGTGTAAAGGTTGGCGACGGCCGGCGATGCACTGGTCACGGCGTCGGCATAGGAGTCCGGGCCCTGGCGTGTGAAGTTGAACTTGGGGGCTTCCTGCAGATGCACTTCCTGACGGGGCATGCCGACCCATTCCGGGTATTGCTGGATGATCAGCAGTGCCACGAGCACGCCGACAATCAGGGGCCAGCTGAGAAATCGCAGGGCCTTGAGCATCGAGGGAGAATCCTGAGGGTTGCGGGGGGCAGGGGTGCCCCTTAAGGTGGCGCCATTATACGAGGGCGCCCGTTAAAAACGAGTCGTCCGCAACAGCTTGTGAGGAATGCCATGGCCATTGCCCTGAACACTCTGGTGGAAGAAGCGGACCGCTATCTGAACGCTTCGCGCATCCAGGATTACTGCCCCAACGGCCTGCAGGTCGAAGGGCGTCCGCAGGTCAGCCGTATCGTTACTGGCGTCACCGCCAGCCAGGCGCTGCTGGACGCTGCGGTCGAGGCCGAGGCAGATGTGGTGCTGGTGCACCACGGATACTTCTGGAAGGGCGAGAACCCCTGTGTCGTGGGCATGAAGCAGCGTCGGCTGAAGACCCTTCTCGCCAATGACGTCAGCCTGCTTGCCTACCATTTGCCGCTGGACCTGCATCCGGACGTGGGAAACAACGTCCAGTTGGCGCGGCAACTCGACATCATCGTCGAAGGCCCGCTGGAGCCGGATAACCCCCGGACCGTCGGGCTGATCGGTTCCCTGGCCGAACCCATGACCGCCACCGACTTCGCCCGTCGCGTACGCGAGGTGCTCGGGCGCGAGCCCCTGCTGGTGGAGGGCGACCGCATGATCAGTCGCATCGGCTGGTGCACCGGCGGTGGCCAGGGCTATATCGATCAGGCGATTGCTGCGGGTGTCGATGCCTATCTCACTGGCGAAGTCTCCGAACAGACCGTGCACAGTGCGCGGGAGAATGGTGTCAGCTTCATCGCCGCCGGCCACCACGCCACCGAGCGCTATGGCGTGCAGGCGCTAGGCGACTACCTGGCCAAGCGCTTCGCCATCGAGCACTTGTTCATCGACTGCGCCAATCCTGCCTGAGTTCGTAGGGCAAGGAAAAAACGGCCGGCTCAGTGAGCCGGCCGTTTTTCATCGGGAACGGTGACGTTGGCTCTGTACCGCCCTGCCCAGTTCCCACACCGCCATGGCGTAGTGTGTGCTGTGGTTATAGCGGGTGATCACGTAGAAGTTCGGTAGGCCGTACCAGTACTGGTAGGTGTTGCCCATGTCCAGGCGCAGCAGGCTGGCACTTTGGTGATTGCCCAGCGAGCTCTGCGGCCGGAGCCCGGCTGCAGTCAGCACACTGATCGGATACTGGGTCTCGAAACCGTTTTCCAGCGAGCGCGCCTGGCCGGTGGCGCGTACGGCTACGGTGTCCCCGGTGATCCAGCCATGCTGCTTGAAGTAGTTGGCCACGCTGCCGATAGCATCGCGGGGGTTCCACAGGTCTCGTTGTCCGTCGCCATCGAAGTCCACGGCATATTGGGTGAAGGACGACGGCATGAACTGTCCGTAGCCCATCGCGCCGGCATAGGAGCCGCGCAGCGACAGCGGGTCCTCACCTTCCTTGCGCGCTTGCAGAAGAAACTGCTCCAGTTCACCGCTGAAGAACTCGGCGCGGCGAGGGTAAGAGAAGGCAAGGGTAGCCAGCGCGTCGATGATCCGTGTATTGCCCATCACACGTCCCCAGCGGGTCTCCACTCCGATGATGCCGACAATGATTTCCGGCGGTACGCCGTACGTGTGGAAGGCGCGCTGCAGATCAGCTTCGTACTGGTCCCAGAACAACACGCCATTACGCACGTTGCCCGGCGTGATGAATTTCTTCCGGTAGCGCAGCCAGGCGCCGTTGGGGCCGCTGGGCGCTGTGTAGGTCGGCGCCTGGCGGTCCATCAGGCGGATCACCCAATCAAGTTCTCGGGTTTGGGCGAGAAGGTCCTGCAGGTGCTGGCGATTGAAGTCGTGCTGGCTGACCATGCGATCGATGAACCGCTGGGCGCTGACGTTGCCCGCGAAGTCGCCGCGCAGCGGCGTGATCGGTTGCACCGAACCGAATGTCGGATGGGCGCTGGGGGTGATGAGCGTCGGTTGCTTTGGCTTCTGGACCGGTTGCGGGACGGGAGTTGGTTTGCTGCTGCAGGCGGAGATCAGGACGAGCAAAGGCAGGGCGAAGGCAACGCGGCGCATGGGAAGTCTTTCGGGACAGGAAAATGTGCTGGCTATGCTAGCGCAGCGCTGCGCAGGAACAAGTCGCGAGTCAGCTTTGCCGGCATTGGGTACTCCTGGCCGAGTCACCGTCCGAGGCTGCGAAGTAGCTCGGGTAGAAGGGCCTTGGCAGCTTCGCTTCCACTGAATTCGTACGGCTATATAAGTATATTTTTTCGGTATAACCAGTCCCCCAGTTAGAGCCTTGCGCTGTGATAGAGTGCCCGCTCGTCCACGGCCCGCCGGCCGTCGTATCAGAAAGACCTTCGTGAGTAGCCATGCTCGATAAACTGACGCACCTGAAACAGCTGGAGGCGGAGAGCATCCACATCATTCGTGAAGTGGCCGCCGAATTCGACAACCCGGTGATGCTCTATTCCATCGGTAAAGACTCCGCCGTCATGCTGCACCTGGCGCGCAAGGCGTTCTTCCCCGGCAAGCTGCCCTTCCCGGTCATGCACGTCGACACCCGGTGGAAGTTCCAGGAGATGTACCAGTTCCGCGACAAGATGGTCGCCGAGATGGGCCTGGACCTGATCACTCACGTGAACCCGGAAGGCGTCGCCCAGGGCATCAACCCCTTCACCCACGGCAGTGCGAAGCACACTGACGTGATGAAGACCGAGGGTCTGAAGCAGGCGCTCGACAAGTACGGCTTCGATGCAGCCTTCGGCGGGGCCCGTCGCGACGAGGAGAAGTCCCGTGCGAAGGAGCGCGTGTACTCCTTCCGCGACAGCAAGCACCGCTGGGACCCGAAGAATCAGCGCCCGGAGCTGTGGAACGTCTACAACGGCAAGGTGAAGAAGGGCGAGTCGATCCGCGTCTTCCCGCTGTCCAACTGGACCGAGCTGGACATCTGGCAATACATCTATCTGGAACAGATCCCGATCGTCCCGCTGTACTTCGCTGCCGAGCGTGAAGTCATCGAGAAGAACGGCACGCTGATCATGATCGACGACGAGCGCATTCTCGAGCACCTCTCCGACGAAGAGAAAGCACGCATCGAGAAGCGCATGGTGCGCTTCCGCACCCTGGGCTGCTACCCGCTGACCGGCGCGGTGGAGTCCACGGCGACCACGTTGCCGGAAATCATCCAGGAAATGCTCCTGACCCGTACTTCCGAACGCCAGGGCCGGGTCATCGACCACGACGCCGCCGGCTCGATGGAAGAGAAGAAACGTCAGGGCTATTTCTAAGGATTCCGCACCATGAGCCATCAATCCGATCTGATCAGCGAGGACATCCTCGCGTACCTGGCCCAGCACGAACGCAAGGAACTGCTGCGCTTCCTCACCTGCGGCAACGTCGACGACGGCAAGAGCACCCTGATCGGGCGCCTGCTGCACGACTCCAAGATGATCTACGAAGACCATCTGGAAGCCATCACCCGCGATTCGAAGAAAGTCGGCACCACCGGTGACGACGTCGACCTGGCGCTGCTGGTGGACGGCCTGCAGGCCGAGCGCGAGCAGGGCATCACCATCGACGTGGCGTACCGCTACTTCAGCACCGCCAAGCGTAAGTTCATCATTGCCGACACCCCCGGCCATGAGCAGTACACCCGCAACATGGCCACCGGCGCGTCCACCTGCGACCTGGCCATCATCCTGGTCGACGCCCGCTACGGCGTGCAGACCCAGACCCGCCGTCACAGCTACATCGCGTCCTTGCTGGGTATCAAGCACATCGTCGTCGCCATCAACAAGATGGACCTGAAAGACTTCGACCAGGGTGTGTTCGAGAGCATCAAGGCCGACTACCTGCAGTTTGCCGAACGCATCAAGCTCAACCCCACGTCGATCCACTTCGTGCCGATGTCGGCGCTGAAGGGCGACAACGTGGTGAACAAGAGCGAGCGCTCGCCCTGGTACACCGGCCAGTCGCTGATGGAAATCCTCGAAACCGTGGAAATCGCCGGTGACCGCAACGTCTCCGACATGCGCTTCCCGGTGCAGTATGTGAACCGTCCGAACCTCAACTTCCGCGGTTTCGCCGGCACTCTGGCCAGCGGCATCGTGCGCAAGGGTGATGAGGTGGTGGCTCTGCCGTCGGGCAAGGGCAGCCGCGTCAAGTCCATCGTCACCTATGAAGGCGAACTGGAACAGGCCGGTCCGGGCCAGGCCGTCACCCTGACCCTGGAAGACGAAATCGACGTCTCCCGCGGGGACATGCTGGTGCATGCCGACAACCGTCCGCAGATCACCGAAGGCTTCGAAGCGATGCTGGTGTGGATGTCCGAAGAGCCGATGCTCCCGGGCAAGAAGTACGACATCAAGCGCGCAACCAGCTACGTGCCGGGCTCGATTCCGAGCATCACCCACAAGGTGGATGTGAACACCCTTGAGGAAACCGCTGGCAGCAGCCTTCAACTGAACGAGATCGCCAAGGTCAAGGTCAGCCTGGATGCGCCCATCGCCCTCGATGGCTACGAGCAGAACCGCACCACTGGCGCCTTCATCGTCATCGATCGCCTGACCAACGGCACCGTCGGCGCCGGCATGATCATCGCTGACCCGCAGGCGGGTCGTAATGTCGATGGTCACCACGGCAAGCAGGCTCACGTATCCCGCGAAGAGCGCGCCGCGCGCTTCGGCCAACAGCCGGCCACCGTGCTGTTCAGCGGCCTGTCCGGCGCCGGCAAGAGCACCCTGGCTTATGCCGTGGAGCGCAAGCTGTTCGACATGGGCCGTGCTGTTTACGTGCTGGATGGCCAGAATCTGCGCCATGACCTGAACAAGGGTCTGCCGCAGGATCGCGCCGGACGTACCGAGAACTGGCGTCGTGCCGCTCACGTTGCGCGTCAGTTCAACGAGGCCGGCCTGGTCACCCTGGCTGCCTTCGTTGCGCCGGATGCCGAAGGTCGCGAACAGGCCAAGGCCCTCATCGGTGCCGATCGCCTGATCACCGTCTATGTCCAGGCGTCGCCGCTGGCTTGCCGCGAGCGCGATCCGCAGGGACTTTACGCAGCTGGCCAGGACAACATCCCGGGCGAGTCCTTCCCCTACGATGTGCCGCTGAATGCCGATCTGGTGATCGACACCCAGGCCACCAACGTGGAAGAGAGTGCGAAGCTGGTGATCGATCTGCTCCGCGAGCGCGGCGCGATCTAAGCGACAGCCCAACAAAAAGCCCCGCGATTGCGGGGCTTTTTGTTGGCTTCCGGTTTGGCTGGCCGGGTTGTCCGGCCGAGCCTTGGCGGAATCAGTACTTGCCTTTCAGGCCGAAGGTTTCGTCCAGGGTGCCGGGTGCGTCCGGAGCTTTGGGCGCGTAGTCCTTGGGCGCTTCGTTGCTCTTCGGCGGGGTCAGACGCTCGCGCGGACTGGCGGCCTCGTCGGCGTGCAGGGCGGCCAGCAGGCGCTGGCGGGTAAGCTCGTCCAGGGCCAGGCGGCTGGCGCCTTCGGACAGATGTTCCTGCACTTCCTGATAGCTCTGGGTGAGCTTTTTCACCAGGTTGGCGGTGGTGTTGAAGTGAGTGACCACCTCGCTCTGGTAGGTATCGAAGCGTTCCTGCAGATCATCCAGCTGACGCTGTGTCCGGCCCGGAGCCGCATTGGGCACCAGGCGGGCGATCAGGAAACCGATGCCGATACCGGCGAGCAGGGCGAAGGCTGGTAACAACCAGACGGTGAGCGACTGTTCCACGAGTCCTTCCTCTATAAACGGCTTTGCTTTACGTTAACGGCTCGAATCCGCGCTGTATACCGCGACGCAAGCCCTGTTGTGCTAATCCAAGACGAGTCGACCCGCCACGGGGTCACGGAGTTTCCCCAGTTGAGCCGCGAAATCCCTCTCCTGCTCGATGGCCCTTGTGGCCAGCTCGAAGCGCTGCATCTCGATCTGCCCGAGGCCAAGGGCCTGGTGCTGATCTGCCATCCCAATCCGGTGCAGGGCGGCACCATGCTCAACAAGGTGGTTTCCACCCTGCAGCGTACCGCTCGTGATGCAGGTTACAGCACCTTGCGTTTCAACTATCGCGGCGTCGGCGCTAGCGCCGGCAGTCACGACATGGGCACCGGTGAAGTGGATGACGCCGAAGCGGCGGGCCACTGGTTCCGTGGCCAGCACCCGGAGCTGCCCCTGACCCTGATGGGGTTCTCCTTCGGCGGCTTCGTCGCTGCCAGCCTCGCGGGACGACTGGCGCGCCAGGGCATCGATGTGCCGCGCCTGTTCATGGTGGCGCCGGCGGTGATGCGCATGACTGACGACAACCCATTGCCCGAGTCCGGCCAGTTGACCGTGATCCAGCCTGACGCGGATGAAGTCGTATCGCCCCAGGCCGTGTACGACTGGTCCGCCGGCCTCGTGCGCCCCCATGAGCTGCTGAAAGTGGCAGAATGCGGGCACTTCTTCCACGGCAAGCTGACCGACCTCAAGGACCTGGTCCTGCCGCGCCTCTGATTCCGAATTAAGTCCGACAAGCGAACACCATGACTACTCGTATCCTTACCGGCATCACCACCACCGGCACGCCGCACCTCGGCAACTACGCTGGCGCCATCCGTCCGGCCATCGTCGCCAGCCGCGCCAGCGACGTCGATTCCTTCTACTTCCTGGCCGACTACCACGCCCTGATCAAGTGCGACGACCCGGCCCGTATTCAGCGCTCGCGCCTTGAGATCGCCGCCACCTGGCTGGCTTGTGGCCTGGATGCCGACAAGGCGACCTTCTATCGCCAGTCCGACATTCCTGAAATCCCCGAGCTCACCTGGCTGCTGACCTGTGTCAGCGCCAAGGGCCTGCTCAACCGCGCCCATGCCTACAAAGCGTCGGTGGACAAGAACCTGGAGAACGGTGAAGACCCGGACGCCGGCGTCACCATGGGCCTGTACAGCTACCCGGTGCTGATGGCCGCGGACATCCTGATGTTCAACGCCCACAAGGTGCCGGTAGGCCGTGACCAGATCCAGCACGTGGAAATGGCCCGCGACATCGGCCAGCGCTTCAACCACCTGTTCGGCGCCGGTCGTGAGTTCTTCACCCTGCCTGAGGCGGTGATCGAAGAAGAAGTGGCGACCCTGCCTGGCCTCGACGGCCGCAAGATGTCCAAGAGCTACGACAACACCATTCCGCTGTTCGGCAGTGCCAAGCAGCTGAAGGATGCCATCGCGCGCATCGTCACCGACTCCCGTGCTCCCGGTGAGCCGAAGGATCCGGACAACTCCCACCTCTTCACCCTCTACCAGGCCTTTGCCACTCCCGCGCAACTGACCGAGTTCCGCGCCGAGCTGCTGGCCGGCCTGGCCTGGGGCGAAGCCAAGCAGCGCTTGTTCCAGCTGCTGGACAACGAACTGGGCGAGGCTCGTGAGCGCTATCACGCGCTGATCGAGCGTCCGTCCGACCTGGAGGACATCCTCCTCGCTGGTGCCGCCAAGGCTCGCAAGATTGCTACCCCGTTCCTCAACGAACTGCGCGAAGCGGTGGGCCTGCGCTCGTTCCGCACCAACGTGCAGGCCGGCGCCGAGGCGAAGAAGAAGGCGACCAAAAGCGCTCGCTTTGTCAGCTTCCGCGACGAGGACGGCAGCTTCCGTTTCCGCCTGCTGGACGCCGATGGCGAGCAGCTGCTGCTGTCCCGCTCCTTCGCCGATGGTAAGGCTGCCGGGCAGGTCAGCAAGCGTCTGCAGTCGGGTGATGAGCTGGACCTGCGTGTGGAGGGTGACGCGTTCGGTATCTGGCTGGACGATGAGCAAGTGGCTTCCAGCCCCGCATTCGCTGACGATGCGGCCCGAGATGCGGCGATCCAGCGCCTCTATTCGGCTCTCGCACCTCAGGAATAACTGTCTTTCCAGCGGCCGGTTCTGCCGGCCAATTGCCAATCAACGGGGCAGGCTCTAAAGTACCTGCCCCGTTTTTCGTTGCCTTGCTATCGATCATGACCCCCCTCGAGCGCTACCAGTCCGATCTCAAGCGGCCGGATTTCTTCCACGATGCCGCGCAAGAAACCGCCGTTCGCCATCTGCAGCGGCTGTACGACGACCTGATCGCCGATGACCGCAGCAAGCCCGGCCTGCTGGGCAGCCTGTTCGGCAAGAAGCGCCAGGGCCCGGTCAAGGGCCTGTACTTCTGGGGTGGCGTGGGTCGCGGCAAGACCTACCTGGTGGACACCTTCTACGACGCGCTGCCGTTCAAGCAGAAGATGCGTACTCACTTCCACCGCTTCATGAAGCGCGTCCACGAGGAAATGAAAACCCTCAAGGGCGAGAAGAACCCGCTGACCATCATCGGCAAACGTTTTGCCGACGAAGCCCGGGTGATCTGCTTCGACGAATTCTTCGTCTCCGATATCACCGACGCCATGATCCTGGCCACGCTCCTCGAAGAGCTGTTCAAGAACGGCGTTAGCCTGGTGGCGACCTCCAACATCGTTCCTGACGGCCTCTACAAGGACGGCCTGCAGCGCGCGCGTTTCCTGCCGGCCATTGCGTTGCTGAAGGAACACACCGATATCGTCAACGTCGACAGCGGCGTGGACTACCGCCTGCGTGCCCTGGAGCAGGCCGAGCTGTTCCACTTCCCGCTGGACGCCGAGGCCGAGGCCAGCCTGAGCCGCAGCTTCAAGAGCCTGCTGCCTGACTGCACCATGGCCCAGGAAAACGAAGCCCTGATGATCGAGAACCGCGAAATCCGTGCCGTGCGCGTCTGCGAAGACGTTGCCTGGTTCGAGTTCCGTGAGCTTTGCGATGGTCCGCGCAGCCAGAACGACTACATCGAGCTGGGCAAGATCTTCCACGCGGTGATCCTCGCCAATGTCGAGCAGATGGGGGTGGCCAAGGACGACATGGCGCGGCGTTTCATCAACCTGGTGGACGAGTTCTACGACCGCAACGTGAAGCTGATCATCTCCGCCGAGGTGGAGCTGAAGGATCTCTACTCCGGTGGCCGCCTGAACTTCGAGTTCCAGCGCACCCTCAGCCGTCTGCTGGAGATGCAGTCCCACGAGTTCCTGTCGCGGCCTCACAAGCCCTGAGGTCCGTGTAATGAAAAAAGGCTGCCCGAGGGCAGCCTTTTTTCATTCCGGCTTGTGGGCTCAGTTCTGCGCCAGCTTCTCTTCCCGCTGTTTCAGCAGCTTCTGCGCATGGGCCACTTCCAGGGCTTCCATGGCGTTGATCGGCTTGATCGCAATGGCCTTCTTCAGGTGTTCCAGCGCCTTGGCTTCCTCGTCTTCGCCGTATACGTAATCCAGCGCGTTGGCGTACTCGTAGTGGCCGATGGGCAAGTCGTCCGTGGCTTTGAAGGAGCGGGCGAAGTATTGCTCCATCTTGTCCGAGCTGACGCCGTAGGTCATTTTGCCCACCAGCTTGCCGACCCGGCGGATCACGCCGGCCTCGTAGCCGCCGTATAGGGCCAGGGCGAAGGGTTGGCCAGGCTGTGTCTTCAGCAGCGCATCCAGCTCCTCGGGAATCTGGCTGGTGTAACCACGCTTGAGCACCACCGGTACCGGTAGCTCCTCGCCCAGACGGGCCTTGGCGTAGGCGCTGCCGAACTGGGCGACTACGTCAGCCTTCACCAGCTCGCCGGCTTCGTCGGTATAGCGGATCACTTCTTCCAGCAGGCGATGCTTCTCCGTCTGGTCCGGCACCAGGAACATGGCGTAAACCACCTGGGCGAACATGGCGGGGATCTGGCCGCCGACGCCGAGGGCCAGGCCTTGCTTCTTGGCTGCGGCGAAGTCGCCACGGAACATCAGGCGCCACACGTCCTGCAGCTTGGCCGCATAGACCTCGGCCTCCTCAGGCTTGCCGGTGAAGCCGGTATTGCCGGTCACGGTGAGCTCCAGGGCCTTGGGGTACTTGGTGGCCATGGTTACGACCCAGTCGGCGTCCGGGTAGGGGTAGTTCGCGCCAAAGCCGCGGGTCAGTCGAGGCCAGGCTTCGCGCAGCTTGTCGCCGGAATAGTCGTAGGCGGCCTTGTCGTAGGGGAAGGGTTTCCAGTTGTCGTCCGCCACAGCGGTGAGGCTGCAGGCGGCCAGCAGGGCAAGCAGGTAGCGGCGCATGGCGATGGACCTTTTCTTGTTGTTGTCCTCCCGCGCCGGGGCTGGCGCGGGTGCGGGGCATCCCGTTCGGGCATGGGCCGATCATAGGGCGGTGGTGGTCGTGGCCAACCCATCCTTGGGATGGCGCCGCACCTAACGTGAAAACGTCGCGAGCGAAGGCCAGGCAAGGCGGAGACAGCCGAAGAGGCGCAGTTTACGAGTTGTAAATGAGCATTCTGAGGCTGTTTCCAACACGGCATGGCCGAGCGCAGCAGTTTTCACTCGCCTTTCTGCTGGTACTGGCGGCGGTACTGATTAGGTGAGAGCTGGGTGTGTTGCCGAAACAGTCGGGCGAAGAAGCTGGCGTCGTCATAGCCCACTTCGTAACTGATGGTCTTGATGCTCTTGCGCGTAGCCGAGAGCAGCCCCTTCGCCGTTTCGATGCGTAACCGCTGCAGGTAGTGCAGTGGTTTGTCGCCGGTGGCTGCCTGGAAGCGCCGCATGAAATTGCGAATGCTCATGCCGTGCTCCCGCGCCACATCTTCGAAGCGGAACTTGTCGGCAAAGTGGTCTTCCAGCCAATGCTGGATCTGCAGGATGGTCATGTCGTGGTGCAGTTTCTGTCCACCGAAGCCGATGCGGCCCGGCGTGTAGCTGCGCTGCACTTCATAGAGGATGTCGCGGGCCACGGCCTGAGCGATACCAGCGCCGCAGAAGCGCTCGATCAGGTAGATATAGAGGTCGCAGGCCGACGTGACGCCGCCGGCGCAATAGAGGTTGTCGGCATCGGAAAGGTGCTTGTCCTGGTTCAGCAGCACTTTGGGGAAGCGTTCGGTGAATTCGCAGAAGAAGCGCCAGTAGGTGGTTGCTTCCTTGCCGTCCAGCAGGCCGGCCTGGGCCATCCAGAACACCCCGTACGCTTCGCCGCAGATGGCGCTGCCGGCAGCGTGGCGTTCGCGCAACCACTCGCAGACGCTTGGGTAGCGGGCGAGCAGGGCGTCGAAGTCACCCCAGAAGGTCGGGATGACGATGATGTCCGCTTCATCCAGCACCCCGTCCACCGGGATGCGTACCTCGCTGAAACTGGTCACCGGCTGGCCATCAGGGCTGACCAGGCGGGTCTGGAAGGCGGGGGTAAAACCTTTGCCCTGCAGCTTGCCGAAGCGCAGGCTGGCCATGTGGAAGAAGTCCTTGGCCTGCATCAGGGTGGAGGCGAAGACACCGTCGATGGCCAGGATGCTGACTTGTCGAAGGTTGGGAGACTGCGTAATGCTCATGGTGTTGTTCTTATTAGGGGAAAGCGGTCATTCTGCGGCTGGATCGTCTTATTTTTTGTCCTATGTGTCCAGTATGGCGGGGCAGGGGACTGGCCTAGAGTCGGTGGCCTCCGAACCCCACACGACAAGCAGTTTCATTCCAAGGTGATGCCATGATCCCGAGAACCCTGTTCAGCTCCGATCACGAACTCTTCCGCGATACCGTGCGTAAGTTCCTCGAGCAGGAGGCGGTGCCCTATCACCACCAGTGGGAGAAGGACGGCCATATCGACCGGACCCTGTGGAACAAAGCTGGCGAGGCCGGAATGCTCTGCTCGCATATCCCGGAGGAGTACGGCGGCATGGGCGCTGACTTCCTATACAGCACGGTGGTGATCGAGGAGATCGGCCGCCTTGGTTTGACTGGTATTGGCTTTTCCCTGCATTCCGACATCGTTGCGCCCTACATCCTTCACTACGGTTCCGAGGCGCAGAAGCTGAAATACCTGCCCAAGCTGGTCAGCGGCGAGCTGGTGACGGCCATCGCCATGACCGAGCCGGGCGCCGGTTCCGACCTCCAGGGCGTGAAGACCACCGCTGTGCTGGACGGCGACGAGTACGTCATCAACGGCTCCAAGACCTTCATCACCAACGGTTTCCTGGCCGATCTGGTGATTGTGGTGGCCAAGACCGATCCCAAGGCCGGCGCCAAGGGCACCAGCCTGTTCCTGGTGGAAGCGGGCACGCCGGGCTTTGCCAAGGGCAAGCGTTTGGAAAAGGTGGGCATGAAGGCCCAGGACACCTCCGAGCTGTTCTTCCAGGATGTTCGTGTGCCGAAGGAGAATCTGCTGGGCCAGGCGGGCATGGGATTCGCCTATCTGATGCAAGAGCTGCCCCAGGAGCGCCTGACGGTTGGCATCGGCGCGTTGGCTTCGGCCGAGGCTGCGCTGAACTGGACCCTGGACTACACCCGCGAGCGCAAGGCGTTCGGCAAGTCAGTCGCCGAATTCCAGAACACCCGCTTCAAGCTGGCGGAAATGGCTACCGAGATCCAGATTGGCCGTGTCTTCGTTGATCGGTGCCTGGAGCTGCACCTGCAGGGCAAGCTGGATGTGCCCACTGCGGCAATGCTCAAGTACTGGGGTACCGACCTGCAGTGCAAGGTGCTGGACGAGTGCGTGCAACTGCACGGTGGCTACGGCTTCATGTGGGAGTACGCGGTGGCGCGGGCCTGGGCAGATGCGCGCGTGCAGCGGATCTATGCCGGCACCAACGAAATCATGAAGGAGATCATCGCCCGCTCCCTGGTCTGAGCCTCCGGCGGATGTGAGAAGCCCGGCAATTGCCGGGCTTCTGCGCTTTTACGGGGCCGGGTTCGGCTGGTCCTTGTGGATGGCGGCGATGCCTTCAAGCACGTCTTCCGAAAGCGTCAGCTCGGTACTGCGCAGGTTCGCTTCCAACTGCTCCAGGGAGGTGGCCCCGATGATGTTGCTGGTCACGAAGGGTTGCGCGGTGACGAAGGCTAGAGCCATCTGCGCCGGGTCCAGGCCATGTTCGCGAGCCAGTTGAACATAGCGCGAGCAGGCGGACTGGGATTGCGGGTTGGTGTAGCGGGTGAAACGGCTGAACAGGGTAATCCGGGCGTTGGCCGGGCGGGCGCCGTCCTCATACTTGCCGGAGAGCATGCCGAAGGCCATGGGCGAATAGGCCAGCAGGCCGCATTGCTCGCGCATCGCCACTTCGGCCAGGCCTACCTCGAAGCTGCGGTTGAGCAGGTTGTAAGGGTTCTGGATGGACACGGAGCGGGGCAGGCCGAGTTGCTCGGCCAGCTGGAGGAACTTCATCGTACCCCAGGGCGTTTCGTTGGACAGGCCGATGTGGCGGATCTTGCCGGCTTTCACCTGTTCGCCGAGTATTTCGAGGGTTTCCTGCAGCGGGGTGAATGCTTCGTCCTTGTGCTGATAGCCGAGCTGGCCGAAGAAGTTGGTGCTGCGCTCGGGCCAGTGCAACTGATAAAGGTCGATCCAGTCGGTCTGCAGGCGCTTGAGGCTGGCATCCAGGGCGGCGGTGATGTGCTGGCGGTTGTGCTTCAGGTTGCCGCCGCGGATGTGGCTGATGCCGTTGCCGGGGCCGGCGACCTTGCTCGCCAGGACCCAGTCGGCACGGTCACGGCGCCTGGCGAACCAGTTGCCGATGATGGTTTCGGTGGCGCTGTAGGTTTCGGCGCGTGGCGGCACCGGATACATCTCGGCGGTATCCATGAAGTTGATGCCGTAGGCCTTGGCACGCTCGATCTGGGCAAAGGCTTCGGTCTCGGTGTTCTGCTCGCCCCAGGTCATCGTCCCCAGGCAAAGGCTGCTGACCTTGAGATCAGTGCGGCCAAGTTGGCGGTATTCCATCGCTGCCTCCTGCGTCTTCGGTAAAGAACGCATGAAATCAGGTTGAAATTTTTCCTGCAATCGGCATAATTTCGCGGCTTTCTTTGCGGGGATGCCTAGCCTGCGAAGATTGAAGGTGGGGATGCCTAGCCTGCCGAAAACCCTTTTGCCGTAGCGGACGCGCTGACCCGAGCCCCCGATAGCGTCTGTTTCCGGCTGTCCCTGACTTGTCAGGGCGAGCACTATTCAGTAAGATCCGCCGTCTTATTTTCAGGGCGGCCCCTGAGGCTATAGCGAATGAAGACTTTTACTGCAAAACCGGAAACTGTTAAGCGCGACTGGTACGTCGTCGACGCTGCAGGTCAGACCCTGGGTCGTCTGGCCACCGAAATTGCCAGCCGTCTGCGTGGCAAGCACAAGCCCGAATACACCCCTCACGTTGACACCGGCGACTACATCGTCGTGATCAATGCCGAGCAGGTTCGTGTTACCGGTGCCAAGACCACCGACAAGATGTACTACTCGCACTCCGGCTTCCCGGGTGGCATCAAGGAAATCAACTTCGAGAAGCTGATTGCCAAGGCCCCCGAGCGCGTGATCGAGACCGCGGTAAAAGGCATGCTGCCGAAGAATCCGCTGGGCCGCGACATGTATCGCAAGCTGAAGGTGTACAAGGGTGCTGTTCACCCGCACACCGCTCAGCAGCCCCAAGAACTGAAGATTTAACGGGATAAGTTCATTATGTCGGCGACTCAAAATTACGGCACCGGCCGTCGTAAGACTGCTACCGCTCGCGTCTTCCTGCGTCCGGGCACTGGCAAGATCTCCATCAACAACCGCAGCCTGGATACCTTCTTCGGCCGCGAAACCGCTCGCATGGTCGTGCGTCAGCCCCTGGAGTTGACCGAGACCGTCGAGAAGTTCGATATCTACGTTACCGTCGTTGGCGGTGGTGTAAGCGGTCAGGCCGGTGCTATCCGCCACGGCATCACCCGCGCCCTGATCGAATACGACGAGACCCTGCGCAGCCCGCTGCGTAAGGCCGGCTACGTAACTCGCGATGCTCGCGAAGTTGAACGTAAGAAAGTCGGTCTGCGTAAAGCGCGTAAGCGTCCGCAGTACTCCAAGCGTTAATCCGACGCTTGCAAAAAACGCCCAGTTTCTTCGGAGCTGGGCGTTTTTTTATGCGCAAAGAATTACGTCCTGCGACAGCTTGTCGCACGCACGGATCCCCCGCCAATCAAGGCTTTCGGGTCATTTGTATCCGGCTATTACCTTGTCAGCAAAGGGGGTTTTCTTTACCATTTGGCGAATTTTTTGCGCGGCTCGATTTTTTACTTAGTAGAGGCCTGAACAACAGGCCACAGAAGCTGATGGGAGACGACTGAATGAGCAATGACGGCGTGAATGCAGGCCGGCGTCGCTTCCTCGTAGCGGCCACGTCCGTGGTCGGTGCTGCGGGAGCGGTGGGGGCTGCGGTCCCGTTCGTGGGGTCATGGCTGCCCAGTGCCAAGGCCAAGGCCGCGGGTGCACCGGTCAAGGTGAATATAAGCAAGGTCGAAGCAGGCCAGCAGATCATTGCCGAATGGCGTGGTCAGCCGGTGTTCATCGTGCGTCGTACCGAGGAGATCCTGGCTAACCTGCCGAAGATCCACGACCGCATGGCCGACCCGGAGTCCAAGGCTTCGGTGCAGCCGACCTATGTGGATCCGGTCAGCCGCTCGATCAAGCCGGAAATCCTGGTACTGGTCGGCATCTGCACCCACCTGGGCTGCTCGCCGTCCTTCCGCCCGGAAGTCGCCCCGGCTGACCTGGGCGCCGAGTGGGTTGGTGGCTACTTCTGCCCCTGCCATGGCTCCCGCTATGACCTCGCCGGCCGTGTCTACAAGGCGCAACCCGCGCCGATCAACCTGCCGGTGCCACCGTACTCGTATGAGACGGATGACGTCATCATCGTCGGTGTGGACCAGGAGAAGGCCTGATGAGCAAATTCATGGAATGGGTCGATGCGCGCTTCCCCGCGACCAAGATGTGGGAAGACCATCTGAGCAAGTACTATGCGCCGAAGAACTTCAACTTCTTCTATTTCTTCGGTTCGCTGGCACTGCTGGTACTAGTCAACCAGATCCTCACCGGTATCTGGCTGACCATGAGCTTCACTCCGTCCGCAGAAGAAGCCTTTGCGTCCGTCGAGTACATCATGCGCGACGTGGAGTACGGCTGGATCATCCGCTACCTGCACTCCACAGGTGCATCGGCGTTCTTCATCGTTGTCTACCTGCACATGTTCCGCGGCCTGCTTTACGGTTCCTACCAGAAGCCGCGTGAACTGGTGTGGATCTTCGGCATGCTGATCTACCTCGCCCTGATGGCCGAGGCCTTCATGGGCTACCTGCTGCCCTGGGGCCAGATGTCCTACTGGGGTGCCCAGGTGATCATCTCGCTGTTCGGTGCCATCCCGGTTGTAGGTGATGACCTGACCCAGTGGATCCGCGGTGACTACCTTATCTCCGGCATTACCCTGAACCGCTTCTTCGCCCTGCACGTGATCGCCCTGCCGATCGTCCTGCTTGGCCTGGTCGTGCTGCACATCCTGGCGCTGCACGAAGTGGGTTCGAACAACCCGGACGGCGTGGACATCAAGAAGAAGAAGGACGAGAACGGCATTCCGCTCGACGGTATCGCGTTCCACCCCTACTACTCCGTGAAAGACATTGTCGGCGTAGTGGTGTTCCTCTTCGTGTTCTGCTTCGTGGTGTTCTTCTTCCCGGAAATGGGTGGTTACTTCCTCGAGAAGCCGAACTTCGAACAGGCCAACCCGTTCAAGACTCCTGAGCACATCGCGCCGGTTTGGTACTTCACTCCGTTCTACGCGATCCTCCGTGCGGTACCTGACAAGCTCCTCGGCGTAATCGCCATGGGTGCTGCCATCGCCGTGCTGTTCGTGCTGCCGTGGCTGGACCGCAGCCCTGTGAAGTCCATGCGTTACAAGGGCTGGCTGAGCAAGATCTGGCTGCTGGTGTTCTGCATTTCCTTCGTCATCCTCGGCGTACTGGGTGTTCTGGCTCCGACTCCGGGCCGTACCCTGCTGTCCCAGGTGTGCACCACCCTGTACTTCGCGTACTTCATCCTGATGCCGTTCTACACAAGGATGGAAAAAACCAAACCGGTACCGGAAAGGGTGACAGGCTGATGAAAAAGCTATTTGCTGCATTTGTATTTGCTGCTCTGCCGGCTCTTTCCTTTGCTGCTGGCGGTCATGATGTGCATCTGGACAAGGTCGACATCGACCTGACCGACAAGGCTGCCATGCAGGACGGCGCGCGTACCTTCGCGAACTACTGCATGGGCTGCCACAGTGCCAAGTTCCAGCGTTACGAGCGCGTAGCCAAGGATCTGGGCATTTCGGAAGAGCTGATGCTGCAGAACCTGGTCCTCACTGGCGCCAAGATCGGCGACCACATGAAGATCGGCATGCAGCCGCAGGACGCCAAGGTATGGTTCGGTGCAGCGCCGCCGGACCTGACCCTGGTTGCCCGCGTACGTGGCACTGACTGGCTGTACAGCTACCTGCGTTCCTTCTATGAAGATCCTGCACGTCCGTGGGGCGTGAACAACAAGGTCTTCCCGAACGTGGGCATGCCGAACGTACTGGTCAGCCTGCAGGGCCGTCAGGTCGTTGGTTGCAAGCAGGTTCAAGTGGTTGAGGACGGCAAGAAGCAGTTCGATCCGCTGACTGGCGCACCGCTGACCCATGAGGCCTGCGACCAGCTGACCGTGCTGCCGAAGACCGGAAAGCTGACCGAAGCTGAGTTCGACGAGAAGGTCCAGAACCTGGTGACCTTCCTCGCCTACTCGGCCAACCCGGTCAAGCTGGAAAGCCAGCGCATCGGTACCTACGTCCTGCTGTACCTGGCGTTCTTCTTCGTGTTCGCCTACCTGCTCAAGCGTGAGTACTGGAAGGACGTTCACTGATACGCCGCTGTACCGTTGTCAAAGCGCGCGCCCTTATAGGGCGCGCGCGTCTTTCTGCCCCTGAATAATTCGAGTGAGGAGGGCGCAATGGCCGTCACCAATAGGCTGGCCTGTTATTCCGACCCTGCCGACCACTACTCCCATCGCGTGCGCATCGTGCTCGCCGAGAAGGGGGTTGCCGCCGAGATCATCAACGTCGAGCCGGGCCGTTGCCCACCCAAGCTGGCCGAGGTGAACCCCTATGGCAGCGTTCCGACCCTGGTGGATCGCGATCTGGCTCTCTATGAATCCACGGTAGTGATGGAGTATCTCGAAGAGCGATATCCCCATCCGCCGCTGCTGCCGGTGTATCCGGTGGCTCGTGCCAATACCCGTCTGCTCATCCATCGCGTGCAGCGCGACTGGTGCTCGCTGGTGGACCGCATCCTCGATCCGCGCAGCAAGGACGCCGACAAGGCGCTGGCGCGCAAGGAGCTGCGTGAAAGCCTGACTGGCGTGTCGCCACTCTTTGCGGACAAGCCCTTCTTTCTGAGCGAAGATTTCAGTCTGGTGGATTGCTGCCTGCTGCCGATTCTCTGGCGCCTTCCCGTACTGGGCATCGAATTGCCGCGGCCGGCCAAGCCTCTCCTGGATTACATGGAGCGGGCGTTTGCCCGTGACTCCTTCCAGGCCAGCCTGTCCGCCGCCGAGCGCGAAATGCGCTAAGGAGACCTAGATGAATTCCAGTCGTCCCTATCTGGTCCGCGCGTTGTACGAGTGGATCGTCGACAACGATTGCACCCCACACCTATTGGTCAATGCTGAGCACGCCGGCGTGCGGGTTCCGCCCGGTTACGCCAACGATGGCCAGATCGTGCTCAATGTTTCCCCCAGTGCCGTGCGTCATCTGCACATGGACAACGAGGCGGTGAGCTTCGAGGGGCGTTTTGGTGGTGTTGCCCACAGCCTCTACATTCCTTCCGCTGCGGTCATGGCAATTTACGCGCGGGAGAATGGCCAGGGCATGGTGTTCGATCTTGAACCGCCGCTGCCTGGTGATGATCCGGAGCCAGATGGCGATGGGCCTTCCGGTGACGAGCCGTCGGGCTCGGGTGGCGAGCCTTCGCGACCCAGCGGCCGGCCCAGCCTGAAAGTGGTCAAGTAATAAAAAAGGCGATCCTCGGATCGCCTTTTTCATGCCTGCCGTAAGGTCAGTTGGTGTATTCGAAGAGTCGGACGATCTTCTGTACCCCAGAGACGCTCTGGACAATGCTGGTGGCCAGTTGGGCTTCCTGGCGGGTAACCAGGCCCAGCAGATAGACGATGCCGTTCTCGGTGATCACTTTGATCTGTGAGCTGGGGGCCTTGCCGTCGGCCAGTAGCTGGGTGGTGATCTTGGTGGTGATGGTGCTGTCGTTCATGCGCGCCAGGGTGGAGGAGGGCGGCAGCACTTGCAGCTCGTTGTGCACACGACGAACACCCTGAGCGGACTGGGCGGCCTGACCGGCCAGTTCCTTGAGATCGGCGCGAGGCGTCTGGCCAGCGAGCAGGACGACGCCGTTGTAGCTGGATACGACGATGTGCGAGTTGGTCTTCAGATCAGGGCTGGCCGCTTCGACTTTGGCGCGTACTTTCGATGGTGTGGACTGGTCATCGATGGTCTTGCCGATGGTGCGGCCACCGCAGCCGGAGAGCGCGAGGCAGAGGGCCAGGCCGGCGAGTATCAGCGGGGAACGGATCATTCTTCACTCCCAAACAGTTGACGGTCGATCAGGTCGCAGAGGCAATGGATGGACAGCAGGTGCACTTCCTGGATTCGTGCGGTGATCTTGGACGGCACACGAATTTCCACGTCCTCCGGAAGAAGCAGGGAGGCCATGCCGCCGCCATCACGCCCGGTCAGGGCGACGACGACCATCTCGCGGTCGTGGGCGGCCTGGATGGCCTGGATCACGTTGGCCGAATTGCCGCTGGTGGAGATGGCCAGAAGGACATCACCAGGTTGGCCGAGCGCGCGGATCTGCTTGGAAAAGACTTCGTTGTAGCTGTAATCGTTGGCGATGGAGGTGATGGTCGAGCTGTCGGTGGTCAGGGCAATGGCCGGGAGGCTCGGGCGCTCGCGTTCGAAGCGATTGAGCAGTTCCGAGGAAAAGTGCTGGGCATCGCCGGCCGAGCCGCCGTTGCCGCAGGACAGGATCTTGCCCTCATTGAGCAGCGCGTGGACCATCACCATGCTGCCGTGCTCGATGTGCGGGGCCAGCACTTCCATCGCCTGCAGCTTGGTGTCGATGCTGGCTTGGAAGAGTTGGCGGATACGGGGTTGCATGTCCATCGGGTAAGACCTTCAGTGGGGCGACCGATCAGATGTCGAAGGCGTTCTTCAGCCAGGTCAGTCGCGGGGGCGAATCACCGTCCATTGCATCGACGGCAATCACATCAAATCTACAAGGGTGTTTTGCCCAGCGGGATTCCTGCTGGAGGAACTGCTGGGCGGCGTATGCCAGTTTTTCGCGCTTGCGGGCATCGACGCTCTCGAGTGCGCCGCCCCATCCGGTATGACGCCGGTAGCGGACTTCGGCGAATACTACTGTATCGCCGTCGAGCATGACCAGATCGAGCTCTCCCCGCCGGCATAGCCAGTTCTGGGACAACAGACGAAGCCCATTTGCTTCTAGGTGGGCGCGGGCAACGGCTTCTGCCGCTTGCCCGCGGACTCGTCGATCGATCAAGAGTCGCTGTCTTGCAGGCGCTGGACCTGGCCGTCGCGGAACTCGGCCCAGGGCAGCTGGCGCTCGACTCGACGAGCGGGGTTGAGGGTCAGGCGACCGGAAAGGCCATCAACCTTTGTTTCCGGCAGGGCCTTCAGTTGCGTCAGGCGCGGTGCCAGGCGATAGGCGTCAGCGCCCATCGCGTATAGGCGGCCGAGGCTTCCGCCAGCCTGGGGCCATTGGCTGCCTACCTGCTGGCGCAGCGGATCATCGCCATTGAGCAGCCACGGGGTCTCGCAGAAGCGGATGCCATTCAGGTCCTGGTACTGGGCCGGGTCGTTGCTCGCGGAGTAGAGGTGGGACGTGGCGTAGACCGGTACATCGCCCGCGTACTGGAAGGCCAGGGTTGGCTTGATCTGCTGGGCCTGCTGCGGGGTGGCGGCGAGGAAGATGAAGTCGACGTCCTGGCGGCGCGCGGGTTGGGCGGCCATCGGAACCCCCAAGGTGCCCTGCAGGCGTTTGGCACGGGCTTCGCTCTGGCGGAGTTGGAAGAGATCGGCGATCTGCTGGGCCAGGGCGACTGGCTGGTCGACATGCTCGGCGGCGATCAGTCGGCCACCTTCGGCCTGCCAGCTTTGCTGGAAGGCGCGCAGTACGCGGTCGCCCCACTCGCCACGAGGAACGAGGGCCACTGCGCTGCGCATGCCGTCAGCCCAGGCGCGGCGGGCTACCTCGCGGGCTTCGTCTTCGGCGGCGAGGCCGAATTGGAAGAGCTGGGCGGGTGCTTCCTGGCTGGAGTCGCTGTAGTTCAGGGCCAGTGTGGTGATGGGCAGTTGTTCGCGGGAGCTGAGCTGCTTGACCAGCGGCTTCTCCAGCGGACCCACCACCAGTTGCACCCCGTCGGCCTGGGCCTGGCGGTAGAAGTCATCGATGGAGGTCAGCTTGGAGCTGTCATACAGCTCGATGGCAGGTTGTGGCTGGCCGGATTGCTGGGCCTGGTAGTGGGCCGCCAGGAAGCCGTCGCGCAGCGCGCGGGATACCGAGGCAAGCTGACCTTCCTGGGGCAGCAGCAGGGCAATCTTGGTCAGCGGTTGGCCTGCAATCTCCTTCAGCTTGGTCAGGGCCTGCGGCAGCTGCTTGGCGGCCGGGTGGTCCGGGTTCTGTGCGCGCCAGTTGTCGATGGCGGCCTGCTGCTGTTCGAGGGTGGAGGACGTCTTGGTCAGTCGCGCGAGCTCCAGCCAGCCGGCCAGATCCTTGTCGGCGCCACCTTGCAGCTGGTCCAGCGGCAGGCTGGAAACCAGTGCCCAGATGGCTTCGTGGTTGCTGCTGGCAGCTTCGCCACTCAATAGGGGGGCAATGAATACACGCTCGCGTGCGGCGGCGAGGGTCTGGCCATCGGCCTCCAGGGCGCGGGCGCGGACGAGCTGGGTGCGCACCTGCTGGTCGACGGGCAGCTCGGCCAAGTGCTCGAGGCTGGGGTGGCTCAGGGCCTTGAGGGCGCTCTTCGGCTGGTTGCGCGCCATGGCCAATTCAGCGGCCAGGGTGCTGGCGAATATCTGCTGAGCGGGCTTCAGGCTTTCCATCGGAATCTGCTCGAGGATTCGAGCGGATCGGCCAACGTCCTGCTGTTTGTAGGCGAGGTCGGCGGCAGAAAGACGCAGCAGCACGGCCTGTTCCGGCTTGGCCTCGCTAGCCTGCTGTAGCAGTTGCTCGATGCTGGCCTCGGGGGTGCGGGGCAATTCGCCAAGGCTGGACGAGGGCGAGCTGGAGCAGGCAGCCAGCAGGCCAGCGAGGCATAGGGCGGAGAGCGGACGCAGGCAAGCGATCATTTATCGGTCCCGATACTCGTTAAAGAAAGACGCGATTGTACCCAAGCACCGGTTGAGGCGCGATGTCGGGCCGGTGAATCGGGATACAATGCGCGCTTTCAGTCTTTTCCGAGGTGCCTTGTGACTCTTTCCTCCGCCAGCGGCAACGCATCAGGCACGCTTTATGTAGTCGCAACGCCAATCGGCAATCTCGACGACATCACTGCCCGAGCTTTACGGGTGCTGCGGGAGGTTGCTCTGATCGCCGCCGAGGATACCCGTCACTCTGCGCGCCTCCTGCAGCACTTCGGAATCGAAACTCCTCTGGCGGCCTGTCATGAGCACAATGAGCGCGATCAGGGTGGTCGCTTTCTCGCGCGCCTGCAGGCTGGAGAAGATGTGGCGCTGATTTCCGACGCGGGTACGCCGTTGATTTCAGATCCAGGCTTTCACCTGGTGCGCCAGGCGCGTGCCGCTGGTGTCGCAGTGGTGCCGGTGCCCGGTGCCTGCGCCCTGATCGCCGCCCTGTCGTCGGCCGGATTGCCGTCGGATCGGTTCATCTTCGAAGGTTTCCTACCGGCCAAGGCTAATGCGCGTCGCGGGCGGCTGGAAGAAATGAAGGAGGAACCGCGCACCCTCATCTTCTATGAGGCACCCCACCGGATTCTGGAGTCGCTGGAGGATATGCGCAGCGTCTTCGGTGGTGATCGTCCTGCGGTGCTGGCGCGTGAGCTGACGAAGACTTTCGAGACTCTGAAGGGTGCGCCGCTGGATGAACTGTGCGGCTGGGTGGCGGCTGACTCCAACCAGCAACGGGGTGAGTGCGTAGTGCTGGTGGGCGGCTGGCAGGCTCCGGAAGGTGAGGGCGCGCTGAGTGCCGAAGCCCTGCGGGTGCTGGATCTGCTACTGGCTGAAATGCCGGTCAAGCGGGCTGCCGCGCTGGCGGCGGAGATCACTGGCGTACGCAAGAATCTGCTCTACCAGGCGGCTCTGGAGCGACAGGCTGATTCCTGAGCTTGTTCTCGGAGGCGCCTGCCGTTAACCTTGGCGGCGGAGAGTCGATCGGACAGTCGCTGTCTCATTTCGTTCTGCGATTTTGAGAGGGAGGAAAGTCCGGGCTCCATAGGGCGGAGTGCCAGGTAACGCCTGGGAGGCGCAAGCCTACGGAAAGTGCCGCAGAAAATAACCGCCTAAGCGCGTAAGCGCCGGTAAGGGTGAAAAGGTGCGGTAAGAGCGCACCGCACGACTGGTAACAGTTCGTGGCTAGGTAAACCCCACTCGGAGCAAGACCAAATAGGAATCCATGGCGTGGCCCGCGTCGGATTCGGGTAGGTTGCTAAAGGCTGTCAGTGATGGCAGCCGTAGATGAATGACTGTCCTCGACAGAACCCGGCTTACAGATCGACTCTCTGCTTTTTTACTTCTCTCCGCGTTAGCTCTTCGGTGTTGCGTTCCCCTCCTTTCAAATGCCGAAAAGATCTTACTCTTAACAAATTACTTTAAGTTCGAAGTTCAGCTCCTTGTAAGTGCTGGATTTTCCTCCTGCTTTACTCCGTCAAAACCGTCTAAATCCCCTCTCAGCCCTCGCTAAATTGCCGTCCTGTAAGGAATTTTCCGCTTTTGCGCGCCTTGACGGTGGGGCTGGCCCATTTCTATAGTGTGCGGAAGTGGAGTGAAGTGGGTAGAAGTGGGATTTATCGGCAAGGAAAGCCAATCAAAGGGGGAGCGCAGCCGTGTTTCGCGGAGCCAACGCCATCAGTCTCGACGCTAAGGGGCGACTCGCGATGCCAAGTCGGTATCGGGACGAGCTCGTTTCGCGTTGTGGTGGCCAGCTCATCGTTACAATCGACGCCGTCGATCCCTGTTTGACTGTTTACCCCCTGCCTGAATGGGAGCTCATCGAAGCCAAGCTGCGAGAGCTGCCTTCCCTGCGCGAGGAAACTCGTCGCCTGCAACGTTTGCTGATCGGTAATGCCGTGGACCTGGAGCTCGATAGCGCCGGTCGCTTTCTGGTGCCGCCGCGCCTGCGCGAGCACGCCGGACTGGACAAGCGGGCCATGCTGGTCGGTCAACTGAACAAATTCCAACTGTGGGATGAGGATGCCTGGAACGCGATTTCCGAGGCAGACCTCATGGCAATCAAACAGCCCGGCGGTCTGCCGGACGAACTACGTGACCTAATCCTGTGAGTGCAACCAGCAGCTTCCGCCATATCACCGTCCTGCTCGAAGAGGCAGTGGAAGGCCTCGCCCTGCGCGCGGATGGCTGCTACCTGGATGGCACGTTCGGGCGGGGCGGGCATAGCCGGCTCATCCTTGAGCGGCTTGGACCCGGGGGACGCTTGCTGGGATTCGACAAGGACCCGCAAGCGATTGCGACGGGGCAAGCTCTGGCGGCCGATGACGGCCGCTTTGTCATTGTGCAACGGAGCTTTGCCGAGCTCGGTGACGAAGTGCGCCAGCGGGGCCTGGATGGCAAGGTGGACGGCGTTCTGCTCGACCTTGGCGTCTCCTCCCCGCAGCTGGACGACCCGGAGCGTGGTTTCAGTTTCCTCAATGATGGCCCGCTGGACATGCGCATGAACCCTGATCGCGGCCAGAGCGCTGCGCAGTGGATCGCCAGTGCCAGCGAGGACGAAATCGCCCGTGTCTTCAAGGACTACGGCGAAGAGCGTTTTGCCAAGCGCATGGCCCGTGCTGTGGTGCAGCGTCGCGCAGAGAAGCCTTTCGAACGCACCGCCGACCTTGCGGCCGTACTGAGCGCCGCCAATCCGGCCTGGGAAAAGGGCAAGAACCCTGCGACCCGTGCGTTCCAGGGCATCCGAATTCACGTCAACAACGAACTGGGCGACCTTGAGCAGGGGCTTGATGCCGCGCTCGAGGCAGTCGCCGTTGGCGGTCGCCTGGTGGTGATCAGCTTCCACTCCCTGGAAGACCGCATCGTCAAACAGTTCATGCGCAAGCACGCCAAGGGCGAAGCCGACAAGCTGCCCCGCGACCTGCCGATTCGCCAGGCCGTTTTCGATCCTCGCCTGAAGCTGCTGGGTAAACCGCAATACGCGTCGGACGAAGAGCTCAAGGCCAACCCGCGTTCGCGCAGTGCAGTCATGCGTGTGGCGGAGAAGCTGCGATGAGCCGCATTTACGCCAAACCCCTGCCCGGTGGCAGCCTGCTGATGCTGCTGCTGTTTGGTGGCGTCCTGCTGTCCGCCATTGCCGTTTCCTATAGCGCCCACTGGAACCGCAAGCTGCTCAACGAGCTCTACGCGGAACTCAGCGTGCGCGACAAAGCCCAGGCCGAATGGGGGCGCCTGGTCCTCGAGCAAAGTACCTGGACCGCACACAACCGCATCGAGTCCCTGGCCAGCGAACAGCTGAAGATGCGCATCCCTGATCCGGCCGAAGTGCGGATGGTGGCGCCATGATGAAGCTGGAAGGCGCACTCTATCCCTGGCGCTTCCGGATCGTTCTGGGCCTGCTTGCCATCATGGTCGGCGCCATTTCCTGGCGTATCGTCGACCTGCACGTGATCGACCATGACTTCCTCAAGGCGCATGGCGATGCTCGTAGCGTTCGGCATATCCCGATTCCCGCCCACCGCGGCCTGATCACCGACCGCAATGGTGAACCGCTGGCGGTGAGTACCCCGGTCACCACCCTCTGGACCAACCCCAAGGATCTGATGGCGGTTCGCGACGAGTGGCCGCGCATCGCCCAAGCGCTGGGTCAGGACCCGAAAGGCTTCGCCCAGCGCATCGAGCAGAACGCCAATCGCGAATTCATGTACCTGGCGCGCGGCCTCACCCCGGAGCAGGGGCAGGCCGTCCTGGCCAACAAGCTGCCGGGCGTTTATGGGATCGAGGAATTCCGTCGGTTCTATCCGGCGGGTGAAGTGACCGCTCATGTGGTTGGCTTCACCGATGTCGATGACCGTGGTCGCGAAGGCGTCGAGCTTTCGTTCGAGGAATGGCTGGCCGGCGTGCCCGGCAAGCGCCAGGTCCTCAAGGATCGACGTGGCCGTCTGATCAAGGACGTCCAGGTCGCCCGCAATGCCAAGCCGGGCAAGACTCTGGCCCTGTCCATCGACCTGCGCCTGCAGTACCTGGCCCATCGGGAGCTGCGCAACGCCCTGGTAGAGAACGGGGCGAAGGCTGGCAGCCTGGTGATCGTCGACGTGAAGACTGGCGAAGTGTTGGCCATGGCCAACCAGCCCACCTACAACCCGAACAACCGTCGCAACCTTCAACCGGCCGCCATGCGCAACCGCGCGATGATCGACGTGTTCGAGCCGGGTTCTACGGTCAAGCCGATCTCCATGGCCGCTGCGCTGCAGACCGGCCGCTGGAAGCCCGAGAACAAGGTCGAGGTATACCCCGGCTCGTTGCAGATCGGCCGTTACACCATCAAGGACGTATCCAGGACCGAAGGGCCGATCCTCGACCTGACTGGAATCCTGATCAACTCCAGTAACGTCGGCATGAGCAAGATCGCCTTCGATATTGGCGGCGAGACCATTTACGACACCATGCGCAGGCTCGGTCTCGGCCAGGATACCGGTCTCGGCTTCCCGGGCGAGCGTGTGGGCAACCTGCCCAACCACCGCGAGTGGCGCAAGGCCGAAACCGCCACCCTGTCCTATGGCTACGGCTTGTCCACTACCGCGATCCAGCTCGTCCATGCCTACGCCACCCTGGCCAACAACGGTCAGGCCGTGCCGCTGTCGATGACCCGGGTGGACAGCATCCCCGACGGTGCCCAGGTCCTGCCGGAAGAAGTGGCCAAGACCATGCAGGGCATGCTCCAGCAGGTGGTCGAGGCGCCGCGCGGTGTGTTCCGCGCACAAGTGCCTGGGTACCACGTGTCCGGCAAGAGTGGTACGGCGCGTAAAG
The DNA here is from genome assembly GCF_029871235.1 of Pseudomonas sp. BN411. Classification (GTDB taxonomy): domain Bacteria; phylum Pseudomonadota; class Gammaproteobacteria; order Pseudomonadales; family Pseudomonadaceae; genus Metapseudomonas. The sequence goes on from NZ_SSOM01000065.1 coordinate 309,306, forward strand.
CCAGCGTAGGAACCAAGGGCTACACCCAGAACGCCTATCGCTCGCTCTTCGCGGGCTTCGGTCCGTCCACCAATCCGCGCATTGCGATGGTGGTGGTGATCGACGAGCCCAGCAAGGCGGGCTACTTCGGCGGCCTGGTTTCGGCCCCGGTATTCGGCAAGGTGATGGCCGGCGCGCTGCGACTGATGAACATCGCGCCGGACAACCTGCCCACCGAGGAACAACAGACCGCGGAAGCGGCCACCGGCAAAGGAGGGCGGATCTGATGCCCATGCCACTGAACCAATTGTTGCCCCAGGCGCAAAGCGCCACCCTGATTCGTGAACTGACCCTGGACAGCCGCAAGGTGCGTCCGGGCGATCTGTTTCTGGCCGTACCCGGTGCCCAGCACGACGGTCGCGACCACATTGCTGATGCGGTGTCCCGTGGCGCCGTCGCCGTGGCCTATGAAGCCGTGGATGCGAAGGTGTCGGAAACCGCCGGTGCCGAGCTGATCCCGATCAAAGGCCTGGCCGGCCAGCTGTCGGCCATTGCCGGTCGCTTCTATGGTGAGCCGAGCCGTGCCCTGCGCCTGGTCGGTGTCACCGGCACCAATGGCAAGACCAGCGTCAGCCAACTGCTGGCCCAGGCCCTCGACCAGTTGGGCGAACGCTGCGGCATCGTCGGTACCCTGGGTACCGGCTTCTATGGCGAGCTGGAAAGCGGTCGCCACACCACACCCGATCCGCTGGCCGTGCAGGCCACCCTGGCAGGCCTGAAACAGGCCGGTGCCCGTGCCGTTGCAATGGAAGTTTCTTCCCATGGCCTTGAGCAGGGTCGGGTTGCTGCGCTGGACTTCGATGTCGCAGCGTTCACCAACCTGTCCCGCGACCACCTGGACTTCCATGGTTCGATGGAGGCCTACGCGGCCGCCAAGGCCAAGCTGTTCAGCTGGCCGAACCTGCGTGCGCGGGTGATCAACCTGGATGACGAATTCGGCCGCAAACTGGCCGGCGAACAGCACGAGTCGCGTCTGTTCAGCTACAGCCTGGAAGAATCCAGTGCCTTCCTTTATTGCCGAGAAGCCCATTTCGACGATCACGGCGTGCGTGCCCACCTGGTTACCCATCAGGGTGAAGGCTTGCTGCGCAGCCCGCTGCTGGGGCGCTTCAACCTGAGCAACCTGCTGGCCGTTGTCGGCGCGTTGCTGGCCATGGATTACCCGCTGGCCGATGTGCTGAAGGTCCTGCCGTCGCTGCAAGGCCCGGTAGGGCGTATGCAACGACTGGGCGGCGGCGAGAAGCCGCTGGTGGTGGTGGATTACGCCCATACGCCGGATGCCCTGGAGAAGGTTCTGCAGGCTCTGCGCCCCCATGTCCGTGGCCGCCTGCTCTGCCTGTTCGGTTGTGGTGGTGATCGCGATCGCGGCAAGCGTCCGCTGATGGCTGCCGTTGCCGAGCACCTGGCCGACCACGTGCTGGTAACCGACGACAACCCGCGCACCGAGGACCCGGCGCAGATCTTCGCTGATATCCGTCCGGGCTTCGCCGATGCGGACAAGGTCGAGTTCATTGCTGGTCGTGGCCTGGCTATCGCCCAGTTGATCGCTTCGGCTGGCGTTGACGACGTCGTGCTGCTGGCCGGCAAGGGCCATGAGGATTACCAGGAGATCGCCGGCGTACGCCATCTCTTCTCCGACCTCGACGAGGCGGCCAAGGCGCTGGACGCGAGGGAGGTGCCCAATGCTTAAGCCCTTCCGTCTTTCCGAGCTCCTCGGACCGCTGCAAGCCGAACTGGTGGGGGCCGACGTCGCCTTCACCGGCGTTTCCAGCGACAGCCGCAAGATCGAAGCCGGACAGCTCTTCATCGCCTTGGTTGGCCCGCGTTTCGACGGCCATGACTACCTTGGCGACGTTGCTGCCAAGGGCGCCATCGCCGCCCTGGTACAGCGCAAGGTGGCGGATGCGCCTATCCCGCAACTGGTGGTGACCGATACCCGCGAAGGTCTTGGCCGCCTGGGTGCCTACAATCGCGACGGTTTCACCGGCCGCGTCGCAGCGGTCACCGGTTCCAGCGGCAAGACCACCGTCAAGGAGATGCTTGCCAGCATCCTGCGGACCCAGGGAAGCGTGCTGGCCACGCGCGGCAACCTGAACAACGACCTCGGCGTGCCTCTGACCCTTCTGGAGCTGGGTGCCGAACACGACAGCGCGGTGATCGAACTGGGTGCCTCGCGCGTCGGTGAAATCCTCTACACCGTCGGCTTGACCCGGCCGCAGGTGGCGATCCTGAACAACGCCGGTACCGCCCATGTGGGCGAGTTCGGTGGTCCGGAAAAGATTGTCGAAGCCAAGGGCGAAATCCTCGAGGGGCTGCCGGCTGACGGCGTCGCCGTGCTGAACCGCGACGACCGCGCATTCGACATCTGGCACACCCGCGCTGCAGGCCGCCGCGTGATCAGCTTCGGCGTGACTGATGGCCGCGCCGATGTACGTGCCGAGAACCTGACCCGCGATGCGCGCGGTTGCATGGCCTTCAGCCTTCGTGGCCTGGCCGGCGACGCGGACATCCAGCTGAACCTGTTGGGGGCGCACAACGTCGCCAACTCCCTGGCCGCCGCTGCCGCCGCACACGCCCTTGGCGTGCCGCTGGTCGGGATCAAGGCAGGCCTGGAAAACCTGCAGCCTGTCAAAGGCCGCGCCGTAGCGCAGCTCGCCACGAGCGGCATGCGCGTGATCGACGACAGCTACAACGCCAACCCCGCGTCGATGCTGGCCGCCGTTGATATACTCGCCGGCTTTTCCGGTCGCACCGTCCTGGTGCTCGGGGATATGGGCGAACTCGGCGACTGGGCCGAACAAGGGCATCGCGAAGTTGGCGAATACGCTCGCGGCAAAGTCAGTGCCCTGTACGCCGTTGGCCCGCTGATGGCGCACGCCGTCGCTGCCTTTGGTGCCCAGGGGCGCCACTTCGCCGACCAGGCCAGCCTGATCCAGGCGCTGGTCAGCGAGCAGGATGCAAACACCACAATTTTGATCAAAGGCTCCCGCAGCGCGGCGATGGACAAAGTCGTCGCGGCATTCTGCGGGACGGGGGAGGCTCACTAATCATGCTGCTGCTGCTCGCTGAGTACCTGCAACAGTTCTATAAAGGGTTCGGCGTATTTCAGTACCTGACCCTGCGCGGGATTCTCGGCGTCCTGACAGCGCTGTCGCTGTCGCTCTGGCTCGGTCCCTGGATGATCCGCACCCTGCAGATCCGCCAGATCGGTCAGGCCGTGCGTAACGATGGCCCGCAATCGCACCTGTCGAAATCCGGCACGCCGACCATGGGTGGCGCGCTAATCCTGACCGCCATCGCCATCAGCACCCTGCTCTGGGCCGATCTGTCCAATCGCTATGTGTGGGTGGTGCTGGCCGTGACCCTGGCGTTCGGCGCCATCGGCTGGGTGGATGACTATCGCAAGGTGATCGAGAAGAACTCCCGCGGCCTCCCGAGCCGCTGGAAGTATTTCTGGCAGTCCGTGTTCGGTATCGCCGCCGCGATCTTCCTTTATATGACCGCCAGCACGCCGGCCGAGACCACGCTGATCCTGCCGCTGGTGAAGAACATCGAGATCCCGCTGGGCATCGGTTTCGTGGTGCTGACCTACTTCGTGATCGTCGGCTCGAGCAACGCGGTGAACCTGACTGACGGCCTCGACGGCCTGGCGATCATGCCCACCGTGATGGTCGGCGGCGCGCTGGGGATCTTCTGCTACCTGTCGGGCAACATCAAATTCGCCGACTACCTGCTGATCCCTTACGTACCGGGCGCGGGTGAGCTGATCGTGTTCTGCGCCGCTCTGGTGGGCGCCGGCCTCGGCTTCCTCTGGTTCAACACCTACCCGGCCCAGGTCTTCATGGGTGACGTCGGCGCCCTGGCCCTGGGTGCCGCCCTCGGCACCATCGCCGTGATCGTGCGCCAGGAAGTGGTGCTGTTCATCATGGGCGGTGTGTTCGTCATGGAGACCCTGTCGGTGATGATCCAGGTCGCATCGTTCAAGCTGACCGGTCGTCGTGTTTTCCGAATGGCCCCTATCCATCACCACTTCGAACTGAAAGGCTGGCCCGAACCCCGGGTCATCGTACGGTTCTGGATCATCACTGTGATCCTGGTGCTCGTTGGTCTTGCCACCCTGAAACTGAGGTAATCGAGAGTGACGCTGATCGCTTCCGACCAGTTCCGCATCGTTGTCGGCCTCGGCAAGAGCGGCATGTCCCTGGTGCGCTTCCTGGCGCGCCAGGGCGTGCCGTTTGCCGTGGCTGATACCCGTGCGAACCCGCCGGAGCTGGCGACGATCCAGAGCCAGTTCCCGCAGGTGGAAGTACGCTGTGGCGAGCTCGATCCGGATTTCCTCAGCCGTGCCAGCGAGCTTTACGTGAGCCCGGGCCTGGCGGTGGCCACGCCTGCGCTGCAAGAAGCGGCACGGCGTGGAACCAAGCTGTCCGGGGACATCGAACTGTTCACTCGCCATGCCAAGGCGCCGATCGTCGCCATCACCGGCTCGAACGCCAAGAGCACTGTCACCACCCTGGTGGGCGACATGGCCCAGGCTGCCGGCAAGCGTGTCGCTGTAGGCGGCAATCTTGGTACTCCGGCGCTGGACCTACTGGACGACGACGTCGAGCTCTACGTGCTGGAGCTGTCCAGTTTCCAACTGGAAACCACCGACCGGCTGAATGCCGAGGTGGCCACCGTGCTCAACGTCAGCGAAGACCACATGGATCGCTACGCTGACATGCAGGCCTACCACCTCGCCAAGCACCGCATCTTCCGTGGCGCGCGCCAGGTCGTCGTCAATCGCGGTGACGCCTTGTCGCGTCCGCTTGTGGCCGACCAATTGCCCTGCTGGACATTCGGCCTGAACAAACCTGACTTCAAGTCCTTCGGCATGATCGAGGAAGACGGCGAGAAGTACCTGGCCTACCAGTTCGACAAGCTGATGTCGGTTCGCGAACTGAAGGTTCGCGGCGCCCACAACCAATCCAACGCACTGGCTGCCCTGGCCCTGGGCCACGCCGTTGGCCTGGCGTTCGAGCCCATGCTCGATACGCTGCGGACTTTCGCCGGGCTGGCCCATCGCTGCCAGTGGGTGCGCGAGCTGCGTGGCGTCTCCTACTACGACGATTCCAAGGCGACCAACGTCGGGGCTGCCCTGGCGGCGATCGAAGGCCTGGGCGCCGATATCGACGGCAAGCTGGTGCTGATTGCCGGTGGCGATGGCAAGGGCGCTGATTTCTCCGGCCTCAAAGGCCCGGTGGAAGCGTTCTGCCGCGCCGTCGTGCTGCTGGGCCGGGATGCCGAGCTGATCGCCGCCGCCCTGGGGGATTCCGTGCCGCTGGTTCGGGTAAAAAACCTGGACGAAGCAGTGCTGCGCTGCTCCGAACTGGCCGAGGCTGGCGACGCCGTATTGCTCTCGCCGGCGTGTGCCAGCCTGGACATGTTCAAGAACTTCGAAGAACGCGGGCGTCTATTCGCCCAGGCCGTGGAGGGGCTCGTCTGATGCTGGCCCGTCTGCTCGCCGCCCCGTCGCCGCTGCGCAGCCGCCGCGGCATCGACATCGACTTCCCGCTGCTGGCCGGTTGCCTGTCGCTGCTCGGCCTGGGCCTGGTGATGATCACCTCGGCTTCGTCGGAAGTCGCGGCGGCGCTGTCCGGCAACCCGCTGTACCACATGATCCGCCACCTGATTTACCTGATGATCGGTCTCGTCGCGGGCCTGATCACGCTACAGATCCCCATGGCTTTCTGGCAGCGCCATGGCGCTCGACTGATGTTGGCTGCCATCGTCCTGCTGATCATGGTCCTGCTTCCCGGGATCGGCCGAGAAATCAACGGCGCCAAGCGCTGGATTGGTTTCGGTCTGTTCAACCTGCAGCCGTCCGAGCTGGCCAAGCTGTTCACCGTGATGTTCATCGCCGGCTACATGGTGCGTCGCCAGGACGAAGTTCGCGAGAAGCTGACCGGCTTCATCAAGCCAATGCTGGTGCTGGGCCCGATCGCCGTACTGCTGCTGGCCGAACCGGACTTCGGAGCCACCGTGGTGCTGGTGGGCTCCTGCATCGCGATGCTGTTCCTCGGCGGGATCAACCTGCTGCGCTTCGTCCCCCTGGCCGGTGCCGTACTCGCCGCCGGCGTGCTGGTAATGACCAGCCAGAGCTACCGGATGCAGCGCTTGACCAACTTCATCGACCCCTGGGCCGACCAGTACGGCGCGGGCTATCAGTTGAGCCAGGCGTTGATCGCTTTCGGTCGCGGCGAATGGCTTGGTGTAGGTCTGGGCAACAGCATCCAGAAACAGTTCTACCTGCCTGAGGCTCATACCGACTTCGTGTTCGCGGTGCTGGCCGAAGAGCTTGGAATGGTGGGCGCACTGGCAACCGTCGGCCTGTTCGTCTTCGTCAGCGTCCGGGCCCTCTACATCGGTCTATGGGCCGAGAAGGCGCGCCAGTATTTTTCCGCCTACGTCGCCTACGGCCTCGCTTTCCTCTGGATCGGCCAGGTGTTGATCAACATCGGTGTGAACGTCGGCCTGCTGCCGACCAAAGGCCTGACCCTGCCGTTCCTCAGCTACGGCGGCAGCTCCCTGGTGATCTGCTGCGTCAGCCTTGCGCTGCTGCTGCGAATCGAGTGGGAGCGGCGTACTCAGCTTGGCAACGAGGAAGTGGAGTTCGTCGAGAGCGATTTCTTCGACGAGGAGGTGCGCCCATGAGCGGCAACGTGCTGATCATGGCCGGCGGCACCGGCGGCCACGTATTCCCCGCCCTGGCCTGTGCCCGCGAGTTCCAGGCCCGTGGTTTCAAAGTGCACTGGCTGGGTACGCCGAAAGGCATCGAGAACGAACTGGTTCCCCAGGCCGGTCTGCCGCTGCACCTGATCCAGGTGAGTGGCCTGCGCGGCAAGGGATTGAAGTCCTTGCTCAAGGCTCCATTCGAGCTGCTCAAGTCGCTGTTCCAGGCGCGCCGTATCGTGCGTGAGCTCAAGCCGGTCTGCGTGCTGGGCATGGGCGGCTATGTCACCGGTCCCGGCGGACTGGCGGCGCGCCTGTCCGGCGTACCGCTGATCATTCATGAGCAGAACGCCGTGGCCGGCACTGCCAACCGCAGCCTGGCACCGATCGCCAGCCGCGTTTGCGAGGCCTTCCCCGATACCTTCGGGAAAAGCGACAAGCGGCGCACCACCGGCAACCCGGTGCGCGAAGAGCTGTTCCTGGAAACCCCGCGTGACACCCTGGCCGGTCGCAAGCCGCGCCTGCTGGTGCTGGGCGGCAGCCTGGGCGCCGAGCCCCTGAACAAGCTGCTGCCCGAAGCCCTTTCCCGGCTGTCCGCTGACCTGCGCCCGGAAGTGTTCCACCAAGCCGGTCGCAAACATGACGAGATCACTGCGGAGCGTTATCGCGAGGCCGCGGTCGAAGCGGAGGTCGCGCCTTTCATCAAGGACATGGCCCGTGCCTATGCCTGGGCCGATCTGGTCATCTGCCGTGCAGGCGCCCTGACCGTGAGCGAATTGGCCGCTGCCGGCCTGCCATCGTTCCTGGTGCCGCTGCCCCATGCGATCGACGACCACCAGTCGCGCAACGCCGAATACCTGGCGAAGGAGGGCGCGGCTGTCCTTCTTCCGCAACATTCCACTGACGCGGCCACGCTGGCCGCTCAGCTGACCGAGGTCCTGATGCAGCCCGAGAAACTCAAGGCCATGGGCGCTACCGCCCGCCGTCTGGCCAAACCCGCCGCCACCCGCACCGTGGTCGAGATCTGCCTAGAGGTGGCCAATGGTTGAAAGCCAGAAAGCCATGCCCCAGCCGGAGATGCGCCGCATTCGTCGTATCCACTTCGTCGGCATCGGCGGCGTGGGCATGTGTGGGATCGCCGAAGTGCTGCTGAACCTGGGCTACCGGGTTTCCGGTTCCGACCTCAAGGCCTCGGCCGTGACTGAGCGCCTGGAGAAGTTCGGCGCGCAAATCTTCATCGGCCACCGCGCCGAGAACGCCGAGCACGCCGATGTGCTGGTGGTGTCCAGCGCCGTGAACAAATCCAACCCCGAGGTCGCGGTCGCCCTGGAGCGCCGTATCCCTGTGGTGCCGCGCGCTGAAATGCTCGCCGAGCTGATGCGCTACCGCCACGGCATCGCCGTCGCCGGTACCCACGGCAAGACCACCACCACCAGCCTGATCGCGTCGGTCTTCGCCGCCGGCGGCCTGGACCCGACCTTCGTCATCGGCGGTCGCCTGAATGCCGCGGGCACCAATGCCCAGCTCGGCACTAGCCGCTATCTGGTGGCCGAGGCCGACGAGAGCGACGCCAGCTTCCTGCACCTGCAGCCGATGGTGGCCGTGGTCACCAACATCGACGCGGACCACATGAGCACCTACGAGGGCGACTTCAATCGACTGAAGAAGACCTTCGTGGAGTTCCTCCACAACCTGCCGTTCTACGGTCTGGCCGTGCTCTGCGTGGATGACCCGGTGGTCCGTGAAATCCTGCCCCAGGTGGCACGCCCCACCGTGACCTACGGCTTCTCCGAAGACGCGGACGTACGCGCCATCAATATCCGTCAGGAAGGCATGCGCACCTGGTTCACCGTCCTGCGCAAGGACCGCGAGCCGCTGGATGTCTCGGTGAATATGCCGGGCAACCACAACGTGCTGAATTCCCTGGCCACCATCGCTATTGCCACCGACGAAGGCATCAGCGACGAAGCCATCGTCCAGGGCCTGTCCGGCTTCCAGGGCGTGGGCCGGCGCTTCCAGGTCTACGGCGAGCTTCATATCGAAGGCGGCAGCGTGATGCTGGTGGACGACTACGGCCACCATCCGCGCGAAGTGGCCGCAGTGGTCAAGGCCGTTCGTGGTGGTTGGCCGGAGCGCCGCCTGGTGATGGTCTACCAGCCGCACCGCTACAGCCGTACCCGCGATCTTTACGACGATTTCGTGCAGGTACTGGGTGAAGCCAACGTCCTGCTGCTGATGGAGGTCTACCCGGCCGGCGAAGAGCCGATTCCCGGTGCCGACAGCCGTCAGCTCTGTCACAGCATCCGTCAGCGCGGCCAACTGGACCCGATCTATATCGAGCGTGGCGTGGACCTCGCGCCACTGGTCAAGCCGCTGCTGCGTCCCGGCGACATCCTGCTCTGCCAGGGGGCCGGTGACATCGGTGCACTGGCACCGCAACTGATCCAGAACCCGCTGTTTGGCGGTCAGGCCGACGACGCCGCCAAGAGGAAGACGAAATGAGCGCGCACTTCAAATCCACCCTCGAGCCGGCTGCGTTCGGTCGGGTCGCCGTGCTCTACGGTGGCAAGAGCGCCGAGCGCGAGGTTTCGCTGAAATCCGGCGCCATGGTGCTGCAAGCCCTGCAGTCTGCCGGTGTGGACGCTTTCGGCATCGATGTCGGTGACGACCTGCTGCAACGGCTGCAGGCGGAAAAGATCGACCGCGCCTTCATCATCCTCCACGGCCGTGGCGGCGAAGACGGCAGCATGCAAGGCCTGCTGGAGTGCCTGGAAATCCCCTATACCGGCAGCGGCATCCTGGCTTCGGCCCTGGCGATGGACAAGCTGCGTACCAAGCAGCTGTGGATCAGCCTCGGCTTGCCGACGCCGCGCCACGCCGTGCTGGCCAGCGAGCAGGACTGCCGCCAGGCAGCCGCTGAGCTGGGCTTCCCGCTGATCGTCAAGCCGGCGCATGAAGGTTCCAGCATCGGCATGGCGAAGGTCGAGGATGTCGACGCGCTGATCGAGGCCTGGCGTGATGCAGGCGTCTACGACCCGCAGGTGCTGGTGGAACAGTGGATCCACGGCCCGGAATTCACTGTTGCCTGGCTGCGTGGCGAAGTGTTGCCGCCCATCCGCCTCGGTACCCCGCACACCTTCTACGACTACGACGCCAAGTACCTGGCCAGTGATACCCGCTACCAGATCCCCTGTGGCCTGGATGCGGACAAGGAAGAGGAGCTGAAGCAACTGACCGCGCGTGCCTGCGAGACTCTCGGCATCCAGGGCTGGGCCCGTGCCGACGTCATGCAGGACGCCGAAGGGCGCTTCTGGCTCCTTGAAGTCAACACCGCACCGGGCATGACCGATCACAGCCTGGTGCCCATGGCCGCGCGCGCTGCGGGCCTGGATTTCCAGCAATTGGTGCTGGCGATCCTGACCGACAGCGTCGAGGCAAGGGGCTGATCCCATGCGTAGCGCCACTATCCGCCGCCAGGAACCCGTAATCGGCCGCGTCGCTCCGTCGCGCAAGCCGATACCGCGTGGCGCCAGCCGGACGGTGGCCAAGGAACCGCTGAGCCAGCGCCTGCCCAAGCCCAGCTTTGGCTTCCTGCGCAAGCTGGTCTGGCCAGTGATGCTCGTGGTGCTCGGTTTCGGTGCCTACGAAGCGGCCCAGCGGCTGCTGCCGTACGCCGACCGGCCCATCGCCAAGGTCAATGTCCAGGGCGATCTGAGCTACATCAGCCAGCAGGCGGTTCAGCAGCGCATTGCGCCGTACATCGCCGCGAGCTTCTTCAGCATCGACCTGGCGGGCATGCGCCGCGAGCTGGAGCAGATGCCGTGGATCGCCCACGCCGAGGTGCGCCGGGTGTGGCCGGACCAGGTGATGGTCCGACTGGAAGAACAACTGCCCATCGCCCGCTGGGGCGACGAGGCACTGCTGAACAACCAGGGCCAGGCATTCGCCCCGCGCGAACTGACCCACTACGAACAGCTGCCGCAGCTCTGGGGACCGCAGCGCGCCCAGGAGCAGGTGATGCAGCAATACCAGATGCTCAGCCAGATGCTGCGCCCGCTCGGTTTTTCCATAGTCCGGCTGGAGCTGCGTGAACGCGGCAGTTGGTTCCTGTCCACCGGGCAGGGCGTCGAGCTCCTGCTTGGGCGGGATCATCTGGTGGAGAAGATGCGACGTTTTATCTCGATCTACGAGAAAACGCTGAAGGACCAGATTGCGAACATAGAGCGCGTCGACCTGCGCTATCCCAACGGCCTCGCAGTGGCCTGGCGGACGCCGGTCGAGGCCCCGGCGGCGACCACGGTCGCCGTGCAGTGAATTAGAGAGAAGGTTAGAAGCATGGCAAGCGTACAGAGCGGCAAGATGATCGTCGGCCTGGACATCGGCACCTCCAAGGTGGTGGCGTTGGTGGGCGAGGTTGCGGCTGATGGCCAACTCGAGATCGTCGGCATTGGCACTCACCCGTCGCGCGGCCTGAAGAAGGGCGTGGTGGTGAACATCGAATCCACCGTGCAATCCATCCAGCGCGCGGTGGAAGAGGCTCAGTTGATGGCGGGTTGCCGCATCCACTCGGCCTTCGTCGGCATCGCCGGCAATCACATCCGCAGCCTGAACTCCCACGGCATCGTGGCGATTCGCGATCGCGAAGTCAGCGGCGCCGATATCGAACGCGTACTGGATGCCGCCCAGGCGGTCGCCATCCCGGCCGACCAACGTGTGCTGCACACCCTGGCCCAGGACTACGTAATCGATAACCAGGAAGGCGTGCGCGAGCCGCTGGGCATGTCCGGCGTCCGCCTGGAAGCCAAGGTGCACGTGGTGACTTGCGCGGTGAATGCCGCTCAGAACATCGAGAAGTGCGTGCGCCGCTGCGGTCTGGAAGTCGACGACATCATCCTCGAGCAACTGGCCTCGGCCTACTCGGTCATCACCGATGACGAGAAAGAGCTGGGCGTCTGCCTGGTGGACATCGGCGGCGGCACCACCGACATCGCCATCTTCACCGAGGGCGCGATTCGCCACACCGCGGTGATCCCGATCGCCGGCGACCAGGTGACCAACGACATCGCCATGGCCCTGCGTACGCCGACCCAGTACGCCGAAGAGATCAAGATCCGCTACGCCTGCGCCCTGGCCAAGCTGGCCGGTGCTGGCGAAACCATCAAGGTGCCCAGCGTGGGCGACCGTCCGCCGCGCGAACTGTCGCGCCAGGCCCTGGCTGAAGTGGTCGAGCCGCGTTACGACGAGCTCTTCACCCTGATTCAGGCCGAGCTGCGCCGCAGCGGTTACGAAGACCTGATTCCGGCGGGCATCGTTCTTACCGGTGGCACCGCCAAGATGGAAGGTGCGGTGGAACTGGCCGAAGAGATTTTCCACATGCCGGTGCGCCTGGGCGTACCGCATAGCGTGAAGGGGCTCGCCGATGTCGTGCGCAACCCCATCTATTCCACGGGCGTAGGCCTGCTGATGTACGGATTGCAGAAGCAGTCCGACGGCATGCCTGTCTCCACTGGCAGCTACGGCTATGCCGAAGAAGCCAAGGCTCCTGTACTGGAACGGCTCAAGCGCTGGGTTCAGGGCAATTTTTAACCGCGGTACGCAGTAGGCGAAAAAACTAAAAAAGGAAGGAGAGGGGAAAATGTTCGAACTCGTAGATAACGTTCCGCAAACAGCGGTCATCAAGGTAATCGGTGTCGGTGGTGGCGGTGGCAACGCCGTGAACCACATGGCCAAGAGCAGCATCGAAGGCGTCGAGTTCATCTGCGCCAACACCGATGCCCAGGCGCTGAAGAACATCGGCGCGCGCACCGTGCTGCAACTCGGCCCGGGCGTGACCAAGGGCCTGGGTGCCGGCGCGAATCCGGAAGTCGGCCGTCAGGCTGCCATCGAAGACCGTGAGCGCATCGCCGAAGTGCTGCAGGGCGCCGACATGGTCTTCATCACCACCGGCATGGGCGGCGGCACCGGTACCGGCGCTGCACCGATCATCGCTGAAGTGGCCAAGGAAATGGGCATCCTCACCGTTGCGGTGGTGACCCGTCCGTTCCCGTTCGAAGGTCGCAAGCGTATGCAGATCGCCGACGAGGGCATCCGCTCCCTGGCGGAAAGCGTCGACTCGCTGATCACCATCCCCAACGAGAAGCTGCTGACCATCCTCGGCAAGGACGCCAGCCTGCTGGCCGCCTTCGCCAAGGCCGACGACGTGCTCGCCGGTGCGGTGCGTGGCATCTCCGACATCATCAAGCGTCCCGGCATGATCAACGTCGACTTCGCCGACGTTAAGACCGTGATGGGCGAAATGGGCATGGCGATGATGGGTACCGGCTGCGCCAGCGGTCCGAATCGCGCTCGCGAAGCCACCGAGGCTGCTATCCGCAACCCGCTGCTGGACGATGTGAACCTGCAGGGCGCTCGCGGCATCCTGGTCAACATCACCGCTGGTCCGGACCTGTCCCTGGGCGAGTACTCCGACGTGGGCAACATCATCGAGCAGTTCGCTTCCGAGCACGCCACCGTCAAGGTGGGTACCGTGATCGACCCGGATATGCGTGATGAACTGCACGTAACCGTCGTGGCCACTGGCCTGGGTGCGCGCATCGAGAAGCCGGTCAAGGTGGTCGACAACACCGTTCAGGCAGCCGCCGTGGCCACTGCCACCGTTGCCGCTCGTCCGGAGCAGCCGTCCGTCAACTACCGCGACCTGGATCGCCCGACCGTGATGCGTAATCAAGCTCACGCCGGTGCGGCCACCGCGGCCAAGCTCAACACTCAGGATGACCTGGATTACCTGGATATCCCGGCATTCCTGCGTCGCCAGGCTGATTGATGATTTGTATCAGGAGCATTAGGGTGATTGGTGTTCAGCAAAGGGCGGTTCTGCTATTATCGCCGCCCATTGTTGAAAACAGTTCGCAACTTGCGCACAAGCGGCCAATGCCATGATCAGACAACGCACTCTCAAGAACATTATCCGTGCCACTGGCGTGGGGCTGCATTCCGGGGAAAAGGTCTACCTGACCCTCAAGCCCGCTCCTGTGGACACTGGCATAGTGTTCCGCCGTACCGACCTCGATCCCGTGGTGGATATTCCTGCACGCGCAGAGAATGTCGGTGAGACCACCATGTCGACCACACTGATCAACGGTGAGGTCAAGGTGGACACCGTGGAGCACCTGCTTTCGGCCATGGCAGGCCTGGGCATCGACAACGCCTACGTCGAACTCTCCGCGTCGGAAGTGCCGATCATGGACGGCAGCGCTGGTCCCTTCGTCTTCCTGATTCAATCCGCCGGCCTGCAGGAGCAGGACGCGCCGAAGAAGTTCATCCGCATTCTGCGCGAAGTGACTGTGGAGGAGGGCGACAAGCGCGCCACCTTCGTGCCCTTCGACGGTTTCAAGGTGAGCTTCGAGATCGATTTCGATCACCCGGTATTCCGCAATCGTACCCAGAGTGCGAGCGTGGATTTCTCCAGCACCTCGTTCGTCAAGGAGGTCAGCCGTGCGCGGACCTTCGGCTTCATGCGCGACATCGAGTTCCTGCGTTCCCAGAACCTGGCACTCGGCGGCAGCGTGGAGAACGCCATCGTGGTTGACGAGAACCAGGTGCTCAACGAAGACGGCCTGCGTTACGAGGACGAGTTCGTCAAGCACAAGATTCTCGATGCGATCGGTGACCTCTATCTGCTCGGCAACAGCCTGATCGGCGAATTCCGTGGTTTCAAGTCGGGCCACGCGCTGAACAACCGTTTGCTGCGCCAGCTCATCGAGCAGAAGGACGCCTGGGAAGTGGTGACCTTCGAGGATGCCAGGACTGCACCTATCTCCTATATGCGACCGGTAGCAGCCGTTTAAGCAATACCCTCTTTCCTGACTTCAAAGGCCACCTTCGGGTGGCCTTTTTTTATCTCCAGGTTTTCGACCTGCTCAGTCCTGTGATTTGCCGTGGCGCGCCAGGCGTTCCAGCGCTTCCCTCAGGCGCGGATCGCTGACGGTTTCCGCCGTGGCCTGCAGGCTCTCCGCGGCGGTGGTTGACAGGCGGCCTTCCGTCACTGGGGCGCTGCTCGGGGTGAAACTCGGCTGGACCTTGAAAACGATCCGCTCCAGGCCGGCGAAGGCCTCGAATCCCTTCAGCTGGCGTAGCAAGCGGGCCTGCTGGTAGCGCAGCCGGGTCGCCCAATGACCGTCGGTGACGATCAGCAGCAGTCGGCCTTCGCGCCAGGAGGCGACATGGCAGTGTTCGCGAGCGGCTGGCTGTAGCTGGCTGGCGAGCAGCTGCTGCAGTTGGTCGATGCGCTGGGCTTCGTTGAAAAGAGCCCGCAACGGCTTCTCCTCGCGCAACAGCGCGGCGGGGGAGCGGGCGGGTAGGGGACGAAACGCCATGATGGGTGCTTGAATGAGGGCTTGTGCGCCCATATTAACAGAGGCAGTTCCTCGCCTCGGCTTGTGCGCGCAATTCGATCGCTCAGGCTGTCGGTTCCTCTGGGTCCATGTAGCGATTGGCCATGACCGGGAAGTGTGGACGCCGTCCTACGGCAACCGGGAAGTGCTCCCGCTTTCCTCAGCAAGGAATCCGGGTAGAATGCCCCCTTCGCAAGCAGCCATGGCGGCTGCGCGGGCGACTACAGGCCGCCCTCCATCTCAATGTGTGGAAGATCCTCTCTATATGTTTGCGCCATTGTTGAAGAAACTCTTTGGAAGCAAGAACGAACGCGAAGTGAAGCGCATGGCCAAGGCTGTGCAGGCTATCAACGCGTTCGAAGAGCAGATGGTGGCCCTGTCCGATGACCAGCTGCGTGCCAAGACCGAAGAGTTCAAGGCGCGTCTGGCCAAGGGTGAGACCCTTGACCAGTTGTTGCCGGAAGCCTTCGCCGTGGCGCGTGAGGCCGGCAAGCGCGTCATGGGCATGCGCCACTTCGACGTCCAGCTGATCGGCGGCATGACCTTGCATGAAGGCAAGATCGCCGAGATGCGTACCGGTGAGGGCAAGACCCTGGTAGGGACCCTGGCCGTGTACCTGAACGCGCTGTCCGGCAAAGGCGTGCACGTGGTCACCGTGAACGACTACCTGGCCCGCCGCGACGCCAACTGGATGCGTCCGCTGTATGAATTCCTCGGCCTCTCCGTGGGTGTCGTCACGCCCTTCCAGCCGCCGGAAGAGAAGCGTGCCGCCTACGCCTCCGACATCACCTATGGCACCAACAACGAATTCGGTTTCGACTACCTGCGCGACAACATGGCGTTCAGTCTGGACGACAAGTTCCAGCGCGAGCTGAACTTCTCCGTGATCGACGAAGTGGACTCCATCCTCATCGACGAAGCGCGCACCCCGCTGATCATCTCCGGCCAGGCCGAAGACAGCTCCAAGCTCTACATCCAGATCAACAAGCTGATCCCGCGCCTCAAGCAGCACATCGAAGAGGTTGAGGGGCAGGTCACCCAGGAAGGCCACTACTCGGTCGACGAGAAGACCCGTCAGGTCGAACTCAACGAGATGGGTCACCAGTTCATCGAGGAAATGCTCACCCAGACCGGCCTGCTGGCCGAGGGCGAGAGCCTCTATTCGGCGCATAACCTTAGCCTGCTGACCCACGTCTATGCCGGACTGCGCGCCCACACGCTGTTCCACCGCAACATCGAATACATCGTGCAGAACGACCAGGTCCTGCTGATCGACGAGCACACTGGCCGTACCATGCCGGGCCGTCGCCTGTCCGAGGGCCTGCACCAGGCCATCGAAGCCAAGGAAAACCTGCCGATCCAGGCGGAGAGCCAGACCCTGGCTTCTACCACCTTCCAGAACTACTTCCGCCTCTACAAGAAGCTGTCCGGCATGACCGGTACCGCCGACACCGAGGCCTTCGAGTTCCGCCAGATCTACGGCCTGGACGTGATCGTCATCCCGACTCACCGCCCTGTTGCCCGTAAGGACTTCAACGACCTCGTCTACTTGACCCAGGAAGAGAAGTTCAGCGCCATCATCACCGACATCAAGGAATGCCAGGCCAGCGGCCGTCCGGTGCTGGTGGGTACCGCGTCGATCGAGAGCTCCGAGTACGTTTCCCAACTGCTGGGCAAGGCGGGCATCGAGCACAAGGTGCTCAACGCCAAGTACCACGAGAAGGAAGCCGAAATCATCGCCCAGGCCGGTCGTCCGGGGGCCGTGACCATCGCCACCAACATGGCCGGTCGTGGTACCGACATCCTCCTCGGCGGTAATTGGGAAGCCGAAGTGGCGGCCCTGGAAGCCCCGACCGACGAGCAGGTCGCGCAGATCAAGGCCGAGTGGCAGAAGCGTCACCAGCAGGTGATCGAGTCCGGTGGCCTGCATGTGGTCGCTTCCGAGCGTCACGAATCCCGCCGTATCGACAACCAGCTGCGTGGCCGTGCCGGTCGCCAGGGTGACCCGGGTTCCAGCCGTTTCTACCTGTCGCTGGAAGACAACCTGATGCGCATCTTCGCCTCCGACCGGGTGAAGAACTTCATGAAAGCGCTGGGCATGCAGTCCGGCGAGGCCATCGAGCACCGCATGGTGACCAACGCCATCGAGAAGGCGCAACGCAAGGTCGAAGGTCGCAACTTCGACATCCGCAAGCAGCTCCTCGAATACGACGACGTGGCCAACGAACAGCGCAAGGTGATCTACCACATGCGCAACAGCCTGCTGGCTGCAGAGCATATCGGCGACACCATCAGCGAATTCCGCGAAGAAGTGCTGAACAGCACCATCGACGCCCATATCCCGCCGCAGTCGATGCCTGAGCAGTGGGACGTCAGCGGTCTGGAAGCCGCCCTGTACAGCGATTTCGGCCTGAAGCTGCCGGTGCAGCAGTGGCTCGACGAAGACGACAAGCTCTACGAAGAGACTCTGCGCGAGAAGATCCTGACGCAGCTGCTCGCTGCCTACAACGAGAAGGAAGACCTCGCCGGCGCCGAAGCCCTGCGTGCCTTCGAGAAGCAGATGCTGCTGCGCGTGCTGGACGACCTGTGGAAGGATCACCTGTCCACCATGGATCACCTGCGTCACGGTATCCACCTGCGCGGCTACGCCCAGAAGAACCCGAAGCAGGAGTACAAGCGCGAGTCCTTCACCCTGTTCCAGGACCTGCTCGACTCCATCAAGCGCGACACCATCCGTGTCCTCTCCCACGTCCAGGTCCGCCGCGAAGACCCGGTCGAAGAAGAGGCCCGACTGCGCCGCGAGGCCGAGGAAATGGCCCGTCGCATGCAGTTCGAGCATGCTGCCGCGCCGAGCCTCGATGAGCCGGAAGTGGGCGAAGAGCAGGGCGATGTGGCTGTCGCCACCGCGGCCGCTCCGGTACGCACCGAGCCCAAGGTTGGCCGTAACGAGCCGTGCCCCTGTGGCTCCGGCAAGAAATACAAGCACTGCCACGGTCAAATCAACTAAGGCTCTGCTGTAATTCCAACGCCGCGACCGGCCCTGCCGCTCGCGGCGTTTTTCCTGATATCCCTGGCCGTCTGCGCCGTCCGCAGCCGGTCGCCTGCTGACAAAGGAGCGCTTCCCATGGCTGTTGGTCTTGGCCCTCTGCCTACCCTGCACCCGGTACCCGGTTTCGAACTCGGCATCGCCTCTGCCGGCATCAAGCGCCCTGGGCGCAAGGATGTGGTCGTGATGCGCTGCGCCGAAGGCTCCACCATCGCCGGCGTGACCACCACCAATGCCTTCTGCGCTGCCCCGGTGCTGATCACCCGTGAGCGCCTGCAGGGCGAAGTACGCTACCTGCTGACCAACACCGGCAACGCCAACGCCGGCACCGGTCCGGACGGCCTGGTCCGCGCGCGCCGTTCCTGCGCCAAGCTGGCTGAACTGGCTGGCGTGAGCGAAGACGCCGTGCTGCCGTTCTCCACCGGCGTGATCGGCGAGCCGCTGCCGGTCGAGAAGATCGAAGCCGCACTGCCGGCGGCACTGGCTGACCTCAAGGTGGATAACTGGGCCCAGGCCGCCGAAGGCATCATGACCACCGACACCCAGCCCAAGGGTGCCTGCCGCCAGTTCGAGCACGACGGCGTGACCGTCACCATCACCGGCATCAGCAAGGGTGCCGGCATGATCCGCCCGAACATGGCCACCATGCTCGGCTACATCGCCACTGACGCAAAGGTTGCTGGTGATGTGCTGCATGCCTTGGTGCGCGATGCCGCGAACAAGTCCTTCAACCGCATCACTATCGATGGTGACACCTCCACCAACGACTGCTGCATGCTGATCGCCACCGGCCAGGCTGCCCTGCCGGAAATCACCGCTGCCAGCGGTGAGCTGTTCGCCAAGCTCAAGCAGGCCGTGTTCGACGTCTTCATGGAAATCGCCCAGGCCATCGTGCGCGACGGCGAAGGTGCGACCAAGTTCGTCACTGTGCAGGTCAACGGTGGTGGCAACCACCAGGAATGCCTCGACGTGGCCTACGCTGTGGCCCATTCGCCGCTGATCAAGACCGCGCTATTCGCATCCGACCCGAACTGGGGCCGCATCCTGGCTGCCGTGGGCTACGCCGGCGTGCCGAACCTGGACGTGAGCAAGATCGACGTGTTCCTCGGCGAAGTCTGCATCGCCAGCCAGGGTGGCCGTGCCTCCACCTACACCGAAGCGCAGGGCGCTGCGGTGATGGCTCGCGAAGAGATCACCATCCGCATCGAGCTGGGCCGTGGTGACTGCAGCGAAACCATCTGGACCACCGACCTGTCCCACGAATACGTGAAAATCAATGCTGAGTACCGCACCTGAGAACCCGCCCACGATCAGCTGCGCGTCGGAATAACTGCGTTGGGAATGGCTTCGGGCTTGCTCATTTACAGCTCGTAAACCCCGCGCCCTCAGCCATTCCCGCCTTGTTCTTCTCTAGCTCGCAAGATCGTGAACGGGTTCAGTAGTGCAGCGGCATTCCCGATTTTCATCCCCCGATGAAAATCGGGAATTTGCCATGGGCGCAGGCAGCTTCCATGATCCAGCGACACCCTAGGGAACTGGAAAAAGGAGGAAGGCATGTCCCTGAAACTGGTAATTGGCAACAAGAACTACTCGTCCTGGTCGTTGCGCGCATGGCTGGCCATGGAGCTGACCGGCTCACCCTACGACGAGGTCCGCATTCCGCTCTACCAGGCCGATAGCCACAAGCGCCTGCTGGGCTACTCGCCCACTGCCAAGGTGCCTGTGTTGCAGTCCGAAGACGGCACCGTCTGGGACTCCCTCGCCATCGCCGAATACCTTGCCGAGCGCTTCCCCGAGGCGCATCTCTGGCCCTTTGGCCAAGCGGCCCGCGCCATGGCCCGTTCGGTATGCGCTGAAATGCACAGTGGCTTCGTGCCGTTGCGTAGCCATATGCCGATGGACATGAAGCGCAATAAGGCGCTCGCCGAAGTGCCGGACGAGGTTGCGGAAGACATTCGCCGCATCTGCGCGATCTGGGCCGAGTGCCGCTCGCGCTTCGGTCAGGACGGCCCCTATCTGTTCGGCCATGCCAGCATCGCCGATGCATTCTACGCGCCGGTGGCCTGCCGCCTGCGCAGCTACGGCGTTGAGCTGCCGGCAGACGCCGCGGCCTACGTCGACACCATTTACCGGTGGCCTGCCTTCCAGCGCTGGTACCAGGCCGCCTTGCAGGAAACGGAGATCATCGAATGAAACGAGTGCATGTGGCAGCCGCGGTTATCCGCGGCGCCGACGGCCGGGTGCTGATCGCCAGGCGCCCGGACGACAAGCACCAGGGCGGCCTCTGGGAGTTTCCCGGGGGCAAGGTGGAGGAGGGCGAGGCCGTGCAGGTCGCGCTTTCCCGAGAACTGGAGGAGGAACTGGGCATCCGCGTCAGCGCTGCCCGTCCGCTGATCCAGGTGCACCACGACTACCCGGACAAGCATGTGCTGCTGGATGTCTGGGAAGTCAGCGCTTTCACCGGCGAACCCCATGGCGCCGAGGGCCAGCCGCTGGCCTGGGCCTCACCGCGTGAGTTGGGGGATTACGAATTCCCGGCGGCCAACAAGCCGATCGTGGTAGCGGCGCGACTGCCCGACCGCTATCTGATCACGCCTGACGACATTGAACCTCAGGCGCTGTTGGCCGGCCTCAAGGCCGCCCTGGCCAAGGGCGTGCGCCTGGTGCAATTGCGTGCGCCGCGCATGTTCGACGCCCAGTACCGCGACCTGGCGGTCGACGTGCAGGGTCTCTGTGCCGGCAAGGCGCAACTGATGCTCAAGGGCCCGCTGGAGTGGCTGGGCGACTTCCCCGCAGCTGGTTGGCACCTGACCGCCGAGCAACTGCGCAAGTACGCACCCAACGGCCGTCCTTTCCCGCGAGAGCGCTGGCTGGCGGCGTCGTGCCACAGCATCGAGGAATTGCAGCTGGCGGCGGCCATGGAAGTGGATTTCGTCACCCTCTCGCCGGTGCAGGCCACCCAGACCCATCCCGAAGCCCAGCCCTTGGGGTGGGAGCGTGCCGAGGAGCTGCTTCGCGGCTTCAATCAGCCGGTCTACCTGCTGGGCGGCGTTGGCCCTGATGACCTGGAGCAGGCCTGGAAGGTCGGTGCCCAGGGTGTGGCGGGGATACGGGCGTTCTGGCCGGAATGATCGACGGCGCAGGCCTTTGGCCTGCAGTGCGATTGGTATGGCTATGAATGCGTTAAGCGTTCCTGGAAGGTGCTGAGCCAGGTTGCTTACCGGGTTTTGCGGATGTTTCTGGTTTCGCCTTCCCAGGCGAGTCCCTTTTGCAAACGCCCAAAAGGAACCAAAACGCTTGCCCCTGCATCCGGGTTTGGCTTCGCCAAACTCCCCTCGCTCTATCGTTGCGCCGGGGGCACGGCGAGAGGGGCCATCCATGGCCCCACACGCCTCTCGCGGCATCCACGCCTCTCGCGGCATCCATGCCGCTCGTCCCCTCTGCAACGATTCCGCTCGGCCTCCTGAAGGGACGCAGTCGCTGCCCCACCTCAGACGCTCAGGTTCAGGCCCGTGTGGGCTTCAGGATGACTTGTGCCTCGCCGGCGCGAGTCACCCCTCTCCCTCTGGGAGAGGGGCGGGGGTGAGGGACGTGTCGGCTTGCGCGGAGTCCTGGAGGTTCTGTGCTAGAGCGTTCCATTTCTCTCAGCAACAGCTAACGCAAAGATAGCCATCGGTATCGCCCCTGCAGAGCTAGCGTCAGGCGATCACTCTTTCTTCGCAGCCTGCCACAACACCTCATCGACCCCCTGTCGCCGGGCGATCAGGCGAGCGGCGACGAAGAGCAGGTCGGAGAGGCGGTTGAGGTAGGCCAGCAGTTCCTCGCGCAAGGGCTCTTCGCCGTTCAGTGTCTGGGCGCGGCGTTCGGCGCTGCGGGCGAAGCTGCGGCAGATGTGCGCCTGGGCCACCAGGCGGCAGCCGCCGGGGAGGATGAAGTTCTTCAGCGGCCCGAGCTCTTCGTTCCACAGGTCGATGGCGGCTTCCAGCCGCTCGATCTCCTGCATGTCCACCACCTGGTATTCCGGCATCGCCAGTTCGCCGCCAAGGTCGAACAGGCGGTGCTGACATGGCGTCAGTACGCCAATCACCTCATCCAGGCCCGGGCAGCTCTGCGCGCTTTCGGCCAGCTCCGCCAGCAGCAGGCCGAGCTGGCTGTTCAGGGTGTCCACCTCGCCTATCGCCTCGATGCGTGGGTGGTCCTTGGATACGCGCCGGCCGCTGGACAAGCCGGTCTCGCCTTTGTCGCCGGTGCGTGTATAGATCCTGGAAAGGCGGTTACCCATATCAAGCTCCGGCTTCGGTGGCGCTGGAAGTCAGCGGCAGGCGCAGGGTGAAGCAGGTGCCCTGGCCGGGCTTGGACTGCACTTCCATCTGGCCTTTGTGATTGTTGGTGATGATGAAATACGAGACCGATAACCCCAGGCCCGTGCCCTGGCCCACCTCCTTGGTGGTGAAGAAGGGCTCGAAGATGCGTTTGCGCACGTTCTCGGGAATGCCCACGCCTGTGTCTTCCACCTGAATTTCCGCCCAGGGCGGACTCAGGCGGGTACGTAGCGTGATGCGGCCTTCCTCGTCGTCCTCGCGCTGGTGGATAGCCTGGGCCGCGTTCTTCAGGAGGTTGAGCAGCACCTGCTCCAGCTCGTTGGCGGTACCGGGTACCGGCCCCAACTCGGCGTCGAATTCTCGGACGATCTGCAGGCCCTTGAAGTCGAAGCCTTCGGTCAGGTCGAAGTCGTTGCTGGCGATCTCCAGCGCCTGGTCGATCAGCACTGGCAGCTGACAGGGCGCCAGCTGGCGGTTGCTGCGCCGGCTGAAGGCGAGCATGTGGCTCACGATCTTGGCCGCGCGGGCCCCGGCCTGATGGATATCGTCCAGCAGCTTGGGCACCTCGCGGGCGTCCAGGTAGTGGCTGATGGATTGCAGGCTGATACCGCTGATGGCGGCCTGCTCCTGGTTGCGGTCCAGCTCCGGGGAGATGCGTCGCCGGATGTTCTGCACGTTGTGCAGGATGGCGCCCAAGGGGTTGTTGATCTCGTGGGCCATGCCGGCAGCCAGGCCCCCCACCGAGAGCATCTTCTCCGACTGCACCATCAGCTCTTCCATGGACAGCCGCTGGGTGATGTCGTCGATGCGGATCACCACGCCGCGCCCGGTGCCGCCCATCAACGGGTAGAAGGTCAGGGCGTAGTGGTGGACGTTCTCGCCCGCCAGCCAGCTCACCCGCTCCACTTTCTCCACCTTGTGCTTCTCGGCGGTCAGGCGGATCTGCGGGAGGAAGGGCTTGAGCGAGGGGAAAGCCAGGAAAACAGGCTGGTTCAGCGCATCGTCCATGGGCGTGCCGGAGAGCGCGCTGGCTTCCTGGTTCCACTGGGTGACGTAGAGCTGCTCGTCCAGGGCGATGAGCGCCGAGGGCATGGAGTCGATGATGCTGTTGAGGTAGTTCTGGAAGCCGGTGAGCTTCTTCTCGATCTTGCTGCGCACCTGCACTTCCAGCTCCAGCTTGCGGTTGGAGTGGCGGGTTTCCTCGGCCAGTTCGTGGGCCTGGTCGAAGGCGGCCTGGGCGTCGTCGCGGGCGCGCTTGAGTTGCTGTTCGCGGGCTTCGATGCGGCTGAGCATGGTGTTGAACGCGTCGGCGAGGTTGCCGATTTCGTCGCGGTTGCCACGGGGCGCGCGCAGCGAGTAGTTCTCTTCCCGGGTCACTTGGCGCGAGAGCTCCTCCAGGCGGCGGATGGGACGGGTGACCATGCGCCGGATCTGCCGCGCCACCAGCAGCCAGAGCAGCACGCTGCAGGCGAGGATCGCCAGGCTCGCCGTCAGGGTGCCGGTATAGAACACACTGGGCAGCTCGCTGGAGGCCACCAGCAGCAGGTGGCCGGCGGGCTTGCCGGGGATGGGCAGCTCGGCGAGGTGACTGGTGCGAAACTCCCGCAGGCGCCAACTGGAAATGTCGCTGGCTTTCAGCGGCAGGTCGAGTTGTTCGCCACGCTGCAACTGGGCCAGCAGCCGGCCATCGGTGTCGTACAGCGCGGCGGCGCGTAGTGGCGTGTAGCCGTTCAGGCGCTGCAGCATCTCCTTGGCATTTTCTTCCGAAGACAGCGCCTCGGGACCGACGGCCGAGGTAGCGAAGAGCCGGCCAAGGGTTTCCAGGCCCTGGGGGGCCACGCTTTCCTGGGAGATCCAGTAGGCGGCGCTGATGAAGGCCAGGTTGGCGATGAGCAGGACGGTAGCGAGCAGAACCAGCAGGGCGGCGAGCAGTTTGCGGCCGACCGAGAGGTTTTCGAGGCGCTGACGCAGGCTGGTCAAGGGGGTTGATATCCGCAGCTGGGCAGAAACGCAGGTTAGCGCGGGGTCAGGTGACGGGCAATCCGCGCTGTTCGAGATGGGCCCTCAGGCGGGTATGCAGGCTTTCCAGGTGCGGCAGCTTGAGCCGATGGCGCGTGGCGGTGGCACAGGCGTGGCCGAGCAGGTAGCTGATCTCGGTGCGGCGGCCGTTGGCGACGTCCTGGTACATGGATGAGTAGTTCGCTGCGGTGGCCTGAATCACTCGCAGCACTTCCTCATGCAGCCCTTCGGCCGCATCTGGCTGCCCGCAATGCTGGAGCAGTTCGGCCAGTTCCGCGCAGAGCACGCTGACCTCGGCCGGGTGATTGGCCAGGCCACCGTTGCGGCAGTCGTGCAGCACGGTGAGGGGGTTGATGGCGCAGTTCAGTGCCAGCTTGCGCCACAGGCGGGAGAGGATGTCCGGCGTCCAGCCATGGGGAATGCCGGCCCGCTCCAGGTCCGCGAGCCAGTCCGGCGCGGCCGGCTGCAGCGGGTCGCCGAGCCAGGTAAAGCCATGGCCGGCGAAGACCACGCGGAAGTCCGCTTCGCGAAAGGCACCTTCGGTACTGGAGGCGAGCACGCAGCGGGTGTGTGGCAAGCGCAGGGAAACGGCGTCCTGGCTGCCCAGGCCGTTCTGCAGCAGGATCAGTTCGGCGCCAGGGGCCAGGTAGGGCAGCAGGGGCTGGACCGCCGCTTCCGCGTCATAGGCCTTGCAGGCCACCAGTAGCCGGCTGATGGGGCCTGCAGTGCTGGGCAGCACCGCAGGGATGGCGTACTGGCGGGCCTGGCCCTGTTCCACCAGGGTCAGGCCACCGGCTGCTTCGTAAGCCTTGAGGCGGGCGCGATCACGCAGGATCAGCCGTACCGGCAGATCCGCGCGCGCCAGGCGAGCGGCCCAGAGACTGCCCAGGCTACCGGCGCCGAGAATGTGCCAGGTCATGGTTGCGGCAGGCGCAGCGCGGTGACGCGGCCGCTGGCGTAGGCCTCGGGCAGCATGGCGCTGGCTTTTTCCAGCAGCTCCTCGACGTCCAGGGGCAGGGCCTTGGTGTCCAGGCCCACGAGGGCGATGCCGGCCTTGAGGGTGATGAAACCTTCGCTGGTCTTGAAGGCCTTCAGGTTCAGCCCTTCGTGCAGGCGGCGGAAGCTGCTCGGCGAGCATTCGTGGAGGTCGTCGAGTAGCGTGATCAGGCCGAAGTGGCTGTCATCCACGCGGGTCAGCACGTCCAGCGGGCGCACCAGTTGCTGCAGGCGCCGCGCGACCCCGTGCAGCAGCTCGTTGTAGAAGGTTTCTCCGTATTGCTGGCGCAGTTGCGGTGCGTCCAGCAGGCCGATCAGCAGGTAGCACAGCGCGCCGCCGCGAGACTCCACCTGGCGCAGGCTGTCGGCGAGCTTCTGCCGCAGGTAGCGCGGGTTGCCGAGGCCGGTCAGGGAGTCCACCAGGTTGCGCTGTTCCAGGCTGGCGATGTTCTGGGTGAGCAGGCGGTTTTCCTGCAACAGGCGCTGCAAGGTGTTGCACAGGCGGTCGGCGGCGTAGACGCGGGGAACCAGTTGCTCGCTCATGGCCGCCTTGCTGATGAAGTCGTCCACACCCCGGTCGAAAGCCTCGCCCAGGACGTTTTCACCCTCCTTGCCGGTCAGCAGGATGATGTAGCTGTAGTGGTCGGTCATCTCATCCAGCTGGCGGACCCGCGCGGTCAGTTCCAGGCCGTCGATTTCGGGCATCAGCCAGTCGGCGAGGATGACGTTGGCAGGCTTGTCTTCCAGCAGCTTGAGGGCTTCGCTGGCGCTGCTGGCAAATCGCAGATCCTGGTAACCGGCCTGGCTCAGGGCACGGCCGATCATGGCGCTGGAGAATTTGGCATCGTCCACCACCAGGATACTGAGATAGGGGTTGGGCATTTGGCAGGCTCGCAAGGAGGGTGGAATAGCAGAGTATGGCGTTATGATATCAAGCCTTATCCAGGTTGCCTTGTCGCCCCACCGTTCTGCCGGTTTCGGACTGCTGGGGACGGCCCCCGGAAGGCGGCTTGTCGCTCGGTTATAATGGGTCCGCATTTTTTACCGTCAAGCCAGGCGCGTTCATATCCGTGATGCAGATCGCGCCGTCTATCTGGAGGAATCCCATGCCCTCGTTCGACGTGGTGTCCGAACTGGACAAACACGAAGTCACCAACGCTGTCGACAACGCCATGAAGGAGCTCGATCGCCGCTACGACCTGCGCGGCAAGGGCAGCTTCGAGTTCAAGGAACTGACCGTCACCCTGACCGCAGACGCCGATTTCCAGCTGGAGCAGATGCTGGAAATCCTCAGGATGGCCCTGGTCAAGCGCAAGATCGATGTCCAATGCCTGGAGATCAAGGATTCCTACGCGTCCGGCAAGGTCGTGAAGCAGGAAGCCGTGCTGCGCGAAGGTATCGACAAGGAACTGGCGAAAAAGATCGTCGCCCACATCAAGGAAAGCAAGCTCAAGGTCCAGGCCGCCATCCAGGGCGAGCAGGTACGAGTGACCGGCAAGAAGCGTGACGACCTCCAGGAAGCCATCGCTGCCCTGCGTGCCAAGGAATTCGGCATGCCCCTGCAGTTCAACAACTTCCGCGACTGAGCGGAACCTTCGCGACCGATCAGCGTCGCAGAACTGGAACCTTTTGAACCTTCGCTGCCATGGCTTGTCCATGGCGGCCTGGTTTTGCATTGCTGAAATAGTGCAGGAGAACACGCATGGAGATGAACGTCGACCAACTGGTGAAGGCATCCGAATCCTGGATGCCCGTCGTGCTGGAGTACAGCGGCAAGCTGACCCTGGCCCTGATCACCCTGCTGCTGGGCTGGTGGCTGATCAACATGCTGACCGGCAAGGTCGGTGCCCTGATGCAGCACCGCCGCGTCGACCGTACCCTGCAGGGGTTCGTCGGCAGCCTGGCCAACATCATTCTCAAAGTACTGCTGCTGGTCAGCGTGGCCTCGATGGTCGGCATCTCGACCACCTCTTTTGTTGCCGCCATCGGTGCGGCGGGCCTGGCTATCGGCCTAGCGCTGCAGGGTAGCCTGGCGAACTTCGCCGGCGGCGTGCTGATCCTGCTGTTCCGCCCGTTCAAGGTGGGTGACTGGATCGAAGGGCAGGGCGTGGCCGGGACGGTGGATGCCATCCACATCTTCCACACCACGCTGAAGACCGGCGACAACAAGGTCGTGATCGTGCCCAACGGCAGCCTGTCCAACGGCAACATCACCAACTATTCGCGGGAGAAGACCCGCCGTGTCGATATCAACATCGGCATCGACTACGACTGCGACATCAAACGCGCCCGCCAGGTGCTGCTGGAGATCGCTCGCGATCCTCGCGTGCTGAAGAACCCTGAGCCGGTGGTTTTCGTCACCGGGCTGGGCGAAAGCGCCATCAACATTTCCCTGCGTGTCTGGGTCGAAACCGCCGACTACTGGGCGGTGAATTTCGACTTCATCGAGCGCGCCAAGGAGAAAATGGACGAAGCGGGAATCAGCATCCCGTTTCCCCATCGCGTGGTGAAGCTGGTGCAGAGCGCCTGAAGACCCACCCATGAAAAAGGCCGGCAAATGCCGGCCTTTTTCATGCCTGTGGATAAATCAGGGCTGCTCGGGAGAGCCGGGCGCCGCCGGGGCGTCGGAGGAGCCGTTCTCCTTCGGATGCTGGCGGTCGCGGCCCCACTGGATGGCGATCAGCACCAGCGTGGGGATGCCCAGCAATGCGGTGAGCATGAAGAAGTTGTGGTAGCCGACGCTTTCCACCATCACCCCCGAGTAGCCGCCGATCAGGCGCGGCAGCAGCAGCATGATGGAGCTGAGCAGGGCGTACTGGGTGGCGGAGAACTTCAGGTTGGTCAGGCTGGAGAGATAGGCGACGAAGGCCGAGGTGGCCAACCCTGCGCTGAAGTTGTCGCAGGAGATGGTCAGGATCAGCATGTTCAGGTGCGGACCCATGTCGCTCAGGGCCACGAACATCAAGTTGGTGGCCGCTGAGCTCACGCCGCCGATGAAGAGGATCGGCAGGATGCCGAAGCGCACGATCAGCACACCGCCGGCTGCCGCGCCGAACAGTGTCATCACCAGGCCGAACAGCTTGCTGACACTGGCGATCTGCTCCTTGCTGAAGCCCTGGTCGATGTAGAACACGTTGGCCATCACGCCCATCACGGTGTCGGACATCCGGTAGGTGGCGATCAGGCCCAGCAGCAGCAGCGCCTGCCAGCGATAACGCTGGACGAACTCGCTGATCGGCGTCAGCACCGGTGCCATCAGCAGACGCCCGGCGGCGGAGAAGCAGGCCAGGGTGATCAGCAGGAACAGCGTGCCGCGCGGCCAGGCGCCCGAAGAGAAGGCTTTCACTGCGGCGGCGATGGTCACCAGGATCACGATCAGCACGATGATCGACACCGCCTGGTGGACGAAGTCGAAGTTGGGCATGACCTTGCCGCGCGCAGCCACCAGCAGTTGGCGGCGTTGCTGGCTGAGCAGTTCGCGCACCGGCATGATCTGGCGCATGCCCCAGGGCGACAGGCAGGTGATCAGGAAGATCGCGTAGAGCGCGGCGCGCGGCCAGGCGCGGTCGAGCATGCCGGTGATCATCGCCGGCAGGGAGATCAGCATCACCAGCAGGATCAGTACCGAGGAAAGCTGGTGCTTGAGCTTGAAGCGGGAGTTGTTGCCCTGTGCCGGCAGGTCCACCAGCGGCTCGCGCATCCACAGGCTGGTGATCAGGCCCGGCAGCATCAGCAGCGCGAAGAGCAGGTAGGTACCAGCCCAGGCGCCGTATTCATAGACCTTGGCGGTGGAGCCGAACCACTCGGCGAAGTAGAGCGCACCGGCGGTGGCGAGCAGCGCGGAGACCCGGTAGCCGGTCATGTAACTGGCGGCCAGGGCGGCCTGGCGGCTGTCCTCGGCGATCTCCAGGCGGTAGGCGTCGATCGCGATGTCCTGGGTGGCCGACGCGAAGGCCACCACCACGGCCAGGGCGATCAGCCAGGTGAGGTTCGTCTGTGGGTCGCACAGGGCCATGCCCACCAGCCCGAGGCCCACCAGCGCCTGGGAGAGCACCAGCCAGGAACGCCGACGGCCGAGTCGGCCCAGCAGCGGCAGGCGCCACTGGTCGAGCAGCGGCGACCAGATCCATTTGAAGGCGTAGGCCAGGCCGATCAGGCTGGCGAAGCCGATGGTCTCGCGGGATACCCCGGCCTCACGAAGCCAGACGGAAAGGGTGGAGAACACCAGCATATAGGGCAGGCCGGCGGCGAAACCCAGCAGCAATAGCGAAAGAGTGGCCGGCGAGGCATAGGCGGCGATGGCTGCGCGCCAGGAACGATGGGGCATTAGCGGTGCGGTCCGAAAAGCGTGGTGCTGGGCATTGGGCTGCTCGCGGCGTCCAGGATGGGGGCTGAAAACAGGGCAGGGCGCACTCTAACCCTTGGGCGGTATGGGATGCCAGCCGTGCCGACGCATGTCCACCCGATCGTTCTGGATACTGACCCCTTCAGCGCGCAAACGTGCTCGCTGCTCATCGCCGGAGGGGGTGCCCAATGCCAGGCTGAAGCGCCCGCCGGCGCCCAGCACGCGATGCCAGGGCAACTGGGTGCCCGTCGGCAGGTGGCTCAACGTGCGCCCGACCCAGCGTGCGGCGCGGCCAAGGCCCGCGAGATCGGCCAGTTGGCCATAGGTCACCACCTTGCCTTCCGGCACCTGCGCCAGGGTCAGGTAGAGGGCCTCGCGACGCACGTCCACGCTTGCTGTCGGCAAGTCCCCCCATGCATGCTCTGGCGCCTCTTCCTTCTTCTTCTTCTTCTTACCGACCATGCTGCTCCGTAGCCTAAGTGCTTTGTTCGTGTGCCTGGCCTGCTCGCCGCTCTGGGCCGACACCGTCTGGTTGAACAACGGTGACCGCCTGACTGGCGAAATCATCCTGCTGGATGGCGGCAAGCTGGCATTGAAGACCAAATACGCCGGCCAGGTGCTGATCGACTGGAAGGATATCGACACCCTGCGCTCCGAGAAACCGCTGCTGATCAAGCGCAAAGGCCTCGACAGCCAGCATAGCCACAGCCTCGCAGCGGCGAGCAAGGGCATGGTGCGGCTGCAGAACGGCAAGAGCGAAACGGTGCCGCTGGCGAGCATCCGCCAGATCGTGCCACCCCGGCCTTTCATCAAGGATCGTGTGTGGGAGGGCAACCTCGACGTCAAGCTGGATCTGGAGCGCAACGAGGACAAGACGGACGAGTGGAAGCTCAAGGGCGATACCCGCGTCGAGCATGGCCGCTGGCGCCACGTGCTGAGCGGACAGTTCGAAAAGGAGACCACGAACGGCGAGCGCACCGAGGACAACTGGGAGCTGGAGTACGACCTCGACCGCTTCCTCACCGAGCACTGGTTCGTTCGCGGCAGCTACGACCAGGAGAACGACCAGTTCCAGTTCTTCGAGCGCCAGCGTTCCTATGGCGTCGGTCCGGGTTATCGCTTCTGGGACAACGAATTGGGCCGCTTCGACCTGATCGCCCAGCTCACCCGCTTCCAGCTGGACAGTGACGCCGGAAACGTCGACTTCAACGCCTATTCCTTCGAGTGGGACTTCAAACGGCTGATCTGGGGCACGCGCTTCGAGCTCTATTCCAAGGCTCAGTTGCAGGTGCCGCGGATCGAAGAGATCGACTACGTACTCGACAGTGAATTCGGCCTGCGCTACCGCCTCAACGACTGGGCGCGGCTCTCGCTGCTCTATGAGCTGGACCAGATTCGGGGCATGGGCCAGAGCGATTCGGACAGGCATTACCTCATCGGCGTCGGCGTCGGCTGGTAGCGATACGCCAGGTCACGCCCATCGATTTTTCGGAACTCAGCGGACGCAGGCCGGTCAGTCCTTGCTCTGCTGTCGGTCATAAGGATAATGCCCGGCTTTTTTTCGAGAACCCGAGCAAAGAAGCCGTTTTATGCTGTCCCGATCCCTGCTGTGCATGGCGCTCGCCGCCGCTTCCTCCGCCACTTTCGCTGACACCGTCTGGTTGAAGAATGGCGACCGGCTCACCGGCACTATTCGCGTTTTCGATGGTGGCAAGCTGGTGCTGGAGACCGACTATGGCGGAACCATTCCGCTGGACTGGAAGAAGATCGCCACCCTGGAAAGTGACCGCGAACTGCTGATCAAGCAGGGCGACTTCGACGGCGAGCGCGCCAAGTCGCTGCATCGCGCCGACGATGGCAAGGTCATCCTGGCCAACGGCGAGGCGCCGAAGGAAGTGGAACTGGCCAGCATCGAACAGATCATGAAGCCCAAGCCCCTGGTCGAGGACCTGACCTGGACTGGCAACGTCGACCTGTCGCTGGACTACAAGCGTGCTGAAAAGGACACCGACGACTACGACGTCGACTTCAATACCAAGGCCCGTCACGGTCGCTGGCGGCACAACGCCAACGGTGAGTACAACCGGGAATTCACCGACGAGGTGAAGACCACGGACAACTGGGAAGCCGAGTACGCGCTCGATCGCTTCATCACCGACAAGTTCTTCTGGCAGGGCCGGGGCGAGTACAAGCGCGACAAGATCGAAGACCTCGAGCGCCAGCGCACCCTGGGTACCGGCCCCGGTTACCAGTTCTGGGATGACGAACTGGGCGCCTTCTCCCTCGCCGGCCTGGTCAACCGGACCGACTACGACTTCTCCAACGGCGAGAAAGAGAACTTCTATTCCCTCAGTACCAAGTGGGACTACAACCGTTACCTGGTGGGCAAGACCGTAGAGTTCTTCACTACTGGCGAGATCGGCCGCCCGCTGGACAACACCGCCGACTATGCCCTGGATGCCGAAATGGGCCTGCGCTACAAGGTCACCGACTGGGCATCGCTCAACGTCAAGGCGGAGAAGGACCAGGTCAGCGGCGCCGAGGGCGATGTCGACGAAACCCGTTACACCGTGGGCTTCGGTGTGGGCTGGTAAACCACTTCCTTTGGGGCATGGTCATGAGCAATCAGCTCTTCCCGTGACGATCAAAACACCCAATTGGCAGGATGAAATTTGTAGGATGGGTCGGGCGGCGTTCCGCGAGCTTGCGATACCCATCAACCCCGTCCGCATGGGTATCGCTCCGCTCCACCCATCCTACGGCCTGAAATCGATCCCGCAGGACGTGCGCCTTATACCCAGGCGCCAAACTCGTACATCCGGTCGGTTGTCCCCTTGCTGGTATAAACTTTAAAGTCCAAGATGGACAAAATGTTTATATCCAGCCCCGGGAGCGTCCCCATGTCCAGCACTTCGCCCCTCGTTCTCGCGCAAGCCGAAGCCCGCCGCCTGCTCCAGCAGGTCGACGTGCACCAGGCCATGCGCCAGATGTTCCTCGACCTGGCCGCCGGTGAAGCCGTGCAGCCGGCCCAGCAACTGGTGGAATTCCCCAATGCAGCCGGCGATTTCATCAATTACCTGGGCGTGCTGGCCAAGGACGGGGTCTATGGGGTCAAGACCTCGCCCTACATCAAGAAGCCCGACGGCGCCCTGGTGACCGCCTGGACTCTGCTGATGTCCATGGATAGCGGCCAGCCGCTGTTGCTCTGCGATGCCGGCGAGCTGACCACCGCGCGCACCGCCGCGACTACGGCGGTGGCGGTGGAGGCCCTGGCGCCTGCGCGGGCGAGCCGCTTGGCGGTGATCGGCAGCGGCCCGGTGGCCCGTGCCCACCTGCATTACGTGAAAGGCCTTCGCGACTGGCAGCGCATCTCCGCCTATTCGCCAGCCCTGGCAGCGGATGCGGAAGTCCAGGCGCAACTGCGCGCCCAGGACCCGCGCGTGGAAATCAGCGCCAGCCTGGAAGACGCTGTGGCCGAGGCCGACGTGGTGATGCTCTGCACCTCTTCCGCCGGTCCCGTGCTGGACCCGCGCAGCCTGGGCAAGCCCGCCCTGGTCACCTCCATCAGCACCAATGCCCCGCGTGCCCACGAGGTGCCACCGCAAGCCTTGGGTGAAATGGATGTCTACTGCGACTACCGCGCCACTACCCCAGGCTCCGCGGGCGAGATGCTGTTGGCCGCCGAGCACCACGGCTGGAACCGCGAGGCCATCCGTGGCGACCTGCCGGAATTGCTGAGCGGCAAGGCCGCGCGTCCGGACTACAGCCGCTCGGTGTTCTTCCGCTCCATCGGCCTGGGCCTCGAAGACATGGCCCTGGCCAATGCCCTCTATCATCTTCAGCGCCAAGGACAGTGAGGCAGACACCATGAACCAGGCTGACTTCATCATCATCGGTGCCGGAATCGGCGGCGCTTCCACCGGCTTCTGGCTGTCCCGTCATGGTCGCGTGCTGGTGCTGGAACGCGAAGAGCACGCCGGCTACCACTCCACCGGTCGCTCCGCCGCTCTCTATACCGTCGCCTACGGCACGCCGCAGGTGCGTGCCCTGACCGCCGCCAGCCGGGCATTCTTCGATGCGCCACCGGAAGGTTTCAGCGAACACCCGCTGCTTACCCCGCGTGGCGAGATGGTGGTGGACTTCACCGGCGACGCCGAAGAACTCAAACGCCAGTTCGACAGCGCGCTGGAAAACGTGCCCGACATGCAGATGCTCACCCCGGATCAGGCCTGCGCGTTGGTTCCGGTACTGCGCCGCGACCTGGTGCAGGGCGCCATGCTCGACCCCAGCGCCGCCGATATCGATACCGATGCGCTGCACCAGGGTTACCTGCGCGGTATCCGTCGCAATGGCGGCGAGGTGCGCCTTGGCTGTGAAGTGACCGCTGCCCGTCGCGAGGGTGAACAGTGGGTGGTGGAAACCGCCCAGGGCACTTTCCAGGCGCCGACGCTCATCAACGCCGCCGGCGCCTGGTGCGACCAGTTCGCACAACTGGCCGGCGTCCAGCCCCTGGGCCTGCAACCCAAGCGCCGTGCCGCCTTCATTTTCTCGCCGCCCGAAGGCATGGATGCGCACAAGTGGCCGGCACTGGTGAGCCTGGACGAGTCCTTCTACTTCAAGCCGGATGCCGGCGTGCTGCTGGGTTCGCCGGCCAACGCCGACCCGGTGGAAGCCCACGACGTGCAGCCGGAAGAACTGGACATCGCCCTCGGCATCTACCAGATCGAGGAGCACACCACCATGAGCATCCGCCGCCCCACGCGAGTCTGGGCCGGCCTGCGCTCGTTCTTCCCCGATGGTGACCTCGTGTCCGGCTACGATCCGAGCAGCCAGGGTTTCTATTGGGTGGCGGGGCAGGGCGGCTACGGCATCCAGACGTCGGCGGCCATGGGCGAGGCCAGCGCCTGCCTGATCCTGCGTCAGTCGCTGCCTGAGCACCTGGCGCGCTTCGGTCTGACCGAGGCGATGTTGTCCCCTGCGCGGCTGGGGTGACGACGCAGGCGCTTTACGCCACACTCGCTGCGCCGGGCCCCGCGCCCGGCGCCGATCTTCCCGCTCCAGGAGCCGCTCCATGATCCCCCGCCAAGACCTCGCCCTGGACAACTACCGGGCCGTCGCCGACGCCATCGCCACGCTGTTCTTCCCGCATGCCGAGGTGGTGCTGCACGACCTGCGCACGCAGAAGATCGATTACATCGCCAACAACATCTCCAAGCGCTGCGTCGGCGACGATGCCGCCCTGGAAGACATGCTCGGCGAAGACGGCGAGCGGAACATCGGCCCCTACGAGAAGCTCAACTGGGACGGCCAGAAGATCCGCTCCGTGAGCACCGTGCTGCGCGACGCCCATGGCGCGCCCGTTGCCGTGCTCTGCATCAACCTGAACATCTCCATGTTCGAGGCGGCCAAGGCAGCCCTCGACCTGTTCCTTTCCTCCAGCAAGCTCATTCCCCAGCCCGATGCCCTGTTCCGCGACGACTGGCAGGAGCGCATCAACACCTTCCTGCACAACTGGCTGCGCCAGCGCCAGCTCGGCCTCAACCTGCTGACCCGCGAGCACAAGCGCGAACTGGTCCTGGCGCTGCACGCCGAAGGCGCCTTCAAGGGCAAGAGCGCGGCCAACTACGTCGCCAACGTCCTCAACATGGGCCGCGCCACGGTCTACAAGCACCTCAAAGAGCTGAAGGAAGAGTCGGTCTAGGGCAATCCTGGCTCGACATTTCCCTGTGGGGGCGAATTCATTCGCCAAGCGGGCCGCAGGTCCGCCAGCCGAGCCGTGCTGGTGGGCTGAAGCGGAACGCCGCCCGGCCCACCCTACGAATCTGAAGGTGGAGTCGGTCTGACGCTCAGACGCCGACCTTGTAGGCGCGAGCTCTGCTCGCGATTGCGAACCCCCTTCGCGAGCAGAGCTCGCTCCTACGGGAAATTCTTCAGCAACCCCCGCGCAGCCTGCGCCTGAACGCCCCCGGCGTCTCCCCGCACAGCTGCTTGAACAATTTGGCGAAGGTCGCCCGGTCGGCATAGCCCACCTGGGCCGCCACCTGTTCCAGAGAGCGTGCCGGATTGCGCAGGGCGGTTTGCGCGGCGCTGATGCGCAGGCGTTGCAGGTAGGCGTTCGGGGTCAGGCCGGTCGCCACCTTGAAGCGTCGCAACAGGGTTCGGCTCGAACAGTGCGCCTGGGCCGCCAGGGCTTCCAGATCCAGTGGCTCGGCCAGGTTGCGTTGCAGCCAGACCAGCAAGGGACCGATCTGTGGATCATCGCTGCCAGTACTGGGCAGCAAGGGGGCGAAGCGCGATTGGCGCCCGCGCTGCATCTCGAACACCATGGCGCCGGCCACCCGTTGGGCGAGCCAGTCGCCGCCGTGCCAGCCGATCAGGTACAGGCACAGATCCAGTCCCGCCTGGGCGCCGCCCGAACAGAAGAGGTTGCCGTCTTCGGTCAGCAGGGCGTCCGGCTCCAGCCACACCTGTGGATAACGTTTGCGAAAGGCCGGCGCCAGCGCCCAGTGGGTAGTGGCGCGGCGACCATCGAGCCGGCCGGAGGCGGCCAGCAGGAAAGCGCTGCTGCACAGGCTGGCGAGTTGCTGCGAATCCGGTCGTGCGGCGAGCCAGGGCAGTAGCGACTGATTGGCGGCCAGGGTCTTGTCCACTGCTGGGCCGGTAGCGGTCAGCACGACAAGGTCGGCAGCCTCCGCCAGTGCCAGGTCGCCATCCACACGCACCTCGGCCATGCCGATATCCACAGGCCGACCGTCGCAACTGAAGCGCTGGACCTGGAACAGTGGCTCGCCAGCCAGTTGGTTGGCCAGGCGGAATGCATCGTCGGCCGTGGCCAGGCTGGAGCAGACAGTCTGTGGGCAGACGAAAAGGGCGATGCGGATCATGTGCGGACTCGGCAACCGGATTGGCGATTATTGACACAAAGTTGGCGATGTCGCCAATCGCCACCTGAACCATTCGGGTCAATACTGCTAGCCATACAGTCCTTGCCGGAGTTGCCCATGGCTCACCCCAACGCTGAGCTCATCACCCGCTTCTATCAGGCTTTCCAGCGCCTCGACGCCGAAACCATGGCCGCTTGCTACAGCGCGGACGTGCACTTCAGCGACCCGGTGTTCTCCGATCTCAACGGCCAGGAAGCCGCCGACATGTGGCGCATGCTCGCCAGCCGCGCCCAGCAGTTCAGCCTGACCTTCGATAGCGTCGAAGCCGACGACCTCAGCGGCCGCGCCAACTGGGTCGCCACCTACCTGTTCAGCCAGACCGGGCGCATGGTGGAGAACCGTATCCAGGCGCGCTTCCTCTTCTCCGACGGTCAGATCATCGAGCACCACGACAGCTTCGACCTCTGGCGCTGGGCTCGCCAGGCCCTGGGTGCCAAGGGCCTGCTGCTGGGTTGGTTGCCGGCCGTGCAGAACGCCATTCGCAAGCAGGCCGCGCGCGGCCTGGCGGCGTACCGTGCCGGGGCGTTGAAGGACTTGTCTTGACGAGGTGAGGCAATGCCTAATGCGGCGGCCTTCAATCAGGACCCCGCAATGCCCGAGCAAACCGAATCCGCCCCTGCCGCCAAGCCCTGGTACGTGTACCTGGTGCGTGCCGAGAACGGTGCCCTCTACTGCGGCATCAGCGACGACCCGCAGCGGCGTTTTGCCCAGCACCAGAGCGGCAAGGGCGCGCGATTCTTCCATTCCAGCCCGGCTAGCGCCCTGGTGTTCGTCGAAGCCTGTGCCGACAAGAGTGAGGCCTTGCGCCGCGAGATCGCCATCAAGCGCATGAAGAAGGCGGTCAAAGAGTCGCTGATAGAGGGCTGGACGCGCACGGAAAGGATAGGCCTCGAAGAAGTGGCCGGATAAGCTCCGGCCTTATCACAATCGCAGCGGAGCCCTGCCATGTCCGAACTCATCCTGCATCACTACGAGCCCTCGCCCTTCGCCAAGAAGGCGCGGCTGATGCTCGGTTACAAGCAGCTGTCGTGGCGCTCGGTGGAGATCCCACGGATCATGCCCAAGCCCGATCTGATGGCGCTGACCGGCGGCTATCGCAAGACCCCGGTGCTGCAGGTGGGCGCCGACATCTACTGCGACACCGCACTGATCGCCCGTCGACTGGAGCAGGAAAAAGCCGGCCCCGCGCTGTTCCCGGAGGGCCAGGAGTTCAATGTCGCCAGCTTCGCCCTGTGGGTGGACTCGGTGATCTTCCAGCATTCCGTGACCCTGGTGTTCCAGCCCGAATCCATGGCCGTGCGCATAGGCCAACTGCCGCCAGCGGTGCAGCAGGCTTTCCTCGCTGACCGCGCCAGACTGTTCTCCGGCGGCAGCACTGCTCGCCTGCCGGCGGAGCAGGCTCGCAGCAATTGGCCGGTACTGATGGGGCGACTGCAGCAACAACTGGAGCGCAGCGAAGGCGACTTCCTCTTTGGTGAACCTTCGGTGGCCGATTTCTCCCTGGCCCACTGCCTGTGGTTCCTCAAAGCCACGCCGGTTACCGCGCCGCTGGTGGACGACTATCCGGAGGTGGCGGCCTGGTACGGCCGCGTGCTGGGGTTCGGCGAGGGCGCATGCAGTCCGTTGTCTGCCGCAGAAGCGATTGAAATCGCCCGCAGCGCCACTCCGGCTGCATTGCCCGCCGAAGATTTCGTCGACCCCAATGGCTTCACCCGCGGCCAGAACGTGCTGGTGGCAGCCACCGACTATGGGGTTGATCCGGTGGAGGGTGAGCTGCTGTTCGCCGGCCGCGAGGAAATCATCCTGCGCCGCGAGGATGAACGCGCAGGCCTGGTGCATGTGCACTTCCCAAGGTTGGGGTTCCGCATAGAGGCCCGTTGAACTGGGGCGATTTTCTGTAGGGGCGAATTCATTCGCCATGCAGACCGCAGGTCTGCCCTCCGAGCGACCAGGGGGTCGCTTCGCAACCCTTGGCGAATGAATTCGCCCCTACAGGGCTTTCACCCAGGTGGGCTGAAGCCCACCCTACGGATGACGTAGTCCCGGTTTGTGAGCACCCAAAAACGAAGCCCGGCATGTGCCGGGCTTCGTCGTTATCAGTCTTTGCGCCGCTTCAACTGATCCTTCAGCTGGGTCGGCAGCTGACGAATGATCAGCATGTCGCGGCCCTCGTCGTATTCGATCTTCGAGCCCAGCAGGTGCGCTTCGAAGCTGATCGACAGGCCTTCGGCGCGGCCGGTGAAGCGCTGGAACTGGCTGAGGGTGCGCTTGTCCGGCGGAATCTCCGGGGACAGGCCGTAGTCCTTGTTGCGGATGTGCTCGTAGAAGGCGCGCGGGCGGTCTTCGTCGATCAGGCCGGACAGCTCGTCGAGGGTGATCGGCTCGCCCATCTTGGCCTGGGTGGTGGCGTAGTCCACCAGGGTCTTGGTCTTTTCGCGGGCCTGCTCCTCGGCCAGGTCCTCGCTTTCCACGAAGTCGCTGAAGGCCTTGAGCAGCGTGCGGGTCTCGCTCGGCGGGTCGACGCCTTCCTGGCAGCCGATGAAGTCGCGGAAGTAGTCCGAGACCTTTTTGCCGTTCTTGCCCTTGATGAACGAGATGTACTGCTTCGACTGCTGGTTGTTCTGCCACTCGGACATGTTGATGCGGGCCGCCAGGTGCAGCTGGCCCAGGTCCAGGTGCTTGGCCGGCGTCACTTCCAGGGAGTCGGTCACCGCCACGCCTTCGCTGTGGTGGAGCAGGGCGATGGCCAGGTAGTCGGTCATGCCTTGCTGGTAGTGGGCGAAGAGCACGTGGCCGCCGGTGGAGAGGTTGGATTCCTCCATCAGCTTCTGCAGGTGCTCCACGGCTTGGCGGCTGAAGGCGGTGAAGTCGCGGGCGCCGTCCTGGTATTCCTTCAGCCAGCCGCTGAAGGGGTAGGCGCCGGACTCATCGTGGAAGAATCCCCAGGCCTTGCCCTGCTTGGCGTTGTAGCTCTCATTGAGGTCGGCCAGGAGGTTTTCCATGGCCTGGGACTCGGCCAATGCGCTGTCCCGGGCATGCAGCACGGCGGCGCTGCCGTCGGGCTTCTTGTCGATGAAGTGAACGATGCAGTGGCGGATGGGCATGGATCTTCGCTCTCAGGGGCACATCCGGCGCGAGGACACGCCGGGTGGAAAAAGTTCGCCAGTTTACCCGACCTGTTCTTCCGCTGCCTGCCGTCTCTGCACCGCTTGCAGCCGTTCGATCACATAGCGCAGGTGCACATGCAGGTCGTACAACTCGTTGGAGTAGGACAGCGGCACTTCCACCTTGGCCAGGCGTCGCTCCAGTGTCTCCAGTTCGTCGATCTGGGCGGCGAGCTGTTCCGGCGGCGTGCTGGCGTCCAGCTTGCGGTCGATCTCGCGCAGGTACTTGTACCAGCGGTAGATGCGCGCGCGGATGCGCCAGCGGTAGATGGGGCCGATGGCCTTGGACAGGGGGATCATGATCACGATCAGCGGGATCAGCAGGATGATGTAGCGGTCGGCCAGGGAGGCGATGCGGAAGGGCAGGTAGCGCTGCAGGATCGGTAGGCCCTTGTCGTAGTAGTAATTGGCTTCGCTCAGGCTGGAGAGCGTCTGCGGTTTGGGGCTGGGGTAAGCGCCAGGTGGATCGAGCAGGGTGCCGTTCTTCATCACCTCGCGCGCCGCTTCGAGGATCAGCGGGGTAAGCGAAGGATGGAATTCGTCGTTCACCACCAGGGTGGCCACCGGCGCCAGGGTGCGCATGTCTCGCGAGGGACTGTTGCTGGCAAGGTTCAGCACACCTTCGCCCACCTCCAGCTTGGTCAGGTAGGGCAGGCGCGCACGGTAGGCAGCGCTGCGGCGCAGGCTTACCAGGTCCAACTCGGGGCTGGCCGCCAGGCGCTGCACTACGGTGCTTTCCGCCGGGCCGAGGAAGAAGCCGGCGTCCAGTTCGCCAGTCAGCAGGGCGTTGGCCGCCGGGCTGCCGCTGATGGTCTGCCACTGCTGCGGGTAGCGCTCAGGACTGATCTGGTTGGCGGCGAGGACCGCGTCGCTGACCGAACGGGTGCCGCTGTTCGCGGCGCCGATGGCAACACGCAGTTGCAGCAGGTCGGCCATGCTGTCGATTTCCAGCTCCTTGCGTTTGAACAGCCAAAGCGGCTCCTGGTACATCACGCCGAGGCCGTGCAGCTGTTCGCGCTCCTTCGTGCTGAGGGTGAGTTCCTGGCCGCTCTGCACCAGGGCCATCTCCACCTCGCCGCTCTGTAGCTTGGCCAGGTTGTCCAGCGAGCCGCTGCTGCGCACCAGTTCCAGCTCGAACCCTTGCTTGGCCAGCTCTTCCTTGAGCTTCTCGCCAAAGGCGTTGTAACCGCCCGACGGACCGCCGGTGGCCAGCCGCACGTGCATGGGCGGCGGCGGGGCGACGAAGTAGAAGAGGGCGCCCACCAGCGCCGCCATCACCGGGATCAACCAGAGGTTGGCCAGGATCATGATCTTGAGGTCACGGAAGATGCGTTGCATGTCGGTCCTTGTCTGCAGCGAATGCTGGGAAGGATAGCGGCTCGGCGGTTGCCAGGCTGCCAAGGAAATGACAGGGTTGCCGGCATTTCCGTTCC
This sequence comes from Pseudomonas sp. BN411, assembly GCF_029871235.1. Classification (GTDB taxonomy): domain Bacteria; phylum Pseudomonadota; class Gammaproteobacteria; order Pseudomonadales; family Pseudomonadaceae; genus Metapseudomonas. The sequence continues at coordinate 350,718 of NZ_SSOM01000065.1, forward strand.
GCCACAGTGATCCACGATGCGCATCCTCCACACCTCCGACTGGCACCTGGGCCAGCACTTCATGGGCAAGACCCGCCAGGCCGAGCACCAGGCCTTCTGCCGCTGGCTGATCGAACAGGTGCGCGAGCGCCAGGTGGACGCGGTGCTGATCGCCGGAGACATCTTCGATACCGGCGCGCCGCCCAGCTACGCCCGCGAGCAGTACAACCAGTTCATCGTCGAACTGCGCGATGCCGGCGCCAGCCTGGTGGTGCTCGGCGGCAACCATGACTCGGTGGCCATGCTCGACGAAAGCCGTACCCTGCTGGCGCAACTGGATACCCGCGTGGTGCCGGCAGTGGGCACCGAGCTCGACGAACAGGTGCTGGTGCTGAAACGCCGTTCCGGTGTGCCGGGTGCGATCCTCTGCGCCATTCCCTTCATCCGCCCGCGCGACGTGCTGCAAAGCCAGGCCGGGCAGAGTGCAGCGGACAAGCAGCTGTCCCTGCAGCAGGCCATCCAGGATCACTACCAGCAGCTCTTCGCCCTGGCCGAGCAGCGTCGCGTCGAGCTGGGCGGAGGCCTGCCCATCGTCGCCACCGGCCATCTGACCACCGTGGGCGCCAGCGCCAGCGAGTCGGTGCGGGAGATTTACGTCGGTGCGCTGGAGGCATTCCCCACCAGTGCGTTCCCGGCGGCGGACTACATCGCCCTCGGACATATCCACAGGCCGCAGAAGGTTGGTGGCCTGGAACACATCCGCTACAGCGGCTCGCCCATTCCGCTGTCGTTCGACGAAGCGCGGCAGCAGAAGGAAGTGTTGCTGGTGGAACTGGACAGCATCGGCCTGCACAAGGTGGAAGCGCTGCCGGTGCCGCGTTTCCAGGCCCTGCACTCCCTGCGCGGCGCCCTGGCGGACCTGCCCGCGCAACTGGCCGAGGTGGCCCGCGAGGGGACGCCGGAGCACCCGGTGTGGCTGGAAGTGATGGTCAGTGCCGACGATTACCTCAGCGACTTGCAGGCGCGCCTGGCGTCCCTTTGCGAAGGCCTGCCGGTGGAAGTGCTGCGCATCCGCCGCGAGCGCGGCAATGCCCAGCCGGGCCTGGTGCGCGAGGGACGGGAGACCCTCGATGAACTGAACCCGGAGGAGGTCTTCGACAAGCGCCTGGAGAGCGAGGAGCTGGACGACGCCCTGCGCGGCAACCTGCTGGGGCTGCACCGTGAAGTGCTGGCCGGGCTGCGGGAGGAACAGGCATGAAAATCCTCAGCCTGCGCCTGAAGAACCTCAATTCGCTGAAGGGTGAATGGAAAATCGATTTCACCGGCGAGCCCTTTGCCGGCAACGGTCTGTTTGCCATCACCGGCCCCACCGGCGCCGGCAAGACCACCCTGCTGGATGCCATCTGCCTGGCGCTTTACCACCGCACACCGCGCATGGGCACTGTCTCGGCCAGCATCAACGAGCTGATGACCCGTCACACCGCCGACTGTCTGGCCGAGGTGGAGTTCGAAGTTAAGGGTGTGGGCTATCGCGCCTTCTGGAGCCAGCGCCGCGCCCGCGACAAGGCCGATGGCGGCCTGCAGCCGCCCAGGGTGGAGCTGGCGCGGGTGCAGGATGGGGAAATCCTCACCGACAAGATCAACGACAAGCTCAAGCTGACTGAAAGCCTGACCGGTCTTGATTTCGAGCGCTTCACCAAATCGATGTTGCTGGCCCAGGGCGGTTTTGCCGCCTTCCTCGAAGCCAGCGCCAATCAGCGCGCGGAATTGCTCGAAGAGCTGACCGGCACCGAAATCTACGGGCGCATTTCCCAGCGCGTGTTCGAGCGGACCCGTGAAGTGAAGGCCGGGCTGGATCAACTGCGCGCCCGTGCCGAAGGCGTTGAACTGCTCAACGAAGAGGCTCGTGCGGCTCTGCAGCAGGAGTCCGAAACCCTCGCGGGCGAAGAGCAGCAGTTGCAGGTTCGCCAGGCTGACCTGCAGCGCCAGCGCCAGTGGCGCGACGAGCTGGACAAGGCGCTGGCCCGCCAGCAGACCGCCGAGCAGCAGGGCGTCGTTGCCCGCGCCGCGCTGGAACAGGCGCAGCCTCAGTTGACGCGTCTCGCCGCCAGCGAGCCGGCCACCAAGCTGTTGCCGCTGCACCGCGACTGGCAGCGGGCCCAGCAGCAGTTGAACCAGGATGAAAGCGAGCTGCGGGTCACCCGCCACGACCTGCAGGGCCTGGCCGAGCGCATCCTCGACCAGCTCTGGCAGGGTGCGCAGCTGGGCGGTCAGTGGGTGCAGGCCCGGCAAAATGCCCTTGGAAGCCTCCAGGTCGAGCGAGAAGCCCTGGAGAAGCGTCTGGCCGAACTACCCCAGCGGGCACGGCTGGGCGAGCACCTGGGGGCCTGGAAGGCCGAATTCGGCGCCTTGGCCCGACGCGAGGCTGAGCTGGCCGAACAGCGTGGTGTCCAGGTCGGACTGACGCGCCAGGCCAGTGAACTGTCGGCTCGCCTCGATCTGGCCCGTACCACTTTGGAAAGCGCCCGGACCGAACAAGGACAGGCCCAGCAGGCGGAGGCTGAAGCACAGGGCCGACTCGATGCCCTGGTGGGCGGGCAGGACGATGCCGCCCTGCGCAGCCAGTGGCAGCAATTGCTTGAGCGTGGCCGTCAGCTTGAGCGCCTGGAGCAGCTCTCCCAGCAGCGCCGGCAATTGGCCGAGCGGCAGTCGCGGGCCCACGAGCAGTTGCTGCCCCTGCAGGATGAGCAGAAGGCCTTGAGCGAACAGCGCGAAGGCTTGCGGCGTCGCTTCGCCGAGCTCAAGCAGCAGATCGCCGACAAGGAAAAACTCCTCGAACAGGAACAGCGCATCCAGCAGCTGGAGGCCTATCGCGCGGCCCTGCAGCCCGGCGAAGCCTGTCCGCTGTGCGGCTCCCACGAACACCCGGCCATCGCCGAATACCAGGCGCTCAACCTGTCGGCCACCCAGCAGGGCCTGCAGGACCGCAAGGCCGCCCAGGACGAGGTTCGCCAGCAGGGCGAAACCCTGAGCAGCCGCCTGGCCACGCTGGACGCACAGGTCGCGCAGCTCAACGAGACGCTGCAAGGCGGCGAGGCGGAACAGCGCGAGTTCGTGGAGCGTTGGCGCGAGCTGTGCCAGGCGCTGGAGCTGCAATTACCCGATCTGGCCGCCTTGCAGGCCGAGCTACTGGGCCACGCCGAGCGGCTGCAGGCGCTGCAGGACCGCCTGTCTCAACTGGACGCGCTCAAGTCCGACCTGACGTCGGCGCGTGATCTGCGCCTGCAGCGCGACAAGGCACTGCATGACTGCACCAGCCAGCTTGCGTTGCTGGAAAAGGATCAACAGGGCCTGCGTCAGCAGGAGCAGGCCACCCTCCAGCGTCTGGAACAGCTGGACGCCCAGCAGCGCGAGGCTCGCGATCAGTTGACCGCTGGTCTCGCGCCCCTGGGCTACAGCCTGCCGGAGTCAGGGGATGCCTGGCTGGCCGAGCGCGAGGCTGAATGGCTGCAATGGCAACAGGACCAGGCGGCCAGCCAGCAACTGGACGGCCAGCTGCGTGACCAGCAGCACGCACTGGAGACAGCTCGCGAACAGGCCCGCCTGTGGCAGGGGCGCTGGCAGGCGTCCGGTCACACCGGGCAGGCGCCCCTGGCGCCGGTGAACGATCCCCAAGCGGCGCTTGCCGCTGTGGAAACCGAACTGGAGGCGGCGCAACAGCGGCTCAACCAACTCAAGGGCACCGAGCGCAGCCAGGACCAGCGGGTCCAGGAAGCCCGGCATCAGTTGCACCTGCAACTGGATGCCTGGCGCCAGGGCCTGGCATCCAGCCCCTTTGCCGACGAGGCGGCCTTCCTGGCCGCATTGCTGGACGATACCGAGCGCGACGCCCTGCTGGCGTTGCATCAGCGTCTGAACCGAGAACTGGGGGATGCCAACGCCTTGCTGGCCGATGCCCAGGCCCTGGTAGAGCGCCTGCAGGCAACGCCCCAGAGCGAGCTGGACCGCGAACGGCTGGAGGCGGAATGGCAGTCTCTGACCGAACGGATGCGTGGGTTGAGCCAGCGCCAGGGAGAAATCCGTGCCCAGCTTTCCGGCGACGAGCAGCGCCGGCAGAGCCAGCAGGCACTGTTCGCCGAGATCGCCCGGCAGGAAACCGAGTACGACCTCTGGCAACGCTTCAATGGCCTGGTCGGCTCGGCCGACGGCGCCAAGTACCGCAAGTTCGCCCAGGGCCTGACCCTGGATCACCTGGTGCACCTCGCCAACCTGCAATTGCAACGTCTCCACGGCCGCTACCAACTGGCGCGGCGCCAGAGCGGCGAGCTGGAACTGGAAGTAATGGACACCTGGCAGGCCGACGTCGTCCGCGACTGCAAGACCCTGTCCGGTGGCGAGAGCTTCCTGGTCAGCCTGGCGCTGGCACTGGCGCTGTCCGACCTGGTCAGTCACAAGACCAGCATCGACTCGCTGTTCCTCGATGAAGGCTTCGGCACCCTCGACGGTGAAACCCTGGAAGTCGCACTCGATGCCCTGGATGCACTGAACGCCAGCGGCAAGATGATCGGCGTGATCAGCCACGTGGAAGCCCTGAAAGAGCGCATCCCGGTGCAGCTCAAAGTGCACAAGGGAGTGGGCATGGGCTACAGCCGGCTGGATGCCTGCTTCGCGGTCGGGTAATTGAGGCAGGGCAGACCTACGGTCTGCTTAGCGATTGAAATCGCCCCCACAGGATGGGCAAGACGGTTCAGCTGGCACGGATAGCCCCCTCTCCCGCTTGCGGGAGAGGGTTGGGGTGAGGGCATCTGGAAGCGGCTCGATCTACCCAGGGCAGACCTGCGGTCTGCTTGGCGATTGAAATCGCCCTCATAGGATGGACAAGACGGTTCAGCTGACACGGACAGCCCCCTCTCCCGCTTGCGGGAGAGGGCAACTGGAAGCGGCTCGATCTACCCAGGGCAGACCTGCGGTCTGCTTGGCGATTGAAATCGCCCCCATAGGATGGGCAAGACGGTTCAGCTGGCACGGACAGCCCCCCCTCCCGCTTGCGGGAGAGGGTTGGGGTGAGGGCGATCAGGCCCAGCGTTCCTTGCGCCATGCCTCGCGCTGTGCAGCATCGAGGAAGGTCCAGGCGACGAAGCGGCTTTGCTTCTGGCCCTGGGCCATTTCCAGTACGCGGATTTCCACGGCGTCGCTACGCCGCAGGCGGGCTTCCATGCCGGGCAGGTTGCCGCCTTTGGACACCAGGCTGCTGAACCACAGCACCTGTTCCTTGAACTGCACGCTCTCATCGACCATCCGTTGCAGGAAGCCGGCTTCGCCGCCCTCGCACCAGAGTTCAGCGCCCTGGCCGCCGAAGTTCAGCACCGGCAGCTTGCGCTTGGGGTCGAGCTTGCCGAGGTTCTTCCACTTGCGCTGGCTGCCACGGGTGGCTTCGTCCAGCGAGCTGTGGAAGGGCGGGTTGCACAGGGTCAGATCGAAGCGCTCGCCCGGTGCGATCAGGCCCTTGAAGATGTTCTTCGGCTGGGCCTGCTGGCGCAGGTCGATGGCGCTTTCCAGTTGGTTGGACTGGACGATGGCGCGGGCCGAACCCAGGGCCGTGCCGTCGATATCGGTGCCGGTGAAGTGCCAGCCGTATTCACTGTGGCCAATCAGCGGGTAAATGCAGTTGGCGCCGACACCGATATCCAGCGCCTGGATGCCCTTGCCACGGGGAATCTGCCCGTCGTTGCCTTCGGCCAGCAGGTCGGCCAGGCCGTGAAGGTAGTCGGCGCGGCCGGGAATGGGCGGGCAGAGGTAGCCGGCGGGGATGTCCCAGTGGCGAATGCCGTAGAACTGCCGCAGCAGGGCCCTGTTGAATACCTTGACCGCCTCCGGGTCGGCGAAGTCGATGCTTTCCTTGCCGTAGGGGTTGGTGATGACGAAGCGCGCCAGTTCCGGACTGCCCTGGATCAGCTTGGGGAAGTCATAGCGGCCCTGGTGGCGGTTGCGCGGGTGCAACTGGCCTTTGGCGGCGGGCGGCTTGGCGGTGGCGGGGCGTGGGCGCTTGGGCGGTTGCGGCATGTTGGCGGTGTCGGCAGGGGAAACGCGGCATTTTCCCACAGCCGACGCGTCCAGTGGGCACTGCGGTGTGCCTGTAGGTTGGTCCGAGCTCCGCGAGGCCCAACAATCAAGGCTCAGCTCCGCAGTGTTGGGCTTCGTGCCTCAGCCCAACCTACGTTTGCCTTGCGTCTTGGGTCAGAGCGGGAACACCAGTGGCACCAGGAACACGCTGACGATCATCACCAGGATGGTGAAGGGCACACCCACCTTCACGAAGTCCCCGAAGCGATATTGCCCAGGACCCAGCACCAGCGTGTTCACGGGGGATGAGATGGGCGTCATGAAAGCCGCCGAGGCTGCCAGGGCGACGATCATCGCGAAGGGGTAGGGCGACATCCCCAGCTGCTGGGCGGTCGCGATGGCCACCGGGGCCATGAGCACGGCGGTGGCCGTATTGGAGATGAACAGGCCGATCAACGCGGTGACGATGAACAGGCAGGCGAGCATGGCGTAGGGACCGGCATTGCCCAGCAACGCCACCAGACCCTTCACCGCCAGGTCGATGCCGCCGGTCTGATGCAGGGCCTGGGCGAAGGGCAGCATGCCGACGATCAGGATCAGGGTCGGCCAGTGAATGGCGCGGTAGGCGCTGTCCAGATCGATGCAGCGGAACGCCCCCATGAGCAGGCAACCGATCAGGGCGGCCATCACGTTGGGCACCAGGCCGCTGACCATCAGGAAGATCATCACTGCCAGACTGAGCAGCGCGTAGGGCGCCTTGCGTGCGGTGGGGGCCACCTCGTCCACTTCGGCGGGCAGGCTCAGCACGAGGAAGTCGCGGCTCTGGCCCTGCAACTGGTGGATGGCCTTCCATTCGCCGGCCACCAGCAGCATGTCGGAGGCTTTCAGTTTTTCGTCCACCAGCACGCCGTCCAGCGCCTCTCCATGGCGGCGCAGGCCGACCACATTGAGTTTGTGGCGGGAGCGGAAACCCAGCTCCTGGATGGTCTTGCCCGGCAGCTTCGACTCCGGCGGCAGCGCCACTTCGGCCAACCCCAGCGAGTGGGCATGCAGGCTGTAGTAGGAGGAGGGCAGCGGCAGTGGTTCCAGGCCCAGTTCCTGGTAGGCGCCGAGCAGACCGATGGTGGGGCTGGCGAGGTCTACCAGGAGTACGTCGCCGGGTTCCAGCAGGGTATCGCCGGTAGCCATCAGCAGGAGGGTGCGAAAACGGCGCTGGCGCTCGACGGCAATCACGTTGATGCCGTACTGCTTGCGCAGTTCCAGTTCGTTGAGGGCCTGGCGCGCCAGAGGCGAGTCGGCACGCACCTTGAGGCGCCGTTCCCGTTCGTTGAGCGAGTAGGCCGTGGCCAGGTCGGACAGGGTCAGGCGCGGCACGGAGGCGGCTTCGTCACTGCCCCGGGGCGTGAGCCAGTGCCGGGTCAGCAGCATGTAGACGACGCCCAGCGCCAATACCGCAAGCCCCACCGGCGTCAGGCTGAAGAAGCCGAAGCCGTCGAGGCCGGCGCGGCGCAGTTCGCTGTGCACCACAAGGTTGGGCGCGGTGGCGACCAGGGTGAGCATGCCGCTGATCAGGCCGGCAAAGGCGAGCGGCATCATCAGCCGCGCAGGGGCGATCTTCAGCCGTGCGGCGACGCCGAGGGCGACGGGAATGAAGATGGCGACCACGCCGGTGGAACTCATCACCGAGCCGAGGCCGGCGGCTGCCAGCATCAACAGCACCAGCAGGCGTGTTTCACTGCTGCCGGCGCGTGCCACCAGCCAGTCGCCGAGGCGATAGGCGATGCCGGTGCGGACGAGGCCGTCACCGATGACGAAGAGGGCGGCGATCAGTACCACGCTGGGGTCACTGAAGCCGGCCAGGGTATGACTGATATCGAGAATGCCGGTCAGCGGCAGGGCGACGATGACCAGCAGGGCGACCACGTCCATGCGTGGCTTGTTGATTACGAACAGGGTGATGGCGGCGAACAGCAGGGCCAGCACCAAGAGCAATTCGTGGTTCAAGCAGTACTCCCGGAGGTTCCTTGGCGGGGAGCGGCAGTCTGTCAGGGGTAGTTCAGAACGGCCTTGATCTGTTGCAGGTTAGCGGCGATCCAGTGCTTGTCGATGGCACCCCAGTCACGGATCACGTAGTGCCCGGCGTTATTGCGCTCGCCGGACTGCTGCTCGAAATGGCAGTCGATATCCAGCTCGCCCAGGGCCAGCAGGGTGTCCTGTGCGGTGCGCCGGGGCATTCCGGTGGCATCCATGATGGCCGGCACGCTGACAGCGGTACCGCTGTCGATCAGCCAGGCGACGTAGAGGCGTCGGTAGAAGCTGGTCTTGGTCTTGCTGGTTTCCATGGACTGTCCTTCAGCGGATAGAACGAGGCCCGCAATTGCGGGCCTTGTCGTGTGTTACAGGCTGGCGATTCGCGAGCGCTGTTCGGTCAGGTTGGCCAGTGCCTGTTCGGCTTCGGCCAGCTTGGCGCGCTCCTTGTCGATCACCTCGGCCGGCGCCTTGGCAACGAAACCTTCGTTGCCCAGCTTGCCGCCAACACGTTTCACTTCGCCGTCCAGACGTTGGATTTCCTTGTCCAGGCGGGCCAGTTCCGCGTCCTTGTCGATCAGGCCGGCCATGGGCACCAGCACCTGCATGTCACCCATCAGGGCGGTGGCGGACATCGGCGCTTCTTCGCCAGCAGCCAGGACGCGAATGGTCTCCAGCTTGGCCAGTTTCTTCAACAGCGGCTCGTTGTCGGCCAGCCGGCGACGGTCTTCGTCGTTGGCGTTGGCGAGGATGATGTCGATGCGCTTGGCCATGGAGATGTTCATCTCGCCACGGATCTGCCGCACGCCGAGCATCAGTGCCTTGACCCACTCGATGTCGCCTTCGGCGGCAGCGTCGATGCGCTCTTCCACGGCAACCGGCCACGGCTGCAGCATCAGGGTGTCGCCGCTCTTGCCGGCCTGGCCCTTGATGCGCTGCCAGATCTCTTCGGTGATGAAGGGCATGAACGGGTGCGCCAGGCGCAGGGCCACTTCCAGTACGCGGATCAGGGTACGGCGAGTGCCGCGCTGACGCTCGATGGGGGCGTTCTCGTCCCACAGCACCGGCTTGACCAGTTCCAGGTACCAGGCGCAGTACTGGTCCCAGACGAACTCGTAGAGGGTCTGGGCGGCCAGGTCGAAGCGGAAGCCGTCCAGATGGCGGGTGACTTCGGCTTCGGTGCGCTGCAGCGCGGAGATGATCCAGCGGTCGACCGAGGACAGTTCGACCGGTTCGTCGTTGACGCCGGTGTCCTGGCCATCGGTGTTCTCGATGACGAAGTTGGCGGCGTTCCACAGCTTGTTGCAGAAGTTGCGGTAGCCCTCGACGCGGCCCATGTCGAACTTCACGTCACGGCCGGTGGAAGCCAGCGAGAGGAAGGTGAAGCGCAAGGCGTCGGTGCCGTAGCTGTTGATGCCTTCGGGGAACTCGGCCTTGGTCTGCTTGGCGATCTTCTCGGCGAGCTTGGGCTGCATCATGCCGCTGGTGCGTTTTTCCAGCAGGGTGTCCAGGTCGATGCCGTCGACGATGTCCAGCGGGTCCAGGACGTTGCCCTTGGACTTGGACATCTTGTGGCCCTGGGAATCGCGCACCAGACCGTGGACGTAGACGGTCTTGAAAGGAACCTGCGGGGTGCCGTCCTCGTTCTTCACCAGGTGCATGGTCAGCATGATCATGCGGGCGACCCAGAAGAAGATGATGTCGAAACCGGTGACCAGCACGTCGGTGGGGTGGAAGGTCTTGAGGAACTCGGTCTGTTCCGGCCAGCCCAGGGTGGAGAAGGTCCACAGGCCCGAGCTGAACCAGGTGTCCAGCACGTCTTCGTCCTGGCGCAGGGCGATGTCGCCCAGGTTGTGCTTGGCGCGCACTTCGGCTTCGTCGCGGCCGACGTAGACATTGCCGGCTTCGTCGTACCAGGCCGGAATGCGATGGCCCCACCAGAGCTGGCGGCTGATGCACCAGTCCTGGATGTCACGCATCCAGGAGAAGTACATGTTCTCGTACTGTTTGGGCACGAACTGGATGCGGCCGTCTTCCACGGCGGCGATGGCAGGTTCGGCCAGCGGCTTGGTGGAGACGTACCACTGATCGGTCAGCCACGGCTCGATGACTGTGCCGGAGCGGTCGCCCTTGGGCACTTTCAGCGCGTGGTCTTCGATCTTCTCGAGCAGGCCGAGTTGTTCGAAGGCGGCGACGATCTGTTTGCGCGCTTCGAAGCGGTCCAGGCCGGCGTATTGCGCGGGCAGGCTGCCGTCGAGCTGGTCGTTGACGCTGCCGTCGAGGTTGAACACCTGGGCGGTGGCGAGCACGGCGGCGTTCTTGTCGAAGATGTTGATCAGCGGCAGGTCGTGGCGTTTGCCGACTTCATAGTCGTTGAAGTCGTGGGCCGGGGTGATCTTCACGCAGCCGGTGCCGAACTCGGGGTCGCAGTATTCGTCCGCGATGATCGGGATGCGGCGGCCCACCAGGGGCAACTCGACGAAGGTGCCGATCAGGTTCTTGTAGCGCTCGTCCTCCGGGTGCACGGCAACGGCGCTGTCGCCCAGCATGGTTTCCGGACGGGTGGTGGCGACGATCAGGTAATCCTTGCCGTCGGCTGTCTTGTGGCCGTCGGCCAGCGGGTAGCGCAGGTTCCACAGGCTGCCTTTCTCGTCGTGGTTTTCCACTTCGAGGTCGGAGATGGCGGTGTGGAACTTGGTGTCCCAGTTGACCAGGCGCTTGCCGCGGTAGATCAGGCCATCTTCATGCAGGCGTACGAAGGCTTCCTTCACCGCGTCGGACAGGCCGTCGTCCATGGTGAAGCGTTCGCGCGTCCAGTCCACGGAGGAACCGAGGCGGCGAATCTGGCGGGTGATGGTGCCGCCGGACTGTTCCTTCCATTCCCAGACTTTCTCGAGGAATTTTTCGCGGCCGAGGTCATGGCGGCTGACGCCCTGGGCGGACAGCTGGCGCTCCACCACCATCTGGGTGGCGATGCCGGCGTGGTCGGTGCCCGGCTGCCACAGGGTGTTGCGACCCTGCATGCGGCGGAAGCGGATCAGGGCATCCATGATGGCGTTGTTGAAGCCATGACCCATGTGCAGGCTGCCGGTCACGTTCGGCGGCGGGATCATGATGGTGTAGGGCTCGCCGGAACCTTGCGGGGCGAAGTAGTTGTTCTTCTCCCAGGTCTGGTACCAGGAAGTTTCGATGGCGTGGGGCTGGTAGGTCTTGTCCATGGTTCGGCGGGGACCCTAGAGGCGTCTGAACGGGAAAACGGGAGAGTATAACGGCAACGGCCCCTCGAAAGAATTGGCGCGCGTTGCCGGTGCCGCCCGGTGGTTACCGGGCCCGCCGGATCACTGCCGGCGTGGCGGCAGCAGGCGGGTCAGGCGGGCTTCGAGGCGGCGTTTGAGTTCGGCTTCGATCTGCGGCACGAAATCGTCGATCACATCCTGCAGGATCACCTGCGCGGCGGCGCGAAGTTCGCCGTCCAGGCGCGCCAGTTCCGGGTTGCCGGCCGGCGTCATGCGCTGGCGGATGGCATCCGCAATGGGCCGGGTGGGCGCGGGCACCGGCGCCGCCTCGACTGGCTGAGCCGGGGCGGGGGCCGGAGCAACCGGGGCCGCCTGGAACAGGGGCATCGGCTGGGCTGGCGGCACCATGACGGCCGGAGACACGGGCGCGGGCTCGACTATCTCGGACAGGAGTGGAATGCCGTCGGCATCCAGGGTCTCGGTGAGCAGGGGAGGCTCGGCGCCATTGGGCTCGTCGCCGAGCAAGGCTCGAATGGATTCGAGGTCGTCCAGCAAGTGTGCCGGCTTGGGGGGGAGCTTGGGGGTATCCATGGTACGGCTGCGGCTAGAGTTCGACTCGTTTCGGATCATAGCCCCGCTGCCGGTAGCTGCGGAAATTCTCCCGGCAGGCGGCAAGCAGGGCGGGTTCCTGGTTGACGATCTCGATGACTCGGCTGAAACGGTCGACGTGGGGGGAAATGGTCGAGGCGAGGTTGATCAGCAGACCCTGCGGGGTGGCCGGCGCTTCGTCCAGGGCCAGCACTACCGGGGCGTCGGCGTCGTCGTCGATGAGGCTGTGGGGAATGAAGCTTTCGGCCCGGAAGCGCCAGAGCAGTTCGTTCAGCTCATCGCGCTGGGCGGCATCGGTACAGCGCAACAGGACTGGCAGCCCATGCCGCCAGCCCTTCGCGGCCAACTGGCAGGCCGCGCGCAGGCGGTCCGCCGGGTTGGCCGACGAGAGTACGTAGAACTCTATCCTCACTTGATGCGGTCCAGCAGGTACTGGGTGAGCAGCGGCACCGGACGGCCTGTGGCGCCTTTATCCTTGCCGCCGCTGACCCAGGCGGTGCCGGCGATGTCCAGGTGCGCCCAGTGGAACTTCTTGGCGAAGCGCGACAGGAAGCAGCCGGCGGTGATGGTGCCAGCCTTCGGGCCGCCAATGTTGGCGATGTCGGCGAAGGGACTGTCCAGCTGCTCCTGGTACTCGTCGAACAGCGGCAACTGCCAGGCGCGGTCGTCGGCGTATTCACCGGCCTTGAGGATCTGCTTCACCAGCGCGTCATTGTTGCCCATCAGGCCCGAGGTATTGCTGCCCAGGGCGACGATGCACGCGCCGGTAAGGGTGGCGATGTCGATGACAGCCTGGGGCTTGAAGCGTTCGGCGTAGGTCAGGGTGTCGCACAGCACCAGGCGGCCTTCGGCGTCGGTGTTGAGGATCTCGACGGTCTGGCCGCTCATGGTGGTGACGATGTCGCCCGGGCGCGTGGCGCCGCCGCTGGGCATGTTCTCGGCGCAGGCCAGCAGGCCCACCAGGTTGATCGGCAGTTGCAGTTCCAGCACGGCACGGAAGGTGCCGAGCACGCTGGCGGCGCCGCACATGTCGTACTTCATCTCGTCCATGCCGGCAGCTGGCTTGATGCTGATGCCGCCGGTGTCGAAGGTGATGCCCTTGCCGACCAGCGCGAAGGGTTTGTCGTCCTTCTTGCCGCCCTGGTAGTTGAGCACGATCATCCGCGGCGGCTGCTCGCTGCCCTGGGCCACGGCGAGGAAGGCGCCGGCACCCAGTTCCTTGAGTTTCTTCTCGTCCAGCACCTCGACCTTGAGGTTCTTGTGCGCCTTGGCCATGGCCTTGGCTTCTTCGGCGATGAAGCTCGGGTGGCAGAGGTTCGGCGGCAGGTTGCCGAGGTCGCGGGTAAAGGCCATGCCGTTGGCGATGGCCTGGGCGTGCAGGCTGCCGCGCTCGACGTCGGCCTGGTCGGCCTTTTCCACCAGCAGGGTGACTTTCTTCAGAGCCTTGGGATCGGCCTTCTGGCTCTTGAAGCGGTCGAAGACGTAGGCGCCGTCGGCCAGGGTTTCCACCATCAGGCGGGCCTTGCCATAAGCGTCGCGGCCTTTCACGGCGAGCTCGGACAGGGCCAGGATGGCGTCGCTGCCGCCGAGGCCTTTCAGCACGCCGTTCACGGCGGCGATCATTTTGCGGAATTGGCGGTCAGAGAGCTCGCGCTCCTTGCCGCTGCCCACCAGTAGCACGCGTTCGGCCTTGAGGTTGGGGAGGCTGTGCAGGAGCAGGGTCTGGCCCACTTTGCCGGCCAGGTCGCCGCGCTTGAGCAGGGTGGTAATGGCACCGCCAGCTGCAGCGTCTACGGCCTGGGCGGTCGCGCCGAGCTTGCGTCCTTCGCCAACGGCGACGACCAGCGTGGCGGTTTTCAGGGTTTCCAGACGGGCGCTTTTGACAAGGAATTCCATGACATGTGTCCCCAAGACAAAGAGCCGGGATTGCAGGATAATGCCGGCTATTTTTTCAGTGGCCCGTCAGAACGGCGGGCTGGCCATAAAGCGGCTAGTTTGAGCGTAGCCGCCTGAGCCTGACAACCCTGGAGTGTCTGGTTTGATTGTCTTCCGTTATCTCTCCCGCGAGGTTCTGGTTACCCTGAGCGCGGTCAGTGCCGTGCTGCTGGTGATCATCATGAGCGGCCGTTTCATCAAGTATCTGGCGCAGGCCGCACAGGGAGCCCTGGACCCCGGCGTGCTGTTCCTGATCATGGGATTCCGGATTCCCGGCTTCCTCCAGCTGATCCTTCCCCTCGGGTTGTTCCTTGGTTTCCTGCTGGCCTATGGCCGGCTCTACCTCGAAAGCGAAATGACCGTTCTGAGCGCAACTGGCATGAGCCAGCAGCGCCTGATGGCCTACAGCCTGGCGCCGGCCCTGCTGGTCGCGCTGCTCGTGGCCTGGCTGAGCCTCGGTCTGGCGCCCCAGGGCGTATCCCAGGTGGCGCGCATCCTCAATGAGCAGGACGCCCTGACCGAGCTGGATACTCTGGTTCCCGGACGCTTCCAGGCCCTCAAGGGTGGTGGCCGGGTGACCTACACCGAAACCCTGTCCTCCGACCGTGGCGAGCTGGGCAGTGTGTTCATCTCGGAGAAGCGCATTTCGCGGCAGGACGGCAAGGACCGTGGCATTGGCGTGCTGGTGGCGGAGAAGGGCCACCAGGAGATCCAGCCTGACGGCAGCCGCTATCTGATCCTCAAGAACGGCTACCGCTACGACGGCAATCCCGGCAAGGCGGACTACCGCATCATCCAGTACGAAACCTACGGTGTGTTGCTGCCCAAGCCGGAAATCAGCTCCGAGATCGGCGAGCGCGAGGCGGTGCCCACCTCCGAGTTGATCGGCAGCAAAGACCCGCGCTACCAGTCCGAATTGCAGTGGCGCCTCTCCATTCCGTTGCTGGTGTTCGTCGTCACCCTGCTCGCGGTGCCGCTGTCCAGGGTCAATCCGCGCCAGGGCCGCTTCCTCAAGTTGCTGCCGGCGATCTTGCTTTATATGGCGTATCTGGCCCTGTTGATCGCCGCGCGTGGCCAACTGGACAAGGGGCGTATCCCCATGTCGGTTGGCCTGTGGTGGGTGCACGGCCTGTTCTTCTCCGTCGGCCTGTTGTTGTTGTACTGGGAGCCTCTGCGCCTGAAGTGGGCGGCTCGTCGTGATGCCCGTGAGGTGGCCCATGGTTAGGTTGGATCGTTACATCGGCACCAGCGTGTTCTTCGGCATCCTCGCGGTGCTTGGGATCATCGTCAGCCTCGCTGCGCTGTTCGCCTTCATCGACGAACTGGGCGATGTGGGCGGCGACTACGACGTGCTGGCTGCCGCCTGGTACGTCTTCCTCACCCTGCCGCGCCGTGTCTACGACATGCTGCCCATGGCGGCGCTGATCGGCAGCCTGATCGGTCTCGGTACCCTCGCCAGCAGCAGCGAGCTGACGGTGATGCGTGCTGCCGGCGTATCCGTCGGCCGCATCGTCTGGGCGGTGATGAAGCCCATGCTGGTGCTGATGGTGGTGGGCGTGCTGATTGGCGAGTACGCCGCACCCTGGAGCGAAAACCTGGCCCAGGCCAATCGCTCCCTGGCCCAGGGCAGCGGGGATGCGCAGAGCTCCAAGCGCGGCCTCTGGCATCGTCAGGGTGAAGAGTTCGTCCACATCAACGCCGTGCAACCCAACGGCGTGCTCTATGGCGTGACTCGCTACCACTTTGATGGTGAGCGTCACATGCAGTCGGCCAGTTTCGCCAAGCGCGCGCTGTATCAGGGCGACTACTGGCAGCTGGAGGATGTGACCACGACCCATTTCCGTGGTGATCACACCGAAGTGGTCAATAGCGTTACCGAGCGCTGGGATGTCGAGCTCAAGCCGGAGCTGCTCGGAACCGTGGTCATGGAGCCCGAGGCGCTGTCGATTTCCGGCCTCTGGCGTTACACCCACTATCTGGCGGAGCAGGGGCTGAACAATGGCCGTTACTGGCTGGCGTTCTGGACCAAGGTTCTGCAGCCCCTGGTCACTGCCGCCCTGGTGCTGATGGCGATCTCGTTCATCTTCGGTCCGCTGCGCTCAGTGACCCTCGGTCAGCGGGTGTTCACTGGCGTGGTGATCGGCTTCGTCGTGCGCATCAGTCAGGACTTGCTCGGGCCGTCGAGCCTGGTGTTCGGCTTCTCGCCGCTGTTCGCGGTGCTGGTGCCGGCGGGCGTCTGCGCCCTGGCTGGTATCTGGTTGCTGAGACGCGCGGGCTGATCCCTGAACGACG
This sequence comes from Pseudomonas sp. BN411, assembly GCF_029871235.1. Classification (GTDB taxonomy): domain Bacteria; phylum Pseudomonadota; class Gammaproteobacteria; order Pseudomonadales; family Pseudomonadaceae; genus Metapseudomonas. Next base: position 366,860 of record NZ_SSOM01000065.1, read on the forward strand.
CAAGAAAAAGCCGGCTTTCGCCGGCTTTTTTGTGGGTCATTTCTTGTGTGCGTCCTTGGGAATGCGGACGACCTGGGTTTCGGAATAGATGTCATGCCAGGTGCGCTTCTGTTTGTCCCAAAGGCTCCAGAAGAAGCCAAGGCCCAGCGCCAGCCAGGAGCCGATGGCAATCACGAAACGCAGCAGCGCTTGCCACAGGCTGATGGCCGAGCCGTCCTTGTTCTGTACGCGGATGCCCCAGACCTGCATGCCGAGGGTTTGCCCGTTGTGGGTCCAGAACTTGGCGAAGAAGCCAAACAGTGCGAAGACCAGCAGCGTGGAGAGCAGCGGATCGCCCGAGAGGGCGCCCTGGTCGGCCAGCTGGCGCAGACGCTCGCCGCCGTAGATAAGGCGCAGCACTACCTGTTGGTAGATCAGGGTAACCACCATCAGCAGGGCGACGCAGAGAAGGAAGTCGTAGAAGATCGCGGCGAAGCGGCGAACCAGCCCGGCGGTGGGGAATTCGCCCTGGGGGCGCAGCTCATGTTTCGGCATTGCGGGCTCTTGGCGTGTGGAAGGCGCGCCATTCTAACAGTCGAACGGGAAGGGAGCTGTTAATGAGCATTACGCGCTTCGTTCCCTGAGCGCGTTAGGCGCAGGAGAACTTCAATGAAGTATCGCGTGCGAATCCGGTAGTTGCCTTTGTGCAGGGGCTTTCGTCGATCTGCGGGCATAAAAAAACCCCTGATGTTTCCATCAGGGGCTTTCGGCGACGCTCAGGTAATTAGTTAACTACCTGAACCTTGTCAGCCTGCATGCCTTTCTGGCCTTGTACGGCTTCGAAGGTAACCTTCTGGCCTTCTTTCAGGCTACGGAAGCCCGAGCCTTCAATAGCGCGGAAGTGAACGAACAGATCCGGGCCGCTTTCCGGGGTGATGAAACCAAAACCTTTCTCGTCGTTGAACCACTTGACGGTGCCGGTTTGACGATTCGACATATCTTTTTCCTTGAAACTGAAGTTGATGACAGCCTGCTGTTCACTGACGCGGCAGAAGGGCTGGAAACTGGTTGCAAAGAGGTAAGAGAAGTCGAGCGGGATGTAGCGGATCTGGTGATCTACCGCATCAGGTCACGATTCAACAGCGACCCATGCAAACACAGTTGGCCAACTCTACGTAGTTTTTGAGGAATTGCCAATCCCCGTTAGGCCAATCTTTACAGGCGGTAGATTGCCTTGTGGGCGGGTAGGGAAATACGGGAGGAAGCCTTGTCAGGCTTGAAGATATCGTGGTGCCCCGGGAGAGACTCGAACTCTCACTCTGTCGCCAGAAACGGATTTTGAATCCGCCGCGTCTACCATTCCGCCACCGAGGCACGATGGCGGCGCAGTATAGGGAGGCGCTCTGGGCCGGTCAATCCGTCTTCGTGGTCAGGAACGGGCATTTCCTGTACTATCTGCGCCCCTGCGATACGACCCCCCACCATGCGCGTAGCCGACTTCCACTTCGAGCTTCCTGAAGCTCTTATCGCCCGTCATCCCCTGGCCGAGCGCCGTGCCAGCCGTCTTCTCGTGTTGGATGGCGTGACCGGTTCCCTGAGCCATCGCCATTTTGCCGACCTGCTGGAGTACCTGCGCCCCGGCGACCTGATGGTGTTCAACAACACCCGAGTGATTCCCGCGCGCCTGTTTGGCCAGAAGGCCTCAGGCGGCAAGCTGGAAATACTCGTCGAACGAGTGCTGGACAGTCATCGCGTACTGGCGCACGTGCGCTCCAGCAAGTCGCCCAAGCCGGGCTCGACCCTGCTGATAGACGGCGGCGGCGAAGCCGAAATGCTCGCCCGGCATGACGCCCTGTTCGAACTGAAGTTCGCCGAGGAAGTGCTGCCGCTGCTCGAGCGCGTCGGACATATGCCATTGCCTCCCTACATAGACCGGCCCGACGAAGACGCCGACCGCGAGCGTTATCAGACCGTCTATGCCCGCCACGCGGGGGCCGTTGCAGCACCCACCGCCGGGCTGCACTTCGATCAGGCCCTGCTGGATGCTGTCGCTGCCAAGGGTGTGGAGAGTGCTTTCGTCACCCTGCATGTCGGCGCCGGCACGTTCCAGCCGGTGCGGGTAGAGCGCATCGAGGATCACCACATGCACCACGAATGGCTCGAGGTGGGCCAGGACGTGGTGGATGCCGTGGCCGCCTGCCGTGCTCGTGGCGGTCGAGTCATCGCCGTCGGCACCACCAGTGTGCGTTCCCTGGAAAGCGCAGCGCGGGATGGCCAGCTCAAGGCCTTCAGCGGCGACACCGACATTTTCCTGTACCCGGGCCGGCCCTTCCATGTGGTCGATGCCCTGGTCACCAACTTTCACCTGCCCGAGTCCACGTTGCTGATGCTGGTGTCGGCTTTCGCCGGCTATCCGGAGACCATGGCTGCATACGCCGCCGCAGTGGAGCAGGGCTACCGATTCTTCAGTTACGGTGATGCCATGTTCATCACCCGCAATCCCGCCCCGCGCGGACCCGAGGACCAAGCATGACGCGCACCTGCCGGATGAACTTCGAGTTGCTGGCCACCGACGGCAAGGCCCGTCGCGGCCGGCTGACCTTCCCCCGGGGTGTGGTCGAAACGCCCGCCTTCATGCCTGTAGGAACCTACGGCACCGTGAAGGGAATGCTGCCGCGCGATATCGAAGGCATTGGCGCGCAGATCATCCTCGGCAACACCTTCCATCTCTGGCTGCGGCCGGGCATGGAGGTGATCAAGCGCCATGGCGACCTGCATGACTTCATGCAGTGGCAGGGTCCGATTCTCACCGACTCTGGTGGCTTCCAGGTGTTCAGCCTGGGCGCCATGCGCAAGATCAAGGAAGAGGGCGTGACCTTCGCCTCTCCGGTGGACGGCGCCAAGGTGTTCATGGGGCCCGAAGAGTCCATGCAGGTTCAGCGCGACCTGGGTTCCGACATCGTGATGATCTTCGACGAGTGCACGCCCTATCCGGCGGACTTCGATGTCGCCAAGCGCTCCATGGAACTGTCCCTGCGTTGGGCCAAGCGTTCCAAGGTGGCCCACGGTGAAAGCACCGCCGCGCTCTTTGGCATCGTCCAGGGCGGCATGCACGAGGAGCTGCGCATGCGCTCCCTGGAAGGTCTCAGCGAGATCGGCTTCGACGGTCTGGCCATCGGTGGTCTCTCCGTGGGCGAGCCGAAGGAAGAGATGATTCGCGTGCTGGACTACCTGCCCGGCCAGATGCCAGCGGACAAGCCGCGCTACCTGATGGGTGTCGGCAAGCCGGAAGACCTGGTGGAAGGCGTGCGTCGCGGTGTGGATATGTTCGACTGCGTGATGCCGACCCGTAACGCGCGAAATGGCCACCTGTTCATCGACACCGGCGTGCTGAAAATCCGCAATTCGGTGCATAAGCATGACGAGTCCACGCTGGACCCGACCTGCGACTGTTACACCTGCAAACACTTCTCACGCGCCTATCTGCACCATCTGGACAAATGCGGCGAAATGCTCGGCAGCATGTTGAATACAATCCACAACTTGCGGCATTACCAGCGCCTGATGGCTGGTTTGCGCGAGGCAATTCAACAGGGTAAATTGGCCGCCTTTGTCGATGCCTTCTATGCCAAGCGCGGACTACCGACTCCGCCCCTGGACTGATAAAGCCGCATTTTTCCAGAGTCGATTTTTCATATTTCCGCAACAGGAGTGCTAAATGAGCTTTCTGATTCCCGCCGCCTACGCCGACGCTGCTGCGCCGGCTGCTGCCGGCCCTGCCGGTACCGGCTTCGAGTGGGTTTTCCTGATCGGTTTCCTGGTCATCTTCTATCTGATGATCTGGCGTCCCCAGGCCAAGCGCGCCAAGGAGCACAAGAACCTCCTCGGCAACCTGCAGAAAGGTGACGAAGTGGTCACCTCCGGCGGCATCGCCGGCAAGGTCACCAAGGTCGCCGATGACTTCGTGGTCGTCGAAGTGTCCGACAACGTAGAGCTGAAGTTCCAGAAGGCGGCAATCGCGGCGACCCTGCCGAAGGGCACCCTGAAAGCCATCTAAGGATCCATGGATCAACACCGACGGGGCGCCAACAGGCGCCCCGCGTCATAACGGGCGGAGTCATGCTCAACAAGTACCCACTGTGGAAATATCTGCTGATCCTGGCGGTGCTGGCGATCGGCCTGGTCTATTCCGCACCCAATCTCTATCCGGACGATCCGGCGATCCAGATCAGCGGCACCAGTACCGCGCTGAAGATCCAGCAATCAGACCTGGACAAGGCCAACGAAGCGCTGAAGCAGGCCGGCATCGAACTGAAATCCGCCAGCATCGGCCAAACCGGTGGCCTGCTCCGTCTGACCAAGCTGGGTGACCAACTGCCGGCCAAGGATGTGGTGCGCAAGGCCCTTGGTGACGACTACGTGGTCGCACTCAACCTGGCCCCGACCACTCCGGACTGGCTGCGCAAGCTCGGCGCCGCGCCGATGAAGCTGGGTCTCGACCTCTCCGGTGGTGTGCACTTCCTGCTGGAAGTGGACATGGAGAAGGCTGTCGATGCGCGCCTGAAGATCTACGAAGGCGAAGTTCGTACGGTGCTGCGCAAGGAGCGTGTCCGCTACCGCAGCCTTCCGGCCCAGGAAAACGGCTTCCAGCTCGGCTTCACCGACCAGGAATCCCTGGACAAGGCTCAGTCGCTGATCCGCAAGAGCTTCAACGACTTCGATATCACCACCTCCGTGCGTGGTGATCAGCAGATCCTGCAGCTGGCCCTGACCCAGGCCAAGCTGGCGGAGATCCGCGAATACTCCATCAAGCAGAACCTCACCACCGTTCGTAACCGCGTGAACGAACTGGGTGTGGCCGAGCCGATCGTGCAGCGCCAGGGCGCCAACCGCATCGTGGTCGAGCTGCCGGGCGTGCAGGACACCGCCGAAGCCAAGCGTATCCTCGGCAAGACCGCCAACCTGGAGTTCCGTCTGGCTGCCGAGGCTACCGCCAGCAAGGCATCGACCGAATCCTTCGAATTCCGTGAGCCGGGCCGTCCGGCCGTGCCGCTGGAGCGCAGCCTGATCATCACCGGTGACCAGGTGACCGACGCCCAGGCCAGCTACGACGAAAACGGTCGCCCGCAAGTGAACATCCGCCTCGATGGCCACGGCGGCGAGCTGATGAGCCGTGCCACCCGCAACAACGTGGGTCGCAGCATGGCGGTGATCTTCATCGAGCAGCGCCCGATTACCCGCTACGTGACTCAGGACGTCGACGGCGTCCAGAAGGAAGTGGCGGTGCAGAGCTTCAAGGAAGAGAAGAAGATCATCAGCCTGGCGACCATCCAGTCGCCGCTGGGCAGCCAGTTCCGCATCACCGGCCTGAACGGCCAGGGTGAGTCCTCGGAACTCGCCCTGCTGCTGCGCGCTGGTGGCCTGGCTGCACCGATGTACTTCGCCGAAGAACGCACCATCGGTCCGAGCCTGGGCGCCGAGAACATCATCAAGGGCATCGAATCCACTGAGTGGGCGATGGTCTTCGTGTCGCTGTTCATCATGGCCATCTACCGCTTCTTCGGCTTCCTGGCCACCATCGCCCTGGCGTTCAACCTGGTGCTTCTGGTCGGCCTGATGTCGGTGATCGGTGCCACTCTGACCCTCCCGGGTATCGCCGGTATCGTGCTGACCCTGGGCATGGCGGTGGACGCCAACGTGCTCATCTACTCGCGGATTCGTGAGGAGTTGGCCAATGGTCTGTCGGTTCAGCGTGCGATCCACGAAGGCTTCGACCGCGCCTACACCGCGATCGTCGACAGTAACCTCACCACCCTGCTGGTGGGCGGCATCCTGTTCGCCCTCGGCACCGGTCCGATCAAGGGCTTTGCCGTGACCATGTCGCTCGGGATCATCACCTCGATGTTCACCGCCATCATGTTCACCCGCGGCATGGTCAACCTGATCTTCGGTGGCCGCAACTTCAAGAAACTGTGGATTTGAGGCCTGTCATGATCAAGTCAACCATCCGTTTCATGGCGATACGCAACGTTGCGTTCGCCATTACTGTGATCATCAGCCTGATCGGTATCGGCAGCCTGTTCGCCAAGGGTCTGAACTTCGGCCTGGACTTCACTGGCGGTACCCTGATCGAGCTGTCCTACGAGAAACCGGCGAACCTCGAATTGATCAAGCAGGAGCTGGGTCAGGTGGGCTACCCGGATGCCGTGGTGCAGAGCTTCGGCGCTTCCACCGATGTGCTGGTGCGTCTGGCTGGCGAAGACCCGCAACTGGGCAACAAGGTCGCCGAAGCCCTGCGCAAGGTCGACGCCGAGAGCAAGTTCGAACTCAAGCGCGTCGAGTTCGTTGGCCCGCAGGTGGGCGAGGAGCTGCGTGACCAGGGTGGCCTGGCCATGCTGCTCGCACTGGGCGGCATCCTGTTGTACCTGGCCTTCCGCTTCCAGTGGAAGTTCGGCATTGGTGCCGTGGCCTCGCTGGTCCACGACGTGGTTGTGACCCTGGGCATCCTGGCGTTCTTCCAGATTCCCTTCGACCTCACCGTGCTGGCCGCGGTCCTGGCGATGATTGGCTACTCGCTGAACGACACCATCATCATCTTCGACCGTATCCGCGAGAACTTCCGCGTGCTGCGTCGTGCAGACCTGATCGAGAACATCGACGTGTCCTGCACCCAGACCCTGCTGCGGACCATCGCGACTTCGATGTCGACCGCTCTGGCGCTGTTCGCCCTGCTGATCTTCGGCGGCGACAGTCTGCATGGCTTCGCTCTGTCGCTGTTGGTCGGTGTGGTGGTGGGTACCTACTCCTCCATCTATATCAGTGCCCCGGTGCTGATCTGGCTGAAGCTGACCTCCGAAGACCTGATTCCGCCGGCGAATACCGCCGAGGTGGATGACCGTCCCTGAGGTGCTTGAGCGCCATGTACAAGGCCCGGCAATGCCGGGCCTTGTCGTTTCTGGTGCATGAGACTGACGTCCCATTTGTCGGAATATTCCCACAGGTTTGGGAACTCGGGATTTTTTCGCCTATCCAAGGCAGGGAGTAGGGCATGCAAGCCTGCGATGGAAGATTCAGGAGGTTCAAGTGAACAAGTCGATGCTCGTCGGTGCTGTTTTAGGTGCGGTTGGTGTGACTGCCGGCGGCGCCGTGGCCACCTACAGTCTGGTAGGTAATAACGGCCCGGAGTATGCGGAAGTGCTCGCTGTCCAACCGATCAATGAAACCGTGAAGACCCCGCGCGAGGTCTGCAATGACGTGGCGGTGACCCGCCAGCGTCCGGTCAAGGATCAGCATCAGATCGCCGGTACCGTGCTGGGTGCGGTGGCGGGTGGTCTGCTGGGTAACCAGGTTGGTGGTGGTAACGGCAAGAAGATCGCCACTGTCGCAGGTGCGGTAGGTGGCGGTTATGCCGGTAACAAGGTGCAGGAACACATGCAGGAGAGCGACACCTACACCACTACGGAAACCCGTTGCAAGACGGTTACCGATACCAGCGAGAAGCTGGTGGGCTATGACGTGAAGTACCAGCTCGACGGCAAGGTCGGTCAGGTGCGCATGGATCATGATCCGGGCCGGCAGATCCCGCTCGGCAAGGACGGTCAGCTGATCCTTGGTCAGCAGGGCGCTGTCCAGCCTCAAGGTGGTGTTGCGGGCGTGCAGGAATAAGCAGCGTCCAGAATGCAAAAAACCCGGCCAAGGCCGGGTTTTTTGTGGTCGCGAGAGGCGCGATCAGCGCTTCAGCGACGGCGGCAGGTGCGGTTGGATGGCAGTCAGCACGGCCTTGAAGCACTTGGTGTTGCCCGCTACCACGTGACCCTTTTCAAGGAAGTCGTGACCGCCGGTGAAGTCGCTTACCAGGCCGCCTGCTTCTTGCACCAGCAGGGCGCCAGCCGCCATGTCCCACTCGGACAGGCCAAACTCCCAGAAGGCGTCGAAACGGCCGGCCGCGACATAGGCCAGGTCCAGGCTGGCGGAGCCGGCGCGGCGGATGCCGGCGGTCTGGCCGACCAGGCTGCGGAACATGCCCAGGTAGCTGTCGAGGTTGTCGAGCTGGTTGTCACGGAAGGGGAAGCCGGTGCCGAGCAGGGCGCCTTCCAGGCTCTTGCGCGGGCTGACGCGCAGGCGGCGACCGTTGAGGGCGGCGCCACGGCCGCGGCTGGCGGTGAACTCTTCCTGGCGAACCGGATCCAGAACTACGGCGTGTTCCAGGCGACCCTTGTATTTGCAGGCGATGCTGACGGCGAAGTGCGGAACGCCACGGATGAAGTTGGTGGTGCCATCCAGCGGATCGATGATCCACAGGTAGTCGGCGCCTTCTCCCTTGCCTTCCAGCAGGCCGCCTTCCTCGCCGAGGATGCCGTGGTTCGGGTAGGCCTTGCGCAGGGCCTGCACGATGGACAGCTCAGCGGCGCGATCGACCTCGGTGACGTAGTCCTTGGCGTCCTTCTCGTTGACGGAGATAACGTCCAGGCGCTCGATAGAGCGGAAAATCAGTTCACCGGCGCTGCGAGCGGCGCGCAGGGCGATATTCAGCATAGGCTGCATGGGGAGTTCACCTGGGTCGTTAAAGAAGAAAGCCGCACATGGTATCAGAAAAAGCTCGAAGCAGGCAGGGGAGGCTGCGTGATTCGTGGCGTTGCGTCGGGGCGTCCGGTAATATTCCGCTCCCTTAGAGCTTCCGCTGAGAGACTAGAGCGTTGCTGCAGAACATTCGCGTGGTACTGGTCAATACCAGTCATCCCGGCAATATAGGTGGTGCCGCTCGCGCCATGAAGAACATGGGCCTGTCGAAGCTGGTGCTGGTAGATCCCGTGGATTTTCCCAGTCCCGAAGCGCGCGCCCGTGCTTCCGGCGCCGACGACATTCTTGACGCTGCCCAGGTGGTCGCCACCTTGGAAGAGGCATTGGTGGGGTGCAGCCTGGTGGTTGGCACCAGTGCTCGTGATCGCCGAATTCCCTGGCCCCTGCTCGATCCGCGCGAGTGCGGCAGGACCTCGGTAGAGCGGGCTCAGGCTGGGGGTGAGGTCGCCCTGGTGTTCGGTCGCGAATATGCCGGCCTGACCAATGAAGAACTGCAGCGCTGCCAGTACCACGTGCATATTCCCTCCAATCCGGATTTCTCCTCGCTGAACCTGGCTGCAGCGGTCCAGGTGCTGGTCTACGAAGCGCGCATGGCCTGGCTGGAAGTGGAGGGGCTGCCGAGCAAGGTGGAGAAGGTGGAAACCACCGCCATGCTCAACGCCCAGCCGGTGACCGTCGATGAGCTGGAGCGTTACTACGAACACCTGGAGAGTACTCTGGTGGAGATCGGCTTCCTCGATCCGGAGAAGCCTCGGCACCTGATGTCCCGGCTGCGTCGACTCTATGGGCGAGCCAATATCAGCAAGCTGGAAATGAATATCCTGCGCGGCATTCTCACCGAGACACAGAAGGCCGTGCGGGGCGAAGCAAGCAAGCGGAGTGACAAGTGATGTTCGACAGCATTCGAGAAGACATTCAGAGCGTATTCCACCGTGATCCGGCTGCGCGCAATGCCTTCGAGGTGCTCACGTGTTACCCGGGCCTGCATGCCATCTGGTTGCATCGCGTGGCTCATGCCCTCTGGACTGCAGGCTGGAAGTGGCTGGCGCGGCTGGTTTCCAACTTCAGTCGTTGGCTGACCGGCATCGAGATCCATCCGGGAGCGAAGATCGGTCGCCGCTTCTTCATCGACCACGGCATGGGCATCGTCATCGGCGAAACAGCCGAGATCGGCAATGACGTCACTCTCTATCAGGGCGTGACCCTCGGCGGCACGAGTTGGAACCAGGGCAAGCGCCATCCGACGCTGGAGGATGGCGTGGTGGTAGGGGCGGGGGCCAAGGTGCTCGGTCCCTTCACCGTTGGCACCGGCGCCAAGATCGGCTCCAACGCCGTGGTGACCAAGGAGGTGCCGGCAGGCGCTACTGCGGTGGGTATTCCCGGTCGAGTCATCGTCAAGGCCGATCCTGAGCAGGAAGCCAAGCGCCAGGCCATTGCCGAGCGTTTCGGCTTCGATGCCTACGGTCTGGGCCAGGACATGCCGGACCCGGTGGCGCGTGCGATCGGCCAGTTGCTGGACCATGTACAGGCCGTGGACGAACGCCTCGACGGCATGTGCAAGGCGCTCACCGCGCTGGGCAGTGATTACTGCGCCAAGGCCCTCCCGGAGCTGCGCGACGAGGACTTCGCGGGGGTAAAGGACGACGAGCGCAAGCCGGTCGCCTGAGGCCTACTTATTCGACCTTGGTCCAGTGCGCTGAGGTCGGATTATTAGGATGCTAACGGGATGTGCCTCTGCTATCATGCACGCCCCTGCAAGATGTAATCCCGACTGTTTTAATCAGGCTTATAGTTGACTTAAATAGTCGGGAATCGCATACTCGCTGCATTCCAGCGATCCCGTGGTACCCACCATGCGACTGACCACCAAAGGCCGATACGCCGTCACCGCCATGCTCGACTTGGCGCTACATGCGCAGCACGGGCCGGTGTCTCTGGCAGATATTTCCGAGCGGCAGGGTATTTCCCTGTCCTACCTCGAACAGCTTTTCGCCAAACTCCGCCGTGGCAACCTGGTCAGCAGTGTGCGCGGCCCGGGTGGTGGCTACCAGCTTTCCCGTGACATGCATGGCATTCACGTCGCCCAGGTAATCGATGCGGTCAACGAGTCGGTGGATGCCACTCGTTGCCAGGGCCTGGGCGATTGCCATTCCGGTGACACCTGTCTCACTCACCACCTGTGGTGCGATCTGAGTCTGCAGATCCACGAATTCCTCAGCGGCATCAGCTTGGCCGATCTGGTCAACCGTCGCGAGGTCCAGGAGGTCGCTCAGCGGCAGGATCAACGCCGCTGTGGAAGCAATGGCAGGATGCCGCACCTCGATAAGATTGAAGCGTCTGCCATCGATTGAGCAGGGCGCCGGCCTGTGATTGGCCTCGATACCTGATAGGAGAGCCCCGATGAAATTGCCGATCTACCTCGACTATTCCGCCACTACGCCGGTGGACCCGCGCGTCGCTCAGAAGATGAGCGAGTGCCTGCTGGTGGACGGCAACTTCGGCAACCCGGCCTCGCGCTCCCACGTGTTCGGCTGGAAAGCTGAAGAGGCAGTGGAGAATGCCCGTCGTCAGGTGGCAGAGCTGGTCAATGCCGACCCGCGCGAAATCGTCTGGACTTCCGGCGCTACCGAATCCGACAACTTGGCCATCAAGGGTGTCGCGCATTTCTACAGCGGCAAGGGCAAGCACATCATCACCTCGAAGATCGAGCACAAGGCGGTTCTGGATACCACCCGCCAGTTGGAGCGCGAAGGCTTCGAAGTGACCTACCTGGAGCCGGGCGAAGACGGCCTGATCACTCCGGCCATGGTCGAGGCTGCCCTGCGTGACGACACCATCCTGGTTTCGGTCATGCACGTGAACAACGAGATCGGCACCGTCAACGATATCGCCGGCATCGGTGAACTGACCCGTGCCCGCGGCATCCTGTTCCACGTCGATGCAGCCCAGTCCACCGGTAAGGTGGAAATCGACCTGGAGAAGCTGAAGGTCGACCTGATGTCCTTCTCCGCCCACAAGACCTACGGTCCGAAAGGCATCGGCGCCCTGTACGTTCGCCGTAAGCCCCGCGTACGCCTGGAAGCCCAGACGCACGGCGGCGGCCACGAGCGCGGCATGCGCTCCGGCACCCTGGCGACCCACCAGATCGTCGGCATGGGCGAAGCCTTCCACATCGCCAAGCAGGAAATGGCCAGCGAGCGCGTGCGCATCAAGGCCCTGGCCGATCGCTTCTGGGCTCAGATCGATGGCATGGAAGAGCTCTATCTGAACGGTAGCGCCACCTCGCGCGTGCCGCACAACATGAACGTCAGCTTCAACTACGTCGAAGGCGAGTCGCTGATCATGGCGCTCAAGGACCTCGCGGTCTCCTCCGGTTCCGCCTGCACCTCGGCCTCTCTGGAGCCGTCTTACGTGCTGCGCGCCCTGGGCCGCAACGACGAGCTGGCGCACAGCTCCATCCGCTTCACTTTCGGCCGTTTCACCACCGAGGAAGAAGTGGACTACGCCGCTGCCAAGGTGCGCGAAGCGGTCAGCAAGCTCCGTGAACTGTCCCCGCTGTGGGATATGTATAAAGAGGGCGTCGACCTTTCCCAGGTCGAATGGCAGGCGCACTGACGCCACCCTGATGAGTGAGGAATAGTTACCATGGCTTACAGCGACAAGGTCATCGACCACTACGAAAACCCGCGTAACGTGGGCAAGCTCGACGCCCAGGACCCGAATGTGGGTACTGGCATGGTCGGCGCCCCGGCCTGCGGCGACGTGATGCGCCTGCAGATCAAGGTCAACGAGCAAGGCGTGATCGAAGACGCCAAGTTCAAGACCTACGGCTGCGGTTCCGCCATTGCTTCCAGCTCCCTCGCCACCGAGTGGATGAAGGGCAAGACCCTGGATGAAGCGGCTGCCATCAAGAACACCACCATCGCCGAAGAACTGGCCCTGCCGCCGGTGAAGATCCACTGCTCGGTACTGGCTGAGGACGCCATCAAGGCGGCCGTCCATGACTACAAGCAGAAGAAGGGTCTGCTCTAAGCGCTCGAACGAGTAAGGAGTTGCAATGGCCATCAGCATGACTGAATCCGCCGCCCGCCACGTGCAGCGTTCCATCGACGGACGCGGCAAGGGTGAAGGTATCCGTCTGGGGGTGCGTACGACTGGCTGCTCCGGTCTCGCCTACGTGCTGGAGTTTGTCGATGAGGTGACCGGGGAAGACCTGGTCTTCGAGAGTCATGGCGTCAAGGTGATCATCGATCCCAAGAGCCTGACCTACCTCGATGGCACTGAGCTGGACTTCGTTCGCGAAGGGCTCAACGAAGGTTTCAAGTTCAATAACCCGAACGTGCGCGGCGAATGCGGCTGCGGCGAGAGCTTCAACGTCTGAGGCGTGTGTGGGAACTCCCTGTCATTTTGCGCTGTTTGACCTGAAGCCGGGTTATCGACTGGATCTCGACCAGCTTGCGACTCGTTATCGCGAGCTGGCGCGCACCGTCCATCCCGACCGATTCGCTGATGCTTCCGAGCGCGAGCAGCGCTTGGCGCTGGAGCGTGCTGCACAGCTCAACGACGCCTACCAGACACTAAAGAGTGCGCCGCGGAGAGCCTTGTACCTGCTGGCCCTGAAAGGGCGCGAGCTTCCGCTCGAAGTCACGGTGCAGGACCCGCAGTTCCTTCTGCAGCAGATGCAGTGGCGTGAAGAGCTGGAAGAGTTGCACGACAGCGCCGACCTGGAAGGTGTCGCTGCCTTCAAACGCCGGCTCAAGGCTGCGCAGGCCGAGCTCGATGTCGAGTTTGGCGAGTGCTGGGATGATACTGAGCGCCGCGAAGATGCCGAGCGTCTGGTGCGCCGCATGCAGTTCCTCGACAAGCTGAACCAAGAAGTGCGCCAACTGGAAGAGCGCCTCGACGATTAACCCGCGATGCCGTCTTGGTTGCCGGTACGCCTGATAAAAAGACAAGCATGGCCCTACTGCAGATCGCCGAACCCGGGATGAGCCCTCAGCCGCACCAGCGCCGTCTGGCGGTGGGTATCGACCTGGGTACCACCAATTCGCTGGTCGCCGCTGTGCGCAGCGGTGTCGCCGAGCCCCTGCCGGATGCCGATGGCCAGGTCATCCTGCCGTCCGCGGTCCGCTATCACGCCGACCGTGTCGAAGTCGGTCGCAGTGCCAAGCAGGCCGCTTCCAGCGATCCGCTGAACACCATCATTTCGGTCAAGCGCTTCATGGGGCGCGGCCTGGAAGACGTCAAGCAGCTGGGCGAACAACTGCCTTACCGTTTCGTCGGTGGCGAATCGCACATGCCTTTCATCGAGACCGTCCAGGGCGCCAAGAGCCCGGTGGAAGTCTCGGCTGACATTCTCAAGACCCTGCGCCAGCGCGCCGAAAACACCTTGGGTGGCGAACTGGTCGGCGCGGTGATCACTGTGCCGGCGTACTTCGATGAAGCCCAGCGTCAGGCTACCAAGGACGCCGCTCGCCTTTCCGGTCTCAACGTCCTGCGCCTGCTCAACGAACCGACCGCCGCCGCAGTGGCATACGGCCTGGACAAGCAGGCCGAAGGCGTTGTCGCCATCTACGACCTGGGTGGCGGCACCTTCGATATTTCCATCCTGCGTCTGACTCGTGGTGTCTTCGAGGTCATGGCCACCGGTGGCGACAGTGCCCTGGGTGGTGATGATTTCGACCACGCCATCGCTGGCTGGATGGTGCATCAGGCCGGCCTGTCCGCCGATCTGGATCCGGGTGCTCAGCGCAGCCTGCTGCGCGTTGCCTGCGATGCCAAGGAGGCCCTGACCGATACCGATAGCGTCGAACTGGTCTATGGCGACTGGCGCGGCGTGCTGACTCGCGAGCAGTTCGATGCGCTGATCGAGCCCATGGTGGCGCGTAGCCTCAAGGCCTGCCGCCGCGCTGTGCGTGATTCTGGCATTGAGCTGGAAGAAGTCGAAGCCGTGGTCATGGTGGGTGGTTCCACTCGTGTGCCGCGCGTGCGTGAAGCAGTCGCGGAAATGTTCGGTCGTCAGCCCCTCACCGATATCGATCCCGATCAGGTAGTGGCAATCGGCGCCGCCGTACAGGCCGATATCCTGGCCGGCAACAAGCGCGGCGAAGAGCTGCTGCTTCTGGATGTGATTCCTCTGTCGCTCGGCCTGGAAACCATGGGCGGGCTGATGGAGAAGGTGATCCCGCGCAACACCACAATTCCCGTGGCGCGCGCCCAGGACTTCACCACCTACAAAGATGGCCAGACGGCCATGATGATTCATGTGCTCCAGGGTGAGCGCGAGCTGATCAAGGATTGCCGTTCCCTGGCACGCTTCGAGCTGCGCGGCATCCCGCCGATGGTGGCGGGCGCGGCGAAGATTCGCGTGACCTTCCAGGTGGACGCGGACGGCCTGCTGGGCGTAACCGCCCGTGAGCTCGCTTCCGGCGTCGAGGCGAGCATCCAGGTCAAGCCGTCCTATGGCCTGACCGATGGCGAAATCTCGCGCATGCTTCAGGATTCCTTCCAGTACGCCGGCGAAGACAAGAACGCCCGCGCCCTGCGTGAGCAGCAGGTTGAGGCCGAGCGCTTGCTGGAAGCGGTCCAGGCCGCCCTGGAAGTAGATGGCGAGCGCCTGCTGGATGAAGCCGAGCGCGCAGCGATCCTGGATAGCATGCAAACCCTTCGCGACCTGGCGATCGGCAGTGATGTCGCCGCCATCGAAGCCCAGATCAAGCGCCTGTCCCAGGTGACTGATGCCTTTGCTGCGCGTCGTATGGATGCCGCCGTCAAGGCAGCCCTGTCCGGCCGCCGACTCAACGAAATCGAGGATTGACCCAGAAATGCCGCAGATCATCATCCTGCCCCACGCCGAGCATTGCCCCGAGGGTGCTGTGATCGAAGCGAAGCCGGGCGAGAGCATCCTGGATGCCGCCCTGCGCAGCGGCATCGACATCGAGCACGCCTGCGAGAAGTCCTGCGCCTGTACCACCTGCCACGTGGTGGTGCGCGAGGGGTTCAATTCCCTGGAAGCGTCCGACGAACTGGAAGATGACATGCTCGACAAGGCCTGGGGTCTGGAACCTAATTCCCGTCTGTCCTGCCAGGCCCTGGTTGCGGATGAAGATCTGGTGGTGGAGATTCCGAAGTACACCATCAATCAGGTGTCCGAAGGTCACTGAAACGCGATTTGAAGCGTGCCGCACGTCGGTCTCGTCAGAGGCTCGTCCGCAGGGGCAAACTCTGCTGAGCACCGCTCGCTAGAATCTGTAAACTGCGCGTCCTCGCCTGCTTTGTCCTGCCTGGCTCGCGAGTCTCGAAACCGCCTTTGGAGCGTCATATGAGCCTTAAATGGACCGACGTACTGGAAATTGCCATCCAGCTTGCTGATGCCAAGCCGGATGTCGACCCGCGCTACGTGAACTTCGTCGATCTGCACAACTGGATCGTGGCCCTGCCGGAATTCTCCGATGATCCCCAGCGCGGTGGCGAGAAGGTTCTGGAGGCCGTCCAGGCCGCCTGGATCGAAGAAGCCGACTGACCGGCTTCTGCCCCTGGGCTGCGGCCCTACGCATTTCCCCCTAACCCGCGTATAATTCGCGGGTTTAATTTTTCGCTTTAATCCTTGTTTCTGGAGTTTTTCCATGGCTGTCGAACGTACTCTCTCCATCATCAAGCCGGACGCCGTTGCCAAGAACGTTGTGGGCGAGATCGTCACCCGCTTCGAAAAGGCCGGTCTGCGCGTCGTTGCCGCCAAGATGGTTCAACTGTCCGAGCGCGAAGCTGGCGGTTTCTACGCTGAGCACAAAGAGCGTCCTTTCTTCAAGGACCTGGTTTCCTTCATGACTTCCGGTCCGGTAGTCGTTCAGGTTCTGGAAGGCGAGAACGCCGTTGCCAAGAACCGTGAACTGATGGGCGCGACCGATCCGAAGAAAGCCGACGCTGGCACCATCCGCGCCGATTACGCTGTTTCCATCGACGAAAACGCCGTACACGGTTCGGATTCCGAGGCTTCCGCTGCTCGCGAAATTTCCTACTTCTTCGCCGCCACCGAGGTGTGCGCTCGCATTCGCTAATCGCGAATGGGAGAGGGTGAAGCCATGACTGAATCGACCGGTAAAGTGAACCTGCTGGGTCTGACCCAGCCGCAACTGGAAAGCTTCTTCGAGTCCATCGGGGAGAAACGCTTCCGCGCCGGTCAGGTGATGAAGTGGATTCACCACTTTGGCGTCGATGATTTCGACGCCATGAGCAATATCGGCAAGGCCTTGCGCGACAAGCTCAAGGCCTCTGCCGAGATTCGCGGCCCGGAAGTGGTCAGCCAGGACATCTCCAGCGATGGCACCCGCAAGTGGGTGGTCCGAGTGGCCTCCGGTAGCTGCGTCGAAACCGTGTACATCCCGCAAGGCGGTCGCGGCACCCTGTGTGTCTCGTCCCAGGCCGGTTGCGCCCTGGACTGCAGCTTCTGCTCCACGGGCAAGCAAGGTTTCAACAGCGACCTCACCGCCGCCGAAGTGATCGGCCAGGTGTGGATCGCCAACAAGTCCTTCGGGACCATCCCTGCGAAGATCGACCGTGCCATCACCAACGTGGTGATGATGGGCATGGGCGAGCCGCTGCTGAATTTCGACAATGTCGTCGCCGCCATGAACATCATGATGGACGACCTCGGTTACGGCATTTCCAAGCGCAAGGTGACCCTGTCCACCTCGGGCGTTGCGCCGATGATCGACAAGCTGGGCGAGGTGATCGACGTTTCCCTCGCGCTGTCGCTGCACGCACCGAACGACCCGCTGCGCAACCAGCTGGTGCCGATCAACAAGAAGTACCCCCTCGAAGTGGTGCTCGATGCCTGCCGCCGCTACATCTCCCGTCTCGGTGAGAAGCGCGTGCTGACCATCGAGTACACCCTGCTCAAGGACGTCAACGACCAGCCCGAACACGCTACCCAGATGATCGAGTTGCTCAAGGACTTCCCCTGCAAGATCAACCTGATCCCGTTCAACCCCTTCCCGCACTCGGGTTACGAGCGGCCGAGCAATAATGCGATCCGCCGCTTCCAGGACCTGTTGCACAAGGCCGGGCACAATGTCACCGTCCGCACCACACGCGGCGACGACATCGATGCAGCCTGTGGCCAGTTGGTCGGCCAGGTCATGGACCGTACCCGCCGCAGCGAGCGTTACATCGCCGTACGCCAGCTGAATGCCGAAGCGGAGGCGTCCAGCAACGCCGCGAACCGGAACTAGAGAAGGACACCCCATGACCCTGCGCGCTGCGCTGCTCCTCGTTTCCACCGCATTGCTCGCGGCCTGCGTGTCGACCGGTCAGGTCGATCCGATGAAGACCGACAAGGGTCGTGATGCAGCACGCGATGCCTACATCGAACTGGGTATCGGCTACCTGAAGCAAGGGGCCACCGAGCGGGCCAAGGTGCCGCTGAAAAAGGCCCTTGAGCTAGACCCGTCCAATGCTGACGCCAACGCGGCCCTCGCCCTGGTGTTCCAGACCGAGATGGAGCCGGAGCTGGCCGACCAGCACTACCGCAAGGCCCTGTCGTCCCGTAACGATGCGCGCATCCTCAACAACTACGGCAGCTTCCTCTACGAGCAGGGCCGTTATAAGGATGCCTACGACCGCTTCCAGCAAGCCACAGACGACAACCTCTATCCCGAGCGCTCGCGCGTGTTCGAGAACCTCGGCCTGACCGCGCTGAAGATGAACAATCCGGCGCTGGCCAAGCAGCACTTTGAAAAGTCCCTGCGCCTGAATCGCCAGCAGCCCAAGGCGCTGCTGGAAATGGCCCAGCTGTCTTTCGACGAGAAGCAGTACGTGCCGGCTCGTGACTACTACCAGCGCTATTCCCAGATTGCCGAGCAGACCGCCCAAAGCCTGCTGCTCGGGTCGCGTCTGGCGACCATATTCGAAGACCGCAACCAGGCTGCCAGCCTCGGTCTGCAACTCAAGCGACTCTATCCCGGCACGCCGGAATATCAGCAATACCTGTCGGAGCAAAGATGAAAGCGTCGCATCCCGAAGCTGTAGCGGCGACCCGCGCCAACCCGGGCGAAACCCTGCGTCAGGCCCGTGAGAGCAAGGATTTGTCCCTGGGCGAGGTCGCCCGCCACCTGAACCTGACCGAGCAGGCCCTGCGTCAGCTCGAGGCGGGTGATTTCGAGCAGTTGCCGGGGCACACCTTCGCCCGCGGCTACGTGCGCGCCTACGCCAAGCTGCTGGGTATGGACCAGGCTGTTCTGGTTGCCGAGTTCGACCATTACACCGGCACCGATGCCAAGGGCAGCAATGTGCACAGCCTGGGTCGCATCGAAGAGCCCGTGCGCTTGTCCCAGAGCGTGCTGCGTATCGTCAGCTTCATCATTTTGGTGGCCCTTGGCGCCGTCGGCTTTTTCTGGTGGCAGGAGCATTCCAGCCGCAACAACGAAGAAGCGGCCAGCGTGAACATGGAGCATGTGGAAGTGGAAAGTGCCGACGGCACCACCCAGATCCACCCGCTCGACGAGCCGGAAGACCAGGCCGTGGCCGAGGCCCAGGAAGGCGACGCGCCGACCCCGGCTGAAGTTTCCCCGGAAACGGCTGCTCAACCGGAACAGCAGGCCGCTGCAGGCGCTGCCCCTGTTGTGCCGGCTGGTGAGACCGCGCCTGCCGCCACGGCCCCGGTCGCACCAAGCCAGGTACCGGCGATTGCCGCTGCTGCCGCACCGGCTGCGCAACCGACCGCTCCCATTGCTCCGGCCGCAACTGCCGCTACTGCCGCTACTGCTCCCGCAGTTCCGGTGGTTCCTGCCGCCGCCCAGCCGGCAGCTCCGGTAGCTCCGGCCGCGCCCGCTACCGCCCCGGCTCCTGCCACCGAGGCCCCGGCCCCCGTGGCAGCCCAGCAGGGCCAGGGCGTGGTGCGTATCCAGTTCACCGCCAATTGCTGGACCCAGGTCACCGATGCCGACGGCAAGGTACTGGTCAGCGCCCTCAAACGCACCGGCGACAGCGTCGAGCTGGCCGGCAAGGCACCGCTGGAAGTTCGCCTGGGCTTCGCCCGCGGCGCGCAAGTCAGCTACAACGGCCAGTCGGTCGACATATCGCCTTATGTTCGCGGCGAGACCGCTCGCCTGAAGTTGGGGCAATAAGCCATGCATTGCGAATCCCCGATCAAACGCCGCGTTTCGCGGAAAATCTGGGTCGGCTCCGTACCGGTGGGCGGCGATGCGCCCATCGCCGTGCAGAGCATGACCAACACTGACACCTGCGACGTCGCCGCCACTGTGGGCCAGATCCAGCGCCTGGTGGATGCCGGCGTCGATATCGTTCGCATCTCCGTACCGGACATGGACGCAGCCGAGGCCTTCGGCCGCATCAAACAGCAGGTCCAGGTGCCGCTGGTGGCGGACATCCACTTCGACTACAAGATCGCCCTGCGCGTCGCCGAACTGGGTGTCGACTGCCTGCGCATCAACCCGGGCAACATTGGCCGCGAAGACCGCGTCCGGGCGGTGGTCGATGCCGCGCGCGACAAAGGCATCCCGATCCGCATCGGCGTCAACGCCGGTTCGCTGGAGAAGGACCTGCAGAAGAAATACGGCGAGCCCACGCCGCAGGCTCTGGTCGAGTCTGCACTGCGCCATGTGGAGCATCTCGACAAGCTGGACTTCCAGGACTTCAAGGTCAGCGTAAAGGCTTCTGACGTGTTCATGGCCGTCGAAGCCTACCGCCTGCTGGCCAAGCAAATCGTGCAGCCGCTGCACCTGGGCATCACCGAAGCGGGTGGCCTGCGCTCCGGCACCGTGAAGTCTGCGGTAGGCCTGGGCATGCTGCTGGCCGAAGGCATCGGCGACACCATTCGCATCTCCCTGGCGGCGGATCCGGTGGAAGAGGTCAAGGTCGGCTTCGACATCCTCAAGTCCCTGCACCTGCGCTCCCGTGGCATCAACTTCATCGCCTGCCCGAGCTGCTCGCGGCAGAACTTCGATGTGGTCAAGACCATGAACGAGCTGGAAGGGCGCCTCGAAGACCTGCTGGTACCGATGGACGTGGCCGTAATCGGTTGTGTGGTCAACGGTCCGGGTGAAGCCAAGGAGGCCCATATCGGCCTGACCGGCGGCACCCCGAACAATCTGGTCTACATCGACGGCAAGCCGGCGCAGAAGCTGAACAACGACAACCTGGTGGACGAGCTCGAACGGCTCATCCGCGAAAAGGCGGCTGCAAAGGCCGAAGCTGACGCGGCGCTGATCGCCCGTAGCTGAAACAAGGAACCCACGTGAGCAAGACCTTGCAAGCCATTCGTGGCATGAACGACATCCTGCCGGAGCAGACGCCCGCCTGGCGTTACCTGGAAAACACCGTCGCCGACCTGCTGGATAGCTACGGTTACAAGGAAATCCGCCTGCCGATCCTCGAGTTCACCGAGCTGTTCGCCCGCGGTATCGGCGAAGGCACCGATGTGGTCGACAAGGAGATGTACACCTTCCTCGATCGCAACGAAGAGTCGCTGACCATGCGCCCGGAAGGCACTGCGGGCTGCGTGCGCGCCGTGCTGGAGCATGGCCTCACCGGTGGCGGCCAGGTGCAGAAGCTGTGGTATGCCGGCCCGATGTTCCGCTACGAGAAGCCGCAGAAGGGTCGCTACCGCCAGTTCCACCAGATGGGTGTGGAAGTCTTCAACCTGCCCGGCCCGGACATCGACGCCGAACTGATCGTGCTCACCTGGCGCCTGTGGAAAAAGCTCGGCCTGGCCGACGCCGTGACCCTGCAGCTGAACAGCCTGGGTTCCAGCGAGGCTCGCGCCCGTTACCGCGATGCCCTGGTCGCCTACCTGCAGGATCGTTACGACCTGCTGGACGAAGATAGCCAGCGCCGCCTGACCACCAATCCGCTGCGTATCCTCGACAGCAAGGACGGCGGTACCCAGGCCGTGTTGGTGGATGCGCCGACTCTGCACGACTACCTGGATGAAGAGTCCCTGGCCCACTTCGAAGGCCTCAAGGCGCGTCTGGATGCCGTGGGTATCCGCTACGAAATCAACCAGAAGCTGGTGCGCGGCCTGGACTACTACAGCCGCACCGTCTTCGAGTGGGTGACCGACAAGCTCGGCTCCCAGGGCACCGTCTGTGCCGGTGGCCGCTACGACGGCCTGGTCACCCAGTTCGGCGGCAAGCCGACTCCGGGCGTGGGTTACGCCATGGGCGTCGAGCGCCTGGTGCTGCTGCTGGAAACCCTCGGCCTGGTACCGGATGAGCTGAACAGCCCGGCCGACGTCTATATCTGCGCCTTCGGCGAAGCCGCCGAGCTGGCCGCCCTCGGCCTTTCCGAGCAGCTGCGCGATGCGGTTCCGGGCCTGCGCCTGCTGGTCAATGCCGGTGCCGGCAGCTTCAAGAGCCAGTTCAAGAAGGCCGACAAGAGCGGTGCCCAGTACGCGTTGATCCTGGGGGACGACGAACTGGCCAAGCGCGTGGTAGGTTGCAAGCCGCTTCGCGACGACAGCGAACAACAAAATATTGCCTGGGATGCTCTGGCTGAGCATCTCGCTGCCTGCTTGAAGCGGGCTTGAGCATCCAAAGATCAGGAGTACGGGGTTAAGCATGCAGACTGAAGAAGAACAGATTGCGCAGTTCAGGGACTGGTGGCAGCGCAACGGCAAACCCATGCTCACTGGCGGCGCACTGGCGCTGGCGGTGGTCTTCGGTTGGCAGGCCTGGCAGAAGTACGAAACCAATCAGGCCCAGGGCGCCTCGGTCGTTTACCAGCAACTGCTGGAAACCGCGCTGAACCCCAGCGGCACTCCGGATTCGGCCAAGGTCGCCGAACTGGCCGGCAAACTGAAGAGTGACTTCGGTGGCACCCACTACGCCCAGTACGGCAGCCTGTTCGTGGCCAAGGTCGCGGTCGACGCCGGCAAGCTTGACGACGCCGCTGCCGAACTCAAGGCCGTGCTCGACAAGCCCGCCGATGCGACCCTCGGCGAACTCGCCCGCCAGCGCCTGGCCCGTGTCCTGGCCGCCCAGGGCAAGGCCGAAGATGCCCTCAAGCTGCTGGAAGGCGACGCCGACAAGGCCTTCTCTGCCAGCCGCGAAGAACTCAAGGGTGACCTGCTGGTGCAGCTGGGTCGCGCCGATGACGCGCATGCCGCCTACCTGAAAGCCAAGGCCGCACTGCCCGAAGACGCCGCCGTAGGTGGCCTGCAGATGAAGCTCGACGACCTGGCAAAAGGGGACGCGTGACGTGATGCGCTGGAAGAATGCCGCAGTGCTGGCCCTGGCCGTTCTGGCCGTGGGCTGCAGCAGCAACAGCAAGAAGGAACTGCCGCCGGCCGAGCTGCCCGATATCACTGAAGAGGTGAGTCTGGACAAGGGTTGGAGCCGCTCCATTGGCGATGGCCAGGGCGAGACCTACAACCTGCTGGTGCCCGCCGTCGACGGCGACACCATCTATGCCTCGGACGTCAACGGCGAGGTCATGGCGCTCAACCGCTTCAATGGCGACGTGATCTGGAAGCAGGACCTGGAACTCCCGGTATCCGGCGCCGTGGGCGTTGGCTATGGCCTGGTGATGGTCGGCACCCTGAAGGGTGAAGTCGTTGCCCTGGACGCCACCAACGGTGAAGAAAAATGGCGCGCCCGCGTCAACGGCGAAGTGCTGGCCCCGGCGGCCAACAACGGTGACGTGGTGGTCGTGCAGACCCAGAACGACACCCTGTTCGGTTTCGATGCCGCCACCGGCAACCAGCTCTGGATCTACGAGAACACCCCGGCGGTGCTGACCCTGCGTGGTACTGGCGCGCCTGTCGTGACCAACAACCTGGCCGTGGCCGGCCTGTCCACCGGCAAGGTGCTCGCGCTGGATATCAAGCGCGGCATTCCGGTCTGGGAACAGCGCGTGGCAGTGCCCCAAGGCCGTTCCGAACTGGATCGCGTCGTGGACATCGACGGTGGCCTGCTGCTGTCCGGTGGCACCCTCTACGTGGCCACCTACCAGGGCCGAGTCGCTGCCCTGGATCTGGAGAGCGGCCGTGTGCTCTGGCAGCGCGAAGCGTCCAGCTACGCTGGCGTCGCCCAGGGCTTCGGCAACGTCTACGTGAGCCTGGCCAACGGCACCGTGGAAGGTGTGGATGAGCGTTCCGCCTCCGCCCTGTGGAGCAACGACGCGCTGGCCCGCCGCCAGCTGTCCGCTCCGGAAGTCTTCTCCAGCTACGTGGCTGTGGGCGACTTCGAAGGTTACCTGCACCTGCTGAGCCAGGTGGACGGTCACTTCGTCGGCCGCACGAAGATCGACGGCGACGGCCTGCGTGCCCGTCCGCTGGTGGTCGGCGAGTGGATGTATGCCTACGGCAATGGCGGAAAGCTGGTCGGCCTGACCATCCGCTAAGCTGAAGCTTGATACCCGGCCGCTGCCGTCGAACGGCAGCGGCCTTTGTGTTTTATGAAATAACGAATGGAGAGCCTCATGGTTCCCGTAATCGCCCTGGTGGGTCGGCCAAACGTCGGCAAGTCCACCCTGTTCAACCGCCTGACCAAGACCCGTAACGCGATCGTCGCGGAATACGCAGGTCTCACCCGTGACCGCCAGTACGGCGAGGCGAAGTGGCAGGGTCGCACCTATATCGTCATCGACACCGGAGGTATCTCCGGCGATGAGGAAGGCATCGACGCAAAAATGGCTGAGCAGTCGCTGCAGGCCATTGAAGAAGCCGATGCAGTGCTCTTCATGGTCGACTCCCGCGCCGGGATGACTGCGTCCGACCAGATGATCGCCGAGCACCTGCGCAAGCGGAACAAGCGCAGCTTCCTGGTGGCCAACAAGGTCGACACCGTTGACCCGGATATCGCCCGCGCCGAGTTCAGCCCTCTGGGCCTGGGCGACGCCTTGCCGATTGCTGCCGCTCACGGCCGTGGCATCAGCCAGATGCTGCAGGAAGCGCTGGGCGTGTTTCCCCGTGACGACCAGGCCGACGAGGAAGAAGCGGCCGAAGCCGAAGTGGTTGCGGAAGGCGAAGAAGCCAAGCGCATTCCCGGCCCGAGCGAGAAGGACGGCATCAAGATCGCCATCATCGGTCGCCCCAACGTCGGCAAGTCCACGCTGGTCAACCGCATGCTCGGTGAAGAACGGGTGATCGTTTACGACCAGGCCGGCACCACCCGCGACAGTATCTACATTCCCTTCGAGCGCAACGAAGAGAAGTACACCCTCATCGACACCGCTGGCGTACGCCGTCGCGGCAAGATCTTCGAGGCTGTGGAAAAGTTCTCGGTGGTGAAAACCCTGCAAGCCATCCAGGACGCCAACGTGGTGGTCTTCGTGATGGACGCCCGCGAAGGCGTGGTCGAACACGACCTCAACCTGCTGGGCTTCGTGCTGGAAACCGGCCGCGCGCTGGTCATTGCCCTGAACAAGTGGGACGGCATGGAGCCGAGTGAGCGCGACTACGTGAAGACCGAGCTGGAGCGCCGGCTGTTCTTCGTCGATTTCGCCGACATCCACTTCATTTCCGCGTTGCACGGCACTGGCGTCGGTCACCTGTACAAGTCGGTGCAGGACTCGTTCCGCTCGGCCATCACCCGTTGGCCGACCAGCCGCCTGACCCAGATCCTCGAAGACGCGGTGCAGGAGCACCAGCCGCCGCTGGTCAACGGTCGCCGCATCAAGCTGCGCTACGCCCACCTGGGTGGTGCCAACCCGCCGCTGATCGTGATCCACGGCAACCAGGTGGAATCGGTGCCGAAGTCCTACTCGCGCTATCTGGAAAATACCTACCGGCGCGTGCTCAAGCTGGTCGGTACGCCGATCCGCATCGAGTACAAGGGGGGCGAGAACCCCTACGAGGGCAAGAAGAACACGCTGACCGAGCGTCAGGTGAACAAGAAGCGCCGCCTCATGTCGCACCACAAGAAGGCCGACAAGAAGCGCCGCGACAAGAAGCGCTGATTGATCGATACGAAAGAGGGCGCCCTGGGGCGCCTTTTTTCTTTCCGGGAGGAACCCGTCTTTTGTAGGAGCGAGCTCTGCTCGCGAATCGGGCTGGCACGCTGTTTCGCGAGCAGAGCTCGCTCCTACCGGCATTCCTGTGGTCGCGAAACCCCTCAGGGCTTAAGCTATGACCCACTTTCCAGTCGCCAGCAGCCTGAAGAAATGATCGCCAGCAAGTTGCCCAACGTCGGCACCACCATCTTCACCCGCATGTCCCAGCTCGCCGCAGAAGTCGGCGCTATCAACCTGTCCCAGGGCTTCCCGGATTTCTCCGCGCCAGCCGCCCTGTGCGATGCGGTCGGCCGGCACATCGCCGCTGGGCATAACCAATACGCCCCGATGACCGGCCTGCCCGCCCTGCGCGAGCAGGTGGCGGCCAAAGTGGCCACTTTCTATGGCCGCGCGGTCAGCGCCGATGCCGAGGTGACTATCACGCCCGGCGCCACCGAAGCGATTTTCTGCGCCATCCAGGCGGTGGTCCGTGCCGGCGACGAGGTGATCGTCCTCGATCCGTGCTACGACAGCTACGAGCCATCCGTGGAGCTGGCCGGCGGCCGTTGCGTCCATGTGCCGCTGGCGCTGCCGGGCTTCTGCATCGATTGGCAGCGCATGCGCGACGCGTTGAGCCCGCGTACCCGCATGATCATCCTCAACAGTCCGCACAACCCCAGTGGCGCGCTGATTTCCCGCGCTGAACTGGACCAGTTGGCCGAGCTGATCCGTGGCCGCGATATCTACCTGGTCTCGGACGAGGTCTATGAGCACCTGGTGTTCGACGGCGTCAGCCATGTCAGCGTGCTGGCTCATGACGAACTCTACGCCCGCGCCTTCGTGGTCAGCTCCTTCGGCAAGACCTATCACGTCACCGGCTGGAAGACCGGCTACGTAGTCGCCCCGCCGGCGCTCTCCGCCGAGTTGCGCAAGGTCCACCAGTACGTGAATTTCTGCGGCGTCACTCCGCTGCAGTGGGCATTGGCCGATTTCATGACGGCGCATCCGGAGCACCTGGCCGAACTGCCGGGCTTCTACCAGGCCAAGCGTGACCTGTTCTGCGACCTGTTGGCCGGCTCGCGCTTCGGCTTCACTCGCGCTGCCGGTACTTACTTCCAGTTGGTGGACTACAGCGCCATCCGCGACGACCTGGACGACGTGGCCATGTCCGAGTGGCTGACCCGTGAGCATGGCGTGGCCGCCATCCCGGTCTCGGTGTTCTACCAGCAGGCACCCAAGGACCTGCGCATGGTGCGGTTCTGCTTCGCCAAACGTGAGGAGACGCTGCGTCAGGCGGCGGAAAAGCTATGCGCGATCTGACCACCTTGCCCGACCTCAAGCTGGCCCTGGTGCAGACCACCCTGGCCTGGCATGACTGCGCCGCCAACCACGCGCACTTCGAAGCGCTGCTGGAGCAGGCGAGGGGGGCGGACCTGATCGTCCTGCCGGAGATGTTCACCACCGGCTTCTCCATGGATTCGGCGGCCCTCGCCGAACCCGAACAGGGTCCGACCCACGCCTGGCTGCGCGAACAGGCCAGTCGCCTCGATGCGGTGATCACCGGCAGCCTCATCATCCAGGCCGCCGACGGCAGCCACCGTAACCGCCTGCTCTGGGCGCGTCCGGACGGTGAAGTCCTGCATTACGACAAGCGACACCTGTTCCGCATGGCAGGCGAGCACAAGCACTACACGCCGGGCGAAACCCAGGCGCTGTTCGAGCTCAAAGGCTGGCGGGTGCGTCCGCTGATCTGCTACGACCTGCGCTTCCCGGTGTGGAGCCGTGATCCGCACGACACCGACCTGCTGCTCTACACCGCCAACTGGCCGGCTGCCCGTCGCCATCACTGGAACCGCCTGCTGCCGGCGCGCGCCATCGAGAATTTGTGCTTTGTCGCGGCGGTGAACCGTGTAGGGATCGATGGCAAGGGGCATGGCTACAGCGGCGACAGCCAGGTTTTGGACTTCCAGGGCGAAAGCCTGCTGGATGCCGGCGATGGTGACGGCGTGTTCTTCGCCAGCCTGTCGGCTTCGCAACTGGCGGCTTATCGCGAGCGCTTCCCAGCGATGCGTGATGCGGACGCCTTCGACCTGCATCTCTGAGCCCGGAGCGACCATGAGCGAACACAAGCCGCTACCTGCCGAAGGCAACCTGCTGGTGGCGGGGGAGAAGGTCTACAACACGCCGGTGGAAGTCACCCTGGCGGTCATCGGCGGCAAGTGGAAGTCGCTGCTGGTCTATCACCTGATCCCCGAGGCGCGGCGCTTCTCCGAGCTCAAGCGACTGGTGCCTGGCATCACTGAGAAGATGCTGACCCAGCAGCTGCGGGAGCTTGAGCGCGACGGCATTGTCTCGCGCACTGTGTATGCCGAAGTGCCACCGAGGGTCGAGTACCGCCTGACCGAGCATGGCTTGAGTCTGAAGCCGGTGCTGGATTCCATGTGCGCATGGGGTAAGTGCCACTGGCAGCAGCAGGGATAGGTCGGATCCCCGTGCTCAATGTAGGGGCGAATTCATTCGCCAAGGGCGGAGTAGCCGCCCCAATTGGGATCCGATAACGGACCTGCGGCCCGTTTGGCGATTGAAATCGCCCCCACAAGGAATAGGCCCACGGACAAAAGAAAACCCCGCCGGATGGCGGGGTTTTTTATTGCGCTATCGGCTTCAGGCCGCTTCGGCCTCGGCCTGGCTCAGGGCGCGATTGAGGGCGCTGAACAGGCCACGGAAGCTGGCGGTGGTGATGTTCTCGTCGATGCCGATACCGTGCAGGGCACGGCCGCCGTTGACGCGCAACTCGATGTAGGCCGCGGCCTTGGCGTTGGTGCCGGCGCCGATGGCGTGCTCGGAGTAGTCCATGATCTCTACCTTCACCGGCAGGCTGGCCACCAGGGCTTCCAGCGGGCCCTTGCCCATGCCGCGCAGGTGCTGGGTTTCACCGTTGAACTGAACTTCGATATCCACGGCGCTGGTGCCGTTCTCTTCCTGCAGGCGATGTCCTTTCAGGGTGAACGGAGTGCTGGCCTGCAGGTACTCGGCGTCCAGCAGCTTGTAGATCTGCTCGGCGGTCATTTCCAGGCCCAGGCGATCAGTTTCCTTCTGCACCACCTGGCTGAACTCGATCTGCATGCGGCGCGGCAGGCTGATTCCGTATTCCTGCTCCAGCAGGAAGGTGATGCCGCCCTTGCCGGACTGGCTGTTGACGCGGATTACCGCCTCGTAGCTGCGGCCGATGTCGGCCGGGTCGATCGGCAGGTAGGGCACTTCCCAGACGCCGTCTTCCTTCTGCTGGGCGAAGCCCTTGCGGATAGCATCCTGGTGGGAGCCGGAGAAGGCGGTATGCACCAGGTCGCCCACGTAGGGGTGACGCGGGTGGACCGGCAGTTGGTTGCACTCTTCGACGACCTTGCGCACGGCATCGATGTCGGAGAAGTCCAGTTGCGGGTGCAGGCCCTGGGTGTACATGTTCAGCGCCAGGGTCACCAGGTCGACGTTGCCGGTGCGCTCACCATTGCCAAACAGGCAGCCTTCAACGCGGTCGGCGCCGGCCATCAGGCCCAGTTCGGTGGCGGCCACGCCGGTGCCACGGTCGTTGTGGGTGTGCAGGCTGATGATCACGGAGTCACGACGGCTGACGTGGCGACCGAACCATTCGATCTGGTCGGCGTACACGTTCGGCGTGGCGCATTCCACGGTGGCCGGCAGGTTGAGGATGATCTTCTTCTCAGGAGTCGGCTGCCATACGTCGATCACGGCGTCGCAGACTTCCACGGCGAACTCCAGCTCAGTGGAGCTGAAGATTTCCGGCGAGTACTGGAAGGTCCAGTCGGTGCCGGGCTGCTCGGCGGCCAGCTTCTTGATCAGTTTGGCGGCGTTGGTGGCGATCTCGACCACGCCGGCCTTGTCCTGATTGAAGACGATGCGGCGGAAGGACGGCGCAGTGGCGTTGTAGACGTGGACGATGGCCTTCTTCGCGCCCTTCAGGGACTCGAAGGTGCGGGTGATCAGGTCTTCGCGGGCCTGGGTCAGCACCTGGATGGTCACGTCATCGGGGATGTGGCCGCCTTCGATCAGCTCGCGAACGAAGTTGAAATCGGTATCCGAGGCCGACGGGAAGGCCACCTCGATTTCCTTCAGGCCCACCTGCACCAGGGTCTTGAAAAAACGCATCTTCTTCTGCGCGTCCATCGGCTCGATCAGCGACTGGTTGCCGTCGCGCAGGTCGGAGCTGCACCAGATCGGTACTTCAGTGATGGTCTTCGACGGCCAGGTACGGTCCGGCAGGTTGATGGCCGGGAACGGACGGTACTTGTTGGACGGGTCTTTCAGCATGCTCATGGGGCAAATCCTTTTTACTGCGGGCCGTGTGATGGTCGGCCAGGCATTGGAAATCGGCGGGTGCGGCGGAGGTGGGATTCAGCCACGCAGTCGGGGGCTGACCAGTCGCAGGCAGGCGTGTTGACGCAGAAGGATGAGAGTGTGTGCGGTTTTCATAGGGGCTAACCCTATTCATCGTGAGTGAATATGGCAAGCATCGCGGAAAAAATGGTGAAAAAGAGCGCAAGAATCTGCAAGGAGGGAAAATATTGCGTGAATGCGGCGGGTTTCTAGGAATGATTGCGCGGCTTATTTGTCGAGAGGCAGCCAGCCCGCGAAAGGCCCGTTGCCGGGCAATCCGCGGGCAGCCACCGGATCATTGTGCTGGAGGCAAGCGCAGCGTGCGCATGTCCGCTCCGCTTGGGTGTTGGAAGACCCGCAGGCCAAACTCCGGAAGTATCGCCAGCAGATGGTCGAAGATGTCGGACTGGATGGCCTCGTAGCTGGCCCAGGCGGTGGTGTTGGTGAAGCAGTACAGCTCCAGGGGCAGGCCATCGGCGGTGGGGGCCA
This sequence comes from Pseudomonas sp. BN411, assembly GCF_029871235.1. Classification (GTDB taxonomy): domain Bacteria; phylum Pseudomonadota; class Gammaproteobacteria; order Pseudomonadales; family Pseudomonadaceae; genus Metapseudomonas. The sequence goes on from NZ_SSOM01000065.1 coordinate 397,250, forward strand.
TCTGCCGCACGAGCAGGGTCATGTCCTTGCGGATGTCCTGGTTCTCCCGCAGGTAGTTCTCAACGTAGGCGCGGAAGGTGCCGAGGTTGGTCAATTGGCGGCTGTTGACCGGCAGCCGCTCCTCTTCGTCCAGCTGGCTGTTCCAGGACAGCAGCTCGCTCTGCTTGACGGTGAGGTAGCTGTCCAGCAGGCGGAAGTCGTGCAGTCGCTCGATGTCGTCCTGGTTTAGGAAGCGCACGCTGTTCTGGTCCAGGTACAGGCAACGCTTGATCCGCCTGCCCCCTGATTCCTGCATGCCGCGCCAGTTCTTGAACGAATCGGTGATGAAACGCTTGGTGGGAATGGTGGTGATGGTCTTGTCCCAGTTCTGTATGCGTGAGCTCTTGAAGGAAATGGACAACGGACTTCCTTTGAAATCAACGGCTTAAAAAATTTCGTAGCTTGTCCATTTTCTTGGATTTTGATGGACACCGTCAGCGCCCGATTTACCCACAGGTCTCTCCGCTTTTCTGCGCACCTCATGCGCTTATCGCAGAGTACTCCCTATGAAAATGGAGGCCCAGCAGCCGGAAGCGGGACGCTCAGCAGAAGGAGAGGTTTATGGAGCGATTGCGCTCGTTTGGCTGGATGCTATTGGGGGCTAGCTAGCGGCGGCCCTACCTATGAGCCAAAAAGAATGGCCTGGTAGCTACTGATAGGCAGTGTGCTCGATTAGGGAAGCAACTGCCGTCAACGATTGCATAGTGGCGCTAAGCCTGATATCGAATGCCGCAACTATGTTCGTGACAGCAGTGTATAACTCTAAACCGCTCTATAGCTCGAGTTCACTGGGGGACAGTTCTGGCTCTTGATAATCGTACGCAAATTCAAGCGCAAGCTCATAAATCTCATCCAGCGCGGCGTGCCATTCGTCGAGAGTGATCTTGCATAGGCCGTTCTTGTAAAAGAGCTCGGAACACATGTCTTGGTCTAGCTCTGTTCTCATTTCGTCGGCAAACTCCTCGGGAGAATCTTCTTCGCTAATGCGTGAAGAGAAGCTTTGCTCAAATTGGGTGATGATGGATTCGACTAACGAAGACATGGGGCTCTCTCTTTTTTTGTTGTTATGGCTCTTATTTTAACACTGGGATTTGTTGGTTTGTAGTTTCCAATGTCGGGAAACTTAGTTATACATCCAATTTTATTGGAGTAATGCTGGTGTGACGTGCACCGATGACTGGAGTTTGTGCAAGTAATACTGCAAGGATGGCCGGCCTTCATTCTTTTTGAAAGATACGACGACGTACCGGCTGTTCAACGTCGTCAGCACCCAGAACTGCCCCTCCTTCCTGGCACACCTCACGTCGGACGTTCTGATGAGATGGCCATCTGCGAAGCGGCCATACTCATCGGCCCGAACGTGTGCATACACAAATCCCAGACCGCTCGCTGCAACGATCCGGGCGTGTGTGAGGTATCCAGTAACTGGTTCGTCGAAGGTATGCGACATCGCGTCTTTGAGCCGCTTCCTAACTTTTCCGGACATTGGCCTCACGAGCCGGCCTGCATACACCGTGTCCATCCTTTCTCCGTTGGCCGGCGTGGCCAATCCCGGTGTGTTCACTTGGAATCGATTGGCTCAGTGCTGCGTGGTCATGGCAGACACCACGGTCGGGCGTGCATAAAGCACCGTCCAGTCGCGTAGCTGCTCGATTCCCTGCACGTCGTCTGGGAGGTCGTAGTACGTGTGGCCGTCGACGGTGGTGTAGATGTGCGCGACTTCAGGGCCAGAAGTTTTTGCAAGCTCTAGTTTCGCCAAGGGTTCCATGAGCCAGCGCCCTTTTTTGTTCAGCCGCTCCGGCGTGACTACTTGCACATCGACCACTTGGACAGGGCCTTCTGGCTGGTTCAGCAGGTTCACGAACTGAGACACATCGCCTGGCATGGTTGTGTGCGTGGTGGGTTGCTCCTCGACGTAGCAGCGGAGGGTCAAGTGAAACCACGGCGTACGCGCATTTCGCTCAACCAGGCTCCAGTATCTACGGTGCTCGTCGAAGAACTGCATAAAACCCAGTTCGTGGCATTGGTAAGTCGTGAACATCAGAAATCCTCGCTGGCCCTGAACCAGCCATTTAATTGGCATTTATTGACAAATACGTCAGGCATGTCGCATACCGATTGCGACACGAACAGATGCTACAGCGGCACGATATGTCGCGTCAAAGATGGCTTGATGCTTCCTTTTTGGATGCAAGAGATGGGCTACCAACAGGTCTTGGGGGAAGTGATCAGGGACGTGAGACTGCAAGCGCGCCTTACGCACCTTGAGTGCGCGGAAGCCATCAATGGGGGGCATTTGCGTCAGGTGGAGAAGGGTCTCAAGGCCATTAAGATCGACACGCTAGTGGCGCTCTGCGGCGTGCTTGGGGTCACTCCCAGCCAGCTGCTCCTGGTAGTGGAAGCGCGACTTGCCGGCCATGATGTTGAAGAGCATTTGGCTGCGAGCAATGCGCAACTGCACTCGCTCATTGATGCTGGACGCGTTGAGCGTATTGCGCCAGAAGATGCGTTTAGGGGTATCAGAGGCAGGATAGCGAATGAGACACGCGATGAAACACGACGCCTGCAAGCTGCCGGTTTCACAAAGCCAGAGATCGCACATCAGCTAGGGGTGACAGTTCGAACTGTTGAGCGCTACTGGACAAAGTAGACGCTGAGCTTGGCTGAACCCTTCACAGGGAAAGAATGCAGCGCCTCAAAGGCGGCGCCCCTTAACTCTCGCTCACCATCCAAGCATCCGCTCGATGGTGTTTCGTTCCCGACACTTTCGGCAGGTTAAACACCCGCGCTGAATTGGTCTCCGCTTCGTAGTCATCCAGGCTCTTCGGCAGCAGCATGCTTTGATTGCGATGTTCTCGCTAGATTAAAAGCTTCATGGGCAGCCATAGTGAGTTTGACTCCGCCAAATTCAGGCAAGGCCGATGCCAAGGTTTCTGCACTGCCTGGGTCGGCGCGTGGAGACGGGCTTGCTCATGCAGCAATGGCCACACCATCACGCCTAAGCTAACGCTTTCACTCTTGCGTATAGCTCATAAAGATGAAGGGCCGACATGTCAAGAATGGGCTCATACATAAATGAGTTCAGGTGAATGTTTTCAGGTGTCATAAGATTAACCTGCGAAAGAACCAGCAATTGACTGTCATCATTAGGGTAAAGCAGAGAATATTTTCCGTACAGCTCGAATGTCTGATTGCTAGTTATGGTTCCGACAAAGTTAGGATCATTAATTTTGCCGATCATGAATCTTTCTGCTTGTAGGCGTATGGCAATTGAGAGAATGACTTTCGATTCTAGTTCAACATCATCGTTGGCAGCAGCTGCTAGCACATCAGCCTGGTCAAAAATCAGATCAATTGCCGAGTTTCCAGGATTGGGAAGCACAAGCCCGGCTTGGTCTAGCAGTGTGGCTTTATAAATATTCTCCAGGTCACCAATGGTTAGTGTCGTGCTATCGGCCTTGATATGCAGTAACGATGTAAGCTTCAAATAATGCTGGCTCGCAGTGCCGTGACAGTATTCAGCCAAGTTGCGCACGAAGGGGATGCTAGCTGCTAGGTAGGCTGGATTTGTAGTCAGGCCATTCTTCCACGTAGTAAAAGGATTCTTTTGATATTTCTCAACAACAAAAGAAAGGGTTCCTTGGTGTTTTCTCGCAAACAACCTCCGCTGCCGCGCGATTTGAAGTCGACTGCTAATTGTGCGATGAAAATCAAAGTTATGAGTAAGGAATATTAGCCTAAAAAATGGAACCTTTGATATCTCATTTAGATATTCAATAATTGCATATTTGTTTTTGTAGTCAAAGGAATCTGCAATATCATCAATCATCAGCAAAGTCGGTTGACTTGACTCCCGGCGCGCTTGAATCTCAAAGAGAATGTTCAATATATATAATGCACGCCTTTCTCCTTGGCTTAGAACCTGTAGCAATTTTTCTTCATCTACACCGCATGTGCCATGGCCATCATTGAATTCAAATCCGACCTTAGGCGCCTCACCCTTGAGAATTACGTCTTGCTGGTTCTGAATGACCAACTTAAATGGAACATAGAACCTTTCATTAAATTGCTCAACCACTGCTGCCCATTTTGTCTTTTCTGCTTGAGCTTGGTGAGCAGTTTTGGAAATTATATCTTTTGCAGCCAAGTAGGCTATCGCAAATGAAGTTATGGATGACTTCGCCAGGTTGAAGTATCCGAGCCAAAGTTTCCTTCTAAAACCATCGTAGTCGCCGAGTTCTGGAAGTATCTCGGGATGCTCAGCCAGGTATTCTCGGAATTTTTTGAGTTCCATATTTCGTTGAAGCTGTTTATCAACTGCTTCGAACTTCTCGGAGAGCTCTTTATCTCCCAGTATGCGTCCCTTTTCTGCACTAACCAGCGCATCCAATTCTTTGGATGAGGTTACCTCAACTTTCTCAGCGCCATTAGAAATATTAAGGGAATGATTTGCATCAAAGAATCCATTGTTCAAAAGGCTCTTTGAGACATCAGATGCACCAGTGTGATTGAATTTTTTATTGAGCAAAGGGGATTGTTCAACTAGCTCTTGGTACTTCTCTATGTATTCATGGAGCTGCTGACTAAAAGTCCCCGCCTTCAAGACGGAGTTGGTTTTATCGTTAAATATTTCCGTATAAACCAGGTCAGAAAGGGTTGTATCCCCATTAAGCTTTTCGGCAATTCCTGCAAAGAACTCATAAGTACTATTGAGCTGAAAGACCTCCTTAATTTCATTTGTCGGAAGTGTTTTTCCCGGCCACTTGGCGTGCTCCTTTAACTCTTTTAGAAGGTTTTCATGCGTCGCGTCTATATTCCTGATAGCCTTCTCGTATTCCTCTCTCAGCGTCTGATTCACCAGAAGCGTTGAGGAGCTCGCCGCCGCATAACGCTCTACATAGGGTTTGATTACAAAGATGGACTCAGGTGTGATAGCTGTAGCTGCATCAACAGTAACTGTTCGCGCTGTAGGTCGGGCAGGGAATATCAAGTCCTGGCTGTTTTGCCCCTCTTGGATATCCAAGAAAGTTCGAGCCAACGAGGTTTTCATAAAACCATTCGGAGCATAAATCGAGAATGAGGATCCAGCGGGATTACCTTTGGACGCTTTAAATGTTAGCGTCTCATCTAGCTTTTGAATTCCATAGCAGTTTTCCAAATTAATATTCAGGACATCCATATCAAAACTCCTTATAAATTATGGGAATCGCCTGTAGGGAGACGCTACCAATTCGCCATCATCATGTCCATTAGTCCATCGTCAAACTGGCACCCGACAAGGATTGCTGCAACGGACTTGAACAAGCCGCTTTAGAGAGAGGTGGCTTTCTGTTGCACTGCGGTGAGGACTGTCTGGGCCAGTTTTCGCTTAGAAGTCAACGAACGCTAGGCTTGAACTCAGGCGCGACTTCGTAAAAGTCAGCGACCGCTTAGCCTTGGTGTGCAGAAAATGGACAGGCCGCAACCCAATCTGCCTGTGAAAACCGGCGGCTTTGGGTCGACTTCTGCCGGTCATGACCGGCAGGGATCGGCAGAAAGCTGCTCACCAAATCCTGTCGTTTGAATCTAGCCTTTTATTATATCCGGCATCTCGTTGAAGCCTGTCGCGTTGAAAAATGATAGCCTTTTTTGTGAGGCTACCAAATCGATCTTGGCGATATGGTGATTTTTAGCGGTCACGGTTGGAGAATAAAAATAATAATTAAGCTCTTGACAGGCTAGCTCTATAACTAAAGACGATACATCTAGATCGTAGCAAGATTTCAATGTTTTATGCTTTGCTGATGGGAATTTTATCTTGAATATTTCATTGTAGTGTGGCTGAAAATACCGAATTAAACCAGCTTCAATCATCCCGATTTTCTGCTTTTTATTAGGTCGGTTTCTCATCGCATTTATCAGGCGAGACTCGTTTTGGTTTGTGTTATTTGCATCTTTTGCTCGGCCGTCCATCGATGTGAAAAACTGGTCATGTTCAAATTGATACATGAAGATCATGATTTCTTTATCAGGGTAATCATGATTCGTCAGAGCTAGAATTTTTTGCAGAGTCGAATGGTTTTTCAATCGTTCTGGTGCAGATCTATTACCTTGGCCAAGAGATTGCCCTACGTAAAGGACTTCGTAACGATTCAGGTCAACGGCACCGCTCCTATCTTCTTGTAGATATCGAAAGGTCAGCATACTTGCAGGGAGATACGTGCCCTCTTGTCCGTCGGGATTAAAACTGCAAATCTCTCTATACGGATATCGGCATTCTATTTTTGATGCCTCATCATCTAGCGTCCAGTGGAAACCTTCGAATGGAATTTCGTGTTCTTTTCCGTCGATTCGATAGCATACAACGCCAGATAACAAACCTCCTTCATGCCTTAATGTTTCAGGCTTGAAGAATGGCTGCGGTCGCGCGGTTATGATGTATATATGGCTCTTGTCTAAATTTTGTTGGTCAACTGGATTAACTCTGCCACCTAACAGTAGTTGGTGCGCTGTTACAATAGATGTAAAGCTATTCATGTATCCAAGTGCGTATTCTGTAACAAATTTTCGCTTCATAAAGAGTCGTCCATGATGACTGAGGTGGTGAGTAAACTCGTATCGTGAATCGCCCCGGCTTTCCTAGACACTCTCCAAGCTCTGGAAATAGCGCTTTTCAAACTCCACTGGCGATAGCTGCATAGCGCTGCTGTGCCGGCGTTTGGGGTTATAAAACATCTCGATGTAATCGAACACATCACTCCGAGCTTCTTCGCGGGTGCCGTAGGTCTTCCGTCGGATGCGTTCCCGTTTCAGCAACTGAAAAAAGCTTTCCGCTACCGCGTTGTCGTGGCAGTTGCCGCGTCGGCTCATGCTGCTGATCAGGTTGTTGGCCTTGAGGAAACTCTGCCAATCCGAGCTGCTGAACTGGCTGCCCTGGTCGGAGTGGATCATCACTTCCTGCTTGGGCTTGCGCCGCCAGACCGCCATCAACAGGGCATCGATGGCCAGGTCGCTGCACATCCGTGGCTTCATCGACCAGCCGATCACCTGGCGTGAAAACAGATCCAGCACCACCGCCAAATACAACCAACCCTCATAGGTGCGGATGTAGGTGATGTCGGTGACCCAGACCTTGTTCGGTTCACTGACGTTGAACTGCCGCTCCAGGCGATTGGGCGAAGCTACCGTTGGCCGGCCGCCGTAATAGCCGGGGCGCCGACGATAGCCGGTCTGCGAGCGCAGCCCTTCTCCCCGCATCAGGCGAGCCACGCGGTGCCGGCCACAGGACTCTCCCAGCTCACGCAGGTCGTCGTGAATCTTGCGATAGCCGTAGACCCCACCGCTTTCCAGCCAGGCATGTTTGATCAACCCGAGCAGGCGCTGATCTTCCTTGGCGCGTACGGATTTCGGCTCGGCCAGCCAGGCGTAGTAACCGCTGGGATGCACTTTCAGGGTCTGGCAGAGACGCCGTACCGGGTACTCCACCGACAGCTTGCTGATGAAGGCGTACTTCAGCCGGACTCCTTGGCAAAGTACGCGGCGGCCTTTTTTAGGATGTCTCGCTCTTCGGTCACTCGCTTGAGTTCGGCGCGTAGACGACGCAGTTCGGCCTGCTGATCATCTTCTTGCTGCCGCTGCGCCTGGGGCTTGCCGTAGCGCTTGATCCAGGCATACAGGCTGTGCACCGACATGCCTAACCGCGCTGCCACCTCGGCTACGGGGAGGCCGCGCTCGGTCACTTGCTTGACCGCTTCGATTTTGAATTCTTCGGGGTAACGCTGGTTGCTCATGGCACCTCCTAACGGGCCTCATTATGAGGCTTGGAGGTGTCTACGAAACTAGGGGCGATTCA
>NZ_SSOM01000066.1:0-58483 GCF_029871235.1 Pseudomonas sp. BN411
CCGCACTGGCGCCAACCGCGTTGCCGAAGGTGGTGCCGACCGCACTGGCGCCAACCGCGTTGCTGAAGGTGGTGCCGACCGCACTGGTGCCAACCGTGTCGCCGAAGGTGGTGCTGACCGCACTGGTGCCAACCGCATCGCCGAAGGTGGTGCTGACCGTACCGGTGCCAACCGTGTCGCTGAAGGCGGTGCCGATCGCACTGGTGCCAACCGTATCGCCGAAGGCGGTGCTGACCGTACTGGCGCCAACCGCATCAGCTGATCCCGGAGCACCGTTCAGAGGCAGGCAATCACGATGTATGCAATCCCTCGAAAGGCAGAAGGCGCCACTTGTGGCGCCTTCTTCATTTTTGCGGAACGAAAAACCGATCTACCTGTGGGGGCGATTTCAATCGCCAGGCGGACCGCAGGTGACCTCGGCGACGTAGGATGGGTGGAGCTTGCGATACCCATCAGCCTTGTCCGCATGGGTATCGCTCCGCTCGCGGAGCGCCGCCCTTAGCGAATGAATTCGCCCCCAACAATCGATAGCCCGCGCTGGGTGATAAGCACTCTCCACCCGGCCGCACCGAATACATCGCCCCTACTTCACCAGGCTCAGGCGCTTGTCAGTGAACACGCAGATCACCCCCGCCTCGTTGTACATGACCGGGTGATTGAAGTCGCAATACGCCGCCGCCACGCTCAGCGGCAGGGACTGGTTGACCGCCTTGCCCGCCTTGAACCAGGACATCTGTCCGGACTTGCACAGCTTGGCCTCGGCATCGGTGCTGTAAGTGCAGAGCACCGCCTGGTCGATGGGTTCCTCTTTCATGCAACCAACCAGCGGCAAGGCCACCAGGCCAACGAGCGCGAGTTTTTTCAAAGGGGTCATGGATAGCTCCGTAGTGGGATGATCCGCCGAATCTGCGGACCCAGGGCCTTTGATCCATGGCCCCGTGCCAGGTTCCGCGGCAGGATCAGGTATAGCCGGTGTACAGCAGCATTCCCCAGGACATCAGGAAGATCGCTGCCAGTCCAACCAGATAATAGACACCCGCCAGCAACAGCCTGGTGGCGAGTGGGCGGGGTGAGTCGTGGATCAGCGGAAGCGCCGAAATGGCCGGCACCAGGAACATGCCGAAGGTGCTCAGACTGGAGTTGAACAACCAGTTGATCTGGAAGAATTCGTGAAGCAACTGGGCGAGGAAGATGAACAGCACAGGGGACCAGACCGGAGCGACCAGCAACAGGGCCTCCACCGGATCCCGAAAAGGATGTTTCTGCTCGCTATGGACGCCCATTTCGCCCCCTGTTCAGGTGGCCCAAGGTTCTTTTGAAACATTTTGTGTGAGGCTAGCCAAGCCTGCTACCAGTGCAAGCCCGCGCCGGTCGTAGCCGACATGCTGCCGCCCGGCGGTCATGGTCGGTACAGGGTCTATAGTCGTTGGAGGTCTTTTTTCCCGTTCAACGCCCTACCGGAGCCCCGCCATGGATACCAGCCATCATTCCCTCAGCGCCCTCTTCGACCAGCTCGGCCTGCCTTCCGACAAGAGCGGGATAGAGCGTTTCGTCGCGAACCACCGCCTGGCGGTGGGACAGCCCCTGCCGGATGCGCCGTTCTGGAACAAGTCCCAATCCGCCTTCCTGCGTGATGCCCTCGTGGAGGATTCCGACTGGACCGAGGAAGCCGACGAACTGGCGGTGCTCCTGAGCAAATGAGCGGAACGAAAAAAGGCGGCCACAGGGGCCGCCTTTTTCATGCCGCAGATCAGAAGTCCTGGAGCGTGGGTCGCAGTACCACTTCGCTGATGTCCACGTCGGCCGGCTGTTCGATGGCGTAGGCGATGGCCCGCGCCACGGACTCGGCCGGAATGGCCATCTTGTAGAACTCGCCCAGGGCCTGGCTGCTTTCCTCGTGGGAGCTGCCGTGCTTCAGCTCGGAGTCCACCGCGCCGGGGGAGATCACCGTGGTGCGGATGCTGCCACCGACCTCATGGCGCAAACCTTCGCTGATGGCGCGTACCGCGAACTTGGTGGCGCTGTAGACCGTGCCACCCGGGCTGAACACCTTGATGCCGGCCACGGAGGCGACGTTGATGAAGTGCCCGCTACCCTGCTTGCGGAACAGCGGCAGCGCCGACGCCACGCCGTGGAGTACGCCCATGACGTTGATATCGAACATGCGCGACCACTCGTCGACCTTGACCTCGTCCATGGGCGCGATGGCCATCAGACCGGCGTTGTTCACCAGCACATCGACACGGCCGAAGCGCTGGACCGCGCCTTCGATCAGCGCGGCCACCTGCCTGGCGGAGGTGACGTCGGTGGCGATGGCCAGGGCTTCGCCGCCAGCGGCTTCGATTTCGGCGACCAGGCCCTGCAGGCGCTCGACCCGACGCGCACCGAGTACCACCTTGGCGCCCAGGGATGCCAGGTGGCGGGCGGTGGCTTCACCCAGACCGCTGCTGGCACCGGTAATGACCACGACCTTGGTGGAAATGTTGTTGCTCATGAGGGCACTCCCAGGAAGCCCGGAGTCGGGATGAATCCGGTAACTGGGCGCCAGTATCGGGAAGGTCTTGCCGTCACTGAATGGAATAGTCAGGATTTTGAAATTCCACAAAATGGAACACCGAACATGTTCAATCGCATCGAACTGCTGCGCATCCTCTGTGTCGCCGCCGAAACCCCGAGCTTCCGCGAAGCCGCTACCCGCCTGGGTGCCTCGCCGCAAACCGTGACCCGCGCCATCAAGGACCTCGAAGACCAGTTCGGCGAACCGCTGTTCCACCGCAGCACCCGCCACGTGCAGATCACCGCCTTCGGCGAGCGTCTCGCCAGCCAGGCCCGCGAAGCCCTGGCCGGCCTGGATCAGCTGTTCCAGCAACATGGCGGCAAGCGCGAAGAGGAGCTGGCCGGGCGCGTGGGCATCGCCGCCCCCCGTTCAGTCGGGCGGCGCTTCCTGCTTCCCGTGCTGGCGCAGATCGCCCGCGAGCATCCGCGCATCCATTTCGACATGCGCCTGTCCGACCAGCTCACCGATTCGGTCGAGCAGCAGATCGACCTCGGCGTACGCATCGGCTTCATCCGCGACCGTCGCTACATCGCGCGGGCGGTTGCGCAGATTCCGCTGCTGGTGGTGGGCACTCCGGAACTACTGCAGCGCCATGGCGCGCCGAAATCGCTGGACGATCTGCACCAACTGCCCACCACCGCGCTGATCGACAACAACACCGGCCGTGTCTGGCCCTGGATGTTCGCCGACGGACAACAGATCCAGCCGGCCAACGCCGCGTTCTGCACCGACGACCAGGAAAACGAAGTGGAGGCCGTACTGGCCGGCATCGGCTTCGGCCAGTTACCCATCTACCTGGCCGAACCGCACCTGCGTGCGGGCCGTCTGGTGCCCGTGTTGCAGGACCAGGCGCCGCCGCCCTGGGAGATGTTCATCTACCGCCCGCAGCAGGGCCCCGTACCGTCCCGGGTGAGGCTGGTGCACGACCTGCTGGTGCAGCACCTGTCCGATCCGAACTTCGTGCCGCAGGGCTGACTTCCGTTAGCGCGTAGGGTGGGCTTCAGCCCACCATCGCAGGTCAGCGTGGGCTAAAGCCCACCCTACAAGGCTCCGGGCCATCGACGGGAATGATGTTCACCATCACCCCCTTTCAATTCCGCGCTGGATGCACCGGCATCACTATCGCTCCATCGGCCTTGCGGCCAACCGGAACGAGATCAACGCCATGTCTGCCGACCCTCGAATCAGCGACAGCCTGTACCAGGTCACCCACGTGACCCTCGATGAACTCCGCCTGCACTTCGAAACCGAAGTGGTGGTCAGCCTGGATGACGGCCGCCTGGCCGTGCGCGAGGCCCCGACTCCAGTGGCGGAGCGCAAGGCCCTGCGCGAACTGATCTACGCCAGCCAAGCCGCCTGATTCCTTCGGCAGCCTGTATCAGGCCTGCTGCACCTGCCGAGGCAGCGGCAGCTTGTAGATGCGCTGCCCCACGGCCGCATAGATCGCATTGGCCACCGCCGGCGCGATCGGTGGTACCCCCGGCTCCCCTACTCCGGTCGGCGCTTGCGCCGATGGCACGATGTGCACCTCCACCACCGGCATCTCGTTGATCCGCAGCACCTGGAAGTCGTGGAAATTGGATTGCTCGACCACACCTTCCTTCAGGGTGATGGCGCCGTGCAGCGCAGCCGCCAGGCCGTAGCCGATCCCGCCTTCCATCTGCGCGCGGATCACATCCGGATTGACCGCCAGGCCGCAATCCACCGCACAGACCACCCGGTCCACCTTGAAGCTTCCGTCCGCCTTGACCGTCACCTCCGCGACCTGGGCGACGAAGGAGCCGAAGGACTCGTGCACGGCAATGCCGCGACCACGTTTTTCACCCTCCGCTCCCGGCTTCAGCGGCTGGTCCCAGCCGGCTTTCTGCGCGGCCAGCTCCAGCGCGCCGAGATGGCGTGGCTTCTTGCCCAGCAAGTCGTGGCGGTACGTGTAAGGGTCCTTGCCGGCAATAGTGGCCGCCTGGTCGATCAGGGTTTCCACCGCGTAGGCGGTATGGGTATGACCCACCGAGCGCCACCATTGCACCGGGACGCTGATGTCGTCCGGCGTATGCAGCTCCACCTGCAGGTTGGGCACCGCGTAGGACAGGTTGGCCGCTCCCTCGACCGAGGTGTGGTCGATGCCTTCCTTCACCATCGCTCCCTCGAAGGCCGTGCCCTTGAGGATGGACTGGCCCACCACGCGCTGGTGCCAGCCCTGCAACTTGCCTTCGCTATCCAGCGCCAGGCGGGCACGGTGCAGGTAGGCAGGGCGGAAGAAACCGCCGTGGGTGTCATCCTCGCGGGTCCAGACCAGTTTCACCGGCACCTCGTGCCCCTTGGCTCGGGCCGCCTTGGCGATGGCCACGGCCTCCAGCAGGTAATCCGACTGCGGATTGGCACGACGGCCGAAACTGCCTCCGGCGTAGAGCTGGGTCAGGCTGACCTTCTCCACCGGAATGCCCAGGTACTTGGCAATGGCCAGTTGGTCCACCGTCTGGAACTGCTCGCCGTTCCACACATCGCATTGGCCGGCGGAAATCTTCACCAGGCAGTTCATCGGTTCCATGGCGGCGTGGGCCAGATAGGGGAACTCGTAGTCGGCCTCGATCAACTTGGCCGGCTGGGCCAGGGCTGCCGCGATGTCGCCCTGCTTGCCAGCGATAAGCCCTTCCTTGCTCGCTGCCTCGCGGTAACGGGCGAAGATCTCTTCGCTGCCGAGCTTGAATGCCTTGCTTTCGTCCCACTCCACCACCAGGGCGTCACGGCCCTGGCGCGCGGCCCAGGTGTTCTTCGCCAGCACGGCCACACCGGCCCGGCCGTGGGGCGTGTCCTTGAACTCCACCACCTCGACTACGCCGGATACAGCCTTGGCCTTGCTCGCATCGACAGACTTCGGCACGCCACCGAAACGCGGCGGATAGGCGACCACCGCCACCAGCATGCCGGGCAGCTTGAAGTCCTGGGTGAAGGTGGCGCTGCCGTCGGTCTTGTCGGCGCTGTCCTTGCGGGACAAGCGCTCCTGGCCGATCAGCGTGAATTCCTTGGGCGATTTGAGCTTCACCTCGCTCGGCAGCGGTTGGCGCGCCGCGGCTTCGGCCAATTCGCCGAATCCGGCCTGCTTGCCGGATGCGGCATGGCTGACCACGCCCTTGCTCACGCTGATCTCTGCAGCCGACACCTTCCATTGCTCGGCGGCAGCGGCCACCAGCATGGCGCGGGCACTGGCACCCGCCTTGCGCATCTGCTCGAAGGAGTTGGCGATGGCCGAGCTGCCGCCGGTGCCCTGCATCGGGCCGAAGGCTAGGTTGTTGTAGAGCGCGGCGTTGGCTGGTGCGCCCTCGACGCGCACCTGGCTCCAGTCGGCATCCAATTCCTCGGCCAGCAGGGTGGCCAGACCCGTGTAGGTGCCCTGCCCCATCTCCACATGCTTGGCGAGGATGGTCACGCTGCCATCTCCGGCGATACGGACGAAGGCGTTGGGCGCAAAGGGTTCGGCGGTGGCAGCCAGCGCTTCGCCACCCCGCAGCAGCGGTGCGAAGGCAATGCCGAGGGCGAAGCCGCCGCTGCCCTTGAGGAAGGTGCGCCGGCTGACATTGAGAATGCCGCTGGCCGCCCGGGTTTCGGTTTCGAAGGTGCCCATGTCGATTCTCCTCAAGCCAGCGTGCCGGCGGCTTCATGGATGGCGGCGCGAATCCGCACGTAGGTGGCGCAGCGGCAGATATTGCCGCTCATGGCCGCATCGATATCGGCATCGCTCGGTTTTGGATTGCCCCGCAACAGCGCAGTGGCGGACATGATCTGCCCGGACTGGCAGTAACCGCACTGCACCACGTCGAGCTTGCGCCAGGCGGCCTGCACGGCCTTGCCCACCGGGTCTTCGCTCACGGCCTCGACCGTGGTGATCTTCTTGCCCACCACCGCCGAAACCGGCGTGACGCAGGAGCGGGTCGCCTGGCCGTCGATATGCACGGTGCAGGCGCCGCACAGGGCCATGCCGCAGCCGTACTTGGTGCCGGTCAGGTTGGCGACGTCGCGCAGGGCCCATAGCAGGGGCATGTCCGCAGGCACGTCGAGTTCGTGGTCCTTGCCGTTCAGGTTGAGAGTAATCATCAGGCTCACCACCTCTGTCTGGATGGTTCAGGAAAAGCCGCTCGGCAACGCCGAGGGCATTCAGGATAAGGATGGTCCAGGGCGCCCCTGCCGGGGCGGTTTCACGCCGACTGGCGCAGGCGCGCGATGTCCCGCACGGGCGGTGCGCCGAACAGCCGGCTGTATTCGCGGCTGAACTGCGATGGGCTTTCGTAGCCCACCCGGCCGCCGGCGCTGGCGGCGTCCAGGGCTTCCACCAGCATCAGCCGGCGCGCCTCCTGCAGGCGCAACTGCTTCTGGAACTGCAGCGGGCTCATGGCCGTCATCGCCTTGAAGTGGTGATGCAGCGCCGAAGCGCTCATGTTCACCTCGCTGGCCAGGCGCTCGATCTGCAGCGGCTGGTGAAAGTTCTTCCGCAACCAGTTCACCGCCCGGCCGATGCGGTGGCCCTGGGTGCCGCTGCTGGCGATCTGGCGCAGCTGCGCGCACTGCTCGCCGCGCAGCAGGCGGTAGAGAATCTCGCGGCGCACCAGCGGCGCCAGCGCGGGGATGTCTTCGGGGGTATCCAGCAGCCGCACCAGGCGCAGCACGGCGTCCTGCAACGAATCGCCCAATCCGCTGACCGACAGGCAGCGCGGACAGGATTGCGGCGCGGGCGTGGGAATCGGCAGCTCCATCAGCAGGGTGCTGATTTCCTTCGGGTCGAGTTCCAGACGCAGGCTGAGGAACGGCACTTCGGGGCTGGCTTCGGTGACCTGACCGATCACCGGTAGGTCGACGGACACCACCAGGTACTCCGACGGCCCGTAGTAATAGGTTTCGTCACCCAGCAACACTTTCTTGCGCCCCTGTACCACCAGGCCGAGGGCCGGCTCGTAAAGGCAGTGCAGCGGCTCGCTGGGCTGGGTGGCGCGATACAGGATGAGGCCCGGAATGGCAGTTTCCAACAGGCCGCCCTGGCGGGTGAATCGTTCAATGATCCGCACCAGTTCCTGCTGCTGGCGCGCGACGGAATCGGATTCCTGAGTGGCGAGGAATGCATGTGCATTCATGGTTTGGACCCTCGGGGAAGATGGGCCAACTCTACCCATGGCTTGCAGGCTCGTCTCGCGCCTGGCAGTGGTTCAGGAGGATCAGGCAATAATCCAGCAGGATTCGGCTATCGACCCGGCCGCCTCGCGCGGCACACTGCCCAACATTCCACAACAAGACAGATTCGGGGCGGACCCAACGGCCCGCCCCGCCTTCCTCAGTCGGCAACCTTCATCACCACACGCCCACCTGCTGGGCAGGTTTCCATGTGACGGTTGGCCTCAACGAAGTCCTCGAACGCGAATACGCGATCAATCGGAGGCTTCAACAGATGATCACGGGTCATCTGGTTGATATGGTCCAGCGCCCGCTTGACCGAAGCCTCATTAGCCTCGATGCCCAACTCCGGAGAACCGGTGAAGTCGAGTACGCAATGACGATAGAACTGCAGATGTTTCTTGAACGCGGCGCAGGCCGGGAACGCGGTGTCGTTGCCGCCGTTGCAGCCATAGACCACCAGCTTGCCGCGCTGCGCGGCGACGTCGCCCAGAAGCTTCATCTGCTGGCCGGCGCACTGGTCCAGGACCACTTCGACGCCTTTGCCCTGGGTGAAGCGCTCGACTTCCAGGACCAGGTCCTGCTCCTCGGTGACGATGATCTTGTCGGCACCCAATTGCTTGAGGAAGGCACGGCTTTCCGGGTAGCTGGTGGAGGCGATGACCTTGGCACCCAGCGCCTTCGCCAACTGGACGGTCTGCGGCGCCAGACAGTGCCCAGCCTCGGTGACCAGGACGTGCTGACCAGGCTTCACGCCGCCCAAGTCGACCAGGGCGAAATAGGCCATCAGCAGTGCCGTGTAATGAATGCTGGCTTCCTCCGGCGTCAGCGCGTCGGGATAGGCAACCAGGCCGCTACGCGGCATCAGGACCAGGTCGCCCCAGGCCGGATGCTGGCTCGGCGTGCTGGCCGGGAAACTGGCAACGGGCGTACCGACAGCCAGGTCTTCAACGCCCTCGCCAACGGCTTCCACGATGCCGGCCATCTCGGAACCAAGGCCGGAAGGTAATTTCGCCGCCTGTTCGGCCGCCAGGTTCTGCCGCCAGAGCACGTCCCTCCAGCCCACACCCAGGGCCTGGGTACGCACCAGCACTTCACCCGGCCCCGGAACGGGGGTCGGCAGCTCATCCAGTTGGAGGACTTCGGGGCCTCCGAACTGATGGAAACGGATCATGCGGGACATCACATACCTCGCCTGTTGACTCTTCATAGCCACGGACTCTATCCGGGCTTTATCCACAAAACCACCCGCAGCCATTGATAGTTGTCATAAACGGCGATGATGTGAGCCTTGACGACCGGACCGGGGAATTGCACCTTTCACACATTAATTACGGATGATTCCATGAACCGGAACGACCTGCGAAGAGTTGACCTCAACCTTCTTATAGTGTTCGAGACGCTCATGCATGAGCGCAGCGTGACACGAGCAGCGGAAAAGCTCTTCCTCGGCCAGCCGGCGATCAGCGCGGCGCTGGCGCGACTGCGCACCCTGTTCGACGACCCGCTGTTCGTCCGTACCGGCCGCAGCATGGAGCCCTCGGCGCGGGCCGTGGAAATCTTCGCCCTGCTCTCCCCGGCCCTGGACTCTATCTCCACCGCCGTCAGCCGCGCCGCCGACTTCGACCCGGCCACCAGCAACGCGGTTTTCCGCATTGGCCTGTCGGATGATGTGGAATTCGGCCTGCTCCCCGCCCTGCTGCGCCGCATGCGCGCCGAAGCGCCCGGCGTGGTGCTGGTGGTGCGGCGCACCAACTATCTGTTGATGCCCAACCTGCTGGCATCTGGCGAAATATCAGTCGGCGTCGCCTACACCGATGAGTTGCCGGCGAACGCCAAGCGCAAGACCCTGCGTCGCTCCAAGTCCAAGGTGCTGCGCGCCGACTCGGTGCCCGGCCCCCTGAGCCTCGACGACTACTGCACTCGCCCCCACGCCCTTGTGTCCTTCGCCGGTGATCTGGGTGGCTTCGTCGATGAGGAACTGGCCAAGGTAGGCAAGACCCGCAAGGTGGTGCTCGCCGTGCCGCAGTTCAATGGCCTCGGCACCCTGCTCGCCGGCACCGATCTGGTGGCCATGGTGCCGGACTACACCGCCGCCGCCCTGACCGCTGCTGGCGGCTTGCGCGCCGAAGACCCGCCGCTACCGGTGCAGTCCTTCGAGCTGTCCATGGCCTGGCGCGGCGCCCAGGACAACGACCCCGCCGAGCGCTGGCTGCGTTCGCGTATCCAGATGTACTGCGGCGATCCGGATAGCCTGGAATAGCCCCCGCCTGCACTTCTGTTGCTTTTCCTGTGGGGGCGAATTCATTCGCCAAGCAGGCCGAAGGTATGCCCATCAGACTCTCAGGGGATGCTCCGCATCCCTTGGCGATTGAAATCGCCCCCACAAGGTTCGTGCCGGGGATTGACCCCCAGCAACGTCGCCGCTTATCCCTGTAGGGGCGAATTCATTCGCCAAGCAGGCCGGAGGTCTGCCCATCAGACGCTCAGGGGATGCTGCGCATCCCTTGGCGATTGAAATGGCCCCTACAAGGTTCGTACCTGGGATTGGCCTCGAGCAACCGCGCAGCTTTCCTGTAGGGGCGAATTCATTCGCCAAGCAGGCCGAAGGGCTGCCCATCAGACTCTCAGGGGATGCTGCGCATCCCTTGGCGATTGAAATCGCCCCCACAAGGTTCGTGCCTGGGATTGGCCTCGAGCAACCGCGCCGCTTTTCCCTGTAGGGGCGAATTCATTCGCCAAGCAGGCCGAAGGTCTGCCCATCAGACCCTCAGGGGACGCTGCGCATCCCTTGGCGATTGAAATCGCCCCCACAAGGTTCGTGCCGGGGATTGACCCCCAGCAACGTCGCCGCTTATCCCTGTAGGGGCGAATTCATTCGCCAAGCAGACGGAGGGGCTGCCCATCAACCATCCAGGGGGATGCTGCGCATCCCTTGGCGATTGAAATCGCCCCTACAAGGTTCGTGCCGGGGATTGGCCCCGAGCAACCGCGCCGCTTTTCCTGTAGGGGCGAATTCATTCGCCAAGCAGGCCGAAGGTCTGCCCATCAACCATCCAGGGGGCTGCTGCGCAGCCCTTAGCGAATGAATTCGCCCCCACAATATTCCCCGGCCGCCTTACCGCCCCGCATCATCAACGAATCCATAACTCCCCCCTGATCAATCACTTCCAGTGATATTCATCTTCAGGGCATTCGATTCGTCTGGTCGAATCCCAGCTTGCAGACTCCGCCCATTCATAAAACCAATTGGCGGAGCTGTCCCATGGAAGCACTTCACAAGAATCTCTGGCGTTACCCACTTACCCTTGCGGCAGCAGTGGTACTGGTCGCCTGTGGCAAGGCACCGGAAGCCAACCTCAACCACGCAGCCCCCAAAGTCTCCGTTGCCGAGGTGATCGAGCAGCCCCTCAACGAGTGGGATGAGTTCACCGGTCGCCTGGAAGCCCCGGAATCCGTCGAAATCCGTCCGCGCGTCTCCGGCTACATCGACCGCGTGGCCTTCGACGAAGGCAGCCTGGTGAAGAAAGGCGACCTGCTGTTCCAGATCGACCCGCGCCCCTTCGAGGCCGAGGTCAAGCGCCTGGAGGCCCAGCTGCAACAGGCCCGCGCCAACCAGGGCCGTGCCGCCAACGAAGCCCGCCGCGGCGAGCGCCTGCGCCAGACCAACGCCATCTCCGCCGAACTGGCCGACGCCCGCACCACTGCCGCTGTCGAAGCCCAAGCCGCCGTTGCCGCCACCCAGGCCGAACTCGACAACGCCAAGCTCAACCTCAGCTTCACCCGCGTGACCGCGCCCATCGATGGCCGCGTCAGCCGTGCCGAAATCACCGAAGGCAACCTGGTCAACGCCAGCCAGTCGCTGCTCACCTCGGTGGTGTCCACCGACAAGGTCTACGCCTACTTCGACGCCGACGAGCGCGCCTTCCTCAAGTACGTGGAACTGGCCCGCAAGACCGGCTCCGACACCCGCGCCGCCAGCCCCGTCTACATGGGCCTGTCCAGCGAAACCGGCAACCCGCACCTGGGCCAGCTGGACTTCCTCGACAACCAGGTCAACCCGCGCACCGGCACCATCCGTGGCCGCGCCGTGTTCGACAACAAGGATGGCCGCTTCACCCCCGGCCTCTACGCCCGCATCAAGCTGGTGGGCAGCGAGACCTACCCCGCCGCACTGATCAAGGACGAAGCCATCGGCACTGACCTCGGCAAGAAATTCGTCCTGGTGCTCGGTGACGACAACAAGGTGAATTACCGCTCCATCGAGCTGGGTCCGAAGCTGGAAGGCCTGCGCATCGTCCGCAACGGCCTGGCCAAGGGCGAGACGATCGTCGTCAACGGCCTGCAGCGCGCCATGCCGGGTGCCCCGGTGGAACCGGAAGCCGTGCCCATGGCCGACGAAGCCACCCTCGACCAGTTGGCCCGCCTGCGCCAGTCCGTGGAAGAGCGCGACGCCCCGCGCGTTGCCGAGCAGAACGCCACCAAACCTTCCGTCGGTCCGCGCGGCTGAGGTAGCACGACATGAATTTTTCCCAGTTCTTCATCCAGCGGCCGATCTTCGCCGCCGTGCTGTCGCTGCTGATCCTGATCGGCGGCGCCATCTCGCTGTTCCAGCTGCCCATCAGCGAATACCCCGAAGTGGTTCCGCCGACGGTAGTGGTACGCGCCACCTTCCCCGGCGCCAACCCCAAGGTGATCGGTGAAACCGTCGCCTCGCCATTGGAGCAGGCCATCGTCGGCGTGGAAGGCATGCTCTACATGTCCTCCCAGGCCACCGCGGACGGCAAGCTGACCCTGACCATCACCTTCGCCCTGGGTACCGACCTGGACAACGCGCAGGTGCAGGTACAGAACCGCGTGACCCGTACCGAGCCCAAGTTGCCGGAGGAAGTCACCCGGATCGGCATCACGGTCGACAAGGCCTCGCCCGACCTGACCATGGTCGTGCACCTGACCTCGCCCGATAACCGCTACGACATGCTCTACCTGTCCAACTACGCCGCGCTCAACGTCAAGGACGAGCTGGCGCGCCTGGACGGCGTGGGTGACGTGCAGCTGTTCGGCATGGGCGACTACTCCCTGCGTGTGTGGCTGGACCCGAACAAGGTGGCCTCACGCAACCTGACCGCCACTGACGTGGTCAACGCCATCCGCGAACAGAACCGCCAGGTGGCCGCAGGCGCCCTCGGTGCACCGCCATCCAACGCCGGCAACAGCTTCCAGCTCTCGATCAACACTCAAGGCCGCCTGGTCACCGAGGAAGAGTTCGAGAACATCATCATCCGTTCCGGTGAAGACGGCGAAATCACTCGCCTGAAGGACATCGCCCGTGTCGAGCTGGGCTCCAGCCAGTACGCCCTGCGTTCGCTGCTGAACAACCAGCCGGCCGTAGCCATTCCGGTATTCCAGCGCCCCGGTTCCAACGCCATCGAGATTTCCGATGCCGTCCGGGCACGCATGGCCGAGCTGAAGCAGAACTTCCCCCAGGGCATGGACTACGAAATCGTCTATGACCCGACCATCTTCGTGCGCGGCTCCATCGAGGCGGTGGTCCACACCCTGCTCGAAGCCATCGTGCTGGTGGTGCTGGTGGTGATCCTGTTCCTGCAGACCTGGCGCGCCTCGATCATCCCGCTGGCCGCCGTGCCGGTATCGCTGATCGGTACCTTCGCGGTGATGCACCTGTTCGGCTTCTCGTTGAACGCCCTGTCGCTGTTCGGCCTGGTGCTGGCCATCGGCATCGTGGTGGACGACGCCATTGTTGTGGTGGAGAACGTCGAGCGGAACATCGGCCTCGGCAAATCCCCCATCGACGCCACCCGTCAGGCCATGAAGGAAGTGACCGGCCCGATCATCGCCACCGCCCTCGTGCTGTGCGCCGTGTTCGTGCCCACCGCCTTCATCTCCGGCCTCACCGGGCAGTTCTACCAGCAGTTCGCGCTGACCATCGCCATTTCCACGGTGATCTCGGCCTTCAACTCGCTGACCCTGTCGCCGGCCCTGGCCGCCGTGCTGCTGAAAGACCACCACGCACCGAAGGACCGCTTCTCCCGCGTGCTCGACAAGCTGTTCGGCGGCTGGCTGTTCGGCCCGTTCAACCGCATGTTCGAACGCGCAGGCGGTGGCTATGTCGGCACCGTGCGCCGTGTGCTGCGCGGCAGCAGCATCGCCCTGGTGGTGTACGGCGGCCTGCTGGTGCTCGGCTACCTGGGCTTCTCCAGCACCCCGACCGGCTTCGTACCGCAGCAGGACAAGCAGTACCTGGTGGCCTTCGCCCAACTGCCGGACGCCGCCACCCTGGACCGCACCGAGGCCGTGATCAAGCGCATGTCGGAGATCGCCTCCAAGCATCCGGGGGTGGAGAACACCGTGGCCTTCCCGGGCCTGTCCATCAACGGTTTCACCAACAGCCCGAACAGCGGCATCGTGTTCACCCCGCTCAAGCCCTTCGATGAGCGCAAGGACCCGTCCATGTCCGCCGGTGCCATCGCGGCCGAGCTGAACAAGCAGTTCGCCGACATCCAGGACGCCTACATCGCGATCTTCCCGCCGCCCCCGGTACAGGGCCTCGGCACCATCGGCGGCTTCCGCCTGCAGGTCGAGGACCGCGGCAACCTGGGCTACGAGGAGCTGTACAAGCAGACCCAGAACATCATCGCCAAGGCGCGCCAACTGCCGGAGCTGAACCCCATGTCGGTGTTCACTAGCTACCAGGTCAACGTGCCCCAGGTGGATGCTGCCATCGACCGCGAGAAGGCCAAGACCCACGGCGTGGCCATCAGCGACATATTCGACACCATGCAGGTGTACCTGGGTTCGCTGTACGCCAACGACTTCAACCGCTTCGGCCGCACCTACCAGGTCAACGTCCAGGCAGAGCAGCAATTCCGCCTGGAGCCCGAGCAGATCGGCCAACTGAAGGTGCGCAACAACCGTGGCGAGATGATCCCGCTGTCCACCTTCGTCAAGGTGGAGAACAGCGCAGGTCCTGACCGCGTGATGCACTACAACGGCTTCATCACCGCCGAGATCAACGGCGCTGCGGCCCCCGGCTACAGCTCCGGCCAGGCCGAAGCGGCGATCGCCAAGCTGCTGGACGAAGAACTGCCCAACGGCATGACCTACGAGTGGACGGACCTGACCTTCCAGCAAATCCTCGCCGGAAATACCGCGGTGTTCATCTTCCCGCTCTGCGTGCTGCTGGCCTTCCTGGTGCTGGCCGCCCAGTACGAGAGCTGGAGCCTGCCGCTGGCGGTGATCCTGATCGTGCCGACCGTGCTGTTTTCCGCCATCACCGGGGTGATCCTGGCCGGTAGCGACAACAACATCTTCACCCAGATCGGCCTGATCGTACTGGTGGGCCTGGCGTGCAAGAACGCCATCCTCATCGTCGAGTTCGCCAAGGAGAAACAGGAAGAAGGCCTGGACCGCATCGCTGCCGTCCTGGAAGCCTGCCGCCTGCGTCTGCGCCCGATCCTGATGACCTCCATCGCCTTCATCATGGGTGTGGTGCCCCTGGTGATCTCCTCCGGCGCCGGCGCGGAAATGCGCCATGCCATGGGTGTAGCGGTGTTCAGCGGGATGATCGGCGTGACCTTCTTCGGCCTGCTGCTGACCCCGGTGTTCTATGTCCTGATCCGTGGCTTCGTCGAAAAAGGCGAAGCCCGCAAGGCCGCCCGCGCCCAGAAACTGAAGGAAGCCCACGCATGATGTACAAGGCTTTTGCCCCTGCCCTGCTGGCACTGGCGCTCTCCGCCTGTGCCGTAGGCCCGGACTACAAGGCCCCTGAAAGCGAGCCCGCGCGGCTCGCCTCGGCGGACGCCGTGAAAGTCGACCGTTCACGCTTCGAGAGCCTCTGGTGGCAGCAGTTCGACGACCCGACGCTGAACCAGCTGGTGCAACAGTCGCTCCAGGAAAACCGTGAGCTGCGCGTGGCGTTCGCCCGCCTCAAGGCCGCCCGCGCCATCCGCGATGACGTCGGCAACGACCAGTTCCCGGTGGTCACCGCCGGTGCCAGCGCCGAGATCGGCAAGGGCCAGCAACCCGGCCTCACTGAAGAGCGGGTCAACAACGAGCGTTACGACCTGGGCCTGAACATGGCCTGGGAACTGGACCTGTTCGGTCGCATCCAGCGGCAGATCGAAGCCAGTGAAGCGGAATCCGACGCGGCCCAGGCCGACCTGCAACAGCTGCAGGTGAGCCTGATCGCCGAGCTGGTGGACGCCTACGGCAACCTGCGCGGCGCCCAACTGCGTGAACGGATCGCTCGCGACAACCTGGAGAACCAGCGCGAATCCCGAGCCCTGACCGAGCAGCTGCGCGATGCCGGCGTCGGCAGCGAACTGGATGTGCTGCGTGCCGATGGCCGCCTGGCCGCCACCGAAGCCAGCGTGCCGCAACTGCAGGCCGAGGAAGCCCGCGCCCGCAACCGCATCGCCACCCTGCTTGGCCAGCGCCCGGAGCAGCTGACCGTGGACCTGTCGCCCAAGCCGCTGCCGGTGATTGCCAAGGAACTGCCCATCGGCGACCCGGCCGAGTTGCTGCGTCGCCGTCCGGATGTCCGCTCCGCCGAGCGCCAGTTGGCCGCCGCCACCGCTGGTGTGGGCGTGGCTACTGCCGACCTGTTCCCCCGCGTAAGCCTTTCCGGCTTCCTCGGCTTCACCGCCGGGCGCGGTTCGCAGATCGGTTCCTCCGCCGCCCGCGCCTGGGCCGTGGCGCCGACCATTTCCTGGGCGGCCTTCGACCTCGGCAGCGTCCGGGCTCAGATCCGCGCCTCCGAAGCCGACGCCGAGGGCGCGCTGGCCAGCTACGAGCAGCAGGTGCTGCTGGCCCTGGAAGAGTCGGAGAACGCCTTCAGCGACTACGGCAAGCGCCAGGAGCGGCTGGTGTCCCTGGTTCGCCAGTCGGAAGCCACCCGCGCCGCCGCCGAACAGGCTGCAACGCGTTATCGCGAAGGCACCGTGGACTTCCTCGTGCTGCTGGACGCCGAACGCGAGCGGCTGGCCGCCGAAGACGCCCAGGCCCAGGCCGAAACGGATGTCTATCGCGGCATCGTCGCCATCTACAAGGCCCTCGGCGGCGGCTGGCAGCCGCAGGCCTGACCCTTTCCTCCCTTGCCCGGCCTCCCCCGGCCGGCAACTTCACCCCGCGGAGTCGAGCTCCTCACCGTGGGGCTTTTTATTCAGGTCCGCGTGGGCATCCGCGGGCGACCGGCAACGCCGGCCACCCAGGCCCACGGACCGTTTCAAGGACGGATGCAACGAATTCGGAGATTGCTCTGGATACCCCAACCCTTGATCTCGACAGGAGACCAACCATGAAAACCCTGATCACTACCGCCACCCTGCTTGCCGTAGCCCTTTCCACCGGTAGCGCAATGGCCTCGGGCGGCGCCGAGCGCACCACGGCCCGCATCGAGAAACGTCTCGCGCAGATCGAGCAGAAGCGCAAGGCACAGGAAGAAGTCGCGCAGCAGAAAGAACTCGCTGAAAAAGCCAAACGCAGCTGAGCTGCTGGGAAGGGACAGGGTCGCCTGTCCCTTCTCGCCTGTTGCACGAGCGCCTGGTCCCACCTCCACGACCGTCGGCGCCACCCCTCTTGCCCGTGCGGCTTCCGCCGGCTAGCGTCATCCCGACTTCAGACGACGCCAGCGCCATGCCCACCGACGCCCAGATCCTCGCCAGCATCGATGCCGCCTTCGGCGACAGTCCGCGCCCAGAGCACTTCACCCATTACCGTCACTGCTGCGAATGCGCCGAGCATGACGAGCTGTTGCGCAGCCGCAACCGCGACACCCTGCAGCATGCCGATGTCGGCAACGCCGGCTGGGACCCGATCTGCTTCTGCTCGCCCGAAGGCATCGCCTATTACTTCCCTGCCCTGGCGCGCTTCGCCCTGGCCGAGCCGGTACCAGAACTGGACTGGTACGGCTGGCAGATGGTCTTCCACCTCGACTACGGCGGCGCGGAAAACGCCTTCTTCCAGCACTGTGCCCCTGACCAGCGCCAGGCGGTCGCCGGACTGCTGGCGCACCTTCTGGAAAGCCGTACCGGATTGCTGGAAATGGACGCCGACAGCGCCTTGCGCGCCCACGGCGTCTGGGGTGGCTGACGCTCCTCAGGTCGCCTGCGTCCGGCGACGCTGCTGCTCCAGAGCTTCCTTGCGCCGAGTCACCAGGGTCTTGGCTGCCGTCAGGTGAACGGGGCCACCCTGATAGGTCGGCAAATCGCGGGACACCCAATCGATGCCCTTGTCGTGCCAGTGCACTTCTCCGGCTTCCAGTTTCAGGTCCCGTTGCAGCTCGTGAATCACCTGGCGTACGCGCTCATCGCTGTAAAAGGCCTCGCTGTCGATCGCCTTGCGCACGGGCTTGCCATCCTGCCCCACCAGGGTGAGCAGCAGCGAACCATCAGGGCGCGGCTGGACAGTTACCTGGTGCTGCGGGAAGGCATCGTAAAAGGCGGTGAATGGCAGCTTCATCGGGGACCCTCCTGTCTGGTGGTCACATCCCTGTACCTAGCGAGGGCCGTGCCCGAACCCATATTTCAGGTGATTTCATTGGAAATCAGCCACATGGCCCCGAGCTTCCAGAATGAGTAGCGGGAAAGTTGCACGATTGCCCCGTATCGCGTCATGCAGGATGCATGAAACCGGATTGCGAAAAGCATGGAGGCCCTGAGCCCACCTGTTGCCAGCACGTCCGATTCCTGCGAAAAGGCTGCCCGCGAATGGCCACACGCAACCAACGAATCCTGGTTCACGATCGTAGGGTGCGCCGCGCGCACCGGCACATTGCGGCAATGCCGGAGACTAATGACCACGTCCACAGGGGGTGGTTTTCCACGTTCAAATCAAGGAGCACACCCATGGGTGACGAACTGCAGATAACCGATATTCAGCTGGGCGACGGCAAGGAAGTGGTCAAGGGCGCCCTGATCACCACCCAGTACCGGGGCACGCTGGAGGACGGCACCGAGTTCGACTCCTCCTACAGCCGCGGCAAACCCTTCCAGTGCGTGATCGGCACCGGCCGCGTGATCAAGGGTTGGGACATCGGCCTGATGGGCATGAAAGTCGGCGGTAAGCGCAAGCTCTACGTCCCCGCGCACCTGGCCTATGGCGAGCGCCAGATGGGTGCCCATATCAAGCCCAACTCCAACCTGCTGTTCGAGATCGAGCTGCTGGAAGTCCTGACCCGGGACGATTGAGCCGCGTGCGGCAACCGTGAAGGCCTTCGCGCCTGCGGGCGGCCGGTTACAGGCTTGTGGCCTGGAACCGCCGCCGAACCGCATAGGAAGGGAGAGCATGCCCAGCAATCGTGTCACCGGACGGCGGCAGGATACCGGGCATTTCTGTCAGCAAGCTGTCAGCTACCCTGCAATGCATCTCTGCGTACGAGCGGCTGGTCGAGCCGAACGTCGGGCAGTTCCAGCTCGACGGTGGAACGGCAGTCGATTTCGTTGCGCGACAATCGACCAGTCAGCGAATCCGAACCTTCACAGGAGTCGCCCATGTCACTGCAACTGTTCGCCCACCCCTTCTCTTCCTACTGCCAGAAGGTGCTGATTGCGCTCTACGAGAACGACATTCCGTTCCGCATGCGCCTGCTTTCCCCGGACGACCCGGCCACCTTCGAACAATTCCAGCGACTCTGGCCGATGCAGCGCTTCCCCCTGCTGCTTGACGGCGAGCGGGCGGTGATGGAGTCGAGCATCATCATCGAGTACCTGCAGCAGCATCATGCCGGGCCGGTGAAGCTGATTCCCGAAGCAGCGGACGCGGCGCTGGAGGTGCGGATGCTCGATCGTTTCTTCGACTGGTACGTGATGACGCCGATGCAGAAACCGGTGCTGAACAGCCTGCGCCCGGAAGACCAGCGCGACGCGTGCGGCGTGGAAGATGCCAAGCGCCTGCTGGAACGCAGCTACGCCTGGCTCGACGAAAAGCTCGCGGGCCGCACCTGGGCCGCCGGCGAGTCCTTCAGCCTGGCCGACTGTGCGGCGGCGCCATCGCTGTTCTATGCCGACTGGGTGCATCCGATCGACGGGGTCTTCGGCAATCTGCGCGCTTATCGGCAACGCCTGCTGGCCCGCCCTTCCGTCGTCCGCGCGGTGGACGAAGCGCGCCCCTACCGGCCGCTGTTCCCGCTGGGTGCACCAGATCGCGACTGAGCCAACCCTTCCAGGGCTTCCACCACCTTGCGCAACCCGGTCTCCACGGGTTTGTCCTGACGCAGCACCAGCCCCAGTGTGCGCGACAGTTCCGGGGCCAGCGGACGCACCTCCAGGCCGCGCCGATGGTGCGCGGCCTTGACCGCCATGCTCGGCACGATGCTGCAGCCGAGGGCCGAACTCGCGGAGCAGTGAACCGCCATGAATCGCCGCGTCAGTGGGAAGGACTGTTCCGCCATTGGAGCCTTTCGCCAGGTGGCCGCTGGCGAGTAAGGTGGCCCATCCGCTCCTCGATCTGAACAGGATGTCCCCCATGAGTGATCTGTCGGCTTTCACCATTACCCGCAAATGGCCCGCGACCCAACCGGATCGCCTGCAGCTCTATTCCCTGCCGACGCCCAACGGCGTCAAGGTTTCGATCATGCTGGAGGAGACCGGCCTGCCCTACGAGCCGCACCTGGTCAGCTTCGAGCGCAACGACCAGATGTCGCCGGAGTTCCTCTCCCTCAACCCGAACAACAAGATTCCCGCGATCATCGACCCCAACGGGCCGGATGGCCGCTCGCTGCCGCTGTTCGAGTCCGGTGCCATCCTCATCTACCTGGCGGACAAGACCGGCCAGTTGATCCCGCAGGACGCCGCCGGCCGCTATGAATGCATCCAGTGGCTGATGTTCCAGATGGGCGGCATCGGCCCGATGTTCGGCCAACTCGGTTTCTTCAATAAATTCGCTGGCAAGGACTACGAGGACAAGCGCCCCCGCGACCGCTACGTGCAGGAATCCGCGCGCCTGCTGGCGGTGCTCGACCAGCGCCTGGAAGGCCGCAACTGGATCATGGGCGAGCAGTACAGCATTGCCGACATCGCCACCTTCCCCTGGGTGCGCAACCTGATCGGTTTCTACGAAGCGGGCGATCTCGTGCAGTTCGAGCGTTTCACCAATGTGCAGCGCGTGCTGGACGCCTTCCTGTCGCGCCCGGCAGTGATACGCGGCCTGGGGATTCCGAAGCGGGATTGAGTTGCACAAGCACCGGCAAGCGGGTTTCCCGTGGGGGCGAATTCATTCGCTAAACAGTCCGAAGGACTGCCCGTCGATCTTGCAGGGGGCTGCTGCGCAGCCCTTCGCGATTGAAATCGCCCCCACAAGAGCGGCACTCAGTCCAAGTACGCGCCATTACTCGCCCCCCGCAAGTCCTTCGTCACCCTGGACTGCATCTCGTAGGCCGGTTCCTCCACCGCGTCGGCGTCCTCGGTATAGCGCCTGGCGAACTCCTCCACACCCCATTCCCGGTACTGCTGCACGTGCTTGAGCTCGTGGGCCCAGAGCGCCACGTCGTGCAGCGCGCCTTCCTCGTTACGGAAGAGAATGATGTCCACCAGGGTGACGGCCTTGGTATCCGGGTCATTGAGCATGGCGCCGGCGGCACCCAGCTCGCTGCGATCCCCTACGCGATAGCGCACCGCATCCAGCACGGCGGCATCGTAGTAGCGCGTCAGTTGCCGACGGATGTCGGGCGGTATCGGTTGTACACCCGCAGCTTCGGCATCGGCGCGGGCCTGCACCAGCCAATGCTGCATGGCCCCGGCGGCCACGCGGGTCACTTCACCCGGCAATGGGCCCAGCACTTCACGGGTGTCCGGCAGGCAGATGCAGGCGCTCACGCAGACCTCGTACTGACCGGGCGGGCACGCCTGGGCCGCAGCCCCCAGGCAGCAAACCCCCAACGCCACCATCACCCTCGAAGCCCGGCTGGCCATTCGACCCTCCCCTGCAGGCTCGTCCCTGCAATGAATCAGACCCCGCGCCAGGGCGGATGTCGCCAGCCACCCGGCGGACGGCCCCGTATCAGACGCCCCGGCGCTCTGCTAACGTGATGCAGGCTCACTCGCGGAAGGGAATTCATGCTCGCATTCATTCAGAACCACCCCCTGGTGTTCGGCGTCGTCCTGATCCTGCTCGACCTCACGGTCTGGCGCTTCATTCCGGCCGAGCAGCGGACCTTGAGGGTGCTCTGCCGCCTGGCGCTGTTCCTTCTATTCAGTACCGTGATCATCGAGGCGGGCATGAGCCCCCTGCAGCCGCCGCCCTGGCCGGAGCCCACCCTCAACCTGGTGGCCACCGCGATGGAAATCGGCTGGTGGCTGTACGGCGCCCGCACGGCCACCGTGGTACTGGGTCTGCTGATGCCGCGTATCGGCCATGCGGGCCGGCTGCTGCAGGACGTGATGGGTGCGGTGATCTTCCTGGTGGCGATAGTGGCTGCGGCGGCCTACGTGATGCAGCTGCCGGTGAAGGGGCTGCTGGCCACCTCCGGGGTCATGGCCATCGTCATCGGCCTCGCCTTGCAGAGCACCCTGAGCGACGTGTTCTCCGGCATCGTCCTCAACACCACCAAGCCCTACCAGCTGGATGACTGGATCTCCATCGACGGCACCGAAGGCAAGGTGGTGGAAATCGACTGGCGCGCCACTCACCTGCTCACCAACAAAGGCAGCACGGTGGTGATCCCCAACTCGGTGGCGGCCAAGACCAAGGTGCACAACTTCAGCCGCCCCTACGAGCTGACCAACGTCGCCATCAGCCTGCGGGTATCCACCCAGGTGCGCCCGCGCCGGGTGCTGGATGCGCTGGAGAAGACAGTGCAGGGCATCAGCGCCCTGCTAGCCGATCCCAAGCCCAAGGTCGCGATCAAGGAGTCGGACCTGGAATCCATGGAGTACGAGGCCAGTGGCTTCATCCGCACCGGCCAGAACAAGACCGAAGTCCGCAACCTGATGTTCGACCTGGCGCACCGCCACCTGGAAGCCGCCGGCATCGCCTTCAGCAGCGAGGCCGCTCCGCAGCCCTGGTCACGACCGCGTCTGCTGCTGGAAGACGTGAAGATCTTCCGTGCCCTGAGCAGCGAAGAGAAAGACACACTCAGCCAGGTCATGGCACCCCTGGCGTTCTCCGCCGGCCAGGTGGTGTTGGAGCTGGGCGAGGTCGCCGATGGCCTGCTGGTGATAGGCACCGGCGTCGTCTCGGCGTCGGTACCCGACGGCACCGGCATGCTCGAAGCCGGACGCATGGGGCCGGGGGAAATCCTCGGCGAGGAAGGCATCGCCAACGATGCGCCGTCCCAGGCGCGGTTCACCGCCCTCTCCTCTTGCGTGCTCTACCGTATTGAACGAGACGCCATCCGCAACTGCCTGGATGCGCGCGTCGAAGTCCGCGCCGCCATCACCCGACTGCGCACCTTCCGCGAACAGGCCAGCCGCAACCTGCTCCTGCAGAAACCTCAGGCAATCAAGAAAGGCGGCTTCCTCAGCTGGCTGCAGAAAAGACAGTAGCCCACACCGTTCGGCGGATTTCCTGGCAAAACCAATAATGGCATTTTTTTATGCTTTAATTGTTTTTGTAGGACAATCCGCAATCCGAGGAGCCCGTCATGAAATTCAGGACACTGGCCTTACTGCTACTTGTCACGCTTGCCCAACCCCTCTGGACCCAGGCCGCCCAGGAGCCGGCCAAGGTCACCGGCGACAGCCCCTCACTGACCACCCGCCTGGCCCTGCGCGACCTCTGGGTGGAACACATCTTCTGGACCAGGAACTACGCCTTCGCCAACCAGCAGCACCAGAAGAAGGAAGCCGAGGCAGCCGCCACTGAAGTGGTCGCCAACGCCAAGTCCATCGCCAACAGCATCGCCCCGCTCTACGGCCAGCCGGCGGCTGACCAGTTGCTGGAACTGCTGGCCGGCCACTGGAGCGCCGTGAAGCATTACAGCGATGCCAGCGTGGCCAAGGATGCCGACGGCAAGAAGGCCGCCGTCAACGACATGACCCGCAATGCCCAGGGCATCGCCAAATTCCTCTCCAGCGCCAACCCCAACCTGCCGGAGGATGCGCTTGTGAGCATGCTGGGCGCCCACGGCGGGCACCACGTGGCCCAGATGGATGCCCTGGCCAAAGGTGACTTCGCGGGCGAAGCCAAGAACTGGGCGGCGATGCGCCAGCACATGCTGGTCTTAGCCGACACACTGACGGCGGCACTGGTCAAGCAGTTCCCGGACAAGTTCTGAGATAGGCCAAGGGGGGAGTCGAATGCTGCAAGGAATGGGACGTACACAACAGGACCTGCTCGGTGCCCTGCTCTACCAGCCGGGCGGCATGAGCATCGACGAACTCGCCAACCACCTGGCGGTGACCCGCACGGCGATCCGCCAGCACCTGGCCGCGCTGGAGCGCGACGGGCTGATCCTGCGGGGTGAAACGCGACCCACCGGCCGCCGCCCGGAGCAGCTCTACCTGCTCAGCCCGCGCGGCCGGGAGCTTTTTCCCCGCCAGTACCAGCTGCTGGCCGACCTGCTGATCGGCGAAGTGGCCGGACTCATCGGGCGCGACGCCCTGATAGGGCTGATGCGTGGGCTGGGCCGCAAGCTGGCGGCCGAAGTGGAACAGCAAGTCGTGGACGAGGCCCACATCGCCCAGCATATGAACCAGGCCGGCTACGAAGCCGAGATCATCCTGCGCAGC
Source organism: Pseudomonas sp. BN411 (assembly GCF_029871235.1). Lineage (GTDB taxonomy): Bacteria > Pseudomonadota > Gammaproteobacteria > Pseudomonadales > Pseudomonadaceae > Metapseudomonas. The sequence continues at coordinate 24,403 of NZ_SSOM01000066.1, forward strand.
TCAGGCGAGCCGGAGATCGTCGCCCACAACTGCGTCTTCCATCACCTGGCGGCCGCCCACCCGGAAGTCTGCGAACTGGACCTGGCGCTCATCGGCACCCTGGGCGGTGGCGAGGTGGACCACACCGAATGCATGGTCCGCCAAGGCCAGGTCTGCCGTTTCCGCATCCGGCGCAAGTGACCGCCTAGCCCGCCTGACCAGCCAATGGCGGGTTTCCGCCCCATCCACAGCCAAAAGCCGGTCGATCCGGGCGGATTCCCGCCACCTCCCGCCCGCTCGAAGGCCTTGAAAGCCGTGCAGTGAATCGTTTCACAGCGTTTTTCCAATTCCGGCACGCCCTTTGCCTACGCACCGCCCTTTTCGAGAAAAGCAAAGGGAACCTCCCCCATGAAAAAAGTCCTCATAGGACTCCTGTGCCTTGCGACACTCGGTTGCGCCCAGCAACCGGAACCGGAGAAAACCGTCGACGTGCTGCTGATCGGCGCCGGCATCATGAGTGCCAGCCTCGGCACCTACCTCCACGAGTTGGAACCGGACTGGACCATCGACATCTACGAACGCATGGACCAGGTCGCCGCGGAAAGCTCCAACCCCTGGAACAACGCCGGCACCGGCCACTCCGCCTTCTGCGAGCTGAACTACACCCCGGAAACTGTCGACGGCAGCATCGACATCAGCAAGGCAGTGGCGATCAACGAATCCTTCGAGATTTCCAAGCAGTTCTGGGCCTACCAGGTCGAGCGCAATGTGCTGAGCAACCCGAAGTCCTTCATCAACGGCGTGCCGCACATGAGCTTCGTCTGGGGCGATGACAACATCGCCTTCCTCAAGAAGCGCCACGCCGCCCTGCAGCACAGCTCGCTGTTCCGCGGCATGGAGTACTCCGAGGATCACGAACAGATCAGCAAATGGGTTCCGCTGGTGATGGAAGGCCGCCCGGCCGAGCAGAAGGTCGCCGCGACCCGCATGGCCATCGGCACCGACGTGAACTTCGGCGAGATCACCCGCCAGCTCATCGACTCCCTGGCCAAGAGCGACAAGGTCTCGCTGAACCTCAAGCACGAGGTACGCGACATCAAGCGTAACGACGACGGCACCTGGACCGTGGTAGTCGCCGATCTCGGCAACAGCGAGGCGGTAACCAGCGTCAAGGCCAAGTTCGTCTTCATCGGCGCCGGCGGTGGCGCCCTGAAACTGCTGCAGAAATCCGGCATTCCGGAGGCCGAAGGCTATGCCGGCTTCCCGGTGGGCGGCCAGTTCCTGATGACCCGCAACCCTGAAGTGGTGGCCCAGCACCAGGCCAAGCTCTATGGCAAAGCCTCCGTGGGCTCGCCGCCCATGTCGGTGCCGCACCTGGACACCCGCGTGATCGATGGCCAGAAAGTGCTGCTGTTCGGACCTTTCGCCACCTTCTCCACCAAGTTCCTGAAGAACGGCTCGCTGCTGGACATGTTCAGCGCCCTGACCACCGACAACATCGGCCCGATGACCAACGCCGGTCTGGATAACATTCCGCTCAGCACCTACCTCATGGGTCAGCTGATGCTGAGCCAGGCCGACCGCATGCACGAGCTGCGCGAATACTTCCCGGACGCCAGGGACGAGGACTGGGAACTGCTGACCGCCGGCCAGCGCGTTCAGGTAATCAAGAAGGACGCCGAGAAAGGCGGCATCCTGCAATTCGGCACCGAAGTCGTCAGCTCCGCCGACGGCAGCATCGCCGCCCTGCTGGGCGCCTCGCCGGGCGCTTCCACCGCAGCGCCGATCATGCTGACCGTGCTGGAGAAGACCTTCAAGGACGAGGTCCAGACCCCGGAATGGCAGGCCCGCCTGAAGGAGATCATCCCCTCCTACGGCCGCAAGCTGAACAACGACCTGGAGCTGACCAACCAGGTCCGCGCCTGGAGCAGCGAACGCCTGCAGCTGGAACACGTTCCGGTGCTGCCTGAAGTAGCTGCGCAGTAAAGGCCCTCACCCCCGGCCCCCGCCCTGCGCCCCAGCCTGAGCGCTTCGCGCTCAGGCGTTCATCGGCACCAGAAGCGGTGCTTCCAAAAGCGTGCCTCTTCACCCCTGAAGAGGAGAGGGGTGACTCGCGCCGGCACCTCCGCACCATCCGGCTGGCCCCCCATTCCTGTGGCGGCGATCCTGTGGGGGCGATTTCAATCGCCAAGCAGGACGCAGTCCTGCCCAACGGACTCACTGCCCAGCCAGACAACCCTCACCCCCGGCCCCTCTCCCAGAGGTAGAGGGGTGACTCGCGCCGGCGGCTCCGTGTGATCCGGCCGGCCTCAACACACCCTTCACAAACCCAACATTTTCCCAAGGTTTTCTTCACGAATTCTTGATTCCGCCGTTCCTAAGCTCCTCGCCATATCCATGAGGGATATGTCGTCACAGCGAGCGGATCATGTTCAAAAGCATCTCGATACGCCCCGAAGCCCTGGCCTTCCTGGCCAGCCTCCTGCTTCTCTCGATCTACAACCTTCCGCTCTGGCAGCACCTCTTCTCCATCATCCCGGCGGATGCCGGCGGACTGGGAATGGGCGCGGCGTTCGGTGTCATGGTGCTGGCCGTGTTCAACCTGGTGCTGGCGCTGGTGTCGTTCCGCTGGGTGTTCAAGCCGGTCCTCATCTTCCTGTTCCTCGCCAGCTCCGGCGTCGCCTACTTCATGAGCCAGTACGGCGTGCTCATCGACGCCAACATGCTGCGCAACGTCGCGGAAACCGACGTCAACGAAGTGCGCGACCTGCTCTCGTTCAAGCTCGTGCTGTTCATCCTGATCCTCGGCGTGCTGCCCAGCTGGCTGCTGTGGAAGCTGCCGGTGCGCCACCAGCCGCTGCGCCGCGCGCTGTTCGACAAGCTGATCCTGGCCCTGGCTTCGGTAGCGGTACTCGGCGCCGTCGCGCTGGCCAACTACCAGGGGCTGGCGTCGCTGCTGCGCAATCACCACGAACTGCGCCTTCTGGTGGTGCCGAGCAACTACCTGAATGCCTCCTACGGCTACCTCAAGGAGCAACTGGTGGTGGCTGGAGCTCCGCTGCAACAGATCGGCACCGACGCACGCAAGGCGCCCGCCTGGCAGGCCCACCAGCGCAAGTCGCTAACGGTCCTGGTGATCGGCGAAAGCGCGCGGGCGGACAATTTCGGCATCCTCGGCTACGGCCGCGACACCACGCCGCTGCTCAAGGGCCAGCCGGGCGTCACCGCATTCGGCAACGTGCGCTCCTGCGGCACCGAAACCGCGGTTTCCGTACCCTGCATGTTCTCCAACATGGGCCGCCACGACTACGACGCCGCCCGCGCCCGCAGCCAGGAAGGCCTGCTGGATGTCCTCAAGCATGCGGGGATTGCGGTGACCTGGCGCGACAACCAGTCCGGCTGCAAGGGCACCTGCGACCGGGTCACCCAGGACAATCTCAGCCATCGAAAAGACGCGGCCTTCTGCACCGGCGGCGAATGCCACGATGAAATCCTGCTGAAGGACCTGCAGGCCTACATCGACCAGCTCAAGGACGACTCCGTGCTGGTCCTGCACCAGATGGGCAGCCACGGCCCGGACTACGCCAGGCGTTATCCCAAGCGCTTCGAGAAATTCACCCCGGTGTGCACCAGCAACGCGCTCAACCAGTGCAGCGAGCAAAGCATCGTCAACGCCTACGACAACACCCTGGTGTACACCGACTACGTGCTGTCGAACCTGATCGACCTGCTGCGCAAGAACCAGGACAAGGTCGACACCGCCATGCTCTACATCGCCGACCACGGCGAGTCGCTCGGCGAATACAACCTCTTCCTGCATGGCACGCCCTACCTGCTGGCCCCCGACCAGCAGAAGCATGTGCCCCTGCTCACCTGGTTCTCCGACAGCTACCGCAAGGACTTCGCCCTCGACACGGCCTGCCTGGGCAAGGAACGGGACAAGCCGCTGAGCCAGGACAACCTCTTCCACTCCGTGCTGGGCCTGCTGCAGGTGCAGACCGGGGAATACAAGGAAGGACTGGACCTGTTCGCCCCCTGCCGCGCCGGGACTACGGCCGTGACCAGCATCTAGTATTTGTCGGTCACCATGCGTGGGCGTCATGACATTTTTTTCACGGGCTTTTGACCTCGCCACAACAGCCCGCCCTCTAGATTGAATAGATTCCTACACGGACCCGGTGCATACATGCCCCAACCTCGGCCGAAGCCTTTCGAGATGGAAAACTCAGGCGCCCCCGACGACGAATACGTCGAACTTCCGTCGCAGCCACGCCGCGAGGGCCTGGCCCGGCGCCTGGCCAACTGGCGTGAAGACCTCATGACGCGGCAAGCCATGCGTATCGCCGGCGAGCCGAATCTGGTGCTCGACCTGCCCTGCGGCAGCGGCCGCTTTTGGCCGACCCTGACTCGTCACCCCAATCGCCTGGTGCTGGCAGCCGATGAACCGGCGCCGCCGCTCGTCCGCCCCCACGCCAGCCGACGCGTGGAGATCGCCGAGCGCATCTGCGCGCTGCACACCCCGGTTTTTGCCATCGACCTCGGCGAGAACGCCGTGGACGCCATCTTCTGCATGCGTTTCCTGCACCGGCTGGACGGCGCTGACCGGCGCCTGGAAGTGCTGCGGGAATTTCACCGGGTCACCCGCGACACCCTGATCGTCTCCCTCTGGGTGGACGGCAACTACCAGTCCTGGAAGCGCAAACGCATGGAGCGGCGACGCAACCCCGATGGCTTCAGCGGGCGCCGGCCCGGCCGCTTCGTGGTGCCACGCGCACAGATCGAAAGCGAGTTTCACAGCGTCGGCTTCGACATCCTTTCCCATCTGGACCTGTTGCCAGGTTTAGCCATGTGGCGGGTCTACGTCCTGCGCAAGGCGTCCTGAGCGAAGGAGCTTTTCATGTCTGCAGATTCCGCCTCGATACCCTACCGCCGCTCCCCCATCGGCAAACGGCCACGCTCCGGGACACAACTGCTGATGCTGCTGCTCGACCGGCGCGCCGCGCGCTGGTTGTTGGCGGGTGTCGCCCTGCTCCTGCTGGTGGGTGCCGGAATACCCGCCTGGCACCACCTCTACCCGGCCACCGCCGCGGAGGGCTGGCGCTACAAGGTGCAACTGGATGCCATCGAACGGGTCAGCGCGCTGCTGCCGGACGGCCAGGGCGGTCTGTACCTCAGCCAGGAGATTCAGGATGGCAAGGGACGGATTCTCCGCACCGGGCCGGGTGATCAGCGGCGCGTGGTGGAAACGGGCCTATCCAAGCCCGACGGCATGGTGCGCTATCGCGGCGGCGTCGCCTTCAGCCAGGAACAGGGAGAACACCCGGTAATGTGGCTGAACGACCAGGGCACCCGGCAGCTGTTCAGCGGCGACAGCGTCGAAGGCCTGGCCACCGACGGCCACTACCTCTACGCCATCGAGGATCTCCACAAGAATGGCCGGCTGCTGCGCTACGACCCGGAAACCGACAGCGTGACCACCCTGCGCAGCGGGCTGGACGAGGCCGAGGCGATCGCCTCCTGCCCCGATGGCCGGCTGTTCTACACCGAAAAGAACTTTGGCCACGTGCGCCAGCTTCGCGCCGACGGTAACGACCCCGTGGTCCTCGACGGCCTGCGTGAACCCGGCTTCCTGCTCTGCAACCGCGAAGGCCTGTGGATCACTGAAGACGCCACCCACATGGCGCGCGTCCTGCTGCTGGACGGCCAGGGCGGCCTGAATGTCGTGCTGTCCCACCTGCGCTCGCCGCAGACCATCGTCGAAACCGCTCCGGGCCGTTACCTGGTCGCCGAACAAGGGCGCAACCGGGTGCTGGAACTGGCGAGACAGGACGATCACCCCTGAAGTCCGCGCTCCCGAGAAGGGCCTGCGCGCGAAACAAAAGCGCGAGCGAATTCAACGATTTGAAACATCAGTACACAATTTTCACATTTATCTTGCTACGTTAGTCCTAACGCCCGCTTGCCGGGTCGGCCGGGAGGGGCCGGGACCGGCGCACCACAAGGTCGCCAGACGGGCCAGAGATAACAACAAACAGGCGCTGAATGAACATCACCATATTCGGAACGGGCTATGTCGGCCTGACCCAGGCAGCCTGCCTGGCAGAAGTAGGCCATACCGTGTGCTGCGTCGATATCGACGAACGCCGAATCGCCCAGCTCAGACAGGGCCTGTCACCGATCTACGAGCCTGGCCTGGAGACGCTCCTGCGGGGCAACCTCGCCGCCGGACGCCTGACCTTCACCACCAGCGCCGCTGACGGCGTGGCATTTGCCAAGGTCATCTTCATCGCCGTCGGCACGCCGCCTGACGAAGACGGCAGCGCTGATCTGCGGCACGTCTTCACCGTCGCCGACACCATCGCTACACACGCCACCGAGGCCAAGGTGGTGATCAACAAATCGACCTCCCCCGTGGGCACCGCGCAGCGCCTGAAGGCTCACTTGAACGAAGCCCTGACACAACGCGGTCATGCGTTTGACATGCAGGTCGTGTCCAATCCCGAGTTTCTCAAGGAAGGCTCGGCGGTGGAGGACTGCATGCGTCCCGAGCGCATCATCATCGGCGTTGACGGCGCACAGGACATCGACCTGTTCCGCGAACTTTACAAACCCTTCAGTCGCAATCATGAAAAGCTGATCGTCATGGACAGCCGCAGCGCCGAGCTGACCAAGTACGCGGCCAACAGCATGCTTGCCACCAAGATCTCCTTCATCAACGAGATGGCCAACCTCGCCGAGCGGCTGGGCGCGGACATCGAAATGGTGCGCAAGGGCATCGGCTCCGATTCGCGAATCGGCTACGACTTCATCTACGCCGGCTGCGGCTACGGCGGGTCCTGCTTCCCGAAAGACATTCAAGCGCTGCGACGCACCGCCGCCGAGGTGGGCTACCACCCGCAACTGCTGGAGGCTGTGGAATCGGTCAACCACCGGCAGAAGCACAAGGTATTCGAGAACATCCACCGTCACTACGACGGCAACCTCAGCGGCAAGACCTTCGCCCTCTGGGGCCTGTCCTTCAAACCCAATACCGACGACATGCGCGAAGCGCCGAGCCGGGTCCTGCTGGAAGCCTTGTGGGCGGCCGGTGCACGCGTCCGCGCCTTCGACCCCGAGGCCATGACGGAGGCCAGGCGCCTGTATGGCGACCACCCCGACCTGCGCCTGGTCGACTCCAAGGAAGAAGCCCTGGACGACGCCCACGCCCTGGTGATCCTCACCGAGTGGTTGAACTTCCGCGTCGCCGACTTCGGCCTGATCCACCAGCGTCTGGGCGACAAGGTGGTGTTCGATGGCCGCAACATCTTCGAACCCGCCCACCTGGTCCGCGAAGGCCTGGCCTACTACCCAATCGGCCGTGCCGCCGTAGGAATCACCCCGCGATGAAGATCCTGGTCACCGGCGCTGCCGGGTTCATCGGCTTCCACACTGCGCTGCGCCTGTGCAATGCGGGGCACCAGGTAACAGGCATCGACAACCTCAACGACTACTACAGCGTCGACCTCAAGCTCGCCCGACTGGAGCGGCTGCGTGCGCTTCCCGGCTTCGCCTTCCACAAGCTGGATATCGCCGACCGCGAGGCTGTGCAGGCGCTGTTCCACGAGCAGGGCTTCGAGCGTGTCATCCACCTCGCGGCCCAGGCCGGGGTGCGCTATTCGCTGGACAATCCGCATGCCTACGCCGAAGCCAACCTCACCGGCTTCGTCAACGTGCTCGAAGGCTGCCGCCGGAGCGGTGTCCAGCATCTGGTCTACGCCTCCAGCAGCTCGGTTTACGGAACCAACGCCAAGGTGCCCTTCGCCATCGAGGATGCCGTCGACAACCCGATCTCGCTCTACGCCGCCACCAAGCGCGCCAACGAGCTGATGGCCCACACCTACGCCCACCTCTACCGGCTGCCCACCACCGGCCTGCGCTTTTTCACCGTGTACGGTCCCTGGGGCCGTCCGGACATGGCGCCATTCAAGTTCACCAAGGCGATCCTCGAAGGCCAGCCGATCGAGATCTACAACGAAGGCGACATGTCGCGGGACTTCACCTACATCGACGACGTCGTCGAAGGCATCGTCCGCATCCAGGACTGCCCGCCGCCCTATGCCGACGAGTCGGAACAGGCTCGCCTGGGTGCGCCCGCACGGCTGTTCAACATCGGGCTGGGCTCACCGGTACGCCTGCTGGATTTCGTCGGCTGCATCGAGTCGGCCACCGGCGTCGAGGCGATCAAGCAGATGAAGCCCATGCAGCCCGGCGACGTGCCACAGACCTGGGCCGACGTCAGCGCGCTGGCCAAGCGCACGGGCTTTCGTCCCGGCACACCACTGCGCGAAGGCGTCGGTCGCTTCGTCGACTGGTACCGGACCTTCTACGGAGTCTGACGGCATATGGGCAACGAACCGCGCCAGCTGACCGAGATCCAGCGCACCCGCCCCCAGCCGGAAGGCACCCGGCCCCATCAGGCGGCGGCCTTCGCGGCGCCACGGGCGATGCTCAAGGGCCTGGGACTGATCCTCAGCCTGGCGCTGATCGGCTACCTGTTCGACAGCAGTGACCTGGGCAACGCGGTCAACGAAGCCTGGATCGACGCCCACATTCGCGGCCACGGCGTCGAGGGTACCCTGCTCTTCCTCGCCGTGGGCATGCTGTTCACCGCACTCGGCCTGCCCCGGCAGATCATCGCCTTCCTTGCCGGCTACGCCTTCGGGCTGCTGCCCGGCACCCTGATCGCCACCCTGGCGACCCTGTGCGGTTGCCTCGTCACCTTTCTCTATGCCCGGCTGTTCGGCCGGAGCCTGCTGCGCGACCGCCTTGGTGCTCGCGCCGCGCGCTTCGACCGTTTCATCCACGAGCACCCGTTCTCGATGACGCTGCTGATCCGCCTGTTGCCGGTGGGCAGCAACGTGCTGACCAACCTCGCCGCCGGCATCTCCAGCGCGCGGCTCGCGCCCTTCCTGGCCGCCAGCTTCATCGGCTTCCTGCCGCAGTCCCTGGTGTTCGCGCTGGTGGGCAGTGGCATCTCGGTCGCACCGACGCTGCGCATCGGCACGGCAGCCGTGCTGTTCCTGATCTCCGGCATGCTCGGCGCCTGGCTGTACCACCGCCATCGCCATGGCCTGGGTATCGATGACAAGGTCGACGCCGCACTGGGCGAAGCGGAGCAGCCATGATGGGTACACAACATGGACAGGCGACGACGGCGTCGCAACCAGGGAACGCAATGACTCGTATGAACCCTTCTGAAGACGGACACCGCATGTCGAACAGGCCTTACCTCTCCGTACTGATCCCGGCCAAGAACGAAGCCGAGAACCTGCCCACGCTGCTGGAAGAGATTCGCCATGCGCTTGTCGGCGAGTCCTTCGAAGTGATCGTGGTCGACGACGGCAGTACGGATAACACCGCCTCGCGCCTGCTCGCCATGAAGCACGCCGGCTACCCGCAATTGCGCGTCCTCAGCCATGACCGCTCGCTGGGCCAGAGCACCTCGATCTACCACGCGGCGCAGGCCGCCGAAGGCACCTGGCTGGCGACCCTGGACGGCGACGGGCAGAACGACCCGGCGGATATCCCCGGCATGCTGGCCATCGTCCGCGGCCCGGACGCCCCCATCAATCTCAAGCTGATCGCCGGCCACCGGGTGAATCGCCGCGATACCGCCAGCAAGCGCTGGGCTTCGCGCTTCGCCAACCGCCTGCGCGGCCGCCTGCTCAAGGACAACACCCCGGACACCGGTTGCGGCCTCAAGCTGATCGAGCGGGAAGCCTTCCTCCGCCTGCCCTATTTCGATCACATGCACCGTTTCATCCCGGCGCTGATCCAGCGCCACCAGGGCGGCATGCTGGTTCACCCGGTGAATCACCGTCCGCGTAGCGCCGGGGTTTCCAAATACGGCAACCTGGACCGCGCCCTGGTGGGCATCCTCGACCTGTTCGGCGTGTGGTGGCTGATCCGCCGCACCCGCTTCAACACCACGGCCCGCGAACTGGAGGGCTGAGCATGGGTCGCCTCTCGCCCACCCTGGATGGAACCGCCGAACCCCTGAGCCTGCTGAGCTCCCGGCGCATCTCGCTGCTGCTCCTGCTGTTGCTCGCCGCCGCGATGATCAGCGCGGGCCTCGGCATGCGCCACCCGTCCAACGTGGACGAGGAGCGCTTCCTCGGCGTGGCCCTGGAGATGCTTCAGGGCGGCGACTGGCTCATTCCCCATCGCGCAGCCGAGATCTACCCGGACAAGCCGCCGCTGTTCATGTGGGCCATCGCCAGCCTTACCCGGCTCGGCATTTCGCCGACCATCGCGCTGTTCCTGCCGGCGCTGCTGGCCGGCCTGGTCACCGTCGCCTGCCTGCACGACCTCGGTGCGCGCCTGTGGAACCGCCGTGTCGGTGTGATCGCCGGCCTGCTGTTCCTCGCCACCTACCAGACCTACAGCATCCAGCGCGCCGGGCAGATCGACGGTTTCCTGCTCCTGTGGACCGCCCTCGGCCTGTACGGCATGGCCAGGCACTTGCTGCTGGGCCCGGCCTGGGGCTGGTTCTACGTGGCCTGCGCGGCCATGGGCTTCGGCATCATCAGCAAGGGTGTGGGCTTCCTCCCGGCGCTGATGTTCATTCCCTATGTCTTTGCCGCCCGCCGTGGCTGGCACGGCGTGGCGCGGATGCCGGGCGAAGGCCGCGCCTGGCTGCTCGGCCTGGTGGTGGCCCTGGCGGCCATCGGTACCTGGCTGCTGCCGCTGATCATCAAGGTGATGCTGTTTGGCGACGAAGCTAGCCGCGCCTACCTCAACGAAATCCTCCTGCGCCAGACCGCCCACCGCTACGCCAACGCCTGGCACCACCGCGAACCCTTCTGGTTCTTCTTCACCCATGTGATTCCCAAGTACTGGCTGCCCCTGGTGCTGGCCCTGCCCTGGCTGGTACCGGCCTGGCGCCGCCAACTGGCCAAGCGCGACGGCCGTTACCTGGTGCTGCTGGGCTGGGTCGTGCTGGTGCTGATCTTCTTCAGTCTCAGCAGCGGCAAGCGCAAGCTCTACATCTACCCCGCCCTGCCCGGCCTGGTGCTGGCCACTGCGCCCCTGGTGCCCTGGCTGCTGCGCCGCTGGTTCGCCAGCCGTCCGCGCGGCCGGAAGATTTTCATTGGTCTGGCCCTGTTCTGGTTCTTCGCCTGGTTCGCCCGGGGGTTCGTCGAGCCGATCAAGGAAGGCGTCAATCCGCGCCAGACCCTGATGATCGAGGTAGCCGATGTCACCAACGGCACCGAGCTGATGCTCACCCACTGGCGCGAGGGCCACTGGCTGTATGCGCGCCAGCCCCTGGTGCACTTCGGCATGGTTGGGCCACAGCAGGTGGAGAAAGCCGCCGAGTGGCTGCGCAGCCACCCCGGTAACTACGCGCTGATCCGGCCTGAAGACCTGCCCCGCTGCTTCAAGCCGGAACTGGCCAAGCGCGTTGGCGATGGTGACGACGAAGACTGGTACCTGGTGCAGGGCAACGCCGACAACGGCCAGTGCCAGGACGCCACGGCCCGGCAACAGCAACCCTATCGATTCGCCTGGAAGCAACCACTCGACTGATGGACCGATAACGGAGTGCGGCCCCCCCACTGTGAGGGGCTCGCGGTCGGCGCTCGTCCGAAGTACAGGATAAAAACAATGAACAGTGCAGTTGAACTCAAGCGACACACCACCCGGCCGGGGCCGAACCTTCGCCGGCTCGCCCTCTGCGGACTGGGGCTGGCGATCCTGCTCGCCGCCGTGGTCGCCACCGGCAAGTTCCACTGGCACCAGCGGGCCTGGTTCTACGTCACCAGCAACCTGCACGCGGACGCCTGGGCGGGCCGCAGTGTCTGGCTGCCGGATTACCGCGTCGAGGTCGAGGCGCGTCCGGTGGAAGGGGTGAACGACGACCTGTCCGCCATCGCCTTCGCCCCGGACCGCAAGGGCCTGCTGGCGGTAACCAACGCACCACCGGTCAAGCTGCTGGAGATGGACCACGAGGGGAAAATCACCGCGCAGTACCCGCTGGAGGGCTTCGAGGACGTCGAAGCCCTGGCCTACATGGGTGACGGCCAGGTGGTGGTGACCGATGAGCTGCAGCAGCAGTTGGTGTTCTTCCACCTCCCTGAGCAGCCCGGCCAGGTCATCGACAAGCGCGACAGCCAGACCCTGGCCCTGCCACTGGCCTCCAGTGCTCACAACAAGGGCTTTGAAGGCGTGGCGTACGACGCCGCCCACGACCGCATTTTCGTCGCCAAGGAGCGTGACCCGCGCCAGCTCTATAGCGTGAGCGGCGTCAAGGCGAGCCTCGGCGGCAAGTTGCAACTCAAGGTGGAAGACCTCAGCGACTGGATCGATCGCAGCGTCTTTACCAGCGATATTTCCGACCTGCATTTCGACGCCGCGACGGGGCACCTGCTGGTGCTCAGCCATGAATCGAGGCTGGTGATCGAACTGGACGAGAACGGCGATCTGGTCAGCTTCCGCACCCTGCTCGGGGGCTTCGGTGACCTGAAGGAAAGCGTGGGCCAGGCCGAGGGCCTGACCCGGGATGACGCGGGCAATCTGTATGTAGTGAGCGAGCCGAACCTGTTCTACCGCTTCAGGAAGAACTGACCGGTAGCGCCTCCCCGGCCTCCACCGGCGCCGGTCGGTAGAGCACCAGGCGGTAGCAGAGCAGGCTGATCACCCAGTCGAACAACAAGGTCCAGACGTTGTGGGAGAGAAAATGCGCCCCCTGCATCATCCTCCCCAGGGAGAACACGCTACCAAGGGCCAGGGCGCCCACCAGTGCCACTCGTGCCAGGCGCGGACGGCGGTCACGCAGGGCGAAGAACAGCGCCAGCAGGGAGAAGCCGGCCGAGGCATGACCACCAGGCCAGCAGCGCCCCGGCTTGTCGACGTAGGGATGGTGGCCCACCAGCGGCGAGTACGGCTCGACGCCGCCGAACTCCTCCAGGCTCCAGGGGCATTGCACGGCGGTGACCGCCTTGAGCGGCGTGACGATGGCCGTGGACAGCCCCAGTGCCAATACCAGGTAGCCCAGCGGACGGCGCCACTGGCGCAGCCGGCTGGAGAGCAGGCTGGCGATGAAACCGGCGATGGCCAGCACGCCGAGACCGATCACCGCCTGCTTGGCGCGGTCGTGCAGCACGTCTTCGAGGAAGGCGCTGTGACGACCAATGAAGCCGGTCTGCGGGTCATAGAAGAGATGGGCAAGGGCAAAGTCGAGCCGCGGTACGTCAACCAGCAGCAGGAGCGCCATGGCCGCCAGCGGCAGGCCGCTCCAGAGCGCAAAATTGAAGGGGCGCGAGTGGGGCATAGTGAAGTCCTGGGTGAGGAAGGTCCGCCGCAGTCTGACCTCCCTCGTGTGAGCAACTGGTAAAGGTCTTGTGAAAAAAGCATCAACGGCACCCTGGTGCCGGACAGAGGGCAGCACGTGCGCATACTGATCATCGAAGACAACCGCGACATCCTCGCCAACGTGCTGGACTACCTCCAGCTCAAGGGCTACGGCGTCGACTGCGCCCAGGACGGCCTCTCCGGCCTGCACCTGGCGACCACCCAGCACTACGACCTGATCGTGCTGGACATCATGCTGCCCGGCATCGACGGCCTGCAGCTATGCAACCGACTGCGCCAGGAAGCACGCCGCGATACGCCGATCATCATGCTCACCGCCCGCGACACCCTGGAGGACCGCCTGGCCGGGCTCAGGTCCGGTGCCGACGATTACCTGGTCAAGCCCTTCGCCCTGTCCGAACTGGTGGCTCGCATCGAGGCGGTGGTGCGGCGCAGCCACGGCGGACGCAAGCGCCAGCTGCAAGTGGCCGACCTCAGCTACGACCTCGACACCCTCGAAGCCACCCGCGCGGGCCAGATCATCAAACTCAACCCCCTCGGCCACAAGCTACTCACCACCCTGATGCGCAGGAGCCCGGCCGTGGTCCGCCGCGAAGTGCTGGAAGAAGCCCTCTGGGGCGACAACTGCCCGGACAGCGACAGCCTGCGCAGTCATATCCACCAGCTGCGCCAAGCCCTCGACAAACCCTTCCCGCGCCCGCTGCTGCACACCATCCATGGCGTCGGCTACCGGCTGGCGGATCTGGAAGAACGGGACTGAGGTGGGGCAGATTCAGAAGCCAATCCGGTAGGGTGCGCCGTGCGCACCGGCGGTTTGACGGGGTGCCGAAGCCTCGGTGCGCACAGCGCACCCTACGGTCCAGACTGCGGCCAGGACGGTGAATGAATTCGTCCTCACAGTTTCTTGCCCCCCTTCTTGCCTAACCTGATAGCAGCCGCACCAACAGGACAGGGACATGCCCGCTACCACAACCACCTCCCGCATCCCGCGCACAGTCTGGGCGCTGGGTTTCGTCAGCCTGTTCATGGACCTTTCCTCCGAACTGGTGCATGGCCTGCTGCCGCTGTACCTGGTGGGCAGCCTGGGCGCCAGCATGCTCGCCGTTGGGCTGATCGAAGGCCTGGCCGAAGCCACCGCCCTGGTGGTCAAGGTCTTCTCCGGGGCCATCAGCGACTACCTGGGCAAGCGCAAGGGCCTGCTGCTGTTCGGCTACGGCCTGGCAGCCCTGACCAAACCCCTCTTCCCCCTCGCCGGTTCCGCCGACCAGGTGCTGCTCGCCCGCCTGCTGGACCGGGTCGGCAAGGGAATCCGGGGTGCGCCACGGGATGCCCTGGTGGCCGATGTCGCCCCGCCGGAAATACGCGGCGCCTGTTTCGGCCTGCGTCAGTCCATGGATACCGTCGGCGCCTTTCTCGGGCCACTGCTGGCGATCCTGCTGATGACGCTGCTGGCCGGTGATATCCGCCTGGTGCTCTGGTTCGCGGTGCTGCCGGCCTTGGTATCCGTGGCCTGCATCCTGGTCGGCGTGAAGGAATCCGAGGCTTCCCGGCCTTCCCGGCACCTGCGTTCGCCCGTCCGCTTCCGCGCCTGGCGCAGCTTTCCCGCAGCCTACTGGTGGGTGGTGGGCCTGGGCGCCCTGTTCAGCCTGGCCCGCTTCAGCGAAGCCTTTCTGGTTCTGCGGGCGCAGGACGCCGGTTTTTCCACCACCTGGGTTCCCCTGGTGATGGTGGTGATGGCGGGGTTCTACATGCTGTCGGCCTATCCGGCCGGCAAGCTCTCAGACCGAATCAGCCCGACGGGGTTGCTGGCGTTTTCCCTGGTACTGCTGATCGTCGCCGACCTGCTGCTGGCCCGTGCCGGCTCCCCTGCCCTGCTGCTGGCCGGCGTCGCCTTCTGGGGCCTGCACATGGGCTTCAGCCAGGGCATTCTCGCGGCGCTGGTGGCCGAAACCACCCCGACGGACCTCAAGGGCACCGCGTTCGGCCTGTTCAACCTGGCCAGCGGCGCCGCCCTGCTGGTGGCCAGTGTGCTGGCAGGCTGGCTGTGGCAGAGCCTGGGCGCGGCCAGCACCTTCCTTGCCGGTGCGGCTTTCTGCGTGGCGACGCTCCTGCTGCTGGTGCTGCGTCGGCGCTAATCGAAAGTCGGGCTGCCCTCCCTGCCTGCCGGCGCGAACCTTGGTCCGATGGCCCGGGGCGGCTGCCGTACTCCGGGTCGCATGGGACGACAACAAGGAGAAGAAAATGCCCTGGTACTTCGAAGCGCTGATCAGCATCCCGGCCGGCCTGTTGCTCGGCAATTTCACCGAATGGTGGTTCCACCGCATCGTGCTGCACGGCATGGGCCGCAAGCGCGGGACCTTCTGGAGCTTCCATTTTCACGAACACCACCGCAATGCCCGCCAGCACAACTTCTACGACCCCTGCTACCGCCGCCCGCCCCTGGGCTGGCACGCCCAGGGCAAGGAAGCCTGGGCGCTGGTGGCCGCCAGCGTGCTGGTGGCGCCGCTGTTCCTCTGGGCGCCCTGGCTGTGCCTGACGCTGTGGTACTGCGCCGGCAACTACTACTTCACCCACAAGAAGGCGCACGACCATCCCGACTGGGCGCGCAAGCACCTGCCCTGGCACTACGACCACCACATGGGCCCCAACCCGCAGGCCAACTGGTGCGTGACCAAGCCCTGGTTCGACTGGGTGTTCGGCACGCGGGAGCATTTCGTGGGGAGGGAGCGGGAGGCGGAGGCGGCTTCTTGAAACTGAGGGTCCGAGCGGCCTGAAACACCCTCACCCCCGGCCCCTCTCCCAATAGGAGAGGGGTGACTCGCGCCGGCCATCTCCGACTTCGGCACATACCCTGTGGGGGCGAATTCATTCGCAGAAAGGCTCGAACTCCGGGCTACCCGCAATCACCCTCACCCCCGGCCCCCGCCCTGCGCCCCAGCCTGAGCGCTTCGCGCGCAGGCGTTCATCGGCACCGGAAGCGGTGCTTCCGAAAGCGTGCCTCTTCACCCCAGAAGGGAGAGGGGTGACTCAGCGCCCACCATCGGCGCAATCCCTGTAGGGGCGAATTCATTCGCCAAGCGGGCCGCAGGTCCGCCCCCGCTCCACTTTGCGCATTCCTGATATCGCCACTCCTCCCCCCGCCTTAACGTCTCTCCGGCAGGCACGGGGCTCCCGTGCCCGCTCGACAACAACAATAAGGAAACACCGCCATGCTCAAGAAAGCTGTACTCGGCTGGCCCCAGATCGCGGGGCTCGGTATCTCGCTGGTGATCGCCGGCCAGTTCTCCGGTTGGAATTTCGGCCTCGCCGACAACGGCTGGGCCAACATGCTCCTGGCCACCCTGCTGATGGCCGCGCTGAGCTGTGGGCTGGCGCTGTGCATCAGCGAGCTGTCCACCGCCATGCCCCATGCCGGCGGCGTATTCGCTTACGCGCAAAGCGCCTTCGGCCCCTTCGTCGGCTACCTGGTGGGCTCGGCCTGCGCCCTGGCGCTGACCATCGGCACCGGCGCCGCCGCCACCTTCGTTGCCTCCTACATGGAATCGGTATTCGGCTTCGGCGGCTGGCCCGTGAAGCTGGCGCTGTTCGCCCTGATCATCGGTGTGCATATCCGTGGCGTCGGCGAGGCCCTGGGGTTCACCCTGCTGGCCGGCGCCATCGCTGCCGCGACGCTGCTGGTGTTCGGCGCCGCCATGGTGCCGCACCTGGACGTCGCCAACCTGACCGGCACGACCGGCAGCTTCAGTGACGCCCTCAGCCTGCACGGCATCTTCGCCTGCGTACCTTTTGCCATCTGGATGTTCATCTGCATCGAGCAGGTCAGCTCCGCCGCCGAGGAAGCGGCCGATCCGGGCCGCAGCATGTCCCGCGGCATCATCGCAGCCATCGCCACGCTGTTGCTGACCGCCATCACCGTGCTGATCTGCGCACCGGGCGCAGCGGGCGTGCAGGTGGTGGGTTCAGCAGCAGACCCGCTGTACGCCGCCATGACCCACAGCGGCGGCCATGACGAATCGAGCTGGCTGGCCCAACTCGTGGGCATCGGCGCCATCTGCGGCCTGCTGGCCACCTTCTTCTCGGTGGTGTATTCGGCGTCCCGCCAGCTCTTCGCCCTCTCCCGCGACGGCTACCTCCCGGCCGCGCTGGCACGCACCAATCGCCGTGGCTCGCCCTATGTCGCGTTGCTGGCACTGGCAGCCATCGGCCTGCCGCTGACCCTGGTCAGCCCGGAAAAACTGCTGCTGTGCGTGGTGCTGCTGCTCTGCACCTGCCACCTGTTCCTGTTCGCTGCCTACATCCGCATGCGCCGCACCCATGCCCACCTGGCGCGGCCGTTCCGCCTGCCTGGCGGCCCGGTGATCGCCAGCATCGGCATGCTGCTGACGCTGATGGTGATCGCCGCCTGCTTCCAGCTGGAAGTCGAAATGCTCAGCGCCCTCGCCTTGCTGGCCGTCCTGCTGGTCATCAACTACCTGGTGCGCGCCTCGCGCGGCGCCAAGCCCATTGCCTCGGAGAATCCCGACCATGTCTGAACTGGACCTTCTGCAACGTCGCCACCGCGCCATGGGCGACCAGTCACCGCTGTTCTACGACCAGCCACTGCAGCTGGTGAAGGGCCAGGGCGTGTGGCTCTTCGATGAGAGCGGCAAGCGCTACCTGGACGTCTACAACAACGTGCCCTGCGTGGGCCATTGCCACCCGCGCGTGGTGGAAGCCATGGCCAGCCAGGCGGCCACCCTGAACATCCACACCCGCTACCTGAACGACCGCATCGTCAGCTACGCCGAGCGCCTGACCGCCACGTTCGACGCGTCGCTGGATTGCGTGATGTTCACCTGCACCGGCAGCGAGGCCAACGAACTGGCCCTGCGCATGGCCCGGTTCTGCACCGGCGGCAAGGGGGTGATCGTCAGCAGCTACAACTACCACGGCAACACCACCAGCCTGGCCGAGGTGACTACCGCCCTGCCGAGCTCCGAGCCCTTCTCGCCCTTCGCCCGTGCGGTGCCGATTCCCTGCCTGTACCGGGCGCCAGCAGGCACCAGCGCGGCCGAACTGGCCGACCAGTACGTGGCCCGCGTGGCCGAGGCCATCGACTCGCTCAAGGCTCAGGGCGTCCAGCTCGCGGCGATGCTGATCGATACCCTGTTCGCCAACGAGGGTTTGCCGCGCCTGCCCGCAGGCTATGTCGAGCGCATCGCCGCGCTGGTCCACGAGGCCGGGGGCCTGTTGATCGTCGACGAAGTGCAGGCCGGTTTCGGCCGCACCGGCGAGCACATGTGGGGCCACCAGGCCCACGGCGCGGTGCCTGACATCGTCACCCTGGGCAAACCCATGGGCAACGGCTTCCCCCTGGCCGGGCTGGTGGCCAGCCGCGAGCGCGTGGAGGCCTTCGGCGGGCGCAACCTGTACTTCAACACCTTCGGCGGTTCGCCGGTGGCCGCCGCCGTGGGCAGCGCGGTGCTGGACGTGATCGAGGACGAACAGCTGCTGCGCAACGCCCGCGAGGTGGGCGCGCACCTGACCAACGGACTGGAGCGCCTGGCAGGCCAGCACTCGATCATCGGCGACGTGCGTGGCAAGGGCCTGTTCTTCGCTGTCGAGCTGGTGCGCGACCGTCATGCCAAGACGCCGGCAGGCGCCGAAGCACGCCGGGTGGTCAACCAGATGCGCCAGCGCGGCGTGCTGATCAGCAAGATCGGCCAGGACGACAACCTGCTGAAGATCCGCCCGCCGCTGGTGTTCTCCCGCGCCGATGCGGACCTGTTCATCGACACCCTCGACTCTGTCCTTCGCGAACTCTGAGGCCAGCGCCATGAGCCGATTCCACACCCTCGACCACGAACAGCAGCTCGCCAGCCTGCAACGCCTGGCCTTCGACGCCTTGCGCCAATGGGACGGCGACTACGTTCGCCTGGACCTGATCAAGTACCGCGAAAACGCCGTGTTCTGCGCCACCCGCAGCGACGGTCAGCGCAGCGCCCTGCGCGTGCACCGCGACGGCTACCACTCCGAGGAAGCCCTGCGCTCCGAGCTGCAATGGATGGAAGCCCTGGCGGCGGACGGCATCCATGTGCCACAGATCATCCGCACCCGCGACGGCGAACACCTGGCGCAGGTGCACAGCGAGGAGCTGGGCGAGTCGCGCTACATCGACATGCTCGGCTGGCTCGGTGGCGCCAGCATCGGTTCCGCCGAACATGGCCTGGAGGTGGACGCCGATATCGCCGGGCTGTTCTTCGATGCCGGCGCGGTGGCTGCACGCATCCACCTGAGTTCGGCCCGCTGGGAGCAACCCAACGCCTTCAGCCGCCATGCCTGGGACGAGGAAGGCCTGATCGGCCAGCGTCCGTTCTGGGGGCCGTACTGGCAGCTCGACCTGCTTGACGACCGGCAGCGCGAGCTGTTGCAGGCCACCCGCCAGGCGGCCCGTGCCGACCTGCGCCGCTACGGCCGCAGCCTGGACAACTTCGGCATGATCCACGCTGACCTGGTGCCGGAAAACCTGCTGCTGGAAGACGCGCGGCTGCACCTGATCGACTTCGACGACGCCGGCTTCGGCTGGCACATGTTCGAACTGGCCACGGCGCTGTACTTCTGCCTGGACGACCCGCGCTTCACCGAAATCCAGGCGGCGCTGCTGTCCGGCTACCACTCGGTGAAGCCGCTGACCCCGGACGACCGCGCCACCCTGCCGCTGTTCCTGGCGCTGCGTGGTCTGACCTACCTGGGCTGGATCCACACCCGCCGGGAAAGCCGCACCGCCGAGGAACTGGCGCCCATGCTGATCGAGCGCGCCTGCCGCCTGGCGCAGGACTACCTCGACCAGCGCGGCTGATCCGTCGCGCCGGCACCTGGCAGGGATGCACAAGTGCCTGGCGTGCATGGCAATGCCGGTTGTGCGACGCTCCGCCATCATGGCCCGGAGCGTCCGCCACCCGCGCTCGACAGGTGAACCGACATGACAGGCATAGCCCGACACCAGGCATCCGACTCGGACGAGCTCGCCGGCGCGCTGGCCGGCTGGAGCCAGGACTACACCCAACTGGGACGTGGCCGGCTGCACGCCGAGTTGCTGCATATCCAGCTCGCCGAGGCGTCGCTGATCTACGAGCACTCCAACCTGCACCTGCACGAAAACATGACGCCGCCGGAGGGCCAGGTGGTGTTCGGCATTCCCCTGTCGGTTTCCACGGATTCGACCTTCAACGGCGGCACCCTCGCCCGCGACACCCTGCTGGTGCTGGAAGGTGGCCAGGAGATGGAAATCTGCGCTCCCGGCGAGATCGGCATGCTCGGGATGACCATCGACCGCCGCCTGCTCAGCCAACTGCTGGGGGCCGAAGAACAGGAGCGCCTGGAGCAGGCCCTCGACCGCCGCCGACTGGATATTTCACCGCTGGCCGCGCAACGCCTGCGCCAGGACCTCTGCGCCTCGATCAGTGCCTTCGAGCGTGCCGAGTTCGATCCGCGCTCCGCCGAAGACGGCCTTCGCGCCGTGATGCCGGGGCTGGACGGCGTATTCCAGGGACTGGACGAGGTGCTGCGCGGCCCCACCCTGCACAGCGGCGTCATGCCCCGCTCGCTGGAACAGCGTCGTCGCCTGGTGCTGGCGGCGGTGGAGATCATGCAGACCCGCCTTGACCTGCCGCTGTCCATGCCGGAACTCTGCCAGGCGTTGAACACCAGCCACCGCACCCTGCAGTACTGCTTCCGACAGATCTGCCAGGCCACGCCCCAGCAGTTCTTCCTTTCGCTGCGCCTGGCCGAAGCCCGTCGCCGGCTCAAGCAGGACCCGCTGCAAAGCATCACCACCCTGGCGCTGGACCTGGGTTTCGCCAGTTCCAGCCACTTCTCCTCGCTTTACAAACGCCTTTATGGCGAGCAGCCCTCGCTTACCGGCCGGCGAAGTTAGGGCTGTACCCAGCCTTTTTCGAGGAGTGGCCGGTCCCAGGCGGGTTCGTCGCTGATACGTTCAACCAGGAATTCGATCAGGGTGCGCACTTTGAGCGCCCGACGCTGGGTGGCCGGGTATACGGCGGAGAAGTTGAAGGAGGTCAGCGAATAGTCGGTGAGCACCGGCACCAGGCGGCCGTCCAGCAGGTCGGCGCTGGCTGCGAGGGTGGGCAGGCAGACCACGCAGGAACCGGTGACGGCGTAGTCCCGCAGCAGGTGCACGGAGTTGGAACGCACCTGCCCGGTGAGATTGAGCTCCACCGGGTCGATGCCGTTGAACACCCACTTGTTGCGCGATGGGTAGCCCTCGTAGAGCGCCACCTTGTGCGCCTGCAGATCCGCCGGCACGGCAGGTGCGCCATGACGCTCCAGGTACTCCGGGGATGCGCAGAACAGCCGGCGCACGGAGAACAGCTTGCGCTCGATCAGCGATTCGGCCAGGGGCGGGAACATCTGGAACGCCACGTCGAAACCCTCTTCGATCGGGTCCACCACCCGGTCGTTGACGATCACGTCCACCTCGATATCCGGGTACAGCTCGGTGAACTCCGCCAGCAGCGCACCGAAATGGCCGAGGGCGAAGCCCGGCAGCATCTGGATGCGCAGCTTGCCGGTGGGCTTGGCGCGCAGGTCACGCATGTGCTCGGTGAGGCTGTTGAAGCTGGCCACCATGTCGGCGCATTCCTTGTAGTAGGCCTCCCCTACTTCCGACAGCCGCACATGGCGGGTGCTGCGGTGGAACAGCGGCGCGCTGATGTACTCCTCCAACTGCTGGATGCGGTGGCTGATGACCGAGCGGGTCACCCCCAGCTGCTGGGCGGCCCTGGCGAAGTTGCCGGTTTCCGCGACGCGGACGAAGGCTTCGATGCTGAGCAGGCGGTCCATGTTCGATTCCGATCTGGCGATGAGTTGCAGGATAGAAACATGTGGGGGCGAATTCATTCGCTAAGGGGCGCGAAGCGACCCCAAAACGGCAGTCCTTCGGCCTGCATAGCGAATGAATTCGCCCCCACAGGAAGAGCAATTCGCCCCTGACGTTAGCCTCCGACCAACCTTCTCTGCATCGGAAACAGCTGCCAGCCCAGCCGCTCGCTCACCAGTCCCCACACGCCCTGGGGCGCTTTCAGCATCATCACCACCGCCACGCTGCCGAGGATGATCATGTACAGCGCGCCGAACTCGGCGAAGCAGCTGCGCAGCACGAAGTAGATCAGGGTGCCGATCAACGGGCCCTCCAGGGTGCCGATGCCGCCGATGATGACAATGAAGATCACCGCTGCGGTCCAGTCCTGCACGCTGAAGGCGGCGTCCGGGGAGATACGCAGCTTCTGCAGGAAGATCAGCGCGCCGACCACGCCGGTACAGCCGGCAGCCAGCACGTAGACCATCATCTTGGTGCGGAACACGTTGATGCCCAGGCTGCCGGACGCCGGCTCCGAATCGCGGATGGCCGTCAGCGCCAGGCCCTGACGCGAGCGCAGCAGCAGATAAACCACCAGCACCGCGCCGACGGCAATGGCCAGGGCGCTGAAGTACAGCAGCATCTCGCGACCGTCACGGCTGCTGCCGATCTGCCGCACGATGGACGCCGGCAGGCTCTGTCCGGAGCCGCCGCCCAGGCTGCCGACCTGCGCCAGGCCCAGGCGGAACACCTCGGCCACTACCCAGGTACCAATGGCGAAGTAGGCGCCGCGCAGGCGAAACAGCACCAGCGCCGTCGGCACTGCAAGCACGGCCACCACCAGCCCGGAGAGGAACACCGCCGCCAGTGGCGGTACGCCCAGTTGCGAGGCCAGCACGAAGAGCAGGTAGCCGCCCAGGCCGACGAAGGCCTGCTGACCCACGGAGACCATTCCGGCGTAACCAGCCAGCAGGTTCCACATCTGCGCCAGGGCCAGGTAGTAGGCGAATTCCACCACCAGGCGCAGCACTGCGCGATCGGCCCAGAACGGCAGGGACGCCAGCAGCAGGACCAGCACACCCAACAGCGCCAGGCCCACCTGGCTACTCCGGGTGGCGCGCTGGACGAGGTAGGCATTGTTCATCGCATTCATCAGTCGACACTCCGGGGGAACAGGCCGCGTGGGCGGAAAACCAGGATCAGCAGGAACACCAGGTGGCCGGCGAGGATCTGCCAGCCCGGGTCGATGCGCGCCCCCACCGCCTGGGCGACACCGAGGATCACGCCGCCCGCCAGGGTGCCCCAGAGACTGCCGAGGCCGCCGATGATCACCGCCTCGAAACCGTAGAGCAGGCGCGCCGGGCCGACGCTGGGGTCGAAGCTGGTGCGCACCGCGAGGAACACCCCGGCGATGGACACCACCGCCATCGCCAGCGCCATGGCCAGGCCGAAGATGTGGCGGTTGTCGATGCCCATCAGCTGGGCGGTGTGCTGGTCATCCGACGTGGCGCGGAAGGCGCGGCCGAGGCGGGTCTTGTAGAACAGCAGCTGCAAGCCGCCGATCACTGCCAGGGCGCAGCCGAACACCATCAATGGCATCACGCCGAGGCTGAGGCCGCCCACCGAGAGACTGGCAACTTCCAGATCACCCTGGGACAGCTTCTGGCTATCGGCGCTGAAGAACTCCAGCAGCACGTTCTGCAGGATGATCGACAGGCCGAACGTCACCAGCAGCGGCGGCAGGATGTCGTTGCCAAGGGTGCGGTTGAGCAGTTGCCGTTGCAGGCAGTAGCCGACCACGAACATCACCGGCACCACCAGCACCAGGCTGGCCAGGGGCGACAGGCCGAGCACTTCCACCACCACCAGGGCCAGGTAGGACGCCAGCACGATGAAGTCGCCATGGGCAATATTGACCAGGCGCATGATGCCGAACATCAGCGACAGGCCGACCGCGAACATGGCGTAGAGGCCGCCGAGCAGCACGCCCTGCACCAGGGTATTGAGCCATTCCATCGTCATGCCTCCGCCAGGCCGAAATAGGCCGCCTTGATCTGTTCCTTGCTCACCTCACCGGGCTTGCCGGACAGGGAAATGCGCCCCTCCTGGAAGCAGTAGAAGCGGTCGGCGACGCTGAGGGCCTGGTTGATGTCCTGCTCCACCAGGATCACCGCCGTGCCGTCGGCCTTGATCGATGGCAGCGCGGCATAGATGTCCTTGATGGTGGTGGGCGCGAGACCGAGGCTGATCTCGTCGCAGAGCAGCAGGCTCGGGCTCGACATCAGCGCGCGGCCGATGGCGACCATCTGCTGCTGGCCGCCGGACAGTGCGGTACCGGGGCGCTTGCGCAGCTTCTCCAGAACCGGGAACAGGCCGTAGATGCGCTCCAGGTTCCAGGCGCCCTGGCGCTTGCTGTAGGCACCGATCAGCAGGTTCTCCTCGACGCTCAGCGAGGGGAACAGCTTGCGGCCCTCCGGCACCAGTGCGATGCCGCGTTCCAGCACCCGGTTGGCCGGCAGGCTGCCGATGTATTCGTCCTTGAAGCGGATGGCGCCGGGATCGTTGCGGATCAACCCGGCGAGCGAGCGCAGGAAGGTGGATTTGCCGGCACCATTGGAACCGATGATGGCGACGGTTTCCCCTGCCGCCAGTTCCAGGTCGATGCCGAACAACGCCTGGAAGTCGCCGTAGCCGGCGCGCAGTTTGCGGATCGTCAGCATGAATTCAGCTCCCGATGCCCATGTAGATTTCCTGCACCTTCGGATTGGCCATCACCGCATGGGGCTCGCCTTCGTCCAGCTTGCGGCCGAAGTTGATCACCGCCAGGCGGCTTACCACCGCCAGCAGCGCGTGGACGATGTGCTCGATCCAGATGATCGCGGTGCCGGAACGGTGAATGCCCTGGATGGTGCCCACCAGCTCCAGGCACTCAGGCTCGGTAAGGCCGCCGGCGATCTCGTCCAGCAGCAACAGTTGCGGCCGGGTGGCCAGGGCGCGGGCCATTTCCAGGCGCTTGCGCTCCAGCAGGGTCAGGGAGCCGGCCAGGGCGTTGGCCTTCTTCATCAAGCCGGTGAGTTCGAGGATGTGCGCGCACCAGGCGTAGCCGTCCTTCTCCGACTGGCCGGCGCCGAACGTGGCGCCCACCAGCAGGTTCTCGAACACCGTCATCTTCACGAAGGGATGGGGAATCTGGTGCGAACGGCCAATGCCACGCTGGCAGCGCTTGAACACCGGCTCGCGGGTGACGTCTTCACCCTGAAAGCTGATGCGCCCGCTGTCAGCGGCGACGCCCCCGGCGATGAGGTTGAACAGCGTGCTCTTGCCCGCGCCATTGGGTCCGATGATGCCCAACGCCTCTCCCGGCGCCAGGGCCAGGCTGAGATCGTCGGTCACCTTCACCGAGCCGTAGCTCTTGTGCATCTGCTCCAGTACGAGGAGTTGTTGCATGTGTTGATACCTGCTGCATACCGCTCCCTCTCCCCCGTGGGGGAGAGGGCTGGGGAGAGGGGGTAAGAAATCAACCGCCGTAAGTGATCGCCTGCATCTCCCCACCAACGGGAATCTGCGGCGCGGTCTGGTTGCTGGTGATCACCAGGTCGTAGGTGAAGGGCCCGCCCAGGCGCCACTGGCCGGACACCAGCGGGGTCTTGGCGACGTTCTTCACCGGACCGTTCTTCCAGCTCACCGGGCCGACCACGGTGTTCAGTTCGGTCTTCAGCAGCGCATCGCGGGTGGCCTCGGGATTACCCACTTCCTCGGTGCGCTGGAGGATGTCCACCGCCAGCTCGAACAGCGCATGGACGAAGCCCAGCGGCTGGGTCCACTGCTTGCCGGTGGCCTTGGTGTAACGCTCGGCGAGCTGCCCGGCAGTGAGGCCGTTGAGGGACGAGCTGAAGGGATGGCTCGGGCTCCACCAGATTTCCGTGGAGAGGTTGTGCCCGGCCTTGCCCAGGGCCTCCACTGCCGAGGGGAACAGTAGCGCCTTGCCCACCGACATGGCCTTGGGCTGGAAGCCCTGCTGGCGCGCCTGGGTCCAGAAGGTCGTGAGGTCCGGCGGGATGACCACGCCCGTGACGATCTCGGCTTCGGCCTTCTTGAAGGCGGAAATCTGCGCGGAGAAGTCGTCGGTCAGGCTCTGGAAGCGACCCGGGTCCACCAGCTGGAAGCCCTTCTGCGAGAGCACCGGCGGGAAGCCCAGCTTGCTGTCGCCCCAGGCATTGCCGTCGCCGTCGTTGGGGAACAGTCCACCGATTACCTTGTTGCTGCCCATGCCGCCCCACATGGCGGTGTAGGTGGCGATCACATCTTCCAGGCCCCAGAAGAAGTGATAGGTCCACTGGAAGCCTTCGTCCGGCTTGCCGCCACGGGTGAAGAACCAGGGCTGCCAGGGCGCCACGGTGGAGATGCAGGGGATTTCGTTGATCTCGCACTGGTCCGACACCGGGTTGGTGGTCTCCGGGGTGGAAGACACCAGCATCAGGTCGATGCCGTCGGAAAGGATCAGCTCGTTGGCCACTTCGGCGGCGCGGTTGGGGTTGGACTGGCTGTCCTTGACGATCACCTCCAGGCGGCAGCGCTGGCCGCCCACTGTGATGCTGTTCTTCAGCACCGAGGCCAGGCTCTCGATGATGTAGGCATCCGCTGCGGCGAAGGGGGCCAGCGGCCCGGTCTGCGGGCTGACGTAGCCGATGCGGATGACCTTTTCCGCCGCGAACAGCGGTCCTGAAGAAAAGCCTGCGAGCAGCGAGCCGCCAGCCACGACGCCGCTGGCCCGCAGGAAATCACGCCGGGAAAGCCCGGCACCGAGGAGTTTCTTGTTGTTGTCCATGACGGATACCTCGACTGGAGAATGTGACCCGGCGCGGACGCGCAAAGAGGCCCGGCCGGGAAGGCAGTAGGTGCGGATGGATCAGAAGAAGACGGTGATGTCGAAAGAGCCCACCAGTTGGCTGTCTTCGCGGCCGTCGCCGAAGGCGTCGCGACCGTTGCCGCTGTGGATGTCGTAGCGCAATTCGGGGCGCAGACGGACGTTGGGCACCGGCGTCCAGGCCAGGTTGGTGGTGAAGCCGTAGAAGCTGCCCCAGCTCGGATCGGGGATGCCGGTTTGCGGGTCGATGTTGGCCATCACCACGTGTACCGGCGCGTCGGTGTAGAACCACTCGGCACGGCTGTTCCACATCAGGTTGTCGCCCAGGCGGTGGTACCAGTTGACGTCGGTGCCGTACCAGTGGGCGTTGTCCTTGTTGGCGAAGGCGGCGAAGGCCGCGCCCTCCTGCTGGCCGTAGTTGAACTCGACGGCGACGCGGTTGCGCTCGTCGAGCACATGGGAAACCGTCAGGTAGGAGGCGTAGCGGGTCAGGTCCTGGTCATCGGTCCCGGCCGGGATCGGCGAGCCGCAGGCGCACTCGGCGAAGCTGTCGCCCGCGCCGTTGCCGTAGATGTTTTCCCAATCGACCCAGGTGCGGAAGTCCGCCGAGCGCCAGCGCAGGTTGGCGATCACGTCCGGGTCGCCGTTGGGGTCCTGCATGTTGTTCCAGCCCTGCACCAGGCCCAGCTCGAAGCCGAGCATGCTGCCGCCCTCTTCCTGGGGCAGCTTGAAGGAATACAGCGCGCCGGTGTGCTTGGCTGGGCCGTGCATGAAGGAATAGGTGTGGCTGTAGAAGTCCGCCGGGGCCGGGCTCCCCAGGGCGAAGCCGATCTCGTTCTCCAGCGGGGTGTGGAAGACGCCGAGCATCAGGTTGGAGCCGCCGAGTACCGGGATGTAGAAGTCCAGGTAGGCCTGGGCGATGTTGAAGTTCTCGTCGTTGGCGTCGGCGCTGCGGTTGACGCCGAAGTCTTCGTCGAAGCCGTAGGTCTTGAAGAAGCGCGCATCCTTGCCATACAGCGCGGTGACGTTGAAACCCCAGTCGGCTTCCTGCGGCATCGGCCCCGGGAACGGACCGACACGGCCCACCACGTTGCCCTTGGGCGTCTTCTCGATGGCCAGGGCGAACTGGTTGAGGTTGAAGCCTTCGTCGTTGTTGAAGAAGGCCTGCTTGCTCACGTCGTCACTGCCGTTGTCGTTGTAGATCCAGCCGGCCTGGGCCCAGCCATGGACCTTGATGCCGTAATCCTTTTCCAGGCCATCACCGAAGGCGCTGCGGAACAGCGAACCGGACGGACCCGGCTCGGCGGCCTGGGTGAATACGGGAAACAGCGCGGCGGCCGCCAGGACCGGAGCGAACAGGGAGGATGCGGAACGATGCTTGCGAGGAATCATGGCAGCTACCTTGTTTTTATTAGTCAGCCTGATGCGGACAACTCCCACTGGCAGTGCGGGTCTGGATGTCCGGTTGGGGCGCAAGCTACAAGCGGCCCTCACCTCCAACAATTCCGGTTTCAGCGATATGAGTGTTTGCGAATCGAGAACAATGGCGCCTGCCCTGAGCTAGAGCGGCTGATGGGGGGATGGGGTACGGCGGAGTGGGCGGTTATCGGACGGAATTGGCACACGTGCCGGAAAAGAAAACCTTGTGGGGGCGATTTCAATCGCTCATCGGTCCAGACGCCTTGTAGGAGCTAGCTTGCTAGCGAAAGGGAGCCATTCGCTGGCAAGCCAGCTCCTACGGGCAATGCAGCGACTTGCACAGACATAGCCGATGAATTCGCCCCCACAGAGAAAGCGGGCCGTGGGCTGCTTCAACGCTTCCTGCGCAACGGCTCCAGCAACGGCTTCAGCCCGTTGTGGTCGATCTCCTGCATGAGCATCAGCAGCCGTCCGATCTCGCCTTTGGGGAAGCCTTCGCGGGCGAACCAGTTGAGGTAGTGCCCGGGCAGGTCGGCAATCAGGCGGCCCTTGTACTTGCCGTACGGCATCTCACGGGTGACCAGGAGCAGCAGGTCTTCGGGGTTCATCAGGCGGCCTTGCGGGTGGAGGAAGCGGCGATTGTCGCAGAGCCGCAGCTCAGGCATCCACCGGCGCGCCCAGCAGGCCGAATTCCGCTGGCACCTTCACGTAGAACAGGGTCACGCCCTCCTCTTCCATGCGCTTGAGCAGGGCGTCGCACTCCGCCTCGCTGAGGGCCATGAGGATCAGCATGGGCTGGTCGGCCATCTCGAAGAAGTGATGGGAATGGAAGTGTTTGGTATGCCCAAACCCTTCGATACCGGAAACCAGGGTGGCCCCGCGCAGGCCCATTTCCATGGCCAGGGCGACGATCCAGTCGGCGAGCATCTTGCCCTCGTGACGGCGGTTCTGCTGGGTGTAGAGGGTGAGTTGATAGCCGTTCATGCAACCTCCTCGTGGAGCGTGCTCACGATCGCGCGAGCTGTAAATGAGCAAGCCCGAAGCCATTCGCAACGCAGTTATTCCGACGCGCAGCCGATCGTGAGCAGGCTCTCAGATGATGCCGCCGTTGACGCGCAGTGTCTGGCCATTGACCCAGGCACCCTCCGGGCCAACCAGGAAGGCCACCAGGTTGGCGATGTCCTCGGGGTTCCCGAGGCGTTCCAGCGGGGCCTGCTTGGTCAGGCGCTCCACCAACTCCGGGGGCTTGCCGTCGAGGAACAGGTTGGTGGCCGTGGGCCCCGGCGCCACGCAGTTGACCGAAATGCAGCGGCCACGCAATTCGCGGGCGAAGATCGCGCTCATGGTTTCCACCGCCGCCTTGGACGCCGCGTAGATGGCGTAGCCCGGCAGCCCCATCCCCACCACGCTGCTGGACAGGTTGACGATGCGCCCGCCGCTGCGCAGGCGCGAGGCAGCCATCTTGAGGGTGTTGAAGGTCCCGCGCGTGTTGATGGCGAACATCCGGTCATAGAGCGCCATTTCGGTATCGGCCAGCGGCACCAGGCCAGGCTGGATCACCCCGGCGTTGTTCACCAGGATGTCGACGGCGCCGAACTCCATTTCCGTCTGGTCGAACAGCACTGCGACCGCTACGGGGTCGCTGACATCGGCCAGCACCGGATAAGCCCTGCCACCCGCCCGTCTGATTTCGTCCACTACCCGCTCGGCGGCTTCCGGCCGCGTGGCGTAATTGACGACTACCTGGATGCCATCGGCTGCGAGACGGCGAGCGATGGCGGCGCCGATGCCCCGGGACGCTCCGGTGACGATTGCGGTTCTGGCAGTTTCTGGCATGCGGCTCTCCCGAATGGCCCTCAAAGCCACGGCTGGTGCCGCTTGCGGGGGCCTTTTCAGTGGTATAGCCGCAGATGGCGCACTGTGCGGGACCGGCTATCCGGCGCCTACAAAGTGCCGGCTACCGGCGCTGTGGTTGCCGCCGGCCGATAGCTGGCCGGGCTGAACAACCGGGTCACCCCCAGCATCAGCAGCACGCCGACCACCAGCACCAGCCAGGCGGCGGTGAAGCCGCCGGTGACCTCCCGCAGCCAACCGCTGAGCCAGGGCGACACAGCGTTGATCAGGAAGCCCACGCCCTGCACGAAGGCGGCCAATTGGCCCGCCTCACGCGGATCGCGGCGATGGTCGAGGGTGAGGATCAGGCTGAGGGCGAAGCACGCCCCCAGGCCGAAGCCGATCAGGGCGATCCACAGGGCGAACAGTTCCAGGGGCGCCCAGATCAATCCGGCGAAGCCCACCGCCTGGGCGATCAGGCTCACCGACAGCAGCGGCCGACGGTCCGTGCCGCGTTGCGCCAGGGCGGGCATGCCCAGGGCCGCGATCACCTGGAAGATGGTCATGAAGGCCAGCAGCGAACCGCTGCGGGTCGGGCTCCAGCCGAGTTGCTGATAGTAGGCCGGCAGCCAGGCGACCATGCTCATGTAGCCGCAGTTGACCAGGCCGAAATACAGGGCGAGCAGCCAGGCGCGACGATTGCCCATGAAGCTCACGGACCGGCCGCCAGCTAGGGGCGCAGGGCTCGGCAGGGGCCGCGACAGCCAAAGCGCCAGGGCCAGCACCGCCGGTACCAGCCAGAGCCCCAACCCCACCTGCCAGTGCTCGAAGTGATGGGCCAACAACGGGCTGGTCAGCGCTGCCATGCCACCACCGCCCATCAGGGAGGCGGAATACACGCCCATGGCCAACGCCACCCGGCCCTCGAACCGGCGCTTGATCACCGCTGGCAGCAGTGCCTGGATCAGCGCCACACCGGCGCCACCCAGCAAGGCGGTCGCCAGCAGCGGGCCGGCCTGGCCACACAGCAGCCGCGCCAGGCAGGCACCGGCGATCAGCGCGAGCCCTAGGCCGATGCCACGCCGTTCGCCCAGGCCACCCAGTTTGTTGCTCAGCAGTGCCACCAGCCCCATGCAGATGACCGGCAGCGTGGTCAGCAGCGCGGCGGTCTGGAAGCCCATGCCGGTGGCGCTGCGAATGTCGGCCAGAAGCGGACTCACCGACGCGAGGATGGGTCTCAGGTTCAGCCCGACGACGACCAGCAACGCCCAGGCAGCGAGATTGTCGAGACGGTCAGCGCGCGGCATGCAGGGCCTGCCAGCGCGCATAGATTTCACTCATGGCCGGTTGCGGCAGGTGCTGGATGTCCAGCTTCTGTGCGTCCAGGGGCAGCGCCATCTGCTGGTAGACAGCCGCAGTGGACAAACCGAAGGGTTCGCCCACGGCATTGGCCGCAGCGAACACCACGCGGCTCACGCCGCACATATGCATGGCGGCCAGGCACATGGGGCACGGCTGGCCGCTGGCGTAGATCACGCAGCCGTCCAGGCGCGGGCCCAACTGCCGGCTGGCGGCGCGGATGGCCTGGAGTTCAGCGTGGCAGGTGGGGTCCTGGGTCAGGTGGATTTCATTCACTGCGCGGGCCAGCACCTGGCCGTCACGCACCAGCAGCGCGCCGAACGGGCGGCCGCCCTGCTCCACATTCTGCCGCGCCAGTTCCACGGCCTGTTCCAGGTAGTTGCGATCTTCAGACATGGGGTGCTCCATCAATCAGCGGGCGCCGGCGGCGCGCAGCTTGGCGGCGATGGCCCGCTGTCCGCGCTGTTCGGCATGTTGCAAGGGGGTGACGCCTTCGTTGTCGGCCAGGTCGAGGTCAGCATCGGCGGCGATCAGCAGCTCGACGATGCGCTGGTGAGCCGGTCCGCCGTCACCCAGCAACACGGCCTCCAGCAAGCAGGTCCAGCCGAGCTTGTTGACGTGGTCGAGGTCGACGCCGGCAGCGATGAGGGTGCGCACGGTGTCCACGTGACCACGTTCGCAGGCGGGGATCAGCGCGGTGCCGCCGAAACGGTTGGTGCTGCGCAGGTTGGCGCCGTGGGCCAGGGTCAGTTCGAGGATCTGCTGGTGGCCGCTGGCGCCCGCCAGCAAGTAGGCGCTGTCCTGCATACGGTTCTGCAGGTTGACGTCGGCGCCGGCTTCGATCAGCCGGCGGGCCACATCCACCCGATTGGCAGCGGTGGCGAGCAGCAGGGGCGTGTTGCCCTGGCCATCGCGCACGTCCACCGGTACGCCCTGTTGCAGCAGGTTTTCTACCCCGCCCAGGTCGCCCGCTCCGGCAGCTTGCAACAGGCGTTGAGCTGCACTGTCATCCGCCTTGGCTTGCGCTGCCAACAGCAGGCCGCTGGCCAGGAACAGGCACTGAATGAGTCCGGCTTTCATGGTTCGCCTCCGCACTTGGTCGAATGCGCGAAATTATGTCCGGCTGGTCAAGTATTCTGAAATTAAATATAACCATGCCTATCAGTGGCACCTGGAATACATCCATGTTCGATCCCCTTCTCCTGCGCAGTTTCGTCGCCGTTGCCGATTGCGGGAACTTCACCCGCGCTGCCGAACGCCTGCACCTCACCCAGTCCACCGTCAGCCAGCAGTTGCGCCGGTTGGAGGAAAGCCTTGGCTGCCGCCTGCTCGATCGCAGTCAGCGCCAGGTGGTGGCAACCGCCGAAGGCGAACAGTTGCTTGGCTACGCCCGGCGCATCCTCGCCCTGCAGGACGAAGCCGCCGAGGTGCTGCGCCACCAGCCCGGCAGTGGTGTGCTGCGCCTGGGTGTCCCCGAGGATTTCGCCGCCGAACGCCTGATGCCGGTACTCGCGGAATTCTCCGCCGCCTGGCCCGGCGTGCGTCTGGAGGTGACCAGCGGCCTCAGCCCGGAACTGCTGCGCCTGTACCAGGGCGGCGAGTTCGACCTGCTGCTGGTCAAGCGCATGGGCGATGGCGGCGACAGCCTGG
Source organism: Pseudomonas sp. BN411 (assembly GCF_029871235.1). Lineage (GTDB taxonomy): Bacteria > Pseudomonadota > Gammaproteobacteria > Pseudomonadales > Pseudomonadaceae > Metapseudomonas. The sequence continues at coordinate 57,717 of NZ_SSOM01000066.1, forward strand.
CCTCCTGGCCGGAACCACTGGGCTGGGTGGACAGCGTCAGCTCCCCGGCGTTTGGGCGCGAGCCGTTGCCCCTGGTTGTGTTTCCGGCCGGAGGGCTCTATCGCAATGAGATGCTCCACGGCCTCGATGTGCAGGGCCGGCGCTGGCGCATCGCCTACTCCAGCGCCAGCCTGGCCAGCGTGCGCGCGGCGGTGGCGGCGGGATTGGGCGTGAGTCTGCTGCCATTGCGTGTGCTGGGGCCGGAGCATCGGCTGCTCGGCAAGGTTGAGGATCTGCCAGAGATTCAGGGACTGCGACTGGCGCTCTATGGGCGGACGGGGTTGGGACGGGCGGAAGAGGAGTTGGTGGGAAGGTTGAAGGCGTTGTGTGGTGGTTGAATACGGCAGCTGGCCGGCTATCGATGGGTTTCGCTTCGCTCTACGCCATCCTACGAATGCGTACCGGGTTGGGCAGAGGCGATGGTTCTTGTGGGGGCGAATTCATTCGCTAAGCGGGCCGCAGGCTCGCCCTGGACGTCCAATGGGACAGCTGCGCTGTCCTTCGCGAGTAAACATCCACGTTCGTAGAACGTGGACTTACTTTTGCCCCCCTACAAGGGGGCATTTCGGAGCAGTCTGACCAATCGTAGCTCGCCTGCAATCCGGGAGCGGCGGTGGGATAGCCCCGGATTTCATCCAGGCTACGGACTGCTGGCTACCGCATAACCTCCGTAGGATGGGTGGAGCGGAGCGATACCCATGCGGACAGAGCTGATGGGTATCGCAAGC
>NZ_SSOM01000066.1:58514-117139 GCF_029871235.1 Pseudomonas sp. BN411
AGCCCCGACTTCAGCCTGCCACTCGGAGCATTTCGATCGTCACAGGCAGAGCCGATGACTCATGACCACGCCCTAAGGACGTGGTTTCCCAAGTTCAAATGAATTCGCCCCCACAGAAAAGCGATTACGGAGTCTCTTCTGAATCCGAATCCACCTGTTCCAGCTGCCCCTGCTCCCAGCCCCCGCCCAGCGCTGCAATGAGCTGGACGCTGGTGGTCAGGCGAGTACCCATGAGGGTCAGGACGGTGCGTTCGTTGTTCAGCGCGGTGGCCTGGTTGGTGACCACGCTGTTGTAGTCCACCGTGCCGGCCTTGTACTGGTTGGTGATCAGGCGCAGGGCTTCGCGCGCCGCGTCCAGGGCTTCCTGCTGTACCCCACTCTCCTCCTCCAGCACGTCGAGCTGGACCATGTAGTCCTCGGTTTCGCGGAAGCTGTCCAGCACGGTCTGGCGGTAGGCGGCGACGGTCTGGTCGTAGCTGGCTTCGGCCTGGGCTACCTGGGAGCGGATCAGGCCACCGTCGAACAGGGTCATGGCGAATTCCGGCCCGATGGACCAGAAGCGGTTCGGCGTGGTGATCCAGTCGTGCAGGCTGCCGCTGCGGTAGCCGCCGGCGGCACTGAGGCTGAGGCTGGGGAAGTAGGCCGACTTGGCGACGCCTATCTGGGCGTTGGCGGACATCATGTCGCGTTCGGCCGAGGCCACATCCGGACGGCGTTCCAGCAGTTGCGACGGCAGCAGGGCCGGCACGCTCGGCAGTGCCGGGACGCTGTCCACCTCGGCCAGGCTGAACTCCGCCGGCGGCACGCCGACCAGTACGGCGATGGCGTTCTCCAGTTGCGCGCGCTGGAACTTGAGGTCGATGGCCTGGGCCTCGGTGCTCTTGAGCTGGGTGGTGGCCTGGGCCACGTCGGCGCGGGTGACGATCCCGGCCTTGTACTGGTTCTGGGTCAAGGTCAGGGCGCGCTGATAACCGGCGATGGTCGCTTCCAGCAGGCGCTTCTGGGCGTCCAGCACGCGCAGCTGCAGGTAGTTCTGCGCCAGCTCCGATTGCAGGCTGAGGCGCGCGGCAGCGAGGTCGGCGGCGCTGGCCTGCATGTTCGCAGTGTCGGACTCCAGTTGGCGGCGCAGCTTGCCCCACAGGTCGATTTCCCAGTTCACGCCAAGGCTGGCGTCATAGCTCTTGGACACGCCACCGCCGCCGGAGCTGGTGACCGTGGAGCCATCGGACAGGCGCACGGTGCTGTCGCCACCGCCCTGCCCCGAGCGGGTCTTGGCCACATTGCCGGTGACCGAGGGGAAGAACGAAGCGCGGGCGCCACGGGCCAATGCCTGGGCCTGGCGGTACTGGGCGACCGACTGGGCCAGGGTCTGGTTGGACTGTTCCAGGCGCAGTTGCAGGTCGTTGAGGGTGGCGTCGCCGTAAAGCTCCCACCAGCGGCCACGGTGCTCCAGGTCCGCCGGGGTGGCCAGGGTCCAGCCTTCGGCATGCTTGAACTGCGCGGGCACGCTCTGTTCCGGACGCTTGTAGTCCGGGCCGATGGCGCAGCCACCGAGCAACAGGCCGGCAAGCGCCAGGACCATCGCACGACGCAGGGGTTTCAGGGAATGAGCGGCGGTGTTCATAGCGGTGTTTCCAGAGCGGCGTCAGTGCGCACGCCACGCCAGCGATTGAAGCGATGGCGCAGACGGTCGAGGTAGAGGTAGACCACGGGGGTCGTGTAGAGGGTCAGCAACTGGCTCAGCACCAGGCCGCCAATGATGGCCACACCCAGCGGCTGGCGCATTTCCGCGCCTTCCGTGCCGCCGATCAGCAGCGGCACGGCGCCAAGGATGGCGGCGATGGTGGTCATCAGGATCGGCCGCAGGCGCAGCAGGCAGGCCTGGCGGATGGAATCCTCCGGACCCATGCCTTCCTGGCGTTCGAGTTGCAGGGCGAGGTCGATCATCATGATGGCGTTCTTCTTCACCACGCCGATCAGCAGGAACAGCCCCAACAGCGAGATCAGGCTGAACTCCCCGCCGGTGAGCAGGATCGCCAGCAGCGCGCCAACCCCCGCCGACGGCAACGTCGAGAGGATGGTCAGCGGATGGACATAGCTCTCGTAGAGGATGCCGAGCACCAGGTACACCAGCACCAGGGCGGCGAGGATCATCCACGGCTGGTTCTGCTGGGTGCTCTGGAAGGCGTCGGCACTGCCGCCCATGCGGGCGATCACCGAGCTGGGCAGGCCGATGGCGGCCACTGCCTTCTCGATGGCCACGGTGGCCTTGTCCAGGCTGACGCCGGGCGCCAGGTCGAAGGCGATGCTCTCCGAGGCGAACTGGCCTTCGTGGTTGACCCGGTCTTCCTCCAGACTGCGCTCGTAGCGGGCGAAGCTGGACAGCGGCACGCGCTGACCGTCGGCGGTGACCAGTTGGACCTGCTTGAGGGTTTCCGGGTCCTGGGCGTACTTCGGGTTGACCTCCATCACCACCTGGTACTGGTTCAGGGTGTCGTAGATGGTGGAGATCTGCCGCTGGCTGTAGGCGTTGTTCAGGGCGGTGGTGACCATGGACATGTCGATGCCCAGACGCTTGGCGGTGTCGCGGTCCACTTGCAGGGTGACCTGCTGGGCACCCTCGCCTTCGTTGGCATCGATGGCCGTGAGTTCCGGCAATGCCTTGAGCGCGGCGGTGACCTTCGGCCCCCAGGTGCGAAGGTCGGATAGCTCGCCGCTCTGCAGCACGTACTCGTACTGCGAGCTGCGCTGCTCGCGCCCGCCACCGAACTGCAGGTCCTGGTCGGCCATCAGCATCAATCGGCCGCCGGGCACCTTGGGCAGGTCGGCGCGCAGGCGTTCGATCACTTTCTGCGCCGATGCCTTGCGCTCGGCAATGGGCTTCAGGCGCACGATCATGAACGCGTTGTTGATGCCGCCGCTGCCACCGATGAAGCCGGCGACGCTTTCCACCGCCGGGTCCTTGAGGACGGCGCGGCGGAAGATTTCCATCTTCGGCTGCATCACGGTGAAGGACAGGCCGTCGTCGCCACGGATGAAGCCGATCAACTGGCCGGTGTCCTGCTGCGGCAGGAAGGTCTTGGGCACCAGCACGTAGAGGGCGATGTTGCAGCCGATGGTGAGCAACAGGCTGGCCAGGGTCAGGCGCGGATGGCGCAGGGCCACGCCCAAGGTCCGGTCGTAGACGCCGACCATGCGCGTATGCAAGGCCTCGCTCCAGCGTTGCAGGCGGCTGTCCTTGTCGGGCACGTGGGGTTTCAGCCAGCGCGCGCAGAGCATCGGCGTCAGGGTCAGGGACACCAGCAGCGAAACGAGGATGGCCACCGCCAGGGTCAACGAGAACTCGCGGAACAGCCGGTCGATGATGCCGCCCATGAACAGGATGGAGACGAACACCGCCACCAGCGAGAGGTTCATCGACAACAGGGTGAAACCGACTTCGCGGGTACCCTGCAGCGCCGCCTTGAACGGCGCCATGCCCTCGTTGATGTGCCGTGAGATGTTTTCCAGCACCACGATGGCGTCGTCCACCACCAGGCCGGCGGCAAGGATCAGCGCCATCAGCGACAGCACATTGAGCGAGAAGCCCATCAGGTACATCACGGCGAAGGTGCCCACCAGGGACACCGGCACCGCCAGCGCCGGGATCAGCGAGGCACGCAGGTTGCCCAGGAACAGGTAGACCACCAGTATCACCAGGCCGACGGCGATCAGCAGGGTGCGTTCGGCTTCGTGCAGGGTGGCGCGGATCACCGGCGAGCGGTCCATGGCCAGGTCCAGCTTGACGCTGGCCGGCAGCACCGCCTGCAGCGCGGGGAGCTGCTGCTTGATGCTTTCGATGGTCTCGATGATGTTGGCGCCGGCCTGGCGGTTGATCACCAGCAGCACCGCCGAGTCGTCGTTGAAGAAGCCACTGTTGTAGCGGTCTTCCACCGCGTCCCGGACCTTGGCCACGTCGCCCAGTCGCAGGGCGGCGCCGTCCTGGTAGCGGATGATCAGCGGCGCGTAGTCGGCGGCCTTCTCCAGTTGGTCGTTTGCGCCCACCTGCCAGTGGCGCTCGGCGTCTTCCACCGCGCCCTTGGGCCGGCGCTGGTTGGCAGCGGCAATGGTGCTGCGCACGTCGTCCAGGGCGATGCCGTACTGAGTCAGCAGTTGCGGTTCCAGCTCCACCCGCACGGCCGGCAGGGAGCTGCCGCCGATCTGTACCTCGCCCACGCCCTTAACCTGGGACAGGCTCTGGGCAAGGATGGTGGACGCCAGGTCGTAGAGCTCGCCTTTCTCCTTCACGTCGGAGGTCAGCGACAGGACCATGATCGGCGCCTGGGACGGGTTGACCTTCTTGTAGGTGGGCATGCTGCGCATACCGCTGGGCAGCAGGTTGCGCGAGGCGTTGATGGCCGCCTGCACGTCGCGGGCGGCGCCATTGATGTCCCGGTCCAGGTCGAACTGCACGATGATCCGCGTCGAGCCCTGGCTGGTGCGGCTGGTCATCTGGTTGATGCCGGCAATGGTGCCCAGCGAGCGTTCCAGCGGCGTGGTGACGCTGGACGCCATGATCTCCGGGCTGGCACCGGGCAGGCTGGCCTGCACGGTGATCACCGGGAAGTCCATCTGCGGCAGCGGCGATACTGGCAGCAGGCCGAAGCTGACGCTACCCAGCAGCAGGATCGCCAGGCTCAGCAGCATGGTGGCGACCGGGCGATGGATGAAGGGGGCGGAGAGGTTCATTTCCCTTCTCCCTCTGGGAGAAGGTGGCCCGAAGGGTCGGATGAGGGATGGCGGTCGTTGCTGGAGGCCGAGCGGGGCTTGGCTACCCTCACCCCAACCCCGCCCTGCGCCCCGGCCAGAACGCTGCGCGTACTGGCGCTCACAGGCACAGGAAGCAGTGCTTCCAAAAGCGTGCCTGATTCGCCCCAGAGGGAGAGGGGGCAGTTCGTGCCATGACCATTACTCATACCGCCACCCCCGCCGCGCTGCGGCCGGTGAAGCGGCGGGCCAGGCGGTCGAAGGCCAGGTAGATCACCGGGGTGGTGAACAGGGTCAGTACCTGGGAAAGCAGCAGGCCGCCGACCATCACCAGGCCCAGCGGCTGGCGCAGCTCGGCCCCGGAGCCGGTGGCGAGCATCAGCGGCACGGCGCCGAACAGGGCCGCCAGGGTGGTCATCAGGATCGGCCGGAAGCGCAGCAGCGCAGCCTGGTAGATGGCCGCCTCGGGTGACATGCCCTGGTGCCGCTCCGCCTCCAGGGCGAAGTCGATCATCATGATGGCGTTCTTCTTCACGATGCCGATCAACAGGATGATGCCGATGATGGCGATCAGGCCCAGGTCGTTGCCGGTCAGCAGCAACGCCAGCAAGGCACCGACGCCCGCCGAGGGCAGCGTGGAGAGGATGGTCACTGGATGGATGTAGCTCTCGTAGAGCACACCCAGCACGATGTACATGGTCACCACCGCCGCCAGGATCAGCAGCAGGGTGCTGGACAGGGATGCCTGGAAGGCCGCCGCCGCACCCTGGAAGCGGGTCTGGATGCCTTCGGGCATGCCGATGTCCTGCTGCACCCGCTCGATCACCGCCACCGCCTCGCCCAAGGCAACGCCCGGAGCCAGGTTGAAGGACAGGGTCACCGCCGGGAACTGGCCGATGTGGTTGATGGCCAGTTGGGTCTGGCGCTCCTCGACGTGCGCCAGGGCCGACAGCGGCACCTGCCCGCCGTCACGGTTGGCGACGTGGATCTGCTGCAGCGCCTGCGGGCCGATCGCCTGGCCGGCGGAGGACTCCAGCACCACGCGGTACTGGCTGGCCTGGGTGAAGATGGTGGAGATCTGCCGCTGGCCGAAGGCGTCGTAGAGCGCATCGGTGATGGCGGAGATTTCCACGCCCAGGCGCCCGGCCATGTCGCGGTCGATGTTCAGGTACACCTGCAGGCCCTTGTCCTGAAGGTCGCTGGCCACGTCCGAGAGTTCCGGCTGCTGGCGCAGGGCGTCCACCAGCTTGACCGTCCACTCGTTGAGCAGATCGGCGTCCGGGGACTCCAGGCTGAACTGGAACTGGGTGCGGCTGACCCGGTCCTCGATGGTCAGGTCCTGCACCGGCTGCAGGTAAAGGCGGATGTCGCTCTGTTTGTCCAGCTCGGGCTGCAGGCGCGCAATCACCTCACTGGCGGTTACCTCGCGCTCGCCGTGGGGCTTGAGGTTGATCAGCATGCGGCCGCTGTTGAGGGTGACGTTGTCGCCGTCCACACCGATGTAGGAGGTCAGGCTGGCCACGGCCGGGTCCTTGAGGATCAGCGCAGCAATCTTTTGCTGGCGTTCGCTCATCGAGCGGAAGGACACCGACTGCGGCGCTTCGGTAATACCCTGGATGACGCCGGTGTCCTGCACCGGGAAGAAGCCCTTGGGCACGGCCAGGTAGAGCACCACGGTGAGCACCAGGGTGCCGACAGCCACCAGCAGGGTCAGCCCCTGGTGCCGCAGGACCCACTGCAGACCGCGGCCGTAGCGCTCGATCATGCCGTCGATGAAATCGCCGCTGGCCTTGTAGAAGCCGCCCTCCTCCTCTTTCTTCTCCCGCTTGAGCAGGCGCGCGCACATCATCGGCGTCAGGGTCAGGGACACCACCAGCGAGATCAGGATGGCCACCGCGAGAGTGATGGCGAACTCGCGGAACAGCCGGCCCACCACGTCTGCCATGAAGAGCAGCGGGATCAGTACCGCGATCAGCGAGAAGGTCAGGGAAATCAGGGTGAAGCCGATCTGCTTCGCGCCCTTGAGCGCGGCGTTGAGCGGCGTTTCGCCCTCCTCCAGGTGGCGGGCGATGTTCTCCAGCATGACGATGGCGTCATCCACCACGAAGCCGGTGGCGATGGTCAGGGCCATCAGCGTCAGGTTGTTGATGGAGAAGCCGGCCAGGTACATCACCGCGAAGGTGCCCACCAGGGACAGCGGTACGGCGATGGAGGGGATGATGGTGGCGCTCATCCGGCGCAGGAACAGGAAGGTCACCATCACCACCAGGGCGATGGCGAGGAACAGTTCGTGCCGCACGTCGGTGATGGCGGCGCGGATAGTCTGGGTGCGGTCGGTGAGCACGACGACATCGATACCCGCCGGCAGGTTGGCGGTGATCGACGGCAGCAGCGCCTGGATGCGATCCACCACTTCGATCACGTTGGCGCCCGGCTGGCGCTGAATGTTCAGCAGCACCGCCTCGTTCTGGTTGGCCCAGGCAGCGAGGCGTTCGTTCTCGGCGCCGTCGACGATCTCCGCCACGTCCTTCAGTCGCAGAGCGGCGCCATTGTTGTAGGCGACGATGAGGTTGGCGTATTCCTCGGCGGACTTGAGCTGGTCGTTGGCGTCCAGCATGGACACGCGGGTGGGGCCGTCGAAGTTGCCCTTGGGCTGGTTGACGTTGGAGGCGCTGACCAGGCTGCGCACGTCCGACAGGTTCAGGCCATTGGCCGCCAGGGCTTCGGGATTGACGCGAATGCGCACCGCCTGGCGCTGGCCGCCGGCGATGCTGACCATGCCCACGCCGCTGATCTGCGCCAGTTTCTGCGCCATGCGGGTGTCCACCAGGCTATGCAACTTGGGCAGCGGCATGGTCTTCGAGCTGATGGCGAGGGTCAGTACCGGGGTATCGGCCGGGTTGACCTTGTTGTAGACCGGCGGCGCCGGCAGGTCGTTGGGCAACAGGTTGGTGGCCGCGTTGATGGCCGCCTGCACCTCCTGCTCGGCCACGTCCAGCTCCACTTCCAGGCTGAAGCGCAGGGTGATGACCGAAGCCCCGCCGGAGCTGGTGGAGGACATCTGGGTCAGCCCCGGCATCTGCCCGAACTGGCGCTCCAGCGGCGCGGTGACGGCGCTGGTCATCACGTCCGGGCTAGCGCCCGGATAAAGGGTGAGGACGCGGATGGTCGGGTAATCCACCTCCGGCAGCGCGGAAACCGGCAGCAGGCGGTAGGCGATCAGGCCGGCGAGGAGGATCGCCAGCATGCTCAGGGTGGTGGCGACCGGTCGCAGAATGAACAGGCGAGAGAGGTTCATACGCCGCCTTTCGCGTCCTGGCCTTCAGGCTTGGCGCCCTGCAGCTGTTCAGTGGGCTGGCTGGGGATTTCGTCGGCGTCGTGCACCACTTCCACGTCGCTGCCGTCGCGCAGGCGGTCGGTACCTTCCAGTACCACGCGCTCACCCGGTTGCAGGCCGCTCTTGACCACGGTGCGCTCGCCGTCGTCCGGGCCGGTTTCCAGCTTGCGAACCTTCACCTTCTTCTCGCCGTCCATCACGTAGGCGAAGGTGCCCTGGCTGCCGAACTGCACGGCGGCGGACGGAATCAACACGGCTTGCGGCAGCATCTCGGCACGCAGGCGGATGTTCACGAACTGGTTGGGGAAGAGCATCTCGTCATCGTTGGCGAAACGCGCCTTGAGCTTCAGGGTGCCGGTGGTGGTGTCGATCTGGTTGTCCAGGCTTTGCAGCACCCCTTCGGCTTGCAGGCGTTTGTCGTTGCGGTCCCAGGCCTCGACCGCCAGGGGCTGGCCGGCGCGGAAGCGGCTGACCACTTCAGGCAGCTGGCCTTCGGGCAGGGTGAAGGCAACGCTGATGGGCCGGGTCTGGGTGATCACCACCAGCGGCGTGGTGTCGCCGCTGCTCACCAGGTTGCCCAGGTCCACCTGGCGCAGGCCCAGGCGGCCGGCGATAGGTGCACGCACCTGCGTGAAGTCGAGGTTCAGCTTGGCTTCGGCCACCGCTGCCTCGTTGGTCTTGATGGTGCCGCGATACTGCGCCACCAGCGCTTCCTGGGTGTCCAGGGTCTGCTTGGCAATGCTGTCTTCGGCGTACAGGCCCTTGTAGCGGGCCAGGTCGATTTCGGCGTTCTTCAGCTGCGCGCGGTTCTGCGCCAGGGTCCCTTCGGCTTGTTGCAGGGCAACCTGATAAGGACGCGGATCGATCACCGCCAGCAAATCACCGGCCTTGACCTGTTGGCCCTCCTCGAACTGCAGCTTGACCAGCTCACCGTCGACGCGGCCGCGCACATTCACCGTGTTCAGCGCGGTAACGGTGCCCAGGGCCTTGAGATAGACCGGGAAATCGCCCTGAGTGATGGTGGCGACGCGCACCGGCACCGGTCCCGAGAAGGCGCCGAAGCCGGGACGCCCCGGCCCTCCCCGGCCTCCCTGATGATTGGACTTGGCGGCGGTTTCCGGCCAGAGCCACCAGATCAGGAGCACGAGCGCCAGCAAGGCGACGGCGATGACCAGCCAGTTACGGAAGGAACGGGAGTTCGGGGATTTCTCAGTGATCGGGGACATGATTCAGGTCGAGATAGGCGAGAGCGTGAACGATAAGCAGTTGAAAGCAGAAGGCAAAGTCAATTTACCGGCTATTTACCTAGGCCTGACGCAGCGAACTATCCTTAATGACCTGCAATCGCCCTGCTTTGTGGGCACAACTGATTTCACCGGACCAGGGAGAGCTCCGTGTTCGAACGTTTCAGGCAGCGCTTCGCCGCCCTTGCCACCCGCGCCGAGTTCCATTCCCTGCGCGTCGTCCGCCAGACCAGCGAGCAGGCCCTGCTGCGCCGGGGCGTCGCCGAGCCGCCGTCCCTCAGCCAGGACATGGGCGCAATGCTCAGCGTACGCCTGGCTGGCGTGGAGGCCTACGCGGCCACCGCCGACCTCAGCCAGGCCGGCCTGCAGCGGGCGCTGGACCAGGCCGAGACGCTGGCCCGGCAGATCGCCCGCTATGCCCTGGTCGACCAGAGCCGGCTGGAGCCGCCGCCTTTCAGCGCCCAGTACCGTTCGCCGGGGCTGGACCAGCCCTACCCCAGCCTTGCCGAGCGCTTCGAGTTGCTCGCCGAGGAGTCGGCGCACATTCCCGACGACCCACGCCTGGTCAACTGGAACCTCTATCTGGACGCCCAGCGCCATGAGCAGCTCTACCTCAACAGCGCCGGCGCCGAGCAATGGCAGGACCTGCGCTTCACCTATCCGGGCATCAGCGTCACCGCCTTCGACGGCAGCGACAGCCAGACCCGCAGCTTCGGCGGCTACGGCAGCGGCCAGCAGGGCGGCATGGAAGTCCTGCAGCGCCTGGGCTTTGCCGGAGCCGCAGCCAGGGTGGCGGACGAAGCCCTGCAATTGCTGCTGGCGCCCAATGCGCCCAGCGGCACCACCGACCTGCTGCTGATGCCGGACCAGATGATGCTGCAGATCCACGAATCCATCGGCCATCCGCTGGAGCTGGACCGCATCCTCGGCGACGAACGCAACTACGCCGGCACCAGCTTCATCGGCCTGGAGGACTTTGGCCGCTACCAGTACGGATCGACGCTGCTGAACATCAGCTTTGACCCCGGCGTGCCGGAAGAGTTGGCCAGCTACGACTTTGATGACGACGGCCAGCCGGCGCGCAAGGAAATGCTCATCAGCAACGGCCTGCTGCTGCGTCCCCTGGGCGGTGCGCTTTCCCAGCAGCGCAGCGGCCTGCCGGGCGTGGCCAACAGCCGCGCCAGCAACTGGAACCGTGCCCCCATCGACCGCATGGCCAACCTCAACCTTGAGCCGGGCGACCAGAGCCTGGCCCAGCTCATCGCCGGCATCGAGCACGGCGTGCTGATGAGCACCAACCGGTCCTGGTCCATCGACGACGCCCGCAACAAGTTCCAGTTCGGTTGCGAATGGGGCCGGATCATTGAAAATGGCGAGCTCGGGGGCGTTGTGAAGAACCCCAACTACCGAGGCGTATCCGCCCACTTCTGGCGAAGCCTTGCTGCCGTAGGTGATGCCAGTACCTTCGAGGTGCACGGCACGCCCTACTGCGGCAAGGGTGAGCCCAATCAGGTGGTGCGTGTGGGCCACGCCTCGCCCGCATGCGTCTTCAGACAAGTGGAAGTCTTTGGAGGAGCCCAGTGATGGCCGACGCAGAATCCCGCTTCACAGCCCTGGCCGAGAGCCTGCGCACCAACCTGCAGGCAGGTGAGGACTTCAGCCTCTGGTACAGCGCCGAGGAATCCGAATTCATCCGGTTCAACCGGGCCCAGGTGCGCCAGGCCGGTCATGTGATTCAGGCCATCGGACGTTTGCGCCTGATCCGCGACGACCGCAGCGCAGAAATCGCCATCACCCTGTCCGGCGACCTGGAAAGCGACCGCCAGCGCCTGGCCGAAGGTCTGGTGCAACTGCGCCTGGTGATCTGCCAGCTGCCGCCGGACCCGTACCTGCAAGTGGAACGCTCCGCCTGGCACCGCCGCACGGTGGACGACGCTGCCCTCCCCGACTGCACCAGCGTGCTGGCCGAGATCGACAAGGCGGCCAACGGCCTCGACCTCGTGGGCATCTACGCCGCAGGACCGCTGTACCGGGGCTTCGCCAACAGCTTCGGCGCCCTTGGCTGGCACGCGGCCCACTGCTTCAGCTTCGATTGGAGCCTGTTCCACGCCAACCACCAGGCGGTGAAGGCCGACTACGCCGGCGCGCGCTGGGACGCTGCCGATTTCGTCAGCCGCTTCACCAATGCCCGCCAGCAACTGGAACACCTGGGCAAGCCGGTGCGCCACCTGCAGCCCGGCGACTATCGTGCCTACCTGGCACCGGCCGCCCTGGACGAAGTGCTGGGCATGCTGTCCTGGACCGGCTTCTCGGCCCGCGCCCTGGCCAACAAGGAAAGCCCCCTGCAGCGCCTGCAGGACGGCAGCGCTTCTTTCAGTCCCCTGCTGAACCTGGACGAACAGGTGGCCGGCGCCCTCGCCCCGGCCTTCGGCCCCGAAGGCGCGCCGCGCAGCGACGTGGCCCTGGTGCGCGACGGCAAGCTGGCCGGGCAACTGGTCTATCCCCGCAGTGCTCGCGAGTACGGCCTGGAAGCCAACTGTGCGGATGCCAATGAAGCCACCCAGTCGTTGGTGATGGGCCCTGGCACCCTGCCGGCGGACAAGGCGCTGGAGCAACTGGACCACGGCCTCTATATCGGCAACCTCTGGTACCTGAACTGGTCCGACCTGCCCGCCGCGCGCATGACCGGCATGACCCGCTTCGCCACCTTCTGGGTGGAAGACGGCAAGATCCAGGCGCCGGTGGACACCATGCGCTTCGATGACAGCCTGTTCAGCCTGCTCGGCGACCAGCTGGAAGCCCTGACCCAGGAACGCCAGCTGCGGCTGTCCAGCAGCACCTACGGCGAACGCCAGACCTGGTCGGCGCTGCTGCCGGGGGCACTGGTCAGAAATTTGAAGCTGACCCTGTAAATCAGTCCGTAGGATGGGTTGAGGTACGAAACCCATCGATCAACAGCATGGGTATCGCTCCGCTCCACCCATCCTACGCAGCTACAAATCTGCTGGCTCATAAACAAAAAGGGAGGCCTCAGGCCTCCCTTCTTCATTCCCGCATCCCTTACAGGACGGCGATGGCAGCCGCGTAGTTCGGCTCGTCGGCGATCTCGCCAACCAGCTCGCTGTGCAGGACTTTGTCGTTCTCATCCAGCACCACGACGGCACGGGCGGCAACGCCGACCAGCGGGCCGTTGGCGATGGCAACGCCGTAGTCCTTGAGGAAGTTGGCGCCGCGCATGGTGGACAGGTTCACCACGTTCTCCAGGCCTTCAGCACCGCAGAAGCGCTTCTGGGCGAACGGCAGGTCGGCGGAGATGCACAGCACCACAGTGTTCGGCAGCTTGCTGGCTTCGACGTTGAACTTGCGCACGGAAGTGGCGCAGGTCGGGGTGTCGATGCTCGGGAAGATGTTCAGCACCTTGCGCTTGCCGCTCAGGCTGGCCAGGGTCACGTCGGCCAGGTCGCCGCCGACCAGGCTGAATGCCGGGGCCTGCTGGCCTTTCTGCGGCAGCTGGCCATCGACGTTGATCGGGTTGCCCTTCAGGGTTACTTGAGCCATTGCAATAGTCCTTGTTTGAGGTGGTGTTGTAGGAAAACGCTGAGTTAACCACGAGCCAGAAGGATTGTCCTGACTTTCGAGTCAGCCAGCGTCGGAAATCCGTCTGGATGCTAGCTCATTCGGGCGTTTCCTTGCTCTTCAAGGACCCCAGGACCACCATCACGGCGCCGACATTGATCGCGACATCGGCAATGTTGAAATTGGGAAAGCCTCGCCCCTGCCAATGGAGCAGAACGAAATCGATGACATGCCCGAAGGCGACTCGATCTATCAGATTGCCGGCAGCGCCGCCAAGCACCAGGGCCAGGCCGAGCACATGGACAAAGCGGTCATTGGACTGCCGGATGATCCACACCAGGATTGCCACGATGACGCCCAAGGCGATGGCGGCGAACAGGATGCGCTGCCAGCCACCTGCATCACCAAGCATTCCAAAGGCTGCACCTGTGTTGTAGGAGAGCTGCAGATCGAAGAAAGGAAGAACAGCTACCGCGCGACCGAACTCCAATGACGCATCGGCCATGTACTTCGTCAACTGATCGACGACGATCACGATCAGGGAAACCAACAGAAAACCCGACTTCGACCACACCCTGGAATCCAACTTGACATCTCCCTTCTCGCCCCGCTCCAGCAGGGCCTTTCCAAAAAATGAATCCTTCCTCAGCGCCTATCCGCCGGCAACCACGTAGAGCGCGAAACCGAGCCTGCGGGGCACTCAATCGCTGGCGTACACGGCGCTTCTCACCCGACTGACAAGCAGTCCTGCAGGTGCGAAATCCGCATCTGGGACGTCCGGTTCGACTGCATGAAATCGAGGCTACTCAGCGACCTGCTGCGATTATCAAGACGCAAAGACCGATAACAACTGGTCGTGGTCTCCCCCCTTCCTCTTTCAAACACGGGTGTTTGGGGTGCCGCGAGCGTTCTTCTTCTCCAGGATCATCGAGGCTTCGTTGTAGGCCTTCTGGAAAGCGTCGCTACCGACCCAGTTCACTGCCGTGTCTTCGTCTTCATCGTGGAAGATCCCGCGGTAGACAATCAGCAGCCCCATCATGAAGTCGATCGCCGACTCTTGCGATTCCTCCGCGACCACCAGCTCCAATACCGGGTATTGCAGGAATACCAAACACATCGCCAGTAGGCTGATGCCTTCGCCGACCTTCATCGCTTGGAACAGGTCATCAAAGTGTGCCGGGTCGAAACCGTGCTCTTCGATGTCTTTGAAATCGAAGGTGCTCAGGTCGATTTCGACATCATCGAATGGCTCGTTGACCAGCGGATTGGCTAGCAGCGGATGTACGACATTGGCCTTGGCTTTGCCCGAGCGGTTCTGTTTGGCCTTCGCTTTGGCACGCTGGGCACGTTTTTGCTGTTTATTTGGGGAAGCCATCGAGGCGAGTTCCTTGTTCGATGCAGCCATGTTCATGGCCCAGGGTAATCAGGCACGAATTGTATTCAGTCTTGGCCAGGTTCGTGAGCCAAGGGGGAGATTTTTCACGCTCTGCGCGTTTGCTTTCGACCACCAGTAGTCATTGAGCGTTGTTTCTGGCCGTTTTCTAAACTGGCATTGATGCGGATGTACTGCCTTCACCGGCGTCCGTTGATTACCTGCCAAGCGTCCAAACGGAGGCAAACGATGACACGGGTTCGCGTTGAGGGCTTCACCATTTCGCTCGACGGATACGGAGCAGGCCCGGAGCAAAGCATCGACAATCCGCTCGGCGTTGGCGGGACAGAGCTGCACCAATGGCTGGTCCCAACACGCACATTCCAGCGGGCGTTGTTCGGCAAGGACGACGGTACGACCGGAGTTGACGATGATTTCGCCGCCCGTGGCTTTCAAAATGTCGGGGCCTGGATTCTTGGGAGAAACATGTTCGGACCCATTCGTGGGAATTGGCCGGACACCAACTGGAAAGGCTGGTGGGGAGATAATCCGCCGTATCACGTTCCAGCCTTCATCTTGACCCACCATGCTCGTCCCCCTATCGAGATGGAAGGCGGCACGACGTTCCACTTCATAACAGGGGGCATTCGTGAGGCGCTCGACCGGGCGCGCGAGGCCGCTGCCGGAATGGACGTACGGATCGGCGGTGGGCCGGACACCATCCGGCAGTACCTTCGGGAAGGCCTCATTGATGAACTGCACATTGCGATCGCGCCGGTCCTCCTCGGCCGGGGAGAAGCGCTGTTCGAAGGCGTTGACTTGCGGGCCCTGGGATACGAATGCGTAGCCTCGGAGAAGGCCACGCATGTCGTCCTTCGGCGCCAAGGGGACACGGACGCCTAACCACTCGCTGAAGATCGACATCCCCGGTAATCGTGAGCGTCCAGCCACGTCACCTTCCGCGCCCCAGCATTCAGGGCGATGGTGTCCGCGTATTTCCAAGCGGACGCGGTCGTCCTTGACGTCGCGCCCTTCCCCGCTGGCGGTAAAACGAATACCGGAGATCGCTCGGCTAAGCTCAGGTGAACTGGGTCTGCTTCGAACGCATCGCGCAGATCAGTTGTGGGTTGCCCGTGATGTCCCTGTAACGGGCGCGTGGCAACCTCCCAACCATTCCAGATGCTTGTCGGATGGTGGTCGTCTTGCGCAGCCTGCAATCGCTCGAAGCATTCTTCCGGAAGGTCGCGGCCTGGCCCATTTCCTTTCCGCGAACGCTCTGGCGAGTGCTGCGCAACCCCATCGCCGTTTCGCTCTATACCCGGCAACAACTCGCGCAGCAGCCTGATCGGCGCTTCAGCGGCATGCTCAGCCCACCGCTGATGCTGATCCTTTCCATCGTCCTCGCCCATCTCCTCGGCTTTGCCATAGCGGATCGACCTTCGCCATGGATCTCCGGCGAGTGGCTGACGCTGCTGGTGCTCAGCCTCAGCTACGGCCTGTACGCGCTGATGCCCGCCATGGCCATGCTGCGGGTGCGGCGCGTCCGCGTCAGCCCCACGACCCTGCGTGAACCCTTCTACATCCAGTGCTACCTGGCCTCCCCTCTGTCCATCCTGCTGATCGCGGCCAACCTGCTGGCAGGTATCCAGGTAGTGCTGGCGATGGTTCTGACGATCCTCGCTTGCATCTGGTACGTGTTCTCGCAGATCGCCCTGCTGCGACGGTTGCTCTACTTGCCGCTGCTACCGGCCACCTTCATCGCCATTTCCAGGTTCATAGTCGCCACCCTGATCATCCTGGCCCTGATGGATCTGCTGCGGTCCACATCCCTTGCGCATATCGGTTAACCAACAGCAGTCCAGATCTCGGTGCACAAGCGAGTTCCTGATGATGGCTTGCCGGGGATATGGGCGACTTGCGCCGCCCCCATCGAATCAGCCAGTAGCCAATGCGCTGGCCTTATAAGCCCCCCTTGTTGGCCGCCAATACCCTCAGGCGCGGACAGCGCCTGCCTTAGTGTTTCCCTCTGCCTGTCACAACAAGAACCCGTGCCCCACTGGCGGCACGGCACAAGAGAGGAACGCCATGCAGAAACCCAGATCGAGGCCGCTCCGCATCGCTGCCTTGCTGGCCCTGGCCGGATTGCTCGCCGGCTGCGGTGAAGCCCCCGAATCCGCCACGCCACGCACCGCTACAACGCTGACGCCCGCTGACAAGGAGCTGGCGCAGGTCTACGACAACAGCTGCAAGATGTGCCACGCCAACCCGGCCTCCGGGGCACCGCAGACCGGTGATGTGGCGGCCTGGAGCCCACGCGTCGCCCAGGGGGTGGACAGCCTGCTGGATCACAGCATCAACGGCTACAACGGCATGCCGCCAATGGGCATGTGCATGCAGTGCTCGGAAGAGGAGTTCCTGGCGCTGATTTCCTTCATGTCCGGTCAGCCCGTCCACTAAGCACAAGGTCCCCCCATGGCTATACACCTCACCAGACGTCAGCTGCTGCAGCGGGCCGGCGTCGCCGGCGCGTTCACGGCACTTTCCAGTACCCCGGTGATGGCGCAGCTGGTTCGCGCGCCACGCCTGATTCCCTGGCGCAACTGGTCCGGCGGGCAGAGCTGCCTGCCGCAGGCGCGAGTGGCACCGAAGAGCCTGGATGAATTGGTCCAGATCATCCGCCAGGCCGAGGGCAAGGTCCGCCCGGTGGGCTCGGCGCACTCCTTCAGCGCCCTGGTGCCCACCGACGGTACCCTGCTTTCGCTCAGCTACTTCAACGGCCTCCTCGCGCACGACGCGGCTACCCTGCAGGCCGAGTTCGCCGCCGGTACACCGATGTCGCTCATGGGCCCGGCGCTGAAGGAGATCGGCCAGGCACTGCGCAACATGGCCGACATCGATTACCAGACCCTGGCCGGGGCGATCTCCACGTCGACTCACGGTACCGGCGTCGGCTTCGGCTCCTACTCATCCCATGTCACGGGCATGCAACTGGTGACCGCCAGCGGCGACGTGCTGGACTGCGACGCTCAGCGCAATCCCGAGGTCTTCAACGCCGCACGCGTATCCCTCGGCGCCCTCGGCGTGGCGACCCGGATACGCATGCAGAACCGCGAGGCCTATCGCCTGCGCGAGCGGCAATGGATCGCCAGCACCGAGGAACTGCTTGAAGACGTGGAGAAGAACACCCGCGAGAACCAGCACTGGGAAATGCTGGTGATCACCCATTCCGACTACGCGCTGTCCATTGCCCTGAACGAGACCACCGACCCGGCGACGCCGCCGCTGGACCCGGCCGAGGAGGGCGGCAACGAATTCGTCAGCATCATCGAGGGCCTCGACAAGTACGGCAGCGACTTTCCCGCCGCGCGCCGGGCGCTGCTCAACAGCCTGCGCCACATCGCAAGTTTCGATGACCGGGTCGGCGAGTCCTACGAGATCTACGCCAACGTGCGCAATGTGCGCTTCAACGAGATGGAGTACTCGGTCCCTGCCGAGCATGGCCCGGCCTGCCTGCGGGAGATTCTCAAGCTGATCCACGACAAGGACCTGCGCACCTGGTTCCCCATCGAGTACCGCTACGTGAAGGCTGACGACATCCCCCTGAGCATGTTCGAAGGACGCGACAGCTGCTCGATCTCCGTGCACCAGCACTACAGCATGGACCACCACAACTTCTTCGCCGCCATCGAGCCGATCTTCTGGAAGTACGCCGGCCGGCCGCACTGGGGCAAGTTGCACACGCTGAACGCACGCACCTTGCAACCGCTCTATCCGCGCTGGAAGGAGTTCACCGAGGTGCGCCGGGAGCTGGACCCCCACGGCAAGTTCCTCAATGCCCATCTGTCATCGATCCTGGGCGTGGCCTGACAACAAGGAGAACTCATGAATCGCCGCAACTTCATCGCCGCTACGGCCGGTGCGGGCGTACTGCTCGCCGGGGTTGGCGCCTGGCTGCGACCAGCCGACAAGGGCGCCCCGTACAGCGAGTACTTCGCCAGGTTGAATCGCGAGCTCAAGGCCTTCGGGCCTATGAGGCCGGTGATGCTGATCGACCTCGACCGTCTGGATCACAACATCGACGTGGTGATGCAGTCGGTCCGTCGCGCCTGCAAGGCACTGCGCCTGGTGGAGAAGTCCCTGCCGTCGCCGCAGCTGCTCGACTACATCGCCAAACGCGCCGGCACCCGCCGGCTGATGTCGTTCCACCAGCCGTTCCTCAACCACGATGCCGAGCGTTTTCCCGACGCCGACCTGCTGCTCGGCAAGCCGCTGCCCGTGCGCTCGGCGCAGGAGTTCTACCAGAACCATCGCGGCCCCTTCGACCCGGCGACCCAGCTGCAATGGTTACTCGACACGCCCGAGCGCCTGCAGCAGTACCTCGCGCTGGCGCAAGGCCTGAACACGCGACTGCGGATTAACATCGAGCTGGATGTCGGACTGCACCGCGGCGGGGTGCAGGACAAGTCGACCCTGGGGCGGATGCTCACCTTGATCGGTGCCAACCCGCAGCATCTGGAGTTCGCCGGTTTCATGGGCTACGACCCCTTCGTCGGAATGGGCGTACCCGGCATCCTCGGTTCGCCGGAAGAACTCTTCACCAAGGTCATGACGCTCTACGACGGCTTCGTCGATTACGCCCGCACGCAACATGCAGCGCTATGGAAGCCGGGTCTGACGCTCAACACCGCCGGCAGCCCGAGCTACCGCATGCATGAAAACGAACGCACCAGCAGCGAGGTGTCGGTGGGTTCGGCGCTGGTCAAGCCGACTCACTACGACCTGCCGTCGCTGGTGGATCACCAGCCAGCGGCCTTCATCGCCACGCCGGTGCTCAAGAGCACCGGGGCGGTGAAGATTCCGGCGCTGGACGGCAAGTCGGCCCTGTTCTCCTGGTGGGACCCCAACCAGCGCGAAACCTACTTCATCTACGGCGGCAACTGGATGGCCGAACTCGAGTCGCCCAGCGGCCTGCGGTTCAACGGCCTCTACGGCCGGAGCTCCAACCAGGAGATGGTCAACGGCTCCAGTGCAATTGGCCTGGGTGTGGACGATCAGGTATTCCTGCGGCCGACCCAGTCCGAATCGGTGCTGCTGCAGTTCGGCGACCTGTTGGCGGTGCGCGATGGCCGTATCGTCGAGACCTGGCCGGTGTACAGCTGAGGCCAGCGCCGTCGCCCGATGGCGGGTTTCGCTCCGCTCTACCCACCCTACGAAGAGCCGAAGCCTGTTGAGGCAAGACTTCCGGCACTCAACCGGAAACCTCAGGTCACCGACCTGAGGTTTTCTTGTGTCCGGGGAATGATCAGAGGGTGAACGGCAGGTTCAGCTTGGCCCAGAACATTTCGCCCTCGGGGCGATTCTCCACGGCGTATTCCTTGGCCCAGCGCATCTCGAAACTGGCGTACTTGAAGAAGGTCAGGTACGCGGCCGGGCCAATGGCGAACACCTGGCCACGCACGCCGTCGTCGACGTCCTCGCCCATGAAGGTCACGGTCCGGCCGAACTGCTCGTCGTCGGTGGTCTGCTTCAGGTAGTAGCCGTTCAGACCCAGCCTGAGGTTGTCGGTCACCCTGTAGCTGGCGGAATAGTCGAAGTGGAACAACTGCCCGGAGCGGTAGTCGGTGTCGTGGTTTTCCTCGTTGAAGCTGTAGGTGGCCTTGACTGACAGTTCGGTGCGCTCGGTGGGCAGCCAGGTCGCGGAAACCAGCGGCTTGTAGGTGTAGAAGTTGTTGCTAGTGTTGGCCAGGCGCGTGGCGTCGTAGTCGCCGGTGGGCAGCGTGATCTCCAGCGCGGCACCCAGGGTCAGGTCCTTGCCCATGTCCCAGAGGATGATCGGAGCGACCGTGGTGTCGCCCTGGCTCTCACGGCGATCATCCAGGCCGAACAGCGAGACCTGCTGGCGCATGTAGGGTTGCGCGACATAGCCACCCAGGCGGCCGCCGAAGACCCGCAGCGGGCTCAGGTAGTCCAGGCGCGGGATGATCGCATCGGACGTGATCTTCACGTCCGGCACCTTGCCGCCGAGGGAGCTGATGTCCAGCTTCTTAGCCTCGTAGTGGTTGTAGTAGAGGTTGAAGGCGAACATGTGGTCCGGCAGGTTGTTCACGTCCAGCGGCAGGACGAAGAAGCCATCGGTACCGGGACCGATGTTGTCGACACCGTTTTCGGTGGCGTGGGCCTGTAGCGCGAGGGACGACGCAATGGCGAGGGAGGCTGCCAGCAATGGCAGTTGGGGAACACGGATCGGGTTCATGGTTGGGCTCATTCTTATTGTTGGCGGACGACGCCCGGGCATGGCCCTGGGCACAGCATAGAAATAAGCGCTCAACGCCAGATGATGCAGGGCATTGCCGGCCAATCAGGGGGGCTTTCGGGGACAGGCCGCAATCTTTTGTTACATCCACCCATGGTCCGCCCACGAACGCGATAAGATGGCTCCGCCGCTGCGCCCAGGCTGCACACTGCAATCCAGAACAAGAACCGAAGGCGCCCCAGCTCGGGAGCAGCTCTCCATGCCCATGAAAACCATCGATTCCCCATTCGAACTGGCCCTGGTTTCGCCCTTCCTGCTGCAAACCCTGGCGGAAGTCGCGAGCGACAAAGGTGTCAGCAGCGAGCGCCTGTGCCGGGGCCTGGGGTTCACCCCGGACGACCTGCAGGACCCTGCCCAGCGCATCTCCTATCGGCAGGCGACAACGATGATCCAGCGCGCGCTCACGGCGCTCCCCGATCGGGGTCTCGGCCTCTGGGTCGGGCACCGCAACGTGCTCGGTACCCTCGGCCTGCTAGGCCATGTGCTGTCCCTGTGCAGGACCCTGCGCGATGCCTTCGAGATCGGCGTGCGCTTCCAGCACACGTCCGGCGGCATGGCGGTGTCCAGCCTGCAGGAAGGCGCCGAGGAGAGTTTCCTCGAGGTGGAATGCCGACTGCCTTACGCCGACGTCCAGGTATTTGCGGTGGAGGAGTTCTTCGCCAGCGTCATGGTCTACAACCGCGCGCTGATCAGTGCCGACTTCCAGCCCCTGCGTTTCGAGTTCACCCACGCCGCCCCGACCTACGAAGCCGAGTACCTCCGCCTGCTGGGGCCGAACGTGCATTTCGGCTGCCTGCACAACCGCATGGTGATCGCCAGCCATTGGCTGGACACTCAACTGCCCACCCACCACCCTGTCGCCCTGCGCCAGGCGCTCAATCTGCTGGAACTGGAGAGCGCCCAGGTGCAGCAGAAAATAGACCTGCTGCAGACCGTGGAACGCGCCATCGCCCGCGACCTGCCCCATGGCAGCCAGATCGAGAAAGTCGCCGGCGACCTCAACATGAGCAGCCGCACCCTGCGCCGACGACTGGCCGAGCACGCCGTGACCTTCGACGCCTTGCTGGAGCAGGTGCGCCGCGCACGCGCCTTGAGCCTGCTGAACAACCCGGACATGCCCATCGAGCGAATTGCCGAAGAACTCGGCTACAGCGACGTGCGAGGCTTCCGCCGGGCCTTCAAGCGCTGGACCGGGCTAAGTCCTTCGGCCTGCCGCGACGAGGGAGTGGCCTCGGCCAACTGAGCCGCGTTCAAGGCTTCGGCCAAAGCACCATCTGGGTACAACGGAACAAGGCAAGCTTCTGGCCGGAGGCTTCGTCCGTCACGACCGCATCCCAGACCTGAGTGGTTCTCCCGAGATGCTGCGCGCGCGCCTCACAGCGCAGCGCACCCTGCCTGAGCGTCCCCAGATGATTGCTCTTCAGCTCGATCGTGGTGAAGGAAAGCGCACCATCAGGCAGGTGGGCCATGGTGGCGTAGCCGCAGGTCGTGTCCGCGAGGGCGACGATGGTTGCGGCGTGCAGATAGCCATTCGGTGCGAGATGCGCGGGCTGGATCGTCATTCGACTGTTCATCGCCCCCTCGGCCAGCTCAGTCATTTCCACGCCGAACAAACCGGGAAGACAGTCGTTGCCAAGACGATTGAGTTGCTCGATGGATGCATCACTGCGGAGTCTGGTCATTTTCTTCGCTTCTCTGGAATTCAAAACAACTGGAGCACGCAGATAGCACAGGTTGTCGGCACTCCGCACCTCGCGAAACAGAGTGCCAACCGTTTCCTCGGGGACTAGCCCACTAGCTCCTTCCCGAAGATCTGCCGTGCAATGACCATGCGCTGGATCTCGTTGGTGCCTTCGTAGATCTCGCTGATCTTGTTGTCCCGGTAGATCTCTTCCACCTTGTAGTGGCTGCCGTCTTCGGAAAGCTCCCGCAGGAAGCCATAGCCGCCGAAGATCTGCACGCCATCACGCGCCATGTCCCCGGCCGCCTCGGTGGCGTAGAACTTGGCCATTCCCGCTTCCGGCTCAGGAAACTCGACGCCCTGGTCCATCCGCAAGGCGGCCTTGATGTAGAGGTTGCGCGCGTTCTCGATCTGCGTGGCGCGCTCGGCCATGCGGAACTGCCAATGCTGGAACGCACCAAGCTTCTTGCCGAACGCCTCTCGGCTAACGAGATGCGCGGTCGAATGGTCGAACGCCGATTGCGCCATGCCGACACCTGTCGCGGCAATGCCAATCCGCCCGAAGGTCAGGGTCGCCAGGGCCAGTCGCAACCCTTGGTTCGGCTCACCGATCCGCCGCTCGACCGGCACCTCCACGTCGCTGAAATGCACATCGGCGGTCAGCTGCCCGCGGTTTCCCATTTTCCGGTCGGGCTTGCCGATCCGCACGCCCGGCTGGTTGGTCTCCACCACCAGTTCGACCATGCCGTCTTCCTCGCTGCGGCAGAGCACGACGATGAAATCGGCAACCGGCGAATTGCTGATGAAGCGCTTCTGTCCATTGATGATGTAGCGGTCCCCGTCACGCCGGGCGAAGGTCGAAACCGCCTTGGGCGACAGGTCGGTGCTGGCCAGCGGCTCGGTCGTGGCGAAGGCGCCGATCTTGTCGCCATTGATCAGCGGCTTGAGATAGCGGTCGCGGATGAAGTCACTCCCTCTTTCCAGGGTCCGGCCGGCGAGGATGCAGTGCACGTCGAACACCGCGGCAATCGAGTTGCTGTGGTAGGCCAGTTCCTCACAGACGGTGGCCGTCGCCAGCACCCGGTGCTCCAGACCACGGCCGCCATCACGGGAGGCAAACGGAATCCTGAAGATGCCCTGGCGGGCCATCGCATCGAACACATCACGGGGGAAGCTCTCCACGCTCTCATCTCGATGAGCGATCTCATAGGCACGGGGCGCAACGAACTCGTCGGCAAATGCGCGGACCTCTCTGCGGATTTCACGCACCGCTTCGGAGGACATCAAGTCGTGATAAAGCTCATCGGCCATTCGCTTGGGATGCATTGCCATCATTCACCTGTCTGGGCTGGGTTGATCGATGGCGACGAGTCTAAGGAGCGCTTTTGCTCTAGTGGATTGGCGAATTTGACAGTTACTATGCGAAAGCAGACATACGTGAGATTCAGCCATGCCCAGCGTCGCATTGATCACTCTCGAAGGTTGCTATGCCTCCAGCCTGACTGGGCTGATGGACCTCTTCCAGGTCGCCAACGCCCATGCCCGCAAGCAGTTCGGCGAGCACATGAAGCCCTTCGAATGGAAGTTCGTCTCGCTGGCAGGCGGCCCGGTCAATGTCAGCGGTGGCCTGAGCCTGGCCACGGAATCAATAGCCAGCCACGACCAGGCATTCGACCTGGTGTATATCCCCGGCGTCTTCTACAGCGGCCAGGAAGCGTTCGAACGCTTCCTCGAATCCCAGGCAAACCTCTGTAACTGGGTCGCTCGCCAATGGCAACGAGGCGCGATCATTGCCGCCAATTGCACCGGCACATTCCTGCTGGCCGAGGTGGGTCTGCTGGACAAACGCAATGCCACGACCACCTGGTGGCTGGAGCGGCGTTTCCGTCAGCGCTATCCGCGCGTGCACCTCGATGTCAGGCACCTGCTCACCGAGGATGAGCGGTTGATCTGCGCAGGCGGGATACCCACCTACCAGCATCTGGCGCTGCGGATGATCGAGCATTTCTTCTCGCAATCCATTGCCTCGCTCTGCGCCAAGACCCTGTTGGTGGATGTGGGTCAAACCGCACAGGCAGCCTACCTCCCGCTATCGGGCACCGAGGATCACGGCGACAGCCTGGTCGCCAAAGCCCAGTATCGATTGCAGCAGGACATGCGAAAGCCCGTGAGCATAAAGACGCTGGCGGACGAGCTGTCCGTCAGCCAGCGCACCCTCACCCGGCGCTTCAATACCGCGCTCGGCATGCAGCCCATTACCTATCTGCAGAATCTCCGGATTGAAGCCGCCAAACAGCTTCTGGAGATCACCGACATGAACATCGAAACCATCATCAATGAGATCGGATATTCGGACGCCAGTTCGTTCTCCCGCCTGTTCCTGGCTCGAACGGAACTGACGCCTACGACCTATCGCGACCGTTTCAGGCGCACACGCTAGTGCGGAGAGCTCTCCATCGAAGTGCGCGACTCACCGTCATTGAAAAGCCGCACCCGGCCGTTGTACTTCAGGAAGAAATCATCGGCACTGCCCGTGATCTCCGAATAGTGGCCGGTCAAGGCGATCCGCATCATCTCGATCTGCACTTCCTCCTGATGAACCATGTAGTCGAGGAACGCCCTGGCATCTGCCGGTCCCTGTCGTCGCAGGTCTTTCAGCCACTCGAGATACTTCAGCGTTTCGCGGTAGACGACCTTCAGCAACAGCCCATGGAACGCGTTCGGCACTGAGGAAACCGCCCAGGCCTTGAGCCTGCTCCCTATTCCCGGCGTCACGCCAAGTCCCCATCTCCTGGCGGCGACCTCGTAGCGCGGGCCGTTGAATACCTCCAGCTCCAGATAGGTTTTCCAGAACAGGCCGCGCGCGTCTCCCTCAAGGCGCTCCGCCATCCGCCCCACAGCCAGAAAAGCAAAAGCACGATTGGCCAGTTCGTGGCGAAACCCTTTGATGAACTCTTTGGAAGGCATTCTGATTGGAACCTCATTGAAGAAATCAGGCAGAGCCGGCCCTTTCGCGAGCAAGCTCGCTCCTACAAAAAACCGCAGGTGAAGGGATTAGTGACCGGCCGCCAGGGTGCCGATGTAGTCGACGATCGCCTTGCGCTCGGCATCTCCGCCAATCTGCAGGGCGATGCCGCGCATCCAGATGCCGTGCTGGTCAGCGTGACCGTCGGCGCCGCGCAGGCCCTGGGCGTAATGGCTGAGCTGGCGTTCCAGGTAGGCCGGGTCGAGGATGCGCAGGTTCGCGGTCTTGAGATGGGCATAGCCTTCCGCCTCCGGGCCGTGGCAGGCGGCGCAGGTGCCCTGGTAGGCGACCTTGCCGCTGGTGTCGGGCTGGGTGGACGCGCTGTTTGGGCCTGCATCCTGGTCAGCGTAGTGACGGGCCAGTGGCGCGAAGTCGGCTTCATCGAGGCTCGCTACCACCGCGCGCATCTGGGCGCCGTGGCTGTCGCGGTCGTCATAGCCTCGTCGCCCGTCCTTGAAACCCTGCAACTGCTGGAGCAGGTAATCCGCCTGCTGTCCGGCCAGCCGGGGGGCGCCGAGCGCCGGGTTGCCCTGCCCCCGGTCGCCATGGCAGGCGGCGCAGGTTTGCACTCGGGTGAGGTCGAGAGCCGATTCGGCCTGGGCGTGCAGGCTCGCGGCGAGCAGGAGCGCGCCGATGTATATGGGGTGCTTCATGTGTTCAGATTCCCTCGCGTCGTTGTTCTTCTTGCTGGGCAATGCGCTCCAGCAGTTCACGGCGGACACGCTCGATATCCGCGGGGGGAGACTGGCGCCAGAGGTGAAGTTCGGCGCCGGTATAGGGCTTGAAGCCAGCCGGCAGCTCGGCTGCGCTGAAGCTTTCCAGCATCCAGTTGAGGACCCCGGCCAGCGCTTCGTCGGAGAGCCCCGACAGCGCCGAGCCCGGCACCTGCACCAGGTACTCGCGCCCGCCCGGCACGCTAAGAAACTTGCCCAGCTGACCCGGGAAGGCCGGCACCTGCCGCGCAGGGTTGCCGCTGCCGTCCGGCAGGTGGCAGCCCTGGCAATTGAGCATGTAGTCGAACTGGCGCGGCTCGGTGGCCGTCGCGAACGGCGCCGCAGTCACCAACGACACGGTAAGGGCCAGGGCGGCGAGCACGCGAAGTGCCATGGCCTACTCCTTCATCCCGATCACTACCGACAGGGAGCAGTGATAGGGCATGTCGGCATGGCTGCCGGAGCACCAATTGAGGTCGTTGGAGCTTTGCGGGCGATAGAGCGGCGTGTCGCCTTCGTCGCGCTGGCAAACGCAGCGGCCGCAGCTGCTCTTGCCACAGCAGTCGTTGTAGGAGATGACGTAGTCCTTGCCGTCCGCCGGATTACGGCAGGTGCCGATCCAGGTGATGTCCGAGCGCACGGTGCCGGGCGGGCAGCTGGTCGGCGAGCCGCCGCAGCAGCCGCAGAGGAACCCGTCGATGGCGCAGTAGCGCCAGTAGTCGCAGCTGTTGGGGTCGCCCTCCTCCACCAGGCCACCGCCGGACTGGGCGAAGGCGTTGCTGCGGTACACCGGCAGCAGTGTCGCCGCGCCGGCACCGATCATCAGCGTGCCCAGTCCACCGAGAAACCCTCGACGGGAAGTGCCCCGCACGGTTCGCCGGGTGAAAAGTTCGGTGGCTTCGTCAAACCATCGGATCGCCATGCTCAGTGCACCTGCTGATAAAGGGAATGTTCGGCCGCCTGGCGCGACGCCTGCCAGGCCTGGATCGAGGGAACGCCCAGGGCCTGGGCTTCGAACAGGCTTTCCAAGTGTTCACGGGTATTGATCAGGCCGTGGGTGACCACGGTGCCGGCCGCGTCGATCAGCACGGCATAGGGCAGCTTGCTGATCTGGTAGGCCAGGCCCACCTCACGGGACAGCAGGTAGGGGAAATCCTGCAGACGCTGGGCGGCGATGAAGGCCTCGTGGGCCGCTGTCTCACCGTCGCTGGCCAGCACGATGCGCAGCCGGGAACCCTCCTGATCGCGCACCGAGCGGAGCACTGGCAGCAGCGTCTTGCACACCGGGCAGGTCTCGGAGAGGAAGAACAGCAGGGTCGACTGGCCCCGCTCGCTGGCTCCGCCGAGGTTGATCGAGCCACCGGTGAGGCTGGGCAAGGTGAAGCGCGGCGCCGTCTCCCCGGCCTTGATGGACTTGCCGAGGGACAGGGCTCCCACCGGGCGGATGCGTTCGTGCAGCAGGCCGATCTGGCGTGCCAGGGCCCAGACGGCAACGGCCAGGCCGAGGGTGGTCAGCCAGGAGAAAAGGCTGGAGATCATCAGTGCATGTGTCATGGCTCGATCAACTCTTGCAGGGAAGTACGATTGGCAATCAGCAGGTTCGCCAGCAGATAGAAAGCCAGGCCGCTGAGAACGGCGCCGGCCAAGGTGATGGCGTCGAACCACACCAGGGGACGGCTCTGCGCCGGCAGCAGCAGGTTGAGGGCAGGCAGCAGCAGTACCAGGTTGCGCCACACCAGGCCCCGGCTCGGCGCCTGGGGCCGGCCGCCCCAATGGCAGCCGCAATCCTCGATGGCCGCTCCGCGCCGCGCGCCCAGGGCGAGCACCACGGCATAGAGCGCCAGCAACAACACGGCAGGCAGCACCATCAGGGGCAACCAGGGGCTCATCAGCACGCCGGCGGCTGCAAGCAGCTCGAGGGTCGGCGCCAGCACCCTGAGCAGGCCTTGTGCACGCCCCATCAGATGCCCGCCAAAAGCGGTTCCGTAGCCCTCAAGCACCCGAGCGAAACCCTGGCCATCGCGCAACTTGTGCAGTCCCGCAGAGCCCAGCAGCAACGCCAGGCCGCCTGCGCAGGCGAAGTGGACCAAGGGGTCCTGGAGAAAGGCCGCGATCACCATGGCGCCACCACGTTCATGAATCCCAGGGGAATGTCGCCGACGCTGCGCAGGTGCTTGCCGCTGTCGGCGTCGTAGAGGTTGATGCCCTGGCGCAGCAACGGTCCCAGCCCGGTCTCGCCCTCGGTCAGGTAGATCCAGGTGGTGAACAGCGACGGCATGGGCACCAGCCAGTCGAGGCTGTAGAGACGCGGCTGCTCGCCCTGGCTGACGCCGATGGCGGTGCTCTGCTCCTTCAACTCGACGCGCGCCAACCGCTGTTGCGTGGCGATGTCGAAGACCCAGACCTCGGTGCCCGGCTTCTGGTAGTTCTCCGGCTTGTCCTGGTGCATCAGCACGAACAGCCGCCCGCTGCGTTCGTGCAGCGCGGTGCCGTGGTTGCCCGCCACGCCCCAGCCATCGGCACGCTCCTGGTCGCTGACCAGGGACCACTGCCGGGTGGTCTCGACGCCCTCGGCGTTCATGCGGATGCCATAGGCGTGGTTCTGTTGGGAGACGAAGTACCAGGTATCGCCCTGGCGCACCCCGGTGGTGAGGATCAGGTCCTTGAGCGGATCGAAGGCCGGCGTGGTGCGGGATTGCACGCGGACCTGTCCGGCATCGTCGAGGCTGAGGTGGAAGAAGCCGCCGTTGCCGCAGATGGCGTAGAAGTCGCGCGGTCCCGCCGGGTAGATGGACGCGCAGCCCGGCGTCGCGACTTCGCCGACGAAGCGGTGGGACTCCAGGTCGACGATGGAAATGGATTGGGCCGGGGTGAAGTTGAGCACCAGCAGGAAGCGCTCGTCGTCCGACAGGACGCTGATTCCCGTGGAGATCAGCGCCGTCATGCGCTTGGCGGGAATGCCGATCTCCTGCTTAGGGCTCAGGGTGTGGGCGTCATACACCGTCACCACGTCCGAGCGGGTACCGCGTACGCCCCGGCTGAAGAAGATCTCGGTGGCATAGAGCTCGTCGCGCTTGCGGGAGAAGACCAGGCCGTTGGACCACATGCCGGTGTTCAGCACGCCGAGATTGCGGCCGTCGTCGGCGAACAGATAGGCGCGCCCGTCCACCATATTGGGAGCGTTGCTGCCCCAGATCCAGAACCAGTCCTGCTCCTTGTGGTCACCCAGCACTTGCACATGGGCCTGTTCCGGTTGGAACGTCGCCACGGCGGGTAGCGCCAGGACGGCCAGCGACAGGCCGCACAGCAGGTTTCGTAATGAAGGCTTCAGCATAGGGTTGTTCCGATGGCTTGGATTGAGGGCCCGGCAAGCAGCGCCGAGCCTGCAGTCTAGGGATGGCGCCACGGCGCAGGCTTGGCTGGCCGCGTCACCCCGTTTGGCATCTGGCGTCAGGGCTGCGGACGTGTGCCGCTCTCCTGGGGCAGCACACCCGAAGGACCGAACAGCAGCAGGCTGCCGCTGGCCAAGGGCGCCAGCGCTGCCAGGTTCAGGCGATCTTCCCGGATCGTCGCGGTGAACCGTCCTACCCCGGGGTCTGACAGGCCCACCAACCCGCCATTGCCGGCCAGCGCCACACGGCCATCGGGCAGTTGTGCAATGGCGGTGATGGCTTCCTCGCTGCCACTGTCCAGTTCGTGCCAGCTCTCACCCAGGTCGTCGCTTCGCAGCACCCGGCCGCTCATGCCGGCCAGCAGCAGCCGGCCATCGCGCAGGCCAAGCCCGGTCCACAGCGAGCCGCTGGCGCCGGTATCGAGAAGCTGCCAGGTGGCACCGCCATCCAGGGAGCGGTAGGCGTTGCCCATCTCGGCAGCGATGAACAGACTGCCTTTCGGTCCGGGAAAGAGGTGGTTGAGGTGATAGTCGTCACCGTCGGCGCTGACCGTCAGGCGCTGCCAACTGCGGCCGCCATCACGAGTCTCGGCCGCGTAGCCGTAGGCGCCGGTGACAATGCCGTGCAGGGCGTTTTCGAACCACACCGAGAGCAATACCGGCTGGCCTTCCAGGCGCGCCTGCAGGTCCCAGGTTTCGCCAGCGTCAGCGGTGTGCAACACCAGGCCACCATGGCCCACCGCCCAGCCCTGCCGGGCATCGGCGAAGCTCAGCGCGGTGAGCAGACCGTCCACCGGCACGCTCCTGGCCTGGCGCCAGGCCTGGCCGTCATCGGACAGCACCACCACACCGTGGTCACCCAAGGCTGCCAGCCGCTGACCGGCCTGGGCCACCGCCACCAAGGGCGCTCGTTGCGGTTCGGCCAACTGCATGGCCGGCGCGCTGTCCTCGGCGGCGTGCAGCATGCCGGTGGCGGCCAGGAGCAGAACCGCCAACGGCAGGCGCAGGGAATGGATTGCGGACATCGGGCGTCCTCCTCTTCAGTGCGCGACCAGGGGCGCGCGCACCGGCCCCCGTCGCGGAATCAGGGTGTCCAGCATCACGGCAATGGCCGGCAGCAGGGTGATGGCCATGATCATGTTGACCATGAACATGAAGGTGAGCAGCAGGCCCATGTCGGCCTGGAACTTCAGCGCCGAGAAGGACCAGGTGGCGACCCCCACCGACAGGGTGAGCGCGGTGAACACCGTGGCCACACCCACTTCGCGAAGCGCCTGCTTGAAGGCGCTGACGATGTCCTGGCCCTCGGCGAGATGCATCTGCAGGCGGTTATAGATGTAGAACGCGTAATCCACGCCAATGCCCACGGCGAGCACCATCACCGGCAGGGTTGCGACGGTCAGGCCGATGTCCAGCTCCTTCATGAACCAGTAGCCGAGGAAGGTGGCCAGGGTCAGCGGCAGGCAGCAGGCAACCATTGCTCGCCAGTCGCGGTACACCAGGAACACCAGCAGCAGGATGGTCAGGTACACGTAGAGCATCATCGGCAGCTCGGAGCTTTCCACCACCTCATTGGTGGCGGCCTGCACGCCCGCATTGCCGCTGGCCAGGCGCACCGTCACGCCCTCAAGCCCATGCTCGGCGCGGTAGCGCTCCACCGCCTGCACCACCCGCTTCAGGGTGCTGGCCTTGTGGTCGGCCAGGTACAGGTTGACCGGCAGCAGGGTGCAGTTGGCGTTGTACAGGCGCAGGGCCTCGGGCACCTGGCGCACCGCTTCGCCCAGGGACAATTCGTCCATCGGCAATGCCGCCCACTTGGGGTTGCCCTCGTTGACGCCGGAAGCCGAGAGCTTGGTCAGGGCCGGCAAGGACTGGGCCGAGAGCACGCCCGGCACGTTGCCGAGGTACCAGGTCAGGCGGTCCACATAGCGCATCACATCGTGCCGGTAGCAACCGCCCTCGGGGGTTTCCACGGCCACTGTGAACAGATCCAGCCCCAGGGCGAAATGGTTGACCACGCTTTCCACGTCCTGGTTGTAGCGCGAATCGGCGTGCAGTTCCGGGGCTCCGGGAAGCACATGGCCAACATGGCGCCCCTGGCTCTGCCACACGGCCAGCGCCATGAGCACCAGGCACAGCGCGCCGCCGATTGCAGCATTGCGTGGTTCGGCGATACGGCCGAGGCGGACCATGGCGTTGTCGCGCCAGTGGCGCAGGCGTTCCACGCGCGCCACATAAGCGGCATCGAAGCGGAAGTAGCTAGCCAGCACCGGCAGCATGATCAGGTTGGTGACGATCTTGTAGGCCACACCCACCGAGGCGGTGATAGCCAGCTCGCGGATCATCGGGATGGGCACCAGCACCAGGGTGGCGAAACCGACGAAGGCAGTGATCAGTGCCAGGGTGCCTGGAATCAGCAGACCACCAAAACTGCGCCGGGCCGCCGTCATGCCATCGGCACCGGCGCAGACTTCCCTGGAGATGAAGTTGACCTGCTGCACGCCGTGGGACACGCCGATGGCGAACACCAGGAACGGCACCAGGATCGCCAGGGGGTCCAGGCCGTAGCCCAGCAAGGTCAGGGTGCCGAACTGCCAGACCACCGATACCAGGGAGCAGAACAGCGGCAGGAAGGTCAGCACCCAGGAGCGCGTGTACCAGTAGACGGCCAGTGCCGTGAGTACGAACGCCAGCGCGAAGAAGCCCACCACACTCTTGGCGCCAGCGCCGATGTCCCCCATCTGCTTGGCGAAGCCGATGATCTGCACCTCGTAGTCGGCGTCGGAGTACTTGGCGCGCACCTCGTCTTCGAGCCGCTGGCTGAACGCCAGATAATTCAGGCGCTGGCCAGTCTGAGGGTCCGGGTCCGCCAGCTCGGCCACCACCATCGCGCCGGAATGATCGTTGGCCACCAGGCTACCGACGAAGCCGCCGATGATGGTGCGTTCGCGGATTCCCGCGATGGCCTGGTCATTGAGGGTGCCGACGGTGACATCGCCGCCGACCACATCCTCGGCCTTCATGCCCTCCTCGGTGATCTGCACCGCACGGGTGTTCGGCGTCCAGAGCGACGTCACGCTACGACGGTCGATGCCGGGCAGGAAGAACAGGGTCTGGGTCAGGTCGTACAGGCGGGTCATCGCCTGCTTGTTCCAGATGTCGCCCTGCTTGGCGTGCAGCACCACGATGACGCGGTTGGCGCCGAACAGGACGTCGCGGTACTGGTTGAAGGTCTTGATGAATGCATGCTGCTGCGGCAGCTGCTTGTCGAAACCAGCCGACATTTCCAGGCGCATGGCGAACAGGCCCATGACCAGGGTGATCATGGCCAGTACGCCAAGGGTCGCCAGGCGATGGCGGAAGAAAAAGCGCTCGAGCGCCCACACGAGTGAAGCCAACATGGAATGCCTCGATTCAACGCAAGCCACAGGTGACGGACCGGGTCCGGAACGGCTCCGGCCGGCTCGCCACTTGCAGCCACCGCTGGGTTAGAACGAGTAGGAAAGGTTGCCGCTGAGGAAGTCGCGGTCAGCCATCAGGTTGTTGCCGCCGCCACCCCAGTACTGCACCCACTGCAAACCGCCCTTCCAGCGGTCGCGGTAGTTGAACAGCAAGGAGGTGGTGAGCGACTTGCGCCCCTCGACGAAGGGCATCGCGTTGGGCGTGGTGCCGTTCACGTCGTGGCTGAAATCCAGCTGGGGCGTGACGGTGATGCCGGTGCCGAACAGGTCGGGGTAGTTGATGCCGATCTCGGCGACGTAGCCCCAGGAGGTCTTGTCCGGCAGCGAGTAGTCCGGCAGGAAGTACGGTGTCCTGCCCGAGGTATCCAGGTCCGGGTAATGGGCAACCACCGCTTCGGCCAGGATTAAACCGTCGGAGGCGCCCAGCGCACTCGGGATGAAACCCAGCGGGTCGTTGGCGGAGAAGGTGTAGGTGGCGTTGAGATCGGCCTGCCACTTCTTCTCCTCGACGAAGCCATTGTGTACGCCGGTGTCGAACACGCTGAACTTGTTGAAGGCGCCTGTGAAGGCCTGGCCGAAGGGCACGGTGGGGTCGATGCCGACGCTGTCGTTGGGCCGATAGGACAGCTCGCCCGCCACGGCCACCGGGCCCACCATGGTGTTCATCGACAGGCCGAAGAGGTCCTTGTCTTCGCCGTAGTTGATGAAGAAGTTGTCCACCACCAGGTTGTCCGGGTTGGACAGCGCGGTGTAGCCGACGAAGGGCAACTTGTCGTGGTAGCGCTGGTAGTAGAACCCGAACTCGGTCTCGATGGATTCTGCGGTCCAGCGCAGCGCCACGCCGTACTGGCCGCTGTTCTTCGCCTCACGCTCGCCGCCATAGGGAATAGCCAGGCCGTTGGCCACCAGGGTGGCCTCGTCCAGGCCGCTGATCAGCGGATCGCCGCAATGCCCGGTGGGCGTGGCGGCGGCGCAGGTCCCCGCGCCGAGGATGCCGTCCACATAGCCGCTGGGGTAGAAGATGGGCCGGCGCCCCTCCCCCACCACATCCGCGGTGGAGAAGTAGGTGCCGACCGGGTCCACGCTGTAGGCATTCCACTTGAACTGGTAGTACGCCTCCAGGCTCAGGGTGTCGGTCAGCCCCAGGTTGAATGAGGCCATCGGGGCGGGAATGAAGACTTCCTTCAGCTGGGTGCCGGGGGTGTGGTACTTGGGCAGGCTGAGGGCGTTGATCTGGTTGATGCCGCCCTGCATGAAGATTTCTTCGCCCCAACTGATCACCTGGTTGCCCACCTTGACCTTGGCCGGCATGTCGCCGACGTCGAAGCTCTTGGCCACCCACAGGTCCAGCAGATCGAGGCGTTCGGTCGCGTCGCGCTCGGCCTGGTCATCCAGTTCGGTTCGGCGCGTGTCGTCCATCTTGAAATCCTTGGCCCAGGCGACCCGGCCCAGGGCGCTCCAGCCATTGCCGAACTTCAGGCTCAGCTCATGGGTGCCCTTCACCACATGGGAAAACACGTCGTGCTTGTGGTAGTTCAGGTTGCCGTCATCGGCGTTGCTGTAGTTGATATCGGCATTGGCATAACCGTTACCCCGCGACAGGTTGTAGAAGCGGCCGAGCTCATTGCTGGTGCCATTGTTGCAACCCCCACTGTCACCGCCGAGCAGGTGGCAGTCCGGCGACTCCAGGCGTGTGGCGAAGCCATAGCTGAGGGTGGAGTCGAAGCTGCCCGAGACGCCATCGTCCGAGCCGAACGTGAAGGCATGGCCTTGTGGCGTCCACAGCAGGCCCGAGGCGGTCATCACGGCCAACGTCAGCAGATTGCGGGCGCACGGAGTTCCCTGCAGTGCCGGGGCACCGCACTTCTTGTTGTTGTTCATCGAGAGTGTCTCCGGGCCGATCAACGCTCGCCGCGGCGGCGCAGTTCATTGGGATTGAACAGCTTGTCGTCGATCCGCCCCTGCAGGCCGGCGGTCAGGTCAAGCACCTCGCCTTCCTGGGTGAAGCTGTCGGCGATGTAGCGACGGGCAATCAGGTCGTAGGCGACGTACTCCATGCTGGTACAGGCCTGGATCTCGGGGTCGGCCCACAGCGTGCCCTCCTGCACGCGCCAGAGATTGCCCTTGGCGTCGTACATGTCGACATGCATCAGGTTCCAGCTGTCCTCGTCGAAGAAGAACACGCGCTTGGCGAAGGAGTGGCGCTTGTCCGACTTCACGGTCGCCTCCACGACCCAGACGCGGTGCTTCTCGTAGCGCTGCACGTCTCGGTTCAGGTAGTCCGGGCCGATCAGGTCCTGATACTTGTTGGCCTTGTCCACCAGCTTGTAGGAGTTGTACGGCACCACCATTTCCTTCTTGCCGACCAGCTTGAAGTCGTAGCGGTCCAGGGCACCGGTGTACATGTTGATCTGGTCGACGAAGTACAGGCCGTCGGAGCCGGCGATCGGGTTGTCATAGGCGAACGACGGGGCCCGTCGCACGCGGCGCTGGCCGGGGAAATAGATCCAGGCATCCTGCGGCCGGTCCAACTGGGCATGCAGCAGATAGATCTCGCCCGCACGCGACGACGGCGAGACCACGTCGTACAGCAACTTGGCCTCGATACCGCCGGTGTCGGCCGGCGACTTCACCGCCGGATCGTTATAGGGGTAGTACTCGTTCGCCCACTGCTTGACCTCGAACAGCGCACCGCCCTTTTCCCGCATCAGCAGGGAAATCTGCGCACGGCGTGCCTTGGCCATGTAGCGCAGCTTGTAGTTCCACAACACCTCGACGCCGTTCTGCGGCTGCGGGAACGGAACCGCCGCCCCCCCGGCCTGCTCCAGCCGCCAACCGTCGCTGCCGATCCGGCTCTGCCCCGCGTACGCCTTGGTGCGCTCGGCCACTTCAGAGGGAACGGCGCAGCTGCGGCGGGTTGGGTAGACATCCAGGCGATAGCCCGGATAGGTCTTGATCAGCGCGGCCTGCCCTTCCGGCAGCAGCGCCTGGTACTGGGCCAGGTTGCTGGAGTCGATGGAGTACAGCGGCTTGTCTGCGGCGAAGGGATCACCGTGTCCCGGTTTCCACCCGGCCGGGGCCTGGGTCAGGCCGCCGTCCCAGGCGGGAATGCTGCCATCGGCGTTGCCGGCCTTCTCGGCACCAATGGGAGTCAGTTCATTGCCGAGCTTGCCGGGATCGGCGGCGGAAGCGGCGTGCAGGTGGCTGGCGCCGAGCAGCGCGCACAGTGCGCCGCCCAGCATGGAACGCGGGAAGAATCTCATGGGGTTCTCCTGAGGTTTTTGTTGTGATCTTTCAGGAACGCGGCACTCCGCGGACACGAAGGGTCAGCGGGAGGGCGAGGCCCGAGGCATGGAAAGGAGGTGCTGCGTGAATACCGGCGCTATGTCGGAATTGGGTGTCGTTGCGGTCATCGAACTGGCCCCGCTAATCTTGTTCTTGTTTGGATGAGCAACCTGCTCGCGCAGGGAAAACGTGGCCAGTCATCACGACCTGGCCAAAATCTTCAGGCTCACCTTGGGCACAAAATTATTGGAAGGCGGGCGCCAAGGATTGCCCGCTTGCGCCAGCCCATTTGGCATCTGGTGCCATCGTTTTTACGGCGAGTCAGGAACGGGCAAGTTGCGACTGCGGCAACGGCCGCAACCCATTGCCCTTCTGCAGGAAGGAGCGGAAGATCCGCGCCGGTTCGCTGATCCGACGAACGTCCACAGGCAGGGAATGGGCGCATTTCCAGCACCGACCTGGTCGAGGCCCCCAAGTGGCACGCCCGGCAACGCGAGATCGGCGACGACATAACCAGCAAGGCTGTGGAACCCATGAGACCAGTGCGTACAGTCCTCTCCGAAAACTTCTTCCGCCGCTTCAGAGAAGTCTTCGCGCCCCATCTCGATGCGGTCGGATTGGATACCCGGTTACTGGAAAGGCCGGACGTCGAGATACCCGGCGAGCAGTACGTCGCGCTCTGGGAAGCCGCCGGAAGGTCGAACCCCAGCATCGGGCTCGTGCTTGGCAACCAGACGGAAGCCGATGATTTCGGCGCGCTCGGACATGCCCTGCACTGCGCCCCCAGCGTCGAAAAATGCCTGAGGACACTTCACCAGTTCATCGTTGTCTTCGCACAGGAGTCGACCTTCAAGTACGAGACGGACGCCCGCTTCGTCTACGTCGATTACCAGGTCTCCGATCCAACCGTCATTCATCGAAGGCAGGACGCCGAGTTCGCCATCGCATCCGTCCTCCGACAGCTCAACCTGATCACGAACAGCCAGATAAGGCCTTCTCGCGTCGACTTCGAGCATGACCGGCCAGGCGACCTGTCGGAGCACAAACACATCTTCCAGTGCCCGCTCTATTTCAATCAGCCCACGAATCGACTTTACCTGCCCATCGAGACGCTGAATCTGCCGGTGTCACATGGCAACGAGCGCCTGTACAAGGCACTGGAGCCCTACCTCGAAAAGGAACGCCAGGAACGCTACATACCGGACGAACTTCTGCTGCAGATCACCCGCCTGATCGCAGCGGACATGAGCAGCGGCGCGCCCTCCCTGGTCGATATCTGCGAGCAGCTTGGGGTCAGTCGACGTACGCTGCAGCGTCGTCTCAAAGACCAGGGAATAGAGTTTTCGGCGCTGGTGGAAGATGTGCGCCGAGAGTTGGCCCTTGCCTACATGAAGGACTCGGAATACTCCATGACGGAGATTTCCCTGCTGGTGGGCTATTCCGAATCAGGCTCCTTCACTCGCGCGTTCCGGCGCTGGACCGGACAGTCTCCGCAGCAATACCGCGCCGCCAACCGTTCCCGGCACTGACCCTCCCCCTGTCAGGTGCTTGCTCCTGTATCCAGCAAGCACCGCCCCCCCTCCATGGCGCGCACTGCTGAAAGTTCTGGCACTCCCTGCCAATTCATCACTTGAGCAGCCCGCTACCCTGAGTACCGCCTCAATCACGCACGTGCCCTCCACGTCCCGCGAGCCAACTGGACTCTGACGACGTTGCTTTCCCAATAACGTGGCGAAGCCATGCACTAACAAAAGAGATCGAAAGCATGACCGACAAGACAGCCTCACCGTCAGACGACAAATCCTTTTGGCAGCATGACTACGGCCATTACTCGCCCAACTCGCCCCTGACAGAAAACCTGAAGGTGGACGTGGCGATCATCGGCGGCGGCTACACCGGGCTGAATACCGCCTGGCAGTTCAAGAAGGACAACCCCAACGCTCGCGTCGTCGTGCTGGAAGCTGCGGTCATAGGCTTCGGCGCAAGCGGCCGCAATGCGGGTTTCAGCACGAAGCTCTTCGGCCTGGAACCGGAGATGGTGTTACTCCGCTGGGGCAAGCAGAAAATGATCGATGCGCACCACTATCTGAAAATGGCGGTGGCCCATACCAGGAACCTGATCGAGGAAAACGGTTTTCAATCGGATTACCGCCATACAGGCCTGGTTCGCATCAGCTACTCCGAGAAGCAACTGGGTCGCTTGAAAAAGACCTATCAATTGCTCCAGGAACTCGGCATCGATGGCGACCTGAAGTGGCAGGACAAGCCCCAGGTTCAGCAGGACTTCCGTTCCGAGCGTTTTATCGGCGGAATCTATGAATCCGACACCGGGTACCTGAACCCCTGCAAACAGGTCCGCGAACTCAAGCGTCTGGCAGAGTCGGCCGGCGTTTCAATTTACGAAACCAGCCCGGTCACCCATATCGAAAGGACTGCGTCGGCAATCATCGTCAAAACCCCCGGCGGCCAAGTCATTGCCGACAAGATCGTGGTTGCGACCAATGCCTACTCACGGCAGGTTCCAGACACCCGCAGACTCAAGACTCGGCAATTCCCGCTCTGGACCTATCAGGTCGTCACCGAGCCCCTCAGCGCCGAGCAGTGGAAGAGCATCGGCTGGAAGGAACGGCAGTCGTTTGGCGATAACCGGCAGATGCTCCATTACTATCGCCCCACTGTGGATGGCCGCATCGTCATGGGTGGCGGTGACGCGGTCGTCTACCGGACGGACCCCATGGACGAAGTGCCCTCGCCCATGAGCTGGCAGCACTGCGAAGCCCATTTGAAGTGGATATACCCGCAATTGAAAGACGTGCGTATCGCCTATCGATGGGGCGGCCCTGTCTCGGTGAACACCGACATGGTCCCCGAGATCAGCTTCATCGATGACGAACGCATCATCTATTCAGGCGGTTGCTTTGGCCACGGCGTAGCGCTGACACACCTCAACGGCCGAACCATCGCAGATCTGCTCAATGGCAGGAAAACCGAACTGACGGACTTCTGGATCGTGAACCGAAAATCCGTCTCCATGCCGAATGACACGCTTTCCTTCCTGGGTGGCAGGGCCGCCCGTGGAGCACTCAAGGCCTGGGATTGGTGGGAAGAGCGAAGCTTGAGGAGCCGGTGATGGAAGCGCCTCGGCGTCGACTCATTCCCTACACGGTTGCTCGCGGCCCATTCGTGAATGAACTCGCTACATGGCAGGACTGCGTCCTGCTTCGCGATTGAAATCGCCCCCACAGGATAAGCAGACAATGTCCGATTGGCACAGGATGCTCCCTCTCCCTTTGGGAGAGGGTTGGGGTGAGGGCTGTGTCAGGCTGGCTCGAGACCAGACCGTAGCGTGAGCCACGCTTCATCGGTCCACCATCGGAGGCTCGACTGGACACCGATGGTGGATGAAAAGAGCGTCATCCACCCTACGGCAGGACTGCGTCCTGCATTCGCGAATGAATTCGCCCCCACAATGCGTGCGCGCTTAGAAGTCCCGCTTGTAGACCAGCAACGTAGGATGGGTGGAGCGAAGCGATACCCATGCTGTTCGTTGGAGCCGATGGGTATCGCTTCGCTCCAGCGGAACGCCGCCCGCCACATCCTACGAACTCATTCCCTACACCGTTGCTCGCGGCCCGTTCGCGAATGAATTCGCCCCCACAATGCATGCGCGCTTAGAAATCCCGCTTGTAGAACAGGTCCAGGGAGCTGGCCAGGCCGCTCGCGGCTTCCAGGTAGAGGCGCTTGGTCAGTTCGTAGCGCAGCGCGACGACGCTGGTGGAGTCCACCACGCCGAGGCCATAGCGGATGCTCAGGCGCTCGGTGATCTGGCCCATCGCGCCGTCATCGTCGAGCTGCAGGTCCTTGAGACCGAGGCGCTGGGCCAGTTCGCTGGTCAACGGCGCGCTGCCAGACAGTCCCATGGCCAGCGCCGCGCGGCCCACGGCATTGCCGTCGCCTTCGCTGCTGTTCAACGGCCGGCCGAGGATCAGGTAGGACAGCGCCTGTTCCTGGCTCATGGCCGGGTTGGAGAAGACTTCGGTGCTCGGCTCGTCGGCGCGGCCATTCAGGCGTAGGCCGGCGGTGACGTCACCCACGTTGCGCACGGCTTCCACGTCCAGGTACGGCTGGTCCAGCGGGCCGGCGAACAGCAGGCGCGCGCGGCGCAGGTCGAGGCGCTGGCCATAGGCGCGGTAGCGACCGTTCTTCAGCACCAACTCGCCGTTGCCGGTGAGGTTGTCGCCTACCTTGAGGTGACCCTGGAGGTCGGCGGTCAGGCCGAAACCGGAGAACTGCAGGCGGTCCTGGCCGACTTCCACGTCGACGTTCATGGCCATCTGCAGGGGCTGCTGTTTTTCGTCCTGTTCGCCCACCACGCGGGCATCCGGGGAGACCTTGACTGCCTGGGGCGGTAGCTGGCGGACCTTGATCTTGCCGCGCGGCACCTGCACTTTGCCGGTCACCGCAAGGCGCTCGCCAGCAAGACCAATGTGCAGATCAGGCTCTACTTGGAGGTTGGCGTAGGGCTCCACCACCAGCGGCAGGCGCGATCCACGCAGTTCCAGGTCCACATCCAGCCCCTTGGCCCACGCCAGGTTACCAGACAGGCTGCCCTGCCCCTGTTCGCCACTGCGCCATTGCCCGGACAGCTCCAGGCTTTCCCCGGCAATGCGCGCGTCCAGGCCCAATGCGTCGAAGCTCACCGGCAAGTCACCGCCACCGATGCGGCCATCGGCGAGGTGCAGGTTCCCCAGCACGTAAGGTGCCTGCAGGGTGCCGCTCAAGCTGCCGGCGCCCTGCAGGCGGCCGTCCAGGGTTTCCACCTTGGGCACGAAGGGGCGCAGCACGGCGAGGTCCAGGCCATCCAAGCGGAACTGCCCGGACAGCGGCTTGTTCGCCGGGCGCGGATCGATTCGCGCGTCCAGTTGCAGCTCGCCCAGTCCCTGCCCCTGGAAGCTCAACTGGCTGTCGATGCGTTGCGGACGCAGGGTGCTGTCCAGCAACAGGCGCTGGTAGGGAAAGTCGAGCCAGCGGTCTTCTTCCTTCAGGCGCAGTACGCCACTGCCAGCGTCTACGGTGATGCGGCCATTGGGGCCGCTGGCCGGCAGGTCCAGCTTGAGGTCGGCATTCAGTTCACCCTGCCAGGCGAAGTCTTCCGGCAGCCAACGCGCCAGGCTGGCCAGGGGGAAGTCGCGCAGACGGTAGTCCAGTTTCGGTTCAGGCATCAGGCGCTGCTCGCCGCCGCAAAGGCTCGCCTGCCCGGCACGCCAGCAATGGGCACCAAAATTGAGTTTTCCGTCGGCCAACCGCTCCAGCCGTGCCGGCGCTTCCAGGCGCCAGTCCTGACCGCCGGCCTGGACTTCGCCTTGCGCCAACCGGCCGCGCCAGTTACCGGCGTCCAGCTTGCCGTCCAGCGCCAGCAACAGCTCGACCATCGGCCCCTTGAGATTGAGTTCCAGCTGCTGGCGCACACGGTCGCCGGAGCCCTCGGCAGTCAGCGTGCCGAATTCGTTGTCGCCGGCAGCCAGGCCATCCACCTGCACCTGCACACGGCCGCGCTGGGCAGCATCGAGCTGGGCATCCAGCTTCAGGTGGTCGAGACGGTTGTCACCCTGCCCCATGCGCTCGCCGGTCAGCACCAGCTTGCCTTGCGGTGCCTGCAGCGTGCCGGCGAGGTCGAGCCGTCCCTGGGCCTTGCCGAACAGTTTTGGCCAGAGCTGGCCCAGGCGGTTCAGGGCCAGGTCGAGATGGCCGCTGAGCTTCTGGTCCAGCTGCCCCTGCCCTTCGATCCGGTTGTCCCCCAGGCGCACGTGCAGGGCATTGAGCAGCCAGCGCTCGCCTGCACCCTCGGCCTTGGCCTGGAGCAGGGCGGGCTGGCCACGCATCTGGCCCTTGAGGTCGAGATCGGCGTTCAGCTCCAGACGCTGGTCCCGCCAGGCGCCCCGGGATTGCAGCTTGCCGGCCAGGGTTCCTGGCAGTTCAGCGAGCCAGAAGGAAGGGTCCAGTTCGCTCAGGGCCAGTTGGCTGTCCCAGCCGACACCGTTGGCGAAGTCGATCTTCACCTGGCCTTCGACCTTGCCCTGCCCGGCCTTGAGCTGCAGGTCGGCCAGGGTGACGCTGGCCAGGTCGCCCGCCACCGGGCTGCCCAGGCTGAAATCACCAGCCGGCCCCTTGAGCCGGGCGTCGAAGCGGCCTTCGTAGCGGGACTCGACGTAGCGCACTTCGGCATCCAGTTGCTGCATGTCCACTGGCGGCGGCTGCTCCTGGGGGAACAGCCGTTGCCAGGGGAAATCGCGCCATTGCAGGTGGCTGTCGATGGCGAGCGCCTGTTGCCAGTCGACGCGCCCCTGCAACGCCAGGGTCTGCTGCGGATCGCCGGTGAGCAGAAGCTGCTGGATGTCCGCACCATGGGCATCGACGCGACCCGCCAGGTCCAGCGTTACCGCACCGCCCTCCCCCGGCAGGCTGGCCTTGCCCTGTACCGCGTAGCCGTCCTTGAGGTCGCCCTTGGCGCTCAGTTCCACCTGATTGAGGGTCAGCGTTTCCGGCAGGTCGGGGCTGGCCTTGAAGCCGTCGACCCGCAGCGTGGCGTTGGCCGGCAGGTTCTCCGCCAAGGGGCGCAGTTCGCCATCCAGGCGGCCGTTGAGGTAGCCGCTGCTGTCGGCCTGGAGCTTGAGCACGCCTTGCAGGTCCCCGTCGGCCTTCAGCGCCAGCTTCCAGGGCGTCTCGCCGGGAGCCGGCAGCTGCAGGCTGCCTTCCACCGTCAGCGGCCAGTCGCCTTCAGGGCGCAGGGTGCCGTGCAGCTCTACCGCCAGTTCATCGCGACGCAGGCTGAGGC
Organism: Pseudomonas sp. BN411; assembly: GCF_029871235.1. GTDB lineage: Bacteria > Pseudomonadota > Gammaproteobacteria > Pseudomonadales > Pseudomonadaceae > Metapseudomonas. The sequence goes on from NZ_SSOM01000066.1 coordinate 101,494, forward strand.
GCTCCAGCTGCAGGCCGTCAGCCTGCCAGCGGGCCACCAGGTCCAGTTGCTGCAACTGATCGTCGCCATCGAGCACGAAGCGCCCGACGCGCACCTGTCCAATTTCCAGCGCCAGGGGCAAGCGCAACTCAGGCAGGCTGACGGGACCGGAGTCTTCGTCGGAAGCCGATGGCGGGAGGTCCAGCTGAATGCCGTCGCTGGCCAGCTCGTCGATGCAAAGGGTGCGACGCAGCAGGCAACCGGGGGACCACTCCAGCAGCGGCGCCTCTACCTTCAAGGCTGTGCCGTCTTGCTGCCATATCAGGCTCTTGGCGCTCCAGCGTCCGCCCAATGTGCCGTCGAACTCCTCGACCGCCAGCCCCGGTACCTGGTCCAGCAGCCAGCGGCCACCGGTTTCCGTGAACAGCAGGACGGCCGGAATCGCCACCACGCCCGCCAGGAGGACGACCAGCCCCGCGAGGCCGACTTTCAGTGCGCGCCTCACAGTTCTGGCCCCATGGAGAAGTGGATGCGGTAGCCGCCCGGATCATCCAGGGCCTTGGCCAGGTCGAGGCGGATCGGCCCGACCGGCGAGACCCAGCGCACGCCCAAGCCGGCGCCGGTCTTCATCGCCGCGCTGAGGGAATCCATGGCATTGCCGCGGTCGACGAAGGCTGCCAGGCGCCACTTCTCGGTGATCGGGAACTGGTATTCCGCGCTGCCCACCAACAGGTAGCGGCCGCCCACCTTTTTGCCGTTGCTGTCTTCCGGCGAGAGGGTCTGGTAGTCGTAGCCACGCACGCTCTGGTCACCACCGGCGAAGAAGCGCAGGGACGGCGGAATTGCGTCGAAGTCAGTGGTGGCGATGCCGCCGGCCTGCACCCGGCCCAGCACGCGATGGCCACCGGGCAAGGTGTAGAGCCCCTTGGCCATGGCACTGGCGTAGGTGAAGTCGGTGTCGGAGAGGATGCCCTCCTTGGCGCCGCGCACGTCGAACTGCAGCGAATAGCCGCGATTGGGATCGAGCTTGTTGTCGCTGCGGGTCACGCCGTAGCTGATGCCGGGGATGAGGAAGCTGCTGCGGCCATCGTCGCTGCCATCGCCGAAGTCGAAGGTTTCCTGCTCCCAGCGCAGAGAGACCACCCGTTGCCAGTCACTGGGCAATTTGGACTGCCACTGCCCACCGATGGTGAAGCGACGGCTATCCACGTCCACCAGGTTCTCGCGCTGCAGGCCGGTGGAAAAACGCAAGGTGTCGGTCAGCGGCGGATCGAGGGGAATCTCGTACCAGGTGCCGACGTTCTGCCGCACCGGGGAAACCTCGGTTTCCGCGCCCAGGCGATGGCCCTGGGGGTTGATCCAATGGCGGGTCCAGTTGGCACGGGCGCGCGGGCCCACGTCGGTGGAGAAGCCAACGCCCAGACCGACGGTACGTGGCTTCACCGCCGCCAGCTTGACCTTGACCGGTATCACCAGGCCGCCGCCCTTGACCGGGCTGGCGTCCACCCGCACTTCATCGAAATAGCCACTGGCCTGCAGGTTCTGGCTGAGCTTGGCGACCTGGTCGGAGTCGTACAGCGTATTGGCCGGGAACGGCACCAGCCGCGCCAGCAGATCCGGGTCGAAGGGGGTATCGCCGTCGAAAGTCACCGCCCCCAGGCTGTAGCGCGGGCCGCTGTCGTAGACCAGTTCGATATCGGCGAAGCCGGCGCGCGGGTCGATGTCCAGGCGCTGGCGCGTGAAGCGGCCATCGAAGAAGCCGAAGCGCAGGGCCTGGTTCTGGATCAGTTTCTTGGCGTCTTCGTAGACGCCCTGGTTGAGCTGGGCGCCCTGGGTCAGCGCCTTGCTTTGCGGTACGCGGAAGCCCTTGTGGGCACTGGCTTCGCCGTCAATCCGTACCACGACATTGCGCAGGCGCACCGGCTCGCCGGGAACCACCAACAGGTGCAGGGAGGGGTCCTTGCCGCCGTCGATGCGGCTGTCGATCTTGGCCTGGTAATAGCCAAGCGCCTTCGCGGCCTGGAGCGCCTGGTCCTCGGCGGAGCGCCGGAAACGTCGCAGGGCTTCTTCGTTGCGATCGCCAAGGGCGCCGATGTAGGCCTCGATATTGGCCTTCAGCGCCGCGTTGGCGGGATCGATCTTCACATCCAGCGTGGCCTTGGCCAGCGCCAGACTACTTGTGCAAAGCAGGCCCAGCAGCAGCGGCCCGCGCAATCCTTGGCGGTATTTCATGCGCGGCATGCTAGCACGGCAGTCCGGCGTTTCCGTGAGAAAGCTCTGTCAGAGGTTGGCACGCATCAGAGGTCGTGGATTGGGATGGAAGAACACGTGCTCGACCACCGGCCCCAGCGCCACTTCCCCCACTTCCTCGTACCCCTGGCGCTTGTAGAACTCCAGGTAGCGGACGTTGCCAGTATCCAGCACCACCCCCTGTGAGCCGTCGTCCTCGGCGCACCAGTTATGCAGGGCCTCCAGCAGTTTTTCGCCGAGGTGGCGCCCCTGGAACTCCGGATGGATGCCCAGCAGCGGCAGTACGTGGTAAGGCCCCGGCGGCAGGCAGGCGAGCACCGCATCGTGGTAGTCGAGGTAGCGGCGCGTGCAGCGGAAGCCGGTGGTGAGCAGCATGCGCAAGCGCCATCCCCAGCTCTCGGTGATGTCCAGGCGGCGCTGCGGTGGCGCAATCAGGGCGATACCCACCAGACGCTCCTCGATCAGCAAGCCAACGGCCGGCAGGTCCTCCAGGAAATGCTGCTGCACCAGTTCGCGCACCGTGGCGCGCACCCGCTGCTCGTAGCCGGGTCTTTCAGCATCGAACAGGTAGGCGAAGGTGGGTTCATGACGATAGGCGTGATACAGCAGCGACCGTGCTTCGCGAGCGTAACCGCCGTCCAGCATGCGCACCTCGACCGGCGCGGTAGGGATGTAACCGGGCATTCACGGCACCTCTTTTGTTATGGGTTCTATCGGGCCACAAGGGAACTTAGCACCAGTTCTCCCACCCAGCCACGCGGCTGGCCGGCCAGTCATCCATGGGCTAGCATCGCCTTTTTGCCAGGATGCCTCGCGATGAAGATCGTTTCTTTCAATATCAACGGCCTGCGGGCACGTCCCCACCAGCTCGAAGCGCTGATCGCCAAGCACCAGCCGGACGTCATCGGCCTGCAGGAAACCAAGGTCTCCGACGAGCAGTTCCCGGAAGCCGAAATCCGCCAGCTCGGCTACCACGTGCACTACCACGGCCAGAAAGGCCACTACGGCGTCGCCCTGCTCTCCCGCCAGGAACCGCTGGCGCTGTCGAAGGGCTTCCCCGGTGACGCCGAAGACGCCCAGCGCCGCTTCATCTATGGCACCTTCGCCGATGCCCAGGGCAACCCAGTGACGGTGATGAACGGCTACTTCCCCCAGGGCGAAAGCCGCGATCACCCCATCAAGTTCCCGGCCAAGGAACGCTTCTACGCCGACCTGCAGGTCCTGCTGGAGCAGCAGTTCCAGCCCAGCCAGCCACTGGTGGTGATGGGCGACATCAATATCTCGCCGGAAGACTGCGACATCGGCATCGGCGAAGAGAACCGCAAGCGCTGGCTGAAGACCGGCAAATGCAGCTTCCTGCCGGAAGAGCGCGAATGGCTGGCACGCCTGAAGAGCTGGGGCCTGGTGGACAGCTTCCGCCAGCTCAATCCGGAAGTGAACGACCGTTTCAGCTGGTTCGATTACCGCAGCCGCGGCTTCGAGGACGAGCCCAAGCGTGGCCTGCGCATCGACGTGATCCTTGCCAGCCAACCGCTGCAGGCGCGTATCAAGGATGCCGGTATCGACTACGAACTGCGCGGAATGGAAAAGCCTTCGGACCATGCGCCGATCTGGCTGGAACTGGGCTGATATTGCTACCGGGTGGATGTAGGAGCCAGCTTGCTGGCGAACCTGCTGAGCTCGGTCTTTCGCGAGCAAGAACTGGGTGTCCCCCTCGCTCCTACACAAGCGCCGAACCATCGCAGCGTGATTCACTCTACGCTCAACGAAAAAGGCCCATCGATGATGGGCCTTTTTCGTTCAGTGCCTGCCTCAGGCTTCCTTCACCTGCTGGGTCGTACCTACCCGCATGATGGTTTCAATGGCGTGCTGCAGGGCGATCTCGGAATCGTAGAGATGGCTGCGCACGATCACGTCCTGGTTGGCGGCACGCAGCTTGAAGTAGTTCTTGCCGCTCGAATCGATGCGCCGCACGAAGCGCTCCTCACGCGCGCAGTTCTCGCGCATCAGGGCCATGGCGTCCTCCGCAGCGGCCCTATCCTGGTACACGCCACTGTCCAGCAGGGTCCGAGCATCAGCCGCTTTCAATCGCAGGCGCCAGGTGCCGCTGCTGTTCTTGCGCAGCTCATACCAACCACTCATGTCACAAAACTCCTTCAGGTTTCGGGGAATTCGCTGCAAGACGCCGTTGGGGGCGCTCGCAGAAGCCGGCCACCCTACAGGCGAAGGTGATGAGCCGGGGCTCGGTTCCATGAAGGCAACGGGCCCTTCGGTGCAGAGAAATTTCCTAGGCCGGTGGAAAACCGCAGAACAGAGCAGTCCTGTCATATCTCCGTCACCCGACTGACTTAATCTCGCGGCTCCCTCCAAACCCAGAACAAGGTGTCTGCCCATGCCGCGCGCCATGACCGCCAGCGACAAGGATCTGTGGGGTCGTACCCTCAGCATGTTGCTGCTCGGTTTCATCTGCTACGCACTCCCCTGGTCGGTGTTCGCCGCCCAGCCCGAAACCGTCCTGCGCATCCAGGGCTCCAACACCATAGGCGCCAAGCTTGGGCCGGCCCTGGTCAAGGGGATGCTGGAAGAAGAAGGGATGCGCGCCGTTCACCAGACGCCGGGTGATCGCGAGAACGAGGTGCACATCCTCGCCCACGATGCCAATGGCAAAGAGGTCCGCGTGGAACTCGCGGCCCACGGCTCGTCCACCGGTTTCATCGCGCTCAAGGACAGCAGCGCCGACCTGGCTGCCTCCTCGCGCCCGATCAAGGACGCGGAAGCCCAGGACCTGTCCTCCTTCGGCGACCTGCGCGGCCATCAGGCCGAACAGGTGATCGCCATCGACGGCCTGGCCATCATCCTGCACCCGGACAACCCGCTGCGTGCCCTGACCACCGCGCAGCTGGCCGCGGTCTTCGCCGGCGAGGTGAAGACCTGGGAAGAACTCGGCGGCAAAGGCGGCGCCATTCATGTTTATGCCCGTGATGACCAGTCCGGCACCTACGACACCTTCAAGGAACTGGTGCTGGCCCGCCAGGGCAAGACCCTGGCCGGCACCGCCCAGCGCTTCGAGTCCAACGACAAACTCTCCGCCGCCGTCAGCGGCGACCCGCAGGGCATCGGCTTCGTCGGCCTGGCCTCGATCAACCAGGCCCGCGCCCTGGCCATCGCCGACGGCGACTCGCAAGCCATGCCGCCCAGCGCCGAACTGATCGCCACCGAGGACTACCCACTGTCGCGCCGGCTGTTCTTCTACATCAAGCCGGGTGAGGAGAACCGCTGGGCCAAGGCCCTGGTGCACTTCGCCCAGAGCCCGCGCGGCCAGGCGATCGTCGACCAGACCGGCTTCGTCGCCCAGCAGGTGCAGTCGATCAAGGTCCAGGTGCAGAAGGACATGCCGGAGAGCTATCGCGAACTGGCCACCAATGCCCAGCGACTGTCGGTGAACTTCCGCTTCCAGGAAGGCAACGCCAACCTCGACAACAAGGCCCTGCGCGACGTGCAGCGGGTGCTGGACTACCTGAAGCAGACCGACAAGCTGCAACAGAAGGTGGTGCTGGTGGGCTTCGGCGATCCGAAAGCGGACCCGCAACGTGCCGAACTCCTGTCCAAGCTCCGGGCCATGGCCGTCCGCCGCGAACTGGCCAAGGGCGGCGTCACCCTGAAGGAAGTGACCGGTCTGGGTGACGAACTGCCGGTTGCGGCCAACACGGCCGAAGAAGGACGGATTCGTAACCGTCGAGTGGAAGTCTGGGTGTATTGAGAACAGGAAATCAGACGTAGGGTGGACCACGCTTCACCGGCCCACCACTCGCGGCCCTGTGTAGGAGCGAGCTCTGCTCGCGAACAGTCCGAGCACGGCCCTTCGCGAGCAAGCTCGCTCCTACAAGACGTCAGAGGCCCCTTTCCCCGTCGGGAAAGGGGCCTCGCCGCATCAGAAGTCGAAGCGGGTGGTCAGGGTGAAGTTGCGCGGATCGCCATAGAAACCACCGTTGTAGAAGCCCAGATTGCTGAAGTACTTCTCGTCGGTGAGGTTGTTGCCGTTCAAGGTGACGGAAACCTGCTCGGTCACCTGGTACTTGGCCATGGCATCCAGCACCCAGTAGCTGCCCTGGGTGTAGCGCTGCGGGTTCACGTCCGTCCAGATCTTGCTCTGCCAGCTGGCCGAACCGCCGATGCTCAGCTTGTTGAACTGGCCCGGCAGGCGGTAGTTGGTGGAAAGACGGAACATGTCTTCCGGCTCGGTGGTGGAGATCTTGTTGTCGTCGCCATCACGGGTGATGCGGTGGGTGTAGCCGCCCTGCACCTGCCAGTCCGGCATCAGTTCACCGGCGACTTCAAGCTCGAAGCCCTTGGTCTTGGCGCCCTGCACCGCCCGGAACACGCTCCTGTTGGTGACCGGATCGATGACACCGGTGTCCACCGCCAGGTTGTCCTGCTTGACCTCGAACAGCGCCAGGCTGGCATTCAGGCGGCCATCGAAGAACTCACCCTTCAGGCCCGTCTCGTAGGCGTCGCCCTCTTCTGGCTCGATGGCCTTGCCGCTGGCGTCCGTTTCGCTTTCGTGGGGTTTGAAGATGCTGGTGTAGCTGGCGTAGACCGACCAGGTGTCGTCGAGGTCGTAGACCACGCCGGCATAGGGCACCACCACACCGTTTTCCTGCAGGTCCTGCAGCTTGCCGCTCTGGCCGGTCACCAGGTTGGTCCCGGTACTGTCCATCTCCCAGTTGGAAACACGGCTGCCCAGGATGACCGACAGGTCTTCGGTGGGTTTGAAGCGTCCGGTCAGGTAGGCCGCGGATTCCTTCAGCTCGTCATCCTGTTTGGAAGTCGGGTTGCCCCAGGCGGGCTCGGGGAAGTCGCCGGTCCAGCCGTTGATGGTGGACACGCTGTCGAAGAAGAACGGCCAGTTGGTGGACTTGGACTCGATGTCACGGTGCGACAGGCCGACCACCAACTCATGCTCCCGGCCCAGCAGCTGGAAAGGTCCGCTGGCGTAGAGGTCGTAGGCATTCTGGCTGGTCTCGTAGCGGTATTTGCCACGCCAGATGGACATGCCGCTGCCATCCACCGGATTCGGGTTGCCGCTGGCCGCCGAACCCAGGGTGATGGGCGCATCGGTCTCGGTGCGGGTGATCGACGCCTTCACCGTCCAGTCGTACGCTAAACGCTGTTCCAGGGTCACGAATGCGTTGTCGTTGGTGTTGTCCCACTGGCTCCACTTGGTGCCGGGGTTGAACGAGCGGGAGAAGCGGAACTTGTTGCCATTGCTGTCGAACAGCGGCGTCGAGGGGCCCCAGGAGGAACCTTCCGGACGGTTGGTCTGGCGGCTCAGGCCTGCGCTCAGCAGGGTGTCCTCGGTGATGTCGGATTCGAGGATGCCGTAGAACACCTGCTTCTTCTCGGACAGGTGGTCCATGAAGGACTGGCCATCCTCGTAGGCGGTGACGAAGCGGCCACGCACGTTGCCTTCAGGGGTCAGCGCGCCGCCGATGTCGAATTCGCTGCGGTAGGTATCCCAGCTGCCCGCGCTGGCGGAGACGTAGCCGGAGAGCTCGCGGGTCGGGCGCTTGCGCACCAGGTTGACGGTCGCCGACGGGCTGCCGAAACCGCTGAGCAGGCCGGTGGAACCCTTCAGCACTTCCACGCGGTCGTAGATGACCATGTCGGTCTGGTCGATGCCGTTACCGAAGCGGAAGGCTGCCGGCATGCCATCGACCTGGAAGTTGTCGATCTCGAAGCCGCGGGACTTGAAGCTGGCGCGGCTGCTGTCGAGCTTGTTGACGGTGATGCCGGGGGTCTTCGACAGCACTTCGCCGATGTTGGTCAGGCCCTGGTCATCCATCTGCTGGCGGGTGATGACGCTGACCGATTGCGGGGTCTCGCGGGGCGAAAGCGCCAGCTTGGTGGCGGTGCGCGTCGAACCGGTGGTGTAGGAACCCGTGCCTTCGGTGGTCTCCCCCAGGCGGTTGTCGGTAATGGATGTAGCCCCGATTTCCAGCGTTCCTTCGCCGTTCTGCTGCTCCTCGGCCAGCACCATTCCGGTCTGCAATGCCAGGGTCACCCCCAGAATCGCCATGGATAACGGATGGCGCGTGAGCCGCGCGGCAACGGCATCCCCAGCCGTCCCTGCCGCGTTGAACGCATACTGCTGTTGCACTCTCAATCCCCTTGGATGGTCTGTCTGCTTGTTGGCCGGCTAACCAACGGACTTGTTCTTCTGTGCGGCGCTCTTGGCTGGCGCCTGGGGACCGCGCAGACGGGATCGCATCCGGCGGCGGATGCGAAAATTACCATCCAATGATAATTATTTACAAATGTAAAATTTACGCATTCGCAAACATGACTTAGGAGATTTCCTACAACGGGCAAAGAATTGTTACAGCGGGTCCGTTCCTCCTTTCCCCGACCAACGGTTAGGCTTCCCTCTGTGACGCCGGGCCCCTCTGACGGCTTGCCAGCCGCCATGTCGGAGTCACGTTTTATCAACGACAGAAGGAGGGGCTCATGGCAGCTCTACATGCATTTCTCACCGCCGACTTCCTCGGCACCGCCACCTGGTTGTGGCTCGTCTTCCTCACAATCGTCCTCGCCCTGCTGATCTTCGACCTCGGCGTGCTGCACCGTGACCAGCACGAAATCGAGATGCGCGAAAGCCTGCTGCTCTACGGCGGCTACTTCAGCGTCGGCGTGCTGTTCGGTGTCTGGGTGTGGTTCGAGCTGGGTGCGCAGAGCGCCCTGGAGTTCTACACCGGCTTCCTGGTCGAGCAGTCGTTGTCCATGGACAACGTCTTCGTCATGGCCATGATCTTCGGCTTCTTCGCCATCCCCCGCCGCTACCAGCACCGCGTGCTGTTCTGGGGCATCCTCGGCGTGGTGGTGCTGCGCGCCATCATGATCGGCCTGGGCAGCGCCCTGGTGAAGGAGTTCGACTGGATCCTCTACGTGTTCGGCGCCTTCCTGCTATTTACCGGGGTGAAGATGCTCGTTTCGAAAGAGGAAGCTCACCCGGACCTGGCCAACAACCCGGTACTGAAGTTCGTCCGCCGCCATATCCGCGTGACCGACGACCTGCACGGCTCGCACTTCTTCGTGCGCCTGAAGCAGGCGGGTGAAAGCAAGGCCCTGCTCTACGCCACCCCGCTGTTCCTGGCCCTGGTGCTGATCGAGCTGGCTGACCTGGTGTTCGCGGTGGACAGCGTCCCGGCGATCTTCGCCATCACCCAGGACCCGTTCATCGTCTACACCTCGAACATCTTCGCCATCCTCGGCCTGCGTGCCCTGTACTTCGCCCTGGCGGCGCTGATGCACCGCTTCGTGTATCTGAAGTACGCCCTGGCCCTGGTGCTGATCTTCATCGGCGGCAAGATTTTCCTGCACGGATTCATCGGCAAGATTCCCCCGCTGCTGTCCCTTGGCGTAACCTTCGGTCTACTTGCCGGTGGTGTGCTGCTGTCGCTGCTGAAGACCCGCGACCGCCCGGCCAAACGCACGGGAGACCTGGAGAAACATGGATGAAGTGCGGATTGAGCCCTTCGAGAAAAGCGGTCGTATCTTCTGGCGTGTACGCCTTGGGCATCGCAGTCTGACGTTCCAGGAGGAACTCGCCGCGCGTGCCTTCGCCGCGCAACTGCACCTGCGCATGGGCTGGTTGAAGGCCAGGAACCCGGCGCCCGGGAAAGACTAGGTCCAGGGGCTCGATGAGGTCGTTCTCCTGCCGGAAATAACGCGCCCGCATGGGGAGGCTGTATTCGGTCTTGCGGTCATCGGGGGAGACACCCCCAAAGAGCTTCCAGTTGTAGTACGCGTCCCGCATTTGCAATTGGATCAAGAGAGGGTCCAACCGAAAAGACGATGCTTTTGCGTCATCCAGCCGCACGCGGACGGCACCGCCATCCCCTACCCAACTCATGAACTCGTCCTGCGCACGGACCGAAATCCAGTTGGGAAATTTTTCCTGATCGATCATGTCGCCATTGAAGAGATCGCCGGCTCCTAGCGCCCCGTAAAAAGGCTGGCGGTTGCTGTACCGCAGGGCGAATTCGACCCAGGGAGTGGCGTCTCCTCCATGCTTCAAGCTGCTCGCCGGATGCTCCCCCAGGCCCACCCCTTGGTCCTGCTGCACAAGGCCAGGGGGATCGGCTCCGGCGCATCGTCGGGAACCCTCACATTGGGAAGACTGATAGTGTGATAGCTGATCTGCGTCCTCCAGTTTAAGGCGCCAGCCGTAACGACCGTCATGGGGACGGCTGCCGTGATATTCCGCCCCTGCGGTTACTCCGCCCGGGCGAGAATGCTGGCGCAGATCTTGGCCCGGGCCTGCTGCTGCATGCCCAGCAGGCAAAGGCACTGGGCGGCAATCAAGCGGTAGGGCAACGGGTTCTCTTTGCGGGTCCGGCGGCGGGCCTCGTTGGTCAGGTTCAGCGGGCGCACAGGACCTCCTGCATGTCCAGGTCGTTGGCGGCATCGGGCAGGGTCACCCGGCATTGCTGTTCGCCGCCCTGCCCCCAGCGCACCTCGGCGTAGGTCGCGTCTTCCTGGACGCGGGCGTAGAGCTGGCCGTCCTGGCCGACCAGGCCCAGGTCCTTCCCGGCGGAGTCCAGCACGTTGGCGCCGAAGGGCACCGGCGTGCCGTCGCCCAGGGTGGCGCGCAGCAGCACGGCGCGGCCGCGGCTGGTCTCGTATTCCAACAGCACCACGGCGCCGGCACGGGGCGCCACCTGGCGGCTGGTTTCGGCCAGTTCCACGTTCAGCGAGCTGCCACGAGGGTCGATGCCGACGGTGTTCATCTCGTAGGGCTGCAGGTAGGGCAGCAGCGCCTGGCCGGAGCGGTCCAGGCGCAGGTTGGAGCGGCCCGACAGCCGCGCGCCGCCGGCTCCTGGGGCCACTACCACGGCCATGGTCTCGCCGCTCTGCTGGCCGAAAGTCACACCCATGGGGTGGGCGACGATGCTGCCGTTCAGGCCGAGGGAAGCGCTCTTGTAACCCTTGCCCTGGCTCATGCTGCCACTGGCACTGGCATAGGGGCCGGCGTAGCGGCCGCTGACCGAGGGGCTGACGGTGCGAGTGCTGCTGTCGCGCGAGGCCGAGACGCTATAGCTGTACTCGCTGTCCTCGCCGGCGATGCCGCTGAGGGAGGCGCGCTCGTTGTGGCGGCCGTCGCTGCCGCGGCTGTAGCCGGCGGAGAGGTATTGGCGGCTGCTGCTCCTGCCGAAGTCCAGGGGCATGCTCAGGCTGATCAGCAGGTTGTTGTCGGCGGCCTGGCCCTTGCTCTCGCTGCGGGTGCCAGAGACGGCCAGGCCTATGCTACGCACCTGGCGGGCGTAACTGAACTGGTACTGCAGGTCGTTGCCGGAGCGGTTCCAGTAGTTCTGGGAGATGCCGTTGAAGGTCACCCGTCCCCAGTCGCCGAGTTCCTGGCTGACCGTGGCGGACAGGCGGCTGCGCAGCCGGCCGGCACTCCTGTCGAGAGAGCCATGCTGCTCCGCATCGCGCAGTTGGGCGGCGGTGTTCAGGTCCATGTAGTTCTCGGTGGAGAAACGGTAGGCGGCGATGGCGATGTTGGTACCGCTCTGCACCAGGTTCTTGTTGTAGGTCAGGCGCAGGCTCTGGCCGTTGTGATCACCGCTGGGCAGACGCGCCTGGGCCTCTGTCAGGTCGATGGCCAGCGCCCCCACGCTGGTGCTGTAGGCCGAGCCGGCCATCACCGCCATGTAGTCTTCGCTGGCCTGGGCGCCGCCGTATGCAGTGACCAGGTTGCTGAGGCCCTGCTGCAGGGTGCCCTGGAGGAAGTAGGGTTCGTCCTTGAGGCTGTCGTTGCGCAGCCTGCCGGCGGCGAGGTTGTAGCGACGCGCACCGGGGCGCAGCAGCTGGGCTACCGAGGCGTAGGGCACGGAGAAGTGCTGTTCGCTGCCGTCGGCCTCGATGACGGTGACGTCCAGGTCGCCGCCGTAGCCCATGGCGTTGAGGTCATCGATGATGAAAGCGCCGGGCGCCACGGTGGTTTCCAGCAGCAGGTTGCCGAACTGGCGCACCTGCACCCGCGCGTTGGTGCGGGCGATGCCCTGGATCATCGGCGCATAGCCGCGCTGGGTGTGGGGCTTCATGCGGTCGTCGCTGGCCAGTTGCACGCCGGTGAACGGGATGCTGTCGAAGAGCTCGCCGCTGCTGGAAGTCTCGCCCAGGGTCAGCTGGCTTTCCAGCGCGGTGATGTCGCGCTGCAGGTAGGTATTCAGCGCCTGGTACTCGCGCGACCTGCCGTCCTGCCAGCTCAGCGAGCCGTTGTGGCGCAGGCGCCAGTCGCCCAGGTTGATGCCGGCGTCGAGCCCGGTGTAGAGCGAGTCGGAATTGCCGGAGCGGGTCTGCGAGCGGGTAGCGCTGAGGTTGTAGCCGAGCACCCCGGCGGTGACGCCACGGTCCCACAGCTCCGGGCTCACGTAGCCGCGCGCGTTGCGCCGCAGGCTGGCCTGGGGAACGCTCAATTCCAGGCGAAGGGCCGCCATGTCGAAGCTGGCCCTGGCGTTCTCGATCAGGGCCGCCAGGTCGGTGCAGGGGCTGGTTTCCTCCAGGAGCCGGCGCGCCGCGTCATCCAGCAGGTCGAGGTCCACGCCGACCAGGTCGAGCATCTCGCGGTCGACGCAGACGATGGGCGCGCCCTGGGCATTGCGGGCGACGCGCACATCACGTCGCAGCGTCAGTTGGCCGTTGAGGGTGATGTCGGCGCGATAGTCGCCGGGGACCAGCGGATTCTCCTCCTCGAACAGACTGACATCGAAGGTGCGCTCGTCCGGGGCCAGGAAGACGTCGTTGAAGATGACCCTGGCCGGGGTCTTGCCTTCAGCCAGGGAAACATTGCCCGGCAGCAGGGCCAGGCCGCCCAGCACCGCTGCGCTGAGTGGGGCCAGGGGGAAGCGGCGACCATCCATGATCGGCTCCAGAGGTCAGCGTCCGAGCGGCAGGGTGATCGGCACGCCGCCTCCGAAATCGTTGATGATCGTGTACTCGACCTTGGCGTCGGCCGCCGGGCGCGGCGCACCGGCCGGCAAGGGAAAACGCTGGGTTTCGCCGGGCGCCAGCATGCCGCCGCCCAAGGCGGTGCGTGCCTGGCCGGCCAGCGCCACCTCGCTGAAGGAAACGTGGAAGCGCGAGGGGTTGTGCCCTTCCAGGGCCAAGCCCCTGCCCCCGTCGGCCTCGACCAGCCGCCAGCTCACCTGTTTGGGCGCCTCCTCCACGCCGCTCAGCCCCGCAGGGCGGTAGAACAGCTTGATGCGGGTACGGAAGGCCAGTTGCAGCATGTTCCGACCGTCCAGCTCTTCCTCGCTGGGCTTGGGCGGCAGTTCCAGCACGTTGAACCAGTAGAGGGACTCACGGTCCTGCGGCAGGGCCTTGGCCAGCAGTCGCAGGCGCACGCTCTGGCCCTTGCCCGGGTTGACGCGGAACACCGGCGGGGTCAGCAGGAAGGGGCTCTTGGCCTTGGCCGCGGTGCTGTTCTCGTCACCCTCGTCGATCCAGGCCTGTGCCAGCACCGGGGTCGTGCTGTTGTTCTTGATCTGGACCGTGACCTCTTCCCGCTCGGCGGGGTAGATGATGCGGGTGCCGGTGATGACCAGAGCGGCCTCGGCAAGGGGGCCGAACAGTGCGGCGGCGAGCATGATCGACAGGACTGGAATGCGCAGCATGGGACCTCTGGATGAGTTCAACGCGGTGGATGACGACGGCTTGCCGGAACGACCCGGGAAGGTGGCCGCCCCCAAGGCATGGCTTGCGGGCGAGGTGCGTCAGGACGTGGGTGATCCATGGAAAGCCATCCTTGGCAGGAGTGCTGGAAAGTGGCGTCGTTTCCTGATTGCCACGGGGCGAAAACCTTATCCCAGGGGCAAATCGCAGTTCCATGGACCAGCGCCCCGGCAAGTCGTAGGACGCGTCTAACTGGCAAGCCGGAGAGTGCCGGCCAGGGCCGTTGCCGCGCGGATGCGGGGGTGAAGGGAGTCGGGGTGACCCGCCTTCCCGGATTGCATCCGGGCTACCAGGTCAGGCGGAAACCTTGTGGGGGCGATTTCAATCGCGATGCCGGCCGCAGGGCTGCCCTACTGAGCCTTGGGGGCAACTGCGTTGCCCTCAGCGAATGAATTCGCCCCCACATGAAAGAGTCGTAGCCCGGATCGAATCCAGGGACAGCGGCAGGGTTTTCCCGGATTGCATCCGGGCTACCAGGTCAGGCGGAAAACCTGTGGGGGCGATTTCAATCGCCAAGCAGGCCGAAGGGCTGCCCTGCGAGACATGAGGGGGCAACTGCGTTGCCCTCAGCGAATGAATTCGCCCCCACATGAAAGAGTCGTAGCCCATCAGATGCAATTCGGACCACCGGGATATCAGCGATCCTCGCGGGTGTGCCACAGGCGCAGCAGGTAGAGGGTGGAGTCCGCGATCTCGTAGCGCATCTCATAGTGCCCCACCAGAATCCGCCGCACGTCACGCGGCGCGAACTCTTCCAGCCGTTCGCCGATGCGCGGGTTGGCCAGCAGGGTGGTTGGCGCGGCCGCCAACTGCTGTACCGTGCGGGCCGCTGCGGGCGGGTTCACCACCGATAGGAACTCGTAGAGGCGGGCCAGATCGGACAGAGCCTTGCTCGTCCACTTCAACTCCATCAGCGCGGCACCGGCAGCGGCGTGTCGGTGCTCAGGCTATCTGCCCAGGCCTGGACGGCCTGATGGTCGATCACGCGGCCGGCATCCACATCGGCCAGAGCCTCGCGGGTCAAGCGGCTGCGCTCTTCTTCCTGGTCGAGCCAGGCAGACAAGGCCTGCTTGACGATCCAGTTCCTGGAGCGCTCCAGGCGCTCGGCAACCTCATCGACCCGTTCGGCCAATTCGACGGGAACGTGAGCGGTGACAGATCGGGTTTTGGCAGAAGAGGCCATGATGATCATTCCTGTGCTGCAAACGAATGTTGGGCGGCCATCGGCGATGCGTTTCGTGCAGATCCGCGCATAAGCGATTCAAAATTAATCATAGTAAATAGCAGTGCATCGTCCAACCCCAGGCCCAACTCACCTGCGAGCTCAACATCCACTGGCAATCCGCTGGCGGGGATTTCCCGGATTGCATCCGGGCTACCGGGGCGGGCGGAAAACCTGTGGGGGCGATTTCAATCGCTGGGCGGGCCGAAGGGCTGCCTTACTGAGCCGTGGAGGCAACTGCGTTGCCCTCAGCGAATGAATTCGCCCCCACATGAAAGAGTCGTAGCCCGGATCGAATCCAGGGACAGCGGCAGGGTTTCCCGGATTGCATCCGGGCTACCAGGTCAGGCGGAAAACCTGTGGGGGCGATTTCAATCGCTGAGCAGGCCGAAAGGCTGCCTTTGAAGTGGCCTAATGATTCTGGACACCCCGATAGGGCGTTAAGCTGCGCCCAAGCAAGAG
>NZ_SSOM01000067.1 GCF_029871235.1 Pseudomonas sp. BN411
TGTGGGGGCGAATTCATTCGCTGACCGGACCGAAGGTTCGGCCTGTGGCTGTCGTGGGGCCGCTACGGCCCCTCAGCGACTAAAGTCGCCCCCACCAGGATTTCCGGGAGCGGATCTTTTCTTGTGGGGGCGAATTCATTCGCGAAGCAGGCCGAAGGGCTGCCCAGCATGGTCGGTTGGGGCAGCTGCGCCGCCCTTGGCGAATGAATTCGCCCCTACAGTGTTTCTCTGGCCCCTATCTACCACCCGCCCACCGACCTTTCCGCCCACCGCTTTTCACGCCACAATTCCCTGATCTGGAGCCGTCGCCACAAGCAGTCCGGCACCATCAGCCAGAGCCCCGGCCGCACGCACGGTGGGGCCGTGAGGAGCGAGCCATGAGCAGCCAAGATCGCGTCATCATCTTCGATACCACCCTGCGGGACGGCGAGCAGAGCCCCGGCGCTTCCATGACCAAGGAAGAGAAGCTGCGCATCGCCAAGGCCCTGGAACGGATGCGGGTGGATGTGATCGAGGCAGGCTTCGCCATTGCCAGCCCCGGTGACTTCGAGGCGGTTAGGGCCATTGCTGACAGCATCAAGGACAGCACCGTATGCAGCCTGTCCCGCGCGGTGGACGCTGACATCGACCGCGCCGCCGAGGCGCTGGCTGGGGCCAACTCCGGACGCATCCACACCTTCATCGCCACCAGCCCCATCCACATGCAGTACAAGCTGCGCATGGAGCCCGACCAGGTGGTGGAACAGGCCATTCGCGCGGTGAAGCGTGCGCGCAACCTCTGCGCTGACGTGGAGTTCTCCTGCGAAGATGCCGGCCGCTCCGAGATCGACTTCCTCTGCCGCATCATCGAAGCCGCCATCGATGCTGGTGCCCGCACCATCAACATCCCTGACACCGTTGGCTACGCCATTCCGCACCAGTACGCGGACACCATGCGCCAGCTGCTGCAGCGCATCCCCAATGCCGACAAGGCGGTGTTTTCGGTGCACTGCCACAACGACCTGGGGCTGGCGGTGGCCAACTCCCTGGCGGCGGTCGCCGTCGGCGCGCGCCAGGTGGAATGCACCATCAACGGCCTGGGCGAGCGTGCCGGCAACGCTGCGCTGGAAGAGATCGTCATGGCCATCAAGACCCGCCAGGACGTGCTCGGCGTCTACACCAACATCGACACCCCGCACATCCTCAGCACGTCGCGCATGGTCTCCGGCATCACCGGCTTCCCGGTGCAGCCGAACAAGGCCATCGTCGGCGCCAACGCCTTCGCCCATGAATCGGGTATCCACCAGGACGGCGTGCTCAAGCACCGCGAGACCTACGAGATCATGTCCGCCCAGTCCGTCGGTTGGCACACCAACAAGATGGTGCTGGGCAAGCACTCGGGGCGTAATGCCTTCCGCACCCGTCTGGAGGAGCTGGGCATTGCGCTGGGCAGTGAGGCCGACCTGAATGCCGCCTTCGCTCGCTTCAAGGAGCTGGCGGACAAGAAGCACGAGATCTTCGATGAAGACCTGCAGGCGCTGGTCTCCGACACCCTGGGCGAGGAAGCCCCGGAACACTTCAAGCTGGTCTACCTGGAGGTCGCGTCCAAGACCGGCGAAGTGCCCCATGCCAAGCTCGTGCTGTCCATCGACGGCGTGGAGCAGGGCTCCAGTGCCGAAGGCTCCGGCCCGGTGGACGCCACCTTCAAGGCCATCGAAAGCCTGGCCACGTCCGAGTCGAGCCTGCAGCTCTACTCGGTCAACGCCATCACCCAGGGCACCGATTCCCAGGGTGAAGTTACCGTCCGCCTGGAAAAAGCCGGACGAATCGTCAACGGAAACGGTGCGGATACCGATATAGTTGTCGCCTCCGCAAAGGCCTACCTCAACGCGCTGAACCTGATGCAGGCAGGCGTGCGCAAGGCTCATCCACAGGTTGCTGACGTTTGATCACAGAACACCGTCGTCGCGCGTATCTCGATGCCATGCAGGTAGCCACCTGGCTACCTCGCACGGCATTGCCCTTTGCCGCGCCCTCCAACCCCGAATTGCTGGCGCTGGCCCCGGAAGTCCTCCTTGAGGATGCCCCCGCGCCAGTCGCCGACGTAACCCCCGAAGCGCCAGCCGCCGAGGCCCGTCCGGCGGCGACGTCGGTGCGCGCCAGGATCGAGATTCCGCGCCCTGGCAGCACCCCGCGCCCGGCCGTGCAACCCGAACCCGAAGCTGCAGCCGAGCCCGAAACCGCCCCGGCCAAGGTGGAAGTGCTGCCCCCGCCGCGCTTCTCCCTGCAGCTGCTGCGTGCCGGCAACTGCCTGCTGCTGGTGGAACTGCCCACCGGAGAACCCTTTCAGAGCCGCGACCCGGCCTACCTGCTGCTGAAGGATTTGCTGCGCGCCGCCGGCCTGCCGGACAGCCCGCAGATACTCGGCGAGCCGGTGCGCTGGCCGCTGCTCAGCCGCGGCAATATGGACCAGGGCCCCGACGCCGCCCGCGACTTCGTCCAGGGCTTCGTCGGTATGCGAATGGAAGAGCAGCGCGACTGCGCCTGCCTCTGGCTCGTGGGCCTGCCGGCGGTGCGCTTCGCCGGTGAAGCCGATGCCGCCGCTTTCAATCGCGAACTCCAGGTCGAAGGCCTCGGCGCCGCCTGGGCCCTGCCGGGCCTTGAACTGCTGATGGACGAGCCCGAGCGCAAGAGCGAACTCTGGCAAGCCATGCGCCGAGTGATGCGCCGCTGGAAGCACACTGAATGACCGATGCCGTTTCCTTCCGCCCGATGACCGAGGCGGACCTCGATGCCGTCCTGAAAATCGAATATGCCGCCTTCAGCCACCCCTGGACGCGCGGCATCTTCACCGACAGCCTCAAGTCCTACGATTGCTGGCTGATGTTCGAAGGCGACCAGCAGGTCGGCCATGGCGTGATCAACGTCATCATCGACGAGGCGCACCTGCTGAACATCACCGTCAAGCCGGAAAGCCAGGGCCGAGGCCTGGGTCTGCGCCTACTGGAGCATTTGATGGAACGCGCCATGGAGCTGAAAGCAGGTGAATGCTTCCTTGAAGTGCGCGCCAGCAACCAGTCCGCCTACCGCCTGTACGAGCGTTACGGCTTCAACGAAATCGGCCGTCGCCGCGATTACTACCCCGCCGTGGGTGGCCGCGAAGACGCCCTGGTCATGGCCTGCACGCTGATCGACTGAACCCCGCGCAGGCCATTGCCAAAGCTCCCGGCGCTCCGTAAGGTGCCGCCAGCCACGAGAGGAGAAGACGCATGAGCGACCTGCAACAGTTGATCGACAACAACGCCCGCTGGGCCGAGAAGATCAAGCAGCAAGACCCGGACTTCTTCGCCAAGCTGGCCAAGCAGCAGGTGCCGGAATACCTCTGGATCGGCTGCTCCGACGCTCGCGTGCCGGCCAACGAAATCGTCGGCATGCTGCCCGGTGACCTCTTCGTCCACCGCAACGTGGCTAACGTGGTGCTGCACACCGACCTCAATTGCCTGTCGGTCATCCAGTACGCGGTGGATGTGCTCAAGGTGCGCCACATCCTCGTCACCGGCCATTACGGCTGCGGCGGCGTCCGCGCTGCCATGCGCGACACCCAGTACGGCCTGATCGACGGCTGGCTGCGGACCATCCGCGACCTCTACTACGACCAGCGCGAGCACCTGGCTACCTTCGCCACCGACGAAGAGCGCGTCGATCGCCTGTGCGAGCTGAACGTTATCCAGCAGGTGGCCAATGTCAGCCACACCACCATCGTCCAGAACGCCTGGCACCGTGGCCAGGAACTGTCCGTCCACGGCTGCATCTACGGCATCAAGGACGGCATCTGGAAGAACCTCAACGTCACCGTCAGCGGCATGGAACAATTGCCGCCGCAGTACCGCCTGCGCCCACTCGGACAGAGCTGAACCATGTCAAATCCCAACAGCCGGGCCGTTACCCTGGCCTGGCTAGGCCTGCTTGTGGCCAGCGTTTTCTGGGCCGGAAACGCCCTTGTGGCCCGCGCCTTCCACGATGCCATTCCACCCTTCACGCTAGCGTTCTGGCGCTGGACCCTGGCGCTGGTCATCCTCCTGCCCTTCGTTGCCCGTCCCATGTGGGAACATCGCAGTGCGCTGCGTTACGCCGGCTGGCGCCTGTTGGTGGTGGCTGCCCTGGGGATCAGTACCTACAGCGTGCTGCTCTACTTCGCCGCGCGTACCACGGTGGCCATCAACCTCACCCTGCTCAACACCTGTCTGCCGCTGGCCACCTTCATTGGGGCCGGCGTACTGCTCAATGAGTGGCCGCCCCGGCGCGCCTGGCTTGGCATGGCGGTAGCGACCTGCGGCCTGCTGGTGCTGATCGCCCAGGGGCAGTTGGCGCAACTGGCCGCGCTGTCGTTCAACCCGGGTGACCTGATCATGCTGCTTGCCGTGGTCGACTGGGCGCTCTACACCCTGCTGCTGCGTCGCTGGAATAGCTACTTCAAGCTGCCGCCGCTGGTGCTGCTGGGCGCGCTGGTGGCGTGCGGCGTGCCCATGCTGCTGCCGTTCTATCTGCTGGAACTGGCCAGTGGGCAGCGCTTCGAGCTGTCCACTGAGAACTTTGCTGCCATCGGCTACACCGGGCTTTGCGCCTCTCTCCTGGCCTACCTGTTGTGGAACCAGGGCATCCGCGTGCTGGGTGTGGCCAAGGCCGTGCTCACCAACTACCTGATGCCGGTGTTCACCGCGCTGCTCGGTTATCTGCTGTTGGGCGAGGGATTGCAGGCCTACCATTGGTTGGGTGGGGCGATGATCTTCGCCGGCCTGCTGTTGGCGACGCGCCCCTCATTGAGGTGAGCCCATGCACACGCTAGTTGTCATCCCCGGGGACGGCATCGGCCGCGAAGTAGTGCCGGTGGCAGTCGAGGCCCTGGAGAAACTCCTGCCCGACCTGAAAACGGTGGAAGCCGAGGCTGGCTGGGACTGTTTCCAGCGCACCGGCAGTGCCGTGCCCGAAACCACCTTCCAGGCCCTGCGCGACAGCGGGGCGGGCATCTTCGGCGCCGTTTCCTCTCCCACCGGCCAGCGTGTGCCCGGCTATCGCAGCGCTATCCTGCAACTGCGCCAGGTTCTCCAGCTCAACACCAACCTGCGCCCGGTGCGCAGCTGGCCTTGCGTGTCGCACCGGTCCGGGGTGGATCTGATGATCCTGCGTGAGAACAGCGAAGGCCTCTACAGCGGCCGCGAGCACTGGGAATCCGAAGGCGTCGCCATTGCCGAACGGGTCATCAGTCGTGATGCCTGCGAGGCCCTTGCCCGCCGCACGCTGGAAGTGGCCAAGGCACGCAAGGCTCGGCGCATCACCCTGGTCCACAAGGCCAACGTCCTACCCGTGACCTGCGGCCTGTTCCGCGACACCTGCCGCGAAGTGCTGGAAGGGGAAGGCTGGGCCGCCGTAATCGACGAACGCCTGGTGGATCTCGCTGCCCTGCAACTGGTGGAACAACCCGAAGCTTTCGACCTGATCGTGACTACCAACCTCTTCGGCGACATCCTTTCCGACCTCGCCTGCCACTGGAGCGGTGGCCTCGGCCTGGCGCCTTCCCTCAACTGGGGCAACCACATGGCCCTGGCCGAACCCGTCCACGGCAGCGCCCCCGACATCGCCGGCAGCGGCCGCGCCAACCCCATTGCCGCGATCCTCAGCGTGGCCCTGCTGCTGCGCTACCACTGGCAGAAGCCCGCGCTCGCTAAACGCCTGGAAACCGCTGTGGAAAACTTCCTGCGGGAAGAAGGCAAGGCCGACTTCGGCTTCGAGACAACCCAGGTAGTGGGGCAGGGCATCCTGGCTGCGCTTTAGGGCTTTTGCTCCCCCTCTCGTCTTCAGGGAGGGGGAGTTCCACCCCAGGCACCGATCTCCCGCCCCCCATAAAAAGAAAACCCCGCCAAAGCGGGGTTTCCACATTCACCCGGAATCAATCTCCGGCGGCCCCGGTAGAGCCTTCTCCACCAGGAACAACATCCTTTTGGGCGCCCGAACCTCGAGCCGCGCCGAGCCATTCACAATCGGCCCAACCACGATCTCGATCCCCTCCGCCTTCAACATCTCCATCAACACTGATTCGCAGACTCCTTCCAGCACCCTCAGCGTAAGCACGTCACCTTCCCTGCGTTCGCCAACATGAATCTGCATGTGGATTGCCTCGCATGGATGACCGGGGAAGGGGACCACGGAGCGGAAAGGTGTGCTACGGGAGAAGGTGGAGTTCAGCGGTTTCGTACGGAGGGTTCGGACTTTCGGTAGAGCGGTCTACATCTCCCACTCAGGGAATAGCGATCTGCAAACTGCCCATGCTGAGCTTGAGGAAGATAAACCAGCCAATCGTGCTCACGATGCCAAGCACGGTGTAACCGACGATGATACCCAGCGCGATCTGCTTCCAGAGTCCCGCGTAGTTTCTGGTGGGGGCCACGCGGTGAGGCGGAGTTTCGCGTTCTGCTCGAATGCTTTCGAAGTCGTCTTTCACTTTCTCATCTGTCCGTATGGGCGAATTGTGAGGCTCAGGAACCGGTGCATGCATTACTGGTTGCTATCACCTGCGCCACTGTATGAAGCAGGGTCCGACCGGCAAAGGTCGAAGTTTCGATGCCTGTTCAGGGGCGATTCTTCCTGAAATCAGCCAGAGGGAATAGTGAGGATAGGCGACTGCCAGCAAGCAATTTACTTCATCGTCTTGGTCCGCAGCGGATCCTTGTCCACTCGTCGATGGCCATGACGAAGCATTGCGCGAGTTGGGCTTGTGGTGATGACTAGCGAATAGCGATGGCGTTCCCCACGAGCACCAGTAGGGCGGTTGGGGGAGAGGTAGGCAGGGAGCAGTAACCTCGTAGTCACTACCCCAGAAAGCACAAAGGGCTAGCTTTCGCTAACCCTTTGTTTTGTATGGTGGCTACACCGGGACTTGAACCTGGGACATCAGCATTATGAATGCTGCGCTCTAACCGACTGAGCTATGTAGCCGAGTGGCGCGCATTTTCCGTATCTCTAGGAGAGCTGTCAACCCCTTTCCTTAGATAATTTTGTGATCTTTCAAGCGTTTAGGCGGTGAGAGGGCTTTTCAGGAGGGCGCGTTGGTATTCGGTGGGATAGGGGAGGGGGAGGTGATGGGGTTCACTGCGCTCTACACCATCCTACGAAAGAAAAAGCCCCGGAGGTCCGGGGCTTTCTTGTGGATCAGACGTTGAAGCGGAAGTGCATCACGTCGCCGTCCTTGACGATGTATTCCTTGCCTTCCAGGCGCCATTTGCCGGCTTCTTTCGCACCGTTTTCACCCTTGAACTGGATGAAGTCGTCGTAGGCGACCACTTCGGCGCGGATGAAGCCCTTTTCGAAGTCGGTGTGGATAACGGCGGCTGCCTGTGGGGCGGTGGCGCCGACGCGGACGGTCCAGGCGCGGACTTCTTTCACGCCAGCGGTGAAGTAGGTCTGCAGGTTGAGCAGGTCGTAACCGGCGCGGATCACGCGGTTCAGGCCGGGCTCTTCGAGGCCGAGGGCTTCGAGGAACATGTCCTTCTCTTCGCCGTCGTCGAGTTCGGCGATCTCGGCTTCGATCTTGTTGCACACCGGAACCACGATGGCGCCTTCTTCCTCGGCGATGGCACGGACCACGTCCAGGTGCGGGTTGTTGTCGAAGCCGTCTTCGGCAACGTTGGCGATGTACATCACCGGTTTGCTGGTGAGCAGGTGGAAGCCGCGAACCAGGCGCTTTTCGTCGTCGCCCAGGTTCTTCAGTAGGGAGCGCGCCGGCTTGCCTTCGCTGAAGTGGGGGATGAGTTTTTCCAGCAGGGCCTTCTGCGCCAGGGCGTCCTTGTCGCCGCCCTTGGCGTTACGGGCAACTTTCTGCAGTTGCTTCTCGCAGCTGTCGAGGTCAGCGAAGATCAGTTCGAGGTCGATGATCTCGATGTCGCGCTTCGGGTCGACGCTGTTGGAGACGTGGATGACGTTCTCGTCTTCGAAGCAGCGCACCACGTGGGCGATAGCGTCGGTTTCGCGGATGTTGGCGAGGAATTTGTTGCCCAGGCCTTCACCTTTCGACGCGCCCGCAACCAGGCCGGCGATGTCGACGAATTCCATGGTGGTGGGGATCACGCGCTCGGGTTTGACGATCTCGGCCAGCGCGTTGAGACGCATGTCGGGCATCGGCACGATGCCGCTGTTCGGCTCGATGGTGCAGAAGGGGAAGTTCTCCGCTGCGATGCCGGACTTGGTCAGGGCGTTGAACAGGGTGGACTTGCCGACGTTGGGCAGGCCGACGATGCCGCAATTGAATCCCATGGTATGTGCCTCTGCGCGGAGTGGGTTCAGGCCTTGCGACTGTGCAGCTTCTGCATGGCGCGGGTGAGGTCACCGGCGAGCAGTTCAGGCATCACGTCGAGGGCGAAATCAATGCTGGTGTCGAGCAGTTCCTGTTCGCTGCGCGGGGCGCGGCTGAGTACGAAACCGGATACCAGGCTGCTGTGCCCCGGATGGCCGATGCCAAGCCGCAGGCGATGGAACGAATTCTGGTTGCCGAGCTGGGCGATGATGTCGCGCAACCCGTTGTGGCCGCCGTGGCCGCCGCCGGTCTTGAGCTTGGCGACGCCGGGGGGCATGTCGAGTTCGTCGTGGGCCACGAGGATGGCTTCGGGCGGAATGCGGAAGAACCCAGCCAGCGCCGCTACGGACTGGCCGCTGCGGTTCATGTAGGTGGTGGGGATCAGCAGACGAACGTCGCGACCTTGGTGGGAGAACTTTCCGACCAGGCCGAAATATTTCTTGTCGAGGCTCAGGTTGACGCGTTCGCGGTCGGCCAGGCGCTCAACGAAAAGGGCCCCTGCGTTATGCCGGGTCTGGTCGTATTCGGGGCCTGGATTACCCAGGCCGACGATCAGTTGAATGGCAGTCACTACAGGGGCCCTTTATCAGGCTGATACAGAGTAAGAAATTACTCGGCTTCGCCTTCTTCCTTCACCACGCGGGAAGCATGGATGTTGGCAACTGCCAGGTCGTTGCCGTGGGCCAGGGCCACCAGCTCGACGCCTTTCGGCAGGTTCAGGTCGGACAGGTGAATGGTCTGACCTACTTCGACCTTGGCCAGGTCGACTTCGATGAACTCCGGCAGGTCTTTCGGCAGGCAGGAGACTTCGACTTCAGCGATGGTGTGGGAAACTTCACCGCCGCCTTGCTTCACGCCAACGGAGGTAGCTTCGTTGATGAAGTGCAGGGGTACGTGGGCGGTCAGTTTCTGGCCGGCAACTACGCGCTGGAAGTCAGCGTGCAGTACGAAGCCTTTGGCCGGGTGACGCTGCAGGGCCTTGATCAGAACGGATTCGGTAGCACCGGCAACGTTCAGGGCGATCACGTGGCTGAAAGCAGCTTCGTTTTCCAGCAGCTTGGCCAGCTCTTTGGCCAGCAGGCTTACGGATACCGGGGCTTTCTCGCCGCCGTAGATAACGGCGGGAACCAGGTCGGCATTACGACGCAGGCGGCGGCTCGCACCTTTCCCCAGGTCGGAACGCGCTTCGGCATTCAGGGCGAAATCAGTCATTACAGTTCTCCAAAATAACCAAAACGCCCGTAATGCTTGCGACCAGCATCCGGGCGGTTGGGCAAAAAGCCCCGCCTGAGCGGGGCGCGTTTCGTCAGGGATGGCCGCTTAGCGGAACATCGCGCTGATCGATTCCTCATTACTGATGCGGCGAACCGCTTCAGCCACAACCGGCGCGATATCCAGCTGACGGATACGCGAGCAGGCTTGTGCCGCGGCGGACAGGGGGATGGTGTTGGTCACCACCAGCTCGTCCAGCACGGAGTTTTCAATGTTCTCGATGGCACGACCGGACAGCACCGGGTGGGTGCAGTAGGCGTAGACCTTGGCGGCGCCGTGGTCCTTCAGGGCCTTGGCTGCGTGGCCCAGGGTGCCAGCGGTGTCGACCATGTCGTCGA
The DNA here is from genome assembly GCF_029871235.1 of Pseudomonas sp. BN411. Lineage (GTDB taxonomy): Bacteria > Pseudomonadota > Gammaproteobacteria > Pseudomonadales > Pseudomonadaceae > Metapseudomonas. The sequence continues at coordinate 9,937 of NZ_SSOM01000067.1, forward strand.
CCAGCACGCAGGTGCGGCCTTCGACATCGCCGATGATGTGCATGACTTCGGACTGGTTGGCCTTCGGACGACGCTTGTCGATGATCGCAAGGTCAACGCCGAGGGACTTGGCCACGGCACGGGCGCGAACCACGCCGCCGATGTCCGGGGAAACGATCATCAGGTTTTCGAAGCGCTGGTCTTCGATGTCGTCGACCAGGACCGGGGAACCGTAGATGTTGTCCACCGGAATGTCGAAGAAGCCCTGGATCTGGTCGGCGTGCAGGTCGACGGTGAGTACACGGTCGATGCCGACGACGGTCAGCATGTCAGCCACTACCTTGGCGCTGATGGCCACGCGGGCGGAACGCGGACGGCGGTCCTGGCGGGCATAGCCGAAGTAGGGGATGACCGCAGTGATGCGGGAGGCCGAGGAACGGCGGAAGGCGTCAGCCATCACCACCAGTTCCATCAGGTTATCGTTGGTCGGTGCGCAAGTCGGCTGGATCAGGAAGACGTCCTTGCCGCGGACGTTTTCATTGATTTCAGCACTGATTTCGCCGTCGGAGAATTTGCCTACGGAGGCATCACCGAGGGGAATATGCAGTTGACGTACGACGCGACGCGCCAGATCGGGGTTGGCATTCCCCGTGAAGACCATCATCTTGGACACGCGCAGTACCTGCCGGCTGAGGGTAGACCTGATGAATCAAAAAGCCGTTCAAAGGCCGTGGGCTTTTGAACAGCTTTTCAAGTGTATGGCAGGGGCGGCTGGATTCGAACCAACGCATGGCAGGATCAAAACCTGCTGCCTTACCGCTTGGCGACGCCCCTATGTGTGTAACTCGCTATGCAGGACTTTCGTTTCGTTGTGCGTATAACCCGTTGGGTTAATGGCAGGGGCGGCTGGATTCGAACCAACGCATGGCAGGATCAAAACCTGCTGCCTTACCGCTTGGCGACGCCCCTGTATCGGACAACCGACAGTCTTGCATTCCTTCTCAAGCCAGACTTTGAAGCTTGCGGTGCAACATGGAGATGTTGCGGCCCTGGGCTACGAAGCTCGGCAGAGTGGCCGGAAGTTGGCGGCGAACTTTATCAGCATCGCCTTTGTTTGGGAAGCTCCCAAACACACAAGCTCCAGTGCCGGTCAATCTAGCTGAAGTGAATTTATTCAACAAGATCAGCGCGTTACGTACATCCGGGTAACGCTTCTCGACCACCGGCTGGCAGTCATTACGACCGCCCCCCTCAAGAAGGCTGCGAACTTTAATGGGCGGAGTATCCCGTGTCAACTCGGGATCGGAGAAAACTTCTGCTGTGCTGACAAAGACTTGCGGCGCTGCGACGAGGAACCAGGGTTCCGGCAGTTCCACCGGGGTCAGCTGCTCGCCCACCCCTTCCGCGAAGGCCGCACGACCGCGCACGAATACCGGCACGTCGGCGCCCAGGGTGAGGCCCAGCGCGGCCAGGCGATCCTCGCTCCAATCCAGGTTCCACAGATGGTCCAGGGCAAGGAGGGTGGTGGCCGCATCAGAGCTGCCGCCACCGATGCCGCCGCCCATGGGTAGGCGCTTGTCGAGCCAGATGTCGGCGCCCAGGTGGCAACCGGATTCGGCCTGTAGCTTGCGGGCGGCGCGGACGATCAGGTTGCTGTCATGGGGAACGCCCGGCACGTCGGTTCGCAGGTGGATTTCACCATCCTGGCGCACGGAAAAGCCCAGCTCATCGCCGTGGTCGAGGAACTGGAAGAGCGTTTGCAGCTCGTGATAGCCATCGGCGCGACGGCCGAGGATATGCAGCATCAGGTTGAGCTTGGCCGGAGCCGGCAGGATGAGTTGCGCGTCCTGCATGTCACTGGCCGAGCTGGCGCGGCTGCCAGTCCTTGATCACCAGGGTGACGTCAAGGTTTTCGCCGCTGAGCTTGATGCGCTCGGGCAGGGCATAGCCGTTCTGTTCCACGTAGCTCAGGTACTGCACCTGCCAGCCATCCTGCTCGAGACGGGCCAGGCGACTGTCGCCGTCGAGGGTCAGCCGGCTGCGGCTGTCCGGTGCGGGCAGGCCGCGTACCCACCAGAGCAGGTGGGAAACCGGCAGGCGCCAGCCGAGTTGTTCTTCCAGCAGAGCTTCAGGGGTTTCGGCCTGATAGCGGCCCTGATTGGCCACTTCGAGTTCGATCTTGCCTGGGCGACCGGTCAGGCGAGCCGCGCCGCGCCCCAGCGGGCCGGACAGGCGAATGTCGTAATAGTCCTGGCGCTGCAGCCAGAACAGGGTGCCGCTGCCGGAATCCTTGGGGGCCCGGATGCCCACCTTGCCGCTGATCTGCCAGCCATCGAGGGCGCTGATCTGGGTCTTGTGGGCGTTCCAACTGGCCTGGTTACCTTGGCCTTCGAGGGTTTCGTGGGGGGCTAGGGCGGCGCAACCGGTGAGCAGGACGAGCGCACCGGCGGCCAGGAAGTTACGTAAACGCATGGATCAGATGTTTCCGGAGCCGGTCAGGCGTTGCAGGGTGTCTCGGAGGATGGCGCTGTCGGGCTGCTTCTGCAGGGCATCGGCCCAGACCTTGCGGGCTTCGACCTGCTTGCCCTGGGCCCACAGCACTTCGCCCAGGTGTGCGGCTACTTCGTGGTCGGGGAACTCCTGCAGGGCCTGGCGCAGCAGGCGTTCGGCCTCCGGCAGGTTACCCATGCGGTAGTTGACCCAGCCGAGGCTGTCGAGAATCGCCGGGTCATCCGGGTTCAGCTTGTGGGCCTGTTCCACCAGCTTCTTGGCTTCGTCGTAGCGCGTGGTGCGGTCGGCCAGGGTGTAGCCGAGGGCGTTCAGCGCCATGGCGTTTTCCGGCTCGCGCTCGATGATGAAGCGCAGGTCCTTCTCCAGTTGGGCCAGGTCGTTGCGCTTCTCCGCCAACATGGCGCGGGTGTATAGCAGGTTGAGGTCGTCCGGGAACTGTTGCAGGCCCTGGTGCACGACCTTCCAGGCGCGTTCCGGCTGCTGACGCTCGGCCAGGCTCTCGGCTTCGATCAGATAAAGCTGGATGGCATAGTCGGGCTGGGTTTCGCGGGCCTTGGCCAGTCGGGCTTCAGCCTCGTCGGCGCGGCCGCTGTCCAGGAGGATGTCCACCTGGCGCATCTGCGCCGGCAGGTAGTCGTTGCCGGGGCTGACCAGGGCGTACTCGATCAGCGCGCTTTCCTTGTCGCCGCGCTTTTCGTAGACGTGGCCGAGATTGAAGTGGGCGGAGTCGACGTGGCTTCCACGGTCCACCAGTTCTTCCAGGTAGACCTGGGCTTCGTCCCAGGCTTCGCCTTCCAGGCATACCAGCGCCAGGGAGTAGCGCAGATCGTCGTCATCGGGGAACTGCTGGACCAGCCCGGAAAACTCGGACTTGGCCTCATCCAGGCGGCCTTGCTCCACCAGCATGCGGGCGTAGGTCAGGCGCAGGCGCTTGTCGTCCGGATGCTGCTTGATGGATTTCTGCAGCAGCGGCAGGGCTTCGTCGCCACGCTTGAGCGCCTGCAGCAGGCGGGCGCGGAGCAGGATCGGAGCAATTTCCTTGTCATCGGCGGGCACCCCTTCGAGCAGCTTGAGGGCTTCTTCGGTGCGGCCATCCTGCTGCAACAGCACGGCCTTGCCGAACACCAGCTGGCTGTTGTCGGGGTGCTTGGCCAGCAGGCGGTCGAAACTCTGCAGCAGGCCGGCGCGGGTGTCTGCGTCGGTTTCGGCAGCGGAAAGGGCAAGGAAGTCGAAATGGGTGTCGCCCTGGCCCTGGAGCACCTTCTCCATATAGGCCATGGCTTCGTCATAGCGGCCGGCGCGGGCCAGCTGCACGGCGGCTGCGCGCTGGGCATCGAGGTTGTCGGGGGCGTTCTTCGCCCAGATCAGCGCGGTATCCAGGGCTGCCTGGTCGGCGCCCAGGTACTCGGCGATGCGGAAGGCGCGCTCGGCTACGGCCGGGTCCTGAGTGGCATTGGCCTGCTGCACATAGTTGCCGAGGGCGATGTCGAAGCGGTTGCGCTGCCCGGCCAGTTCGGCGGCGAGCAGGGCATAGAGGGTTTCGCGGTTGAACGAGCCATAGACCTCAGGCTTGGCGGGCGTGGAGGCCTGGTTGCCTTCCTCGATCGGCGGGGTGCCGTCCGGGGACTTGTGGGTCAAGCTCTGACAGCCGCCGAGGAACAGGAGGGCGGTCAGCAACGCGAGGGATCTATTCATAGGAAGGAAGGCGACTAACCAGCGAGTGGTTCATCATGACACAAGCCGTCAGGCTAGCACATGGGGCGGGGCCTAACCTGCGGCTGGGGAAAACCTGTTCGGCCAGACAATTATCATCGGTGGTTGTCGTCGTTCGGGTGAAGTAGGACAATTGCGCGCCCTCCCGTTTCTATTAGCGACCCTGCATGGCCTTCATTGCTCTTGGTATCAACCACAAGACCGCTTCGGTGGACGTCCGCGAACGTGTGGCCTTCACTCCCGAGCAGTTGGTGGAGGCCTTGCAGCAGCTGTGTCGCATCACGCCCAGTCGCGAGGCGGCCATCCTCTCCACCTGCAACCGCAGCGAGTTGTATCTGGAGCAGGATCATCCCAGCGCAGATGAAGTGCTTGCCTGGCTGGCCGGCTATCACAACCTCAGCCTGGAAGAGTTGCGCGCCTGCGCGTACGTGCACCAGGACGATGACGCCGTTCGCCACATGATGCGGGTGGCCTCCGGGCTGGATTCCATGGTCCTTGGCGAGCCGCAGATACTCGGTCAGATGAAGTCCGCCTACGCCGTGGCTCGCGAGGCCGGTACCGTCGGCCCGCTGCTCGGTCGCCTGTTCCAGGCCACCTTCAGCACCGCCAAGACCGTGCGCACCGACACCGCCATCGGCGAGAACCCGGTTTCCGTGGCCTTCGCCGCTGTCAGCCTGGCCCGGCAGATCTTCTCCGACTTGCACCGTAGCCAGGCACTGCTGATCGGCGCCGGCGAAACCATCACCCTGGTCGCCCGCCACCTGCATGAGCAGGGCGTGAAGCGCATCGTGGTTGCCAACCGCACCCTGGAGCGCGCCAGCCTGCTGGCCGAAGAGTTCGGTGCCCACGCCGTGCTGCTGGCCGACATGCCTCAGGAACTGGTCAACAGCGATATCGTGATCAGCTCCACCGCCAGCCAGCTGCCGATCCTCGGCAAGGGTGCGGTGGAACGCGCGCTGAAGCAGCGCCGGCACAAGCCGATCTTCATGGTCGACATCGCCGTCCCGCGTGACATCGAGCCCGAAGTGGGCGAGTTGGACGACGTCTACCTCTATACCGTGGACGACCTACACGAGGTGGTCGCGGAAAACCTCAAGAGCCGCCAGGGCGCGGCCCAGGCCGCCGAAGAGCTGGTGGGCGCCGGCGTCGAGGACTTCATGCAGCGCCTGCGCGAACTGGCGGCAGTCGACGTGCTGCGTGCCTATCGCCAGCAGGCCGAGCGTCTGCGTGATGAAGAGGTCGCCAAGGCCCAGCGCATGCTGCAGAACGGTACCTCGGCCGACGAAGTGCTGGCCCAATTGGCCCGTGGCCTGACCAACAAGCTGCTGCACGCTCCCAGCGTGCAGTTGAAGAAACTCTCCGCCGACGGCCGCTTCGACGCGCTTGCCGTGGCCCAGGAACTGTTCGCCCTCGACGAGGGCTCGGATAAAAGTTCGCAATGAAAGCTTCCCTGCTGAACAAGCTCGACCTCCTCCAGGACCGCTACGAGGAACTTACCGCCCTGCTCGGCGACGCCGAAGTCATCAGTGACCAGGGCAAGTTCCGTGCTTACTCGAAGGAGTTCGCCGAGGTCGAGCCGGTGATCCTCGCGTTCCGCGAGTTCCGCAAGGTCCAGGGTGACCTCGAAGGCGCCCAGGCGCTGCTCAAGGACAGCGACCCCGACCTGCGCGAAATGGCCGAGGAAGAAGTGGCCCAGGCCCGCGAACAACTGGTGGATCTAGAAGACCGCCTGCAGCGCATGTTGCTGCCCAAGGACCCCAACGACGGCCGCAACGTGTTCCTGGAAGTCCGTGCCGGCACCGGTGGCGACGAGGCGGCAATCTTCTCCGGCGACCTGTTCCGCATGTATTCCCGTTATGCCGAGCGCCAGGGCTGGCGTGTCGAGATCCTCTCCGAAAACGAGGGTGAACACGGCGGCTACAAGGAAGTGATCGCCCGCGTCGAAGGCGATAACGTCTACGCCAAGCTCAAGTTCGAGTCCGGCGCGCACCGGGTTCAGCGGGTTCCGGAAACCGAATCCCAGGGCCGCATCCATACCTCCGCCTGCACCGTTGCCGTGCTGCCGGAGCCGGATGAGCAGGCCGCCATCGAGATCAACCCGGCCGACCTGCGCGTCGATACCTACCGCGCTTCCGGCGCTGGCGGCCAGCACGTCAACAAGACCGACTCGGCGGTGCGTATCACCCACATCCCGTCGGGCATCGTGGTCGAGTGCCAGGAAGAGCGTTCCCAGCACAAGAACCGAGCCAAGGCGCTGGCCTGGCTGGCCGCGAAGCTGAACGACCAACAGGAAGCCGCCGCCCACAAGGAAATGTCTGACACCCGCCGTTTACTGGTGGGCTCCGGCGACCGCTCCGAGCGTATCCGCACCTACAACTATCCGCAGGGCAGGGTCACCGACCATCGCATCAACCTCACCCTCTACGCGCTGGACGACATCATGGCCGGTGGCGTGGAAGCGGTGATCGAGCCGCTGCTCGCCGAATACCAGGCGGACCAACTGGCGGCCCTGGGAGACTGACGTGACCATCATCGCCAGCCTCCTCGGCGAAGCCCGCCTGCCGGACTCGCCCACCCCGCGCCTGGACGCCGAACTACTGCTCTCCGCCGCCCTAGGCAAGCCGCGCAGCTTCCTGCATACCTGGCCGGAACGCGTGGTTTCCAGCGAAGCGGCCGAGCGTTATGCCAGCTACCTGGATCGTCGCCGCAGTGGCGAGCCCGTGGCTTATATCCTCGGTCACCAGGGTTTCTGGAGCCTGGACCTGGAGGTGGCGCCGGACACCCTGATCCCGCGCCCGGACACCGAACTGCTGGTGGAAACCGCCTTGGCGCTGCTGCCCGCCAATCCGGCCGAGGTGCTCGACCTGGGTACCGGCACCGGCGCCATTGCCCTGGCCCTAGCCTGTGAGCGCCTGGGCTGGAAGATCACCGGTGTCGATCGCATTGCTGCTGCCGTGGAATTGGCCGAGCGCAACCGCGCGCGACTGAAACTGAACAATGCCCGGTTCGTGGAAAGCCACTGGTTCTCCGCGCTGGGCGGGCAACGCTTTGCGATGATCGTCAGCAATCCCCCGTACATTCGCGCCCAGGACCCGCACCTGGTCGAGGGCGATGTGCGCTTCGAGCCCACCAGTGCGCTGGTGGCTGGCGCCGATGGCCTGGACGACATCCGGCAGATCATCCAGAACGCGCCACGGCATCTGTTGCCCGGCGGCTGGCTGTTGCTGGAGCATGGCTACGACCAGGCCCCGGCCGTACGTGATCTGCTGGAACGCCAGGGCTTCCAGCAGGTGGAAAGCCGCTGTGACCTGGGCGGTCATGAACGTATCTCCCTGGGGCAATGGCCATGCTGAGTGATCAGGAACTCCTTCGCTACAGCCGGCAGATCCTGCTGCCGCAGATCGATGTCGACGGCCAGCTGCGCCTGAAGCAGGGTCGCGTCCTGATCGTCGGCCTCGGCGGCCTCGGCTCGCCGGTTTCTCTCTATCTGGCCGCAGCCGGCGTCGGTGAGCTGCACCTGGCGGACTTCGACACCGTCGACCTGACCAACCTGCAGCGGCAGATCGTCCACGACAGCAACAGCGTCGGGCAGAGCAAGGTCGATTCGGCCATGGCGCGCCTTTCGGCACTGAACCCTGACGTGCGCCTGGTGCCGCACGCCCGCGCGCTGGACGAAGACTCCCTGGCAGCCGCCGTAGCAGCGGTCGACCTGGTGCTGGATTGCACCGACAACTTCGGTACCCGCGAGGCAGTCAACGCGGCTTGCGTGGCAGCTGGCAAGCCGCTGGTATCCGGCGCGGCCATCCGCCTCGAAGGCCAGCTTTCCGTGTTCGACCCGCGCCGTGACGACAGCCCCTGCTACCACTGCCTCTATGGCCACGGCAGCGAAGCCGAACTGACCTGCAGCGAAGCCGGCGTGGTCGGCCCGCTGGTGGGCTTGGTAGGCAGCCTGCAGGCCCTGGAAGCCCTGAAGCTGATCGCCGGCTTTGGTGAGCCCATGGTGGGCCGTCTGCTGCTGGTGGACGCCCTGGGCAGTCGTTTCCGCGAGCTGCGGGTCAAGCGCGACCCGGCCTGCGAAGTCTGCGGAGCGCGGCATGCCTGAAGCCGCCGCGATCGGGGTCTTCGACTCGGGCGTCGGCGGTCTTTCCGTCCTGCGGGAAATCCGCTCCCTGCTGCCCGGCGAGTCGCTGCTCTACGTCGCTGACAGCGGCCACGTTCCCTATGGCGAGAAGAGCGCGGATTTCATCCGCGAACGCAGCCACCGCATTGCAGAGTTTCTGCTCGAGCGGGGCGCCAAGGCTCTGGTGCTGGCCTGCAACACCGCTACGGTCGCTGCGGTGGCTGACCTGCGCGAGTGTTATCCACAGCTGCCCATCGTCGGCATGGAGCCAGCGGTCAAGCCTGCTGCCGCCGCCACCCGCAGTGGCGTGGTGGGTGTGCTGGCAACCACCGGCACGCTGAAGAGCGCCAAGTTCGCAGCGTTGCTGGATCGCTTTGCCGGGGATGTGCGAGTGATCACCCAGCCCTGCCCGGGCCTGGTGGAGCGCATCGAGGCAGGCGACCTGATGGGGCCGGAGACGCATTCCCTGCTCTCGGGTTATGTCCAGCCCTTGCTGGCTGAGGGCTGCGATACCTTGATCCTTGGCTGCACCCATTACCCCTTCCTGCGTCCGCTGTTGCACCAGATGGTGCCGGACTCGATCAGCCTGATCGATACGGGCGCCGCGGTAGCGCGCCAAGTGCAGCGCTTGCTGGAGGCCGGCGAGTTGCTGGCAGAGGGACCGGCAGAGCCCTGCCGTTTCTGGTCCAGCGGTGATCCGGCGGCGACGCAGGAAATCCTGCCAGTACTGTGGGGTGAGTCCGCTCGGGTGGACAAGTTCCCAAACTGACGGAAAGCTCCGCTGGATATCTTTCCCCGATTAAAAAGCTCTCTATAATCGCTGCTAGGTATTAACGAATTCTGTCAGCACTTCAGAAAAAGGATTGTTTTCATGAAGAAGCTTTTCTGCTGGGCCGCAGCAGCAGCCATTTCTCTGGGTCAGATCGTTTCCGCGCAGGCTGCGGACGTTTCCCTGGATATTGGCCAGACCGGCGAATCCACCATGGTGTATCGCCTGGGCACCCAATTCGATTTCTCCAGCAGTTGGTTCCAGAGCGACGTGGGTCGCCTGACTGGCTACTGGGACGCCGCTTATAGCTACTGGGACGGCGACGAAACGGCCAGCAACCACAGCGTTTCCTTCTCCCCGGTATTCGTTTACGAATTCGCCGGCGAAACCGTGAAGCCCTACATCGAAGCCGGTATCGGCGTGGCGCTGTTCTCCGACACCGACCTGGAAGAAAACGACCTGAGCACCTCCTTCCAGTTCGAGGACCGCCTGGGCCTGGGCCTGCGCTTCGCCAACCAGGAAGTCGGTCTGCGCGCTCTGCACTACTCCAACGCCGGCATCAAACAGCCGAACGACGGCGTCGAGACCTACAGCCTGCACTATCGCCTGTCCTTCTGAGGCGAAACCGCAGCAAGAAAACCGGGCCAGGTGCCCGGTTTTTTATTGCCCACAGATTGAGGCTCATCGACGCGCGCGGGCTCGTCACACTTCCCGTTCCGCCAGATTCCTGAAGGCCGCCAATGCCCGCTCACGGCTGGCGGAGAGGTCCACCAGCGGCGCCGGGTAGCCCTCCACACCGAACAGTCCGCCGAGGCCCGCCGGGTTGTGGATATCCCGCTGGTCCAGATGTGCCAGTTCCGGCAGCCAGTGGCGCAGGAAGTGACCCTCCGGGTCGAACTTCTGCGATTGGCTGATGGGGTTGAAGATGCGGAAGTAGGGCGTCGCATCGGTGCCGGTGGACGCACTCCATTGCCAGCCGCCGTTGTTCGCCGCGAGGTCGCCGTCGATGAGGTGGCGCATGAACCAGCGCTCGCCCTCGCGCCAGTCGATCAGCAGGTTCTTGGTGAGGAACATGGCCACCACCATGCGCAGGCGGTTATGCATCCAGCCGGTGGCCAGCAACTGGCGCATGGCGGCGTCGACGATGGGGATGCCGGTGCGCCCCTGCTGCCAGGCTTCCAGTTCCTCCGGGGCCTTGCGCCAGGCCAGGGCTTCCGTTTCCCGGCGGAAGGGGCGGTGCTGCGAGACGCGGGGAAATCCGACCAGGATGTGCTTGTAGAACTCGCGCCAGAGCAATTCGTTGATCCAGCAGACAACGCCCGGGCTGCCGCTATCGAATTCTCCCTGGTTGTTGCGAAGCGCCGCGTGCAGGCACTGGCGGGGGGAGAGCACGCCAGCGGCGAGGTAGGGCGAGAGCTGGCTGGTGCCGGGCTGGGCCGGGAAGTCGCGGCGTTCTTCATAGCACCAGAGTTCTTCGAGGGCGAAGGTCTCCAATCGCTCCAGGGCCGCCTCTTCGCCAGCCGGCCAGAGCTGGCGCAGGCTTTCCGGCGGAACGGAAAAACCATCCACTGCGACGGGCAGTCCGTCGCTGGGGATGTCCAGCTCCTCCTGCGCCTTGGGCGGCGGCAGGCAGCTTGGCAGGGCGGTGTGCAGGCGCTGGTAGCAGACCTTGCGGAACTGGCTGTAGACCTGGAAATAGCTCCCGGACTGGGTCAGCACGCTGCCGGGGCGGAAGAACAACTGGTCGAGGTGGCTGCGCAGGACGATGCCGTCCGCTGCCAGACGTTCGGCCACTGCTCGATCGCGTCGGGTTTCGTTGACGCCATATTCCTCGTTGACCTGCACCGCACCGACATCGAATTCATGGCAGAGATTGCGCACCACCTCTGCAGCATCGGCCCAGGTATCGGCCTGGCGGATCAGCAACGGCACGTTCAGCCGATCCAGCGCCCAGGCCAGCTCCGCCAGGTTGCGTAGCCAGAAGTCCACCTTGGCCGGCGCATCGTCATGGGCTCGCCACTGGCCGGGGCTGATGAGGTAGAGGGCGATGGTCGGACCGGTGGTGAGAGCAGCGTGCAGGGCAGTGTTGTCCTGAACGCGCAGGTCGGTACGGAACCACATGAGTTGGCGCATGGCGTGTTCCTTCAGTCGTTGTGCAGCAAGCCCAGGTCGGAAAGGGCTTGCAGGACGTCCAACGGGCCTTCGGCCGCGATGGCGTCGGAGTCGAGTTCGGCCTGGTGGATGGCCGCGGCGGGGCCGCCCAGCAGGCAAGGGCAGGGGTGGCCGGCCAGCAGTCGGGGTAACTGGCCGGAGCCGAGTGGCTGGCTGGAATAGAGCAGCAGGGCGCGTGGCTGGATGCGTGCCACGGCAAGGGTTAGTTCGCTGGCCGGGATCGGCCAATCGAAGACTTCCACTGCACAGTCGGCACTGCTGGCAAGCCAGGCGGTGAGCCAGAGGCCAGGCTCCATGGGCAGCTCCGAGAGGTTGATCAACAGTATCGGTGCCCCGCTGTGCTGGCGGTTGTTGTGGTAGAGCCGTGCGCCGAGCTTGGTGCGTAGCCAGGAGTGCAGAAACACGCGCTCCAGTTGGCCGCCGAATTGACCACGCCAGCGCTGCTCCAGGGCTTCCAGCAGGGGGCGCAGCAACTGGAGGTAGACGGTTTGCGGTGGATAGAGCGCCACGGCGGCGTTGAAGCGCTCGTCGAGCTGACGTTCGGCGAGGTTGCCGATGGCTTCCTGGAGGTGCTGGCGCTGTTCTTCCCAGGGGGACGCGTCGAGAGCGGCGGGCACTGCCTGGTCCTTGAGCAGGGCCTTGACCTGGCTGACGGCGACACCGCGGTCCAGCCAGGCGAGGATCAGGCGGATGCGCGCCACATCCTCCCGACTGTAAAGGCGGTGACCCTTGCCGGTGCGCAGTGGCACCACCAGAGCGTAACGACGTTCCCACGCGCGCAGGGTCACCGGATTGACGCCGGTCTGGCGCGCTACCTCGCGGATAGGTAACAGGCCCCGACCCATGGCGGCCTGATAGTCGTTCGTCCGTGGGGTGTCGTTCGGCGTGTCCATGGCTAGAGGGCGTTGCGCAGACTGAGTTCTTCCGGATGTGGCTGCAGGTAGGCCTGCTGGGCGATGTAGCGATCCGGGTGGCCGTTGAAGTGATGCTTGAGCAGGGTGATCGGCACCACCAGCGGAATCACGCCCGTGCGGTACTGCTCGATCAGGCGCTGGAGTTCTGCCTTCTCGGCGCGGCTTAAGTGAGCCTTGAGGTAGCCGCTGAGGTGCTGCAGCACATTGCTGTGGGTGCCGCGGGTGGCGCACTTCTTCAGGGCTGCCATCAGCATCGAGAAGTAGCGCGGACCGATCTCCTCTGCAGGGTATTCGCCGAGGCTGCCGAGCAAGCGGCCGAGGGACTTGTACTGCAGCGGATCGTGGGCCATCAGCTGGTACTTGTAGCGGGAGTGGAAGGCGATGATCGCCTTGTACGTCAGGCCCTCGCTGCACAGCTGCTGCCACTGCGCATGGGCGTAGACACGAGTGAGGAAGTTCTCCCGCAGCACCGGGTCGTGGAGACGGCCGTCTTCTTCGACCGGAAGGTCCGGGCGCCGGGCGCAGAACGCACGGGCGAAAATACCCCGGCCGCCACTGTCGATGCCGTGGCCGTCGGCCTGATAGACCCTGACCCGTTCCAATCCGCAGGAAGGCGACTTCTGCATGAAGATGTAGCCGCTGATATCGGCGAGCTGCCCGGCCATGATCTCGCCGAGCTCGGCCAATGCCTCTGTGTGGTCCTGCTTGCGTTGGGGGCCGCCCATCGCACGTGGGGCGGCCGGTTCGCCTACCAGGCGGATGGGCTCGCGGGGGACGCCCAGACCGATGGCCAGTTCCGGGCAAAGGGGAACGAAATCGAAGTGATTCGCCAGGCTATGGCTGCACAGCCGCGACTCCTTGTGTCCGCCGTTGTAGCGCACAGGGTCGCCGAGAAGGCAGGCGCTGATGCCCAGTTTGGGGCGCTGCTGCAGCTCGAACGGCATGAACATGGAGGGATGCCTGGACAGGAGTTATACAGCGATCGATTCGTGTATAGGTTTATGGAAATCATAGAGGCAAACTTGTACAAGTCAAATGACTTGTACAAGTTCTGGACAGGAGGGGCGGCTGAGGTTGGAGTGGAGGCGTTAAACGCAAATGGACGGCCAAAGGGCCGTCCATTTCGAGAGCGGGATTTCGTGCCAGGCGGATAGCGGTTACAGGTGCTCCAGCAGGCGACGGGCAGCCTCCTGGCCACTGAGCCAGGCACCTTCCACCCGACCGGACAGGCACCAATCGCCACAGGCATAGAGGCCGAGGTCGGCATCGGCGAGGGCGCCCCACTGGTGCGCCTGGCTGGGCCGGGCGTAGAGCCAGCGATGGGCCAGGCTGAAGTTCGGGGCCGGCACGGCGCAGCCGATGGTTTCGGCGAAGGCACCGTGGAGGTGTTCGATCACGGTCTCCTTGGGCAGGTCCAGGTGCTGCTTGCTCCAGGCGTTGGTGGCATGCAGGACCCAGGTATCCAGGCTGGATTCGCGGCCGGGCTTGGAGCGATTGCGAGCGACCCACTCCAGCGGGCTGTCCTGCAGGAAGCAACCTTCGACGCGAGTATCCAGCGGTTCGCTGAAGCCCATGGCCACGGCCCAGGTGGGGTCCATGGCGACGCTTGCGGCAGCGCCGGCCAGCTTGGGCGCGGCAGCCAGCAGGGCGGTGGCCTGGGGCGCCGGGGTGGCGACTATCACATGGCTGAACGGACCGTGGCTGAGGCCCTCGGCATCCTGCAGGCCCCAGTGGCGCTCGCCACGGAAGACTTCAGTGATGCGGCAGCCGAAGTTCACCGGCAGGGCGCCGAGCAGGGCGCGGGTGATGGCGCTCATGCGGGGCGTGCCGACCCAGCGGATCTGCTCGTCAGGGGAGGGCAGCAGGCGACCTTCGCTGAAGTTGTAGAGGCTTGGCGACCACTCGGCCACCCAGCCCCGATCGCGCCATTGCTGCACCACTTCGGCGAAGCGGCGGTCGCGGGCAGTGAAGTATTGCGCGCCAAGGTCCAGGGAACCGGCGTCGCTGCGCTTGCTGGCCATGCGTCCGCCACTGCCGCGGCTCTTGTCGAAGAGCTCTACGTTCTGCCCAGCCGCATGTAGCGCCTGGGCCGCGGAGAGGCCGGCAATACCGGTACCGATGATGGCGATAGGTGCAGTCATGGTCTACCTCGTTACCTATGGCTTCAGGCTACGCTTTAGACAAGACCTGTACAACTTTCAAGCGCTGTACAGGTTGATCGGTTCCAATCGCGGACTTCTGAATTTCTGACGGTGCGTGGCCCGATCCGGGGCACGTCGGAACGTCATAAACCAGACTAGGGCGATATCCGCACTTAGCGCCATGCGAGGAGGATGCCATGCACATATTGCTGACCGGCGGTACTGGTCTGATCGGTCGGGCACTCTGCCAACGCTGGCTGGCGGATGGGCATCAGCTTACCGTGCTGAGTCGCCGGCCGCAGAGCGTGGCCAGCCTGTGCGGTCGTACGGTGCGTGGTATCGGACAGTTTTCCGACTATGGCGAAGAACCGCTGGACGCCGTCATCAATCTGGCCGGCGAACCCATTGCCGAACGGCCCTGGAGCAACAAGCGCAAAGCACAACTCTGGGGCAGTCGCATCACGCTCACGGAGCAGCTCCTGGAATGGCTGGGAAAGCGCGACCAGATGCCGCAGGTGCTGCTCAACGGCTCGGCGGTTGGCTGGTATGGCGATGGGGGCGAGCGGGAGCTGACCGAAGACTCCTCGCCCATCACCGATGACTTTGCCAGCCAGCTCTGCGTAGCCTGGGAAGAGACCGCGCAACGTGCCGAAGCCCTTGGCATCCGCGTGGTGCTGGTACGCACCGGTCTGGTGCTGGCGCACGATGGTGGTTTCCTCAAACGCCTGGTGCCGCCTTTCCGCCTGGGGCTGGGCGGCCCGCTCGGCAATGGCCGCCAGTGGATGCCCTGGGTGCACCTGCACGATCAAATCGCCCTGATGGATTTTCTCTTGCGGCGGACCGATGCGCGGGGTCCCTATAATGCGTGCTCGCCGCAACCGGTCCGCAACCGCGACTTCGCCCACAGCCTTGGGCGCGCGCTGGGGCGACCGGCCTTCATGCCGGCGCCGGCCTTCGTCCTGCGTCTGCTGCTGGGCGAGCTGTCCGGCCTGTTGCTGGGGGGCCAGCGCGCGGTGCCGTCCCGCCTGAGGGCGGCGGGTTTCACCTTTGCATTCACCGATCTGGACATGGCGCTCGGCGACCTGCTGAAGCCTAAGGATGTTTGATGACTGATCACGCGCTGTTGCTGGTCAACCTGGGTTCCCCTGCTTCCACCAAGGTGGAGGATGTGCGGAGCTATCTCGACCAGTTCCTCATGGACCCTTATGTGGTCGACCTGCCCTGGCCGCTTCGGCGCCTGCTGGTCTCGCTGATCCTGATCAAGCGCCCGGCGCAGTCGGCCCACGCCTATTCGTCCATCTGGTGGCCGAAGGGCTCGCCGCTGATCGTGCTCAGCCGTGAGTTGCAGGACGCCATCGCTCCCCATTGGCCCCATGGTCCGGTGGAGCTGGCGATGCGCTACGGCCAACCCTCTATCGAAAGCGCGTTGCGCAAGTTGGCTGCGCAGGGCGTCAAACGCGTGACCCTGGCGCCGCTTTATCCACAGTTCGCCGACAGCACCACCACCACGGCTATCGAAGAAGCTCGCCGGGTGATCCGCGAGCAAGGCTTGAAGCTGGAGGTATCGGTGCTGCCCCCTTTCTTCGCCGAAGCGGATTACCTGGAAGCCCTGGTGGCCAGCGCCAAGCCTTACCTGGACCAGGGCTTCGACCACCTGCTGCTGAGCTTCCACGGCCTGCCCGAGCGGCACATCCGCAAGCTGGTGAAGGACATCGATCCGCAGCACGACCTGCGTGCTCCGGACAGCAGTGGCGTCAGCGACGAGGTCCTTGCGGTCTGCTACCGCAGCCAGTGCCAGCGCACTGCGGAAGCCTTCGCCGAGCGCGCGGGCCTGCAGCCTGGCCAATGGTCGGTGTCCTTCCAGTCGCGCCTGGGCAAGGACAAGTGGATCGAGCCCTATACCGAAACCCGTCTGGATGAACTGGCGAAGCAGGGCGTGAAGAAGCTGCTGGTGATGTGCCCGGCCTTCGTTGCCGACTGCATCGAGACCCTGGAGGAGATCGGCCAGCGCGGCAGCGAACAGTTCCAGGAAGCCGGTGGCCAGGAGCTGGTGCTGGTGCCCTGCATGAACAGCCATCCGCAGTGGGTGTCGGCCCTGGTGAAACTGTGCGAAACCGCGGTGCGGCCTCTCTGAGCCCTTCCATGTAGGAGTGAGCCGGTGCTCCATCGCGAGCAGAGCTCGCTCCTACGATCTCCTCCTGAGGTAGTCATTAGCCGAAGGGCACGGATCGCATTCAGCCCGCCTATATGGCGCCTTCCTCGGTATTCAGGCTGTCCATGGCCACCTAAGCTGGAATCTCCCTTCCACCGTCGTGCGCCGCACCGGCGGCGCCGAGGAGAGCCCAGTGCAGAACAAGAACAACGGCTATCCCTCGAGTCTGAGTGCCTGGACCACCGTCGCCATCCTGATGGTGGCGTACGTGCTGTCCTTCATCGACAGGCAGATTCTCAACTTGCTGGTGGAGCCCATCCGCCGCGACCTGGTCATCAGCGATACGCAGATGAGCCTGCTGATGGGCCTCTCCTTCGCGCTTTTCTATACGGTCTGCGGCATTCCGCTCGGGCGCCTGGCCGATACCCGTAGCCGGCGTGGGCTGATCGCCGTGGGGGTGCTGTTCTGGAGCGCCGCCACCGCCGCCTGTGGCATGGCCAGGCTCTACTGGCAATTCCTGCTCTGCCGCATCGGTGTCGGCGTGGGCGAGGCGGCGCTGTCGCCGGCAGCCTATTCGTTGATCGCCGACAGCTTTCCCAAGGAACGTCGCGCCACAGCCATCAGCGTCTATTCCATGGGTGTTTATCTCGGCTCCGGGCTGGCCTTCCTGCTGGGCGGACTGGTGATCAAATTCGCCTCGGCGCAGGGCGATGTGCATCTGCCGTTGCTGGGCGAGGTACGACCCTGGCAACTGATCTTCCTGGCCCTCGGCGCCGCTGGTGCGCTCTTCACCCTGCTGATGCTGGCGGTGCGGGAGCCGCAACGACGCGGCGTCGGCGCTGGCGTGGTGGTGCCCCTCGCGGAGGTTGGCCGTTACCTGCACAGCAATCGGCGCACCGTGGTCTGCCATAACTTCGGCTTCGCCGGTCTGGCCTTCGCCGGCTACGGCAGTGCAGCCTGGATTCCTACCTTCTATATCCGCACACATGGCTGGGATGCCGGTCAGGTCGGCGTGATCTACGGCAGCCTGGTGGCGGTGTTCGGTTGCCTAGGCATTGTCTTCGGCGGGCGCCTGGCGGACTGGATGGCCAAGCACGGCCGGACCGATGCCAACATGCGTGTCGGCCTGTTCGCCGCTTTGGGCGCGCTGCCGCTGGTGGTGCTGTTTCCGCTGCTGGACGATTCGTTCTGGGTCACGGTACTGATGGCGCCCACGGTGTTCTGCCTGAGTATGCCCTTCGGTGTGGCGCCGGCTGCGATCCAGGAGATCATGCCCAACGCCATGCGCGGCCAGGCTTCGGCCATCTACCTGTTCGTCATCACCCTGATCGGCCTGGGCTTCGGTCCCACCGCAGTCGCCTTGGTGACCGACTATGTATTCGCTGACGACAAGGCCCTGCGCTATTCGCTGGTGATCGTTACCACCATTGCGGTGGCCAGCTCGGTGCTGCTGCTGTGGGCCGGGCTCAAACCCTATCGTGAAAGCCTCAAGCGGTTGCAGCAGTGGGGGATGGAGTCACAGGACGACAGCCTGCTCCGCGAGGCACAACCCTCCACGTAGGATGGGTCGGGCGGCGTTCCGCGAGGAACGAAACCCATCACTCCGACTTGATGGGTTTCGCTCCGCTCTACCCATCCTACGGGAATCCCTGAACGGCAAAGCGCTATGTAAAAGCCCGCATTTGCGGGGCTTTTTGGGGATCGGCCTCAGATATGCGGCGCGTCGTCCGCGCTTTGATGCTTCCAGGTCTGGTGCCCCGGAAGGATCAGGTTCAGCGCGATCGCGACGATGGCGCAAAGGGCGATGCCTTTCAGGCCGAAGTCGTCCTGGCCGGTGCCGGTGCCCACCAGCATGCCGCCGATGCCAAATACCAGGGTCACGGAAACCATCACCAGGTTGCGGGCTTCGGCCAGGTCCACCTGGTGGCGGATCATGGTGTTCAGGCCGACCGCGGCGATGGAGCCGAACAGCAGGCAGAGGATGCCGCCCATGACCGGAACCGGGATGCTCTGCAGGATGGCGCCGAACTTGCCGATGAAGGCCAGGCCGATGGCGAAGGCGGCGGCCCAGGTCATGATCTTCGGGTTGTAGTTCTTGGTCAGCATTACCGCGCCGGTCACTTCGGCATAGGTGGTGTTCGGCGGGCCGCCGAACAGACCGGCGGCCGAAGTGGCCAGGCCGTCGCCCAGCAGGGTGCGGTGCAGGCCGGGCGTTTTCAGGTAATTGCGGCCGGTCACGCTGCCCACGGCAATTACACCGCCGATGTGTTCGATGGCCGGAGCCAGCGCCACCGGGACGATGAACAGGATGGCCTGCAGGTTGAACTCGGGGGCGGTGAAGTTCGGCAGTTCCAACCAGGGGGCGGCGGCGATCTTCGCGGTATCCACCACGCCGAACCAGAACGACAGGGCAAAGCCGACGAGTACGCCGGAGATGATCGGCACCAGGCGGAAGATGCCCTTGCCGAATACGGCGACGACCAAGGTGGTCAGCAGCGCCGGCATGGAGATCCACATGGCGGTGGCGTAGGGGATCAGCTCGGCACCGTCACCGCCCTTGCCCATGGCCATGTTGGCAGCGATGGGGGCCATGGCCAGGCCGATGGAGATCACCACCGGGCCGATCACCACCGGCGGCAGCAGGCGGTCGATGAAGCCGGTGCCTTTGATCTTCACGGCCAGACCAAGGAAGGTGTAGACGAAGCCCGCCGCCACCACCCCGCCCATGGTCGCGGCCAGGCCGAACTGGCCCTTGGCGAGGATAATCGGGGTGATGAAGGCGAAGCTGGACGCCAGGAACACCGGCACCTGGCGGCCGGTGACCAGTTGGAAAAGCAGGGTGCCGAGACCTGCGGTGAAGAGCGCTACGTTCGGGTCCAGTCCGGTGATCAGCGGCATCAGCACCAGCGCGCCGAAAGCCACGAAGAGCATCTGCGCGCCGGAGATGACCTGGCGCCAGAGCGGGTCCTTGAATTCGTCGCTCATCGATCAGTTTTCCTTCTGCTTGGTGCCGAAGATCTTGTCGCCGGCATCCCCGAGGCCCGGAATGATGTAGCCGTGCTCGTTGAGCTTCTGATCGATGGACGCAGTGAAGATCATCACGTCCGGGTGGGCATCGTTGACCACCTTGATGCCTTCCGGCGCGGCGACCAGCACCATGGCGCGGATTTCCTTGCAGCCGGCGCGCTTGAGCAGGTCGATGGTGGCAACCATGGAACCGCCGGTGGCGAGCATCGGGTCGATGATCAGCGCCAGGCGCTCGTCGATCTCCGGCGCCAGTTTTTCCAGGTAGGTGTGGGCTTCCAGGGTTTCTTCGTTGCGGGCTACGCCCACGGCGCTGACCTTGGCGCCGGGGATCAGGCTGAGGACGCCGTCGAGCATGCCGATGCCAGCACGGAGGATGGGCACCACGGTGATCTTCTTGCCGGCGATCTTCTCGACCTGCACGGTGCCGGCCCAGCCCTGGATTTCGTAGTTTTCCAGGGGCAGGTCATTGGTCGCTTCGTAAGTCAGCAGGGCGCCGACTTCCTGTGCCAGTTCGCGGAAGTTCTTGGTGCTGATGTCGGCGCGACGCATCAGGCCGAGCTTGTGGCGGATCAGCGGATGGCGGATCTCACGGATGGGCATGGGAAGGTTCTCCGGCGGGCTGGCAAAAAAATTGCGTTAGCTTAATCCATTGATTACAGGCTGTGCTGCACTGACTGGTGGGTCCGCGGCACTGATGTCGCGGTCACGCAAGGAACTGTCACACGCGGCGGCAGCCTGCTGCAGTATGGTCGACGCTCGTCCGTCGGGGCTTGCTCAGGGGCAGGCGGATGAGTACCTTTGCCGACTTTTATCTTGACGACCTGCTCAAGTTTTAACCGGGAACTGCGCATGTTCCCCGCTGAATCCAGAGGAATTGCCATGTCCGCCGATCTCGCACACATCCGCCAGGTAAGGGCCGAAGCCGATTGCCTGTACACCGACGCCCAGGTCGAGGCCGCCATTTCCCAGGTTGCCGAAGCCATCAACGGCGAACTGGCCGAGCGCAACCCGGTGGTTTTCTGCGTCATGAACGGCGGCCTGATCTTCGCCGGCAAGCTGCTGCCCAAGCTGGACTTCCCGCTGGAGCTGTCCTACCTGCACGCCACCCGCTACCGCAATGAAACCAGCGGCGGCGAGCTGTTCTGGAAGGCCAAGCCGGAAATTTCCTTCATCGACCGCGATGTCCTGATCATCGACGACATCCTCGACGAGGGGCACACCCTGGCTGCCATCATCGACTTCTGCAAACACGCGGGCGCCGCCAACGTGCACACCGCCGTGCTGATCGACAAGACCCACGACCGCAAGGCCCGCCCGGACCTGAAGGCCAACTACGTGGGCCTGCCCTGCGAAGACCGCTACATCTTCGGCTACGGCATGGACTACAAGGGCTACTGGCGCAACGCCGCGGGCATCTTCGCGGTCAAGGGACTCTAAGCCATGAGCTCGCCGCGTTTCCTCGATCAGGCCTTGTTCGCTGAACTGGCCGAGAAGTCAGCGGCGAGCCCGCGCAAACGCCAGCACCACAACTTCCACGCCATGGAAGAGCCCTGCCATCGCATGGCGGTGGGGCTGCAACCCGGAACCTACATCCCGCCGCACCGTCACCTGTCCGCCGACAAGGCGGAAAGCCTGCTGGTGATCAAGGGACGCCTGGGCCTGTTGATCTTCGACGAAGACGGCAAGGTGATCGACCAGCGTGAACTCGTGGCAGCTGGTGACTGCGTTGGCGTCGACGTGCCACCGGGGGTTTTCCACGCGCTGGTGGTGCTGGAACCGGACACCATCCTGTTCGAATGCAAGGCGGGCCCTTATCGTCCGGTGGGCGAAGGTGAATTGCCCGCCTGGTCACCCCGCGAGGGTGAAGCAGGCGTGGCGGATTACCTGGCCTGGATGACCTCGCTGTTCAACTGAGACTCGTCAGGCTCCAGCCATCGCAACGCCTTGGCGCGGGCCTGTTCCAGGGTTTTTACGTAGGCCAATCGGCCCGTCTCCCGATGCACGCCGGCGCGGCGCAGCTTCAGCCGCACCCTGGGTGACGTACCCACCAGCACCAGGCCGACGCCCTGTCGGCCGTAGTCGTGCAGCAGGTTTTCCAGTGCCGCCAGCGCCGTCATGTCCAGCATGGGCACGGCACTCATCTCGACGATCACCACCTTCACTTCCGGGTTGAAGCGGCGCAGTACGCTCAGGGCCTTCTCTGCCGCACCGAAGAACAGCGGCCCGCGAATGGCGTAGGCCAGCACCTGTTCGGGCAGCTCGCTCAGCGCCTCATGGAAGTGGCGGGGCAGGGGCGCGGCGTCGGTCAGGTCGCTCATGCGCTTGATGAACAGGCCGGCCGCCAGCAACAGGCCGACCCCCACCGCCAGCACCATGTCGAACAGCACGGTCAGCACCAGGCAGGTGAGCAGGACCAGCACATCGTTGCGCGGTGCGATGCGCAGGGTGTGCACCACGTGCCGTGCCTCGCTCATGTTCCAGGCCACCATCAGCAGCAGCGCCGCCAGGGCCGCCATCGGCAGGTAGCTGAACAGCGGTGCGAGCAGCAGCATCGCCAGCAGCACTACGCCGGCGTGGATGATGGCGGCGATGGGCGAACGGGCCCCGGCGCGTACGTTGGCGGCACTACGGGCAATGGCGGCGGTGGCGGTGATGCCGCCGAACAGCGGGGCGACCAGGTTGCCCAGGCCCTGCCCGAGCAGTTCGGCATTGGGGTCGTGTCGGGTGCCTGCCATGCCGTCGGCCACCACGGCGCAGAGCAGCGACTCGATGGCGCCGAGCATGGCGATGGCGAAGGCCGGTGCCAGCAGCTGGCGGATCAGCTCGAACGACAGGCCCAGTGGCTGGCCGTCCGGCCCCGGTAGCTGCCAGGGCCAGGCGAAGGTGGGCAGGAAGGGTGGGATACCGGGATGGCTGACGCCGTCGACCACATAACTGAAGCGCTCGCCCAGCGTGGCCACGGGCAGGCCCAGCACCTCCAGCATCAGGCCGAGCAGTGCGCCGAGGGCCAGCGCCACCAGGTGGCCCGGTACCTTGGGTACCAGGCGCGGCCAGATCACCAGCACCGCGAAGCAGGCAATGGCCACCAGGGTATCGCCCAGGTGTGTGGTCGGCAGCGCCTGGGCCAGCAGGTACAACTGGTCCACGTAGTTCTGCGGCGTATGGGCCAACTGCAGGCCGAGCAGATCCTTGATTTGCAGGGTGGCGATGACGATGCCGATGCCGGCGGTGAAGCCGAGCGTCACCGGATAGGGGATGAACTGGATCAGCCGCCCTAGCCGCGCGAGGCCCATGGCAATGAGGATCAGCCCCGCCATCAGCGTGCAGAGCAGCAGGCCGCCGAGGCCGAACTGCTGGGTGATGGGTAGCAGGATCACCACGAAGGCCGCAGTGGGGCCGGAAATGTTGAAGCGCGAACCGCCGGTGAGGGCGATTAGCGGCGCCGCCAGCAGCACCGTGTAGAGACCATGCTGCGGCGCCACGCCGACGGCGATGGCAAGCGCCATGGCCAGGGGGATGGCGATGATGCCGACGGTCACCCCGGCGGCCAGGTCGCCACGCAGGTTCGCCAGGCTGTAGCCCTCGCGCAGGGATTGGCGCAGGGCGGCGAAAACAGGGGGGAGGTATGCGGACATGGCGGCTCCTTCGCGGCAACCCGCCGAGTATAGGGCGGGACGGCGGCGCGCAGGACTGACCTGAGTCGTATGCCAGAGCGCCCCGGGGCCGTGCTAGAGTGCTGCGCTCCCTCGCTGTTGGAGCTTTCGATGTCCGCCCCCCTGCGCTTTGGCGCTGCTCTCCTGCTGATCCTCTGCCTGCCCGCAGGCGCCGCTGAAAACACCCCCATGCATGCGCAGTTCCTGCCACCGGACGACCTGTCGCTGCGCCAGGAACAGCCTGAGCTGCAACAGCTGATCCAGATCACCGAGTACGCGGTAGTGCTGGGTAGCCAGCGCCAGTCCAACCAGCAACCGATTCCCATCACCTCGCCCGCTGTGGTGCGGCTGAAGGGCAAACCGCTGAGCAAGGGCGCCGACGTGCGACAGGTGGTGATCCAGTTCGACGGCGAAGGCAAGAGCCTGAAGAAGCCCAGCTACGACCCGCAGACCCGTATCCTCAGCCTGAACTACCCGATGGCGCAGTACGCGGCGGTACTCGACTTGCTGCGCAATGGGCCGGTCTACTGCCAGTTCCTCAGCTATCCCAATGGCCATGTCTGGGCCGACCTGCACAGCGGTGCGGTACGCCCGCGTTGAGCGTGGGGGCCGGGCGGGGGTAAACTGCCCGCCCCCGAGATACCCGGCCCGAGAGATGTGAGCGATGCGTAAAGACAAGAAGCAGGTGATTGGCGAAGAAATCTCCGATGACTCGATCAAGCTGTTCCTCTCGGTCGAGCCGGCCGACTCCACGCCGCCTTCGCTGCACAAGCTGATCAAGGCCTATCGCGGCCTGCGTATCGACGATTTCGAGCGCTTCGTCGGCTTCTTCATCGAGGCCGGTTTCGACCTCAACGCCAAGGATGAAAACGGCAACGACTTCATCGCCCTGATCCAGGATCAGCGCATGGCCGAGCCCTATATCGAAGTGATCAAGGCCGCGCGCGGCTGATCCCTTCCGCTGTTGAAAAAGCCCGCCATTGAGCGGGCTTTTTCATGGGCGCGGACACAATTCACAGGGGTGGCCCTAGAGCCGTAGGATGGGTGGAGCGGAGCGATACCCATGCGGACAAGGCTGATGGGTATCGCAAGCTCGCGGAACGCCGCCCGCCCCACTCTACGTCGCTGACAAAAACCCTCCGTAGAGCGGGCTTTTTCATTGGCGCGGACAAAATTCACGGACACGAGCGTTCGCGAGCAGAGCTCGCTCCCACAAAAAGCGCTGCCTCAGGCAATAAAAAACCGCCCCGAAGGGCGGTTTCTTTCAGCTCAACGCTGGGACTCAGGCGATGCTCTGGGTCGCAGTGTTGACGCTGGTCAGGCCCAGGGCCGCGTCGGAACGGGCGCTGATGTCGCGGTACAGGGCCGCGTCGCTTTCCAGGGCCTTTTCGCGGGCCGGGAAGATTTCCTTCAGCTTGGTCGTCCACTGCTCGGAACGGGCCTGCTCGGCGAAGCAGCGCTCGATCAGGTTGAGCATGATGGAGACGGTCACCGAAGCACCCGGGGAAGCACCCAGCAGTGCGGCGATGCTGCCGTCTTCGGAGGAGACCAGTTCGGTGCCGAACTGCAGGACGCCGCCCTTTTTGTTGTCCTTCTTGATGATCTGCACGCGCTGGCCGGCCACTTCCAGGCGCCAGTCGGCCGGGTCGAGGTCCGGGTAGAACTTGCGCAGGGCATCCAGGCGCTGATCCTGGGACTGCATCACTTCCTTGATCAGGTAGCGAGTCAGGTCCATGTTGTCGCGAGCCACGGAGAGCATCGGCAGGAGGTTGCTCGGGCGGACCGAAAGCGGCAGGTCCATGAAGGAACCGTGCTTCAGGAACTTGGTGGTGAAACCGGCATAGGGTCCGAACAGCAGGGACTTCTTGCCATCGACCACGCGGGTGTCCAGGTGCGGCACGGACATCGGCGGGGCACCGACTTCAGCCTGGCTGTAGACCTTGGCCTGGTGCTGCTTGACCACTTCGGGGTTGTCGCAGCGCAGCCACTGGCCGCTGACCGGGAAGCCGCCGAAGCCCTTGCCCTCGTCAATGCCGGAAAGCTGCAGCAGCGGCAGCGCGCCGCCGCCAGCGCCGAGGAACACGAAGCGTGCGGATACTTCGCGACTGGCGCCGCTCTGGGTGTTCTTGATGCTGACTTTCCAGCCGCTGTCGGTGCGGTTGAGGTCGGTGACCTTCTGGAAGTAGCTGACGCGAGTGCCCTGCAGGCTTTCGAGATACTGCAGCAGCTGATTGGTGACCGCGCCGAAGTTGACGTCGGTGCCGTTCATGGCGCGGGTCGCGGCGATCTTCTCGGACGCATCGCGTCCTTTCATCATCAGCGGCGTCCATTTGGCCATGGTGGCGCGGTCTTCGGTGTATTCCATCTCGCTGAAGGCGTGGTGCTGACTGAGCAGCTCGAAGCGCTTCTTGAGGAAGGCGGTGTCCTTGTCGCCGCGCACGAAGGAGAGGTGCGGGACAGCATTGATGAAGGTCTTGGGCGAGCCGAACGCGCTCTTGCCGCTCATGTAGGCCCAGAACTGCTTGGAAACCTCGAACTGGGCGTTGATGTTGACGGCCTTCTTGATGTCGATGGAGCCATCGGCCGCCTGGGGCGTGTAGTTCAGTTCGCAGAGGCCCGCATGACCGGTACCTGCGTTGTTCCAGGGGTTGGAGCTTTCGATCGCCCCCGACTCCCGGAGTTCTGCGATCTCCAGCTTGATGCCGGGATCGAGCTCTTTAAGCAGTACCGCTAGCGTAGCGCTCATGATGCCGGCCCCGACCAGCAACACGTCCACTGCTTCGTAATCGTTTTGCGCCATTTGCTCGCCACTCTCTCGTGAAGTAGTGAAAAACCGTCATCTCACGCTCTTTTGGAGACGTGAACCTCAAAAGATTCGCCTGCTCCCGGACAAGCCGCTTCCGTCTGCACGCGCGTTGCCACGCGTGCGTCCCTGCAACAAACGTTTGCAATACGGGCGGAAGGATGCGGCAAGCCAACGAGTGGCAGCGCGAAAAGTGGACGGCTCTCTGTGGGGCTGTGCGGATGCCCAAGCTGGCGCGAGGTGCGGTGTTGCGAGGCCCGATCAGGAGACGACCTTATAATCGGGGGGCGATTATAACGATGAAATGGGGCGAATAGGGCGCTTGGTGTGACTTTTCTTCTTCCGCCGGTCAGGCTGCCAACGCGCGGCGGCGCGAAGATTGTCCGACGACCGGTGCGACGCGAGCGCTGGCGGGGAGGGGCTGGTCGAGCCAGGCAAGGCTGGCTTCGCTGACTTCGACCCAATTGCCGCTGGCCGGACGGTCGATTCCCTGGTGCAGGCCACGGCAGATCCCGGTTTGATCCACCAGCGCGAAGCTGCGGCGTTGCGGGCGGCGGGCGAACAGGGACCAGAAGAGGATCATCGGGGCTACTCCAATAGGGCAAAGCCTTTATCCCATGGGGGCGTGACAGGGGCATGACAGGAACCGCGCATGCGGATGGCGGTCTGATATTGCATGGGGCTGGCGCACTGTCAGTACCCGGGTCGGCTGGTTATACTGCCGGCCGTTTTGCTTTCATTCCTGGAGAGAAAAAGCATGCTGACTCGCTCGTTGCTTGGCCTGCTGGCCGCCCTCAGCCTGACCCTCGTCGGCTGTGCCCTCAGCCCGCAGCAACTCAGCCCGCAACCCAAACTCACCGGCCCGCTGACTCCGGTTGGCCAGGGCCAGCCGGTGGTGGTGCGCGTCGCCGACGGTCGTCCGTCTCCGGTGCTCGGCACCCGTGGCGGCATCTACGCCGATACCAGCGCCATCAGCGTCCAGGGCCAGGACATCCTGCCGCGCCTGCAGGCTGAAGCCGAGGCCGCCGTGCGCCTGCTGGGCTTCACCCCGTCGCCCAACGCCTACAACGCGCCGCAGCTGACCCTGACCCTGGCCGACCTGAAGTACCAGTCGCCCAAGGAAACCTACGTGACCGAGGCCAACATCAGCGCCAGCTTCCGTGTCGATGTGCAGAACAGCGCCCGTCGTTACAGCGGCAAGTACGGTGCTTCGCTGAACCAGCGCTTCGGCACCGCGCCGAACCAGCAGACCAACACCAAGCTGGTGAGCGATGTGCTGAGCGATGCCCTGACCCGCGCCTTCAAGGATCCGACCATCGGTCAGGTCCTGTCCCAGCAGTAAGCGGACGCCAAGCGAGAAAGCCCGGCCATGTGCCGGGCTTTTTCGTTTCCGGCCGGACAGCGGCGGCATTCGTCGGAACGTCCATCAGCGAAGCCGCCGGTTCGGTAAACTTTGCGCCATCCCGAGAACCGCCCGGAATCAGGGTGGACTGTTCCTTGTCTTGCAGGTTGCGTGCACGGCTGCACCCCCTGAAGCGGAGTTTGAGATGTCGCTGCAGGCGCTTTGGGCCATGTTTCTGGCCCACCCCGCCCAGGTCGTGAATGGCCTGGCCCTGTTCTTTGCATGTGCTGGTGCCTGGGTGCTGCTGGCTACCCGTTGGCGCGAGCAGCGCTCCATCGCCCGTCTGGCCGCCGAAAGCGAGCTGGAAGGGGTGGGCGGCCCCACCGTCCAGGATGAGTCGGCGCAGCGCCTGAATCGCTTCTTCTATGCCTTCGGCTACTTCAGCCTGGCCGTGGCCCTCGGCGTCTCCTGGGCCAGTACCCAGGTCTGAGCCCGCAATGAAAAACGGCGACCTTCGGGTCGCCGTTTTCTTTTGTGCCGAGCCTTGATGCGAATCAGAGCGGCAGCCCGGCCTTGATCCGGTACTGGTTGCGCACCGGGGTGGCGTACTGCTGGATCAGGTACGGGCGCTGTACCTCCGGGCAGGCGCCCAGGCGCTTCTGCCACTCGGCCTGGGCGCGGGCCAGTTCATCCTCGCCGAATACCTCGGCCGCCGTCGGCACGCGCAGTTCGGGATCGCGTTCGCTCCACATGGCGTAAGCCAGGTAATGCACGGGGAACAGCCGGTAGCCACCGAGGATCTGCTTGTCGATTTCCTGGGCCAGCTGCTTGGCGTCTTCGCTGGCGCTGCCGATCTCGCTGCCGAAGGCGATGTGCACACGGCCCTTGTAGCCGGTGATGCCCAGGGCAATGCTCGCGTCGTCCTCACCTGGCGCCTTGGCGTAGCTGCCGGTGCTGGCGCGGACCTGCAGCTCGCGGGCCTTGGCCTGGTCGCAGGGATCGTACTCGTAGCTGATGGACACCGGGATCAGGTGCAGGTCGCGGATCACCTGTGGGAAAGGTTCGTCCTTGCGGCTCATGTGGAACATCTTGAGGATCGCCGAATCGGTGCGATCGTCACCGTCCTTGGCGCGGCCTTCGGCCTGGGCGATCCAGATCGACTGGCCGTCCTTGCAGATCGAGTGGTTGATATAGGCCGACAGCAATTGGAAGGCCGCCAGCTTCTCGCGGCGGCCGGCCAGGTTGCGGTGCACGATGAAACTCTTGTTCAGGCGCATCAGATCGCTGACGAAGGGCTTCTGCAGCAGGTTGTCGCCGATGGCGATGCGCGGTGTCGGCAGGCCGGCGTGGTACACGGCGTAGTTGACGAAGGCCGGGTCCATCACGATGTCGCGGTGATTGGCCAGGAACAGGTAGGCGGTGCCCGGCTTCAGGCGTTCCACACCCGAGTAGGTCACGCCGTCGGTGGCGCGCTCGATGGTGTTGTCCACATAGGGCTCGATGCGGTCCTGCAGCGCGGCGACGGAATCGATGCTGGCGAACTCGCGACGCAGCCGATGAGCTATAACAGGCTTGAGGAGCCAGCCCAGCGGCCCCGCCAGCTTCGGGAAACGATAGCGGGTGAGGGTGCCGAGGAAAGCGTCGTCGGCGAACAGGCGCGAAAGCACCGTCGAGACCTCGGCATCGTCATAGGGTCGGATGGCTTCAAATTCGCCCATTGGTCACTCTTGTTCTGGAATCGGCTGGGTGTAGGTGGAGGCCCCGCAGCACGGAGCCTGAAGTAGACCGGCGATTATACAGGCAAGTCACACGGGAGGCGGGGATGCTGGAAACAGAGGGCTATCAATGCCCCTACTGCGGCGAGCCGGCCGAGGCCGTGCTTGACCTTTCCGGTGGCGACCAGCAGTACATCGAAGACTGCCCGGTGTGTTGCCGGCCCATCCTGTTCCTGCTCTGGACCGATGGCCGGGCGTGGAATCTGGAGGTTCGTCGGGAGGATGACTGATGCGGCGCATCTATGAGCCCAGGGACCTGATCGAAGCGGAATTGCTCATGGGCATGCTGGCCAGCGAAGGCGTGGAGGCATACCTGGCCGGCGGCCATCTGCTGGGCGGCATCGGGGAGCTGCCGGTGTTCGGACTGCTCGGCCTGCTGGTCGAAGACGAGGACGCCGAACGCGCCAGAGGGCTGATCGCCGCGTACAATGCCGCGCAACCCCTGGCGGGCGAGGAGCCCGACAGTTACCCCGGCACTCTGCTCTGCTGATCCCCGACCCGAACTGGCTGCCCAATGTCTGGACGCTTCGCCCTGTTCCGCTGGACGCCCACGCTGGCGGCCCTTCCCGGATTCCCCGCCGATCACCAGCCGCACTGGAACCTTGCGCCGGGCGGCCGGGTGCTGATGCTGCGCGAGCTGGACGGGCAGCGCCGCGCTGACCTGGCCCGCTGGGGGCTTACCCCGGCCTGGCTCACTGACCTGTCAAAGACTCCTGCTCACGCCCGTGCCGAAACCCTGGCCGACCAGCCTATGTTCCGCGAAGCCTTCCGTTCGCGGCGCTGCCTGATCCTGGCCAACGGCTTCTATGAATGGCGCGGCGTGCGCAAGCGGCCCTACTGGATCAGCGCCGAGGGCGGGACCCTCTACATGGCCGGACTCTGGGAAGCCTACCCGGTGGGGGATATGGAATACCTCAGCCTGGCCATGGTCACCCGGCCGGTCGCCGACATGCGCCGCCCGCTGGTGCTGGACGAAGAGGCACAGCGCCTCTGGCTCGCCGCCAACTCGACGCCGATGCAATTGCTCGAACTGCTGACCAATCCCGGTCCTCAATTGCGCGAACGCGCCCTGGCCACCCTGGTGAACGATCCCAAGCTCGACGGGCCCGAGTGTCTGACGCCGGCCTGAGGCTGTAGGGGCGAATTCATTCGCCAAGGGCAGCTCGGCTGCCCCCCACGGAGCCAGCAGGGCAGACCTTCGGCCTGCTTGGCGATTGAAATCGCCCCTACAAAAGAACAAGCCCCTCGTGAGAGGGGCTTGTTCTTAGACCTTGAACTGATTGATCAACCGCCGCTGTTGCTCGGCCAGTTTGGTCAGTTCCGCACTGGCCTGGGAGGCCTCGTCGGCGCCGCCGGCGACCTCGTTGGCCACCTGGCCGATGTTGATCACGTTGCGGTTGATGTCCTCGGCCACCGCGCTCTGTTCCTCGGCGGCGCTGGCGATCTGGGTGTTCATGTCGTTGATCACCGATACCGCCTGGGTGATGGACTCCAGCGCATGGGCGGCCTCGTTGGCGTGCTGCACGCTGGTGTCGGTCTTGTCCTGGCTGTCCTGCATCACCTTCACCACTTCGCGGGTGCCGTGCTGCAGTTGCTGGATCATGGTCTGGATTTCTTCGGTGGCCTGCTGGGTCTTCTGCGCCAGGTTGCGCACCTCGTCCGCCACCACCGCGAAGCCGCGGCCCTGCTCGCCAGCGCGCGCCGCCTCGATGGCCGCGTTCAGCGCCAGCAGGTTGGTCTGTTCGGCGATACCGCGAATGGCCACCAGGATGGCGTTGATGTTCTCGCTGTCCTTGGCCAGGGTCTGCACCACGCCCACGGCGCGGCCGATCTCGGTGGCCAGGGCGCTGATGGCTTCGGCGGTGCTGTGGACGATGCGCTTGCCGTGGTTGGCCGCCTGGTCGGCGTGGCTGGCCGCTTCCGCCGCGTGGGTGGCGTTGCGCGCCACGTCCTGGGCTGTGGCTGTCATCTCGTGGACGGCGGTGGCCACCAGTTCGATTTCGGCCAACTGCCTCTGCACGCCCTGGTTGGTGCGGATGGCGATGTCGGCAGTGTGCTCGGAGGAGTCGCTGACCTTCTGCACCGAGGTCACCACCTGGCTGATCATCGACTGGAGCTTGCTGAGGAAGGTGTTGAAGCCGCCGGCGATGGCGCCCATCTCGTCAGCGCGGTTGTTGTGCAGGCGCTGGGTCAGGTCGCCGTCGCCCTTGGCGATGTCGTCGAGCATGCCGACCATCTGACGCAGCGGACGGGCGATGCCGTAGCCGACGAACCAGATCACCAGCAGGCCGAGACCGGCGATCAGCAGGCCCACCAGGGTCATGCCGAAGATGTCGGCGTCGCGCTGGGCGGCCAGATCCGTCTGCAGCTGTTTGAGTTCGCCATACACGGCTGTCTGCGGCAGTTGCAGGAACAGTGTCCAGCGCACCCCGGTGTCGGCGATGGTGAAGGGCATCAGCAGTTGGATCTGCTCACCGTCGGTGCTGAAGACGGGCTTGCCATCGGACAGGCTCGCCAGTTGCCTGATTGCCTCGCCCGGAATGGCCGTGTCGGCCGGTTCACCCAGCTTGCTGGCATCCTTGGTGAAAGCGACCAGGCGGCCATTGGCGGAGATCAGCGCCAGTTCGCCTGCGCCATCGTAAAGCTGGCGGTCGGCGTTACGCAGCAGGTCCTGGATGAAGTCCAGCGACAAGTCGGCGCCCACCGAACCGCGGAACTGGCCATCGACCAGGATGGGGGCGTTGAACGAGGACATCATGACCATCTTTCCGCCCATCTCGTAGGGCGCCGGGTCGACGATGCAGGGGCGGCGTGTTTCCTTCGGGCACAGGTAGTACTCGCCCTCGCGGATGCCGGTGGCCAGTTTTTTCTCGCTTTCCAGTGTGTCGCCCATGGGCTCGACGGTCAGGCTGCCGTCGGCCTTGCGGTACCACCAGGGCATGAAGCGTCCATCCTGGCTGAAGCCTTCGGCGTTGCGCCCGGCGTACTCGCTGTCACTTCCAGCGAAGGCGTTGGGCTCCCAGGCGGCGAAGGCATCCAGCAGTTTCGGGTTGTCCGTCACGGTGGCACGAAGCAACTGCGACATTTCTTCGCGCACCAGGCCCAGTTCCGGTTGCCCGTCGGCGCCGGTCTGGCCCATCAGGCGGTTGGTGCTGGCAAGGCCCTTCACCACGGTCAGCGGATACTCCAGTTCGCGCTGAATCTGGCTGACCTGGGAGTGCGCGAGCGCCACGAGGCGTTCCTTGATGCCCTGTTCGAGCAGCGCCTGGGTGCGTTGCTGCACCAGTTCCTGGGTGCGGGCGCCGGAAAACAGCGCGTAGAGCACCAGGGCGGCAACCACCGCCAGCACGCTGGCCCCTGCCAGGGCTGCGATGGAGAACTGAATGGACCTGAACTTCATGTGGGCTCCGAAAAAGCAAATTCACCGTGAATCTGTATATCGGCCGCACTGTGAAATTTCCTAAGTCGCCGATGCAGATAAAAGCGTCGCCGGCTTGTCTACATGCGACGCGGTTGCCCGGGTCATGGGCCAGCCGTAGGATTACCGACCTTGCGAAACGATGGAGAGCCACCATGGCCAAGCTGTTTTACCTGTCCGGGCTGACTGCGGCCCTTCTCCTGGCAGGATGCCAGGCCGTCAACACCACCAGCGGCGGAGCGGTTGGCGTCGAACGCAAGCAGTACATGTTCAGCATGCTGTCGACCGGCGAGCTCAACCAGATGTACGCCCAGTCCTATCAGCAGACCTTGAGCGAAGCCCAGCAGAAGGGTGTGCTGGACAAGAACAGCAGCGACGCCCGCCGTGTCGACGCCATCGCCAAGCGTCTGATCGCCCAGACCCCGGCCTTCCGCCCGGACGCGGCGCAGTGGGCCTGGGAAGCCAACGTCATCGACAGCGACGAGCTCAATGCCAACTGCGGCCCGGGCGGCAAGATCATCGTCTACAGCGGCCTGATCGATAAGCTCAAGCTCACCGACGACGAGCTGGCCGCGGTGATGGGCCACGAAATCGCCCACGCCCTGCGCGAGCACAGCCGCGAAGCCATGTCCAAGGCCTATGGCGTGCAGATGGCCAACCAGATCGGCTCCGTGCTGGGCGTCGGCCAGGCCGGCCTGGGGATGGCCAATGCGGGCGTGGAATACCTGATGACCCTGCCCAACAGCCGTTCCAACGAGAACGAGGCCGACCTGATCGGTCTGGAACTGTCCGCGCGCGCCGGCTACGACCCGAACGCCGCCATCACGCTCTGGCAGAAGATGGAGCAGGCAGGCGGCGGCGCGCCGCCGGAGTTCATGAGCACTCACCCGTCCTCCAGCTCGCGCATGTCGTCCTTGCAGGCGGCCATTCCGAAGGTGATGCCGCTGTACCAGCAAGCCAAGGGCCAACGCTGAGGCCACGGTTGCCGGATGCGCCTGCCTGGCATCCCGGCAACCCGCGTTCTAGACTGCTTGCCGCCACCCCGGGCACTCCGGGGCGGCGAATCTCCAACGGATGAGGAGTTGCAGTGAAAATCGCCGTACTTGGAGCAACAGGGCTGCTCGGCCATCACACGGCACGGGCGGTGAAGGCCGCGGGGCACCAGTTGGTGCTGATTCACCGGCCGTCCTCACGGATTGAAAGGCTGTCCTACCTGGAGCCCGAATGCCGGGCCGCCGAACTGCTCGATCATGCGGGCCTGACCCGCGCACTCAGTGGGCTGGACGGTGTGATCTTCTGCGCTGCCAGCTACCCGAAGCGTCCGCGACGCTGGCAGGAAGAAGTCGCCAGCGCCCTCGACGAAACCAACCACTTCTATGCCGCCTGCCTCGCCGCCCACGTACCGCGCATCCTCTACACCGGCGCGGCCATTGCCCTGCCGCGCCACCCCGAAGGCCTGCCCGGCCACGAAGGGCTGTTCTATGAAGGGATGCCACGCTGGAAGAACCCCTATCTGCTGAGCAAGTGGGCCCTGGATGAACAGGCCCGCGAACAGGCGCGCAGCGGTCTGCCGGTGATCATCGGTATTCCCGGCATGTGCCTGGGGGAATTCGACGTCGGCCCCAGTACCGGACGCATCGTCACTGCCATGGCGCAAGGCTGGATGACCCACTACGTACCCGGCCGGCGCAACCTGGTGGATGCCGCTGATGCCGGGCGCGGTCTGTTGCTGGCGCTGGAGAAGGGGCGGGTGGGCGAGCGCTATCTGCTCACCGGGCGGAACATCGAGATGGCCGAGTTGACCGAACGCATTGCCAACCTGCTCGGCGTACAGCCGCCGGAACCCATGCCGCTGGCGCTGGCCAAGGGCATGGCGGTGCTCGGGCGCTTGAGATTCCGGTTGTCGGGCGAACTGCCCAAGCTGAATGACACCGCCATCGCGGTCATGGCGGGCGGACAGTTCCTCGATGGCAGCAAGGCGCGCCACGAGTTGGGCTTCGTCGCCGAAACGCCGCTGGAGGTGACCCTGGAACGCACCATCGCCTGGTTCCGCAGCAACGGCTATCTCTAGGTTCCTTGCGAGAAGCCGTCGAGCGCTGATCAGGGCAGGGCTTTCTCGGCCAGGTGCTGGGTCGAAAGACCGAGCTGGGCGCGGAAGCTTTCCATATCGAACATGGTGCAGATCTCCTGCACTTCACCCAGGCTGTTGAAGGTCCAGAAGGCCATGGCCGAGATGCTCAGCACCTTGTCGCTGGGCGGATAGCCCAGGGCGGGCTTCTGAATGCTGCCGATCAGGGTGCACCAGGTCACCACCTTGTTGCCTTCGGCGATGCATTCCTCGACCACCACTTCCAGGTCCGGCATGGCGTCGCGAATGTTCGCCACCATCTGGCTATAGCCGTTGCTGGTGAAGGGACGGCTGATGAAGGAGCTCTTGTAGAGGAAGTCCTTGCTTTGCAGCTGCTCGGCCAGGGCCAGGCGACCCTTGTTCCATGACAGCTCGATGTGCTGGCGAACCAGCCGCTTCATATCGTCCAATGACACGATGCGCTCCCCTGCGCTTGATCCAGTGCGCCACTTTACCGATTCGGCCGGTGCCGCCATTGGCCGAAATGCCGCCAGTTGGCGGCATGTTCGCGGTCAGAAAAAGGGAGAGCGCTGCGATGCCCGCCCGCTGGATGCGGCGACGGGCATCGTTTCACGCGATCACTCAGAGCATTCCGCTGAGCTTCAGGGCTTCGTAGACGGCGTAGACGGCCAGGGCGGCGAAGGCAGCGGCGGCCAGGCGACGGATCAGTGCCAGCGGCAGGCGATCGGCCGCGAAGTTACCGGCCAGTACCACCGGTACGTTGGCAATCAGCATGCCGAGGGTGGTGCCCATGACGACCATGACGAAATGCGGGTACTGGGCAGCCAACATCACCGTGGCGACCTGGGTCTTGTCGCCCATCTCGGCGAGGAAGAAGGCGATCAGGGTGGTGACGAAGGGGCCGTATTTCTTCAGGCCGGATTCTTCGTCGTCATCGAGCTTGTCCGGGACCAGGGTCCAGGCGGCGACGGCGGCGAAGCAGGCGGCGAGGATCCAGCTCAGGGTGGCGGCGGAGAAGAAGCTGGCGACCCAGGAACCCACGGCACCGGCGGCGAAGTGGTTGGCCAGGGTGGCGACGACGATGCCCCAGATGATCGGCCAGGGCTTGCGGAAGCGGGCGGCGAGGAGAAGCGCGAGCAGCTGCGTCTTGTCGCCGATTTCAGCGAGCGCAACGATCAGGGTCGGGACGAAGAGGGATTCCAGCATCAGGGTTCCTACGGGGGCGGGTCGACTAATCACCATGACACACGCAATCTGCCCGCCCCGGGTCAGGTTGTGTGTGTCATAGGTCTTGTCAAACCGCGGACCTGTCTAGGCAGGTTCTGGGTCGCATGCGCCATGGTCTGTGGACCAAGTGTGTTGACGCACGCCGGGCGAGCAGGGCGCTCGCGGGAGACTACTCCCCTAGGACGGGGCGCATTTTGCACAAGCCGGGTTGCCCCGGCAAGCGCGAATTGTCGGGTGGTCAGTTGTCGCCGCCGCGAACGTCCATCTCCGAGTAACTCACCAGGCGGCTGCCCTTCTTCAGGCGGTAGCCCAGCCAGATGACGAGGAACAGCGGCAGGCTGATGTAGGTGGCGGCGAGGCCAGCCCAGTCGATCTTCTCGCCGAAGAAGGCCTGGTAGTTCTGGCCAAGGGTGATCAGCAGGCACAGGGTGAAGGCGAACAGCGGGCCGAAGGGGAACAGCTTGGCGCGATACGGCAGGTCGGCCAGGCGTCCGCCCTGGGTCAGGTAGCCCTTGCGGAAGCGGTAATGGGAAATGGCGATGCCCAGCCAGGCGATGAAGCCGCACATGCCTGAGGTGTTCAGCAGCCAGGTATAGAGGGTGCTGTCCCCGACGATGGAGGTGAAGAAGCACAGCGCACCGACCAGGGTGGTGGCGTAGAGCGCATTGCGCGGCACGCCGTTGGCGGACAGGCTGGCGAACAGCTTGGGTGCCTTGCCCTGCAGTGCCAGGTTGTAAAGCATGCGGGTGGACGCATACATGCCCGAGTTGCCGGCCGAGAGGATGGCAGTGAGGATCACGGCGTTCATCACGCCGGCGGCAGCAGCGAAGCCGGCACGCTCGAAGAGCAGGGTGAAGGGCGAGACGCTGATGTCGCTGGCATCGTTCTTCAGCAGGGTCGGTTCGGTGTAGGGGATCAGCATGCCGATCACGAAGATCGCCAGGATGTAGAACATCAGGATGCGCCAGAACACCTGGCGGATGGCGATGGGGATGTTCTTCTTCGGGTTTTCCGACTCGCCTGCGGCGATGCCGATCAGCTCGGTGCCCTGGAAGGAGAAGCCGGCGATCATCGCCACCCCGACCATGGCCTGCAGGCCGCCGACGAAGGGCGCATCACCTTGGGTGAAGTTGCTGAAGCCCGGGGATTCGATGCCGCCCATGATGCCGAAGATGGTGGCCAGGCCAATGCCGATGAACACCACGACCGTCACCACCTTGATCAGCGCGAACCAGAACTCGCTCTCGCCGAAGCCCTTAACCGAAACGAAGTTGAGCAGGAACATCAGGCCGAGGAACAGGGCGCTCCAGTAAATGCCCGGTACGTCCGGCAGCCAGAAACTCATGATCAGTTGGGCTGCCACCAGCTCGGCGGCGATGGTTACCGCCCAGTTGTACCAGTAGTTCCAGCCAAGGGCGAAACCGAAGCCATCGTCGACGAATCGGCTGCCATAGGTGCTGAACGAGCCGGAAGCCGGTATGTGCGCGGCCATCTCGCCGAGGCTGGTCATGAGGAAGTAGACCATCAGGCCGATCAGCGCGTAGGCCAGCAGCGCTCCACCGGGACCCGCGGTGGCCACGGTGGCGCCGGAGGCGACGAACAGACCGGTGCCGATGGAGCCGCCAATGGCGATCATGTTCAGGTGGCGGGGTTTGAGGGAGCGGTGCAGCCCATCCTTGGCGGGAGTGGCGCTGGCAGTGTTCAGATCAGTCACAAAAATCTCCAGGTCCCCCGGTCGAAACCGGGGGAGGGCGGCTATCGGGCGCCGCTTGAGTATGGATAAAGGGCCGGGGCCCGCCAGGTCAGGCCCGGCGGGCGCGGTAGATGCGGAAGCCATCGCCCTCGGCGAGGGTCTGGCAAGGGCCGAGATGGTACTCGATAAGCGGCGGGTATTTGAGGAAGCTGTTGGCCACGATGCGCAGCTCGCCACCGGGCAGCAGGTGGTTCCGTGCCTCGCTCAGCAGGTCCTCGCTGGCCTGGTAGTCGGTGTGCACGCCCTGGTGGAACGGGGGATTGCTGACGATAGCGGCAAGCCCTTCGGGAGCACCGTGAATACCATCGGCGGCGATCACATCGCCCTCAAGACCGTTTGCGGCCAGGGTCAGTCGGCTGCTGGCAACGGCGAAGGCATCCACGTCCAGCAGGCTCAACCGGTTCTGTGGATAACGCCGCTTGAGTACTGCGCCGAGCACCCCGGCGCCGCAGCCGAAGTCCAGCAGGTGGCCGCTGGGCAGGCCGTCCAGTTGTGCCAGCAGCAGGGCGCTGCCCCGATCCAGGCGACCGTGGCTGAACACGCCGGGCAGGCTGACCACGTCCAGCGGGCCATCGGCCAGGTCCAGGCGGTAGCGCTGGGCCAGGGCTTCCAGGTCAGGGGCTGCGGGAGCCTGGTCGATGGTCACTTGCCAGAGCTGGCAGTGACGGGCGCTGTCCAGCTTGCGCGGCTTGCCGAATACGGCCAGCTGTTTGGCGGCACGCTCGATGCCGCCGCGTTTCTCGCCGACGAGGAAAAGCTCGCCGCCGGGTAGGCGGGCGGCGAGGGCGGCCAGCAGGTAGTCGGTCAGTTCACGGGACTTGGGCAGGAACAGCACGGCTGCCTCGAAGGCACGCTCCGGCGGCGTGGTGCCGAACTGGCTGCGCCCGGCGAAGCGGCTTTCGAGGGCGGCCTGGTCGCCGGCGTGCCAGCTCCAGCCGCTGGCCTGCGGCAGGGTGCCGAGCAGGTCGTCCGCTGGCAGCCCGGCCAGCAACAGCGGGCGTTGGAACAGTTCGGCCTGTCGAAGCAGGACTTCGCTGCGTGGGTCCATCTGAAGAAGATCCTGATAAAAGCAGCGAATTTTATCAGGGTCTTGTGGGAATTATCCGATGACTCTGACGGGCGATTCCTTGAGCCAGGCCGTGGCGTTCTCGGCAAGCTGCAGGACGATGCGTTGCCGCGCCTCACGGCTGCCCCAGGCGCTGTGCGGGGTGACGATCAGACGCGGGATATCGGCGGCCAGCAGCGGGTTGCCGTCGCGCGGCGGTTCCTGAGTCAGCACGTCAGTGGCGGCGCCCCCCAAGTGGCCGCTTCGCAGGGCGGCGGCCAGGGCCTCTTCGTTCACCAGGCCGCCACGGGCGGTGTTCACCAGCAGGGCGCCAGGTTTCATCAGGGCCAGTTCGGCGGCGCCGAGCATGTCGCGGGTCTGCTCATTGAGCGGGCAGTGCAGGGTAAGGGCATCCACCTGGGGCAGCAGTTCATGCAGTGGCAGGCGGTCCGCACGAGGCGGGCGCCCCGGTAGCTGGCCCAGCAGAACACGCATGCCGAAGGCTTCCGCCAGCCGTGCCACCGCTCCTCCCAGTTCACCGTGACCGAGCAGGCCGAGGGTCTTGCCTTCCAGTTCGAATATCGGGAAATCCAGCAGGCAGAACTGGCTGGACTGCTGCCAGCGGCCGGCGCGTACGGCCGCCTGGTAGTCCGGCAGGCTGGTGGTCAGGGCCAGCAGCAGCGCCAGGGTGTGCTGGGCCACCGAGGGCGTGCCGTAGGCCTGACAGTTGCAGACCGTGATGCGATGGGCGCGTGCCGCATCAAGGTCGATGTTGTTGGCGCCGGTGGCGGCTACCAGGATCAGCTTGAGGTCCGGGCTGGCGGCCATGGCGGCGGCGTCGATGCGGACCTTGTTGCTGATCGCCACCTGGGCGCCGTGCAAGCGTTCGGCGACTTCGTCGGTAGCGGTCTGCGCGTGCAGCTCCAGTTCGCCGAAGGCCTGCCGCAGGGGAGCCAGATCGAGATCGCCGAGGTCGAGGGAAGCGTGATCGAGGAAGACGGCGCGACGGCTGTTCATGCGGGCTGTACCTTTTGCGGGTGCGTTGGAAGGCGTAAGGTTGCCAGCCTAACAGGTCCCGTCACATCCATCGGAGGTCGCATGTACTGGACGGAATTCCTCACCGTTGCCCTGATCCACCTGCTGGCTGTGGCCAGTCCCGGACCTGACTTCGCCATCGTCGTGCGCGAGAGCGTGGCCCACGGGCGCCGCGCCGGCACCTGGACCGCGCTGGGCGTGGGCACGGGCATTTTCGTGCATGTGGCCTATTCGCTGCTGGGCATCGGCCTGATCGTGTCCCAGTCGATCATGCTGTTCAACGCACTGAAATGGGCGGCGGCGGCTTACCTGCTATACATCGGCATCAAGGCCCTGCGCGCCAAGCCTGCCGACCCGGTTGCCGCTGAGGCCGCACTCATGGCCGGCGAGCGCAGCCCGCGCGGAGCCTTCGTCACCGGTTTCGTCACCAACGGCCTGAATCCCAAAGCGACCTTGTTCTTCCTGTCGCTGTTCACCGTGGTCATCAACCCACATACGCCGCTGGCCATCCAGGCTGGTTACGGCGTCTACCTGGCCTTCGCCACCGCCGCCTGGTTCAGCCTGGTGGCGATGCTGTTCAGCCAGCACCGGGTTCGCGCCGGGTTCGCGCGCATGGGGCACTGGTTCGACCGGTTGATGGGCGCGGTGCTGGTGGGGCTGGGCGTGAAGCTCGCTTTTACCGAGCTGAAGTGATTCCGCACAGAGCGAACCTCCGGTCCGCCATTGCCTGTAGGAGCTGGCTTGCCAGCGAATGGCCTCTTTTCGCTAGCAAGCTAGCTCCTACAAGGCTTGCAGACATAGCCAATGAATTCGCCCCAGGGTGACGTTCATTCCTTCTCCAACGTGGCCAACTGACCCAGGCTGGCCACGTACTCCTTCGGGTTTTTCCCCAGCAGGCGTCGGAACATGGCGCTGAAGGCACGGCCGCTGCCGTAACCAAGCTCGGTGGCGACCTGTTGCACGCTCTGTCCGGACAGCAGGCGGGGCAGGGCCTCGGTGAGCCGCAATTGTTGGCGCCAGTCGTTGAAGCTCATCTCCAGTTCGCGGGCGAACAGCCGGGCCAGGGTGCGACTGCTGGCGCCCACCTCCAATCCCCAGTCTTCCAACGTGCGGTCCTGTTCAGGAGCCTGCAGTAGCGCCAGGCAGATGGCCCTCAGCCGTCGGTCCTCCGGCAATGGCAGGTGCAGGGGCATGCGTTCCAGGGCGGCAATTTCAAGGAGCACCAGCCGTTGTACCAAGGTCCGGTGTTCCGCGGTGTCCAGGTCTTCCAGTTGAATGGCGCGCAAGATCAGTTCCCGCAGCAGCGGTGACACCGCCAGCACACAGCAGTCGTCCAGTATCGCGGGGGCGGCCTCGGCGGCGATGAACAGGGTGCGCATCTGCACCTGACCGGCCATGAATATCTGATGCTCCACACCCGGCGGAATCCAGACCGCCTGGGTCGGCGGAATCACCCAGGCGCCGGCTGAGGTGACCAGGCGCATCAGGCCGCGTGCGGCATAGAGGAATTGCGCTTCCTCGTGGCGGTGGCGTTCGACATGGGCGCCGTCCTGATAGTCGCGGGCGACTGCACTCATGCGGCCTTGCTGGTGGAGTCTGATCAGCATGTCCGTTTCGATGACTTCTATGGCAGGTTGAATCTTTCTGGACAACCTAGCATGGCACTTCCAACAACCAGAACAACGCTGCCATGAATCGACCTCGAACCGTCATCCGCTTCATCAACGCCGCCCATGTGATCGACCACATGTTCATGCTGATCTTCCCGGCCGCCGTGCTCGGCATGGGGCGCGATTTCGGCCTGTCCTACGGCGAGCTGATCGGT
This sequence comes from Pseudomonas sp. BN411, assembly GCF_029871235.1. Taxonomy (GTDB): domain Bacteria; phylum Pseudomonadota; class Gammaproteobacteria; order Pseudomonadales; family Pseudomonadaceae; genus Metapseudomonas. The sequence goes on from NZ_SSOM01000067.1 coordinate 51,400, forward strand.
CTGTCCCTGGGGGGATTCATCGCCTTCGGCGCCTGTTCCCTGCCAGCCGGCTGGCTCGGGGATCGCTGGAGCCGGCGGCAGATGCTACTGCTGTTCTTCGTCGGCATTGGTGCTGCCGCCATCTTCACCGGCCTCAGTACGTCGGTGCCGGCGCTCGTGGCTGGCCTGACCCTGGTGGGCGTGTTCGCCGCCATCTACCACCCCGTGGGGACCGCCATGTTGGTAGCCCACGCCGAGAACCGGGGGCGGGAAATCGGCATCAATGGCATGTGGGGCAACCTGGGCGTCGCCTTCGCCGCCTTGCTCACCGGTTTTCTCACCGCACGTTTCGGCTGGCGCGCCGCGTTCATCCTGCCGGGCGCCGTGGCTTTACTGCTGGGCCTCTGGTTTGCCTGGTGCGTGAAGGATGAAGCCCCACCGGCCCTGGCCGCTGGAGCCAAGCGCATCGGGAGCAGCATGCGCGTGTCGATGCCGCTGGTCTTCGGTGTGCTGGCCCTGGTCACCGCTACCGGTGGCGTGGTGTTCAACGCCTCCACCGTGACCTATCCCAAGCTGTTCCAGGAGCGTCTGCATGACCTCTTCGCTGCACCGGAAACCCTCGGCCTGGTGGTCAGCCTGGCCTATGCCTTCGGCGCCATCGCGCAGTTGCTGATCGGCCGGGTGATCGACCGCGTCAGCCTGAAGGTGCCGTTCGTGCTGCTGACCTTCTTCCAGGCACCGTTGCTGCTGTCGATGGCCTGGGCCGATGGCTGGGTGGTGATCCTGCTGGGCGCGGCCTTCATGTTCGCGGTGTTCGGCCAGGTGACGGTGAACGATTCGATGGTGGCCAACTTCGTCGCGCCGCAGTGGCAGGCGCGGGTATTTGCGTTGCGCTACTTCGTTTCCTTTGGCGCCAGCGCGGCGGCGATCCCGATGATCGCGTTCATCGAGCCGCGGCAGGGGCTGGCAGGGTTGTACCTGGTGCTGACGGCGTTTGCCGTGCTGACCTTCGCGGCGGCGCTGGTGTTTCCGAGAACGCCGGCGCATATCCCGAAGGTGGTGGCGGCCTGAGGCTAGCCTCTTCCGAACGCGGCCCGTCCCGGCCCCCGCCCTGCTCCCCAGCCTGATCGCTTCGCGCTCAGTCGCTCATCGACACAGGAAGCGGTGCTTCCAAAAGCGTGTCTCTTCGCCCCAGAAGAGGAGAGGGGTGACTCGCGCCTGAAACTTCGAGAGATTCTGCCGTTCATCAATGGCCTGGATATGCGACGGGACCAAGGCGCGCTCGGAGTGTCGGCCCCCTCTCCCTGAGGGAGAGGGTTGGGGTGAGGGGGCGATGTAGCTGCGCGGCTCGGTGCATCTACCGGAGATGGCTGCTTTGCGTGTCCATCGCGCGGTGATGGTCCATAAAAAAAGCGCAGCCAAAGCTGCGCTTTTTTCTTCCTGCAACAGCCCTTACAGCAGCTCGATCGCCACCGCAGTCGCTTCACCGCCACCGATGCACAGCGAGGCGATGCCGCGCTTGCCGCCCTTGTTACGCAGGGCGTTGATCAAGGTGATGATGATGCGCGAGCCGGTGGAGCCCACCGGGTGGCCCTGGGCGCAGGCGCCGCCGTAGACGTTGACCTTGGCGTGGTCCAGGCCGTGTTCGCGCATGGCCAGCATGGTCACCATGGCGAAGGCTTCGTTGATCTCGAACAGGTCCACGTCGTCCTTGTTCCAACCGGTTTTCTTGAACAGGTTGGTCATGGCGCCGATGGGGGCGAGGGTGAACTCGGCCGGGTCCTGGCTCTGGGTGGCGTGGCCGACGATCTTCGCCAGGGGCTTGAGGCCACGGCGTTGGGCTTCTTCGGCAGTCATCAGGACCAGCGCGCTGGCGCCGTCGGAGATGGAGCTGGCGTTGGCCGCGGTGATGGTGCCGTCCTTGCGGAAGGCGGGTTTCAGGCCCGGGATCTTGTCCAGGTTGGCGGTCAGCGGTTGCTCGTCGTCCTTCACCACCACCTCACCCTTACGGGTGGTCACGGTGACCGGGACGATCTCGGCGGCCAGCGAGCCATCGGCGATGGCGGCCTGGGCGCGCTTTAGGGATTCGATGGCATAGGCGTCCATCTCCTCACGGGTGACACCGTACTTGTCAGACGTTTCCTGGGCGAAGGAGCCCATCAGGCGGCCGGTGCGGGCATCTTCCAGGCCATCGAGGAACATGTGGTCCTTGATCTCGCCGTGGCCCATACGCAGGCCGGTGCGGGCCTTTTCCAGCACGTAGGGGGCGTTGGACATGCTTTCCATGCCGCCGGCCACCATCACCGAGTTGGTGCCGGCCTTGAGCAGGTCGTGGGCCAGCATCACGGCCTTCATGCCGGAGCCGCAGAGCTTGTTGATGGTGGTGCAGCCGGTGGCGGCAGGCAGGCCGGCGTTCAGGGCCGCCTGGCGGGCCGGGCCCTGCTTGAGGCCGGCGGGCAGCACGTTGCCCATGATCACTTCCTGCACGTCGGCCGGCTGGATGCCGGCGCGGCTGACGGCCTCGCGTATGGCCAGCGCTCCCAGGTCCACGGCGGAAACGCCGGACAGGCTGCCCTGGAAGCCGCCCATGGGTGTACGGGCGCCACTGACGATAACGATATCGGACATCTCGAACCTACCTATGTGGAAAACTGGCCGCGACCGGCCGGAGCCAACGATTCTATCTCGTGACCGAAAAGCTAAAAAGAGTCACTCATCAAATCACTCTTTTGACTGATTTGCGCCTGGACGAGGGCGCCTAAAGTCAGGAACAACAAAAAAGTCCTCCAACCTCACCAGGTGCGCCTCATGCTTCAGACCCGCGTCATCAAGCCCGCCGACAACGCCTACGTCTACCCGCTGCTGATCAAGCGCCTGCTGATGTCCGGCAGCCGCTATGAGAAGACCCGCGAGATCGTCTACCGCGACCGCATCCGCTACAGCTACGCCACTTTCAACGAACGTGTCGCGCGCCTGGCCAACGTGCTCACCGAGGCCGGGGTGAAGGCCGGCGACACCGTCGCCGTGATGGACTGGGACAGTCATCGCTACCTGGAGTGCATGTTCGCCATCCCGATGATCGGCGCCGTGCTGCACACCATCAACATCCGCCTTTCGCCGGACCAGATCCTCTACACCATGAACCACGCCGACGACCGCTTCGTGCTGGTCAACAGCGAGTTCCTGCCGATCTTCAAGTCCATCGGCAGCCAACTGACCACGGTGGAGAAGACGCTGCTGCTCACCGACGGCACCGACCACGACGCCGACCTGCCGAACCTGGTGGGCGAGTACGAGACCCTGCTGGCCGCCGCCAGCCCGAAGTACGACTTCCCTGACTTCGACGAAAACTCGGTGGCCACCACCTTCTACACCACCGGCACCACCGGCAATCCCAAGGGCGTCTACTTCACCCACCGCCAACTGGTGCTGCACACCCTGTCCATGGCCTCCACCATCGGCGCGCTGGACAGCATCCGCCTGATGGGCACCGATGACGTCTACATGCCCATCACGCCGATGTTCCACGTGCATGCCTGGGGCGTGCCCTACGTGGCCACCATGCTCGGGGTGAAGCAGGTCTACCCCGGCCGCTACGAACCGGACATGCTCTGCAAGCTGATCCGTGAGGAGAAGGTGACCTTCTCCCACTGCGTGCCCACCATCCTGCAGATGGTGATGAATGCGCCTACCGCCCAGGGCCACGACTTCGGCGGCCTGAAGATGATCATCGGTGGCAGCGCGCTGAATCGCAGCCTGTACGAAACCGCCAAGTCCCGTGGCATCCAGCTCACCGCCGCCTACGGCATGTCCGAGACCTGCCCGCTGATCTCGGTGGCGCACCTCAATGAAGAGCTGCTGGCCGGCAGCGAGGACGAGCGCATTACCTACCGCATCAAGGCCGGCGTGCCGGTGCCGCTGGTGGAGGCGGCCATCATGGACGCAGATGGCCAGTTCCAGCCGGTGGATGGCGAATCTCAGGGCGAGCTGGTTCTGCGCGCCCCCTGGCTGACCTACGGCTATTTCAACGAAGCGCAGAAGAGCGAGGAGCTCTGGGAGCACGGCTGGCTGCACACCGGGGACGTGGCCACGCTGGACGGCATGGGCTACATCGATATCCGCGACCGCATCAAGGACGTGATCAAGACCGGCGGCGAGTGGATCTCCTCCCTGGAGCTGGAAGACCTCATCAGCCGTCACCCGGCGGTGCGGGAAGTGGCGGTGGTCGGGGTGCCCGATCCGCAGTGGGGTGAACGTCCGTTCGCCCTCGTGGTGGTTCGTGACAATCAGACCCTCGACGCCAAGGTTTTGAAGGAACACCTCAAGCCCTTCGTCGAGCAAGGTCACATCAATAAGTGGGCTATTCCCAGCCAGATCGCCGTTGTTACTGAAATTCCCAAGACCAGCGTGGGCAAACTGGACAAGAAACGCATTCGTGTCGACATCGCCCAATGGCAGGCCACGGGCAGCACATTCCTCTCCGCTCTCTGACCCACCCCGCTTCGCTTCACCTCAGCCCAGGCCGCGCCTTGCGCGGCCTGGGCTTTTCTTTGCGCAGGCAACCAAGCAAACGCTTGGCTTGTTAATTGCTGCTTTCTGAAAATTACTGGCTATCTTTCCTACCGAAGGATCGGACTAGACCGTCGGAAGGTGCGAGCCAGAGTGCCTGGGGGTTCCAAATCACACTTTCGAGGGATCAAGCGCTAATACCCGCTGGCTATAGTCCGCAACCATCAATAACAAAAAACACATGGAGTAGCGTCGATGACAACAACCACAACGTTCTGGCGCCTGGCGAAACTGCCACTGGCTGTCAGCCTCGCTTCCACGCTTGCAGCTCCGGCATTCGGCGTGACGTTCAACATCGGTGAAATCGAAGGTCAGTTCGACTCTTCGCTGTCCGTGGGGGCCAGTTGGTCGATGCGGGGAGCCGACAAGGACCTGATCGGCGTTAACAACGGTGGGGATGGTCTGTCCCAGACCTCCGACGATGGCCACCTGAACTTCAAGAAGGGCGAGACCTTCTCGAAGATCTTCAAAGGCATCCATGACCTCGAACTGAAATACGGCGATACCGGCGTCTTCGTTCGTGGCAAGTACTGGTACGACTTCGAGCTGAAGGACGAGAGCCGTCCGTTCAAGGACATCGAGGAAAGCGGCCGCAAGGAAGGCGCCAAGTCCTCCGGTGCGCAACTGCTCGACGCCTTCGTCTACCACAACTACGACATCGCCGACCTGCCGGGCAGCGTACGCCTGGGCAAGCAGGTGGTGAGTTGGGGTGAAAGCACCTTCATCGGCAACAGCATCAACTCGATCAACCCGGTCGACGTGTCCGCGTTTCGTCGCCCAGGTTCCGAGATCAAGGAAGGCCTGATTCCGGTCAACATGTTCTACGTGTCCCAGAGCCTGACCGACAACCTGTCGGCCGAAGCCTTCTACCAGATCGAGTGGGACCAGACCGTCATCGACAACTGCGGCACCTTCTTCTCCCAGCCGGACGTGGTGGCGGACGGTTGCGATCGGAACCTCGCCGTACTCAGCCCCGCCCTCGGCGCGCTGTCTCCTTTCGCAGCTGCTCAAGGCTTCGGGTATGAAACGACTTCCGAAGGTGTGATTGTCCCCAGGGGCGGGGATCGTGATGCCCGTGACAGCGGCCAATGGGGTACCGCCTTCCGCTACTTCGCCGAGGAGCTTGATACCGAGTTCGGCGCCTACTTCATGAACTACCACAGCCGTGCCCCGATCTTCAGCGGCCGCGGTGCTCCGGCTGCCGCTTTTGCCGCCGCGGGCGCGGCGACTCAAGGATTCGCTGCCTCTCAGGTGGCCGCGCAGTGCGCCGCTCTGGGTGGCGCCTGTGCCAACCCCGCGGTGCTTGCAGCAGTACAGGCGGCGGTGGTGGGCAGCCCTGCCTTCCAACAAGCTGCCAGGGGGCTGGCATCCGCCACAGTTGCAGGTAATAGCCAGTACTTCATCGAGTACCCGGAAGATATCCAGCTCTTTGGCCTGAGCTTCTCCACCACCCTGCCCACCGGCACGGCCTGGAGCGGTGAGGTGAGCTATCGCCCCAACGCTCCGGTGCAGCTGAACACCACCGACATTCTGTTTGCCGGCCTCACTCCGCTGGGTAACCCGAACATATCGGTTCTCTCGGGAAGTCCGGATAGCGATCTCCACGGCTATCGCCGCAAGGAAATCACTCAGTTCCAGACCACCTTCACTCACTTCTTCGATCAGGTGATGGGCGCCAGCCGCCTGACCCTGGTGGGCGAAGTCGGTGTCGTTCACGTGGGCGGCCTGGAGAGCACCACCAAGGCCCGTTACGGCCGCGATCCGGTATTCGGTCCTGGCCCGCTGCCGAACAATACCTGCGTGGCTCTCAATACCGGCACCCTGGGCAGCCCCACGGCTGAAAACGTCAGCAAGTACTGCGAAGACGACGGCTTCGTCACCAGCACCGCCTGGGGTTATCGCATGCGTGCTGTGTGGGACTACAACGACGTGTTCGCCGGCATCAACCTGAAGCCGAACATCGCCTGGTCCCACGACGTCGACGGTTACGGTCCGAACGGCCTGTTCACCGAAGACGCCAAGGCCGTGAGCCTGGGTCTGGATGCCGAGTACCAGAACACCTACACCGCCAGCCTGGCCTACACCGACTTCTTCGGTGGCAAGTACAACACCCTGATTGACCGCGATTTCCTCGCGCTCAGCTTCGGCGTGAACTTCTAAGCGGACTGCAATCTTGAGGAAGACGATGAAAATGAAAACAACAAAGAGTCTGCTGCAAACCGGCGCGCTGGCGCTCTCCCTGCTGGCCACCGGCGTCATGGCGGCCGTATCCGCCGACGAAGCGGCCAAACTGGGCTCCACCCTGACCCCGCTGGGCGCCGAGAAGGCCGGTAACGCCGATGGCTCCATTCCGGAGTGGACCGGTGGTCTGCCGAAGAATGCCGGCACCGCTGATGCCCGTGGCTTCCTGTCGGACCCCTTCGCCAGTGAGCAGCCGCTGTTCACCATCACCGCGCAGAACGTCGACCAGTACAAGGACAAGCTGACCCCCGGCCAGCTGGCGATGTTCAAGCGCTACCCCGACACCTACAAGATGCCGGTGTTCAAGACCCACCGTACCGCCACCGTTCCGGCCGACGTGCTCGAAGCCACCCAGTACAACGCCACCCACACCAAGCTGGTGGAAGGCGGTAACGGTCTGGAAGACTTCCGCACCGCCAACCCCTTCCCGATTCCGAAGGATGGCCTGGAAGCGATCTGGAACCACATCACCCGCTATCGCGGCGGCAGCGTGCGCCGTCTGGTGACTCAGGCGACCCCGCAGCCGAACGGCTCCTACAGCCTGGTGTACTTCCAGGATGAGTTCACCTTCCGCGACAAGCTGAAGGACTACGACGCGAGCAAGCCGAGCAACGTGCTGTTCTACTTCAAGCAGCGCGTGACTGCGCCCTCCCGCCTGGCTGGTAACGTGCTGCTGGTGCACGAGACCCTCAACCAGGTGAAGGAGCCGCGTCTGGCCTGGCTCTACAACGCCGGTCAGCGTCGCGTGCGCCGTGCACCGCAGGTGTCCTACGACGGTCCGGGTACCGCCGCGGACGGTCTTCGTACTTCCGACAACTTCGACATGTACAACGGTGCGCCGGACCGCTACGACTGGAAGCTCGAAGGCAAGAAGGAAATCTACATCCCCTACAACAGCTACAAGCTGGATGGTCCGAACCTGAAGTACGCCGACATCATCAAGGCCGGCCACATCAACCAGGACCTGACCCGCTACGAGCTGCACCGCGTATGGCACGTGGTAGCGACCCTGAAGCCGGGCGAGCGCCACATCTACGCCAAGCGTGACTTCTACATCGACGAAGACACCTGGCAGGCCGCCGCCATCGACCACTACGACGGTCGTGGCACCCTGTGGCGCGTTGCCGAGGCCCATTCCCAGTACTACTACAACCACCAGGTGCCGTGGTACACGCTGGAAAGCCTCTACGACCTGCTGTCCGGCCGTTACCTGGCGCTGGGCATGAAGAACGAGGAGAAGCAGTCCTACGACTTCAGCTACACCGCTGGCGAAAGCGACTACACCCCGGCGGCCCTGCGCCAGGCGGGCGTTCGCTGATACACCTGCAACACCTTGTAGTGAAGCCGGCCTCCGGGCCGGCTTTTCTTTGTCTGTACTTCCTTCCCGGCGGGGCTTCTATTGGGTTCCCCGAACAGCTAGGCTCGTTCGGGTTTGCGCCTCCGCACGCACAACATTCCTAGAAGCTGGGTGATGACCGTACTGACCAGTTCGCGCTCCGTGACGCCGTCCGCCCCATTGGCGGATGCGCGTTTCTTCCGCCCGCCGCGCCCCGCCGGCCATGTTCCGCGTCCGCGACTGTGCGAGCGGCTTGCCGATGGCCTCGACGGCCGCCTGCTGATGCTCAGCGCGCCGGCCGGTTTCGGCAAAAGCTCCCTGGCCATCGAATTCTGCGAAAGCCTGCCCCACGGCTGGCACAGCCTCTGGCTCAGCCTGAGCCGGCGCGACAGCGATCCGGGCCGTTTCCTCGAACGCCTGCTGGACGGCCTGCGCCAGTTCTATCCGGGGCTGGGCGACGAAGCCATGGGGCACCTGAAGATGCGCCAGCGGCACCAGCCGTTCGCCTTCGAGCAGTGGCTGGATGGCCTGCTCGACGAAGTTGCCGAACGCCTCGACGCCAACCAGCCACTGCTGCTGGTGCTGGACGACTACCACCTGGCGCAGAACGCGGTGCTCGACCGCTGCCTGCAATTCCTCCTCAACCACCTGCCCGATGGCTGGGTGCTGCTGGTCACCAGCCGCCAGCGTCCGGACTGGCACCTGGCGCGGCTGCGCCTTTCGCGTCACCTGCTGGAGCTCAACGAACAGGACCTGCGCCTGACCGAAGACGAATGCCTGGCGCTGCTCAGCAGCCAGGGTGCAAGGCTCGAGGGTGAAGAACTGGAAGGTCTGCTGCAGCGCAGCGAAGGCTGGGTCGCTGGCCTGCGCCTGTGGCTGCTCTCCGGTCAGGACGCACCTGCCGGCGCTGGCATGGAGCAGGTTGCCCGGGGCGACGAAAGCCTGATCCGTGAATACCTGCTGGAAGAAGTCATCGAGCGCCAGCCGCCGGAGGTGCAGGCGTTCCTCTTCGAGACCGCGCGCTTCGAGCGCTTCTGTGCCGAACTCTGCGATGCCGTGCGCGAGAGCCACGACAGCGCGGCCATCCTTCGTCACCTGCAGGCCCACCAGATGTTCCTGGTGCCGCTGGACGAACAGGGCCAGTGGTTCCGCTACCACCATCTGTTCTCCGACCTGCTGCGCACGCGCGGCACCACCAGCCTGGCGCCCTCCGGCATGCACCTGCGGGCCTGCCGTTGGTTCAGCGCGCGCGGCCTGCTGGACGAAGCGGTGGAACAGGCGCTGCGCGCCGGCCAGCCCGATGTGGCGGCCTCGCTGGTGCAGAACCTGTCTGAAGAACAACTGCTGGCGAACCAGAACATCGCCATGCTGCTGCGCTGGAAGATGGACCTGCCCGACAGCCTCCTGTCCAGCACACCACGACTGATCGTGCTCTACAGCCTGGCCCTGGGCTTGGCCTGCCAATTGGACGCGGCGGAAGAACTGGCCGGCAACCTGGCGCGCTTCCTTCCGGCGCCGGATGCAGCACAACAACGCAGCCTGCTGGTGCAATGGCAGGCAATCAATGGGCTGATCGCCCGAGGCCGTGGCGACATCGAGCGCGCGGAAAGTTCCTGTACCGAGGCCCTGACTGCGTTGTCGCCGGAAAACTACGGCCAGCGCCATCTCTGCCTATCCCTGCTGGGCAACATCGCCCTGGTGCGCGGCGATCTCTGGCGCGCCCGCGGCCTCAATCGCGAAGCGCTGGAAATGGCCCAGCGCGGCGCCAATCCTCTGTTCGAATCCCTGGTTCATTACGACCGTGCCCGTGTCCTGCAGGTGCGGGGCGAAACCCTGCGTGCCCAGGCCGAAGTGCAGCAGGGCCTGGAGTGTCTGCGCGGTGTGGACGTGCCCAGGGCCTGCGTGGCCCGTGCGCGATTGATGCTCTACCAGGGCTTCCTGCTGTGCATGCGTATGCAGAACCAGGCCGCGCGGGTCAGCCTGCAGGCCGGCATTGCCGAAGCCCGCGCCTGTCGCGACATCAGCCTGTTGATCGGACACTGTGCCCTGGCCGCACTGGAAGGCCGCGAGGGCCGCTTCGCCGCCGCCTTTGCGCAGCTGGCCGAGGCCGAGCGGCTGATGCACATCTGGGACGTGCCGCCGGTCTATTACCTGGCCATGATCACCCTGTCCAAGTGCGAGCTCTGGCTGGCCCAGGGACAGCTGGAGCTGGCCGAGGCCTGGCTGCCGCGTCTGGCGGAAACCTATGCCGGCGAGGGCGCCGCCGCCGCGCCCGAATTCCATCCATTGCTGCCGCTGTGCATCGAACAGCAATCAGCCGCGCTGGCCCGTGCCCAGGGCAAGCTCGCAGAGGCCGAGGCGCGACTGCGCACTCTGCTGGAAAAGGCCGAAGCGCAGGGGATCATGCATGTGGCGCTTGGGGCGCGGCTGCAACTCGTGGGCCTGCTGCGCGCCGGCCGCGAGCGAGAGGCCGCAGCGCTGCTCGAACGCTCCCTGGAAAGCCTGGAAAGCGGTTCCCTGCTGCCGTATCGCGAGCTGCTGGAGCAGCACCCGCAGTGGCTGCGCGAACAACTGGCGACGCACTCGCCAGACGATGTGCGGGAACTGCTCGAACTGCTGCCCGGCGCCGACGTTGTGATGCCGGCGGACGCAGGCGCTGCCGAGGCACTGAGTTCACGTGAGCTGGCGGTGCTGCAGTTGATCGCCCAGGGCTGTTCGAACCAGGAGATCAGCGATCGCCTGTTCATCTCCCTGCACACGGTGAAGAGTCACGCCCGCCACATCAACAGCAAGCTGGGCGTAGAGCGCCGGACCCAGGCCGTAGCCCGGGCCAAGGCCCTCGGCCTACTTCGCTGAAGCGGCCGGCGGTACCGAGAGGTCCAACGCCGGTTGGGCCGGCTTGGCTGGTACCGGCCTGGCCAGTTGGGCGTCCACATCCTGCTGGATGCCGACCAGCACCGGCAGCAGGTCGGCCATGTTGCCGCGCACTTCGCTGTACTGATGCTTGTCGGCCAGTTCACTCACCCGTGCCAGTAGCTGCCCGCGAATGTCGGCCGGCAGGTGCACGAACAGCTCCGGCAACTGCTTGGCCAGTTCAGCGCTGTAGAGCACCAGGTCCTCGCGGTTGAACTGGCGCGTCAGGCCCAGGTAATCCAGCGCGCTGGAGGTCAGCATGGCCGCCGCTGCCTTGGTTTCCTGCAGGCCTTGCAGGCGGATCTGGCTGCTCTGCTCCTTCTCGGAAAGCGTCATCCAGAACTCCACCGTGAGGGTGAAGAGGATGGCCTGCTGGCGCAGCGAATAGGTCATCAGGCCCAGGGCTTCCGCCCCGTAGGGCTGCTGCGCGGCCTTGAAGTCGAAGTACAGGCGCATCAGCTCCTTGAGCTGGAACAGCACGTCACGCGCCTCGTTCTGCCGCAGCTCCAGCGGTGCATAGATGTTCAGCTGTGGCTTGAAGTTGTCTTCGCTGACCATGCGCGTGTAGATCGGGCCGGTGAACTCGCCGCTGCGTCGGGGCAGGGCGTTGACCTGGGTGGTGTCGATTTTCTGCAGGGCCAGGAGCAACTGGTGATAGTCGGCGCTGACCCAGGGCCGCTGGATGTCCGGGATCTTCTGCCCCAGGTAGAACAGCTCGGCGGCCGGCGTGAACCGCGCGAAAACCAGCAAAAGGATGGCCAGCGGCAAGAGCAGGGGGCGTGATAGCGTCATCGGTCTGGACAATCCTGCGGGGGAGGGCCGGCCAAGAGTAGCGATGCCGTGCTGCGCCGTCACCCGCGCCTTGGTTGGGGATGCGGGCCGATGGAAACGAGCGAGCAGGGTGCCGTACGCGCGGTGTTCGAGGACCTGGGGGGCTTCAACGCCGTGCGCCAGCAGGGAGAGGGTGAAGGACCGCTGGTGGGGCACCTGCTACGGGCCAATATCCAGCTCGCGGCCATCCCGGTGTTCGCCCGCAAGGGCATTGCCGAAACCACGGTGAACGACCTGCTGGATGCGGCCAGGGTGTCGCGGCGCACCTTCTACAAATACTTCGCTAACAAGATGGACGTGCTGGAAAGCATCTATCGCACGGCCGTGGTCCTGCTGCTGGCGCGCTTTCGCGAGATGCAGGGCGATGCCGGCAGCGCCGAGGCCTGGCTACGGGGCATGGTGGCGCGCTTCTTCGACTACCACCTGGCCGTGGGGCCCATCATCCGCCTGATGCAGGAAGAAGCCCTGCGCGCTGATTCTCCCCTGGCCAGCCATCGCCAGCGTGCCCACGAGGAAATGGGCCGACTGCTCGCCGAGCGCCTGCACGGCGAGGGCGACGAACGCGATCCGCTGACCTACCGCGCACTGATCTGGGCGATGGAAGCGGCGTCCCTGGAACTGCTGGCCGGTGCGGCGTCGGCGGCACGGATCGAACACGCCAAGACCGTCCTTGGCGATCTGCTGATTTCGGCGCTTTGTCGACGCTCAACCTAGGTTGGGCGCGGCAGGCCGGGCCCCGTGCTGTGATAGGCCCTCGATAACAACAACCACGAGGTGCCCCGCATGTCCGCATCCAGCTTGCCGCTGTCGCCGCCGCTTGCCGCCGGTTTCGCCCGCCTGGGCTTCGGCTCCCTGCCGCTCGACCGCCTCAAGGCGCGCTACGCCAGCGCCGACAGCGGTTCGCGTTTCATCGAGCTGGATGGCTTCAACGTCCACTACCGCGACGAAGGCAGCCGCGACAAACCGGCTCTGGTGATGATCCACGGCGTCGTGGCCTCCCTGCACACCTGGGACGACTGGGTCGAGGCCTTCGCCCCGCACTACCGGATCATCCGTTTCGACGTGCCGGGTTTCGGCCTCACCGGGCCGAAGCGCAGTGGCGACTACTCGGCCGAACGCATGATCGGCATTCTCGGCCTGCTGATGGACTACCTGGGCGTGGCCAAGGCGTCCATCGCCGGCAACTCCCTGGGCGGCTTCATTGCCTGGAACTTCGCCCTGGCACAGCCGCAACGGGTGGACAAGCTGGTGCTGATCGACCCGGCCGGCTACCAGATGCGCAAGGTGCCCTGGATGATCGCCGCCGCCGCGCTGCCCGGTGCGACCCTGGCCATGCCGATGTGGATGCCGCGTGCCCTGATCGCCCAGGGCATCAAGGAGGTCTATGGCGAGCCCGGCCGCATCAAGCCAGGCGTCGTGGACCGCTACTACGACATCACCCGCCGGCCGGGAAATCGACGGGCGATGATGGATATTTTCCGCGTGCTGCTGAAGGTCAACCAGGAAGAACTGGGGGAAAGCGGCCAGCGCGTGGCGCAGATCAAGGCGCCGACCCTGTTGATGTGGGGTGAGAAAGACCGCTGGATTTCGCCGAAGCACGTGCCGCTGTGGCAGCGCGACCTGCCGGGGATCCAGGTGAAGACCTATCCGGGCGTGGGGCATGTCCCCATGGAAGAGATTCCGCAGCAGAGCGCGGCGGATGCGATGCGGTTCTTGTTGGGGTGAGATTGGCGCGGCGGTTGCCTCCCTCACCCCCGGCCCCTCTCCCGGAGGGCGAGGGGTGACTCAGGGCCTACCTCTTGCACGGACGGCCCCCTCTCCCTTTGGGAGAGGGTTGGGGTGAGGGAAGAAGGGGGCCGCGCCGAGCTTAAAAAAACGGCTCCGAAGGGCCGTTTTTCGTGTCCGGGCTCAAGCCGCACTCGCCTGCGCCACATCGAACTCTTCCCGCGTCTTGTACAGCAGGTCCAGATTGTCGTGCTGCCAGGGGTGGAAACCCTTCTTGAAGAAGTCCAGGTAGGTGCGCACCAGCGGGCGGAAGATGCCGTTGCGGCCCCACATCCAGTTCAGGCCGTCGCGCCAGACGCGCCAGTTCCACAGCAGGCCGTCGCGCTTGAGCATGTGGGCCAGGCCGCGGGTGGTGTCGAGGACGAAGAAGAAGGTGCCCATCATCATCGCCCGGCGCAGCATGCGGTGGCTGCCGCAGACCTGGTTGTAGACGTCGAAGGCCACCGCCTTGTGTTCGGTTTCCTCCAGAGCGTGCCAGCGCCACAGGCGCGCCATCACCGGGTGGGCGCCGGCCATGTATTCGGGGTTCTTCAGCAGGCCGTCGGCCATGATCGCGGTGATGTGTTCCAGGGCCGCAGTGGCAGCAAGCTGGCGGCGGGCGGAGAACTTTTTCTGGGTAAAACGGATGCGCGTCTGGGCACGGCGTTCGATGGCGCCGATGTCGTAGCCGAGGTCGCGCAGGCGGTTGCTGTACTCCAGGTGTTCGCGGCTGTGGTGGCCTTCCTGGCCGATGAATCCGCGGATCTGTTCCTTCAGGACCGGGTCCTCGATCTGGTCGCGGAACTGGCGCACCGAGTCGATGAAGAAACGCTCGCCGTCAGGGAAAAGCACCGACATCGCGTCGAACAGGTGGCTCTTGAAGGCGTCACCGCTGTGCCAGTGGCGGGGCAGCGGATCGGGAAACTCGAAATCCATGTGGCGCGGACGGATAACCAATCCTTCGGGTGTGGTACTGGCCATGGGGGCTCCTTGAGGCTGTATGGACCATGGTCCCAATATCCGCTTGCCGGGTTTTGTCGGACAAGGTTATCTTCTGCCAACCTTCGGGTCATATCCGGCCACAACCAGAACAAGACGCCAATATGAAGCAACCGCTGACCTTCTCCGCCGAACTGGTGCCCGTCGCCTACGCCGAAGCCCTGCTGGTGCTGGCCGAGGAACTGGGCGTGGCGCGCGAGGCGCTGTTCACGGGCGCCAGGGTGCGGCCGGAGATCCTCGGCAATCCCAATGGCCGGCTGTCCTTCCTCGATTTCAACCAGCTCGCCGTCGCTGCCTTGCAGCTGTGCCGCGAGCCGGCCCTGGGCCTGGTGCTGGGCCAGCGCCTGAACGTGTCCACCCACGGCATTCTTGGTTACGCGGTGCTCTCCAGCGCCAACCTCGGCCGCGCGCTGCATTTCGCCCTGAAGTACTACCGGGTGCTGGGCCTGGCCTATGAGCTGGAACTGGCGGAGCAGGGTGACTGCCTGCAACTGCGCGCAACCGAATCCTTCCCCATGGGGCCTCTGGGGCGCTTCGCCGGTGAGGGATTGCTGGCCAGTTTCTTCAGCATCGCCCGCTTCCTGGTGGGTGAAGAACTGCGCGGCCAGCAGGTGGGCTTCGCCCATTCGGCTCCCGCGTATGCCGCACGTTATGCGGAGGTGTTCGGCGTACCGGCGCAGTTCGGGCAGTCGTGCCACTGGCTGAGTCTGCCCAAGGCTTATCTGGAGCGCCCGATGGCCCTGGCCAACCCGGCCACGGTGCAGATGTGCGAGCAACAGTGCGAGGCGCTGCTGGCCACGCTGGACGTGCAGGATGCCCTGCTGACCCGCGTGCGCCGCCTGCTCCTTGCACGCCCTGGCGACTTCCCCGACCTCGACGGCGCCGCCCGCGCCCTGCACACCAGCGGCCGCAGCCTGCGCCGACACCTGGCGGCCATGGGGACGAGTTATCAACAGGTGCTGGACGAAGTGCGCAAGGGCCTGGCCCTGCAATACCTCAGCACGACCCAGCTGCCATTGTTCGAGATCGCCAACCTGCTGGGCTTCAACGACCCCTCCAACTTCCGCCGGGCTTTCAAGAAATGGACGGGCAGGCTGCCGGGCGATTATCGTTCCGGGCCGTGAAGCCATTCCCCGTGCGCCGCAGAGCGCACCGCCGTACCGGAGCTGCCCAATGACCCAGTCCACCGCCCTGATCCGCGAAACCTTCCCCGTCGGCCCGTTGCAGTGCAACTGCACCCTGATCGGCGATCCGGTCAGCAAGAAGGCCATCGTCGTCGATCCGGGCGGCAACCATGAGTTGATCCTGGCGCGGCTGGAGGCACATGGGTTGAAGCTGGTCAGCATCATCCACACCCATGCCCATCTGGATCACTTCCTCGCTTCCGGCGAGTTGAAGAAGGCCACTGGCGCAACGCTGCACCTGCACAAGGAAGACCAGTTCCTCTGGGACGGCCTGGAAATGCAGTGCCGCATGTTCGGTGTGCCCTACAAGCCGGTGCCGGCTCCCGACCAGTGGCTGGCCGACGACGAGGAGCTGGCCTGCGGTTGCGGCGTCGCCCTGCACACCCCGGGGCACACGCCGGGTTCCATGAGCTTCTGGTTCCCTGAGGCCAAGTTGCTGATCGCCGGTGACACCCTGTTCCGCCGCGGCATTGGCCGTACCGACCTCTGGGGCGGCGACTACAACACCATCGAGCGATCCATCAAGCAACGCCTGTACAGCCTGGACGAGGAGGCCACCGTGGTCACCGGCCACGGCCCGGACACCCGCCTGGGCGACGAGATGCGGGAAAATCCGTTCGTGCGGGCCTGAAACACGGAATTTTTACGCGTTCTCATGTCTAATTGCCCGCAGCCACACCGGCTAAAAGATTTCTCAGGAGTAAATCGTCCATGTTCACCGCGCGTCGTCTGATCATCGCCGCTACCGCTTTCGCCATGCTGTCGGGTTGTGCTCAGAACCCCTACAACCAACAGGGTGAAGTCCAGGCTCCCGCCGAAGGCGGCATGAGCAAAACCGCCAAGTACGGTGCTCTGGGCGCCCTGGCGGGTGCCGTAGCGGGCGCTGCGATCAACCATGACAACCGTGGCAAGGGTGCGCTGATCGGCGCTGCCGTGGCGGGTGCCGCCAGCGCGGGTTATGGCTACTACGTCGACAAGCAGGAAGCCGAACTGCGCCGCAGCATGGAAGGCACCGGCGTGCAGGTGCAGCGCCAGGGCGACAACATCAACCTGATCATGCCCGGCAACATCACTTTCGCTACTGATTCGGCGAACATCGCCAGCAACTTCTACGCGCCGCTGAACAATCTGGCTACGTCGTTCAAGCAGTACGACCAGAACAACATCGAAGTGATTGGTCACACCGACAGCACCGGCAGCCACCAATACAACATGAACCTGTCGCAGCAGCGCGCCCAGAGCGTGGCCAACTACCTGATGGCCCAGGGCGTCAATGGTGCCCGCGTGACCTCCCGTGGCTTCGGCCCGGACCAGCCGGTCGCCACCAACGCCAACGAGGCGGGCCGTTCGCAGAACCGCCGCGTGGAAATCAAGCTGACCCCCATCCCGGGCGCCCAGGTTTCGCAGCAGTAATCCCCGCTCTACCCGAAAAGGCCCGCAGCAGCGGGCCTTTTCGTTTCTGCCGCTCGTCGCTCGACTACTGGCTCAACGCCAGTTGCCACTTTCCTGTCTAGACTGCGTTGCAGGGCTCCGCTGAGCCCAGCCTGAACCGCCCGTGCGCATTCCCTGCGATGCGGCGGCGGCCATGGAAAGGACAGGAGACTGCATGGACGAACGTCAAATCCCCCGATTCCGCATGTACCTGCTGCCATTGCTGGTGACGCTCACCCTGATGCTCCTTTCCGGGGGGCTGGTGCTCTGGCAATGGCTGGCTCTTGAGGCGCGTAACCGCACCGAATACGAGCAGCGTTTCCAGGTCGAGGCGGAGGAAATCGCCCAGCGCATCGGTATCCGGATGCGTGCCTACGAGATGGTTCTGCGCGGCATGGCTGGCCTGATGGTCGGCAGTACCTCCGTGTCGGCCGAGGAGTGGGCGCGGGCCACCGACCAGTTGCAATTGCAGGAGCGCTACCCGGGCATCCAGGCGCTGGCCTGGGCACGCTACCTCAAGCACGAGGAACTCAACGAGTTCGTCGGCGAGATCTGGGAGCAGGGCCGGCGGGAATTCCGTGTGTTTCCCACGGACCCGCGGGAGGAGTACCTGGTGGTGCAGTACACCAGCCCCATGGACTGGCGAAATCGCCGCACCCTGGGGTTCGACATGCTGACCGAATCGGTGCGTCGGGACGCCATCGAGCGCGCCTGGGAGAGTGGTGAGCCCAGCCTCACCGGGCCGGTCAAGCTTCGGCAGGAAACCGACCAGCAGGCGCAGACCGGGCTGCTGCTCTACATGCCGGTGTACCGCCCGGACGCGCCCAGCAGCACGGAGGAAGAGCGGCGAGCGGCGCTGGTCGGCATGGTCTGCGGCGCATTTCGCCTGAACGATCTGATGGACGGCATCCTGGGTACCCAGGGCAACCTCTATCGCATCGACCTCAAGGATCAGGGCAGTCCCGAAGCGCCCATGCTCGATCACCAGGACGGAGCCGGCCAGCCACGCTTCCACCGGATCGAGGAGCTGAAACTGTTCGGCCGCACCTGGGTGCTGGGCGTGGGCAGCACGGCCCAATACGAGGCGATGCTCGGCAACAATCGAATCGCCTTCAGCCTGTGGACCGGCCTGGCCGCCGCGATGCTGCTGTCGCTGCTGGTGGGCGGCTACCTCTACCAGCGCGAGCGTCAGTTGCTGCTCACCCTGTCTTCCGCCACTGAGGTGGCCGAGCGCGAAGAGCGTTTCCGACTGCTGCTGCGGCACCTGCCGGTGGCGACCCTGACCTGCCTGGAGGATGGCCGCATCGAGATGGCCAACGCCCGCGCCGGGGACCTCTTCGGTAACGCGACGGAAAACCTCGTTGGGCAGAACCTGCGCCGGTTCCTGCCGGGCCTGCTGGACTTGCCGCAACAGCTGCCCAAGCAGGCACCCAGCGACCTGGTGGAGACGGAGCTCCTGCAGGATGACGGCGAGCGCATCGCCGTGGCCTTCAGCCTGAGCACCATCAATCACGGCCATGACCAGCGCTACCTGTTGAATCTGGTGGATCTGCAGGCACGCAAGAGCGCCGAGGAGCGTTTCCGCCTGGTGGTCGAGGCCTCGCCCAATGCCATCGTCCTGGTGGACAGCCGTGGACGGATCGCCATGGTCAACCGCCAGACCGAGCAGCTCTTCGGCTACAGCCGCGCGGAGATGCTCGACTCTCCTGTGGAAATGCTCCTGCCCGAGTCCCTGCGCGAGGCCCATGTGGCCATGCGCGAAAGCTTCCAGAAAAAACCCGAACAACGGCGTATGGGGAGCAATCGCGAGCTGTTCGGTCAGCACCGCGACGGTCGCCTGGTCCCGCTGGAGGTTGGGCTGTCGCCGATCCGTGCCGGCCGCGAACTGATGGTCCAGGCGGTGATCATCGATATCAGCGAGCGCAAGGCTGCCGAACAGCGGCTGCGTGACCAGGCCGAGCAATTGATGCTGGCCAACCGTTACAAGTCCGAGTTCCTCGCCAACATGTCCCACGAGCTGCGCACGCCGCTGAACAGCATCCTGATCCTCAGCGACCAGTTGCGGCAGAACATGGTCGGCAACCTCACCGAGAAGCAGACCCGCCACGCCGACATCGTCCACCGTGCCGGCAGCGACCTGCTGCAGCTGATCAACGATGTGCTCGACCTGGCCAAGGTCGAGGCGGGGCGCATGCAGCTCAAGCTCGAACCGCTCAATGTGCAGGACATGCTCGCCGAACTGGACGGCAGCCTGCGTCCCATGGCCGAGATCAAGGGTTTGCGTCTGAACACCCATGTCCAGGCCGGGGTGCCACGGGTTATCCACAGTGACCGGGTGCGCCTGCACCAGATCTTGCGCAACCTGTTGTCCAATGCCCTCAAGTTCACCGAGCAGGGCGAGGTGGACCTGTCGGTGGAGCTGGACCCGTCAGCGGCGATCGATGAGCGCGAAGTGCTCTGCTTCGTCGTCCGGGATACCGGCATCGGCATTCCCGAGGACCAGCACGAACGCATATTCCAGGCCTTCCAGCAGATCGACGGCTCCACCAGCCGGCGCTTCGGTGGTACCGGCCTGGGATTGGCCATCACTCGCCAACTGGTGCTCGCCCTGGACGGCGACATCACCCTGGAAAGCGTTCCGGGGCGGGGCTCGCGCTTTATCGTGCGATTGCCGGTGGCGGTGGCCGCCAACCAGCCGAAAGACGACGAGGAACCCGCGCAACCGGTGCGCAGCGGCCAGGGCGCAGCGGTGCTGATCGTCGAAGACGACGTCAACTTCGCTTCGGTGATCGCCGAAGAAGCGCAGACCCACGGCTTCTCCAGCGTCCACTGCCGCAGCGGCAAGCAGGCCATCAACCTGCTGCAGAACGAGCGGTTCGCGGCGGTGATCCTCGACATCCTGCTGCCGGACATCAGCGGCTGGCAGATCTACCGACGCCTGCGTGGCCACGCGAACCACCGCACCACCCCGGTGAACATCATCTCCTGCGTGCCCCAGCCCCAGGACTGGAATGAGGACGCCACCCGCTACCTGGTCAAACCCATTGCCCGTGAGGACCTGGAGCAGGTGTTCCAGGACCTGGAAGGCGGTCGCCCGCCGGAGGAACGCAAGCTGCTGCTGGTAGAAGACGTTGAAGTAGAGCGCGAGCACTATCGCGAGCACCTGAAGCAACTGGGGTTCAACGTGGTCGCCAGCGCCAACGGCGAGAGCGCCCGGAAGGCTTATGCGGAAGGCGACTTCTCCGCCCTGGTGATCGACCTCGACCTGCCCGACCAGGACGGTTTCGAGCTGCTCGACAGCCTCGACCGCGAACGCCCGCTGGACGGCTCGCGCGTGGTCATCAACACCGGCGTCGACGTCAACCAGCAGAACCTGCAGCGCCTGCGTCGCTATTCGGCGGTAGTGGTGCGCAAGGCAGGCAACGACCTCGACAACCTCAGCTCCGCGGTCCAGGGCTTCTTCTCCGGCCTGCGTCAGCCGCAGAACGGCTCGGTGGCGGATCCGCTGGAGGGCAGCCGTGTGTTGCTGGTGGACGACGACGTACGAAACATCTACGCCCTGAGTGCCCTGCTCGATGAAACCGGTATGAAAGTCACCGCCGCCCGCGATGGTGTGGAAGCCATCGATTGCTTCCAGCGCGAACCCTTCGACCTGATCCTGATGGACATGGCAATGCCCAATATGGACGGCTACACCGCCACCCGCGTGCTCAAGCAGGAGCACGGCTGCGGCATCCCGATCATCGCCCTGACCGCCCATGCGATGAAGGGTGACCGGGAGAAATGCATCACCGCCGGCGCCGACGACTACCTGGCCAAGCCGGTGAGTCGCCAGGAACTGCTGGACATGCTTTACCGCTGGCTGGAACAACCGGGAGGTCGCCATGGCGCACCTGCAGCTTAAGGAGGCCCCAGCGGCCAACATCCTGTTGGTGGTGGATGACCGCCAGGAAAACCTCGTCGCCATGGAAGCGCTGCTGGACGACGGCGAGTGGCAGGTGCGCACCGTGGACTCGGGCGAGGCCGCGTTGAAATGCCTGCTGGAAGAAGAGGTCGGGCTGGTCCTGCTGGACGTGCAGATGCCGCGCATGGACGGCTTCGAAGTGGCCCGGCTGATGCGCAGCAGCCCGCTGACGCGCTTCACGCCGATCATCTTCATCTCCGCCATCGCCCACACCCAGGACGCCGTGCTGCGTGGCTATACCTCGGGGGCGGTGGACTTCATCCTCAAACCCTTCGACCCCCAGGTGTTGCGCCACAAGATCCAGTCCCTGCTGGCCCATGAGCGCAACCGGCGCGACCTGTTGCAGCTCAGCCAGCAACTGGACAGCGCCCGAGCCTTCAACGCGTCGGTGCTGGAGAACGCGGCTGAAGGCATCCTGGTGGTCGGCGAGGACGGTCTCATCAGCTTCGCCAACCCGGCCATGGCGCAGATGCTCCAGGGCTCGGTGGAGGATCTGGAGGGACGGCCGCTGTTGAGCCTGATCGCCCATCCGGAGACGGGCAGCGACTGGAAGTTCTCGGACTTCTACCGCCACTGGAAACAGAACGAGACCTACCGCCTCCACGACGCCAGCCTCAAGACGATGAGCGGCGAGTGCCTGCCGGTGGCGCTGTCGTCGTCGCCGCTGCCGCGCCTGCAGCGCTCCATGGTGGTCATCGCCCTGGACATGTCGGTGGTGCGCCAGTTGCACGCGCAGCTTGAATCCCAGGCCATCACCGATGCCCTTACCGGGCTGCTCAACCGTCGTGGCTTCCACCAGGCGCTGGAGGCCTCTCTGGCGCGCATCGAGCGCAATGGCAAGCGCATGGCGGTGCTGTACCTGGACCTGGACGGTTTCAAACTGATCAACGATTCCCTGGGCCATGAGGCAGGTGACCGCGTGCTGCGGCGGGTGGCGGAGCAGTTGAAGAACTGCCTGCGTCCCTACGACATCCTGGCGCGCATGGGCGGTGACGAATTCACTGCGCTACTGGACACCCTTGACCATCCCGAGGATGCCGCGCGGGTGGCAGAGAAGCTCATCGAACTGGTCTCGGTCCGCCATCGCATCGAGGGCATCGACGTCACCCTCGGCGCCAGCGTCGGCATAGCCTGCTTCCCCGAGTGCGGGCAGAGCGTGGACGGCCTGTTGCGCGCGGCGGATATCGCCATGTACGAGGCCAAGCGCGCTGGTCGCCAGCAGTACCGCTTCTACTCGCCGGAGATGAACGGCCGTGCCCGTTCGCGGCTGATGCTGGAAGAAAGCCTGCGCAACGCCATTGAGCAGAACGACTTCCACCTCGTCTACCAGCCGCAGATCCACATCGAGACCGGCCGCCTGCGTGGGTTCGAGGCGCTGCTGCGCTGGGAACACCGAGTGGCCGGCACCGTGGCGCCCAACGTGTTCATACCGCTGCTGGAGGAAACCCGCCTGATCAACCGCCTGGGTGATTGGGTGCTGCGCGAGGGCGCCAGCCAGTGCAGTACCTGGCAGTCGTCCTTTGGCGACGACCTGGTGGTCAGCCTCAACGTCAGCCCGGTGCAATTCGGCATGCCGCAGCTGGTGGATGATCTGCGGCGGGTGCTGGGCGAGTTCAAGCTACGGCCCGCGCAGCTGGAAGTGGAGGTCACCGAAAGCGCGCTGATGCAGGACCTGGAGATGACCCGCGAACAGCTGCGGCAACTGCGCGCCCTTGGGGTGCGCATCGCCATCGACGACTTCGGCACCGGTTATTCGTCCCTGGCCTACCTGCGTCACTTCGAGCTGGACACCCTGAAGATCGACCGCCTGTTCATCTCCAGCATGCTGGAGTCGCGGCGCGATGCTGCGGTGGTCAGCACCATCATCGACCTCAGCCGCCACCTGGGCCTGGAAGTGATCGCCGAAGGGGTGGAAACCATGGCCCAGCGTGACTGGCTGCTGGAGCACGGATGCACCTTCATGCAGGGCTTCCTGGTGGCGCCGGGGCTGCCGGTGGCCAGGGCCGAGGCCTTCCCCAGGGTGGTGGACTGGCGTGCCCTGCGGGAGGGTGTCGATAGCCTCACACCCTCGCCCTGACCGGGCGGGGGCCATCGCGCAGATCGGAATCGGCAGGCCTACACTTCACCTGTCGGGGCATCCGGGATCAGGTCCCCGGCCAATCGCGATAAGGAGGCTCCATGTACTGCTTTGTTGTGGCGTACCCCAATGCACCGGGCGCCAAATTCGACTTCACCTACTACTGCGAGGAACACATCCCACTCCTGTCCCGCCTGATCGGCGAAAACCTGGTGAAGATCGAAGTGCGCAAGGGGCTGGCCTCAGCGGATGGCGCGGTGGCGCCCTTCATCTGCATGGCCAATTTCTGGGTACTGTCGGTGGAGGAATTGCGCAGCACGCTGGAACTGAACGGCGACGAGATAAGCGCCGATATTCCCAACTACACCAACCTGGCGCCATTGCTCCAGGTGGATGAGGTGTTACAGACCGCATAGACGTGGATAAGAAAAAGCCCGCCAATCGGCGGGCTTTTCGTATCCGGCATCAGGCTGGCGGGAACTGCTGGTGCAGCTTGGCCAGTTGGGCGTCCTTGGCTTCCCACAGGCGGTTGACCCATTGCTGGAAGGCGAGGCGGTACTGCTCGTCCTGGTCGTAGTTCTTGCCGATGAATTCGCGGGGGATATCCAGCTTCTCGATGCGCACCACCACCTGGCGCAGGCGACCGGTCAGCAGAGTCCAGAAGTTCGGGTTGCCATCGGGATAGTGGATGGTGACGTTGACCAGCGAATGCAGCTGCTCGCCCATGGCATCCAGCACGAAGGCGATGCCGCCGGCCTTGGGCTTGAGCAGGTACTGGAAGGGCGAACCCTGTTGATCGTGCTTGGCGCGGGTGAAGCGGGTGCCTTCGAGGAAATTGAAGATACCCACCGGGTTGTCACGGAACTTGGCGCAGGTACGGCGGGTGGTTTCCAGGTCCTTGCCCTTCTTCTCCGGGTGCTTGGCCAGGTAGGCCTTGGAGTAGCGCTTCATGAAGGGGAAATCCAGCGCCCACCAGCACAGGCCGATCACCGGGACCCAGATCAGCTCCTGCTTGAGGAAGAAACGCAGCAGGCGGATGCGGCGGTTGAACAGGTGTTGCAGGACCAGGATATCCACCCAGCTCTGGTGATTGCTGGTGACCAGGTAGGTGTGCTGATAGTCCAGCCCGGCAAGGCCGTCGATGTCCCAGCGGGTGTCGCGCACCAGGCGCATCCACGCCTTGTTGCAGCTGATCCAGCCTTCGGCGATGAAGCTCGCGGCCCAGTTCAGCACGCCCTTCGTGGCGCGGAACGGCAGCAGCAGTTTCAGCGCCGTGATGGCGAACAGCGGCATGCACCAGAACAGGGTGTTGAGGGCCAGTAGGACAGCCGCCAGGACACCGCGCAGGGGAGAGGGGATAAAGCTGAGCATGAAAGGGATGGAGCCTCACCGTGGGGTGGTCATGGCCACCTCGTTATGGACGGGCCCGCTGCGTTCCCTGACGGCGGGCAGAATGGTGGCAAAGGTTAACGGTTGTTCACTCAACTGCAAGCGCGAAGGGTGACCGGGTGGTCGGGAGCGAGGCTAATTCGTCGGCTCTGTTGTAGGGGCGAATTCATTCGCCAAGGGCTGCATAGCAGCCCCGGTCGAATCAGGGAGGCAGACCTTCGGCCTGCTTGGCGAATGAATTCGCCCCTACAAGAAAGCTCAGCGCCCGCCGCGGCTAGGCTTCGCTCCCGCACGCCGCCTGTATCGCCGTCAAGGCGATGGTGTGGATGATGTCGTCCACCAACACATTGCGCGGCAGGTCGTTCACCGGTTTGCGCAGGCCTTGCAGCATCAGGCCGCCGCTCACCACGGGGTGGCTCTGCTGGGCGTCCTTGTAGGCGGCATCGCCGGTGGCGAGGTCGGGGAAGACGAAGACCGTGGTGCTGCCCTCCCGGGCGGCGGTGGGGTAGGGCAGGGGGCCTTCGATGGTCAGCTCGGGGCGGGCGGCGCGGGCCAGGCGGGCGGCTTCGCGGACCTTGGCCAGCGCAGTCTCATCGAGCGAATCGCAGATCATCGTCACCCGCGGGACGATCCCTAAGGCCTCGGCCGAATCCGCGCTTTGCAGGGCGATTTCCGCCAGGTCGTTGGCATCGGGCTCGGGGTTCACCGCGCAGTCGCCGTAGACCACCACCTGTTCCGGCAACAGCATCAGGTAGACCGAGGAGGCGATGCGGTAGCCGGGCGCCGACTTGATCAGCTGCAGAGCGGGGCGGATGGTGTTGGCGGTGGGGTGGATGGCGCCGGACACCAGGCCGTCCACCTCATCCAGCGCCAGCATCATGGTGCCCAGGACGACGTTGTCTTCCAGTTGGGCGGTCGCCATCGGCGCGTTCAGGCTCTTGTTCTGCCGCAGGTCCACCATGGGCTGCACGTAGCGTTCACGGACACGTTCCGGATCGAGGATTTCCAGGCCTTCGGGCAACTCGATGCCATGGGCGCGGGCCACCGCGTGCACGTCCTCCGGCCGGGCCAGCAGTACGCAATGGGCGATGCCACGAGCCTGGCAGGCGGCGGCTGCCTGCACGGTGCGCGGCTCGCTGCCTTCGGGCAGGACGATGCGCTTGCCGGCGAGTTGCGCCTGCTGGATCAGGCGATGGCGGAAGGCTGGCGGCGACAGGCGCTGGCTCGCGCTGGGGGCGCCACAACGGGCGCGCAGCCAGTCGAGGTCCAGGTTGCGGGCGACGAATTCGGTGACCTTCTCCGCGCGCTCGCGGTCGTCCACCGGGATTTCCTTGTTCATCCGGTTCAGGTTGGTCGCCGTGTCGTAGGTGCCGGTGGCCACGCCCAGTACCGGCAGGCCGCCCTGCAGGGCGCCACGGCAGAGTTCCAGGGTGCGCGGGTCGGGCTGGATGTCGCTGGAGAGCAGCAGGCCGGCGAGCGGTACACCGTTCATGGCGGCGAGGCTGGCGGCGAGGATAATGTCGTCGCGGTCGCCCGGCGTCACCACCAGCACACCCGGCTTGAGCTGCTGCACGGTGTTGGGCACGGTGCGTGCGCAGACCACGATCTTCTGCACACGGCGCTGGTCGTAATCGCCGGCGTTGATGACCTGGGCCTGCAGCAATTCGGCTACGTCGCGGGTACGCGGCGCGTTCAGCTCATCCAGCCAGGGCACGCTGCCGAGCAGGCGGAAGTCGTCGCCGCGCAGCAGGGGCGACTGGTCCTTGAGGCGGCGGGTGAACTCTTCGTCGCGCACCTTGTTGAGGATTACCCCGAGCACCTTCGGGTCGCGCGGGCCGCCGAATTGCTGTGCCTGGATCTCCAGGCGGTCGGACAGTTCGGAGAGGCTTTCGTCTTCCGGCGCCGACACCAGGATCACATCGGCGTCGAGGCTCTTGGACAGGTGGAAGTTGATCCGCGCGGCGTAGCTGGCATGGCGGGTCGGCACCATGCCTTCGACGATCACCACGTCCTTGCCTTCGGCCGCCTGGTGGAACAGGCCGGTGATCTCATCCAGCAGTTCTTCCAGCTGGCCGTCGGCGAGCATCCGCTCGACATGGGACTGGGACAGCGGCATCGGGGGCTTCAGGCCGTGGGTGCGTGCCACCAGTTCGGTGGAGCGTTCCGGGCCGAGGTCGCCGGGGTGTGGCTGGGCCACGGGCTTGAGGAAGCCGACCTGCAGGCCAGCCAGCTCCAGGGCGCGCACCAGGCCCAGGCTGGTGGAGGTGAGGCCGACGCCGAAACCGGTCGGGGCGATGAAAAAGCAGTGCATGGTGCTCCTTGGCAAAGGCGGTTCAGGCAAGCAGGGCCAGGGTATCGAGGGCGATCTGGCGTTCTTCGTTGGTCGGTACCACCAGCACGCGCGGGTGGCCGCGCTTGTGGATGGGGCCGGCGACGCCGCGCACGCAGCGTGCATTGGCTTCGCGGTCGATGGCCAGGTTGAGCAGCTTCAGGTGATCCACCGTGCGGCTGCGCACAAGGGGTGAATTCTCGCCGATCTCGCCGGTGAAGATCAGCCCGTCCAGCTGCGGCAGCGCACAACCAACAGCGGCCAGGGTCCTGGCCAGGCGGTAGCAGAAGACTTCGATGGCCAGGGTGGCGCCGGCGTGGCCCTGGTCGCGGGCCTGTTCCAGGCTGCGCATGTCGCCGGCCAGTTCCGAGAGACCGAGCAGGCCGCTCTCCTGGCGCAGCACCTGGTCGATCTTCTCCAGGCTCCAGCCGAGGCTGCGGTGCAGTTGGGTGTAGAGGTGTGGGTCGATGTCGCCGCTGCGCCTCGCCATCACCAGATTCATGCTGGCGTCGCGGCTCTGGCCGTTGACGATGGCGCAGGTGGAACAGTGCTCGCCCAGATGGGCGGAGAGCCAGCAGCTGTCACCGAGGGAAAGCCCGGCCAGTTCGGCGGCGCGGCGGCTGACATAGCGGTGGCTGTTGCCGTGGAAGGCATAGCGGCGCAGACCGTGGTCGCGGTAGACGGCGTCCGGCAGGGCAAGGCGGTAGACGTGCTCGGGCATGCTCTGGTGGAAGGCCGTGTCGAACACCGCGACATGGGGCAGGTTCGGCAGCAGGTGCATGGCGGCGTCGATGCCCACCAGGCTGGCCGGCATCTGCTGCGGCGCCAATGGGACCAGGGCCTGCAGGCGGCGGACTACCAGGGCGTCCACTCGGCAGGCAGAGGTGAACAGCTCGCCGCCGTGCAGCACGTGGTGGCCGACACCGTGGAGCTTGCCGCCGGCGGCGCCCTGGACGATGGGCAGCAGCTGCGACAGCGCGGCGCGGTGGTCTGCGTTGGGGATCATCAGGTTGTCCTTGTCACCGCCTCGCTGCCAGCGCAATTCCGCGTCGCGGCTGCCGAGTCCGTCGGCCATGCCGTGGAGGATGAACTGACTATGGGCTTCGTTGACCAGGGCGAAGCGCAGCGACGTCTTGCGCGCGTGGATCACCAGGATGTTGCGTGCGGGCATCAGGTTTCCTCAGTGGACTCGGGCGCCAGGCCCTGGGCGCACCAGCCGCAGGGGAAGAGTCGACCCAGCTGGGCAGCGCGCAGTTCGGGGTCGAGCACCCAGGCGCGTGACTGCCAGGGCGGCTGGTGCCGCAAGTGCTGAGTATGGCCGCAGGAAAGCACCGCCACCCAGTGACCGTCTTCGTCTTGCCTGTAGCCGACGAGCCGGGGCCGCCTGTCAGCGTTCGGGTCGCAATCGACCGGCCGCGCGGTTAAACTTGCGCTTTCATCATTCATTCCAGAAGGTCTCGCACCATGCTGATCGCCGCCAACAAGGCCGTGTCCATCGACTATACCCTTACCAACGACGCCGGTGAGGTGATCGACAGTTCCGCCGGCGGCGCCCCGCTGGTGTACCTGCATGGCGCCGGCAACATCATCGCTGGCCTGGAGCGCGCCCTCGAAGGCAAGCAGGTCGGTGACGAGCTGAACGTTGCCGTCGAGCCGGAAGATGCCTACGGCGAGTTCAGCGCCGAGCTGGTTGCCACCCTGGACCGCGCCATGTTCGAAGGCGTCGATCAACTGGAAGTCGGCATGCAGTTCCACGCTTCCGGCCCGGACGGCAGCATGCAGATCGTGACCATCCGCGACATCGACGGCGACGACGTCACCGTTGACGGCAACCACCCGCTGGCCGGCCAGCGCCTGAACTTCAAGGTCAAGGTAATCACCGTGCGTGACGCCAGCGATGAAGAGATCGCTCACGGCCACATCCACGGCGAAGGCGGTCATCACCACTGACCGATCGTCCGCGACTGTCGACCCGGCAAATCGCGATTCGGCTGCTAAGCTGAAAAAACCGAAAAGGCGCCCCGGGGCGCCTTTTTTGTCTGCTGTGAAATCCCTGAGATTTTCGAGGAGTCAGTCATGAGTGCGTTTCACGACCTCAATTTGCGCGCGCTCGACGGTCAGGACCTGCCGTTGGCGCCGTACAAGGGCCAGGTGGTGCTGGTGGTGAACGTCGCCTCCAAATGCGGCCTGACCCCGCAGTACGCCGGGCTGGAAAAGCTCTACCAGCAATACCGCGACAAGGGCTTCACCGTGCTCGGCCTTCCCTGCAACCAGTTCGCCGGGCAGGAGCCGGGCAGCGAAGAAGAGATCCGCGAGTTCTGCAGCCTGAACTACGGCGTGACCTTCCCCCTGGGCAGCAAGATCGAGGTCAACGGCTCGGCACGTCACCCGCTGTACCGCCTGCTGGCAGGCGAGGGGGCCGAGTTCCCCGGCGAGATCACCTGGAACTTCGAGAAGTTCCTCGTCGGCAAGGACGGCCGCGTACTGGCGCGCTTCTCGCCGCGCACCGCACCGGAAGACCCTGCGCTGATCCAGGCTGTCGAAAAGGCCCTGGCCTGATTCAACTCCCGCACTCATGAACGCTTGACCGTAGGAGCCAGCTTGCTGGCGAATGCCTCACCCGGGACGTTCGCCAGCAAGCTGGCTCCTACGTTTCCTTCCCCGGCTTTTAGTGCCCGATCAGCGTCGTCAATAGTGCTGGGCATGGCGAGACGACCGGTCATATGCTCGCCGCCATGACCAGTATCCGACTCGACAAACGCGACCTCATTCTCGCCAAGGGCTCCCAGGTGATGACCCGCCGTGGCTATCACGGCACCGGCGTGCAGGAGATCGTCCAGGCCGCGGGTATCCCGAAGGGCTCCTTCTATCACTACTTCGCCAGCAAGGAAGACTTTGCCGTGCAGGCGCTGGAGTACCTCTACCTGCCGCGGCTGGATCGTTATGCACAGGCCCTGGGCAATTCCGCACTGAGCCCGTGCCAGCGCATCCTCGGCTATTACCGCGAGCTGCTGGCGCATTTCGCCGGGCGCGAGAAACCGGAATACCACTGTTTCATCGGCAGCCTCGGTTACGAGATGGCCGAACTCTCGCCCGCTATCGGCGAGCAGGTGGAAAGCATTCTGCAAGGCTCGGTGGACATCCTCCAGGCTTGCCTGGAAGAAGCCGTGGCCGCTGGCGAGCTGTCGGCCGATGAAGACTGCGCCAACCTCGCGGCCTTCATCGCCAACGCCTGGCAGGGCGTGCTCACGCGCCTGAAGGTAGGCGGTGGCACCGCACCCATGAACGCATTCGTCGACCGCCTGGAGCTGCTGCTCCGGGCCTGATTTTTCAATGCCTTGAAACCGAGACGACCGGTCATATGGCCGGCCACAGGAGAACCCATGACCGCTCCCGTACAAGCCCTGTTCGAACCCTTCCGCCTCGGCGGCCTGGAACTGCCCACCCGCGTGGTGATGGCGCCGATGACCCGTTCGTTCTCCCCGGGCGGCGTGCCCAACGCCAAGGTGGTGGAGTACTACCGCCGGCGCGCCGCTGCTGGCGTCGGCCTGATCATCACCGAGGGCACCACCATCGGTCACAAGGCCTCCAACGGCTATCCCCATGTACCGCGCTTCTTCGGTGAAGACGCGCTGGCCGGCTGGAAGGAAGTCGTGGATGCCGTGCACGCCGAAGGCGGCCGCATCGTTCCGCAGCTCTGGCACGTGGGTAACGTGCGTCGTCTGGGCACCGAGCCGGACGCCAGCGTTCCCGGCTATGGCCCGACTGAGAAAGTGAAGGATGGCCAGGTAGTCATCCACGGCATGACCAAGGACGATATCCAGGAAGTGGTGGCCGCGTACGCCCAGGCTGCCCGTGATGCCAAGGCCATCGGCATGGACGGCGTGGAAATCCACGGCGCCCACGGCTACCTGATCGACCAGTTCTTCTGGGAGGGCACCAACCAGCGCTCCGACGAATACGGTGGCAGCCTGGCCAACCGCTCGCGCTTCGCCATCGAAGTGATCCAGGCCATCCGCGCTGCCGTTGGCCCGGATTACCCGATCATCTTCCGCTACTCCCAGTGGAAGCAGCAGGACTACACCGCGCGCCTGGTGACCACCTCCGAGGCTCTGGGTGAGTTCCTCAAACCGCTGTCCGATGCCGGTGTGGATATCTTCCACTGCTCCACCCGCCGCTTCTGGGAGCCGGAATTCGAAGGCTCTGAGCTCAACCTGGCCGGCTGGACCCGCCAGCTCACCGGCAAGCCCACCATCACCGTCGGCAGCGTCGGCCTGGATGGCGAGTTCCTGCAGTTCATGGTCAAGACCGACAAGGTCGCCCAGCCGGCCAACATCGAAGGCCTGCTGGAGCGCCTGAACAAGGAAGAGTTCGACCTGGTCGCCGTGGGCCGTGCCCTGCTGGTGGACCCGGATTGGGCCGTGAAAGTGCGCGAAGGCCGCATGCACGACATCCTGCCGTTCAGCCGGGATGCGCTGGGTAGCCTGGTGTAAGGCACTGGTATGAAGGAGCCCCGCTTAGGCGGGGCTTTTTGCTTGTGAGCTGACCTGGGTCCCAGCAGGGCTCCGTTTCCCTCACCCCAGCCCCGCTCTGCGCCCCAGCCTGATCGCTTCGCGCTCAGGCGTTCATCGGCACCGGAAGCGGTGCTTCCGAAAGCGTGCCTCTTCACCCCAGAGGGAGAGGGAGCAGAACGTGCAGGACTGAGAAAACGTGCCAGGCGCGAGTCACCCCTCGCCCGCTTGCGGGAGAGGGGCCGGGGGAGAGGGCAGCCAATCCCGCTCGGACTTCCCCCCAAACCCTCTTTCAGTTGGGCTGACATCACACCCTTCGGCGGTCACTGTGCGCGCATCACAACAAGCGCCGGCACACCGGCCGAAGGAGTAACCCATGCGCATTGGCCTGGTAGTGGACGCCACCTGTGACCTGCCCCAGGACTTTCTGCAGAAGCACCGCATCCCGGTGCTGCCCATCCGCATCCGGCTGGGGGAGCATTCGCTGGTGGACCGTCGTGTACCCCAGGCCACCCAGGCCTTCTACAGCGAGTTGCTGCCCAAGGCCGGGCCGGCGGATCGCAGCGAGCCTCTGCAGGTCATGGAAATGCAGGAGTGGTTCCTGGAGGAGCTGGTCACCCGCTACGACCACGTGATCTGCCTGACCATCTCCTCCCAGCGCAGCCCGATCTTCGAGCACGCCACCCAGGCCTCTTTCGGCCTGCTCCAGCGTTACCGCGACCGCCGCGCAGCGGCAGGCGTGGCCGGGCATTTCGCGATGCGGGTGGTGGATGGCGGCAACATCTTCGCCGGCACCGCCGTGCTGGCCGCCGAGGCCATGCGGCTGATTGGCGATGGCGCCCATCCCAACGCCGTGCGGACGCGGCTGGAGCAGTTGTCTGGGCAGGTCTGCACCTTCCTGCTGCCCGACGACCTCGGGCATCTGCGCCAACGTGGCTTCCAGAAGGGTGAGCGCAGCGGCCTGCTCGATCGCCTGCGTGGGGCAGCACTGGGGCTGGGGTCGCTACTGGACGTGAAGCCGGTGATCAGTGTGCTGCAGGGCGAAGACAAGCCCGTATCCCTGGCACCCAGCTTCGACAAGGCGGCGGAAAAACTGTTTGCTCACGCCCGCTCGCGGGTGCTGTCCGGAGAGTTGCTAGCGCCGCAGTTGTGCATGAGTTTTGCCGGGGAGCTATCGCTGGTTCGCGACCTGCCAGGCTTCGCCGAATTGGAGGCGGCCTGTATAGAGCTGGGTGTGACACTGCATCTGGCGATGCTCAGTCCGACGGGGGCGATCAACCTTGGACGCGGCGCCCTGAGCCTGGCTTACGCCGCGCCCCCTGCCGCGTTCTCCTAAGCCTGCGGGGGCAGGGTGCTGCCGACCGGCGCTTCCAGTTCAGGCCGGCGCGCGTGCAGCAGGTATTGCTCGAATTGCTGGACGATGGCCTCCCAGCCTTGGCGACCGGCGTGCATGCGCGCATTGAGGCGAACACGGCGCAGGCATTCCGGGTCTTCCAGCAGCCAGGTGGCGGCCTCGATGAAGCTGGCTGGCTCATCGGGCAGGGCCAGCGCCCCGTTGTGCCCGTGGCGAATGTGCTGGGCGGCGGCGGCCTGGTCGAAGGCCACCACCGCAAGACCGGATGCCAGGGCTTCCAGCACCACGTTGCCGAAGGTTTCCGACAGGCTGGGGAACAGGAACAGGTCCCCCGAGGCATAGTGCCGTGCCAGTTCCTCGCCGCGCTGAACGCCGCAGAAGATGGCTTCGGGCAGGGCACGTTGGAGCTGCGTTCGCTGGGGGCCATCGCCCACCACTACCAACTTCAGGTGCTGCTGTGGATAACGCTGTTGCAGGCGCTGAAACGTGTCGCCGAGCAGACTGAGGTTCTTTTCCGCAGCCAGGCGACCGACATGGATCACCACGATGTCCTGCTCACCTGCGCCCCACTGCGCACGCAGGTCCGGGCAGCGGCGGGCAGGGTTGAACAACTGGCCGTCCACTCCGCGGGACAGCAGCTGCAGGCGCTCGAAGCCGCGCCGGGTGAGGTCCTGCAGCTGGCTGACGCTGGGAACCAGGGTCAGCCGCGTGGCGTTGTGAAACCAGCGCAGGTAATTGGTCAGCAACCGGGTCAGCAGACCGGCGCCGTAGTGGCCGGTGTACTGCTGGAAATTGGTGTGGAAGCCGCTCACCACCGGAATTCCCAGGCGCCGTGCAGCGCGCAGGGCGGAGAAGCCCAGCGGGCCCTCGGTGGCGATGTAGAGCACATCCGGCTTGCGCTGGCGCCAGCGGCGCAACAGCTTGTGCAGGCAGGACTGGCCCCATTGCAGGCCGGGGTAGCCCGGCAGCGGCCAGCCGCGAATCAGCAGCAGGTCATCGTCGCTCCTGCGGCCGTGGTCGCAGGACTGGCGCGGACGCACCAGCTGCAGCCGGTGGCCGGCGGCCCGCAGGCCGTCGCAGAGGCGGCCAAGGGTATTGGCCACGCCATTGACTTCGGGCAGGAAGGTTTCGCTGATCAGCGAGATGTACAGGGGCGCTATGGTCATGCAGCCAGTGTCGGTACTGGCGATGTAGCCCGTATGACAGCGGGATGACCGATGAATGACGTAGCCTTCGGACGCGGTCCACGAGGACGCCTGTCGCCCGCTGCCGGGTGCTTTGCCGGACCCTCCTAGACTTGTTAGGGCATGTCCCTCATGCCGGCGGGGCCGCGTAATCCTTTGCTTTCAAGCACAGGCCAGCGGATGGCCCTGCAGTGACCACGTCCCTCCTGATGTGATGGGCAATGCATCTACGCCGGACCCCCACCGGCAGTGGATCGATCCAGCCGACGGACTTTTCCCGTCCGGGGCTGGGTGCCCCGCCTCTACGGCCAGGTAGAGGCTCACTCTGAATCTCCCGGAGGTTCGAGATGAACAAAGTGCTCCTTATAAGCGGATTCGCGGCCTGCCTGCCCCTGGTGGCATTCGCCGATGCCAGCATGGAGGCTGAGTTGAACGGCCTCGATATCGACCTGGCGCTGAGTACGCCGTTGATCCATAACGTCGATGCTTCTGCCATCAGCCGGGGCGGCAGTCAGATTCTCAAACTCACCAACCGCGGTGCGCAGGCTGCCCTGTGCGAAGTCGGACCGGGTGTGGCTGACGCCATGCGCCCGGCGGGCAAGCGAGTGCTGCTCGAACCGGGCACCAGCGCCCTGGTTATCGTCGACAGTCGGCCAATCGGCCGGAGCACGAACGCCAGGCTTTCCTGCACGCCCGAACGGAGTTCATAGCCTCATCCCCGGCAGGGTGCCCACGGGTTTCACTGGGTACCCTGCCGCGACTTGCGGTGATCGAGCCGCAGCCTTACTTCACCAGCGCCTTGTCGCCGCCCTCGCGCACCCAGAACAGGGTCGCACCGGCCACGGCGGCCGGCATCATCAGGATGTTCACGAAGGGAATCATCAGCGCCAGGTAGGTGATGCCGCCAAAACCCAGGCTCTGCCAGCGCTTCTCGCGCAGCCAGGCGAGCATCTCGTTCCAGCCCAGCTTGTGGTTGTCCGCCGGGTAGTCGATGTATTGCACCGCCATCATCCAGACGCCGAAAACGATCCACAGCGGCGCGGCCACCAGGTTGACCACGGGGATGAAGGACAGGATCAGCAGGGCGGCGGCCCGTGGCAGGAAATAGGCCAGCTTGCGCAATTCGCGGCCCACGGTGCGCGGAATCATCGCCATCAGTTCGGCCCAGCTGAAGGCTGGGAATTCGTCCTTGCCGCGTACCACCACTTCCACCTTTTCCGCGAGGAAGCCGTTGAACGGCGCAGCGATGATGTTGGCCAGCATGGTGAAGCTGAAGAACACCAGCACCAGGACCAGCAGCACGAAGAGTGGCCAGAGCAGGTACTGGAGGAAGCTCAGCCAGTCGGGGAGGTTGGGCATGAAGGCATCGACCCAGCCGCTGAACTCCTGCAGGGCGAAGCCGATAAGGGCGGCGAACAGCAGGAGGTTGACGGTCAGCGGTAGCAGGACGAACAGGCGCAGTCCGGGGCTGAGAACCAGTTTCAGTCCTTCGCCGAGGTACTGCGGTCCGGAAAGTGCGGGTGCAGGCATGGTGGTCCCTCAAGGTTGCAAACGCGCCGACCTTAACGGCTTTGCCCTCGGCGTGGAAAGCCTGGAAAAGGCTCGGAACAAATTTGATCGCGGCTTTGCAAATAGGTGTCACCTATGGCCGGGATTGAGAGCGGGTATTTCCGCTATCGCACGCCCCCCGGTAACCTTGCGACCATTGCTGGCCAGTCGACAACGGCCAGCCCCTGTTCAACGGGGCCTCTGCATCCAAAGCCTTCCCCAAGTGCCGCAGTGGCCCCTTTTTATGCCCCAAGGGGCGGGAGTCAGCCATGTCCGAAGCACGTCATTCGCGGGTCATCATCCTCGGTTCCGGCCCTGCCGGTTACTCCGCGGCTGTCTACGCTGCCCGCGCCAACCTCAAGCCCCTGCTGATCACCGGCATGCAGGCGGGCGGCCAGCTGACTACCACCACCGAAGTCGACAACTGGCCCGGCGACCCCCACGGCCTCACCGGCCCGGCGCTGATGCAGCGCATGCAGGAGCACGCCGAGCGTTTCGAGACCGAGATCGTCTTCGACCACATCAATGCCGTGGACCTGGCCGGCAAGCCGTTCACCCTGGTGGGCGACAGCGGCACCTACACCTGTGATGCGCTGATCATCGCCACCGGCGCCAGCGCCCGTTACCTGGGCCTGCCCTCGGAAGAGGCATTCATGGGCAAGGGCGTTTCCGCCTGCGCCACCTGCGACGGTTTCTTCTACCGCAACCGCGAAGTGGCGGTGGTCGGTGGCGGCAACACCGCCGTGGAAGAGGCGCTGTACCTGGCCAACATCGCCAGCAAGGTGACCCTGGTGCACCGTCGCGAGACGTTCCGCGCCGAGAAGATCCTCCAGGACAAGCTGAAGGCGCGGGTCGCCGAAGGCAAGATCGTCCTCAAGCTGAACGCGGAAGTGGACGAAGTGCTGGGCGACGACATGGGCGTCACCGGTGTGCGCCTGAAGCGCAATGACGGCGGCAGCGACGAGCTGAAGGTGGACGGCCTGTTCGTCGCCATCGGCCACACCCCGAACACCTCGCTGTTCGAAGGCCAGCTGACGCTCAAGGACGGCTACCTGGTGGTCAACGGTGGCCGCGAAGGCAACGCCACCGCCACCAACATCCCCGGCGTGTTCGCGGCCGGCGACGTGGCCGACCACGTCTACCGCCAGGCCATTACCTCGGCCGGTGCGGGTTGCATGGCTGCCCTGGACGTCGAGCGTTATCTCGACGGTCAGTAAAAAGCGCTTGATGAGGAAAGCCCCGCCAATGCGGGGCTTTTTCTTTGAGGCCGTGCAGAGCTCTTCGTAGGTTGGCGCTGAGCGCAGCGAAGCCCAACGACGATGTGTTGGGCTTCGTACCTCTGCCCAACCTACTGCAGGCTCGCCTCAGGCCCAGGTATTCAACGACAACGTCCGCGCGCTCATGCGCTGGTACAGGCCCTGGGCTTCCAGCAGCAGGGACTGGCGGTCCACTGTCAGTTCGATGGCCTTGCGGCCTTCCGCCTCGCAGCGATAGAGGCTGTTCTGGGCTTGCTGGCGCAGGCAGTGGTAGCGCAACTGGCGGGCTTCCACCCGCAGGCTCGGCAGGTCGATGTAGGCGACCTGCAATTGCTCGCTCTGGCCGGTGTCCAGTCCGCAGCGCTGCAGGGCCGGCGTGTGGGTGAAGGGCGTGGCGGAGAGCATCACCAGTTGGCACTGGTCGAGGTCGTGGCGGCGCTGGCCGTTCAGCAACCAGCGTCCGCGGATATCGCGCTCCAGGCGCAGGCTGCGCGAGCCATGGTTTTCCACCTTCAGCCAGAGATGACGGAAGCGCCAGCGCGGGTCGCTGTCCAGCACGTAGGTGGCGGCGATGCTCTGGCCGTTGCGGTTCTGCACCAGATGGCTGCTGGCGTGGATGCCCTGTTCATCCATGGACAGACGCAGGCTTTCCACGCCGGACGTCGTCAGGGGCTTCCATACGAGGGTTTGCTGCATCCGTGCGCTCCGCAAGTGGTGTTGTCGCTGGCCAATCGTGTGGGAGCGATCAGGCCAAGCATCCACAACAGATGAGAATCCTACTCGTTTGGTAGAAAAGTGCTGTCAGCCATTGCCGACAAAAAGCGGAAGCCAAAGCGTAAGAGAACCGCCCCGGACGGGGCGGTTGAGCGGGGTCAGGCCTTGCGTTGCAGTGGCTGGCGCTCGAAACGAACGCCGGCGAGGCCAGTGTCAATCAGGGCGCGGATATTGCCGTGGTCGTTGCCTTCCGGCGTGGCCAGCACGGAGCGGTAGTGCTCGCCGAAGGCCAGCAGGGTTTCTTCCAGGCTGAAGCCTTCCAGCAGGGCCAGGCCGAGGGTCTTGCAGGAGCCTTCGTTCTGGCCGGCGGCGTTTTCCACCGGGCCGTTGGCAAAGGCGCTCTGCTGGTAGTCGTAGCCTTCGGCGATGAAGGCCAGGGTCTCGGCGAAGACGAACTGGTCGCTGTGCAGGCGGGCGCGGAAGTCGTTCAGGTTGCTCATTCTTTGTTCGCTTTGTTGAAGGCCGATTGTTGCTCGGCGCTGGCTTCTTTCTGGTACTTGGCCTTCCAGTCGGCGTAAGGCATGCCGTAGATCTCTTCGCGGGCCTGGTCTGGCGTTACTTCCAGGCCCAGGTCGTCGGCGGCGGCCTTGTACCACTTCGACAGGCAGTTGCGGCAGAAGCCGGCGAGGTTCATCAGGTCGATATTCTGTACATCGGGGCGGCTACGCAGGTGTTGCACCAGACTGCGGAAGGCTGCGGCCTCGAGTTCAAGGCGTTCTTGCTCGGTCATGGCAGGATTCTCCTGGGGCTTTCGGGAGGGACTGGCGGGGATGATAGGAGCCCTCCTTGGCTCCGGCAATCGACTCTGAACAGGTCCGCGACGAACCGGACCTGTTACTCGCGATGGCTGGCAAGTGTGATCGACACCGATTCGGCGAAACGCAGCGCGTGGGGCTTGTCCACTTCCACCTCGGCGTAGCGCACGCTGGGGTTGGCCATCACCAGGTCGAGGATTTCCTGGGTCAGGCGCTCCAGCAGGGCGAAGCGGTTCTCTTCGACGTGGCGGATGATGGCCTTGGTGATGGTGCGGTAGTTCAGCGCGTGGTCGATGTCGTTGTCGCGCACGGCTTCGGTGGCCGGGTAGAGGATGGTGAGGTTGATCAGCACATCCTGCTTGTTGAGGATTTCTTCCTCCTTGATTCCGATGAAGGTGCGCAGGCGCAGGTCCTTGACGCGGATTCGCGCCATTCCGGGCTCCAGTCTCGGCATTCTCTAGTTACTCCGTCCGATCAATTTCAGGAATTCGTGGCGGGTGTTCTGGGATTCCCTGAAGGCTCCGAGCATCACCGAGGTGCTCATCACCGAATTCTGCTTTTCCACGCCGCGCATCATCATGCACATGTGCTGGGCTTCGATCACCACCGCCACACCGGCGGCGCCCGTCACCCGCTGTACCGCATCGGCGACCTGGCGGGTGAGGTTCTCCTGGATCTGCAATCGTCTCGCGAACATGTCGACGATGCGCGCGACCTTCGACAGCCCCAGCACTTTGCCGGTGGGAATGTACGCCACATGGGCCTTGCCGATGAAGGGCAGGAGGTGGTGTTCGCAGAGGGAATAGAGTTCGATGTCCTTCACGGTCACCATCTCGTCGTTGTCCGAGGCGAAGAGGGCGCCGTTGACGAGTTCGTCCAGGTTCTGCTCGTAGCCGTGGCACAGGTAGCGCATGGCCTTGGCTGCCCGCATGGGAGTGTCGCGCAGGCCTTCGCGTTCAGGGTCTTCCCCCAGCCCCCGCAGGATTTCCCGGTAATGCAGGTCCAGTTCATCGCTCATGGTGGCAGTCCTCGCGGCGCCTACTTGAGGTGGCGTCCGCCGTTGAGAGTCAGGGTCGTTCCGGTGACGTAGGAATTATCCAGGAGGTAGCGCAGGCCCTGGTAGACCA
The DNA here is from genome assembly GCF_029871235.1 of Pseudomonas sp. BN411. Lineage (GTDB taxonomy): Bacteria > Pseudomonadota > Gammaproteobacteria > Pseudomonadales > Pseudomonadaceae > Metapseudomonas. Next base: position 90,915 of record NZ_SSOM01000067.1, read on the forward strand.
CCTGCGGGCCGGGCTCGATGCCCAGCGCCGACTTGGCCAGGGTCTTCTTGCGGTAGGCGTCATCGTCTTCGGCATTGAACATCACCAGTGCCGGGGCGATGCCGTTGACCTTGATGTGAGGGGCGAAGCGGGCGGCGAAGGACAGTGTGAGGTTGTCCAGCCCGGCCTTGCTGGCGCAGTAGGCGACGCGCTTCTCGCTGCCTCGGCGCGCCACGTCGTCGCTCAGGTGGATGATGTCCGCGGGGCTGCTACGGCGCAGCAGTTCCTCGCAATGCAGGTTGATCAGGTAGGGCGCCAGCATGTGCACGCTGAACATGCGCTGGAAGGCGTCGGCTTCATGGCCGGGCGATTCCGTCAGCCAGTCCGACGCGTTGTGGACGATGGCGCGCAGGCTGTCGGTGCAGGCCTTGAGTGCTTCGATGAAAGCGAGGATGCCGGCTTCGCTGGAAAAGTCCGCCTGCAGCGCCGTGGCGCCGCGTTCGCGCAGGTGCCGCACGCCGTCGCGCTCGGTGCGGTAGCTGATGATCACTGGCTGGCCTTCGTCCAGCAGGCGTTCAGCGCAATACAGACCGACGCGCTGGCTGGCGCCGGTGATGAGGATTGGAGCGGGTCGGCTCATTGACGCCTCGAAGCGGGAGGTACTGAGGGCGATGGCCGGAAGGCGGTGCAGACGGCCTGATCTGCACCACGTTATACCAGGGGTGGGGCTTGTACAAATTGCCGGGGGCTGGCCTCAGCGGGGTTGCACCGCCGCTGCGCTGCGGGCCGGGGAGGGGCGGCTGGCCTGCAGCCAGGGCGCCAGCAGGCGAGTGGAAAGCGGGATGAACCAATAGGTCATCAGCGGCGTCAGCGCCAGGGTGCTGAGGAATATCCGCAGGGCCAGCGGCAGGTCGCCCAGCCAACCGCCGAACAGCAGGTTGAAGGCCAGGGAAACGGGGAAGAAGGCCAGCCAGATGGCCACGCTCTGCTTCCAGCGCGGCGACCGCTGCTCGGCCTTGCCAAACCAGGCATCCAGGCCGAGGGCGCGATGCTCATGGGGCTGCTCGAACAAGCCGGTGCCGCGCTCCAGCCAGGCGCGGCGCGAAGCGGAGTGCTCCCAGGCGGACATGGTCGGCTCGTCGGTGAAGCGGAAGATCATCTGGAACTCGTCGTCATCCGGCGGCGGTGCCAGCACGCCCGAGCCGAGGTATCCGGGGAAGTCGGCGGCCAGTTGCTCGCCTTCGCGCAGCCAGGCCATGAAATCGTGGTAGCGCTCGCGGGCGACGCGGCGGGCCACCATCAGGGTGACGGGATCGGCAGACATCGTGTATCTCCTTGCAACCGGGTGCCCGCCCGGATTGGGCCGGGGCACGTCACGCAGCGCCGGGGTGGTGGGCTGCGCTGAAAAAGAGGCAAGGATTATTCCGGTTTTTCGCCAAAGCGCCAGCGGGACGGATGACCGGTGGGTCGTCCCGCGCCTGCTGCGGCCTGCGGTCGATTGGAATCCCCGCAACAAGGTTTAAACTGCGTGAATCCTTCGCCTGACGATTCCCACGCCATGACCGAATCCGGTGCATCCATCGCCTCGGCCGCCCCGAAACAGGAAGAACTCTTCCCGATCCGGGAGGTTTCGCGCCTGACCGGGGTGAATCCGGTCACCCTGCGGGCCTGGGAACGGCGTTACGGGCTGATCCAGCCGACCCGCACCGAAAGCGGCCACCGCCTGTATTCCCTGGCGGATGTCGAGGCGGTGCGCAGCATCCTCGCCTGGATCGAGCGCGGCGTTTCGGTGAGCAAGGTGGGCAAGCTGCTGGCTCGCAGCAATGCGGCCAGGATGCCGGTGGCTCCGATCCACCCGGATGCGGCTTCGGGGGAGTGGAACGAGCGTCGCACCCAGGTACGCAACGCCGTCGCCACCCTGGACGAGGCTGAGCTGGAGCGGGTCTACGGCCAGGTGTTTTCCACTTATCCACTGCACGTGGCGTTCGCCGATGTGCTGATGCCGGTCTGGCAGTCGTTGCTGTTGCGCCAGGACGAGTTCGGTCGCGGCAGCGAATGGGTGTTCTTCGACAGCTTCCTGCGCGCCCGCGTCCTGCAGCGCTTGCAGCTGTCGCGCAATAACCAGCAGGAGCGGGTGCTGCTGGCGCCCTTGCCGGGGCAGGGGCGCGAGCTGGAGTTGCTGGTGGCCGGCCTGTTGCTGGGCAGCGGTGAGGTGGTGGTGAGCGTGCTCGGCCTTGGCCAGCCTCTGGCCGAGCTGGAGCTGGTGTGCGGCAAGCTGCAACCCCACGCGCTGGTGCTGTTCTCCAACCAGCCACCGGCCGACGACCTCGGCCAGCAGCTCAACCGCCTGGCCCTGGGACTGGACTGCCCCCTGGCACTGGCCGGTGAGACCGCCGACCTGATGAGTGAGGAACTGGACGGCACGCCCGTGGCTTGCCTCGGCAGCGAGGGGCGCCTGATGCAGCGCCGCCTCCGGCAGTTCCTGGTCGGGCATCTGGACACCTGAACCGGCCTTTGTCCCGTTGTAGGAGCGAGCTCTGCTCGCGAAAGATCTAATCAAAGCGCTTCGCGAGCAGAGCTCGCTCCTACGTCCTGAGTTCTGCAAGTTCTGATCTGAGTGCCGCAACCTCCGCTTCCAGTTCGCGCACCCGCTGGCGGGCTTCCACCTGTTCGGTAACGTCCTTCTGGATGCCGATGAAATAGGTGAGCTGGTCCGACTCGTTGAATACCGGGGTGATGGACAGCTCGTTCCAGAAGGCGCTGCCGTCCTTGCGGTAGTTGCGCAGGATCTGCCGGCACGGCTGGCCATTGCGGATCGCCTGGCGGATGGCGGGAATGCCCAGCTGATTGCGGTCCTTGCCCTGGAGGAAACGGCAGTCCTGGTAGAGGATTTCGTCGCGGGGGTAGCCGGTGAGGCGCTCGAAGGCGGCGTTGGCGTAGATCAGGATGTTGTCTTCACCCTCCTGCTCGGCAACCACGATACCGTCGTTGGACGCGTCTATTACCAGTTGCAGCAGCTTGGCGTTGATCATGTTCCTGGCTCTGTCGACCTGACCGGAAGCAGTCTACGGCATCCTGCGGACCTCGCCAGTTGCGGCATAATGCGAGGCATTTCGCCCCTCTGTTCGGAGTCTCCATGAAAGTCGCCATCCTGTCCGGCTCGGTGTACGGCACCGCCGAAGAAGTCGCTCGTCACGCGGAAAAGCTGCTCAAGGCCGCCGGCCTGGACGCCAGCTACCTGCCCCGGGTGAGCCTGGATGATCTGATCGCCTTCGACCCTGAGGCACTGCTCACCGTGACCGCCACCACCGGCATGGGCGAGCTGCCGGATAACCTGCTGCCGCTGTATGCCGAGCTGCGCGACCGCCTGCCCAACTGGCGCGGCCGCTCCGGTGCCATTCTCGCCCTCGGGGATTCCAGCTATGACCTGTACTGCGGCGGCGGTGAGCTGATGCGCGAGCTCTATGCCGAGCTCGGCCTGCGCGAAGTGGTGGAGATGCAGCGCCTGGACGCCAGCGAAACCGTCACCCCGGAACTGGATGCTGAGCCCTGGCTGAACGCCGTCATCGCGGCGCTGAAAGCCTGATGCACCCGCGCGCCGAATTCCTCATCCGCGAGCTGCAACTGGAGGCGCACCCTGAAGGTGGCTTCTATCGCCGGGTGTTCGAGTCGGCCACCCATCTGCCGGGTGGCCGCGCCGCGTCGTCGTCCATCTTCTTCCTGTTGCTGCAGGGTGGTGTGAGCCGCTGGCACCGGGTGGATGCCGACGAAGCCTGGCACTTCTACGAAGGCGACCCGCTGGAACTGCTGGTGGCCGAATCGCCCGCCGAGGTGCGTCGGGAAGTCCTTGGCCCGGTGGCAGAGGGCAGCTTGCCGCAGCGCACCGTACCCGCCCACGCCTGGCAAGCGGCCCGCTGCCTGGGTGCCTATACCCTGGTGGGCTGCAACGTAGCGCCCGGATTCGAGTTCGCCGGCTTTCGCCTGCTGTCCGACGACCCGCAGGCGCAGCGGGAATGGTCGTTACTGGATCGCGCGCTGATCTGAACGTGTGGGGGCGAATTCATTCGCGATTGCAGGACGAAGTCCTGCCGCTTTTCCTGTGGGGGCGAATTCATTCGCCAAGGGCGGCGTAGCTGCCCCAATCGGCCTTGAAGGGCAGACCTCCGGTCTGCTTGGCGAATAAATTCGCCCCTACAGGGCTGAGTCGCCTTTTCTCAGCGGCGAATACTCCCGCAACAGCTCCAGCCAGGCCTGCGCCGCGCGCGACAGGTAGGCACCGCGTCGCCAGACGAAGGCGATGTCCCAGCGCAGGTCGGGCTCGCGCAGCGGCACCAGACGCAGGCCCGGGCGTTGCAGTGGTCGGGCGACGATGCGCGGCAGCAGCACCACGCCCTGGCCGGCGGCCACCAGCGCGGCGAGGAAATCCGCCTGACCACTGCGGCCCACTTCGCGCGGCGTGAAGCCGACCTGCCGGCACGCCTGCAACAGGCGGTCGTTGAGGGTGAAGCTCTGCTGGTAAAGCAGGAAGGGCGAGTCGGCCAGTTGTGCGAGTGCGAGGCTTTCTTCGCCAGCCAGGGGATGGTCCTCGGGCACGAGAATATCCAGCGGCTCGTTGCAGAAGGGCTGGTAGTCCAGCGCAGGGTCATTGGGGGTGAGGCTGCCACCCAGCTCCAGTTCACCCTGCAGCAACGCTTCTTCCATCAGCTTGCTGCCGCCTTCGAACAACCGCACCACGATGTTCGGATAACGCCGCCGGTACTGGGCGAACAGCTCGGCGAAGAGCACCTCGCCACCCAGCAGCGGCAATCCCAGGCGCAGCTCGCCACGGCGCAGTTGGCTGAGGTCGTCCAGTTCGCTGTGCAGGTCCTGGCGCTGGCGCAGCATGTCCTCGGCGTGGCGCAGCACCACGGCGCCAGCGTCGGTCAGGCGCAGGTGCGGACCGCTGCGCTCCAGCAGTTGCACCCCGAGTCTCTGTTCAAGCTGGGCCACCTGCTTGCTGACGGTGGACTGGGTGGCATGCAGGGTTTTGCCGGCCTGGGTGAAGCCGCCCTGGCGGACCACTTCGACGAAGCTGCGTAACTGGCGGAATTCCATGGCTATTCCAATCTCGAATGGCTGCAAGTCGAACAATTCGCTTTTGGGATGATAGGCGCGGACCTAAGCTGGCCACCAGTACCGAGGGTCACCGCCATGAACCGTTCCCGCCTGCTCCATTTCAGCCGTCTCGCCGCCGAGCTCCTTGCCCTGGTCGGCCTCTATGCCCTGGGCTGCAAACTCGCGGCGGTGCTGGGCTGGCCGATTCCCGGCGGTGTGATTGGACTTGGCCTGCTGCTGGCTGCCTTCGCCAGTGGCTGGGTGAAACCGGCGGCGCTGCAACTGGGGGCCGGCCTGCTGATGGCCGAGATGCTGCTGTTCTTCATCCCGGCGCTGATGAGCCTGCTGGACTACGGCGCTCTGCTGCGCGAGGACGGCGTACGCATCCTGGTGGTGATCGGCGCCAGCACCCTGCTGGTGATGCTGGCCACCGCACTGACCGTGGAAGCCGTATGCCGCTGGAGGATGCGCCATGAACATTGAGCCCATGTCCTGGTTCTGGCTGGCGCTGACCCTGGCCGGCTACCTGGCCAGCCGCTGGATGTACCGGCGCACTGGCCGTTACCTGCTGTCGCCGCTGATCTTCGTGCCTGTGCTGCTGCTGGCAGTTGCGGTGCCGCTGCATACCGCCTACGCCGAATACGCCGGGGCGACCCACTGGCTGATGCTGTTGCTGGGCCCAGCCACCGTGGCTTTCGCTGTGCCCATCTGGCAGCAGCGCGCCTTGCTCGCCCGTCACTGGCCGGCACTGATGCTGGGCATGCTGGCCGGCAGTGGCGTGGCCATCGCCAGCTCCTGGGGCCTGGCCAATGCGCTGGCGCTGGAGTCCCAGGTGAGCCTGTCGTTGGTGCCACGTTCCATCACCACACCCTTCGCCATGCCGCTCGCCCAGGACCTCGGCGGCGTGCCCGAACTGACGGCGGTCTTCGTCATGCTCACCGGCGTGTTCGGCGCTGTTGCCGGCGGCCTGCTGATCCGCTGGCTGCCCCTGAAGAGCGCCCTGGCCCGTGGCGCGCTGTTCGGCGTCGGTGCCCATGGCGCGGGTGTTAGCCGGGCCCAGGAAGTGGGCCGCGAAGAGGGCACGGTGGCCGGTCTGGTGATGGTGCTGATGGGCCTGCTCAACCTCTTCGCCGCACCGCTGGTCGCCGCGCTGATCTGACTCGCAAGGCCATTAAGCTGGCTGCCAAGGCGACTATCGCCCTGGCGGCCCGTGGCTAGACTCGTCGCACATACAACAACAACGAGATTCCGCCATGACCGCCGCTCAAGCCCTCCCGTCGCTCAACCTCAAGGACAAGGTGTCCGCCGCCGAATGGCAGACCCGCGTCGACCTGGCCGCCTGCTACCGCCTGATTGCCCTGTACGGCTGGGACGACCTGATCTTCACCCACATTTCCGCCAAGGTTCCCGGCACCGAAGATTTCCTGATCAACCCCTACGGGCTGATGTTCCACGAGATCACCGCGTCGAGCCTGGTGAAGATCGACCTGGCCGGCAACAAGCTGATGGACAGCCCGTACGACATCAACCCGGCCGGCTACACCATCCACAGCGCGGTTCACGAGGTACGCCCGGACGTGGGCTGCGTGCTGCATATCCACACCTCGGCCGGCATCGCCGTTTCCGCGCAGAAGAACGGCCTGCTGCCGCTGTCCCAGCAATCGCTGTTCGTGCTCGCCAGCCTGGCTTACCACGGCTACGAAGGCGTGGCGCTGCACCACGAGGAAAAGGCCCGTCTGCAGGCCGACCTCGGCCAGGCCAACTTCATGATCTTGCCCAACCACGGCCTGCTCACCGCCTTCGGCAGCATCGCCGACGCTTTCCTCGGCATGTTCACCATGCAGCGCGCCTGCGAGATCCAGGTGATGGCCCAGGCTGGCGGTGGTGAACTTATCCACATCCCGCAGCAGATCCTCGACGGCGCCCGGGCGATGATCGCCGGCGTGATGAAAACCTCCACCGGCATGGGCGGTGCGCTGCCGTGGCCGGCACTGCTGCGCAAGCTCGACCAGCAAATGCCCGGATACGACCAGTAATGGCGCTGTCCGGCATCCCCCTGGGCGACTGGCGCGCCCAGGCCAGGGATTTGGACTTCCGCGGCCTGCGCGTCCGCTACTGGACGGAGGGAGAGGGCGAGCCGCTGCTGCTGATCCACGGCTTTCCCACCGCTTCCTGGGACTGGCACTACCTCTGGCAACCCTTGGCCCAGCGCTTTCGCCTCATCGCCTGCGACATGCTGGGCTTTGGCTACTCGGCCAAGCCGCGCGGCCATGACTACCGGCTGCTGGAGCAGGCGGACCTGAAGCAGGCGCTGCTCGCCCACCTCGGCGTGGAGGGGCCGGTGCACGTGCTGGCCCACGATTACGGCGACAGCGTTGCCCAGGAGTTGCTGGCGCGGCATCACGAAGGGTGCTTCAAGCTGGCCAGCTGCGTCTTCCTCAATGGCGGCCTGTTCCCGGAAACCCATAGGCCGGTGCTGGTGCAGAAGCTCCTGCTGAGCCCCCTCGGTGGCCTGGTCGGGCGGCTGTTCTCCCGGCGCAAGCTGGCCGCCAGCTTCGCCCAGGTGTTCGGCCCCGACACCCAACCCAGTGACGGGGAGCTGGACGACTTCTGGCAACTGATCGCCGAGCAGGACGGTCCTGCCGTCATGCACCGGCTGATCCACTACATTCCCGAGCGGCGCCAGCAGCGCGACCGCTGGGTGGCCGCGATGCAGAAGGGCGGGGTGCCGTTGCGGGTGATCGACGGGGCGGTGGACCCCATCTCCGGCGCCCACATGGTGGCGCGCTACCGCGAGCTGATCCCCGATGCGGACGCCGTTCTGCTCGAAGGCATTGGTCACTATCCACAGACCGAAGCGCCGGAGCAGGTGCTGGAGCACTACCTGGCGTTTCGTGAGCGGCATGCGTAAGGGACATTTCCGAGGCTCAATCGGATTTGTCCTAATGGGGAGGCCGGAGGCGGGGCGCTAGCATCCCGGGTTTCATTTTCCGGCCGGGCACGAGTGGCCCGGCGGCAACGAGACCTGCTCATGCTCTTCCGCCTCCTGGTATTCCTCTATCCCGTCATCCGTACCCTTGGGCCCGGCGTCGCGGCCCTGCTGTTCATCTGCAGCCTAAGCCTCATCGGCTACGCCATCCTGCGCGATCCGGGCCCGTGGAGCTGGTTGGCCGCGATCGGCTGCCTCCTGGCTTCCGCCCTGCTTGCGCTGCTCTGCCACAGCTACAACTGGTGGCTGTTCAAGCTGCGTCCACGCGGAACCCTGTTCATTCCCATCAAGTAACGTCGCCCTTATCGGGCACCATTCATGACGGTTCCGATTCTTGTGGGGCTGGGGAAGCTGCCGGAGACTCGGCGGATACCCAGGCCTGCCAAGGAGCCAGCCCATGAGCGATGCAATCCGCTTCGAAGACAAAGTCGTAGTCGTCACCGGCGCCGGTGGCGGTATTGGCCGCGCCCATGCGCTGCTGTTCGCCCGTCATGGTGCCCGGGTTGTGGTCAACGACCTCGGCGGCAGCACCCACGGTGAAGGCGCCAACGCCTCGGCGGCCGACCTCGTGGTGGCGGAAATCCGCGAAGCCGGTGGCACCGCCGTGGCCAGCCATGACTCGGTGACCGACGGCGAGAAGATCGTGCAGGCCGCGCTCGATCACTTCGGGCGCATCGACGTGGTGGTGAACAACGCCGGCATCCTGCGCGACAAGACCTTCCACAAGATGGAAGACGCCGACTGGGACCTGGTCTACAAGGTCCACGTCGAAGGCGCCTACAAGGTCACCCGCGCCGCCTGGCCGCATATGCGCGAGCAGGGCTACGGCCGCGTCATCTTCACCTCGTCCACTTCGGGCATCTACGGCAACTTCGGCCAGTCGAACTACGGCATGGCCAAGCTCGGCCTCTATGGCCTGACCCGCAACCTGGCCATCGAAGGCCGTAAGAACAACATCCTGGTCAACGCCATCGCCCCCACTGGCGGCACCCGCATGACCGAAGGCCTGATCCCGCCGCAGGTGTTCGAACAGCTCAAGCCCGAACTGGTGAGCCCGCTGGTGGTGTTCCTCGGCAGCGAGCAGTGCCAGGAAACCTCCGGCCTGTTCGAAGTGGGCGGCGGCTGGATTGGCAAGGTGCGCTGGGAGCGCAGCCTGGGCTTCGGCTTCGACCCCAAGGCCGGCTTCGATGCCGAGGACGTGGCGGCCAACTGGAAAACCATCTGCGACTTCACTGATGCAGCCCACCCGGCGGACAACGTCGAAGCCCTGCGCGAGATGATGGCCAACCTGCAGAAGTACGCCCTCTGATCCCGCCGTTCACCGGGGCAGTTCCGCCAGCGGGCTGAACATTCCTTCGGAGACGCACTATGTTGAAGGCCGGCCTTGTTGCCGGCCTTTTTCATTGGTGTTGTGGATGACACCTTGTGGGGGCGAATTCATTCGCAATGGGCTGCGCAGCAGCCCCTGAAGGCAGACCTTCGGCCTGCATAGCGATTGAAATCGCCCCCACAGGAAAAGCGGCCACCCTATCTGCCAGCCCAGGAGCCCCCATGAACGTCAGAGTCGAGAAGAACGGCCCCGTCACCACCCTGATCATCGACCGTCCCGAGGTGCGCAATGCCGTTGATCGTCCCACCGCCGAGGCGCTGGCCGCGGCGCTGCGGGCGTTCGAGGTGGACGAAGAGGCGCGGGTGGCGGTGCTCACCGGGTCAGGCGGAACCTTCTGCGCCGGCGCCGACCTGGGCGCCGTGGCCGAGGATGGCGCACGACGCAACCGCCTGGAGTACGAGGGCGATGGCCCCATGGGACCGAGCCGGATGCAACTGGCGAAACCGCTGATCGCCGCCATCGAGGGGCATGCGGTGGCCGGCGGTATGGAGCTGGCGCTGTTGGCGGATATGCGGGTGATGGCCGAGGACGCGGTGTTCGGCGTGTTCTGCCGGCGTTTCGGCGTGCCGTTGATCGATGGCGGCACCGTGCGCCTGCCGCGCATCGTCGGTCAGGGCCGGGCGATGGACCTGATCCTCACCGGCCGTCCGGTCAAGGCCCAGGAAGCGCTGGCCATGGGGCTGGCTAACCGGGTCGTGGCCAAGGGCGAAGCCCGCGCTGCAGCCGAGGAACTGGCCCACGCCATCGCCGCCTTCCCGCAGCGCTGCATGCTGGCGGATCGGGCCAGCGCCTATGCCCAGTGGGAACTGCCGTTCGAGGCCGCCATCGCCAACGAATTCAAGGGTGGGATGAAGGTTATCCACAGCGGCGAAACCCTGGCCGGTGCCCGGTCCTTCAAGGCGGGGCAGGGGCGGCACGGCAGCTTCGACGACTGATTGCGATGGAGCACGTAGCTGTTGCCAGAGATCGCCCATCGGTCCAGGAACCTCGTAGGAGCTAGCTTGCTAGCGAAACGGGGCCATTCGCTGGCAAGCCAGCTCCTACGGGCAATGCAGCTACTTGCAACACTTGATGCAGACACAGCGAATTCATTCGCCAGGCAGGGCAAGGCCCTGCCGGCTCCGGCTTCATCAGCGCGAAATGATCACGTAGGTCTTGCGCAGCGTTTCCTTCACGTCCCACACGCCCAGGCTGTTGGCCGGCAGCAGCAGGGCATCACCGGCCTTGATCTCGATGGGCTCGCCGCCGTCCGGGGTGAAGGTGCAGCTGCCGTGGGTGAAGTGGCAGAACTCCTGCTCGACGATCTGGCGGCGGAAGCGGCCGGGGCTGCATTCCCAGACGCCGGTTTCCACCTGGTCGGTGCGCTCCACCGAATGCACGCGGGTGTGCGGCACCGGCTCGCCGACAGGTACTGCGACCGGGGTCGGTTCGGACAGGGGAAGGTCGTGGGTGTTCTTCAGCAGGGTGGCTTTCATGTCGTTGGCTCCGCAAATGCCTGGATGTAGGAGCGAGCTCTGCTCGCGAATAGGTGCAGTGAGATTTCGCGCGGCCTAGCGCATCAGGCCTTCCAGCAGGCCGGCCAGTTTCAGTGCCATGGTCCGGCGCCAGGGCGCGCTGTGGGGATTGGCCAGCACCCGGTCCTCGTGGACGAAGCTGCGGATGATGGCGTTGTAGCCGAGCCAGCGGCAGGGTTCCGGTTCCCAGGCGCTGAGGCGCTCCAGCGGGCCGTCGCCCAGCACCCAGGGCTGGCGGGTGAGCAGGGATTCCTTGCCGAGGATCAGGTCGGCCAGGGTGCGCCCGCCCAGGTTGCTGGCGCCCACGCCCTCGCCGCCGTAGCCGCCGGACAGGGCGATGCCGTTCTTGCGGTCTACCAGCATGTGCGGGCGGAAGCGTCGCGCCATGCCCAGGTTGCCGCCCCAGCTGTGGGTGATGCGCACGTTACGCAGTTGCGGGAAAAGCTCGCCCAGCAGGTAGCGGCGCAGGCCGACTTCGTCCGCGGTGAGCTGGAAGTCCTGTCGTAGCTTGCCGCCGAAGCGGTAGCCGCCACGCGCACCGAAGGCCAGGCGGTTGTCGGCGGTGCGTTGGGCATAGGTGACCTGGCGGCTGCTCTCGCTGAAAGCCTGGCCATGTTCCAGGCCGATCTCTGCCCACTGCTCGTCGGAAAGCGGTTCGGTGCCGATCAGCAGGCTCTGTACCGGCAATTGGTACTTGCCCAACGGCGGCAGGCTGGCGGCGTAGCCTTCGATGGCCGGTACCACCCAGTGCGCCTTGAGTTCGCCCTGGGCGGTGCGTACCAGCCCCGGCTGCCAGTGGGTGGCGGGGCTCTGCTCGAACAGCTGCACGCCCATGCGTTCCACTGCCCGGGCCAGTCCGCGCACCAGCTTGGCCGGCTGGATGGTGGCGCAGTGCGGGGTGTGGATGCCGCCGTAGGGGTTGGCCACGCGCAGCTGGCCGTTCAGTTCCTCGGGGCTCAGCCAGCGGTAGTCGGCTTCGGTCAGACCTTCGGCGTACAGGTCGGCCAGTTGGCCGCGCAGACGCTTTTCCTGCTCCGGGTAGCGTGCGGCGCAATAGAGGATTCCGCCCTTGCGGTAGTGGCAGTCGATGCCTTCGCGCTGAAGCACGTCGGCCACTTCGTCGGGAATGCCGTGGAGCAGGTCGAAGGACGCCTTGCGCACCTCGCTGGGCAGCGGCGCCAGGGCGCGGTCCTCACCCAGCAGGTTGCCCATCAGCCAGCCGCCGTTGCGACCGCTGGCGCCAAAGCCGGCGAATTCCGACTCGACGATGGCGATCTTCAGCTCGGGGGCCTGGCGCTTGAGGTAATAGGCCGTCCACAGCCCGGTATAGCCTGCGCCGATGATCGCGACGTCCACCTCAAGCGAGCTGGACAGCGCCGGCCGCGGCTTGAGGTCTTCATCGAGCGTGTCCATCCACAGGCTGATCGAGCGCCAGTTCGGCATAGGCAGGTCCCCGTTGGCAGGTTGTTGTGGCTGGCAAGGCTAGAGCCTGGCCGGGCACTTGTCGTGTGCGCGGGCACGCTGGGAATGCGGGATGTACGAGAAGGAAACGCGTAGGTTGGCGCTGAGCCTGCGAAGCCCAACGACTCCCAGCCCCATCGTTGGGCCTCGCTCTGCTCGGACCAACCTACGAACGTCCGTGCGCCCTCTTGAGGTAGGCCTTGGGCGACAGCCCGGTGTGCTGGCGGAAGCAGCGGTAGAAGGCGGAGAGCGAATTGAAGCCGGCGGTGAAGGCCAGTTCGTCGATGCGCACCGGCGGCACGGCAACTTCCAGCAGCTTGAGCAGGTGCTGCAGGCGGGCGTGGTTGACGTACTGGTAGAAGCTCTGGCCGAGCATCTGGTTCAGCAGGTAGGAAATCTGGTTGCGGGTATAGCCGGTGGCGCTGGCCACCTGGTGCAGGTCCAGCGCCGGATCGAGGTAGGGCTGGGAACGCTGGAAGTATTCCTCGATGTCCCGCGCCAGCAGGCCGAGCTGGCGCGCTGACAGGCCGAGACGACTGGCTGCCGGTCGCTGCGACGGGGTCGTGCTGGACTGGGCCGCGGGCTGCACCAGCAGGGCGTACTCGTTGATCCGCCAGATCAGGCCGTCGCGTACGGTGATGGCTTCGCTGGCGCGGAAGGTGCCGCCGCCAGCGACGCTGATGGCGTACTGGATGAAGGCGGTGTCGCCGTCGATGCGGATGCGGTCGTTGTGTTCGAGGAAGTCTTCCGGTCCGCTGGGCATGGTGGCGAGCAGGTAGTCGCGCATGTCATCGCGGCGCATGCAGCGGTTCTGGAAGAAATCGTTGTATTCCACCTCGGGGTGGTAGAGCGCCAGCACGGCCTCGATGTCGCGGGCTTTCCAACTCAGGTGGTAGCGCATCACCACGTCACGGGTGGCGGCGGTCTGGGGATCGGGGGCTTGGTCGTGCGAACTCATGGGGCGGTCACGGCGGGAGGAATGTCAAAGCATGCCCGAGCCGCCGGGGCGCCATCAATGCAGCGGCTGTACATGCCCCAGCCGGCGCAGGCGCTGGGCCAGGTGCAGGTGCTGGGCCGGGTTGTCGCAGAGCAGCAGGGCGCGCTCCAGGTCGTAGCGCTCCGCCTGGGGGCAATCCAGGCGCTGGTAGATATCCGCCCGGGCCAGGTGGTCATGCATGCTGGGCGGGCCGAGCAGCAGCACGCGCTCGGCATCCTTCAGCGCGGCGAGGAACTCACCGGCCTCCTGGTGGAGCATGCGCAGGTTGCGCGACAGGCGCTGGAGCATTTCCATCGCGCTGGCCGTTTGCAGGTGTGCCGCCTGGAGCTCGGCCTGGGGGCCCTGGACGCGCGCCAGCAGGTCGCGGCAATCGCGGGTGTACAGGCGACGGCCGCCGCATGGATCGAGCAGGTGGTCGGCACCGGGTACGCGCAGCAGGAAGTGGCCGGGAAAGCCCACCCCGGCCAGGGGAATACCCAGGCGTGCGGCCAGCTCCAGGGCGATCAGCGCCAGCGACAGCGGCTGTCCCCGGCGCCGGGTGAGGACCTCGGGCAGCAGCGCGGCGCGCGGGCGCAGGGGCGTGTCGTCGTCCTCATGAAAGTCCAGCTCGTTCAGCCGCCGCAACAACGGCTGGGCCAGTTCGGCCGGCGCCAGGTTCGGCAGGCCGGCCGCCACCAGTTGGAGCAGGCCGCCGAATTCGCGCAGCACCCGTTCCGGGTCCAGGCGCGGATCGTGTTCGGCGGCGATCCACAGGGCCGCCTCCAGCATCGCCGGAGGCTCGCGTTCGAGGCAGGCTAGACAGCGTTGGCGCGGGTCCATGGGTATCTCCGAGAGGTTGTTTCCTTGTAGCCAACTGGTTGATTTTCGTCCAGTAGTGGCACGAACAGCGGTTATCTTGGCGCTCCGGCTTATGTCCGCATGCAAGGGGGCGGATGGCGCAGGCCGACCTATACTGGCCGTAAAGTCAGGAAGGGAGACCGCCATGTTCGCCATGATGGAAACCGCCCGGCTGGAGGCGTTGCACCTCGCCAACGACCCCGCCACCGGACTCAAGGCCATCATCGCCATCCATAACACCCGCCTCGGCCCAGCCCTGGGCGGGTGCCGTTATCTCGCCTACCCCGATGATGAAAGCGCCATCCGCGACGCCATCCGCCTCGCCCAGGGCATGAGCTACAAGGCTGCCCTGGCCGGCCTCGACCAAGGGGGCGGCAAGGCGGTGATCATCCGCCCGGCCCATGTGAATGATCGCGCCTCCCTGTTCGAAGCCTTCGGCCGCATGATCGAGTCCCTCAATGGCCGCTACATCACCGCGGTGGACAGCGGCACCTCCAGCGCCGACATGGACTGCATCGCCCAGCAGACCGGCCACGTCACCAGCACCACGGCGGCTGGCGATCCTTCGCCGCACACCGCCCTCGGCGTCTTCGCCGGCATCCGTGCCACCGCCCATGCGCGGCTTGGCAGCGATGACCTCGAAGGCTTGCGCGTCGCCGTGCAAGGCCTCGGCCACGTGGGCTACGCCCTGGCCGAACAGCTCCATGCGGTTGGCGCCGAGCTGCTGGTAAGCGACCTGGACACCGGCCGCGTGCAGTTGGCCATCGAGCAATTGGGCGCCCAGCCGGTGGCTGCCGATGCCTTCCTCACCACGCCGTGCGACATCCTCGCGCCTTGCGGCCTGGGCGGTGTACTCAACGCCCAGACGGTGGGCCAGTTGCGCTGCGCGGCCGTGGCCGGCGCGGCTAACAACCAGCTCGCCAGCCCCGAGATCGCCGACGAGATGGAAGCACGCGGCATCCTTTATGCGCCGGACTACGTGATCAATTCCGGCGGGCTCATCTACGTCGCCCTCAAGCACAAGGGCGAGACGCTGCCGGCGATCACCGCGCACCTGTCGCGGATCCACCAGCGGCTCACCGAGATCTACGCGCACGCCCAGGCCGACAAGCGATCCCCCGCGCGGGTCGCCGACGCCCTGGCCGAGCGCCTGCTGTTCGGCTGAACGGCCGCCAACCAGCGGCCCGGCCCGTTAGCTCCCGGAGCCACAAGCCCCGGGCACTGCACAGGCACTCAAAAGGTGTAAGGAGCGAAGCCATGTCCAATCGGATCGATTTGCCCTATACGCGCTTCCTCGACCCCGAGGGACGGCTGGTCGGCGAACTGCCAGCCTGGGCCGACGATTTCAACCTGCTCACCGACCTCTATCGCCGCATGGTGCTGACCCGCCTCTTCGACCAGAAGGCGGTCGCCCTGCAACGCACCGGCCGCATCGGCACCTACGCCCCGACCCTGGGCCAGGAAGCCATAGGCGTCGCCATCGGCAGCCTGATGCGCGGTGAGGACGTGCTGGTGCCCTATTACCGCGACACCGCTGTGCAGCTGATGCGCGGCGTGCGCATGGAGGAAATCCTGCTCTACTGGGGCGGCGACGAACGCGGCAGCGACTTCCAGGACCCACGCTCGAAAGAGGATTTCCCCATCTGCGTGCCCATCGCCACCCAGGCCCTGCATGCCTGTGGTGTCGCCACGGCGATCAAGATCCGTGGGCAGCATCGCGCGGTGGTCACCACCTGCGGCGACGGCGCCACCAGCAAGGGCGACTTCCTTGAAGCCCTCAACGTGGCCGGGGCCTGGCAGCTGCCGGTGGTTTTCGTGGTGAACAACAACCAGTGGGCCATCTCGGTGCCCCGGCGCATCCAGAGCGGCGCACCCACCCTCGCGCAGAAGGCCACTGGCGCTGGCTTCCACGGCGAACAAGTGGACGGCAACGACGTGCTGGCCGTCTATGACCGCGTGCAATGGGCACTGGACCGCGCCCGCCACGGCAAGGGACCGATCCTGCTGGAATGCCTCAGTTACCGCCTGGGCGATCACACCACCGCCGACGACGCCACCCGTTACCGCAGCGCCGAGGAGGTCAAGGCGGCCTGGCAGGAAGAACCCATTAAGCGCATGCAGGCCTTCCTCGCTGCCAACCGGGTCTGGGACGAAGGGCGTGAGCAGGCGCTGATCGCCGACTGCCAACGGCAGGTCCAGAGGGCTGTGGATAATTTCGAATCCGCCGGAATCCAGCCGGTGGAGGCGGTGCTCGACCACGTTTACTCGCGCTGGCCGGCCGCTCTCGGCGAGCAGCGCGAAATGCTTCTGGAGCGAGTTGCCCGGCGTGAGCAAGGAGGTAGCCATGACTAACCTCAACACCAGCCTCGAAAAACGCGCCCTGCTGGAAGCCGTCAACCTGGCCCTGCACCGCGCCATGCAGGAAGACGAAAACGTCGTGGTCCTGGGGGAAGACGTGGGCGTCAACGGCGGCGTGTTTCGCGCCACCCTCGGCCTGCGCGACCGCTTCGGCTTCAAGCGGGTGATCGACACGCCGCTGGCGGAAACCATGATCGGCGGCCTCGCCGTGGGCATGGCCGCCCAGGGCCTGAAGCCGGTGATGGAAATCCAGTTCCTCGGTTTCATCTATGCCGCCATGGAGCACCTGGTGTCCCATGCCAGCCGCATTCGCTGCCGTACCCGTGGCCGGCTCACCTGCCCGATGGTGCTTCGCAGCCCCATGGGCGCCGGCATCCGTGCACCGGAGCACCACAGCGAAAGCACCGAAGCGCTGTTCGCCCACATCCCTGGCCTGCGGGTGGTGATCCCGTCCTCGCCGGCACGGGCCTATGGCTTGTTGCTGGCAGCCATCGACGACCCGGACCCGGTGATCTTCCTCGAACCCACCCGGCTTTACCGGATGAACCCGCAACCCATCATCGACGACGGCAGGCGCCTGCCGCTGGACAGCTGCTTCACCCTGCGCGAGGGCTCGGACATCACCCTCGTCAGTTGGGGCGCCAGCGTCCACGAAACCCTGCAGGCGGCTGCGAAGCTGGAAGAGCAGGGCGTCTCCGCCGAAGTGATAGACGTGGCCAGCATCAAACCGTTGGACCTGGACACCCTGGAGGCGTCGGTGCGCAAGACCGGCCGCTGCGTGATCGTCCACGAGGCGCCGCGCAGTTGCGGGGTCGGCGCGGAAATCGCGGCCAGCCTCTACGAACGCGCGCTGCTCGACCTGCAGGCGCCGATCCAGCGGGTCACCGCGCCGGATATTCCACCGCCGCTGTATCGCCTGGAGCAGCTCTACATCCCCAGCCCGGAAGACATTCTTGCGGCCTGTGACCTGGTGCTGAACTACGCCTGAGACGAGGAGCGCACGATGAAATACTTCAAACTGCCCGACCTGGGCGAAGGTCTGCAGGAAGCCGAGATCGTCCAGTGGCACGTGAAGGTGGGGGACAGCGTCAAGGCCGACCAACTGCTCGTCTCGGTGGAAACCGCCAAGGCGCTTGTGGATATCCCGGCACCCCATGACGGCGTGGTGGCCAGGACCTTCGGCAAGGAGGGCGACATTCTCCACGTCGGCGAACCGCTGCTGGGTTACGAGGGCGAGGATGCCGACGCCGGCACCGTGGTCGGCCGCCTGGAGGGCGGGGGCAATGCCCAGGCCGACAGTTTCTTCGTCGGCGCCGCGCCATCTACCCGCGAACACCTGGCGCCACGCGCCACCCCAGCGGTACGCCAGCTCGCCCGCCAACTGGGCGTTGAGCTTGCCGCCCTGGCCGGCTCCGGCCCCGACGGCCTGGTGACGCGCACGGACGTGGAACAGGCCGCCCAAAGCGCCCGCGACAGCTTCGGCGGCGAGCGTCTGCGGGGCGTGCGCCGCAGCATGGCGATCAACATGGCGCGCTCCCATGCCGAGGTGGTGCCGGTGACCATCTTCGGCGACGCCGACCTGCACCGCTGGCCGGAAGCCCGCGACCCGCTGATCCGCCTGGGCAAGGCCATCGCCGCCGCCTGCGAGGTGGAACCCATCCTCAACAGCTGGTTCGACGGCCGCGCCTTGTCCATCCGCCAGCACGACAAGCTCGACCTCGGCATTGCCGTCGACACGCAGGATGGACTCTTCGTGCCAGTGCTGCGCAACGTCGGTGGGCGTAGCGCCGAGGACCTGAAGGAAGGTATGGCGCGGCTGCGGGCCGACGTGAAGGCGCGCTCGATCCCGCCGCAGGAAATGATGGGCGCGACCATCACCCTGTCCAACTTCGGCACCTTGTTCGGCCGCTACGCCAACCCTGTGGTGGTCCCGCCCCAGGTGGCGATCATCGGCGCCGGGGGCATCCGCGATGAGGTGGTGGCCTGGCAGGGCAAGGTGGAAATCCACCCGGTGCTGCCGCTGTCGCTGACCTTCGACCACCGCGCAGTGACCGGGGGCGAAGCGGCGCGGTTCCTGAAAGCGCTGGTGCAGGCGCTGGAGCAGCCGTAGGGCAGGGCTGCGCCCTGCTTGGCGAATGAATTCGCCCCCACAGGAAAAAGCGCGGCCAATCTCCGGCACGGCCCGCCCCCTCTCCCTCTGGGGTGAAGAGGCACGTTTTCGGAAGCACTGCTTCCGGTGCCGATGAACGCCTGAGCGCGAAGCGATCAGGCTGGGGCGCAGAGCGGGGTTGGGGTGAGGGCTGTGTCAGGTCCGCTCGGCGCCCACCCATTTCGCCAATGATCTCGCCCCCACAAGGCACCTCGGCACACCGCTTGCCGAACCGGCAACCGGCAGCTATTGCTGTCTGCCTGGAACCGGCAGGAGGCCCCTGATGATCGAATCACCCTGGCAGGGCGCACTATGGATGGCCCGCGACTTCTGCCTGCTTGATGGCGTTGCCGGCAGCGCGCGTCCCCACGCTCACTACGCCCACCAGGCGCTGTTGGCCAAGACCGCGCCACTGCGCCTGACCCTGGAGGGTGAGCCATGCGGCGGGCGCTTCCTGCTGGTGGAATCGATGCGCGCCCACGCCATCGAGGACCCCAGCCAGGACGTGGTCGCCGTTTATGCCGAACCCCTGGCCTTCAGCCCGGAGACCTTGCGCCAGTTGCTCGCGGATGCCCCGGCGGACCTTGATCCCTTGGCCGGCTTGCTGCTGGCCGCGCCCCGGCAACAGCTGGACTCGCGAATCGCCAACGCGCTGGCGGCGGTGGATGCCTTGCTGGAGGAAAAGGTCAGCGCGGCGGCGCTGGCGCAACGGGCCTGCCTGTCACTGAGCCAGTTGGAAAGATTGTTCAGCGACCAGGTGGGGCTCTCGGTGCGGCGCCTCGTGCTCTGGCGACGCCTGCGCCTGGCGCTGCGTCTGGCCCTCGAAGGCGAGACGCTGACCCGCGCAGCACTGGACGCCGGCTTCGCCGATGCCGCGCACTTCTCGCGCACCATGCGCGCCACCTTCGGCATCCGCGCCGACCGCAACCTGGCGCGGCTGAAGCTGCAACTCATCGGTTAGGCGCGGCGCAATCCGGCTGGTGATTCCGGGCTGGTTCCCTGGGGCTGGTGGCGGAAGGGTTCGGCCATCTGGGCCAGGTAGTCGCGGGGATAATCAGGGCGGCTGCCGATCCCCAGATCATCGACGCCCATGGGGTAATCGCTGTGGAAGGCGGTGCCCAGCAGGCGGTCCCAGAAGCTGAAGAACAGGGCGAAGTTCACGTCTCCGGCGCGGCCGTACTTCATGTGATGGAAACGGTGCACCGGCGCCCAGGCGAACAGGTGCCGCAGCGGGCCGACACGCATGTCCACATTGCTGTGCTGCAAGAGCAGTTGCAGGGCGATGGCGAAGGCGAGCAGCGCTGCGGCTTGCACCGGCATACCCATCATCAGCAAGGGCGCGGTGCCGGCCAGGGCTTCAACCGCCTGGTGCAGGGGGTGCTTCATCAGCCCGTTGAAACCGTACATGCGCTGCACGCTGTGGTGCACGGCGTGCAGGCGCCAGAGCGGTTCCAGGCGGTGGCTGAGGTAATGCATCAGCGTGACGCCGAGGTCGGCGACCAGGACGGCCAGCAGCAACTGGAGCGGCAAAGGCCAGTGGTGGGGCCAAATGCCGGCATTCGGTATCCAGGCGGCTGCCAGCGGAATGGCCGCAATGCCGAGCAGATTGAGGGTTTCGTTGACCAGCGCATGCAGGCCGTCGCGCAGCCGGTCTCCTCGTGGCCGGTTCCACTGTGGTTCATAGGGCAGCCAGGCTTCGGCGAGGAAGCTCAGAACAATGGCCAATACCAGCAGGGCTGCGAGCCAGTAGGGCGGATGATGGGCCGTGGTCCATAGCGCAAGGGCGAGGAAGCCGAACAGGAACAGCGGGGCGTAGAGCCAGGCGAAGAGTGGACGCATGGGAGGTCTCCTTGAAAAGGGACCTCCAGCGTGAGGGACAGTGCGCCACGCGGATTGAAGAAACCGCGCAAGGTGAGGCCGGCGTCGGTTTACTCGCCAGCCAGTTCCAGCTCGGACAAGGCGTCGGGCTGGTTCTTGAACGCGCGGGCGAAGGTATCGCGATGCTTGGCCATGAAGATGCCGATGTCTTCCACCTGCTGCTCGCTCAGGGACGGCACCGCCTTTTGCAGGACCTCGGCCAGGGACTCGGCCAGTTCGAGCATCTTGTCGTAACGGTCGGCTTCGGCCTTATCCATGAACAGGCGCTCCGGATCGCGGCTGCTGCGGTACACCACTTCGACGGCCATTCATCACCCCTCACCTTCATCGGTTGGAAAATACTGGATGTGCGTACAGTATTCGGAATGATGGCAAATGGAAATAGCCCGTAGGAAATTTCCATTCGCCGGCCTGTTTCAGCGATCGCTGCGAATCGGGCCGAATTCCGCTGGAACCCAAGCATAGCCCTTGCCTTCGCCTTCGCTACGGACGTGGCCGAGGCCTGGGAAGGGCAGGTGCGCGCCGGCTACCCAGAGCTTGTCCTTCGCGGCAGCGGCGAATACCTGCTTGCGGCTGGCGATGGCCTTGGCGTTATCCACATCGAACTCGATGGCGATGTCCGGGTTGGCGAACTGGGTGGCGTAGCTGTGCACCACGTCGCCCCAGACCAGCAGTTCCTGGCCGTTGGAGCTGAACAGGTAGCCGGTGTGGCCGGGGGTATGGCCGGGCGAGGGTGCGACGCTGACGCCCTCCACCAGGGCATCACCTGCGCTGTAGGTCTTCAGCTTGCCGGCTGCCTTGTAGGGCGCCACGGCCTTCTGCGCCATCTCGAAGAAGGCTTTCGAGTCTGCCGGAGCCTTGGCCGCTACCTCGGGGTTCAACCAGAAGCCGGCTTCATCCCGGGTGACGAACACCGTGGCGTTGGCGAAGGCCGGTTTACCCTCGGCGTCCAGCAGGCCGCAGGCGTGGTCCGGGTGCAGGTGGGTGAGCAGCACGCTGTCCACTTGCTCCGGTTGGTAACCGGCGGCCTTGAGGTTGCCGAGGATGCCGCCGAGGGTGGGGCCGAAGCACTTCGACGAGCCGGTATCCACCAGCACCAACTGCTTGCCGGTGTTGACCAGATAGGCGTTGACCGCAGTCTGCACGCCCTTGCTGGACTCGATGAACATGCGTGCCAGCAGGCTCTGGATATCTTCCGCGCTGGCGCCCTTGAGCAGGTTGGTGCCGAGGTCCACGTAGCCGTCGTAGAGCGCGGTGACTTCCAGATCGCCCACGGCCATTCGGTAGAAGCCGGGAACCTGGGTCTGCTGCTTGGCCACCGGCGCGGCCTGGGCGGTGATGGGCGCGGCGAACGGCAGGGCCAGGGCGAGGGCAGCGAAAAGGACGTGGCGAGGGTGAAGCGGGCGGCTCATGACGAAGCTCCATTTCGGGATGAGCGGTGTTTATGCGGGGTGAGCGCCGGTGATGTCCAGTACGCAGTTTTTCCTGCGTGACGCACCTGGCGGTAAGGGCTGCGACAACCTGCCTCGTGGCGCAGGCGATAGGGCGGCCCCCATCCTGCATAACCCCAATGTCACCTTTCCCCGTCACCATCGGGGCCGTCGTCGCAAGGAGCTGTATCGTGAAAATCAACTGGGCTGATCGAACGCGCGAAAACGTGCATGGCCTGGCCGAGTCGCTGGGAAATCTCCTGGTGGAGAGCTTCCACTACCTGGCTTTGTTCGCCATCGGCGGGATCACCGCCTGGGCTGCCGTGGTGGCTTTCCTGGGGATGGTGGACAAGGGGCACGCCACGGTCGATGACATCCTGCTGCTGTTCATCTACCTCGAACTGGGCGCCATGGTCGGCATCTACTTCAAGACCAACCACATGCCGGTGCGCTTCCTGATCTACGTGGCGATCACCGCGCTGACCCGCCTGCTGATTTCCGATGTCTCGCACCATCACCGCCCGGACCTGGGGGCGGTCTTCGTGTCCGGCGCCATCCTGCTGCTGGCGCTCGCCATCCTGGTGGTGCGTTATGCCTCCTCGCGCTTCCCTTCGGTACAGACCGATGCCCCGCCGCGTCGTCGCAACCTGGCGCGCCGGGTCGAGGTGGACGAGGAAGCCTGACCCCGTGCACAGATAGCGTGCGTCAGATGCGCGCTATCTGTGCAACGTTCACCTGCCCGGTGCGCACCGGCGCCACATGACCGCCGGTCATGCTGGTGAGCAACTCCCCCACCTTGTTCCCGCTCTCGATGGCGATCCCCAGGCGAACGCTTTCAATCACCCGCTTCAACCGGACCGGATCATTGCGCTGGGCCGCGCTGATCATGCGCCGTGCTACCACGCCCTGTTCGTTGGTAAGGGTCAGCAGGATGCTGCCGTCCGGGCTGACGAGGCTGAGGTTGACCCGGAATTCGGCCTGGAACGCGTCGGTGAGAATCTGGAAGGGGTTGTACATGGCCTGTCACCTGGTTGGTCGAGCGATGAGTCGATGGACGCCCGGAC
Organism: Pseudomonas sp. BN411; assembly: GCF_029871235.1. GTDB lineage: Bacteria > Pseudomonadota > Gammaproteobacteria > Pseudomonadales > Pseudomonadaceae > Metapseudomonas. The sequence goes on from NZ_SSOM01000067.1 coordinate 114,055, forward strand.
AACTGCAAAGTTCGAACCGCCAGGACCGGTGGTAGGGGCGTGTTCCGACCAGGTGTCGCGGATAGCCGGATCGGGGTCGTTCCCTGCGGGGTGATAGAAATTGTCTGTTGCAATTCAAGGGCGAATGTAAATAATTCTCAAGATTATTTCTGAGAGTTCCTTTCTCCCTGTCGGAATGCGTTCCGACAGGGCGCCCTCGAGCAAGGTAGCAACGTGAGCAAAGCCAAGATCTCTTCGCGCTGGGACGTGACCGCGCGAGTGCTGGCGGCGATTCTCGGCGGCTACGCCTCGGCCTACGCGGCTACGGCGTTCCTGTCCGTCTATTTGCCGCTGGTGCGCAGCGACCGGGTGGTATTCGCCAGCCTGTCCTGCTTCGCCGTTTACACCCTCGCCATCATCTATGCGATTGCCGCGCGCTCGGCCCTGCGGGCCTGGCTGGTGCTGATCGGGGCAACCGCCCTGATGGCGCTGGCGGCCTACCTGCCCGGCGACTTCGGAGTACGCCCATGAGCCTGCGCCAATCCATGGCCGGACTGCACACCTGGGGCGGACTGCTGCCGTCCTGGCTGTTGTTCGTGATCTTCTTCGCCGGCAGCATCGCCTGCTTCGACAAGGAGCTGGAGCGCTGGATGCGCCCGGCGCTGCATGAGCCCTCCAGCTACGCCATGACCGTCGACCAGGTGCGCGACGCGATGCTGGCCAAGGCGCCGGATGCCCACGCCATCTGGATTCGTCCGCCGAGCGAGCGCGAACCCTTCTACTGGGCAGGTTACGAGCCGGCTGACGAAAGCGAGTTCGTACGTTTTGCCCTTGACCCCGCCACCGGCGAGGCGATGCCGGAAACCGTCGGCGGACTGTTCTTCTTCACCCTGCACTACGACCTCAACGCTGGGATGATCGGCATGTACATCGTGGCCATCGCCGCCATGTTCATGCTGGTGGCGCTGATCAGCGGCATCATCATCCACCGCCGCATCTTCAAGGACTTCTTCACCCTGCGCCCGGACGCCAACGGCCAGCGTGCCTGGCTGGATGCGCACAACCTGTTCGGCGTGGTGGGGCTGCCGTTCCACCTGCTCATCGCCTACACCGGCCTCGCCATCTTCGTGGTGTTCTACATGCCCGCCGGCATCCAGCGCGCCTACGACGGCGATGCCGAGGCGTTCTTCCACGACGTGATGGGCGCCTATTCGCGCGAAGACGTGAAGCAGCCGGCGCCGCCGCCCATGTCCCTCGACAGCCTGGTGGCTGATGCCCACCGTCGCTGGGGCGGTAACGAGACGGGCTGGATCAGCGTGCATCATCCGGGCGACCTCGCTGCCGTGGTGGATATCCGCCGCCACGACCGCTCCGGCATCGTCGACTTCCAGTGGACCCTGTCCTACGACGCCGCCAGCGGTGAGCTGCTCCACGAACAGAAGCCCTACAGCCCCGGCTACCAGAGCTACGCCTGGCTGACCAACCTGCACATGGCGCAGTTCGGCGGGCAGATCGTCCGTGCCCTCTACCTGCTGCTTGGCCTGATGGGCTGCGCGATGCTGGTGGCCGGCCTGCAGGTCTGGCTGCGCAAACGCGAAGCACGCGGCGGCTACGGCATCGGCCTGGTGCGTGCGCTGAATGGCGCGGTAGTCGGCGGCCTGCCGGTGGCCAGCCTCGGCCTGCTCTATGGCAATCGCCTGTTGCCGGCTGGCATGGCTGAGCGCGCCAGCGCGGAAACCTGGGTCTTTGTGGGTGTCTGGCTGCTGCTGGCGGCCTGGGCCGTGCTGCGCCGCAACAGCGGCAAGGTCGCCCGCGACGTGCTGGCTGTGGTGGCCGTCCTGGCCCTCGGCCTGCCGCTGCTCAATGCGGCGCTCACGCCCCAGGGCAGCCTGTTGACCACCCTGGCACGCGGTGATTGGGACATGGCCGGCATCGACCTCGTGTTGCTCGCGTCCGGCATGCTCTGCGGCTTCATGGCCTGGCGCCGTTCGCAGCCGCAGATGGTGAAGGCACCGCGTGTCCGCCGTCGCCTGCTGGAGGAGAGCGCCTGATGCTGGTCCTGAGTTTTGCCTTCTGTTACCTGGCCATGACCGGCCTGGCGCTGGCCATGTCGCGCCAGCACAAACTGGTATTCAGCGGCGCCCCGAGCGAGTCCCGCAGCCACTTGCTGCGGATCGGTGCGGCGCTCGCCATGTTGATTGGCCTGGCCCTGGCCATCGCCGAACTGGGTGGTGAAATCGGCGGCGTGACCTGGCTCTGCCAACTGATGCTCGCCGGCCTGCTGCTGGTTGCACTGCTGGCCTGGCAGGCGCGCTGGGTGCTGCCGCTGGTGGCCCTGTTGCCGCTGGGAGGCGGCGTACTGGCTCTGGTCTGAACCGTCCGACTGGAGCCGAAATCGCGGGATACCGGCAGGCGTAAACTGGTCCTGGCGGTGCCCTGCATCACCGTCAGGAGGTGTTCCATGCGACCCACGTTGCCCCTCATCGTGCTGGCCCTGCTGATCCTGTCTCCGACCGTGCTGGCATCCTCCACCGAGGTCAGCTTCAGCAATCCGGACAAGTACAGCGACGCGCGCCTGTACCGTGATTACGGCCGTGGCGCGGACGACTTCGTGCTGAAGGACCTCAAGGCCCACATCGAGAAGCTCGGCAAGCGCTACCTGCAACCTGGGCAGACGCTCAAGGTGGACGTCCTCGACATCGACCTGGCCGGCCAGTACGAACCCTGGCGGGTGAACTTCCAGGATGTGCGCTTCATGCGCGAAGTGACCTGGCCCCAGATCAAGCTGCACTACAGCCTGGAACAGGACGGCAAGGTCCTGGTCAGCCGCGATGTGACGGTGATCGACCAGTCCTACCTGCAACACGGCAACTACTACTTCAGCAACGACCGCCTGCGCTACGAGAAGACCATGCTGGATGATTGGTTCCGCTGGAATATCGGGTCGAAGGACAAGACGGTTTCATATTGATTGGCGGGGTAGGGCGAACCTGCGGCCCGCTTGGCGAATATCCCGCAGGACTGCTCGAAGGTGAGTCGTGAGTCACCCCTCTCCCTCTGGGAGAGGGGCGGGGGTGAGGGCGGTTTCCGGCCGCTCGGTGCCATTTCATTTCGCGAATGAATTCGCCCCCACAAAATCCCCTCCAGGACTGCACCGCAGATGAGCCGAGAGTCACCCCTCGCCCGCTTGCGGGAGAGGGGCCGGGGGTGAGGGAAGCCCGTTAAAACTCCACGCTGTAACTCAAGCTGTAGGTACGACCACGGCCGTGGTAGTCGAACAGGTCGGCGGGGATGTTGGCGCTGTAGAACACCTGCGCGCGTTGGCCCCAGACGGTGGTGTAGTCCTTGTCCAGCAGGTTCTGGATGCCGAAGTTGAGTGTGCCCACCGACAGGACCTGGCTGCCCAGCAGGTCGAAGGTCGCGTAGCCGTCGATCTTGTGGTCGTTGCCGTCGAACTGGCCGCTGGCGAGGACGTTGCCGTCGTCGGACAGGTTGAAGGTGCGCACGCCTTGCAGGCGCAGGCTGGTGTCGTCGTCGCGCCAGCCGACGAAGGCGGTCAGCTTGGAGGGGCTGGCGGCGGTCACGTCCTGCTTCTGCCAGCGGTCGTCGATCTTCTGCTGGGAACGGATGGCCAGCGCGCTGGTGCCGATCTGCCAACTGTCGTTCAACCAGTAGTTTGCCTGGCCTTCCAGGCCGTAGTTGCGCTTCTTGTTGTCCAGCTGCTCCACCAGCAGGGTGGTGCGGTTGGCCAGTACGCGCCTGGCCACGGTGGTGAGGAAGGCGCGAGGCTCCAGGATCACCGGCCTTTCCCGCACCAGCAGCACGCGCAGGAAGGTGTCCTGGGCGAGGTCGGCGGCATTCTGCGGGCAGCCCAGGCGACGGCGCAGCCAGCCTGTCAGCCAGCCATGGTGGTCGCTGTAGAGCTTTTGCAGGGAGTCGGCCGGCGGAGGTGAAAGGGCGTCGGCACCGTGATTCAAGAGCTGGTCTCGGGAGCAAATGGGAATGTTTCGCATTCTATAGTTGCTAGCCGGACTTCAGCAATAATTAGAGGGTATCGAAGAATCTTCTTAACTTGCTGTAGGAATGGCGGAACCGCCCAACACGCTCCGTGGTCAATTGCCAACAAAATCTGGAGAAACCACTATGCTTTCGCGTCACTGCAACCGTCGTCTCGCTTCCGTCCTGATCGCCGGCCAGTTCGTCTTCCTTGCCCAGATGCCGCTGGCCCAGGCCGCCATGATCGGCACGCCGCAGGCCATGCAGGAGCAAACCCTGCAGCAGCACCAACCGGTCGACCAGGCGCAACTGCGTGCCATGCTCGACGACAAAGAGGTGCAGCAGAAGCTCGAATCCCTCGGCGTGCCCCGCGAGCAGGTGGAGGCGCGGATTGCCAGTCTGACGCCGGCGGAGCTGCAGCAGTTCAACCAGCGCCTGGAGCAGGAACCGGCCGGCGGCTGGGTGGGGATCATCGTGCTGTTCCTGGTGATCTTCATCATCACCGACATGCTCTGCGCCACTGACATCTTCAGCTTCATCAAGTGCATCAACTGATGCGGCTCTGGCTCGCCGTCCTGGTGCTGGCCCTGACGGGGTGCGCCGGGCAGCAACCCATGCTGACGCCGCAGAGCGATCGGCTGCCCCAGCGGGTGGAACTGACCCAGACGCCGTTCTACCCGCAGGAAATCTACCAGTGTGGCCCGGCCGCGCTGGCCACTCTGCTGGTGCAGCGGGGCGTGAAGACTTCACCTGAAGAGCTCACTCCCAAGGTCTATCTGCCCGCCCGCGAGGGCAGCCTGAAGCTGGAACTGGTGGCCGCTGCGCGACAGTACGGCATGCTCGTGTACCCGCTTGAGCCGAACCTGGATGCACTGCTGGCCCAGGTGGCCGCGGGCAACCCGGTGCTGGTGATGCAGAACCTCGGGCTGGACTGGCTGCCGCGCTGGCACTTCGCGGTGGTGGTGGGCTATGACCGTGGCAAGGATGAACTGGTGCTGCGTTCCGGCACCGAGAAGCGCTGGGTGACCGACCTGCGCAGCTTCGACCGTACCTGGCAGCGTGCTGAGCGCTGGGCCGTGGTGACGCTGCCGACGGACAAGCTGCCGGCGGAAGCGCAACTGGAACCCTGGATCAAGGCTGCCAGCGACCTGGAGCAGACCGCCCAGCGCCCAGCAGCGGAACGCGCCTATCGCACGGCTGCCGAGCATTGGTCGAAGGAGCCGCTGCCGCTTTTCGCCCTGGCCAACGCCCGCTATGCCGAAGGGGATCGCGACGGCGCCGAAGCGGCCCTGCGCGAAAGCCTGAAGCGCAAGCCGGACTACGCCCTGGGCTGGTTCAACCTGTCCGAAGTGCTCAACGAGAAGGGCTGCGTGGCCCAGGCCGGCCAGGCGCGGGCCTGTGCACGACAACTGGCGCCCAATGACCCGCGTCTGGCTGCACCGCTAGGCGCTGCTTCTGTCGGAAAGGGGCAGTGCAGGGTGCTGCCGGTGTGTGGGGAAGGGGCGGCGATTCGCCAGTGAGGTCGCTGCTGATCCTGTAGGGGCGAATTCATTCGCCAAGGGCAACGCAGTTGCCCTAACGGACACTGCAGGGCAGGCCTTCGGCCTGCTTGGCGATTGAAATCGCCCCTACAGATTTACCGTCCATCGCCTCACAAAAAAGCCCCGCATTTGCGGGGCTTTTTCCTTGGGGCTTGGCCTTACAGGCGCAGGCCGCCGTCCAGCTCCAGGACACGACCGGTGTAGTAGTCGTTCTCCAGGATGTAGGCGACCGAGTGGGCGATTTCCATCGGCTTGCCCAGACGGCGCAGCGGGATGCCCGAGGTCATCTTTTCCAGGGCTTCCGGCTTCATGCTGGCGACCATGTCGGTCTCGATGAAGCCAGGGGCAACGCCGGCCACACGGATACCGTAGCGAGCCAGTTCCTTCGCCCAGACCACGGTGTCGGCAGCCACACCGGCCTTGGCGGCGGAGTAGTTGGCCTGGCCCATGTTGCCGGCGCGGGAGATGGAGGAGATGTTGATGATCGCGCCCTGGTTTTCCAGTTCGATCATCTTGGCGGCGACTTCGCGGGTGCAGAGGAACACGCCGGTCAGGTTGACGTCGATCACCGACTGCCACTGGGCCAGGCTCATCTTGGTCATTTCGCCGTCCTTGACCTTGATGGTCAGGCCATCGCGCAGGATGCCGGCGTTGTTCACCAGGCCGTTGATGGCGCCGAAGTCTTCGGCTACCTGGGCGACCATGTGGGTCACCTGCTCTTCGTTGGCCACGTTGCAGATGTAAGCGCGCGCATCGCCACCGGCGGCCTTGCAGGCGGCTACGGCTTCATCCAGTTTTTCCTGATTCAGGTCCACCAGGGCGAGCTTTGCGCCCTTGGCGGCCAGATACTCACCCATTGCACGGCCGAGGCCCTGGCAACCACCGGTAATGATGATGACCTTGTCTTTGAGTTGCATGAGAATCCCCTCGAATATCTGTCGCTTTGCCCCCGCTTGCGACCTGAAACCGCTATTCTGGTCGCTCGTCCGTTTCCGACGGATTCTTTGCGAGGAGTCATAAGGTGAGCGTGAAAGCCGCAAAGCATGCACGAGAATTGCTGCTCAAGGAATACCAGGGTGTGCTGTCCACCCATTCCAAAGCCATGCCGGGCTTCCCTTTCGGATCAGTGGTTCCCTATTGCCTGGACGCCGAAGGTCGGCCGCTGATCCTCATCAGCCGCATCGCCCAGCACACCCATAACCTGCAAAAAGACGCCAGGTGCTCCCTGCTGGTGGGCGAGCGCGGCGCCGAAGATGTCCAGGCCGCCGGCCGCCTGACCCTGCTGGCCGAAGCGCGGCAGATCACCGAAGGCGCCGAGGTGGAAGCCGCCGCCACCCGTTATTACCGCTATTTCCCCCATGCGGCGGACTACCACCGCACCCACGACTTCGATTTCTGGCGCCTGGAGCCGGTGCGCGCTCGCTTCATCGGCGGTTTCGGCGCCATCCACTGGGTGGATCAACTGGTGCTGGCCAATGCGTTCGCCGGTGAAGCCGAGCTCAGCATGCTGGAGCACATGAACAGCGACCACGCCAATGCCATCGCCCACTATGTGGAGCTGGCCGGGCTGCCGAAGGAGCCTGCCGCGGAGATGGTCGGGATCGATTCTGAAGGATTCCACCTACGCATTGGTCAGACACTTAACTGGCTACCCTTCCCAACATCCTGTAACAACCCTGGCGCGGTCCGTCAGGCCTTGGTGCAGCTGGCTCGCGCCGAATCCTGGCCGACCAGTGGAGAGGTGGTGGCTTGAATTGGGAGGAGGGCGGCTTCATTTAACGGATTACCGGAAGCCGTTCTTCCACCAAGGAAACCCCTGATGCGCGCTTTTCTCTTTCTGTTCCTGCTCTTTCCGCTGATCGAGCTGGCTGTCCTGATCCAGGTCGGCAGTGCGATCGGCGTCCTGCCGACCCTGCTGCTGGTGATCGGTACCGCCGTGCTCGGCAGCGTCCTGCTGCGGGTGGCCGGCGTCGCCACCGCCTGGCGTGCCCGCGAGCGCCTGGCTCGCGGCGAGGTGCCTGAGCAGGAAATGCTTGAAGGTCTGCTGATCGCCGTTGGTGGCGGCCTGCTGCTGTTGCCGGGCTTCATCAGCGACATCTTCGGCCTGCTGTGCCTGATCCCCTTTACCCGCCGCCTGTTCATCCGCAACCTGCGCCAGCGCGCCGAAGCCCAGGCCATCCGCCAGCGCGCCTTCGCCGACGACCTGGCCGCTCGCAGTGGCCAGACCCGCCCGCACGTGATCGAAGGCGAATACGAGCGCCGCGACCAATAAAGTGCATTTTTTTTGTGGGTGCCCCTTGAAATGGTCCCAGGCGCCCCTATGTATCCGTCACCGCAAGGTTCCTGCCTGACAGCAGGTCAGATTCCAGCGGCGCGCCTGACGCGCTGCAACCGGCCCCGCCGGACATTACCAACCCGCCGGTGCGAGCACCGGTCGAGCAACAACACTATTGGGAGAGATCGACAATGAAGCTTCGTCCTCTGCATGACCGCGTCGTCATCCGTCGCAGCGAAGAAGAGACCAAAACCGCTGGCGGCATCGTGCTGCCGGGCTCGGCCGCCGAGAAGCCGAACCGTGGCGAAGTCGTCGCTGTGGGCACCGGTCGCCTGCTGGACAACGGCGAAGTGCGTCCGCTGGCCGTCAAGGTCGGTGATCAGGTGGTGTTTGGCCCGTACTCCGGCAGCAACACCATCAAGGTCGATGGCGAAGAACTGCTGGTGATGGGCGAGAGCGAAATCCTCGCCGTCGTCGAAGCCTGAGTCTCGCGAATCTCCGCCTACACACTAAAGAATTGAGGACAGATCAACATGGCTGCTAAAGAAGTCAAATTCGGCGATTCCGCCCGCAAGAAAATGCTGGTCGGCGTGAACGTACTGGCCGACGCCGTTAAAGCCACCCTGGGCCCGAAAGGCCGTAACGTGGTTCTGGACAAGTCCTTCGGCGCTCCGACCATCACCAAGGACGGCGTTTCCGTTGCCAAGGAAATCGAGCTGAAAGACAAGTTCGAGAACATGGGCGCCCAGCTGGTGAAAGACGTTGCCTCCAAGGCCAACGACGCTGCCGGTGACGGCACCACCACCGCTACCGTACTGGCTCAAGCCATCGTCAACGAAGGCCTGAAGGCCGTTGCCGCCGGCATGAACCCGATGGACCTGAAGCGCGGTATCGACAAGGCCACCATCGCCATCGTTGCCCAGCTGAAAGAACTGGCCAAGCCCTGCGCTGACACCAAGGCCATCGCCCAGGTAGGCACCATCTCCGCCAACTCCGACGACTCCATCGGCAACATCATTGCCGAAGCCATGGAGAAAGTTGGTAAAGAAGGCGTGATCACCGTTGAAGAAGGCTCGGGCCTGGAAAACGAACTGTCCGTCGTAGAAGGCATGCAGTTCGACCGCGGCTACCTGTCTCCCTACTTCATCAACAAGCCGGACACCATGGTCGCCGAGCTCGACGGCCCGCTGATCCTGCTGGTGGACAAGAAGATCTCCAACATCCGCGAAATGCTGCCGGTCCTGGAAGCAGTCGCCAAAGCCGGCCGCCCGCTGCTGATCGTCGCTGAAGACGTTGAAGGCGAAGCCCTGGCTACCCTGGTTGTGAACAACATGCGTGGCATCGTCAAAGTCGCAGCCGTCAAGGCTCCGGGCTTCGGCGACCGTCGCAAGGCCATGCTGCAGGACATCGCCATCCTGACCGGCGGCACCGTGATTTCCGAAGAAGTCGGCCTGTCCCTGGAAAGCGCTTCCCTGGAGCACCTGGGTAACGCCAAGCGCGTTGTCCTGAGCAAGGAAAACACCACCATCATCGACGGCGCTGGCGCCCAGGCTGACATCGAAGCCCGCGTTGCCCAGATCCGCAAGCAAGTCGAAGAAACCACCTCCGACTACGACAAAGAGAAGCTGCAAGAGCGTCTGGCCAAGCTGGCTGGCGGTGTTGCCGTGATCAAGGTCGGTGCGGCTACCGAAGTCGAGATGAAAGAGAAGAAAGCCCGCGTTGAAGACGCCCTGCACGCTACCCGTGCTGCCGTCGAAGAAGGCGTGGTTCCTGGCGGTGGCGTAGCCCTGGTTCGCGCCCTGCAGGCCATCGAAGGCCTGAAAGGCGACAACGAAGACCAGAACGTCGGTATCGCCCTGCTGCGTCGCGCTGTTGAAGCTCCGCTGCGCCAGATCGTGGCCAACGCCGGTGACGAGCCGAGCGTAGTGGTCGACAAGGTCAAGCAAGGTTCCGGCAACTACGGCTTCAACGCTGCTACCGGCGTGTACGGCGACATGATCGAAATGGGCATCCTGGACCCGGCCAAGGTCACCCGTTCCGCTCTGCAAGCTGCTGCCTCCATCGGCGGCCTGATGATCACCACCGAGGCCATGGTTGCCGAAGTGGCTGACGACAAGGCCGGCCCGGCCATGCCTGACATGGGCGGCATGGGCGGCATGGGCGGCATGATGTAAGCCACCCGGCCATCCGGTCTGAAGAAGCCCCGCCTTGTGCGGGGCTTTTTCTTGTCCGCGAGAATGCGCGGGAGCACGCAGCGTGGTTATGATCGGTGACTGGGCGCCGATGGGGGCTTCCACGGGAAACCCAATTGAAGGTGCGTTGGCCGGCAAGCGGCTATCACTGGGCTGTTGAATGGAGTTGAGCCGATGCGGATCCTGCTAGTCGAAGACAACAACGACATCCTCGCCAACATGGTCGACTTCCTTGAACTCAAGGGCTACAGCGTCGACTGTGCGCGGGACGGGCTCTCCGGCCTGCACCTGGCCAGCAACGAGCACTACGACCTGATCGTGCTCGACATCATGTTGCCGGGGCTGGATGGCTACAACCTCTGCCGTCGCCTGCGCGAAGAAGCCCGGCGCGATACGCCGGTGATCATGCTCACCGCCCGCGATGGTTTGGACGACCGGCTCCAGGGCTTCAAGTCCGGTGCTGACGACTACCTGCTCAAACCTTTCGCATTGTCCGAGCTGGCCGCCCGCATCGAGGCGGTGCTGCGTCGTTCCCAGGGCGGCGGCAAGCGCAGCCTGAAGGTGTCCGATCTCAGCTATGACCTGGACACGCTGGAGGTCATCCGCGCGGGCAAGACGCTCAAGCTCAATCCCATCGGTCTCAAGCTGCTCGCCGTGCTGATGCAGAAGAGCCCGCACCTGGTGCGCCGCGAAGCGCTGGAAGAGGCGTTGTGGGGAGACGACTGTCCCGACAGCGACAGCCTGCGCAGCCACATCCACCAACTGCGCCAGGTGATCGACAAGCCCTTCGGCAAGCCGCTGCTGCACACCATGCATGGGCTGGGCTACCGTCTGGCGGAGTCGGCCGATGGAGTTTAAGCAGAGCCTCGCTCGACGGATTCTCATCGCCTTCGTACTGATGACCGCACTCGTGGGCGGCACCTTCGCGGTGGGGATCATCGAGGTGGTGCACGTGATCGAGGAGCAGTTGATCTCCCGCGACCTGAACAACGAGCTCACGCGGGTCCTGACCCAGAACATCGCCCAGGGCCGGACGCCCAGCCTGGACAGCGACACCCGTTTCTACAGCAGCGATGGACGTGGCCCCTACGCGCTGCCAGAAGACCTCGCCGGTCTGAAGCTCGGGTTCCACGAAGTATTTGAGGGGGAGAACTCCTATCACGCGCTGGTGCGCGAGATCGATGGCCGGCGCTATGTGATGCTGCAGGACCAGAGCGATTTCGAAGCTCGTGAGCAGGTGCTCTACCGCGTGGTGATGGTCGGCTTCGGAATCAGCGTGGTGCTGGCCCTGCTGCTGGGCTGGTTGCTGGCGCGCAAGGTCATCGAGCCCGTGGTTCGCCTGGCCGGCCAGGTCCGCCATCGCGACCAGTTGCTGGGTATGGCGCCGCCGCTGGCGCCGGATTACGCCTCCGACGAGGTGGGCCAGTTGGCCCAGGCTTTCGACGACACCCTGGGCCGGTTGCATGACGTTCTGAACCGCGAGCGCCTCTTCACCAGTGACGTCAGCCACGAGTTGCGTACGCCGCTGATGGTGTTGGCCACATCCTGCGAGCTGTTGGCGGAAAACCCCAGCCTCGATGCCCGGGGCCGCACCCAGGTGGAGCGTATCGCCCGTGCCACCGAGGAAATGCGCGACCTGGTGCAGACCTTCCTGATGCTGGCGCGCTCCCAGCGCGACGAGGCCAGTGTGGCGCCCCAGGCGAGCTTGAGCAGCGTGGCCGATGACCTCGCCAGCCAATGGCGCGGCGCTATTGAGCACAAGGGGCTGCGCTTTGAATATCAGCCGGGGCAGCCCCAGGAGCGTCGCTACAACGCCTCTTTCCTGCGCTCGGTGCTGGGCAACCTGCTGCGCAACGCCCTGCACTACACCGACAGCGGCAGCATCCGCCTGGTATTGAAGGACGATGGATTCGTCGTGGAGGACAGCGGCGTCGGCATCCCCGAGGAGGATCGCGAGGCGATGTTCCGCCCCTTCGTCCGGGGGCCTGCCAGGCGTGGCGACGGGCTTGGGCTGGGCCTTTCACTGGTACAGCGGATCTGCGACAACCAGGGCTGGACCGTCAGCCTGAGTGCCTCCCAACCTACGGGTTGCCGTTTCGAGGTGGACCTCAAGGGAAACGCCAATCCCGCTTCTTGACGATTTTTTCACCAGTTGCGGGCTACATTGGCCAGCCAGCATTCCCCGGCCCGCCCTGAAGTTCCCGTTCACTCGAACTGCAACAATCGGCTGCTAGCCTCGACCGCCTGAACCAGGGCGGCAGTCTTTCGGCTGGCCAGATGGAGCCGGAGAAGGCCCGGCAGTGGGCCACGCGCCTGCGAACGGCCTGGGGAGGTAAAGGCACCATTCGTCGCTGCATTGGGCACACGGGTTGTTGCTGATCTACGGTTATGAAACAGCGTTTGGCAGCGCTATCAAGGGGTTGCGATCATGAAGTTAGAAGTCACGCGAGCTTTGTTTCTCGTCGGCGCCTTGGGATTGGCCTCCCTGGCGGTGGCTGCCTGGCATGAGCCTTCGCCCTCCGTGGTGAGCGTCAATGGCCTGGGTTACTGCCCGCTACCGCCCAATGCGCGGTTGAAGGCGCAAGTGCAGCCGGACCAGAACCTGCTGCTGTTCATGTTCGGCCTGGCGCAGGGGCTACGCGGCCAGGAGTGACGGACGGATTCTCCGAAGACTCCACTCGGGTAGGGTGCGCCGCGGGCCAACGGCGGTGCCGGTTTCCTTCAATCCCCATTCAGGCTCAGAGGCGGTGCGCACGGCGCACCCTACGATGAAGAAAAAAGCCCCGCAATTGCGGGGCTTTTTCGTTATCGCGTCCGGGCTTAGTGGCTGGTCGCCGGCTGGCCTTCGGGCTGCAGGTCCTTCTTCGCCAGCAGCGTATACACGCAAGGCAGCACGAAGAGGGTGAACAGCGTACCGATGGACATGCCGGTGGCGATCACCAGGCCGATGTCGAAGCGGCTGACCGCGCCGGCGCCGGTGGCGATGATCAGCGGCACCATGCCGAACACCATGGCCGCGGTGGTCATCAGTACCGGCCGCAGACGGATGGCGGCGGCTTCCTCCACCGCTTCGCGGGCCGACAGGCCCTTCTCGCGGCGCAGCTGGTTGGCGAACTCCACGATCAGGATGCCGTGCTTGCTGATCAGGCCGATCAGCGTCACCAGGCCCACCTGGGTGTAGATGTTCATGCTCGACCAGCCGAGGAACAGCGGGATCAGCGCACCGCAGATGGACAGCGGCACCGTCACCAGGATCACCAGCGGGTCGCGGAAGCTCTCGAACTGCGCAGCCAGCACCAGGAAGATGATCGCCAGCGCCAACGCAAAGGTGACGTAGAGCGCGCTGCCTTCCTGCACGTACTGGCGCGAGGCGCCGGCGTAGTCGAAGCCATAACCGCGTGGCGCTTCTTCGCGAGCGATCTGTGCCACGGTGTCGATGGCTTCGCCCATGCTCACCGTCGGGAAGCCTTCGATGATCGCCGAGTTCAGCTGCTGGAACTGCTTCAGGCGGGTCGGTCGGGCGCTGTCGTGCACGCTGATCAGGGTCGACAGGGGCACCATGGCGCCGCTGTCGCTCTTCACGTAGTAGTTGCTCAGCCAGCCCGGATTGTCGCGATAGGCGCGCTCCACCTGGGCGATGACCTTGTAGCTGCGGCCGTCGATGGTGAAACGGTTGATTTCACCTTCGCCCAGCAGGATCGCCAGGGTCGACCCCAGGTCCTCCATGGACACGCCCATCTGCGCGGCCTTGGCCCGGTCGATGTCCACCACTACTTCCGGTTTGTCGAACGCCAGGTCGACGTTGAGGAAGGCGAACTTGCCCGACTCCACGGCACGGGCCTTGATCCGCTCGGTCACCTGCAGCAGCGACTCGTAGTCATTGGGGGTGTTGACCACGAACTGGAACGGCAGGCCTTCACCCGTCCCCGGCAGTGACGGCAGGTTGAAGCCGAAGATCTGCAGGCCCGGGATCTCGTTGAGCTTGCCCTGCACCTCATGGAGCAGTTCCATCTGGGTGCGCTCGCGCTCATCCCAGGGTTTGAGCAGGAAGCCGCCGATGCCCGACTGCACCCCGTCGAACCCGTTGATCTGGAACGAGGAGTAGTACTCGGGGAACTCCTTGAAGATCTTCACGAACTTCTCGGTGTAGGCGTTCAGGTAGTTCAGGTTGGTCGGCTGCGGGGCCTTGGCCATGATGAAGACGATGCCCTGGTCTTCGTCGGGGGCCAGTTCGCTCTTGGTGAACTTCAGCAGTACAGGGATCAGGCACAGCACGATAACCGCGAACACCACCACCACAGGACGGGTGTTGAGGGTGCCGTGCAGGGCGTGCTGGTAACGACGCTTGAGGCGGTCGAAGATCATGTCCAGTCGGTGCGCGAGGCCCGTGGGGTTCTCGTCGTGGCGCAGCAGCTTGGAGCACATCATCGGCGACAGGGTCAGGGCGACGATGCCGGAGATGATCACCGCCCCCGCAAGCGTCAGGGCGAACTCACGGAACAGCGCACCGGTCAGGCCCTCGAGGAATCCGATGGGCGCGTACACCGCCGCCAGGGTGATGGTCATCGAGATGACCGGCACGGCGATCTCGCGGGCGCCCTCGATCGCGGCATCGAAGGGCGTCTTGCCCTCTTCGATGTGCCGGTGGATGTTCTCCACCACCACGATGGCGTCGTCCACCACCAGGCCGATGGCGAGCACCATGGCGAGCAGCGTCAGCAGGTTGATGGAGTAGCCCATCAGTTGCATGAAGAAGAGCACGCCGATCATCGACAGCGGGATGGTGATCACCGGGATCAGCACCGAGCGGAAGGCGCCGAGGAACAGGAACACGACCACGATCACGATCAGCACCGCTTCGCCGAGGGTTTTCACCACTTCGTCGATGGAGGCCTGGATGAAGCGGGTGGCGTCGTAGGCGATGGATACCTTGAGGTTCGGCGGCAGCTGGGATTCCAGCTCCGGCATGATCGCGCGCACGTGCTTGATCACGTCCAGCGGGTTGGCGCTGGGTGTGCCCTTGATACCGATGTAGACCGAGGGAATGCCGTCGAACGAGCTGATGGAGTCGTAGTTCTCCGCGCCCATTTCCACCCGTGCCACGTCGCGCACCAGCACACGGCTGTCACCCACGGTCTTCACCGGGATGGCGCCGAAGGCGTCGGGGGACTTGAGGTCGGTGGTGGCATTGATGCTGGTGACCACGTACTGGCCCTTCACCTCGCCGGCGGCGGAGAGGAAGTTGTACTTGCGCACCGCGTCGTTGATGTCGTTGGCGGTGATGCCGTAGGCCGCCATCCGCACCGGGTCCAGCCACAGGCGCATGGCGAAGACCTGATTACCGAGGATCTCCGCTTCGGCCATGCCCGGCAAGGTGGCCAGCTTGGGCTGGATCACCCGCGACAGATAGTCCGTGATCTGCGGGTTGGACAGCTCATCGCTGTAGAAGCTGATGTACATCAGCGCCGTGGAGTCCGCCGCTTCCTTGGAGAGCACCGGGTCTTCGGCGTCCTGCGGCAGCTGGTTCTTCACCTCGTTGGCCTTGGCCAGCAGCTCGGTGAAGAGGCGGTCCGAGTTGGCGCCGATGCGTGCATAAATCTGGATGACCGACATGTTCTGCTGGCTCGACGACGTCATGTAGTCGATGCCTTCGGCACTGGCCAGGCTCTGTTGCAACGGCTGGGTAATGTAGCCCTGGATGGTCTCGGCATTGGCGCCGGGGTAGGCGGTGGTCACCGTGATCAGGGCGTTTTCCATCTGCGGGTACTGGCGGATCACCAGCTTGCTGAAGGCCTGGAAGCCCAGCAGCACGATCAGCAGGCTGACCACGGTCGCCAGTACCGGGCGACGGATGAAAGGATCTGTGAAAGCCATGTTCCGTTCCTTCGCGCGTCTGTCGCTTATTGGGCGCGGGCTTGTTTGTCCGGATTATTGGACAGGGTCTGGTCGGGCGCGATGGCGACGTGGGAGCCGTTATCCAGCTTGAGCTGGCCGGAAGTCACGACTTCTTCGCCAGCCTGGAGGCCCTTGAGGACCACGACCTTGCCGTCGCGGCGTTCGCCGGTTTCGACAAAGCGGCGCTCCACCACCAGCTGAGGTTGGCCGTCCTGGCCTTTCTCGGGTTCGCCCTCGGCGTTCTTCTTCTCGTCGATCACATACACCGAGTTGCCGTAGAGGGTGTAGGTGATGGCGCTTTCCGAAACCACGACGCGCTCCTGGTCGCCCGGCAGCAGTACTTCGAGATTGGCGAACATGCCCGGCAGCAGCTTGCCATCGGGGTTCGGCAGCACGGCGCGCACCTGCAGGTTGCGGGTGGCTTCCTCGACCTTGGGATTGAGCGCGGCGATGTCGCCCTCGAAGAATTCGCCCGGGAACGCGGCAACGCTGATGCGCACCTTCTGGCCAACCTTCAGCAGCGGCGCGGATTGCTCCGGCAGGAAGAAGTCGACGAACAGGGTGTTGAGGTCCTGCAGCGTGGCGATGATGGTGCCCGAGGAAAGGAAATCACCTACGTCCACCTGGCGGATGCCGATGGTGCCGGCGAAGGGCGCGACGATGCGTTTCTTGTCCATCAGGGCCTTGAGCTGGGCAACCTTGCCAGTGGCGGCCTGGAGTTCCGAGGACAGGCGGTCGAACTCGCTCTTGGAGATGTTCTGCCGGCTGACCAGGCTGCGGCCCCGCTCGAACTCGACGCGGGCCAGGGACAGTTCGGCCTCGGCGGTAGCCAGGCTGGCGCGTTCGACGTCGCTGTCCATCTGGATCAGCGGCTGGCCGACCTTGATCTTCTCGCCGGAAAGGAACAGCACGTCCTGGACAGTACCGCTGGCTTCCACGGTGAGGTCGACGCCCTGGAAGGCTTTCAGCGAACCGATGGCCGGTAGGCGGCTTTGCCAGGGCAGCTCGACGGCTTTCTCGGCGGAGACGCTGATGGGAGGCTGGGGCGCAGAGAATTGCTGGATCTGCTGGTAGATCGAGAGAAATTTATAGGCGGCAAGGGCGGCCACCACGAGGGCAACCACCCCCAGCATGATGAGCATGCGGCGGAGCAACATATTCCGGTTCCTTGGCAGGGGAAAAGAGGCCTGGGAATAGGCGAGGCAAGCACCTTAGTACCAGAGTTAGACCAAGTCAAAGGCAAGAAATTGCAGAAGATTGCCTTCAGCGGAATAGTCGTTTTGAGGTGGGGGAAATCGACGGAGATCGCGCTTTTTTAGAGCTTTTGATCAGGTGCACACCTGGCAGTTACTGATCGGTGGTCCAGAAGTGGGTGGCACGTCCCTGTGCCAGCTGCGATCAGGCGTGGAGGCGGGCGGTGAGCTGGTTGAGGTCGCCGGAAAGGCCATGCAGGTGCTGGCTGGCGCCCTGGGTGCGCTGCACGTTGCCCTCGTTGGTGGTGGCGATGGCGGTGATCTCGGTGAGGTTGCGCGAGATGTCCTCGGCCACGGAGGTCTGCTCCTCCGCCGCCGTGGCGATCTGCCGGTTCATGTCGCGGATCGCTTCCACCGCATCGGTGATGCGCTGAAGCATGGCGCCGGCCTCGGTGACCTGGGCGACGCTTTCCTCGCTGCGGGTCTGGCCGCTCTCGATGGCGCGCACGGCGTTGAGGGCGCCGGTCTGCACGGTGTCGATGATCTGGTGGATCTCGGCGGTGGATTCGGCGGTGCGCTGGGCCAGGGTGCGGACTTCGTCGGCGACCACGGCGAAGCCGCGGCCCTGATCGCCCGCGCGGGCGGCTTCGATGGCGGCGTTCAGGGCCAGCAGGTTGGTCTGCTCGGCGATGCCGCGAATCACTTCCAGCACCTTGCCGATGCGGCCGCTGTCGCTTTCCAGGCGGCGGATCACTTCGGCGGTGTTGGCGATCTCGCCGCGCATGCCGGTGATGCTGTGGATGGTCGCCTGCATCACCGCGCCACCCTGCTGCGCCGAATGATCGGCCTGGTCTGCGGCGCCGGCGGCTTCGGCGGCATGGCGCGCGACTTCCTGGGCGGTGGCCGACATCTCGTGCATGGCGGTCGCTACCTGGTCGGTGCGGGAGAACTGCTCGCGGGTGCCCTCGGCCATCAGGCTGGCGATGGCGTGGAGTTCGCCGCTCGCGTTGTCCAGTTGGTCGGTGCTCTGCTTGAGGCGGTTGAAGGTGTCGGCGAGGAAGTCCCGCAGGGTGTTGGCGGCACGGGCCAGGCGGCCGAGCTCGTCTTCGCGGGTGGCTTCCACGCGCTGCCCGAAGTTGCCCTGGCTGAGCTGGGCGATGTAGTCGATCAGCGAGGTGATGGGCGCAATCAGGTTGCGATTGATCAGCCACAAACTGAACAGGCCGATGCCGAGGCTCGACAGCAGCATGACCACGATGCCGAGGTTGACGGTGCTGTCGGCGCTGGTGCTGATGGCGTCGGACTGCTGGTTGCCACGGGCGTGCAGCTCGGCCACCAGGGCGCTCATCTGCTCGCTGGCGGCACGGTCGATACCCTTGACCGCGTTGTCCCCGCCCACCGGGTCGGCGCCCGCGGCGATGAACACGTCACGGCCCTTGCGGTAGGCGACGCCGAGGTTGCGGTGTTCGCTGCGCAGGCTCTCCACCTTGCTCCTGAGGACGCTGTCGCCCATGCCCTGGGCCTTGTCCACCAGCTTGCCGAGCACGGCCTGGACCTTGGCTTCCTGGCCTTCGAACTGGCTCCAGTACTTGTTCAGGTGCTCCTGGTCCTTGCCACGCAGGAGCACGTTCTTCCACTCCTGGACCTGCACCTTGAATTCGAGGTTGGCCTCATCCACAAGGCTTGATGCTTCCAGCGTGCCGTCCACCAGCCCGCGATAGGACTGGATGCCGCCGGAAAGGAAGTGGAAACAGGCCAGGGCGGTCAGTAGCAGCAAAAGCAGGCTGCCGCCCAGCAGGGTGAGGATCTGGCCACGCAGGGAGCGTCGCAGAGACATGGTGTTGCGCCTCTTGGAATAGGAAAGGAGATGTGGGCTCTTTACCAGACGAATGTTGCAGTTGTGCGATCGCCGGAAGGGCGCGTTGGGGCACGTCGGGCAGGCATTCACTTAGTCGGCACGGAGAGGTGCCGCTGAAGGGCGCAAACAGGGAATATGTGGGGTACGAAAGTGCCAGGAGACCAGGTGTGGCGGGGCTTTCACGTGGGGACTCTGTAGGAGCGAGCTTGCTCGCGAAGACTGTGCTCGGACTGTTCGCGAGCAAGCTCGCTCCTACAAGTACAACGGTGAGTCAGGCCAGGTGCAGGTGGTTGTCCCAGAAGCTGGCCGGCAGTTGCAGCGGCGTGGCGCTGAACTGTTCGCCACGGCAGTCGTACAGGCGGCAGCGGCCTTGGCCGGAGGTGACGACGAAGCCGTCCTTCACCGCGCCAACGCCGGCGCAGTCCGGCAGGGGCGCGTCCAGGCGCACGGCGCCGCTGTCCAGGTCCCAGATGAAGAAACGGTTGCCCCGTGGCGCGGTCAGGGCCACCAGGCGCAGTTCGTCATGGATGGCGACGCTGGCGGTGTACTGGACCATCGCCAGGCGTTGCTCGTCCTCCAGCGGGAAGGGCTGGAAGGGCTGGCCGGGACGCTTGATGGCGAGCAGGTCGGCGTGGTCGGTGGCATCACCCATGTATTGCTGGCCGGCGACGATGGTGCCGTTGGCGCCGATGGCCAGGTGGCGGATGCTGTTCATCTGTTGCGGCAGGGTTTCCTTCGATAGCAGGCTGCCGTCGCGGCGCATCAGCACCAGGCTTGGCTCCATGGCATCGAGGTTCATCTCCACCCGGCTTTCCGCTTCGGTGCGGATACCGCCGTTGGCCACCACCAGGGTTTCGCCGTCGGGCATCCAGGACACCTGGTGCGGGCCCAGGCCGTGGGTGGAAAGCTCGCCGTCGTGGATCAGCTGGCCGCCTTCGAAGCGATAGCGGCCGAGCATGCCCCGGCCCGGATCGGTGGTGTCGTTCTCGGTGGCGTAGAGCCATTCGCCGCCGCGATGCCAGACGCCATGGCCGTAGAAGTGGCGATCCTTCTGCGAAACCAGCGTCTGCAGCAGGCGGCCGTCGCGCAGGTCCACCAGGTAGCTCTCGGTACCCGGACGGCGGGCGACGAAGAGCGCTACCGGCTCGCTGGGGTGTTCGACGATGTCATGGCAGCGCTGGGCGACGCGGGTGGCGAACACCTGCGTGCCGTCCAGGCGGTAGCCGACCGCGTAATGGTGGCCGTCGGCGTCGTCGCGGGCGGAGAGCAGCAGGGGCGAATCGCCCTTGCGGCTCAGGGTCCAGCCGCCCAGGCCGACGGCACCGAGCAGCAGGCTGGCGAGGGTGAGTACCTGGCGCCGGAGCATCTCAGTCACCGTCGTTGGCGTTGAAGCCGAGCTGCACGCCCAGGGCCTTGGCCAGTTCGCCGGAGTGCAGGCGCTGGACGCGATCCAGGCTGTCGTAGAAGTCGTTGACCTGCTTGCGGCCTTCTTCGCGGGCCAGCAGCTCGCCCAGGGGCTGCTTGAGGGCGTCGAGCTTGCCACGGGCCTCGCTGTAACCGGCGTCGATCTTCTCCGCCAGGGCCTTCTGGTCATCGCCCAGCAGGCTGCGGATGCCGTGCTTGTCGACGCCCAGCCAGAGGGACTCGGCGCTGGCCAGGGAGGCGGAGATGTTGGAAAGAGAGGTTTCGCTGCGCCAGGCTTCGGCCTGCATCGGCTGGGGCAGGCCCTTGGTCTGGCGGCCCAGCGGGGTGCCGAGCTTCTTCTTCAGGGTATCCAGGGCGGTGACCTGGACGCGCAGCAGCTCGGAGATGGCTTCGTGGGAGTCGGCGTAGCGCTGGTTGGGGAACTTGCTCAGCTGGTCGAGCATGCCGTCCTTGCTGTTCCAGCGTGCAAGGATTTCCTCGGCGAGGGTCTTCTGGCGTTCACCGATGGCCTGCAGCAGCGGGCAGTAGCGCTCCTTCTGGGCGTTGTCGGCCATGTCCAGGTTGCTGTCGAAGAGGATGTACTCGTAAGCGGACAGGCCCTGCACGACCACACTGGCCTTGGCCAGGGCGGTGGCGTCGATGCTCGGCTGCGCCTTGACCAGCTGCTCTACCTGACGACCGACCAGGTTCTTCTTGTCCGGCCAGAACTGCACCTGCCACGCGCGGTTGCCTTCGGCCAGCGGGCCCACCATCAGCGGCTGCAGCTCGGCCCAGGCTTTCTGTGCAACCAGGAAGTCGGCACGTGCCTTGGCCAGGTCTTCCTTGCCGGAGCAGAAGGCGAGGGCACTGGCGGCGAGCTGGCGGTCTGCTTCGACCCAACGGCTGTAGGTGGGCAGAATCACTTCCTTGGCTAGGGCGGCCGCGGTCTGCGCCTGCTGGTCCTGCGGGGCGCAGGCGCCGAGGGCCAGTGCGGCGAGGCTGGTGAACAGCAGTTTGGGGCGGAACATGCGTGGCTCCTTATAGGGAATTCAGGAAAGCCAGCAGCGCAGCACGCTGCTCGGCGTTGTAATTCAAGACTTTCTGCTTCGCCGCTTCGGCTTCACCGCCGTGCCAGAGAATGGCTTCCAGCAGGTTGCGCGCACGGCCATCGTGCAGGAACTGGGTGTGTCCGCTCACCGCTTCGGTCAGGCCGATGCCCCACAGCGGCGGGGTGCGCCAGTCGCGGCCGCCGGCCTGGAACTCGGCGCGGCCATCGGCCAGGCCTTCTCCCATGTCGTGGAGCAGCAGGTCGCTGTAGGGACGGATCACCTGGTTGGCCAGCTCGGGTTCGGCGGCACTGGCCGCGGTGGTGAAACTCGGGGTATGGCAGGACTGGCAACCGGCCTGGCGGAACAGGCCCTTGCCATCCAGCACCTGTGCGGCGCCCACCTCGCGTCGGGCCGGCACGGCCAGGTTGCGGGTGTAGAACAGCACGAGGGACAGGATGTTGTCGCTGACTTCCGGCTCGCCACCATTCACCGCAGCCTTGCAAGCGGTCTGCGCCGCCGTGCAGTCATCCTTCGGCAGGGAAGTGGTGGTCAGGCCCATATCACCAGAGAAGGCGTGAAAATTCTGTTGGTTCAGGTTCGGCTGTCCGGCCTTCCAGCCGAAGCGGCCGAGCACCGTCTTGCCGGCTACGTCGTCCCAGACCTGGTTGGCGCGGCCGCGGATACCGTCGCCATCGCGGTCGTCCGGGTCGGCATTGGCGAGGATCGCGGATTCCGGAATCGCCTCCAGCAGGCCGAGCCCGATCATCGGCGGGGCGACCCGTGCGGAAAACAGGGTGTCAGGGTGCATCGGGCCGTAGCCGAGCCGGGTGATTTCCAGGCGCGGTTTGCGCAGCTCGACGGTGGTGCCGTCGGCGAAGGTCACCGGCACGCTGTCGTAGCTGACCCGCACCTTGCCCTCGGGCTCGACACCGGGAATCGAAACGTCCTGCAACTGGCCGCCGTACACCGGCTCCGGCACCACACCCAGGCGTTCCAGCTGCTGCGTGTGGGCCACCGAGGCGTCGGCGGGGATCGACAGGCGCACCAGCATGGACACCGAATTGTTCGCACCCGGAGCCGGAGGATGGCCACGGCCGTCCTTCACGTGGCAGTTCTGGCAGGCGTTGGTGTTGAACAGGGGGCCCAGGCCGTCGCGCGCCGTGGTGGTGGCCGGGGCAATCACCCAGGGGTTACGGAAGAAGCTGTTGCCCACGCTGAAATCCAGCCGGCGCGAAGGCGTCAGGTTGGCCGAGGGCATGGAGAAGGCGTTGTGGTCGAACTGGCGCACCGTCGCGGCGCCGCCGGAGAGCTGTTCGCCGGGCGCGGCCTGGGTAAACCGCGGAGCGTCGTCACATGCACTGAGACTGAGGGCCAGCAGCAGGGGCGACAGGCGGCGAAGGGCCGGTGGAGCGAGCATTGGCGGGGTCCGGTCGGCGAGAAACAGGCGGGCAAGCTTATCAGGACTGGGGGCTCTGAATAAGAGGGATTTGCGTTTGGCTTACACGCTGAAGCCAAGGCCTATGGGGGATTATTGTGGGGGCGAATTCATTCGCTATGCAGGCCGCAGGCCTGCTCAGAAGCCCTATTGGGGGCGCTGCGCGCCCCTTAGCGAATGAATTCGCCCCCACAGGAAAGCGGCCCACCAGCTGGAAACAAAAAAGCGGATGCGGCACTGGGCCGCATCCGCTTCTTGCTTGCTAACGCGTCGATCAGAACTGGTGATCGGCGTTGTCCGGCTTCAGGTCGGTGATGCCGAGCTTGCCGGCGGCTTCTTCGATGGCGCCGGTCTGCTTGACCAGGGAGGCGATGGCGTCACGTACCAGTTGCTGGCCGGCGGTGTTGTCGGCGGCGATCAGCTGGTCGAAGTGCACGCCCTTGTTGGCGCTGTCCACCAGGGCTTGCAGCTTGCCTTCGGTGGCTTCCAGGTCGGCCTTCACGGTGGTGTCGGTCTGGGCGTCGACCTTGGCGACCAGGGAGGACAGGCTTGGGCCGGTCAGGGTGGTGCCGTCGACCTTCTTGTACTCGCCCAGGTAGACGTTGCGGATGCCCTTGCCGTTGTAGAAGTGCGAGTTGTGGGTGTTGTCGCTGAAGCAGTCGTGCTCGTCTTCGGTGGAGTTGGCTTCCAGGGCGACCTTCATGCGTTCGCCGGCCAGTTCGCCGAGGGACAGGCTGCCCATGCCGAAGAGCATCTTGCGCAGGCCGGACTCGGCCGGTTCGGCTTCCAGCTTGGCGCGGTAGTTGTCGGCAACGCCCGCTTTCCACTGGCCGACCATGTATTCCAGGTCGGAAACCAGCAGGTCGGTCGCGGCCTTCAGGTACGCGCGACGACGCTCGGTATTGCCGCCGGTGGCGCCTTCGCCGACCACGTAGTCGGTGGCGGGACGGTTGCCGGCGCCCGGGCCGGTGCCGTTCAGGTCCTGGCCCCAGAGGAGGAATTCGATGGCGTGGTAGCCGGTGGCGACGTTGGCTTCGGAACCGCCCAGCTCGTTCAGGCTGGCCAGCTTCTCACCGGTGATCTCGGTGACGTCGATCTTGTCTTCGCCAACCTGGATGGTGGTGTTGGCGATGATGTTGGCGGTGGCGCCGGGGTTGCCCAGGGCGTGCTGGTAGTCAGTGGCGACGTAGTCGATCAGGCCTTCGTCCAGCGGCCAGGCGTTCAGTTGGCCTTCCCAGTCGTCGACCACCGGGTTGCCGAAGCGGAACACTTCGGTCTGCATGTAGGGCACGCGGGCGGCCAGCCAGGCTTCGCGGGCGGCTTTCAGGGTGTCGGCATCGGGCTTGGCGAGGAAGGCGTCAACGGCCTTCTGCAGGTTCACACCGGTGGTGTGGGCGTCGGTGAATACGGCCAGGGCGAGGTCGGCGTAGTGGGCAACGACCTTCTTGGCTTCGGCCTCGTCGACCTTGGCGGTTGCAGCCGGGGCTGCGGCAGTGCTGGTGGCGGCCGGGGCGGCGGCTTGCGGTGCTGCAGCTTCTTTCTTGTCTTCACCGCAACCGGCGAGGGCGATAGCGATGGCGAGCAGGCTGGCGGCTGCCAGGGGCTTACGAATCATGGGCGAGGTCCTTTGCTTCTGGGTGATGGCAATGTGAAGTTGCGCAAATGAAAACCGCAACATAATGCGAAAGATTTTCATTTTTGGAAAGGCTGTTGTCGGGCGTTTTGCAACAGCTGAGTACGGGGTCTCCGCATCCTTGGCCAAACACCATTAGAATCGCTGCAGCCCCCATGACCCGCAGCCTGAAGGAGAAGCCTGCATGAGTCTGACCAGCGTCGCCCTGATCGTGGTTCTGCTACTCGTCGCCGCCTATGCGGTGATCCTCTACAACGCGCTGGTGCGTCTCAAGCACGGTGTCGGCAAGGCCTGGTCGAACATCGAGGTGCTGCTCAAGCAGCGCCATGACGAGCTGCCCAAGCTGGTGGAGACCTGCAAGCAGTACATGCAGCACGAGCGCACCACCCTGGAGCGGGTGATCGCTGCGCGCAATGCGGTAGCCAGCGCCCGCGAGAAGGGCGATATCGGTGCCCTTGGCCAGGCCGAAAGCGGCCTGCGCGCCGGCCTTGGGCAACTCTTCGCCCTGGCGGAGAACTACCCGCAGTTGAAGGCCAACGAAAGCTTCCAGTTCCTCCAGCAGCGCATCAGTGGCCTGGAGAACGGCATCGCCGACCGCCGCGAGCTGTACAACGAGGCGGTGAACCTCAACAACGTGCGCATCGAGCAGTTCCCGGACGTGATCATCGCCGGCCTGTTCGGCTTCAAGGCCGCCGAGTTGCTGGAGTTCAGCGAGGCTGAAAAGGCCGACGTCGACCTCAAGAGCCTGTTCGGCTGACATGGCGGTGGATGTCGCCGGGCTGGCCATCAGCCTGGGGTTCAGCCTTGGCGCTTTCGCCGGTGGCGGCTGGTGGTGCCTGCGCCGCCTGTCGCAGGCGCGAATGCTGCTGGATACCCCGACTTCGAAGATCCGCTCCGCCGCCCAGGGCTACGTGGAGCTGTACGGCGTCCTGCACGAGCAGGGGGACGGCCAGCTCAGCGCACCGCTGACGGGCAAGCCTTGCCTGTGGTGGCGCTATCGGATCGAGGAATACAGCGAGAGCGGCAAGAGCAAGACCTGGCGGGTGGTGGACAGCGGTGTCAGCGATGCCTGGCTGCGCCTGGCCGATGCCACCGGCGAATGCCTGATCGATCCACGCGGCGCCGAGGTGCGTCCTTCCTCCCGCGAGGTCTGGAAGGGGACTTCACGTCATCCTCGTGGGCTGGTCAGGAGCGGGCTGGGCTCGTGGATCGGTAGCGGCGAATACCGCTACACCGAAGAACGCCTGCACACCGGGGAGCCGCTCTATGCCATTGGTGACTTCCACACCAGCGGTGGAGGCCGTCAGGGGCTGGATCTGAACGCCGCCCAGGGCGCCGTGATTCGCGAATGGAAGGGCGACTTCACCGGCCTGCTGACGCGCTTCGACAGCAATGGCGATGGGCAGCTGGACGAGGCGGAATGGGGCCGCGTGCGCCTGGCCGCACAGCTGGAGGCCGAAGACCGGCATCGCCGTACCAGTGCGGCGCCGGCGATGAACCACATGCGCCGTCCCAAGGAATCCCAGCCCTTCCTGCTCTCCAGTCATGGCGAAGACGTGCTGGCGCGGCAGTTCCGCTGGCAGGCGCTGTTTGGCGCGGTGTTTTGCGTGGCCGGGGCGGTGGCGACGGTCTATGTGCTGAGAGTGACTGGGCTCATGTGAGCCGCTGTCCACTCGATGGGTTTCGCTTCGCTCTACCGCATCCTACGAAAGCCATAAAGGCGCCGTCCGGTAGGCTGGGTAGAGCCCGCTAGAGCGTCGCCGGGTTGGAGGCCGCGTTGGTCAGGCGCCGGGCCTGCTTGAGGTAGAGGGTGAGTTCGCGGGCGGGCAGGGGCTTGCTGTAGAGGTAGCCCTGACCCTCGTTGCAGCCCTGGGCGATGATGTAGGCCTCCTGCTCGGCGGTTTCCACACCTTCCGCGATTACCTGCATGCCCAGGTTGCGCGCCAACTGGATGATGGCGCGGACGATGGTGGCGTCGTCCTCGTCTTCCAGCACGTCCTGCACGAAGCTCTTGTCGATCTTGATCTTGTCCAGCGGCAGGCTCTTCAGGTAGCTCAGCGACGAATAGCCGGTACCGAAGTCGTCGATCGCGATCAGCGCGCCGGAGCGGCGCAGGCTGAGCAGGTGCTGGGCGGCGGTGGAAATGTCTTCCATCAGGCCCGTTTCGGTGACTTCCATCTCCAGACTGCGTTGCGGCAGGCGGTAGACCTGCAGCAGGTTGTTCACCACCCGCGGCAGTTCGGCGTGGTGCAGCTGCACGGTGGACAGGTTGATGGCCATGCGCAGTTCGGAGAAACCCTGGTCGTGCCATTCGCGCAGTTGGCGGCAGGCCTGGTCCAGCACCCATTCGCCGATGGGAATGATCGAACCGTTCTGCTCGGCCAGCGGGATGAACAGGTCCGGCGGCACGAAACCGTGCTGCGG
Source organism: Pseudomonas sp. BN411 (assembly GCF_029871235.1). GTDB lineage: Bacteria > Pseudomonadota > Gammaproteobacteria > Pseudomonadales > Pseudomonadaceae > Metapseudomonas. The sequence goes on from NZ_SSOM01000067.1 coordinate 140,929, forward strand.
ATGCTGCCAGCGCAGCAGGGCTTCGACGCCCACGACGCGGTGGTCGCGGTAGTCCACCTGGGGTTGGTAGACCAGGTGCATCTCGCCACGGTTGAGGGCTTCGCGCAGGTCCTTTTCCAGTTCGCGGCGGCGGCGCATCTCGCTGTCGACGCTGGCGATGTAGAACTGGTAGCGGTTGCGCGAGCGGCTCTTGGCCAGGGTCATGGTCTGCTCGGCTTTCTGCAACAGCTTCTCGGTGCTGTCGCCATCCTCGGGGAAGAGGGTGATGCCGATGGTGGCGCGCAGGCGTACTTCCTGCTGCTCCAGGGAGAAGGGCACTTCGAGATCGTCCAGCACGCTCTGGGCCAGTTCGGCGGCCTCGTACGGCTGCTCGATATCGGCCTGGACCAGGGCGAACTGGTCGCCACCCAGGCGCGCCAGGGCGCCGAGACGGCCGCTGTGGCCGCGCAGGCGGTCGGCCAGGGCGATCAGCAGTTGGTCGCCGGTCTGGTAGCTGAACTGTTCGTTGACGCCCTTGAAGTCATCCAGGCCCACGCAGAGTACGGCCACGCGCCGCTGCAGGCGGCCGGCGTCTTCGAGGATCTGGTCGAGCTGCTGCTGCAGTTGCTGGCGGTTGGGCAGGCCGGTGAGGAAGTCGTACTGGGCCATGCGCAGCAGGCTGTTCTCGGCTTCGCGGCGCAGGTGGGTGTTGCGTTCGATGGAGGCCAGCAGGTCGTTGGCGGTATTTATCCACAGGCCCAGTTCGTTTCTTTCGTTGCCCTTGAGCATGGGCAGCTTGTGTTCGCTAGGGCGGTCGGGATTGATGCTGGAGAGGTGCTCGATGATCTTCGACAGCGGCTTGGTCAGCAGCCAGTGGTACACGAGGTAGAGCACCAGGCCCATGGCCAGGGCGCGCAGTACGCCGGAGATGAAGATGATCACCGAGCTGGTGACGAAGTCTTCGCCGTAGGGGGCGGTGTCGAGGGTGATGCTGAGGTCGCCGTAGTACTCGCTGTAGGGGCTGCGGCCGACCAGTTGGGTGGTGAAGGTCTGTTCCTTGCCGAGGATGGGGTCGGTCAGCCAGCGGGTCGACAGCTCCATCAGCGGCCGGTCCTTCTCCGCCAGCATGGGTTCGTTGGGGTGGCCGATGGAGGCGTGGCGGACCGATTCGTGCTGGAACAGGCCCTCGATCACCTGCATGCCCATCTCGCGATCCAGGCTGTAGACCGCCTGGGTGGAAGGGTCGCGGAACATGCCAAGGATCCGGTTGGCGTCATTGGAAACCGCCTGCCGCGTCTTGTAGACATCGAACACGATCTGCGCGCAGCTCAGCACCACACCGACTACCAGTGCGGACAGCAGCACCACGCGCAGCAGCTTCAGTGACAAGCTGTGTTTGAGATCCAGCTTCAAATGAAAATTCCTTGTTCGATGCCGCCAGGCGTCAGACGGGTGTGAGTATTGGCAAACAGGCCCTGGCCGTCAAAGGGCCAGTACGCGAATGCCACTATTCAATACGCCGACCCACTGACGCGGTCGCCGCATTCAATTCCCCCTCGTCTTTATGTCGGTGCGAACAGGTCCGAGCTTGAGGGGGTGTCCGACAATTTTTCCCTTGTACCGCAACAAGACGACGAATGACGCACAAAAATGAAGAAACCCGGCGAATGGCCGGGTTTCTCTTACCGCTGGAGCGGGTCTCAGGCAGCGTAGTTCTTGGCTACGAAGTCCCAGTTGACCAGGTTCCAGAAGGCCTCTACGTACTTCGGACGCAGGTTGCGGTAGTCGATGTAGTAGGCGTGTTCCCATACGTCGCAGGTCAGCAGCGGGGTGTCGCCGCTGGTCAGCGGGCAACCGGCGCCGATGGTGCTGGCCAGGGCCAGGGAGCCGTCAGCCTTCTTCACCAGCCAGCCCCAGCCGGAACCGAAGGTGCCGATGGAGGTCTTGCTGAACTCTTCCTTGAACTTGTCGAAGGAACCGAAAGCGGCGTTGATGGCGTCAGCCAGGGCGCCGGTGGGCTGACCACCGCCGTTCGGGCTCAGGCAGTTCCAGTAGAAGGTGTGGTTCCAGATCTGGGCTGCGTTGTTGAAGATGCCGCCGGAAGAGGTCTTGATGATGTCTTCCAGGCTCTTGCCTTCGTACTCGGTGCCCGGAACCAGGTTGTTCAGGTTTACCACGTAGGCGTTGTGGTGCTTGCCGTGGTGGAATTCCAGGGTCTCGGCGGACAGGTGCGGCTCGAGGGCGTTTTTCTCGTAGGGCAGCGGCGGCAATTCGAAAGCCATGTCTATCTCCTTCATCAGGTCGGGATTTTTGCGCAAGGCGCGGGGCCGTTCACGGTCGGCCGAGAATGCGGCTGCGAGTTCGTACTCATTCTTGCCGCGAAGTCCGGATCATAGCACCGGGCATAGGGCTTAACCACGCAGCAAGTGTGTGGTTAAGCCGTGGCCGGCGGCTCTGGCACGCCTATCCCATCTGGACCTTCCAGGCTCAGATACCGTTCACCAATTGTGCGGCCATGCCGAACATCATCATCGCCACCGCCAGGTCGAGCAGGCGCCAGGTGGCCGGCCTTGCCAGCCAGGGTGCGAGCCAGGCGGCGCCGAGGGCCAGGGCGAAGAACCACACCAGCGAGGCACTGGCCGCGCCCAGGGCATAGGCACCGGGCGCCGTTTGCTGCGCACCGAGGGAGCCGATCAGCAGCACGGTGTCGAGGTAGACGTGGGGGTTTAGCAGGGTTACCGCCAGGGCCGCCAGCAGCACGGCGCGGCGCGAGCGAGGGCCGGCCTCGCTGGATTGGTCGAGGACGCTGGGGCTGATGGCGCGGCGCAGCGCCTGTACGCCGTACCAGAGCAGGAAAGCCACGCCGCCCCAGCGTGCAATGGCGAGCAACAGGGGATTCTGCGCCAGCAGGGTCGCCAGGCCGAAGACACCGGCGCTGACCAGCAGCGCATCACACAGTACGCACAGGGCGGCCACGGGCAGGTGGTGCTCGCGGCGCAGGCTCTGGGCCAGGACGAAGGCGTTCTGGGCACCGATGGCGATGATCAGGCCAGCGGCCACCAACAGGCCGTTCAGATAGCTCTGCCACATGGCGTTCACTCCGGCTGGGCGTTGGCCGCAAGGGCCCGCAGGGTGGATACGGCGCGCTCGGCGTCTTCGCTGGCGACGAACAGGTGATCGTGGAAATAACCGGCCACCACGTTGCAGCTCACGCCGGCCTGGGCCAGCGCGGCGGCGAAGGCGGCGGTCAGGCCGACGGCGCTGAGGGACGAATGCACCTGGAGGGTGATCCAGGCGGCGGTGTAGTCGTAGGAGAGATTCAGGCGATCGGCCTCGTCGCGTTCGAGGATCACCGTCAGCCCTTCCTGTTCGCGGAAGCTGCCCAGCGGCACGCTGCCTTGCAGGCGGGCGGCGTCGTCCAGGGTGCAGAACACGAACTGGCCGGGGTTCAGTTGCGGCGACATGTTGCGGATCAGGGTGGAGAGAGCGGTTTCGCCGGCCATGGTGCTTCCTTCAATACGACGGTTGGGATGTGGCGAGTCTGGGGCGCGGCAATGTATAAGGAAAACGAATCTTGCTGATCTCTCATTAGGAAAACTGATTTGTTCGACTACAAGTTGCTATCCGCCTTGGCGGCCGTGGTGGAGCAGGGTGGTTTCGAGCGCGCGGCCCAGTTGCTGGGGCTGTCGCAGTCCGCGGTGTCGCAGCGCATCAAATTGCTGGAGGCGCGGGTTGGCCAGCCGGTATTGGTGCGTGCCGCGCCGCCGGCTCCCACCGAGGTGGGCACCCGTCTGCTCAACCACGTGCAGCAGGTCCGCCTGCTGGAGCGCGACCTGCAACGCCAGGTACCAGCCCTGGAAGAAGGCGGCTTGCCGGAACGTCTGCGCATCGCCCTCAATGCTGACAGCCTGGCCACCTGGTGGGCTGTCGCCGTGGGGGACTTCTGCGCCGAGCAACGGGTGCTGATGGAATTGGTGATGGAAGACCAGGAGGTGGGACTCAAGCGCATGCGCGCCGGCGAGGTCGCGGCCTGTGTCTGCGCCGCCGAGCGCCCGGTGGCCGGGGCACGCAGCCTGCCGTTGGGCGCCATGCGCTATCGCGCGCTGGCCAGCCCGGCCTTCATCGAACGGCATTTCCCCAAGGGGGTGACGCCCCAGGCTCTGGCCCGCTCACCGGCCATCGTCTTCGGCCCGGATGACTTGCTGCAGCATCGCTACCTGGCGGCGCTGGGTGTGGAGGGTGGTTTCGTCCATCACCTGTGCCCCTCTTCCGAGGGCTTCGTGCGCCTGGCCGAAGGTGGATTGGGTTGGGGACTGGTGCCCGAGCAGCAAGTGGGAGCGCAATTGGCACGGGGCGAGTTGCAGGAACTGATTCCTGACCGCCCCATCGATGTGCCCCTCTATTGGCACCACTGGCGCCACGGCGGCGAGCTGCTCGGCCTGCTCACCGACCATCTGGCGGCCGCAGCGAGCCGTTGGCTGGTGCCCTTGTCCTCGCAATGACAGCGGTGCGTGCGCCCTGGATGTTCAGCTAATGCGGATGGAGCCGGAACCCGGCAACTGCTCCACGCAGCGCTCCCCCATCAGCCGCGAAGGCGTGAAATAGCCGCCTTCGCCCTGGTAATCCAGCAGATGGCGCACCGTATGGAGAACGCCATGCACCGTCACCTGGTAGCCGTTGGCGGTTTCCAGGTGCGCGACGCGGCGCTCCCCGGCGGCGTTGCGCACCTCGCCCCAGACCCAGGTGGGACGACGCAGGCGGGTGGTTTCGTCCGGCCCCGCGACGTTCCGGGTCACCAGCCCCTTCAACCTGGCCTGCAGCCAGTCGCCGGCCAGCAGGCCGCGCAGCGGGTCGATCAGGCGCATGCCCAATGCCACGGCGGCCGGGGCCGGCAGGTAGACCTCAATATTTGGAATGCTGGTGGAATAGAAGGCTGTGGCCACGTCGCCCCAGGGAATGGTCACGGCAGATTTCGCGCCACGGCCGAAGTCGATTTCGCGGCGACGGTGCCCCAGCGGTACCGGACGCAACCGGCCGTTCTCCCGTACCTGGCCGCCCAGGGCCAGCCCCTCGATGCTGGTCTTGGCGGTGCCAGGGGACAACCCGCTGTCGGAGTCGAAGCCGAGCGCCAGGTGCGTGGCGTCGGGCAGGGCGGTCTTGAGGCAGGCCGCCACACAGTCGGTGGGAATGACGTCGAAGCCTGCGCCCGGGCAGATCACGATGCCGGCTTTGCGCGCCGCCGCGTCCTGGGCATGGGCGAGGGCGAACACCGTGATTTCGCCGGTGATGTCCAGGTAATGCGCGCCGCTGGCGAGGCAGGCCTGGATCATCGGCGTGCTGGTGGCGGAGAAGGGGCCGGCGCAGTGGGCGACCACAGAGACGCCTTCCAGGCGCTCGGCGGCGTGGGCCGGGTCGTCCAGGTCGAAAACCCGGGTCGGCAGGCCGAGGCGGCTGCCCAGGGCTTCCAGCCGGGCCGGGTCGCGACCGGCGAGGATTGGCGTCAGGCCTTGTTGCAGGGCGTGCTCGGCCACCAGTTGGCCGGTGTAGCCGTAGGCGCCATAGATCATCCAGGTCTTCGTGTTCACTGCGCGGTTCCTTGGCGGTGGATTCGCAGACAAAGGTAGCCCATGGCGTTCGTTCGGGCGGGAACGATGGAAGGGGATTGCGTTCAGAGTCGTTCTATTGGCTCGCGACGCCACACCTGGCTGGTGCCCGGGCTGCTAGAGTCGCGGGCATCACGACGCATGGCAGGGGACCATAGATGAAGATTCTGGTGACGGGGGCGAGTGGGTTCATCGGCGGACGCTTCGCGCGTTTCGCCCTGGAGCAGGGACTCGACGTGCGGGTGAACGGCCGCCGTCCGGAAGGCGTGGAGCATCTGGTCAAGCGCGGTGCCGAATTCATCCAGGGCGACCTGTCGGACCCGGAGCTGGTGCTGGGCCTGTGCGATGACGTCGATGCAGTGGTGCATTGCGCCGGAGCCGTGGGCGTGTGGGGCAAGTACGAGCACTTCCACCAGGCCAACGTCCAGGTCACCGAGAACGTGGTGGAAGCCTGCCTGAAGCAGCGGGTGCGGCGCCTGGTGCACCTGTCGTCCCCCTCGGTCTACTTCGACGGCCGCTCCCATGTGGGCATTCGCGAAGAGCAGGTACCCAAGCGCTTCTCCGACCACTACGGCGCCACCAAGTACCTGGCCGAGCAGAAGGTCTTCGCCGCCGAAGAGTTCGGTCTGGAAGTCATCGCCTTCCGCCCGCGCTTCGTCACCGGCGCCGGTGACACCAGCATCTTCCCCCGGCTGATCTCCATGCAGCGCAAGGGCCGCCTGAAGATCATCGGCAACGGCCTGAACAAGGTCGATTTCACCAGCGTGCAGAACCTCAACGACGCCCTGCTCAGCGGCCTGCTGGCCACCGGCCCGGCGCTGGGACAGGTCTACAACATCAGCAATGGCCAGCCGGTGCCGATCTGGGATGTGATCAACTATGTGTTTCGCAAGCTGGGTGTGCAGCAGGTGAATCGCCACGTTCCCTATGGGCTGGCCTACAGCGCCGCGCTGCTCAACGAGTCCGTCTGCCGGATTTTGCCGGGCCGGCCAGAGCCGTCGCTCTATCGGCTGGCCGTGGCGGTGATGGCCAAGGACTTCTCCCTGGACATCAGCCGTGCCCGGCAATACCTGGAGTACGAGCCGCGGGTGAATGTGTGGACGGCGCTGGACGAGTTCTGCGCCTGGTGGGGCGCCCAGCAGCCTTAGCCACGCAGCGGGCCGGCGTACTGGGTGTATTTGCGCACCAGTTCTTCCTCACTGAGGACCGCCGGCTTCAGGCGCACGCCGGTAAGGGTGCTGAGATGTTCACCGAGCTCACGGGTGGCGTCGCGATGGGATTCGGCGCACGCATTGAGCATGGACAGGATGGCGTCGGGCTGGCTGAGGCGGATATCCACAGCCTGTTCTTCACGCAGCTGGCGCCGCAGGGTCTGCATGCAATCCAGCACAGCCTTGGTCAATTCCATTCCTTCTTCCCCCATGGTCGAAGAGTGCTCCGTCCTTTCCTGGCGAAAAGTCCGGAGCCGGTCGGAGCGGTCGGCTCCGGATGGTGATTTCCTGGCATGGCCCCATGCGGGGCTGGCATCTGGCTAGCAAGCCCCGTACCAGGCCGGAAGGCCAGGAACTGCGGGGTTCTGGCGTGGTCAATCGAGGGGCGGCGCCCCCGTGCGGTGCAACCCGCACCGCCATGGCGCGACGCTGAAGACCGCCGTGCGAACCGGTATACTTCCGGCCATTCGCGGTTCTGCGTTTCTCTCCAAAGGTCCCCCCATGCGCAATGACGCTCTTGATGAAGTGGATGATGTTCCCAGCCTGACCACCGATGCCCGTGATCGCGACGAGTTCGGCCATCACCCGGCGGCCGAGCCGCTGCACCGTCACACCAATGGCTATACCACGCCCGCCCCGGCGCCCAAGGCCGCCAGCACCGGTCCGCTCTGGGCCCTGGTGGTTGCCCTGGTCGTCGCCCTCTGCGGCCTGGGCTGGTGGAGCTTCCAGCAGATCAGCCTGATGGAGCAGCAATTGGTCGCCACCCAGGAAAGTTTCGCCCGTATCAGCGAAGAGGCCGCCGGCCGAATCCAGGACATTTCCGGCAAGGTGGTCGCCACCGAATCCAACATCACCACCGGCAACGAGTCCGTGAAGCTGCAGCTCAAGCAGCTTCAGGCCAAGGTGATCGAGCTGTCCAAGCAGCAGCAGGCCGCCAATGCCCAGCTGGGCACCCAGGGCAAGCGCGTCGATCAGCTGTCCGCTGACGTCAAGACCGCCCAGGGCGCCGCAGCCCAGTTGGGCAGCCAGTTGAATGGCAAGGTCGATGGTCTGGCTGCCGAGCAGGTCAAGCTGAAGGCCGCCCAGGGCGACATGGCTCAACTCGACAGCCGTCTGAAGGGTTTGGGCAGCGATGTGGAAGCGCTGAAGAAACAAGGCAACCCGAACCAGGCGATCAAGAGCCTGGAGCAGGACCTGCTGGTACTGCGTAGCGAGCTGGACAACCGCCCGGCACCCTCCCAGGGCGCCAGCACCGCCGAGTTTGATGCCTTCCGTGCACAGATGACCCGCAACATCAGCACCCTGCAGAGCCAGGTGCAGAACCTGCAGCAGCAGATCAATACGCGCTGAGGTCCGTGCTTCAACAAAAAAGCCCCCGGATTCGGGGGCTTTTCTTTTATGGGTGACAGCCTCAGAGCGTGCTGTCCGCCTCGGGCATCAACCGGCAGCCCTGGTGCGGGCCGACCCACGCCGCCGTGTTGCTGCGGCCCAGGCCGCTGGCGGTTACGCGCTTGTGCTCGGCGTCGTCGAGGAAAGCGCTGGTGGGTACGTACTGCTTCACGTAGCCCTGACAGTAGTCGGCCGGGTTGCCCATCACGTAGCGGCAGGAGCAGTACTCCTTGGCGGTGTAGGCGCTGATGATGCCGGGGAAGGCGGCCAGGTGCTGGCGGTTCTGCCAGGCCGTGGCGGACAACAGGATGAGCGCCAGCACGAGAAGGCTGAGCACGGGGCGACGGGCGATCACGGCTGCACCTCCAGAGCGAATGCGGACAGGGCCAGTTTGAGGAAGTCGTTGTGGCGGTAGCTGTCGTCGCGGTCATCGGCGTAGCGCACGATCACCAGCTTCTGGCTGGGCAGCACGTAGAGTGCCTGGCCCCAGTGGCCGAGGGCGGCAAAGGCGTCTTCCGGGGCGTCCGGCCAGGGCTTGGTGGCGCCCTGCACCTGGGTGTTCAACCACCAGTGGCCACCCGGCACGGCTTCGCCCGGCTTGGCCGGGTCGGGTCGGTAATTGGCGAAGGGCTTGCGATTGAAGGCGACCCAGTCCGATGGCAGCAACTGGCGCTCGTTCCAGCGGCCATCGCGCTGCATCAGCAGGCCGACGCGGGCCAGGTCACGGGCGGTGAGGTAGGTGTAGGAAGAGCCGACGTAGGTGCCGGCGGCATCGGTTTCCCACACTGCTGACCGGATGCCCAGAGGCTCGAACAGGGCGGTCCAGGGATATTCCGCGTAGGCCTGCTCGCCCACCATTCCGCGCAGGGCCGCGGACAGCACATTGGAGTCTCCGCTGGAGTAGCGGAAGCGTTTGCCGGGCACGGCATCCAGCGGGTGCTCGGCGGCGAAGGCGGCCATGTCGCCGCGACCACGGGTGTAGAGCATGGCCACCACCGAGGATTTCAGCGGCGCGTACTCGTAGTCCTCCTGCCAGGCGAGGCCGGAAGCCCAGTGCAGGATGTCATCGAGGCGGACACTGGCGTGGCTGGTGAAGGCCGGGTAGTAGCGCGCCACCGGCTCGTCCAGCTTGAAGCGTCCTTCGCCATAGGCGACGCCGAGCACGGAGGCCAGCAAGCTCTTGCTCACCGACCAGGTGAGGTGCGGCGTCTCGGCCCTGGTGGGGCCGGCGTAATGCTCGTAGATAAGCTCGCCGTCGCGGATCACCACCACGGCGTCGGAGCGCACGCCCTTGCGTTCATTGTCATCGCGCTGGGGAAAGGCGTAGCGCTCGAAGGCCTGGACTGCGGCACCGCTGGGTGCGGGGCCTTGTTGCCAGTCCGTGGCGGGCCAGGTTTCAGCCTGGGCCATGCCGGCCACAAGACCGAGCGCCAAGGCCAGCGGGCGAAGGAGGGGGAGGGGCATTGGTCGGCCTCTTCTGCTTATCGAAGGGCGCAACCTAGCACGGCCCGCGTGACGGTAAATAGCGCCGAACGTGCCGGCTGGTGGGGCTATTCGGCGCGTTACGTCAGTTCAGCGTGGCAGCCGGTAATCGTCCGGCCCGAGGAGGTCGATGCCGCACTCCAGGTTCTCGATCCAGTAGAGGAAGGCGCTGATCATTTCCTTGCCGACGAAGGGCCGGCCGTGCTGCGGGACGATCATCTCCACGTCCATGCCGCGCACCATGGCGGCCCAGAGTCGGCAGACCTTGTTGCTGGCCATGTAGCGGCGATGGAAGCCTTCCATGTTCGGCACATGGTTGACGAAGTCGCGCACCGGCGTGGCGTCTTCCACCAGCGATGCACCCATGTCGCCGGAAAAGAGGATGCGGCTGGTCGGGTCATACACCTGGAAATTGCCCACCGAGTGGAGGAAGTGCGCAGGCACCGCCTTCAGCTGGCAGCGGCCCAGGGTGATGGACTGGCCGCGGTCGGGCAGGGCGATGATGCGGTCGTAGGTGGAGATGCCGTGGCTGATGGCCAGGTAGTTGGCGGTCAGGTGCGGCAGGAAGCGCGCCCAGAGCTTGGAGCAGATCACCTTCGCGCGGGTGTGCAGCAGCCATTTGTCCAGGGAGGCGATGATGTCCGGGTCCTGGTGGGAGGCGAAGATGTAGGTCAGGTCCTGCACCGGAATGTGCTTGGACAGTTCCAGCGACAGCGGTGTGTAGGTCAGGTCGCCGCCCGGGTCCAGCAGCAGGTACTGCTCGTTGTCGGTAATCAGGAACTGGTTGGACTGCACGCCGTCGCCGCTGACCAGATCGTCGAACATCAGGCATTGGTGGGTGCCGTTGTCGAACAGCACGATGGGTTCGCGACGCATGGAAACCTCTGTAGGAAAAGCGACGCGCAGATGTAAGGCATTTCTGAAGGACGAGTGCTGACCTGGATCAAGCCAGATAGGTGACTGCTTAAACCGTAGGTTGGTCTGAGCTATGCGAAGCCCAACTCGAAAGGTCCGCATGGCTGCTTGTTGGGCTTCGCTGCGCTCTGCCACAACCTACGGGGAGTCAGGTCATGCCAGCGCCGCCAGCTTCAATCGCGAACTGGCTTTTGTAGGTTGGGCTGAGCTATGCGAAGCCCAACTTGAAAGGTCCGCGTGGCTGCTTGTTGGGCTTCGCTGCGCTCTGCCACAACCTACGGGAAGTCAGGCCATACCAAGCGCCGCCAGCTTCAATCGCGAATTGGCTTTTGTAGGTTGGTCTGAGCTATGCGAAGCCCAACTTGAAAGGCCCGCGCGGTTGCTTGTTGGGCTTCGCTGCGCTCTGCCACAACCTACGGGAAGTCAGGCTATGCCCAGTGTGGCCAGGGCCTTTTCCAGCCGTTTGACCCTCGGTCCGCTGGCGATCTCCAGCACGCCCTGGTCGCGTTTCCAGAGATTCGCCCATTCCTCCGGTCCGCCAGCGAAGGCGGCGTCCAGTTCCGGCTTGATCGCCTTGAACTGGGCGAAGAGGGCGGCTAGCAGGAGGTGCATGGCCGGTGCCGTGGCGCATTGGCGGGAGACGTCCGCCGCGCCGCTGAGCAACGCCAGCAGGCGCAATTGCAGGTCCTGGGGCCAGGCGTTGTCGCGGCCCACGCCGTACAGCCAGGCCACCAGTGCGGCGAGGACGTGGAGGTCTTCGATACTGCGGAACGGCTTTACGTAGGCGTCCCAGCCATCGCCGGCCAGACGCTCGCAATGGGCGCCTTCCAGATGCAGGCGTGCATGGGGGACGTCGGGCATCAGCGGCAGCGGTTTGAGCTGCTCGACGCGCACACCCGGGGCGCCGTTGCGCACCACGGTCAGGGCCAGGCGCGGCGATTCTCCGTCGGCTTCTTCGCGGGCCGCCACCAGCAGCCAGTCGGCGGCATTTCCGGCGGTGACGAAGTCCTTGCGTCCGGCGAGGCTGAGGCCGGTCAGGCGGGTCTGCATGTCGGCCGGGCGTACGCTGCGGTTCTCGGTCACGCACAGCGCGCCCAGGCTCTGCGGCGCGGAAGGCCAGAGCAGGCGCAGGGCGCCCTGGTAACCGGCGAGGAACGCCAGCCCGGGTGTGGCGGACAGCTTGCCGCCGAGCACTGCCAGTTCGAAGGGCGTCACCTCACCCAGGCGGTCGAGCAGGGCGCCGTACCAGTCATCCAGCGGCTGGCTGGAAGGCAGGCGGGCAGTGGCTTCGAACAGGCGTTGCCAGGGCATTGAAGGCTCCTCAAGGGGGATGGGGGCGTGGCTGCGGGATGTCAGCGGACCCATGTCATACAAGCATCATCGGATCGTCATGGGGGTGACACCGGGTCTACCTAGCCTGAGCTTGCACAACAAGATCGTCCGGCTGCAACCGGGATCTAGCCGGCCAACGGAGGCTTATTCATGACTCAGATCGCCATGACCCGCGACAGCGTCGCACCCAACGGGAAAAGCCCTCGCCGTCTCCAGGCCGAGCGCCTGGAAGGCATTGCTGCGTTGCGTGAGGCGCAGGCCCTGCGTTTTCGAGTGTTCAGCGCCGAGTTCGACGCCAAGCTGCAGGGCGCCGAGTTCGGTCTCGATATGGATGACTACGATCCGCACTGCCAGCACATCGGCGTGCGCGACCTGGACAGCGGTGAGCTGGTCGCCACCACCCGCCTGCTCGATCATCACGCCGCCCGTGACCTTGGCCGCTTCTACAGCGAAGAGGAATTCAGCCTCCACGGCCTCGGCGAGCTGCAAGGCCCGGTGCTGGAAATCGGCCGTACCTGCGTCGACCCGGCCTACCGCAATGGCGCCACCATCGCCGTGCTCTGGGGGGAACTGGCTGAAGTGCTGAACCAGGGCGGCTACCGCTACCTGATGGGCTGCGCCAGCATCCCGATGCAGGACGGCGGCATCCAGGCACAGGCCATCATGCAGCGCCTGCGCGAGCGTCATCTGTGCACCGAATACCTGCGCGCGGAGCCGAAGAACCCGCTGCCGGTGCTGGAGCTGCCGGGCAACGTGATCGCCGAGATGCCGCCGCTGCTCAAGGCCTACATGCGCCTGGGCGCGAAGATCTGTGGCGAGCCGTGCTGGGACCCGGACTTCCAGGTGGCCGACGTGTTCATCCTGCTCAAGCGTGACGAGCTTTGCCCACGCTACGCCCGTCACTTCAAGGCTGCGGTCTGAGGCTGGGCATGCTGAAGTCCGTACGTTTCTACGCCCGCGTCGCCCGCCTGCTGGCAGTGATCGGCCTCGGCTTGTCGCTGGCGTTGTGGGTTGGCGTGCTGGAACGCCTGGGGCGTCGTGATCTGATGGCCACCCGGCAGCGCCTGACCCGCTGGTTCCTCGCCCGCCTGGCGGGCGCGCTGCCGTTTCGCGTGCGGGTCATTGGCCGGGTGCCGGAGCAGCCCATGCTCTGGGTGAGCAACCACGTGTCCTGGACCGATATCCCGCTGCTCGGCGCCGTGGCGCCGCTGTCCTTCCTGTCCAAGGCCGAGGTGCGTGCCTGGCCGGTGGCCGGTTGGCTGGCACACAAGGCCGGCACCCTGTTCATCCGTCGTGGTTCGGGGGATAGCGGCCTGGTCGGCCAGCAACTCGCCCGCCACCTCGGGGATGGGCGCCACCTGCTGATCTTCCCGGAAGGCACCACCACCGATGGCAGCCTGCTGAAGACTTTCCACAGCCGCCTGCTCACCAGCGCCGTGGAAACCCAGGTACCGGTGCAGCCGGTGGCGATCCGTTATCTGCGCGATGGCCAGCGCGACGAAATCGCGCCCTTCATCGGTGAGGACGACCTGCTCTCGCACCTGGTACGCCTGTTGCGCAGCGATCCGGCTGACGTGGAAATCCAGCTGCTCGAGCCGGTTGCCAGCCAGGGGCTGACCCGTACCGTGCTGAGCCAGAAAGCAAAGAGCGCCGTGCAACTGGCGCTCTTCGGTGAGGTGGAAGACGAGGCTCTGGCCGCCTGAGGGTGGTCAGGCCTTGTTCGTTTCCGGCCAGTGGATCGGCGGCACCGTGAGGATGTCGCAGTCCAGTTCGCGCATGGCGGCATCCGCCACGCTGCCGATCAGCACCCGTTTCATCCCCGTCAGTCCGCGCGTGCCCATCACCAGCAGGTCGACAGGTTCGCGGTCCAGCACTCGCCGCAATGCGGTCATTGGCTGGCCTTCCTCGATCAGGCGCTGGTCGATGAGGGCGCCCAGTTCTTCCTTGAGCAGGAACTCATCCAGCGCGGCGGTCGCCCGGCGGCGCTCATCGGCGGCGTAGTCGCCCGGAATCGTCCCGGCCCCTGCGCCAGCCGCCAGCAGCATGGCGCCACCCAGCGGGTCGAAAGCGTGCAGCGCCTTGGCGCCGGATTTCGGGATCAGACCCAGCTCGTGGGCGGCGCGCGCGGCCTGGGCGGAAGCCGGAGAGCAATCCAGGGCCAGCAGCGGCATCAGGTAGTCGTCTTCGGCGGCCTTGTTCACCAGCAGGATCGGCACGTGACTGGTGCGGACCAGGCGCTCCAGGGTGGTCCCGACGAAGATGTCGCGCAGCGGGTTCTTGCGATGGCTGCCAACCACCAGCAGGTCGATGTTGGCCCAGCGGGTGCAGTCGGCGATGTGCTTGGCCGGGTCGCCCACCTCCACCCAGATTTCCGGCGTGCGGCCAGCGAGTTCGGTGAAGAAGTCCACCTGCTCATTGAGGTAGCGGCGGACCTGCTCGACTTCCAGTTCGATCCGCAGCTGCGGCTGGTCTTCGTCGACCACATGGAGGATGAACCAGGGACAGTCGAACTGCCGGGCCAGGCGCGCCGCGCGTCGCAAGGCGCGGTCGGAGCGGTTGGAAAGGTCGGTCGCCAGCATCAGCGCGTTCATCGGGCACCTCCAGTGTGTGTGGTTCTGACTCCATTCCACTGCAGGTGTAGGAAATTTCCCTTGATACAGGTCAACCGATATTGGGCTGGGTTCCCGCGAATTGCTGGAGCTGTGGATAGAACTGACGGAAGTCATCGAACAGGGGCTGATACAGCGCCTCCAGCTCGGCCATCGCTCCGTCCAGCGCTTCCGGCCGCGAGATGCGCCGCGCCATGCCGGCGATGACCAGTTCCAGGGTCTCGAACTCCCGGTAGCTGCCGAGCCAGTCCTGCTCGGCCATGCGCGGGGCGATCAGCGCCAGGCGGCCGGGCAGTGCGGGTTCGTTGACCAGCACGTCGTAGACATGGCGGGTGAAGGCATCCAGCGGTTCGGCGGAATAGAGCGCCCAATCGCGGGCCAGGCAGTGGTCGAAGAAGACGTCCAGCAGGATGCCGGCGAAGCGCCGCCGCTCGCTGGGGAAACGCAGCTTGGCCTGGGTGATCAGCGGGTGGCTGTCGGTGAAGGCGTCAATGCGCCTGTGCAGGCGGATACCGGCTTCGATATCCGCCGGCCAGCGCCCGGCCAGCGGCCCTTTGACGAAGTCGCCATAGAGGCTGCCGAGCAGTTGCGCCGGCTGCGAGCCGCCGAGATGGAGGTGAGCGAGGTAGTTCATTGGGCGAGCTTAACCCAGAGTCGGTTTTATCATGGCGGTCGATGATGACTATCGGCACAAACGATCCTGTATCGCTCTTTCTCGATATAAAGTTCGTTCCATCTCGATATACGAATCCACGGCCATGAGCACATCCATCGACCTCGACGAAATCATCAAGGCACTGGCCAATCCCGTCCGGCGGGAGATGCTGCAGTGGCTCAAGGACCCGGAGAAGTACTTCGTCGAGCAGGACCACCCATTCGAAATCGGCGTCTGCGCCGGCAAGTTCGACCAGCGCTGCGGGCTGTCCCAGTCCACCGTCTCGGCGCACCTGGCGACCTTGCAGCGCGCTGGCCTGGTAACGAGCCGCAAGGTGGGCCAATGGAACTTCTTCAAACGCAATGAAGCCGTCATCGCTGAATTCCTTCGCCAGATGAGCGACGAGCTGTAACTGCAGCACCTGCCACAACCCGAAAATCTTCCCAGGAGCAGGCCAATGCCTACTGCGCTTCTCGTCCTCGCCTTGTCCGCGTTTGCGATAGGCACCACTGAATTCGTCATCATGGGCCTGCTGCCCGAGGTGGCCACCGATCTCGGCGTATCCATTCCCGGCGCCGGCTGGCTGGTCACCGGCTACGCCCTGGGTGTGGCCATCGGTGCGCCGTTCATGGCGATGCTCACCTCGAAGCTTCCGCGAAAACGCGCCCTGCTGGCGCTGATGGGGGTGTTCATCATCGGCAACCTGCTCTGCGCCATCGCCGCCAACTACGGCCTGCTGATGCTGGCGCGGGTCGTTACCGCGCTCTGCCACGGCGCCTTCTTCGGTATCGGCTCGGTGGTTGCCGCCAGCCTGGTGCCGGCCAACCGCAAGGCTTCTGCCGTCGCCCTGATGTTCACCGGCCTGACCCTGGCCAACGTGCTCGGCGTGCCCCTGGGCACCGCCCTGGGCCAGGTCGCTGGCTGGCGTTCAACCTTCTGGGCGGTGACCCTGATCGGCATCGCTGCGCTGATCGGCCTCTGGCGGGTACTGCCGCGCCAGGATGACGAAGAGGCCACCGACATCCGCGCCGAGTTCGCCGCCCTGCGGGGTGCCGCGCTTTGGCTGGCGCTGTCCACCACCGTGCTGTTCTCCGCCGCTGTGTTCTGCATCTTCACCTACGTCGCGCCGCTGCTCGGCGAAGTGACCGGCGTTTCGCCCCGTGGCGTGACCTGGAGCCTGCTGCTGATCGGCCTGGGCCTGACCCTGGGCAACGTGATCGGTGGCCGCCTGGCGGACTGGAAGCTGGCGCAGACCCTGATGGGCGTGTTCGTCGCCCTGGCCGTCGCCTCCAGCGTCCTGACCTGGACCAGCGCAAGCCTGATTCCCACGGAAATCACCCTGTTCCTCTGGGCCACGGCCGCCTTCGCCGCGGTGCCGGCCCTGCAGGTCAACGTGGTGAATTTCGGCAGCGACGCCCCAAACCTGGTTTCCACCCTGAACATCGGCGCCTTCAACGTGGGCAATGCCCTCGGCGCCTGGGTCGGCGGCCTGGTCATCGGCCACGGATTCGGCCTCACCAGCGTTGCACTGGCCGCTGCAGTACTGGCGATCCTCGCCCTGCTAGCGACCCTGCTCACCTTCAGCAACCGTAATCCCGAGCTGCAAGCGGCTCTCGACTGACCCGAGGTAAATGACATGCCCACGCTCTTCGACCCGATCAAGATCGGCGACCTGGAACTCGCCAACCGCATCATCATGGCTCCGCTTACCCGCTGCCGCGCAGACGAGGGCCGTGTGCCCAACGCGCTGATGGCCGAGTACTACACCCAGCGCGCGTCTGCCGGGCTGATCATCAGTGAAGCCACTTCCGTCACGCCTCTGGGCGTCGGCTACCCGGATACCCCCGGCATCTGGTCCGACGAGCAGGTGAAGGGCTGGAGCAATATCACCAAGGCAGTTCACGCCAACGGCGGCAAGATCGTCCTGCAGCTGTGGCACGTAGGCCGTATTTCCGACCCGAGCTACCTGGATGGCGAAGCCCCGGTAGCGCCCAGCGCCATCGCCGCCAAAGGCCACGTCAGCCTGCTGCGTCCGCTGCGTGACTATCAGGTGCCGCGTGCCCTGGAAACCGAAGAGATCGCCGACATAGTCGAGGCCTACCGCATCGGTGCCGAGAACGCCCAGGCCGCCGGTTTCGACGGTGTGGAAATCCACGCTGCCAACGGCTACCTGCTGGATCAGTTCCTTCAGGACGGCACCAACAAGCGCACCGACCAGTACGGCGGTTCCATCGAAAACCGTGCCCGCCTGCTGCTGGAAGTCACCGATGCCGCGATCAAGGTATGGGGCGCTGGCCGCGTAGGCGTGCACCTGTCGCCGCGTGCCGATCTGCATGACATGGGCGATTCCGACCTGGCCGGCACCTTCGGCTATGTCGCCCGTGAACTGGGCAAGCGTGGGGTGGCCTTCCTCTGCGCCCGTGAGAAGGAAGGCGAGGACAGCCTGACGCCCGCGCTGAAGGAAGCCTTCGGTGGTGTGTTCATCGCCAACGAGCGTTTTACCCGGGACAGCGCCGCTGCCTGGCTGGAAAGCGGCAAGGCCGATGCCGTGGCCTTCGGTGTTCCCTTCATCGCCAACCCCGACCTGCCCGAGCGCCTGCGCCTGGACGCCCCGCTGAACGAGCCGCGCCCGGAACTCTTCTACGCCAAGGGCCCGGTGGGCTACATCGACTACCCGCGCCTGTAATGCGACCGGCCTTGTAGGGGCGAATTCATTCGCCAAGGACCGCGTAGCGGTCCCGAGAGGGTTTGCCAGCGCGCAGACCTTCGGCCTGCCTGGCGAATGAATTCGCCCCTACAGGTGTCTTGCCGAGCCCCAAAATTCGTTTCCTCTGGTAGCTTTGCATCCATTGTCCGTCCGTCGGGTTTGCTCCACGCGGAACCCGGCGGCGATTCGTGTGACCAATGGAGTCCGGCCGAAGTCTTCCGGCCGTCAGCGACATGCCAAAGGAAGCCCGCATGCACAAATCGATACGCCCATTCGTTGCCCTGCTCGCCGCCTTGGCGCTGCCCGTCCACGCAAGCTGGTACCTGGACAACGAGTCGTCGCGCATTTCCTTCATCTCCACCAAGGCCGGCAGCATTTCCGAGGTGCACCGCTTCCTCACCCTGCACGGCAAGATCGGCAAGGAGGGCAAGGCGCACTTGCGCGTCGAACTGGAGTCGGTGAGCACCGGGGTCCCGCTGCGTGACCAGCGCCTGCGTGACCAGTTCTTCGAAATCACCAAGTACCCCGAAGCGGAGATCACCGCCCAGCTCGACCTGCGTCCCATCACCGACCTGGCTCCCGGCGCCCAGCTGGAGCTGGGCCTGCCGCTGACGGTGAAGCTGCACGACAAGTCCCAGCAATACCGCGCCGAACTCCTGGCCACGCGCCTGGACGACCATCGCTTCCAGGTGGTGACCCTGGCGCCGCTGGTGCTGCAGGTGGAGGACTTCGGCCTGACCACGGCACTGGACGGCCTGCGCAAGGTGGCCGGCCTGCCCGGCATCAGTCTGTCGGTGCCGGTGGGCGCCGTGCTGATCTTCACGGAGCGCTGATGGGGCAGATCTTCCCCTGGAAGTCCGGCAACCGCTTCGAGCTGTTGATCGACGGCCCGCAGTTCTTTCCGACCATGCTCACGGCCATTGCCCGGGCCGAGCATCAGGTCGCGCTGGAGCTTTACCTGGTGGAAGACGGCCGCTGCAGCCAGGCCCTGGTGGACGCCCTGTGCGTGGCCGCGGTGCGTGGCGTGCGGGTGCGCTGCCTGTTCGATGATTTCGGTTGCCTGAAGCTGGGCGCGGCCTTGCGCGAGCGGCTGGTCGAGGCCGGGGTGATGCTGCAGTTCTACAACCCGCTGCGCTGGCGGCACGGCTTCAGCAACCTGTACCGCGACCACCGCAAGATCCTGGTGGTGGATGATCGCCAGGCGTTCATTGGCGGCACCGGTGCCACCAACGAGTTCTGGGACCCCAACCAGGAGACCAGCCGCTGGCACGAAGTGATGGTGGCCATCGAGGGGCCGCTGGTGGCGCACTGGCAACTCATCTTCGACTACCAGTGGCTGGCCAACCTCGGCCGCCGCCCCTGGAAACCGGGCGAGGCCCCGGGGCTGGCCCACCTGCCGCCCTATCCGGCGGTGGGGGAGGGGCTCGGAAGGCTGGCCTACGCCGATGCGAACCAGCACCGCGACATCGTTCAGTCGCTGGTGCGCAGCATTCGCACGGCGCGCAATCGTGTGTGGCTGGCGACGCCCTATTTCCTGCCGAGCTGGAAGGTGCGCCGGGCCCTGATCAAGGCCGCGCGGCGTGGCGTC
Organism: Pseudomonas sp. BN411; assembly: GCF_029871235.1. Taxonomy (GTDB): domain Bacteria; phylum Pseudomonadota; class Gammaproteobacteria; order Pseudomonadales; family Pseudomonadaceae; genus Metapseudomonas. The sequence continues at coordinate 160,399 of NZ_SSOM01000067.1, forward strand.
GAGGTGCGCCTGCTGCTCACCAGCCGGCACACCGACCACCCGCCGGTGCGCTTCGCCGGCCAGCGCTACTACCCGCGCCTGCTGCGTGCCGGAGTGCGGATATTCGAGTACCAGCAGCGCTTCCTGCACCTGAAGATGGCGCTGGCCGATGACTGGGTCAGTGTGGGCTCCTGCAACTTCGACCACTGGAACCTGCGCTTCAACCTGGAAGCCAACCTGGAAGCGCTGGACCCGAACTTCACCCTGGCGGTGGACGCCTGCATGCGCCAGGACTTCTCCGACAGCCGCGAGATCACCATGGACGACTGGCACGCGCGCCCGCTGGTGAAACGCCTGCGCCAGCGCCTGTGGGGCTGGCTGGATCGGCTGGTGGTGAACCTCCTCGATCGTCGCCGTTAGCGGCACGCAACCAGTCGCCGCACTTTCGTCGGGTGCCTGCGGATCAAGGCGGGGCTAGGCTTGCTCCACAACAACAAGAGGGAGTGGCTGCATGGGCTGCCGATACCTGCCGATCCTGCTGCTGTGCGCTGTGCTGGGCGGCTGTTCCACCCCGGGCGCCTTTTTCGGCGCGACCGAAGGGCCTGAATTCCAGCCGTCCGCGCCGAGTGATGGCGAGCACGCACTCGTCTACCTCTATCGCCCGCAAAGCGAATGGGCGGACCAGGAACTGGAAGCTCCCGGCATCTTCCTCAACAACGAACTGATCGGCAGTCTGCCGAGCAACGGCCACCTGGCCCTGGAGTTCGACGCGGCCAGCTACAAGCTGGAAATGCGTCGGCCGCTGTTCGGCAGCTACTGGACGCTGTTCGCCGATGGCCCGCTGGATTTCACCCTCATCAGCTCCTTTGCCCTGGAAGCCTCCGCCGGACGCACCTATTACCTGCGTTACGACGAACTGGACCCGCCGCCGAGGAACAGCGAGCAACCCGGTGCCGGCAATGGCCCGCTGCAACTGGTGGAGGAGTCCCTGGGCAGCCAGGAAATCGCCGCCACCCGCCAGGTCCAGCCTAGCCAGCGCGTTGCCGCCAACGGTGAAGTGGTTCGGCCCCAGGTTGGGTTCTGGCGCGGAGTGGGGCGGGCGCTGGACAAGATCGGCATCTGACCCCGCCATCCATCCTGTAGTAGGGGCCTATTACCCGGGCTCGAAGGCTGCCGGGGATAATTGGCTAACCTTTGAAGCCCCGAGGCTTCCAATCCTGGAGGATGAGCAATGGCCGCGAAGAAGATTCTGATGCTGGTCGGCGACTACGCCGAAGACTACGAAACCATGGTGCCTTTCCAGGCCCTGCTCATGGTCGGTCACACGGTACACGCCGTGTGCCCGGACAAGGTCGCCGGACAGACCGTGCGCACCGCCATCCATGATTTCGAGGGCGACCAGACCTACAGCGAGAAGCCGGGCCACAACTTCGCCCTCAACTTCGATTTCGCCAAGGTCCGGGCGGAGGACTACGACGCCCTGTTGATCCCCGGCGGACGCGCCCCTGAATACCTGCGCCTCAACGCCAGGGTGCTGGAGCTGGTGAAGGCCTTCGACCAGGCCGGCAAGCCCATCGCCGCTGTCTGCCATGGCGCCCAGTTGCTGGCCGCCGCCGGCGTGCTGGAAGGCCGCGAATGCAGCGCATACCCGGCCTGCGGCCCGGAAGTGAAACTTGCCGGTGGTCAGTATGTGGATATCCCGGTGGACGCCGCCCATACCCAGGGCAATCTGGTGACCGCTCCGGCCTGGCCGGCTCATCCCGCCTGGCTGGCAGGTTTCCTCAAGCTGCTCGGGACGAAGATCGAGCTGTGATCGTAGGGTGTGGCTCAATTGCGCGAAGCCCAGCAATCGAGTGTGTTGGGCTTCGCTGCGCTCTGCGCCAACCTACCTGGCTCAATTGAACCCGCATCGCCAAAAACAGGAGGCGCGCCATGTGCGAGCTGTACGTCAAGGCTGACCCCATCCTCTACGAGTCCCGCTCGCGCTCGCTGCGTATCCGTGGCGTGGTCACCACGCTGCGCCTGGAAAACCAGTTCTGGGACATCCTGCGGGAGATCGCCGAGGTGGATGGCATGACCACCAACCAGCTCATCACCAAGCTCTACGACGAGGTGATGGAGTACCGAGGCGAGGTGGTCAACTTCGCGTCCTTCCTGCGGGTGAGCTGCACCCGCTACTTGGCCCAGCGCCGCGCCACGGTGGTCGAACTGCCGAAGGCGCGAGTGCAGGCTTGAAGCCTCAAACCACCTGTTCGAGCCAGTCGTTCAGGTTGTAGTAGTTGGTCACGCGGGCGACTTTGCCGCAGTGGATATGGAAGAAGGCGCCGGCCGGCAGTACGTAGGTCTGGCCCTTGGCTGGCGGCAGGCCTTCATCGTCGGCCAGGTACTGGCCGTGCACCACGAACTCGGCGGCGGCACGGCTGCCGTCGGCGCTCTGCATGACCACGATGTCAGAGAGGCGCTCCTTGTAGCAGCGGTTCATCTTGTCCATGAAGGCGGCGAAGGCGGCCTTGCCCTGCTGGCGTTCACCCTGGTTGATGTCGTGCACCACGTCCTCGCTGAGCAGGGCGAGGAAGGCTGGCATGTCGCCGGCGTTGAAGGCGTCGTAATAGGCTTGCACCAGTTCGATAGCGGTCATGGCTGGGTTCCTGTCGCAATGGGGTCAGTCGGTTCGTGACCGGCATGATAGGTTCTTGACCCAGGCCCGGCTTAGCCAGGGGCGTCATCCACTTCCCCAGAACGACCGCTCCCATGCAGATCCGACTTCTTCACGGCGGCGCCATCGCGCCCCATATCGATGACCTCGCGCGCCTGCGCCTGACGGTGTTTCGCGAGTTTCCCTACCTGTATGACGGCACGCTCGAGTACGAAGCGCGCTACCTCGCAACCTACGCCGAGTCGAAGGAAAGCCTGTTCGTGCTAGCGCTGGACGGCGAGCGGGTGGTGGGGGCCTCCACGGGCCTGCCGATGGCGGACGAAACCGAGGAATTCCAGCGGCCTTTCCGCGAACAGGGCTGGGCGCCGGAACGCATCTTTTATTTTGGCGAGTCGGTGTTGCTGCCCGAGTACCGGGGCAGCGGCCTGGGCGTGCGTTTCTTCGCCGAGCGCGAAGGCTATGCGCGGCGCCTGGCGCGCTTCGACCACTGCGCCTTCTGCGCGGTGGAGCGTCCGGCCGATCATCCGCGCCGCCCGCCCGGCTACCAGCCACTGAACGAGTTCTGGGCGCGGCGTGGTTATCGCCACCACCCGGAACTGCGCACCGAATACCACTGGCGTGACCTGGATGAAGACACCGAGTCGGCCAAGCCCATGTCCTTCTGGCTCAAGGAGCTCACCCGATGATCAGGATCGCCGCCTGCCAGTACGCCATCGAGCTGCATGAAAGCTGGGATGCCTACGCCAGTCATCTGGAGAGGCTCTGCTCCGAAGCCGCCGCGAGTGGTGCGAAGCTGCTGGTGCTGCCGGAATACGCCGGTCTGGTTCTGGCCGGTCAGTTGCCGCCGGATGAGCGAGGGGACCTGCAGGCGTCCATCGTCGGCATCCAGCCCCTGCTTCAGGATTGGCGGGCGCTTTGCGCCAGTATCGCGGTGAAGCTTGGCGTCTACCTGCAACCCGGCAGCCTGCCCGTGCGCGATGCTGACGGGCGATTTCGCAACCGCGCCTGGCTGTTCGGTCCGGGTGGTGAACTGGGCTTTCAGGACAAACTGATCATGACCCGCTTCGAGCGCGAGCAATGGGGCATCGCGGCAGGGGAGGGGCTCAAGGTGTTCGACACGGCCCTGGGTCGGCTGGGCATCCTGATCTGCTACGACAACGAATTCCCCATGCTCGCCCGCACCCTGGCCGAAGGCGGCGCCGACCTGATCCTCGCTCCCAGTTGCACCGACACGGAGGCGGGCTACAACCGAGTGCGCATCGGTGCCCAGGCCCGCGCGCTGGAAAACCAGATCGCCGTTCTGCAATCGCCTACCGTAGGGCTCGCCCCCTGGTCACCTGCGCTGGATGAAAACATCGGCCGCGCCGGCCTCTACGTGCCGCCGGACTACGGAATGCCGAGCAACGGCGTGATCGCCGAAAGCCCCGAACTCTGTCCTTCGACCAGCCAGTGGCTGATCTGCGACCTCGATCTGAGCGAAGTACGCCGGGTACGCGCGCAGGGACAGGTATTCACCCGGCGCGACTGGCCGGAGCAGTTCGGCCAGGCACAGCTTCTGTAGGATGGGTGGAGCTTGCGATACCCATCAACCATGTCCCAGGCAGACTCGATGGGTATCGCTCCGCTCGCGGAACGCCGCCCGACCCATCCTACATACGGCACCAGCGCAAAGGCGCGATACGAAAAAAGCCCGGCACATGGCCGGGCTTTTTCATTCAGCGAAGGTGAACGCTTACTTCACTTCCACCGCCAGGTTCTCGGCGATCTTCTGTTGCCAGATCGCCGGGCCGGTGATGTGTACCGATTCACCGTTGGTGTCGACGGCGACGGTGACCGGCATGTCCTTCACGTCGAACTCGTAGATGGCTTCCATACCGAGTTCGGCGAAGGCCAGGACCTTGGACTTCTTGATCGCCTGGGCCACCAGGTAGGCGGCGCCGCCGACGGCCATCAGGTACACGGCCTTGTTGTCCTTGATCGCTTCGATGGCGATCGGGCCACGCTCGGACTTGCCGATCATGCCCAGCAGGCCAGTGCTTTCCAGGATCTGGCGGGTGAACTTGTCCATGCGGGTCGCGGTGGTCGGGCCAGCCGGGCCAACCACTTCGTCACGTACCGGATCGACCGGGCCGACGTAGTAGATGAAGCGACCTTTCAGGTCCACCGGCAGCTCTTCGCCCTTGTTCAGCATATCGACGATGCGCTTGTGCGCGGCGTCGCGGCCGGTGAGCATCTTGCCGTTGAGCAGCAGGGTCTCGCCCGGCTTCCAGCTCTGCACTTCTTCCGGGGTGATCGTGTCCAGGTCGACGCGGCGCGCGGACGGGCCGGCTTCCCAGACGATTTCCGGGTAGGCGTCCAGCGACGGCGCTTCCAGCTCGGCCGGGCCGGAGCCGTCGAGCACGAAGTGGGCGTGACGGGTGGCGGCGCAGTTGGGGATCATGCAGACCGGCAGCGAGGCGGCGTGGGTCGGGTAGTCCATGATCTTCACGTCGAGCACGGTGGTCAGGCCGCCCAGGCCCTGGGCGCCGATGCCCAGCTGGTTGACCTTCTCGAACAGCTCGAGGCGCATTTCCTCGATCTTGTTCTGCGGACCGCGGGCCTTCAGCTCGTGGATGTCGATTTCGTCCATCAGGACTTCCTTCGCCATCACCGCGGCCTTCTCGGCGGTACCGCCGATGCCGATGCCGAGCATGCCCGGCGGGCACCAGCCGGCACCCATGGTCGGGACGGTCTTCAGTACCCAGTCGACGATGGAGTCGGACGGGTTGAGCATGGCCATCTTCGACTTGTTCTCGGAGCCGCCGCCCTTGGCCGCCACGTCCACTTCCACGGTGTTGCCGGGAACGATGGAGTAGTGGATGACCGCCGGGGTGTTGTCCTTGGTGTTCTTACGGGCGCCCGCCGGGTCGGCCAGGATGGAGGCGCGCAGGACGTTCTCCGGCAGGTTGTAGGCGCGACGCACACCCTCGTTGATCATGTCGTCCACGCTCATGGTGGCGCCATCCCAGCGCACGTCCATGCCGACGCGGACGAACACGGTGACGATACCGGTGTCCTGGCAGATCGGGCGGTGGCCGGTGGCGCACATGCGCGAGTTGATCAGGATCTGCGCCATGGAATCGCGCGCGGCGGGCGACTCTTCGCGCAGATAGGCCTCATGCATGGCCTGGATGAAATCCACGGGATGGTAGTAGGAGATGAACTGCAGGGCGTCGGCGACACTCTGGATCAGATCGTCTTGCTTGATCACGGTCATGTGGGCGCTCCTCTTGGAGGGAACATCAGGGAAGCGCCGGACCACGACCCGGCGCGCGAGGCTAAAAAAGGCGCGGCAGTATAGCGCGTGGGGCCCGTCGGGCACAGTCGCCGGTAGTCGACCTTGGTCGGTTGTCGGACGTTTCCTACGTACTAGGCAATCTGTGATCACAGGCGTACATTGAAGGCATGGTGCCATTACGGGAAGGAGCCCATGAGCCCATCCAGCCAACGGGTCAGCCATAGAGCCTTGCAAAGTCTGCTGCTGAAGCGCTTCGGTATGGCCGTGGCTACCTACTCGATGGTACTGCTGCTGTGCTGGATCGCCATGTTGGGCGGGTTGTTCCGGGTTACGGCGAGCACCGCCCTGATCGGTACCGGCCTCGTTGCCCTGTCCCAGCTCGTGCTGTTCTGGCTGTTCGTCAGCGGACACAACCTGCGTTTCTCCGACCCCAGCCTGACGGAACCCCAGGTGCTGCTTGCCCTGGTCTGGAACACCTGGCTGATGTCCATGGTCGACGACGCGCGGGGCACCCTGCTCGCGGTCTATGTGCTGATCATGATGTTCGGTGTGTTCCAGCTGAAACCCAGGGTCTTCGCCCGATGTGCCGCGATCGGCTTCTTCGCCTTCGCCGGTCTCAACCTGTACGAGGCGTACCAGATGCAGTTGGCCGACCCGGCCCTGGCGCTGCTGCAGGTCTGCGTGCTCTTCGTGCTGATGGTCTGGCTGAGCCTGTTCGGGAGCTACGTTCAGGCGCTGCGTCAGCGGATGCGCCAACGCCGCTTCGCCCTGCAGGCGCACCAGGACACCCTGCGCGGCATGATGCGCCAGCTGGAAGACCTGGTCGCCACGGACGAGCTGACCGGGCTGTTCAATCGCCGCCATTTCCTGCGCCTTGCCAGCCGCGAGCTGGACAGCCTGGCGCCGAATCGCCAGCACGGTCTGGCGCTGATCGATCTCGACCATTTCAAGCGAATCAACGACGTTCACGGCCATGCCGCCGGCGATCGGGTGCTGCAGACCTTCGCCGCGGTGGCGCGTGCCTGCCTGCGCGACGGTGATGTGCTGGCGCGCTACGGCGGCGAGGAGTTCGTCCTGCTGCTGCCGGGCTGTGATGCGGATCGCCTCACCGCGTGCTGCGAGCGCCTGCGCGAAGCCTTCACCAGCGCAGAGCCGGTGGGGGTACAGGTGGAGCGGCTGAGCCTCTCGGCCGGCATGACCCTGCTGTCTGCCGGGGACGACCTGGATGATGCGTTGCAGCGTGCGGATCAGGCACTCTATCGGGCGAAGCGCGGCGGACGTAACCGTTGCGATGCCGCCTGGGAGGGCCAGGGTGCCTGAACTCGAAGTCGCTGGAAAACGCTGGACCGTAGCACCCGCAAGCAACCTGCTGGATGCCCTGAACGCCGGGGGCTACAAGGTCCCCTACAGCTGTCGGGCCGGTAGCTGCCATGCCTGCCTGGTGCGTTGCCTGTCGGGCGAGCCGGCAGATGCCAGGCCGGAAGCGCTGGACAGTTTCCAGCGTGCCGAGGGCTGGCGGCTGTCCTGCCAGTGCCTGGTGGTGCAGGACCTGGTGGTGGAGGTGTTCGACCCGGCACGCGATGGCGTGGACGCCGAAGTCGTCGGCGTCGACTGGCCGGCCCCGGATGTCCTGCGCCTGCGACTCGTGCCTTCGCGGCCGCTGCGTTACAGCGCCGGCCAGCATCTCCTGCTGTGGAATGACGAGGGCGTCGCCCGGCCCTATTCCCTGGCGAGCCTGCCTGGTTTTGACGACTTCCTCGAATTCCACCTGGATTGCCGCAACCCCGGAATGTTCAGCGACAGGGCCCGGCGCCTGGTGCCGGGAGACAAGCTGCGCCTGGGTGAACTGCACTGCGGTGCGCTGCACTACGATCCTTCCTGGGACGCCCGGCCGCTGCTGTTCCTTGCTGCAGGCACTGGACTGGCGCCGCTCTGGGGGCTGCTGCGGGAAGCGCTGCGGAATCATCATCAGGGCCCCATCCGCATCATTCATCTGGCCCATGACGACTGCGGACATTATCTGGCCAAATCCCTCACCGAGCTGGCTGCAGCGCATTCCGGGCTTGTCGTCGAACTGATCACGCCGGCCGAGCTGCCAGAGGTTTTGGCGCAATTCCGCCTTGTTTCGCGGCAAACCATCGCCTTACTCTGCGGCCACCCCGCCAGCGTCGAAGAGTTCGCACGCCGGCTATATCTGGCCGGCTTGCCCCGTAATCAGCTGCTGGCCGATACCTTCCTGACCCGCGAAGCCTGACGCCGCGGGCCAACACCAATCGAGGAGTTGCCATGAGCGAGCACATTCTGGTCGAGCGCGAGCAGGGCCTGCTGACGCTGCGCATGAACCGCCCGGACAAGATGAATGCCCTGACCCGTGCCATGTACAGCCGCATGGCCGAAGTGCTGGACGCGGCGCGGGACGATCGCGAAGTGCGCGCCGTGCTGATCACCGGCACCGAGGAGTGCTTCACCAGCGGCAACGATATCGTCGACTTCCTGCAGGAACCGCCGAGCGGGATGGACAGCCCGGTGTTCCAGTTCATGCGCGCGCTGTTCGAATTCCCCAAACCGGTCGTGGCGGCCGTGAGTGGTCCGGCGGTGGGCATCGGCACCACCCTGCTGCTGCATTGCGACCTGGTCTATGTCAGCTGCAACGCCAAGCTGAAGATGCCGTTCGTCAACCTGGGCCTCTGCCCCGAATTCGGTTCCAGCCTGATCCTGCCGCGCCTGCTCGGCCACGCGAAGGCCGCGGAGCTGTTGCTGCTGGGCGAAGGCTTCACCGGTGAGCAGGCCGCCAACTGGGGCATTGCCAACGCAGCCCTGGAAAACGGCGCCGTAACGCTGGCCCGTGCCCGTGAGGCGGCAATGCGCTTCCTCGACCTGGCACCCTCGGCCCTGGCGGTGAGCAAGCGCCTGATGCAGGCGCCGGGCCGTGAGGAACTGCGCCGGGTGATCGCGGAGGAGGGCGAGCTATTCACCCAGCGCCTGCGTTCTCCGGAGGCGGTGGAAGCGCTGTCGGCCTTCACCCAGCGTCGCAAGCCGGATTTCTCGAAGTTTGTTTGACGCTGCGCGAACAACTGTTGGGGGAATAGATGCTGTAGGGGCGAATTCATTCGCCAAGGGCAGCTCGGCTGCCCCCTTCGACATCTCAGGGCAGACCTTCGGCCTGCATGGCGAATGAATTCGCCCCTACAAGCAATCAGCTGATTTACGACCATGAAAAAGCCGCCCCGAAGGGCGGCTTTTTCGTTTCCAGGTCAGGTCAGACCAGCAGGTCGCCGACGTGGAGGATCTTCATGGTGTTGGTGCCGCCCTGGGTGGTGTAGCTGTCACCCTTGGTCAGGATCACCCAGTCGCCCTTGGTTACCACGCCACGTTGCAGCAGTTCGTCCACGGCCATCTGGCTGACCTTCTCCGGCGGCAGCGCGGCGGCGTCGAACGGGATGGTCTCCACGCCACGGAACAGCGCCACGCGGGCCTGGGTTTCGCGGTGCGGCGAGTAGGCGAAGATCGGCACCGAGGAACGGATGCGCGACATGATCAGCGGGGTGTAGCCGCTTTCGGTCAGGCAGATGATGGCCTTGATGCCCGGGAAGTGGTTGGCGGTGTACATCGACGCGAGAGCGATGCTTTCGTCGCAGCGGTCGAAGGTCTGGCCAACACGGTGGTGCGAGCGGCGGCTGTCCGGGTGCTTCTCGGCGCCCTGGCAGATACGCGCCATGGCCTGCACCGCTTCCACCGGGTACTCGCCCGCGGCGCTTTCGGCGGAAAGCATCACGGCGTCGGTGTAGTCGAGCACGGCGTTGGCTACGTCCGAAACCTCGGCGCGGGTCGGCATCGGGCTGTGGATCATCGACTCCATCATCTGGGTCGCGGTGATCACGGCTTTGTTGTAGCGGCGGGCGTGCAGGATGATCTTCTTCTGGATGCCCACCAGTTCGGCGTCACCGATTTCCACGCCCAGGTCGCCACGGGCCACCATGACGGCGTCGCTGGCACGGATCAGGCCGTCGAGGGCTTCGTCGTCGGCCACCGCTTCGGCGCGTTCGATCTTGGCCACCAGCCAGGCCTTGCCACCGGCTTCGTCGCGCAGGCGGCGGGCCAGTTCCATGTCGGCGGCGTCACGGGGGAAGGACACCGCCAGGTAATCCAGTTCCATTTCCGCGGCCAGCTTGATGTCGGCCTTGTCCTTGGCGGTCAGGGCCGGTGCGGTCAGGCCACCGCCACGGCGGTTGATGCCCTTGTGGTCCGACAGCGGGCCGCCGATCAGCACGGTGCAGTGCAGCTCGTCAGCGGTGGAGGCGACGACGCGCATCACCACGCGACCGTCGTCCAGCAGCAGCTCGTCGCCGACGCCGCAATCCTTGATCAGGTCCGGGTAGTCGATGCCCACCACTTCCTGGGTGCCGGCGTCACGGGGATGGGTGACGGAGAAGCGGAAGCTGTCGCCTTCTTTCAGTTCGATGCGCTTGTTGGCGAACTTGGCGATGCGGATCTTCGGGCCTTGCAGGTCGCCGAGCAGGGCGACGAAGCGGCCATGCTTGGCGGCCAGTTCGCGGACCAGGCGGGCGCGTGCCTTGTGTTCTTCGGGGCTGCCGTGGGAGAAGTTCAGGCGGGCGACGTTCAAGCCCGCGATGATCAGTTGCTCCAGGACCTCCGGGGAGTTGCTGGCCGGGCCGAGGGTGGCGACGATTTTGGTGCGGCGGAAAGGCATGCGAAGACTCCATTTTTCAAGCAGAGCCCGAGGCTACTACGCAGAAAAACTGTAGTCATTGTTCCTTTTCACTACCCGCTGAATTGTTTCAGGTGGCCCGCCGGGCGGTGTCACGGGCGATCCGAATTCAGTGCCTGGTCCAGGTGGCGCGAGGCCTTGGTGGCCAGGTCGCTGTCGGGGAATTGCACCAGCAGCCGGCGGAAATAGCCGATGGCCTTGTCGCGGTTGGCGTGGGGATTGTCCGGCGCCAGGTACATCAGGCCCAGCTGGTAGAGCGCCTTCTGTTTGATGTCCGGCTGCACATGGGGGTCGGACAGCGCCAGCATATAGAGCTCCTCGGCTTCGGCGACGCGGTCCTTGAGCACGGCACGACGCGAGAGCAGGGTCATGTCTGGGTCCAGCCCTGGTTTGTACAGGTCGAGATTGTTGCTTGGCTGCCAGGTGGCCAGGAGCTCGCGAGAGGTCTTTTGTACCGGGTCCTTCGCCCGCTGGCGGATCACCAGGATGCGCGCTTCGGCACGTTCGGCCGCACGGCTGCTGGGGAATTCGTTCAGCACACGCTCCAGGTAGGTCAGTGCCTTGGCGTCATCACGCTGCTCGTTGAAGCGGCTCATGTAGATCAGGCCGATCTGGTACAGGGCGATGGCGCGCACGTCGTCGCTGAACTTGTCGTCGCGGTAGCCGACCAGGTAAAGCTCTTCCGCTTCGGGGCTCTTGGCATCGCGGATGGCCATGGCGCTGTAGGTGAGCAGGTCGCCTTCCTCTTCCACCGCGGCGGCCATGCGCTTGCTCTTCATGGTCTTGTATTCCACCACTTCGTTGGTGGTGACCTGCGCGATGAACAACGGGGTAGTGGGCGAGCAGGCGCCCAGCAGCAGGCAGACGGCGAGCAGGGCGGGAAGGCTGGGATGCATGGCGGAACCGGGTCCTTGGGCGACCTCCGCAGTCTAGCAGTGGCCGCGTGCTATCCGTGGCAGGCGCCGGCAGGACCAATCGGAGGTTATGCTTCGCATCCTGATCGCCCGGTGGCCTGAAGAAGCGACGCGCCCGGCCGATATCCCGGTGGACGGAGGAACCAACCATGCGAACCCTGATCATCCTGACCCTGCTGGCGGCCGTGAGCGGCTGCACGCGCTGGTCCCTCGACCATCACCTGAACAATGCCTACCGCTCCTACGAGGACGGCGACTGCGAAGACGTGATGCTCGAACTGTCCAAGGCTGAGCGCAAGAGCCGCTCCCGCCAGTACCTGCAGCCGGAAATCTCTCTGCTGCGCGGCCAGTGCCTGGAGCGCCAGAACCTGTTCGTCGATGCGGCGCAGACCTATCAGTTCATCATTGCCCGCTACCCCTCCAGCGAGTACGCCTACCGTGCCAAGGCGCGCCTGGAGACGCTCCAGCAGCTCGGCCGCGTGGGCAGCAGTACCACCAAGGCCAACGCGGCGCCGCTCTGACCCGTAAGCCGGCCGTCGGTCGTTGGCCGCTTGAGCTGCGACGGGCCGGGACTAAGCTGAGCCTCTATCCGAGGGACCCAGGAATGCGCCACCTGCTGTGCTGCCTGTTGCTGATACCGGCCATCGCCGGCGCGGAGATATATCGCTGGACCGATGCGCAGGGCCAAGTGCATTTCAGCGAGACGCCACGGGAGGGAGCCGAGGTGGTATCGGTGAAACCCCAGGTAGTGGAGCGGGATCAGGCGACCCGAGAGCGTGAGGCTCGCACCGAGAAAATCCACGACGCGCGTCGCCAGGAACAGGCAGCCGCCGTCGAGAAGGCCGAGGTAGCACGCGAACAGCGGCAGAAGCTGTGCGGCGAGTGGCGCGATCAGCAAGGACAGCTGAGTCACGGCGGACCGTACTACCGTCTCGACGAGCGTGGCGAGCGACAGTACTACACTGATCAACAGATCGACTCCTTCCGTCGCAAATTGGCCGAGAGCCTGGCCCGAGATTGCAATTGAAGGTTGGTCTGGGGCGGCAACGAGTCCATACTGAAATGCCATCAATAGCGATTTGATATCATGCCGACAAAGCGCCGTATCGAACGCCATCAGTTGCCTTACTACCTGAAGGTGTTCAATCGCATCACCGACAAGCCCATGGGTTACCTGGGCAACGTCTCCATGGACGGCCTGATGCTGATCAGCCAGCTGCCCATGCTGGTGGGCGCGCGCTTCGACATGCGCTTGAAGATTCCGGGCAAGGATGGGCAGCTGCACTTCATCGACTTCTACGCCACCTGCCAGTGGTGCCATGAGGACGTGACCCCGGCGAACTACGATTCCGGCTTTTCACTGGTGGCACCGCCCGCTGAATACGCGGACCTCATCGATGCCCTGCGTTTCTATTTCAGCTTTCGCCCTTTGGCCGCCTCGGCCTGAATCTGCCTGAAGGATGGTCGTCGGCTGGTCGACTTTTTCCCGAAAATCTCCGAAGAACCAATGAAAAAGGCGCCAGATGGCGCCTTTTTCATTGCAGGTGGGGTCAGGGGCGGATCTCGATCAGGGTGCCGTCCTTCACCAGGCTCCAGATCTCTTGCATGTCCGCGTTCTTCATGGCGATGCAACCCTCGGTCCAGTCCAGGGTGTGGAAGTACCACTCCGGGTATTCCTCATCCAGCGGGGTGCCATGGATCATGATCATGCCGCCCGGTGGCACGCCCTTGTCCCGTGCCTTGGCGGCATCGCGGGCATTGGGGTAGGAGATGTGCAGGGCCAGGTTGAACTTGTCGCTGGTCTTGCGCCAGTCGATCCAGTAGAAGCCTTCCGGGGTGCGCTGGTCGCCTTCACGCAGCTTGGGGCCGGTGGGGACTTTGCCAAGGGAAATGCGGTACGTCTTGAGGATGTCGCCGCGATTCATCAGCAACAGCTTGCGTTCCGACTTCACTACCAGAACCTTGTCGATGGATTTGCCACCCAGCGTCGGCGTAGTGCTTGCCTGGGCGAGAGCGGCAAGGCTCATGGAAAGTACGACTAGCAACCAGCGCATCGGCACGACATCCCCACAGTGTTCACATATTAAGCAGAATAGCGGTCAGGCTTTCTTGTAATAGGCCAGCAACGGCGCGAGTGGCTCGTTGCGCACCGGGAAGACCTGCCCGGCGCGATCGGCGAAGTAGCATTCTAAGGTACGGCCCACGGTCGGAAAAGCCAGCTCCGACCAGGGAATATCCCGCTCGTGAAACAGGCGTACTTCCAGGCTTTCTTCGCCGGCAGCGAAGTCCAGATCCACCAGTTCGGCGCGGAAGAAGGTGTAGACCTGGCTGATGTGCGGCAGGTCGAACAGGGTGTAGAGGCTGAGGTTGCGTACCCGCGCGCAGGCTTCTTCGAGGGTTTCGCGCGTGGCGGCCTGCTCCATGGTCTCGCCGTTCTCCATGAAGCCGGCGGGGAGCGTCCAGTAACCCTTGCGCGGGTCGATGGCGCGACGGCAGAGCAGCACCTGCTCACCCCACACCGGCAGGCAACCGGCGACGATACGTGGGTTCTGGTAGTGGATCGTGTGGCAGCTTTCGCACACGTAGCGCAGGCGGTTGTCGCCGTCGGGGATGCGCTGGACGACCGGGCCGCCACACTGGCTGCAGTATTTCATCGTGGTTCCTCAGGGGCAGGCGCCCATCTTGGCGCGGCACGGTGTCGCACGGCAAGCGGCGTGCCGGGCAAACCAGAGGTGGTGAATGCTGCGACCTGTCGGCGTAGGACTTGGGCGGTCCCAAGGTTCATGCCATGATGCCCGGCAGTCGAGAACAACGAGAAAATCCATGCTGGATGACCTGCTCCGTCGCGTGCAGAGCTACTCCCCGAGAACCCTGGAAACCGATCACGACTTCCCCGAAGCCGCGGTGCTGGTGCCCATCACCCGCAGCGACGAGCCGGAACTGGTGCTGACCCTGCGCGCCAGCGGCTTGTCCACCCACGGTGGTGAGGTGGCCTTTCCCGGTGGCCGCCGCGATCCCGAGGATCAGGACCTGATTCGCACGGCTCTGCGCGAAGCGGAGGAAGAGGTCGGACTGCCTCCGGGTCTGGTGGAAGTCATCGGCCCGCTCAGCCCCCTGGTCTCCCGTCATGGCATCAAGGTCACGCCCTATGTCGGTCTGGTTCCGGACTTCGTCCAGTACAAGGCCAACGATGGCGAGATCGACTCGGTGTTCAGCGTCCCGCTGGAGTTCTTTCGCGATGATCCGCGCCAGATGACCCACCGCATCGACTACCTCGGCCGCAGCTGGTACGTCCCCAGCTATCAGTACGGCGAATACAAGATCTGGGGCCTGACCGCCATCATGGTCGTCGAGCTGGTCAACCTGGTGTACGACGCCGGGATCGACATGACTCGCGCCCCCGAGACCTTCATAAGACTCAAATAAGCCCCGTTCGAGGAGCGCCTGATGAAATACCGCCTTGGAACCGCCCAGGTCGAAGCCCATGCCGACAGCTGGACCGCCCCCACTGCCACCCTGGTGGGCAACGTGCGCCTGGACGCCGGCGCCAGTGTCTGGTTCGGCGCCGTACTGCGCGGCGACAACGAGCTGATCCACATTGGTGAGAACAGCAACGTCCAGGATGGCACCGTGATGCATACCGACATGGGCTTCCCGCTGAACATCGGCCGCTCCGTCACCATCGGCCACAACGCCATGCTGCACGGCTGTTCGGTGGGCGACTTCAGCCTGATCGGCATCAATGCCGTGGTGCTCAACGGCGCGAAGATCGGCAAGTACTGCATCATCGGCGCCAACGCGCTGATTCCCGAAGGCAAGGAAATTCCCGACGGTTCGCTGGTCATGGGCTCCCCCGGCAAGGTGGTGCGGGAGCTGACCGAGCAACAGAAGAAAATGCTCGAAGCCAGCGCCGCCCACTACGTGCACAACGCCCAGCGCTACGCCCGCGACCTGGCGGAGCAGGACGACTGATGGACTCCGAACGCCCCGTCCGTTCGCCCTGCGTGCAGGTCTGCGTGCTGGACGACCACGACATCTGCAGCGGCTGCCAGCGCACCGCCGATGAAATCACCCGTTGGGGCCGCATGGACAATGCCGAGCGCCGCGAGGTCCTGGCCCGTTGCTTCGAACGCGCCAAGGCCAGCGGCCTGTTCATCATTCCCCCGACCCAGGCTTCTTGACTCCCCGAGGAAACGACATGCCCCGTATTGGAACCCCCTTGTCGCCCAGCGCGACCCGTGTACTGCTGTGCGGCTCTGGTGAGCTCGGCAAGGAGGTGGCGATCGAACTGCAGCGCCTGGGCTGCGAAGTCATCGCCGTCGATCGTTACGTCGATGCCCCGGCCATGCAGGTGGCCCATCGCAGCCACGTGATCAGCATGCTGGACGGTGCCGCCCTGCGCGCCGTGATCGAGCAGGAGAAGCCGCACTTCATCGTGCCGGAGATCGAGGCCATCGCCACCGCCACGCTGGTGGAACTGGAAGCTGAAGGCTTCACCGTGGTGCCCACCGCCCGCGCCGCCCAGCTGACCATGAACCGCGAAGGCATTCGTCGCCTCGCTGCCGAGGAGCTGGGCCTGCCCACCTCGCCGTACCACTTCTCCGACAATTTCGAGGATTACTGTGCCGCCGTGGCCAGCGTGGGTTATCCCTGCGTGGTCAAGCCGATCATGAGTTCCTCCGGCAAGGGCCAGTCCGTACTGAAGTCGGACGCCGACCTCAAGACCGCCTGGGACTACGCCCAGGAAGGCGGCCGCGCGGGCAAGGGCCGGGTAATCGTCGAAGGCTTCATCGATTTCGACTACGAGATCACCCTGCTCACCGTGCGCCACATCGGTGGCACCAGCTTCTGCGCCCCTATCGGCCACCGCCAGGTGAAGGGTGATTACCACGAATCCTGGCAACCCCAGGCCATGAGCCCGAAGGCGCTGGCCGAGTCCGAACGCATCGCCCAGGCGGTGACCGAGGCCCTGGGTGGTCGTGGCCTGTTCGGCGTGGAGCTGTTCATCAAGGGCGACCAGGTGTGGTTCAGCGAAGTCTCGCCGCGTCCCCATGACACCGGCCTGGTCACGCTGATCTCCCAGGACCTTTCCGAATTCGCCCTGCACGCGCGGGCCATCCTCGGCCTGCCGATCCCGGCCATCCGCCAGGTAGGGCCTTCCGCGTCGGCAGTGATCCTGGTCGAAGGCAAGTCCAGCCAGGTCAGCTTCGGCAACCTGGGCGCCGCCCTCAGCGAGCCGGATACCGCCCTGCGGCTGTTCGGCAAGCCTGAAGTGGATGGCCAGCGCCGCATGGGCGTAGCCCTGGCGCGGGATGAGTCCACCGACCTCGCGCGGGCCAAGGCGACCCGTTCGGCCCAGGCGGTCGACGTGCAGCTGTGATGCATCTGGCCGGTCTGTGCTGGTGGGCGGCGGCGCTGCCGCTGCTGCCCCTGGCATTGCCCATGGCCGTGCATACCCGCCGTACCGCTCTGCGCCTGGCGCCTGCCGCCGGGCCGGAGCGCGGCCTTGCAGGGGGTGAGCTCGACGGCGAGCCCCTGCGTCTTCTTCTGATTGGCGAGTCCACGGTGGCTGGGGTTGGTGCGTCCTGTCTGGACTTCGCCCTGGCCGGTCAGCTGGCCGCTGCCCTCGCGATGCGCCTGAGGCGCCCCGTCGCCTGGCGTGCCTGTGGCGAGAATGGCATCACCGCCGGCGAGGCTCTGGAGCGGCTACTGCCGCAGGTGGCGGAGGAGCCCGCCGATCTGGTGCTGCTCGTGTTTGGTGTAAACGACACCACCCATTTCAGCTCCAGTCACAGTTGGTTGAGTTCGCTCCAGGGGTTGGCCCGACACTTCACCGAACGTGGCGTGCAGGTTGTCCTGGCCGGCGTGCCGCCGCTGCAGCACTTCAGTGCCTTGCCCTGGCTGTTGCGCCAGTTGCTGGGCTGGCGCGCCAGTTTGCTGGATCGCCAACTGCGGGCGCTGGCGGAGCGTGAGGGTCTTGCCTGCTGTGCCACCCGCCTGGAGATGCGCCCGGAGTTCCTGGCGCTGGATGGCTACCATCCGTCTCCACTCGGCTATTGCGTCTGGGGCGAGTCGCTGGCGGACTGGTTCGTCGCCTCGCTTCAACCGGCCCGGGAGACTGAAGGCCTGGCGCTCGACCTCAGCGTGTGAGGCTGAGGTCGCTGTCGCGGTTTTCTTCGGGTTTGGAACGGCCGGCGGATGGTAGCGATCAGGCCTTCGGCGTAAGTCCGGCACGCCAGGCGAGCACGCGCTGCACGCGGTTTTCGCCGGATTGGAGGATTTCCAGGCGATAGGGACCGACCTTGAGGCAGACGCTGCAGTCGGGAATCTGCTCCAGGGCCTCGGTGATCAGCCCGTTGAGGGTCTTCGGGCCATCGCAGGGCAGGTGCCAGCCGAGCACCCGGTTCAGCTCGCGCAGGTGCAAAGCGCCGTCCAGTTCGTAGCGGCCGTCATCGCGGGACTGGATGCCGGGGTTGGGGGCAAAGTCTTCCAGGCTGCCGAACTCACCCACCAGTTCCTGGAAGATGTCCTCCAGGCTGACCAGACCCACCACGTCGCCGTATTCGTCGACCACGATACCCAGGCGGCGCTTCTGCTTCTGGAAGTTCACCAACTGGGTCAGCAGCGGCGTACTTTCCGGGACGAAATAGGTCTCGCGGCTCACTGCCATCAGCTGCTCGGCGCTGGTCGGGCCTTCGGTCAGCAGGCGCGGCAGCTGGCGCAGGTGGAGGATGCCTTCGATCTGGTTGATGTCTTCGCGGTAGAGCGGCAGGCGGGTGTGGGTGGCGTTCTGCAGCTGGGCGAGGAGTTCGTCCGGCGAAGTGTCCAGGTCGATGCCCTGGATTTCGTTACGGGGAATCATGATCGAACTGACGGTGACTTGCTGCAGCGCGTCGCTCACCGCCACTGGCAAGCGCGATTGGGGCTGAATCTCGACGCCGTGGCGGCGCCGGGTCGCCAGCCAGGCCACTATCGCGCCGGCTACCAGGGAGAGGGTGATTCCTAGGAGGAGGCCGGCGAGCAGTCCGTGCATGGTGTCTTCAGACGTGGAGGATGAATTCGCGGACCAGCTTGCTGCCGAAGTACGCCAGCATCAGCAGGCAGAAGCCCGCCAGGGTCCAGCGGATGGCCTTGTGCCCGCGCCAGCCCAGTTGGTGGCGGCCCCAGAGCAGCACGCCGAATACCACCCAGGCGATACAGGACAGGATGGTCTTGTGCGCCAGATGCTGGGCGAACAGGTTGTCGACGAATACCCAGCCGGAGATCAGCGACAGCGAAAGCAGGCACCAGCCGGCCCAGAGGAAGCCGAACAGCAGGCTTTCCATGGTCTGCAGGGCGGGGAAGTTCTTGATCAGCCCCGACGGGTGCTTGTGCTTGAGCTGGTGGTCCTGCAGCAGCAGCAGCAGGGCCTGGAACACCGCCATGGTCAGCAGGCCGTAGGCCAGGATCGACAGCAGGATGTGGGCGAGAATGCCCGGCTCTTCGTCGATGGCCTGGGAGGTGCCGCCCGGTACCAGCGCTGCCGCCATTACCGTCAGGGCGCCGAGGGGCAGCAGCAGGAGCAACAGGTTCTCGATGGGGATCCGCGCGATGGCCACGATGGTCAGCAGGATCACCGCCGCAGCGATCAGGCTGGCGGCGTTGAAGAAGTCCAGGTAGAGACCGGCAGGCGTCAACAGCTCGAGGAACAGTGCGGTGCCATGGGCGAGCAGCGCCAGGCCGCCGCCGATGATCAGCAGGCGCTTGTCCGGCGTAGTGCGCTGGCCAAGGCGAAGGCCCTGGTAGCCAGTGATGCCCGCATAGAGGAATGCAGCCAAGAGGCTGGGCAGCAGAGGGTGCATAAGTCCTTGTAAGGCAAGCCCGAAAGGCAGTGAGTGTGGCATACAAGGCCTGCCGGTGAAAGACCGCTGGCGGTGTCGGCAAAGCCGACACTTCGTTATACTCCGCCGCCTGCCGCAAGCTCAGCCGGGGCTCACGAGAGCCCGAAAGGAACGCGCATGTTTGAAAACCTTACCGATCGCCTCTCACAGACGCTGCGCCATGTCACCGGCAAGGCCAAGCTGACCGAGGACAATATCAAGGACACCCTGCGCGAGGTGCGCATGGCCCTGCTCGAGGCCGACGTCGCCCTCCCGGTGGTGAAGGACTTCGTCGCCAAGATCAAGGATCGAGCGGTCGGTACCGAGGTTTCCAAGAGCCTGACCCCGGGGCAGGCCTTCGTGAAGATTGTCCAGGCCGAACTGGTGGAGCTGATGGGCGCCGCCAACGAGGACCTGGCGCTGAACGCCGCACCGCCTGCGGTGATTCTGATGGCTGGCCTGCAGGGCGCGGGCAAGACCACCACCGTGGGCAAGCTGTCGCGCTTCCTCAAGGAGCGCAAGAAAAAGTCGGTACTGGTGGTTTCCGCGGACGTCTACCGTCCGGCGGCCATCAAGCAGCTGGAAACCCTGGCCAATGACATCGGCGTCACCTTCTTCCCGTCCGATACCAGCCAGAAGCCGGTGGATATCGCCCAGGCGGCGATCCGCGAAGCCAAGCTGAAGTTCATCGATGTGGTCATCGTCGACACCGCAGGCCGCCTGCACGTCGACGCCGAGATGATGGACGAGATCAAGCAGGTCCACGCCGTCATCAAACCGGTGGAAACCCTGTTCGTGGTCGATGCCATGACCGGCCAGGACGCCGCCAACACCGCCAAGGCCTTCAACGACGCCCTGCCGCTGACCGGTGTGGTGCTGACCAAGGTCGACGGCGATGCTCGTGGCGGTGCCGCGCTCTCCGTGCGCGCCATCACCGGCAAGCCGATCAAATTCCTCGGCATGGGCGAGAAGACTGAAGCCCTCGATCCCTTCCACCCGGACCGTGTCGCTTCGCGCATCCTCGGCATGGGTGACGTGCTCAGCCTGATCGAGCAGGCCGAGCAGACCATGGACCGCGAGAAGGCCGAGAAACTCGCGAAGAAGATCAAGAAGGGCAAGGGCTTCGACCTCGAAGACTTCCGCGACCAACTGCAACAGATGAAGAACATGGGCGGCCTCGGCGGCCTCATGGACAAACTGCCGATGCTCGGTGGCGTCAACCTGGCGCAGATGGGCAACGCGCAGAACGCTGCAGAGAAGCAGTTCAAGCAGATGGAGGCGATCATCAACTCGATGACGCCCGCCGAGCGCCGTGATCCGGAAGTGATCAGTGGCTCGCGCAAACGCCGAATCGCGCTGGGTTCTGGCACCCAGGTGCAGGACGTCGGCCGCCTCATCAAACAGCACAAACAGATGCAGAAGATGATGAAAAAGGTCACCGCCAAGGGCGGCATGGCCAAGATGATGCGCGGCATGGGCAGCATGTTCCCCGGCGGCATGCCGAAGATGTGAGCCCGGCCGCCGACCGGCGGCCCCTAAAAAGAGATTTGCAATCGGCCGCATAATCCTTAGAATATGCGGCCTTTCGGGCCCATGGCCCATGTGTGTGCACAGCTTGAAAAGCACCGACTATAGGAACGAAGTTCAATGGTAACCATCCGTCTTGCCCGTGGCGGCTCCAAGAAGCGCCCCTTCTACCACCTGACCGTGACCAACAGCCGCAATGCGCGCGATGGTCGCTTCGTTGAGCGCGTTGGCTTCTTCAACCCGGTTGCTCAGGGTGCCGAAGTCAAGCTCTCCGTAAATCAGGAGCGCGTCAGCTACTGGCTGAGCCAGGGCGCCCAGCCGTCTGAGCGCGTTGCTCAGCTGCTGAAGGAAGCTGCCAAGGCTGCTGCCTAAGCATCTTTATGAGCACGACGCCGGCCCCCGCCGATGAACTGATCGTTCTCGGCAAGATTTTCTCGGTGCATGGCGTACGTGGCGAGGTGAAGGTCTACTCCTTCACCGATCCGCTGGATAACGTGCTCGATTACCGCCGTTGGACGCTCAAGCGTGACAACGAGGTAAAGCAGGTCGAAGTCGCCAGCGGACGTGTGCACGGCAAGGTCCTGGTAGTAAGGCTGAAAGGGTTGGATGACCGCGAGGTTGCCCGGACCTACGCAGGTTTTGAAGTCTGCGTTCCCGTCAGCGAACTGCCGGAGCTCGACGATGACGAGTTCTACTGGCACCAGTTGGAAGGTCTCAACGTGATCAACCAGGACGGGCACCTGCTCGGCCGTATCGATCACCTCCTGGAGACCGGCGCCAACGATGTGATGGTGGTCAAGCCCTGCGCTGGAAGCCTGGATGATCGCGAACGCCTGCTGCCCTACACGGAGCAGTGCGTACAGTCGATCGACCTGGAGTCCGGCGAGATGCGGGTGGAATGGGACGCCGATTTCTGAGGACCTGACATGAAAGGCATGCAGGTTGAAGTGATCAGCATCTTTCCCGAGATGTTTGCCGCCATCAGCCAATACGGCATCACCAGCCGCGCGGTGAAGCAGGGGCTGCTCAAGCTCAACTGCTGGAACCCACGGAGCTTCACCGAAGACCGCCACCAGACGGTGGATGACCGGCCCTTCGGCGGTGGCCCCGGGATGGTGATGAAGATCCAGCCCCTGGAACGGGCCCTGGCGGCAGCCAAGGCAGCGGCAGGGGAGAAGGCGAAGGTGATCTACCTCTCGCCGCAAGGGCGCCAGCTGAAGCAGGCGGCCGTGCGCGAGCTGGCGAACGAGGAGGCATTGATCCTCATCGCCGGGCGCTACGAAGGCATCGACGAACGCTTCATTGAGGAGCACGTCGATGAGGAATGGTCGATCGGCGACTACGTCCTGTCCGGCGGTGAGCTGCCGGCCATGGTGCTGATCGATGCGGTGACGCGGTTGCTGCCCGGTGCGTTGGGCCACGCGGACTCCGCCGAGGAGGACTCCTTTACGGACGGCCTGCTCGATTGCCCGCATTACACCCGACCGGAGATGTATGCAGGCAAACGTGTTCCCGAGGTGCTGCTCAGCGGCAACCACGAACACATCCGGCGATGGCGTTTGCAGCAGGCGCTTGGGCGCACCTGGGAACGTCGGGTCGATCTTCTGGATTGCCGCTCGCTTTCTGGAGAAGAGAAAAAGCTGCTGGAGGAATATATCCGCCAGCGGAACGATAGTTAACGTATCGATGGCACGCCCAGAAGGCCTGTCTTAGGAGCATAGAGATGACCAACAAAATCATTCAGCAGATCGAAGCTGAACAAATGAACAAAGAGATTCCGGCTTTCGCCCCCGGCGACACCGTAATCGTTCAAGTGAAAGTGAAGGAAGGCGACCGTTCCCGTCTGCAGGCCTTCGAAGGTGTGGTCATCGCCAAGCGTAACCGCGGCCTGAACAGCGCTTTCACCGTGCGTAAGATCTCCAACGGCGTTGGTGTAGAGCGTACCTTCCAGACCTACTCCCCGCTGGTTGACAGCCTGAGCGTCAAGCGCCGCGGCGACGTACGCAAAGCCAAGCTGTACTACCTCCGCGACCTGTCCGGCAAGGCAGCTCGTATCAAGGAGAAGCTGGCCTAATCGCCACAGCTTCCCCGAAAAACCCGCCCAGGTTCGCCTCGGCGGGTTTTTTCTTGCCTGCGCGCGGGGGATAATCCGCGCCCCGCCGGTCTAGACGGACGGGAGTATTCCTGCCCATCCGGCAGCGCATAGAAGAACGACAAGAGTCGCAGCACGAGTGGCAGCCACATGGTTTCGATTCAGGTAGTAGTGGCATGACCCCGAGAGAGCAAGAGATCGCCCGCCGGACAGAGCTGTCCGAAAGCCGGGTAACCAAAGCGGTATTCCCGCCCAGCACCAACCATCACAACACCCTGTTCGGCGGCACTGCCCTGGCCTGGATGGACGAAGTGTCCTTCATCGCTGCCACGCGCTTCTGCCGCCTGCCCCTGGTGACCGTTTCCACCGACCGTATCGACTTCAAGCATCCAATCCCGGCCGGCTCCATCGTCGAGCTGGTGGGGCGCGTGGTGAAGGTGGGCAACACCAGCCTCAAGGTCGAGGTTGAGGTGTTCGTCGAGGACATGTACAGCGCCACCCGTGAGAAGGCCATCACCGGCGTGTTCAGTTTCGTTGCCATCGATGACGAGAAGCGCCCGGTACAGATCCTGCCAGCGTTTCCCCAGGCGGCTGACGCTGCGTGAATGAAAAAGGCACCCAATGGGTGCCTTCTTCGTTATCGGCCAGGATCAGTTGCGCATGCTGATCTTCAGCGATGCCTGGGACAGGTCGATGTTGTTCAGCGTCAGGCTGCCGAAACTCTGGTTCTGCGGCGCGCCGGCAACGCGGATGTTTTCGAAGCGCAACTCACCGATGGAACTGGGCAACCGCAGGTTCACCGAACCGTCCGAATTGACCACCGAGGTCATCTTGCTGGTGTCGTAGACCACGTCCTTCATCGAAGTCTCGGCATCCAGGCTGTCCAGCACCGGCATCACCAGCTTCGCCAGTTGCTTCACCGCGCCCAGCCCGTCGCCCTGTTCGGCTTGCAGGAACAAGCCCTGCAACACATCGTCCAGACCCTGGGCGCTGACATTGCTCATCTCCAGGTCGGTCAGCGGGCGTAGGCCCCGCGGTGTTTCCTGGCGGCTGATGCTGGCGGGCGGCTGCAAGCGCTGGATATCGGCGCTGGCCATCTGGAAGGGGCTCATTAACGCGGCCACAAGGGTAGCCGCCAGACGCAGGTTGCTCTGTTTCTTCAGGGCCTTGGTCAGTTGCTTCTGGGTCAGCAGGCCTTGCGCTATCAGTACTTCACCCAGCCGCATCTTGCTGGTGAGCTGCATCTTGATTGCGGCATCCAACTGCTGGGAGGTGATCAGACCCTTGTTGATGAGGATCTGCCCCAGGCGGGAGTTCATTTGGTTGGCCATGTTCCGGTACCGGCAATGGGTGATAGCAAGATGAAATCATCCACGGCCAGCCCGATCCTGTCACCAGACTAAGGATAGGCTGGCCATGCCGCCTGTCAGTGTGTTTGCGCCAGGGTGCGATCAGCGGTAACACCGGGTTGCTCCTCGGTTTCCATCAGGGACACCAGGGTCCAGTCCTTTTCCGGCGTGAAGTCCAGCGGTTGCCCGGCCAGGTGCACCCAGCCGCGTGGATCGCGGGCCAGCAGAAGCGTGGCGCGGTTGCCGTGCAGGGCCTGGTATTCGGCCCAGCCGAAGGTCGCGGTCAGGGTAGTGGTGCGCACGTCGGCGCCCTTGGCGAGATAGCTGGCGAACTGCGGGAAGGTCAGAGGCTGGCCACCGAGGGGGCGGCCGCGCACGGTCTCGCTGACGCGATGCTTGTCCGAGCGCCGGCTTTCGTTGCCGGTCGGAAGGGTGAAACGGCGCTGGGCGTTGAAGTCATGGCGGAAGTGCATGCAGGCCAGAGCATTGAGTTCGCTGGAAGGGGAGAGCGCCAGCAGGTGACCGAGGCCGACCAGGTCGAGGTGCGCTTCGGCGTGCTGCGATGTCGGGTTGCCGAAGTAGGTGGGCAGGTTGTCCATGCGCGCGGCGCGGATGTTCTCCCAGCTGGAATCGGTGAGCAGTACCCGGCTACCAAGGTTCTGCAGGGCCTTGCCGACTTCGCGGGCCACGGGATTGGCGCCGATGATGAGGAAACCCGACGGCGCCGGCTCTGCCACCTTGAGCAGTTGCGCCAGTGGGCGTGCAGTGGCGCTCTGCAGCACCACGGTGCCGATGATCACCAGGAAGGTCAGCGGCACCAGCAATTCGGCCTGCTCGTTGCCCTCGCCCTGAAGGCGCAAGACGAAGATCGCCGAGACGGCCGCGGCGACGATGCCGCGTGGAGCGATCCAGGCCAGCAATGCGCGTTCACGCCAGCTCAGGCTCGACCCCAGGGTGCTGACAGCGACGTTCAATGGCCGAGCGATGAACTGGATCACCGCCAGCAACAGCAGGGTCGCCGGGCCCATGGCCACCAGCGCGGCGAAATCCAGGCGAGCCGCAAGGAGGATGAACAGCCCGGAGATCAGCAGCACGCTGAGGTTCTCCTTGAAGTGCAGGATCTGCCGCACATCCACTCCGCGCATGTTGGCCAGCGCCATGCCCATCACGGTCACCGCCAGCAGGCCGGACTCGTTCACCAACAGGTTGGCGCCGATGAACACGCCGAGTACCGCGGCCAGTGCTGCGAGGTTCTGCAGGTACTCCGGCAGCCAGTGGCGGCGTAGCACCACGCCGAACAACCAGCCGCCGGCAGCGCCCAACAGCGTCCCGCAGGCGATCACCGCGGCGAAGGTCGACAGGCTGGCGCTCCAGCCTCCGTTATCACGGCTGACGATGAAACTGAACACCACCACCGCCAGCAGCGCACCGATCGGGTCGATGACGATGCCTTCCCAGCGCAGGATGTTGGCGATCGAGGCGCGCGGCCTCACCACACGCAGCATCGGCACGATCACCGTGGGCCCCGTTACCAGGGTCAGGGTGCCAAACAGAAGTGACAGCTCCCAGGAGAAGCCCAGCAGCCAGTGGGTGGCGATCGCGATCACCGCCCAGGTGATCAGCGCGCCCACGGTCACCATGCGTCGTACCACGCTGCCGATCTCGCGCCATTCGGAGAAATGCAGCGTCAGGCTGCCCTCGAACAGGATCAGCGCCACCGACAGGGAAATCAGTGGAAACAGCAGTGGCCCGAACAGCGCCTGCGGGTCCAGCAGGCCGGTCGCCGGGCCGGCGAGAATGCCGGCCAGCAAGAGGAAGAGGATGGCCGGCAGGCGCAGGCGCCAGGCCAGCCACTGGCTGAACAGCGCAGCCGCGCCAATGCCGCCCAGACCCAGCAGGATATGGTGTTCGCTCATCGGAAGTCCCTATCGGAGATGAATCGGATACAGCGCTATGAAAGACTAGCGCCTTGCACAGTCAAGGCTGCCATTCATGCTCGCGCTAGACCATCTCCTGATTGATCGCTTTCTCGACGCCCTCTGGCTGGAGAAGGGCCTGTCCGAACACACTCGCTCCGCATACCGCAGTGACCTTGCCCACTTCAATGGCTGGCTCGATGAGCGGGGCATGGTCCTGGACAAGGCCGGGCGCGACCTCATCCTCGACCATCTCGCCTGGCGCCTGGAACAGGGCTACAAGGCGCGCTCCACGGCGCGGTTTCTCTCCGGCCTGCGTGGCTTCTACCGCTTCCTGCTGCGGGAAAACCTGATTCTCGAAGACCCGACCCTGCAGGTGGACCTGCCGCAACTCGGCCGCCCTTTGCCCAAATCGCTCTCCGAGGCGGATGTGGAAGCGTTGCTGGAGGCTCCGGACCTGGAAGACCCCATCGGCATGCGCGATCGCGCCATGCTCGAAGTGCTCTATGCCTGCGGCCTGCGGGTCACGGAGCTGGTGAGCCTGACCCTGGAACAGGTCAATCTGCGCCAGGGTGTGCTCAAGGTGTTCGGCAAGGGCAGCAAAGAGCGTCTGGTGCCCCTGGGCGAAGAAGCCATCGCCTGGATTGAGCGCTACCAGCGCGAGGCGCGGCCCTTCCTGCTGGACGGCAAACCCAGCGACGTGCTCTTCCCCAGCCTGCGCGGCGAGCAGATGACCCGTCAGACCTTCTGGCACCGCATCAAGCACCAGGCCCAGGTGGCCGGCATCAGCAAGTCCCTGTCGCCGCACACCTTGCGTCATGCCTTCGCCACGCATTTGCTCAACCACGGCGCAGACCTGCGCGTGGTGCAGATGCTGCTCGGCCATAGCGACTTGTCCACCACCCAGATCTACACCCACATCGCCCGCGCCCGCCTGCAGGAACTGCACGCCCGCCACCACCCGCGTGGGTGAGCCGGAAAGGCGACGCATGCGTTGCCCCGGCGAACGACCGGCCATGGATGGCCGGGCCGGGGTCGAACCCGGCACAGGGGCCGCGACAGGGATGTCATGCACGAGTCTCGACCTTCGCGCTGCGTCGCCCCGGCGAACGACCGGCCATGGATGGCTGGGCCCTGTTCCTGCAAATACCCGACTGGCCTTCGGCAACGTCCGCCGGGCACCCGAAGTCTGCGCGCCAGAGCTTCTGTGTTAGGCTTGAACGGTTTCCCGAACGTCCGCCGCTCGACAGGAGTACCCATGCGCGTGACTCGTCTTATCGCTGGCCTGGCTCTCGGCCTCGCCAGCACCATCAGCCTCGCCGACGACCCGGACCAGGCCATCCGCAAGACCCTCGACGCCCTGCAACTTGGCCTGCCCATCGAGTCCATCGGCGAAAGCCCGATGACCGGCATCTACCAGGTCCAGCTCAAGGGCGGCCGCATGCTCTACACCAGCGCCGACGGCCAATACCTGATGCAGGGCTACCTCTACCACGTGCAGAACGGTAAGCCGGTGAACCTCACCGAGCAGGCCGAGAGCCGCTCCATCGCCAAGGAAATCAACGCCATCCCCACCAGCGAGATGGTTGTGTTCTCGCCCAAGGAGCCGGCCAAGGCGCACATCACCGTGTTCACCGACACCGACTGTGGCTACTGCCAGAAGCTGCACAGCGAAGTGCCGGAACTGAACCGCCGTGGCATCGAAGTGCGCTATGTCGCCTTCCCGCGCCAGGGCATCGGCAGCCACGGCTACAACAGCCTGGTCAGCGTCTGGTGCAGCAAGGACCGTAAGGCTGCGATGAACAAGGCCAAGTCCCGCGAGGAACTGCCGGCAGCGACCTGTGATAACCCGGTGGCCAAGCAGTTCGAGCTAGGCCAGCTGATAGGCGTCAACGGCACTCCGGCCATCGTGCTGGGCAATGGCCAGATGATTCCGGGCTACCAGCCGGCCCCGCAGCTGGCGAAACTTGCCCTGGAGGCCAAGTAATCCGGGCGCTTGCCTCGATTGACCAATATTCAGCCGCTTCGTAAAGTGCGGCTCTTTTCCTCGGCCGGGACTCACCCGGCCGTTTTCGCAGTGATGATGGGGAGTTCAGCGTGAAGCCGGTAAAAGTAGGCATCTGTGGCCTTGGGACCGTCGGTGGCGGCACCTTCAACGTACTCAAACGCAACGCCGAGGAGATTGCCCGCCGTGCCGGGCGTGGAATCGAAGTTGCCCAGATTGCCGCTCGTCGTCCCAACCCGAAGTGTGAAACCGGCGCTACCCCCATCACCGCCGACATCTTCGACGTGGCCAACAACCCGGAAATCGACATCGTCATCGAGCTGATCGGTGGCTACACGCTGGCCCGTGAGCTGGTCATGAAGGCCATCGAGAACGGCAAGCACGTGGTCACCGCCAACAAGGCGCTGATCGCCGTGCACGGCAATGAAATCTTCGCCAAGGCCCGCGAGAAGGGCGTCATGGTCGCCTTCGAAGCGGCCGTCGCCGGTGGCATCCCGGTGATCAAGGCGATCCGCGAAGGCCTCGCCGCCAACCGCATCAACTGGCTGGCCGGCATCATCAATGGCACCGGCAACTTTATCCTCACCGAAATGCGTGAGAAGGGCCGCGCCTTCGAGGACGTGCTGAAGGAAGCCCAGGCACTGGGCTACGCCGAAGCCGACCCGACCTTCGACGTCGAAGGCATCGACGCCGCCCACAAGCTGACCATCCTCGCGTCCATCGCCTTCGGCATCCCGCTGCAGTTCGACAAGGCCTACACCGAGGGCATCTCGAAACTCACCAGCGCCGACGTCAACTACGCCGAAGCCCTGGGCTACCGCATCAAGCATCTGGGTGTGGCGCGCCGTACCGACAGCGGCTTCGAACTGCGCGTTCACCCGACCCTGATCCCGGCCGACCGCCTGATCGCCAACGTCAACGGCGTGATGAACGCCGTGATGGTCAACGGCGACGCCGCCGGCAGCACCCTCTACTACGGCGCTGGCGCCGGCATGGAGGCCACCGCTTCTGCCGTGGTCGCCGACATCGTGGACGTGGTCCGTGCCCTGACCACCGATCCGGAAAACCATGTGCCGCACCTGGCCTTCCAGCCGGATTCCCTGTCCGACCACCCGATCCTGCCGATCGAAGCCTGCGAAAGCGCCTACTACCTGCGCATCCAGGCCAAGGATCACCCGGGCGTGCTGGCGCAGGTCGCGACCATCCTGTCGGAACGCGGCATCAACATCGAATCCATCATGCAGAAAGAAGTCGAAGAGCAGGACGGCCTGGTGCCGATGATCCTGGTTACCCACCGGGTCGTCGAGGCGCGCGTCAACGACGCCATCGCCGCGCTGGAAGCTCTGGAAGACGTGGTAGGCAGCGTAGTGCGCATCCGCGTCGAGCAACTGAACTAAGCAGCCGCAAGGTACGGGCGCGGCCGCGGAGGGGCGATCCCCCGGAGCGGCGCGCCGGTGCCTTCAGCTCGAAACCAAGGTTTTAAGACATGCGCTATATCAGTACCCGCGGCCAGGCACCGGCCCTGAACTTCGAAGACGTGCTGCTGGCTGGCCTGGCCAGTGACGGCGGCCTCTACGTCCCGGAAAACCTGCCGCGCTTCACCCAGGAAGAAATCGCCTCCTGGGCTGGCCTGCCCTACCACGAACTGGCTTTCCGCGTGATGCGCCCCTTCGTGACCGGCAGCATCGCCGATGCCGATTTCAAGAAGATCCTCGAAGAGACCTATGGCGCCTTCGCCCACAACGCCGTGGCGCCGCTGCGTCAGCTGAACGGCAATGAGTGGGTGCTGGAGCTGTTCCACGGCCCGACCCTGGCATTCAAGGACTTCGCCCTGCAGCTGCTGGGCCGTCTGCTCGACCACGTGCTGAGCAAGCGCGGCGAGCGCGTGGTGATCATGGGCGCGACCTCCGGTGACACCGGCTCGGCCGCCATCGAAGGCTGCAAGGCCTGCGAGCACGTCGACATCTTCATCATGCACCCGCACAACCGCGTGTCTGAAGTGCAGCGCCGCCAGATGACCACCATCCTCGGCGAGAACATCCACAACATCGCGGTCGAGGGCAACTTCGACGACTGCCAGGAGATGGTCAAGGCGAGCTTCGCCGACCAGGGCTTCCTCAAGGGCACCCGCCTGGTGGCAGTGAACTCGATCAACTGGGCGCGGATCATGGCCCAGATCGTCTACTACTTCCACGCGGCCCTGCAGCTGGGCGCTCCGGCCCGTTCCGTGGCCTTCTCCGTGCCCACCGGCAACTTCGGCGACATCTTCGCCGGCTACCTGGCGCGCAACATGGGCCTGCCGATCAGCCAACTGATCGTCGCCACCAACCGCAACGACATCCTGCACCGCTTCATGAGCGGCAACCAGTACGTCAAGGACACCCTGCACCCGACCCTGTCGCCGTCGATGGACATCATGGTTTCGTCCAACTTCGAGCGCCTGCTGTTCGACCTGCACGGTCGCAATGGCGCTGCCATCGCCAGCCTGATGGATACCTTCAAGCAGGGCGGCGGTTTCAGCGTCGAGGAAGACCGCTGGACCGAAGCGCGCAAGCTGTTCGACTCCCTGGCCGTGGATGACGTAGCCACCTGCGAAACCATCGCCGAGGTGTACAAGGAGTGCGGCGAGCTGCTGGACCCGCACACTGCGATCGGCGTACGCGCTGCCCGTGAGTGCCGCCGCAGCCTGGCCACCCCGATGGTCACCCTGGGCACTGCCCACCCGGTGAAGTTCCCCGAGGCCGTGGAGAAGGCTGGCGTTGGCCAGGCCCCGGCACTGCCGCCGCACCTCGCCGACCTGTTCCAGCGCGAAGAGCGTTGCACCGTGCTGCCTAACGACCTGAAGCAGATCCAGGCCTTCGTCAGCCAGCATGGCAACCGCGGCAAGCCGCTGTAAGCCATAGCGCCTGAAACAAAAAGGCCGGCTCCCGAAAGGGGCCGGCCTTTTTATTGCCTCATGGAATGGGAGGGAAAACCTGTGGGGGCGAATTCATTCGCTAAGGGCAGCGCAGCTGCCCCCTGAATATCCAAATGGCAGGCCATCGGCCTGCTCAGCGAATGAATTCGCCCCCACAGTCACAGCGTCCGCTCGGCCCACCACCGGAGGTGGGCTCTGCTCCGAATGGTGGAAGTTAAAGGCGACTTCCACCCTACAAATTGCGGGTGATTGACTGCGAAAACTTTGTAGGGGCGAATTCATTCGCCAAGGGATGCGCAGCATCCCCGCGATCAAATCGCCCCATCCCCCTTCAGCGCCGCTATCTGCTCGGTGCTGTAGCCCAACCCCGAGAGCACTTCGGCGTTGTGCTCGCCCAGCTCCGGGCCGATCCATTCGGTCGAGCCGGGCGTGTCGGAGAGCTTGGGCACAATGCCCGGCATCTTGAACGGCTTGCCATCCGGCAGCTTCGCCGAGAGGAACATCTCGCGGGCGAGGAATTGCGGGTCGGCGAACATGTCCTCGGCGGAGAAAATTCGGCTGGCCGGTACTTCGGCGCGGTTCAGCACGGCCAGCACTTCGTCCAGCGGCAGTGAGCCGACCCAGCGGTCGATCACGCCGTAGAGTTCATCGCGGCGGGCGTCGCGGCCATCGTTGCTGGCCAGGGTCGGATCGTTGGCCAGGTCCTCGCGGCCGATGCCCAGCATGAAGCGCTTGAAGATGGCATCGCCGTTGGCGCCGATCTGCACATGGCGGCCATCGGCGGCGGTGTGGATGGAGGAGGGAGTGATGCCGGGCATGATGTTGCCGGTGCGTTCGCGGATGAAACCGAACACATCGAACTCCGGCACCATGCTTTCCATCATGGCGAACACCGCTTCGTAGAGCGCCACGTCCACCACCTGGCCCTGGCCGCCGTTCACCTCGCGGTGACGCAGGGCCATGAGCGCGCCGATCACGCCCCAGAGCGCGGCGATGGAGTCGCCGATGGAAATGCCCGTGCGTACTGGCGGGCGGTCCTCGAAACCAGTGATGTAGCGCAGCCCGCCCATGGACTCGCCAACCGCACCGAAGCCCGGTTGGTCCTTGTACGGGCCGCTCTGGCCGAAGCCGGACAGCCGCACCATCACCAGCTTCGGGTTGAGCGCATGGATCACGTCCCAGCCCAGCCCCAGCTTTTCCAGCACGCCAGGGCGGAAGTTCTCGATGAGGATGTCCGCCTCGGCCAGCAGTTTCTTGAGGATCTCCTGGCCTTCCGGGTGCTTGAGATTCAGCGTCAGCGACTTCTTGTTGCGTGCCTGCACGAACCACCAGAGCGACGTGCCTTCATACAGCTTGCGCCACTTGCGCAGCGGGTCGCCGCCGTCGGGTGATTCGATCTTGATGACTTCAGCGCCGAACTCCGCGCACAGGCGCGAGGCGAAGGGACCGGCGATCAGCGTGCCGAGCTCGATCACTTTGAGGCCGGCGAGGGGTTTTGCAGCGACGTTCATCGGGATATCCAGGGTCCAGGCGATGGCGGCGACTCTACTCCGCGGGGCCAGCCGCGAACAGTCCGGTTTACCGCTGGCGCCCCTGTGCAGGGCGACTTAAAGTGCTTGGCAGGACCCCGATTCGCACACGCCGAACGCCATGCCAACACGTGCTGCCACCCTCTGCCGCTTGTCGCCCAGTACGCGCCGGGAGGAGGGACCATGCAACTGAATGTGCCTACCCTGGTGCTTGTGGATATCTACATCCTCGCGCTGGTGGGCATTCTCATGCTCCACGCCTGGCGCCGTGGCCGTCGCGAGCCGACCCTGGGCTACCTGTCCGCCGCGCTGCTGCTCGGCGTGCTGGGCACCATCCTGGGCAGCCTGCGCGGCATGGGGGTGGATTACCTGCCGCTGGTGTTCGGCAACGTGGTGCTGCACATCAGCGCGGCCATGACCTGGACCACCATGCGCGTATTCGCCGGGCGCTCGCCGCATGTGCCGGGCATCTGCGCCGGCGCGGTGATCTGGACGGTGCTCTGCCTCAATCCGGCGTTCTACGAATCCCTCACGGTGCGCATCGCGGTCGGTTCGCTGATCACCGTCTGCTACACCGGCCTCAGTGCCTACGAGCTGTGGCGCAGCCGCCAGAGCCTGGAGGTCGCCTACCTGCCGGCCCTGGCCCTGACCCTCTTCCACATGGGCTTTTACTGCGTGCGTATCATCGTCGACCGCGGCATGCCCTTCGACGCGGCGGTGGCCAGCAGCGGGCAGAGCGCCAACTTCTTCTCCCTGCTGGTGTTCGAGACCCTGCTCTACGCCATCGGCATCTCCTTCGTCACCCTGTCCATGGTCAAGGAACGCGCCGAGCTGAAGTTCCGCGCCGCCGCCTACTGCGACCCCCTCACCGGCGTCGGCAACCGCCGCGCCTTCATGACCACCGGCGAATACCTGCTGGAAAGCTGCGAGCATCGGGGAGAGCCTGTGGCCCTACTGCTGTGCGACCTCGACCACTTCAAGCGCCTCAACGACAACTATGGGCATGCCACCGGCGATGAGGCCCTGGTGGCCTTCACCCGGATCGCCGTGGGCAGCATGCGCAAGCAGGATGTGTTCGGCCGCATCGGCGGGGAGGAGTTCGCCTGCCTGCTGGCCGACGCCGACGACGAAGCGGGCGCCCAGGTGGCCGAGCGCATCCGCCGCGAATTCGCCGAACTGCCGTTCCAGGAGCCGGGCGAGCTCAGCGTCAGCATCGGCATCGTCAGCTCCAAAGAAGCCGGCTACGACCTGTTCCGCCTGCTTTCCCTGGCCGACGACGCGCTCTATGCCGCCAAGGACAAGGGCCGCAACCGCATCCAGCGCTATCCCGCCGATTAGCCGGAAGGCCCAGCCATGGCCGCGGAATCAGGGTAGACTTGCCGCCCTCCGCGAATAACCAAGAAGCCCGCCATGGCCCTCCAAGCGACCCCTTACAAAGTCGAGCTCAACCTCACGGACCTGGACCGCAGCGTCTACGAGAACCTGCGCTTCACCGTTGCCAAGCACCCCTCGGAAACCGAAGAACGCCTGGCCGTGCGCCTGATCGCCTATGCCCTCTGGTACCACGAGCAGCTGTCCTTCGGCCGTGGCCTGTCGGACGTGGATGAGCCCGCGCTGTGGGAAAAGAGCCTGGATGACCGCGTCCTGCACTGGATCGAAGTGGGCCAGCCGGATGCCGAGCGCATCACCTGGTGCTCGCGCCGCACCGAGCGCTTCAGCCTGGTGGCCTACGGCAACCTGCGCGTGTGGCAGACCAAGGTCCTGGACGGTGTGCGCAACCTGAAAAACATCAACGTTGTCGGCGTCAACCAGGAAGCCCTGGAAGAACTGGCCCGCGACCTGCCGCGTTCGGTGAGCTGGAGCGTGATGATCAGCGACGGTGAGCTGTTCATCACCGATGAGCGCGGCCAGCACGAGATCCCGCTGGAGTGGCTCGCCGGCGAGCGTTGATCGGAAATCCGGAGGATTTCCGGGGGTAGGGCGCCAAGCCCTCGCCCCAAGGCCCTTTCCCGGGAGGGAGAGGGGAAGTCGATTCAAAGATTGGACCTGCCATGCGTATCGAACACCGCGCCCTGCCTGATGTCCTGCCCGACCTGGGCGACCTGCCACCGCTGTTGACCCGCCTCTATGCGTCCCGTGGCGTGCAATCGGTGGCCGAGCTGGACAAGAGCCTGGCGCGGTTGATCCCCTATCAGCAGCTCAAGGGCATCGATGCGGCTGTGGCTCTGCTGGTGGAAGCGCTGGAAAAGCGCCAGCGCATCCTCTACGTCGGCGACTTCGATGCCGATGGGGCCACCGCCAGCAGCGTCGGCGTACTTGGCCTGCGCATGCTCGGCGCCTTCCATGTCGACTACCTGGTCCCCAACCGCTTCGAATACGGCTACGGCCTGACCCCGGAAATCGTCGCCGTGGCCCTGGAGCGTCGTCCCGACCTGCTGGTGACCGTGGATAACGGCATTTCCAGCGTCGAAGGTGTGGCCGCCGCCAAGGCTGCCGGGCTCAAGGTGCTGGTCACCGACCACCACCTGCCGGGGCCGGAACTGCCGGTGGCGGACGCCATCGTCAATCCCAACCAGCCTGGTTGTGATTTCCCGAGCAAGTCCCTGGCCGGTGTCGGCGTCATCTTCTACGTGCTGATGGCGCTGCGCGCACGCCTGCGCGAGCTGGACTGGTTCGCCCGCGCCGGCCTCAAGGAACCCAACCTCGGCGACCTGCTCGACCTGGTGGCCCTGGGCAGCGTGGCCGACGTGGTGCCCCTGGATGCCAACAACCGCATCCTGGTTCACCAGGGCCTGGCGCGCATCCGCGCCGGTCGTGCCCGTGCCGGCCTCAAGGCGATCCTCGAAGTTGCCGGGCGGCCGGCAGGACGTATCACCTCCACCGACCTCGGCTTCATCCTCGGCCCGCGCCTGAACGCCGCCGGCCGCCTGGACGACATGAGCCTGGGCATCGAATGCCTGCTCTGCGAAGACGAGGCCCTGGCCCGTGACATGGCCGTGCAACTGGACCAGCTCAACCAGGACCGCAAGGCCATCGAACAGGGCATGCAGCGCGAGGCACTGGCCCAGCTGAAGAACCTGCCCATCGAAGACATGCCCTTCGGCCTCTGCATCTTCGAGCCGGACTGGCACCAGGGCGTGATCGGCATCCTCGCCTCGCGCCTGAAAGAGCGTTACCACCGCCCGACCATCGCCTTCGCCGACGCGGGTGATGGCCTGCTCAAGGGCTCGGCGCGTTCGGTGCCGGGCTTCCACATCCGCGATGCGCTGGATGCGGTCGCCGCCCGCCATCCGGGACTGATCAGCAAATTCGGCGGTCACGCCATGGCGGCCGGCTTGTCCCTGCCTGTGGAAAACTTCGGCGCCTTCGCTGCTGCCTTCGACGCCGAGACCCGTCGCCAGCTCGATGAAGATGACCTCACCGGCCGCCTGCTCTCCGACGGTCAACTGAGCATCGAGGAATTCCACCTGGAACTGGCCCGCGCCCTGCGCCTGGCCGGCCCCTGGGGTCAGCACTTCCCCGAGCCGGTGTTCCACGGCGTGTTCCAGATCGTCCAGCAGCGCCTGGTCGGCGAGCGCCACCTGAAATTGGTGCTGAAGAGCGAATGCGGCTCGGTACAACTGGACGGCATCGCCTTCAACATCGACCGCGAGCAATGGCCCAACGCCAGCGTCCGCTGGGCCGAACTGGCCTACAAGCTGGACGTGAACGAATTCCGCGGCCAGGAAAGCGTGCAGCTGATGGTCGCCCACATCGCGCCGCGCTGACGCCAATGGCGGCTTCTGCCGCCGACGGTGGATCGATGAAGCGTGATCCACCCTACAAAAGCGCACCTCCCCTGTAGGTTGGTGCAGAGCGAAGCGAAGCCCAACAAGGCGCGCGTAGCGTGCCCGGATCGCTGCGCCAACCCCAGAAATAGGCGCCTTGTAGGAGCTAGCTTGCTAGCGAAAAGGGGCCATTCGCTGGCAAGCCAGCTCCTACCGCCAATGCAGCTACTCGCTCACCCGTCACCCCATCCGCGCAACTTCTCCATCCAGGGCTACGCTGTTCCAGTCCTGCGCCCTCGAAAAATATTCTCGGCCTGTTGTCGATCTCGTCGTTTCCCCTTCGACCAATTAGCACAGTCAGCAGGCAGCGGCCGCAGGCTGGCGTTCATGCCACCCAACAGGAGAACAACAATGCGCTTCATGGTGATAGTCAAAGCAACCAAGGAATCGGAAGCCGGCATCATGCCCAGCACGGAGCTGCTCACGGCCATGGGCCAGTACAACGAAGAGCTGGTCAATGCCGGCATCCTGCTCGCCGGTGAGGGCCTGCACCCCAGCTCCAAAGGCGCGCGCGTGCAGTTCAAGGGCAAGGATCGCGCCGTCGTCGACGGCCCCTTCGCGGAAACCAAGGAACTGATCGCCGGTTTCTGGCTGTTCAAGGTCAATTCCCTGGAAGAGTGCATCGAGTGGGTCAAGCGTTGCCCCAACCCGATGCTGTCCGATTCCGAAATCGAGATCCGCCAGGTGTTCGAGGCCGAGGACTTCGGCGCTGAGTTCACCCCCGAATTGCGCGAGCAGGAACAACGCGTCTTCGAGAAAGCCAAACAGCAGTGATCGCTGAAAAGCACGGACAGGAGACCATCATGAAAATCGACCCCTACCTCA
Source organism: Pseudomonas sp. BN411 (assembly GCF_029871235.1). Taxonomy (GTDB): domain Bacteria; phylum Pseudomonadota; class Gammaproteobacteria; order Pseudomonadales; family Pseudomonadaceae; genus Metapseudomonas. Next base: position 197,800 of record NZ_SSOM01000067.1, read on the forward strand.
CGTTCGATGGCCAGTGCGGCCCTGCCTTCCAGTTCTACGCCAAGGTGCTCAACGGCACCCTCGAAGCTTTCCTGACCTTCGCCGAGAGCCCCGCCTGCGGCGATGTGCCGGAGAACTTCCGCGACAAGATCATGCATGCCCGCCTGGCCGTGGGTGACCAGGTGATCATGGGCTCGGACTGCCCGCCCCAGGCACCTTTCCAGGGCATCAGCGGCATCAGCGTTTCGATCAACGTCGACCGAATCGTCGAGGCCGAGCGGGTGTTCAATGCCCTGGCCGAGGGCGGTCAGGTGCAGATGCCTCTGGCGCAGACCTTCTGGGCTGCGCGCTTCGGCATGCTGGTGGACCGCTTTGGCGTGCCCTGGATGATCAACTGTGAGAAGGATCAATAATTCTCAAAAGTGACGCGGCGCCGGGGCTTCCCCGGCGTTGTGGGCCTAAGCTTCTGGAGTTATCTCAAGCGGACGGCTCCAATGTTGCTTATCCACAGGCTGCGTGATCGCGTCAGTCGTTTCCACTATCGCCGCGAATGGCTGCGACCGGACCTCATGGCGGGCCTGTCAGTAGCCGCGGTACAGATACCTACCGCCATCGCCTACGCGCAGATCATCGGCTTCCCCGCCCAGGTGGGGCTCTATGCCTGCATCCTGCCGATGCTGATCTATGCCCTGGTGGGTGGCTCCCGGCAGCTGATGGTCGGCCCCGACGCCGCCACCGCCGCCATGGTGGCCGCCGCCATCACGCCGCTGGCGGCCGGCGATCCGCAGCGGCTGATCCACCTGTCGATGATCGTCGCGGTGATGGTGGGCCTGCTGTCCATCGTCGCCGGCTTCATTCGTGCCGGCTTCATCGCCAGCTTCCTTTCGCGGCCCATCCTCGTCGGCTACCTGAACGGCATCGGCCTCAGCCTGCTGGCCGGACAGCTCGGCAAACTGCTGGGCTACCAGGCGGAAACCAGCGGCTTTATCGCCGGCTTGCTGGCGATGATCCGCAACCTGGCCGACACCCACCTGCCGACCCTGGCATTGGGGGCGGCGACCCTGCTCGTGCTGATCCTCCTGCCTCGGCGCTGGCCACGGCTGCCGGTGGCCCTGGTGGCGATCGTGCTGGCTTCGCTGGCGGCCGCCGTCCTGGGGCTGGACCGCTATGGCGTGGAACTGCTGGGCGCGGTTCCAGCGGGGCTGCCGGAGCTGAGCTGGCCGCGTGCCAGTTACCCCGAGTTGCTCAGCCTGCTGCGGGATGCCACGGGTATCACCATCGTCAGCTTCTGCAGCGCCATGCTCACGGCCCGCAGCTTTGCCGCCCGGCACGGCTACGCCATCGACGCCAACCATGAGTTCATCGCCCTGGGCCTGGCCAACGTCGGCGCCGGGGTGTCCCAGGCCTTCGTCATCAGCGGCGCGGACTCGCGTACAGCCGTGAATGACCTGGTCGGCGGCAAGACCCAGATGGTCAGCGTGGTCGTGGCCCTGGTGATAGTCGTCGTACTGGTATTTCTCCACGGGCCGCTGGCCTGGGTGCCCATCGCTGCCCTGGGCGCGGTGTTGATGCTGGCCGGCTGGGGGCTGATCGACTTTCGCGCACTCAAGGTGTTCTGGCGCCTCAGCCGCTTCGAGTGCGGGCTGTGCCTGCTGACCACGGTAGGTGTACTGGGCGTCGGTGTGCTACCGGGCATCTTCGTCGCCATAAGCCTGGCCCTGCTGCGCCTGCTGTACCTCACTTACCGTCCCACCGATGCGGTGCTGGGCTGGATGGAAGGCGTCGACGGCCAGGTGGAACTGAGTCGTTATCCACAGGCGAGCACCTTGCCGGGCCTGATGATCTACCGCTTCGATGCGCCCCTGCTGTTCTTCAACGCCGACTATTTCAAGCAGCGCCTGCTGCACCTGGTGGATCAGGCGGACCATCCCCGCGCAGTGCTGCTCAACGCCGAAACCATGATCAACCTCGACCTCACCGGCCTCGCCACCCTGCGCGAAGTGAAACAGACACTCGCTGCCAGAGGCGTCCACTTCGGTTTCGCCCGCCTGTTCGGCCCGGCCTACGAGCTATTGCAGCGCTCCGGCGAGCTGGGCGAGCTGAAGCCGCCGATGGTGTTCAGCTCGGTGCGGGCGGGGATCAACGCCTATCGCGTCTGGTTGGCGAAGCAGGACTTGCAGGACCCGCAGCCGGGCGGGTAAACCAGTGGCTCAATCCACGGGAACACAAGGAACGAACATGGATCCCTTTATGCAAGCCGCCATCGAAGAAGCCCGCCAGGGACTGGCCGAGGGTGGGATTCCCATTGGCTCGGTGATCGTCCACAAGGGCCGTATCATCGGCCGTGGCCACAATCGTCGCATCCAGGAAGGCAGCGCCATCAAGCACGGCGAGATGGACGCGTTCGAGAACGCCGGCCGTCAGCCCGCCAGCGTCTACCGCGAGTCGGTGCTCTACACCACGCTTTCGCCCTGTTCCATGTGCAGCGGGGCGATCCTGCTCTATGGGATTCCCAAGGTGATCATCGGCGAGAACCGCACCTTCCAGGGGGAGGAGGAGCTGCTGCGTTCCCGGGGCGTGACGCTGGAGGTACTGCAGGACGCCGAGTGCGTGAAGCTGATGGAAGACTTCATCGAGGCCCGTCCCGAGCTGTGGAACGAAGACATAGGCGAATGACCGTGCGGCTAGACTGAAACTGTTCGTCCCCATGCTCCTCGAGGAGGTGCAGCATGGCGATCCGCGAAGGTTTCATCGGCACCATCGGTAATACGCCCCTGCTGCGTCTCGACAGCCTCAGCGCCGAGACTGGCTGCGACATCCTGGCCAAGGCCGAATTCCTCAACCCCGGCGGCTCGGTCAAGGACCGCGCCGCCCGCTACATCATCGACGACGCCGAGCGCGAGGGACGTCTGTTCCCCGGCGGCACGGTGGTGGAGGGCACCGCCGGCAATACCGGCATCGGCCTGGCACACATCTGCGCGGCGCGCGGGTATCGCTGCATCATCGTGATACCGGACAACCAGTCCCCGGAAAAGCTCGACCTGCTGCGTACCCTCGGCGCAGAAGTCCGCCCGGTGCCGCCCAAGCCCTACAAGGACCCGGACAACTACCAGAAGATCGCCGGCCGCCTGGCTGCCGAGCTGCCCGGCGCCATCTGGGCCAACCAGTTCGACAACACCGCCAACCGCCAGGCCCACTTCGAGACCACCGGTCCGGAAGTCTGGGCCGATACCGAGGGCCGGCTGGATGCCTTTGTCTGCGCCACCGGCACCGGCGGCACCCTGGCCGGGGTGGCGCGATACCTCAAGGCGCGTGATGCCAACATCCGCATCGTCCTCGCCGACCCCATGGGCAGCGCCCTGTACAACTGGGTGAAGCGCGGCGAGTTGGTGGCCGAGGGCAGCTCCATCACCGAAGGCATTGGCACCACGCGCGTTACCGCCAATCTCGAAGGCACGCCCATTGACGACGCTGTGCAAGTGGACGACCCGGCCTGCGTGGCGATGGTCTATCACCTGCTGCGGGAGGAGGGGCTGTTCGTTGGCGGATCGTCCGGCATCAACCTCGCTGCCGCGGTGCAGGTGGCGCGCGAGCTGGGGCCGGGGCATCGCGTGGTGACGCTGCTCTGTGACCGCGGAGGGTTGTATGCGGGGCGGCTGTTCAATCCGGCGTGGCTGGCGGAGAAGGGGCTGGCGGGGGCGGCTGGGGTGTAGGCCGCTTATGTGTTGAGGCTTTCAGATCAGCCTTGGCACATGCCTGAGATTTTTCCCCCTCACCCCGGCCCTCTCCCTCAGGGAGAGGGGGTTACTCGTGCAGAACTGCTGTTGAGTGCCAGGCGCGAGTCACCCCTCTACCTCTGGGGTGAAGAGGCACGCTTTCGGAAGCACCGCTTCCGGTGCCGATGAACGACTGAGCGCGAAGCGATCAGGCTGGGGCGCAGAGCGGGGGCTGGGGGAGAGGGTTGTGTCAGGTCGGCTCGCTGCAATTCCATTTCGCGAATGAATTCGCTCTTACAGAAGAATTAGCCACCCTGCTCAGGATCGAACTGCAACAACAACGACCAGGGCGCGTTGCAGTTGCCGACGAAGATCGGATGCAGCAGGCAGATGGCGTTGCCGGTGCCCTTGAAGCGCAACGGCCGGCCATCACGAATGGCGCTGCGTGCATCGCTCGGTAGTTCGTTGGCCGGGGTGCCCAGTCGTTTTCCATCCGGGTGGGTCACGAAGTGGGCGGCATTGGACAGCAGCGCGTAATGGCCATTGCCGAACGGCTTCAGCTGGCTCAGGCGCTCCTGAAGCTGCTGCAGGCTGTAGTCGGCACCCAGGATGCCGAGGAAGCGTCCGCCAGCCAGCATCGGGGTCATGAAGGAGGTCATCAGCACCGTGTTGCCGGCCACGGTGTATTCGTAGGGCTCCATGAACAGGTCGCGGCCCTTGCGCCTTGGCAGTTCGTACCAGTCGCCGTCATAGCCCACCAGGCACTCGCGCTGGATGGCGCCGGCGCCCCGGTTCCAGTAGGCCATGATGCGGCCGGTATGGTCGTAGCCTGGTTGGTCGGCGAATTCGGCGTCGCGGCCGTCCAGGGCGTTCGGCTCGCTGGCGCAGGCGAAGGCCAGCAGGCCGGGGTTCTGCAGCAGGCATTGCTGCATCACGGCGTCGATCTGCTCGCGCTGCGGGCCAAAGCCCTGGGCATGCAGGCCGAGGATGAAATGCTTGAGGCCATAGAGTGCCGTCGCCATCACCGCGAACTGGCTCTGTAACTGCTGCGCCTCGCGGGCCAGCAGGACCTCGGCGGTTTCTTCCTTCGAGGCGCTTTCCGCCCGCTGCACCTGCTCCAGTGCTTTCTCGCTCTCCTGGCGGATGGTAGCGACCACGCTGCCAATGTCGGCGGTGGCGTTGGCCGATTGGGTGGCCAGGCGCCGAACCTCGTCCGCGACCACGGCGAAGCCGCGTCCGAGTTCGCCGGCACGGGCCGCCTCGATGGCAGCGTTGAGCGCAACCAGGTTGGTGTTCCTGGCAATCTGGCGGATCACGTCGGAAACCTTGCTGATCTCGTTCCAGCGGTTGTTCAGGCCGTCGATCAGCAGCTTGACCTGGTCGAGTGTGGAGTTGCCCTGGGCGCCGCCTTCCGGCGTGGGTGCCTGGGTCTGTCGGGGACTGCTCTGCATGGTGCGTTACCGAAACGGGTTGGGACAGGAAGGCGCCGCAAGTGGCGGCGCGAAACCGTGGCCCGGCGGTCCGGGCCACGGAAGGTCGGTCAGGCGAGCTCGCCCACCGCGCGATGGGCTTCTTCTATCGCCGAATGGGCATAGGCACTCCACGCCGCGTCGGAGTTGGCGATGGTCACGTTGCCCACCGGTTTGCGCGCCAGCAGCATGGTCTTTTCGCTCTCTTGCTCATCGTCGAACAGCGAGTTGGAGAAGCACGCGTAGCCGTGGGACCAGCGGTTCACGGTGATCGCCAGGATGTCCTTCTGGTGGTCGAAGCCGCCTGGGCCGAGCATGCGCTGGAGCTGGTCGCGCAGTTGCGCTTCGAGCTGCTCGAAGGTCGCGGCGTAGAGCTTGGCGCGGCCGGTGCGGGCCTGGGTGCGGGCGTCCATGCCGGCGTTCGGCGAGGTGGGCACATAGACCATGTGCAGGCCGATGGGCTGCTTCGGATCGCGCGGGTGCTGGTAACCGCCGAGGTCCACCGGATAGTCCAGCTTGATCCGGCTGTAGGGCTGGGTGGTGGCGTAGATCTCATGCACGCCGAGTTTCTGGAAGCTCTCCCAGTTGCGGATCACCACCTTGGTGTACACCAGCGGGAACTTCACGTTCTGGGCGAGGGCATTGGCCTGCTCGGGCGAGAGGTCGCGCAGCAGGTACGGGATCATCATGTTGTAGCAGGCCAGCACGCAGTGCTTGCTGCGCACGTTCGCCAGTTGGCCGCCACGGCTGTAGCCGACGTCGACGCCACCCTCGCGGTTCTTCACGCTCACCGCCGTGCTGTTCAGGCGCAGGCGTACCGGGCTGCCGGCGACGTCCAGTTTGCTGTAGTCGAACTGCGCCAGGACGATGTCGTCCATGCCCTTGCCGGGCGCCACCGCCGGGATCAGGTCGCGCACCAGCAGGCGCGCTACCGAGGCGTTGCCATCGGGGAAGTGGTAGATGTACGGCTCTTCCATCTCGGCCTTGGCTTCCTCGCCAATGGGCGGCAATTGCATCGCTGCGAAGCCGGGGAATCCGACGTAGTAGGCGTCGTAGGCGGCCACGGCGTCGATGCTGAGGGCGGAGAAGTCGTTGGTGCGGCTCTGGAAGTACTTCACGGCGCGTTCGGACAGGCCCACGTCCTTGAGCAGGAAGTCGCGGTAACTGGTCTTGGCCAGGTGAGCTTCCTTCTCCTCGGTGCTCTTGCCAGCGAGGTAGTCGCGGGGCGCCTCGTAGAGGTCGATCAGCGCCTGGCGGTCGGCGTCGGGCAGCGGGAAGTCGCTGATGAAGGCGCGCCAGGAGCGGGCATTGAGTTTTTCCGGGGCGATGTCGTCGGCCACCATGGGCGTCGGGTCGCCGCTCACCAGCTTGTCCACGCCGAAGTTCTCCTTGTCGAAGAACACCCCGCGGGACAGCCCGAGGTTGGGGTAGAAGTCGCGGTCGAAGGCGGTCTCGAAGCGCTTGATATCGACGCCGAGCTTCGTCAGCAGGCTATTCACGGTGCCGCTGTAGAGGTGGTTGGGCGACTGGAAGGACTCACTGCCGCCATAGCCGAGGATCATCCGGCCACCGGCCTCGAATTCGTTGCGTTTGGCGTGACCGCCGAAATCGTCGTGGTTCTCGATGATCAGGATGCGCGCGTTCGGCTGCTTCTCGCGGTAGAACCAGGCCGCAGCCAGGCCGCTGATGCCACCGCCGACCACCACCAGGTCGTACTCCTCGCTCACCGGCAGGCCGTCGGTGTCGAACTTCTTCTTCTCCCAACCCATCTGGTGCGCTACCTCGAAGGCGCCAGGGTGGCTGCCGCGCAGGCCGGTGAGGGCGGGCGGGTAGTAGCGGCTGGCGGGAGCGGCGCGCAGCAGTTGCATGGGTGTCAGGCCGGCGGCAATGGTGAGGGCGACACCGTTGAGGAAGTCACGGCGGGTGATGGTCATGGCGAATCCTTGCAAGGCAGTTGTTATCGATCGTGGAGCGGGGTGGAGCGGGGGAGGGCCGGCGCCCCGGAGCGGGCGCCGGCGAGGGGCTTACCAGCCGAGTTGCTTGTTGAATCCGAGGGCGTCGTAGTAGTCGCCCTGGTAGGTGATCTTGCCGTTCTTGACGCGGATGAAGCTCACGCCTTCGAACTTCAGCGGCTTGTTGGTGGCCGGGGTTTCGGCACTCCAGGCACCGCTGTTGGTACCGGCGAACTCCCACTGGAAGGCGATGCCGTCCGCGCTGACGATGGGCTCGCTGGTCATCTTCCATTTCAGGTCGGGTACGGCACCGACGAAGACTTTGATCACATTGTCGCGAGCCGCCGAACGACCTTTCTGCGGCGTGCCGACGGTGGCATCGAAGTATTCCGCGTCCTCGGCCAGGAAGCTGGCGGCCTTGTCGGCGTCGTGGGCGTTCCAGGCAGCCATGTAGCCATCGACTATGGCCTTGGCATCGTCAGCCGCCTGGGCCATGCCGGCCATGGCGCAAAACAGGATGAAGCTGAAATTACGCAAGGTGTTACGCATTGCTTGTTCTCCTGGTGGTTTTCGCGGGTACTGCCTGTGGAGCATTTTTGCTTGGCTTTTCTGTGGGGGCGATTTCAATCGCTAAGGGCGGCGTAGCTGCCCCGAGGTTTCCCAGGGCAGGCCTGCGACCTGCATAGCGACTGAAGTCGCTCCCACAGGAGGAGCGAACAGCTGGTTAATGCTTGAACATCACATGGCGAATGGCGGTGTAGTCCTCCAGCCCGTACATGGACATGTCCTTGCCGTAGCCGGAGTGCTTCACGCCGCCGTGGGGCATTTCGCTGACCAGCATGAAATGAGTGTTGACCCAGGTGCAGCCGTACTGCAGGCGCGCGGACAGGCGGTGGGCGCGGCCTACATCAGCGGTCCAGAGGGAGGAGGCCAGGCCGTAGTCGGAATCGTTGGCCCACTCCAGCACCTGTTCCTCATCGTCGAAGGCGGTGACCGACACCACCGGGCCGAACACTTCGCGGCGGACGATCTCGTCGTCCTGGCGGGCGCCGGCGAGCACGGTGGGCTGGAAGAAGAAGCCCGGGCCATCGACGCGTTTTCCACCGGTGACGACAGTGATGTGCGGCACGGCGCTGGCGCGCTGGACGAAGCCTTCGACGCGCTCCAGGTGCTGCTCGGTGATCAGCGGGCCGAGTTCGGTGTCCGGGTCGTCCTGCAGGCCGGTCTTGATGCTGCCGACGGCCTCGCCGAGCTTGGCCACGAACTTCTCGTAGATGCCTTTCTGCGCATAGATGCGGCAGGCGGCGGTGCAGTCCTGGCCGGCGTTGTAGAAGCCGAAGGTGCGGATGCCTTCGACGGCGGCGTCGATGTCGGCGTCGTCGAAGATGATCACCGGGGCCTTGCCGCCCAGTTCCATGTGCATACGTTTCACGCTGTCGGCGGTGCCGGCGATGATCCGGCTGCCAGTGGCGACCGAGCCGGTGAGCGAAACCATGCGCACCTTCGGGTGGGTGGTCAGCGGTTCACCGACGCTCGGGCCACGGCCGAAGACCATGTTCACCACGCCGGCGGGGAAGATTTCGGCTATGAATTCAGCCAGCTTGAGGGCGGTCAGCGGGGTCTGCTCGGAAGGCTTGAGGACCACGGTGTTGCCGGCGGCGAGCGCCGGGCCGAGTTTCCAGGCGGCCATCATCAGCGGGTAGTTCCACGGCGCAATGGAGGCGACCACGCCTACCGGGTCGCGACGGATCATCGAGGTATGGCCGGGCAGGTATTCGCCGGCAGCGGAGCCGCTCATGCAACGGCTGGCACCGGCGAAGAAGCGGAACACGTCGGCGATGGCCGGCAGTTCGTCATTCAGCGCGGCGGTGAAAGGCTTGCCGCAGTTCTGCGACTCCAGGCGGGCCAGTTCGTCGGCATGGGCGTCGATGCGGTCGGCGAGTTTCAGCAGCAGGGTGGCGCGGTCCTTGGGCGAGGTCTGCGACCAGGCAGGGAAGGCGGCGTCGGCGGCGCGCACGGCGGCATCGACCTGGGCCGGGCTGGCCTCGGCGATTTCCACCAGGGCGGTGCCCAGGGACGGGTTGAGCACGGCGAGGCTGGGGCCTTCACCGGCGACGAGCTGGCCGTTGATCAGGAGTTTGGTTTGCATGGGCTAAGTCCTCGTTCGGTCTAGCCCCTCTCCCGCTGGGAGAGGGGTTGGGGTGAGGGAAATTCGGTGTGGCTCGGACTGCCCTCTCCCCCGGCCCCTCTCCCGCAAGCGGTAGAGGGGAGAAAAGCCGGAGAGAGGGCGTGCATGGGGTTACTTCCCGCTACCCGCCACGCTCTCGCCACCCTTGGTCAGGTAGTAGGCGGCGAGGATGGGCAGCATGGTCACCAGCATCACCAGCATGGCTACCACGTTGGTCACGGGGACGTCGCGCGGGCGGCTGAGTTGGTTGAGCAGCCAGATCGGCAGGGTGCGTTCGTGGCCGGCGGTGAAGGTGGTGACGATGATCTCGTCGAACGACAACGCGAACGCCAGCATGCCGCCCGCCAGCAGGGCCGAGCCGAGGTTCGGCAGGATGATGTGGCGGAAGGTCTGCCAGCCGTCGGCGCCCAGGTCCATCGAGGCTTCGATGAGGCTGTGGGAGGTGCGGCGGAAGCGCGCGATCACGTTGTTGTGGACGATCACCACGCAGAAGGTGGCGTGACCGATGACGATGGTCAGCAACCCCGGCTCGATGCCCAGCCCCTTGAACGCCGAGAGCAGGGCGATGCCGGTGATGATGCCGGGCAGGGCGATCGGCAGGATCAGCATCAGCGAGATGCCTTCCTTGCCGAAGAAGCTGCGGCGGTACAGCGCGGCCGCCGCCAGGGTGCCGAGCACCGTGGCGATCAGCGTGGCGATGACCGCCACCTGCAGCGACAGCTTGATCGCTTCCACCACGTCGGCGCGGCCGAAGGCGACGCTGAACCAGTGCAGGGTGAAGCCCTGCGGCGGGAAGCTGAAGGCAGCGTCTTCGGTGTTGAAGGCGTACAGGAAGATGATCAGGATCGGGATGTGCAGGAATGCCAGCCCGCCCCAGGCGGCCGCTTTCAGGCCCCAGGACGCTTTCTCAGAGTGCATCGAAGGCCCCCAGACGTTTGACGATGGACAGGTAAACGGCGATCAGCACGATCGGCACCAGGGTGAAGGCGGCGGCCATGGGCATGTTGCCGATGGCGCCCTGCTGGGCGTAGACCATGCTGCCGATGAAGTAGCCGGGCGGGCCTACCAGCTGCGGCACGATGAAGTCGCCCAGGGTCAGGCTGAAGGTGAAGATCGAGCCGGCGGCGATACCCGGAATGGACAGCGGCAGGATCACCTGCATGAAGGTCTGGCGCGGGTGCGCACCGAGGTCGGCCGAGGCTTGCAGCAGCGACGGCGGCAGGCGCTCGAGGGACGCCTGGATCGGCAGGATCATGAACGGCAGCCAGATGTACACGAACACCAGGAAGCGCCCGAGGTGCGAGGTGGACAGGGTGCTGCCGCCGACGCCGGGCACGCCCAGCAGCAGCTCCAGCACGGGCTGCAGGTGCAGCGCCTGGACGAACCACATCACCACGCCGCCCTTGGCCAGCAGCAGGGTCCAGGCGTAGGCCTTGACGATGTAGCTGGCCCACATGGGCATCATCACCGCGATGTAGAAGAACGCCTTGGTCTTGCCCGTGGTGTAGCGCGCCATGTAGTAGGCGATGGGGAAGGCCAGGGCGGCGCTGGCGATGGACACGGCGACGGCCATGCTCAGCGTGCGCACGATGATGTCGAAGTTGGCGGCCTGGAACAGTGCGCCGAAGTTCACCAGGGTCAGGTCCGTCGACACCGACATGGTGAAGTCGTCAAAGGTGTAGAAACCCTGCCAGAGCAGCGTCAGCAGCGAGCCCAGGTAGATGGCGCCGAACCACAGCAGCGGCGGCACCAGCAGCAGCGAGAGGTACAGGGTCGGCCGGCGATAGAGCAGGCCCGAGAACCTGCGCATCAGGCCATTGGCGGCGCGTGGCCGCTCGGCGTTGAGGGTCAGTTCCATGTCACGCGCCCTCGGTCAGCTGGACCATGGCATCGCGCGCCCAGCGGGCGGTGACCACCTGGCCCTGCTGGTGCAGCGGCGCGGCGTCCTGCCACTGGCTGTTGGGCAGGCTGATGCAGAGGTTCTGGCCGTTATCCAGGCGGATTTCGTAGCGGGTGGCGGCGCCCTGGTACTGGATGTCGTGAAGCAGGCCGCTGATTTCCACATCGCTGCCGTTGCGCTCGCCATGGGCGAAGCGGATGTGCTCGGGGCGAATGGAGAAGGGCTGCTCGACACCGGTGAGCTGACGCGCGACGTCGCCGCGCAGCACGTTGGAGGTACCGACGAACTCGGCGACGAAGGGCGTGGCCGGTTTCATGTAGAGGTTGCGCGGGGTGTCCACCTGCTCGATGCGGCCCTTGTTGAATACGGCCACGCGGTCGGACATGGACAGCGCCTCACCCTGGTCGTGGGTGACGAAGATGAAAGTGATGCCGAGCTGGCGCTGCAGCTTCTTCAGCTCGCTCTGCATTTGCTCGCGCAGCTTGAGGTCCAGGGCACCGAGGGGTTCGTCCAGCAGCAGCACACGCGGGCGGTTGACCAGGGCGCGGGCTAGGGCCACGCGCTGGCGCTGGCCACCGGACAGCTGCGCCGGCTTGCGGTCGCCGTAGCCGGCCAGGGCAACCATACCGAGGGCTTCCTCGGCGCGGGCCAGGCGCTCGGCCTTCGCCACGCCCTTCACCTTGAGGCCGTAGGCGACGTTCTCGCGCACGTTCATGTGGGGGAACAGGGCGTAGTCCTGGAACACGGTGTTCACGTCGCGCTCGTAGGGCGGCAGGCCAGCGGCTTCTTCACCGTGGATGCGGATGGAACCCGAGGTGGGCTGCTCGAAACCGGCGATCAGGCGCAGGCAGGTGGTCTTGCCCGAGCCGGATGGGCCGAGCATGGAGAAGAACTCGCCGTCCTTGATATCGATGGATACCCGGTCGACGGCCTTGACCTCGCCGAACTGGCGGGAAACCTGAGTGAACTGGACAGCAAGTGTCATGGTGTGGTGCTCCGGTGACGCGAAAAAAAAGACATGACTTGGGCGGGGCCTCGCGGTGGAGACCCTGCGGGAATTTCAGGTGGCTCGGACAAACTCCCTCTCGCTCTGGGAGAGGGCTAGGCGGGCCGCGTGCGGATGAGGGTTATGTCAGCCGCTCGGTGTTTCCAGGCGAGTACGAACAAACTCCTTCTCCCTTCAGGGAGAGGGCTGGGGAGAGGGCAATACCGAGCGATGCCTGGCTACCCTCACCCCCAGCCCCTCTCCCGCAAGCGGGAGAGGGGAGCTATCAGCGACCGCCCATAATGGCGATGTAGTCCTGGGTCCAGCGGCTATACGGGACGAACTTGCCGCCCTCGGCCTGCGGGGTTTTCCAGAAGGCGATCTTGTCGAACTGATCGAAGCCGTTGGTGGTGCGGCCTTCGGCGCCGAGCAGGGCGCTGGCCTTGCAGCCTTCCGGGGCGGCGGGCAGGGAACCGAACCAGGCGGCGACGTCGCCCTGGACCTTGGGCTCCAGCGACCAGTTCATCCACTTGTAGGCGCAGCTCGGGTGCTTGGCATCGACGTGCAGCATGGTGGTGTCGGCCCAGCCGGTGACGCCTTCCTTCGGCACGACGGTGGCCACAGGCTGACCTTCGGCTTTCAGGGTGTTGGCCATGTAGCCCCAGGTGCTGGAGGCAGCCACGCCTTCGTTCTTGAAGTCGCTCATCTGCACGGTCGCGTCGTGCCAGTAGCGGTGCACCAGACCATGTTGCTTGCGCAGCAGGTCGAGCACGGCGGTGTACTGCTCTTCGGTCAGCTGGTACGGGTCCTGGATGCCCAGTTCCGGCTTGGCGGACTTCAGGTAGAGCGCGGCGTCGGCGATGTAGATCGGGCCGTCGTAGGCCTGCACGCGGCCCTTGTTGGCCTTGCCGTCGGCCAGTTGCTGCGGCTCGAACACCGCGCTCCAGCTGTCCGGGGCCGTGGTGAAGGCCTTGGTGTTGTACATCAGCAGGTTCGGGCCCCACTGGTAGGGGGTGCCGTAGGACTTGCCGTCGACGGTGAACCAGGGCGCGTCCTTCAGGCGCGGGTCGAGGTTCTTCAGGTTGGGGATCAGCTCCGGATTGATCGGCTGTACGCGCTTGCCGTAGATCAGGCGCAGGGAGGCGTCGCCGGAGGCTGTAACCAGGTCATAGCCGCCCTTGGCCATCAGGCTGACCATCTCGTCGGAGGTGGCAGCGGTCTTCACGTTGACCTTGCAACCGCTGTCTTTCTCGAACTGGGTGACCCAGTCGTAGTTCTTGTCCGACTCGCCGCGCTCGATGTAGCCGGGCCAGGCAATGATGTCGAGCTGGCCTTCGCCGGCGCCGACTTGTTTCAGGGCTTCGGCGGCCTGCAGGCTGCCGCTGGCGAGGATGGCGGTGGCCACTGCGCTGAGCAGGGCGGTTTTGCGCACGGACATGTTGTTCCCTCTTTTTCGTTATTGGTCGGGGCAGATGAAGCGGGTACAGCCGGCCTCAGAGGCCTTTGTTCCTTCTAATTTTCCAAGCCTGTTCATGGCCTTGCGAGCTAGAGCGAGACGAGGAAAGAACTGTCGAGAAAGCGGAGTTTGCTGTTGCAAATGAGCATTTCGAGGCTGTTCTTGACGCTGTATCGCCGACGCGCAGCTGGCCATGGGCAGGCACTCAGAGGTCCGTGCCGTGGCGGGCCATAATGTGGCGCACCACGCTGTAGTCCTGCAGCGAGTCGCTGGACAGGTCCTTGCCATAGCCGGAGCGCTTGAGCCCGCCGTGGGGCATCTCGCTGGCCAGCATGAAATGGGTGTTGATCCAGGTGCAGCCGTACTGCAGCCGTGCAGCTACTTGCATGGCCTTGTCCAGGTTCTGCGTCCAGACGGAGGACGCCAGGCCGTACTCGGAGTCGTTGGCCCAATCCACGGCCTGGGCCAGGTCGTCGAAGCGGGTGACGGTGACCACCGGGCCGAAGACTTCGCGCTGGACGATCTCGTCCTGCTGCTTGCAGCCGGCCAGCAGGGTGGGCTGGTAGTAGAAGCCCGCACCGGAGTGCACGGCGGCGCCGGTGACGCGTTCGATGTGGGGCTGGCCCAGGGCGCGCTCGACGAAGCTGGCCACGCGGTCGCGCTGGCGCGAGCTGATCAGCGGGGGCATTTCGTTGTCCAGGTCACGCTTGCGGGCAAAGCGCAGGCTGGCCACGGCCTCGCCCAGTTCGCTCACCAGGCGGTCGTGGATGCCGGCCTGGGCGTAGATGCGGCAGGCGGCGGTGCAGTCCTGCCCGGCGTTGTAGTAGCCGTGGGTGCGCACGCCCTGGACCACGGCATCGATGTCGGCGTCATTACAGACGATCACGGGAGCCTTGCCGCCCAGTTCCAGGTGGGTGCGCTTCAGGGTGCGCGCGGCGGTCTGGAGAATCTTCTGGCCGGTGACGATGTCGCCAGTCAGCGACACCATACGCACGCGCGGGTGGCCCACTAACTGGCTGCCGACACTGTCGCCGCCGCCACAGAGGATGTTGATCACCCCCGGCGGGAGTATTTCCGCCAGCGCCGGCGCGAGGGCCAGAATGGACAGCGGTGTGTGCTCTGAGGGCTTGAAGATCAGCGTATTGCCGGCAGCCAGCGCCGGGGCGATCTTCCAGGCCGCCATCATCAGCGGGTAGTTCCAGGGGGCGATGGACGCCACAACGCCCACCGGGTCGCGGCGCACCAGGCTGGTGTGGCCGGGCACGTACTCACCGGCGAGCTGGCCCTGCTGGCAGCGCACGGCGCCGGCGAAGAAGCGGAATACGTCGGCGGTGGCGGGGATGTCGTCCTGGCGCGCCAGGTGCAGAGGCTTGCCGCAGTTCAGGGCTTCCAGGCGGGAAAGCTGATCGGCGCGTTTCTCGATGGCGTCGGCAATGGCCAGCAGGGCGGTGGCGCGTTGCGCGGGCGTGGTACGCGACCAGCTGGTGAAGGCGCGATGGGCGGCGGCGACGGCGACTTCCACCTGCTCGATGGAGGCTTCGGCGATGGCCACCAGGGTTTCGCCGCTGGCGGGGTTGATGATCGGCTCGGCCAACCCTTCGCCGATGACGAGCTGGCCGTCGATCAGCAGTTCGGTGTGCAGGGTCGGGGTGCTGGTGGCGCCGGTCATCTTACTGGCTCTTTTCTTCTCGGACTTTTGTTCTGTGGTCATCCCGTGCTCCTTGGAGCCCGACATGCCTCTGCTTATGGGAAGGAGAGACTAGAGGCCGGGCTGGAGGTCGACAAATTCTAAATATTGAAAGTAGCGTTCGATTAAATCGAAAGCCTGCGGTTGTTCGGCTGTTCCCGCGCCACGGTGATGAAGGGGTCCACCAGGGCCGGGCGCGCGGTGCCCCGTCGCCAGGCGAGGCCCACGTCCAGTGGGGCGCCCAGGTCCACCAGCGGGCGGGCCTCGATGATGTCGCCCTCCAGTGACCAGGGGCGGTAGGTCATGTCCGGCTGGATCGACAGGCCGAGGCCCGCCGCCACCAGGCTTCGCACCGCTTCCACCGAGGCGGTGCGCAGGGTGACCTGGGGCGTGAGCCCGGCGCGGGACCAGATGCGCTGGGTGTGCAGGCCCATCTCGTCGGCGTTGAGCTGGATCAGCGGCTCACCGGCCACATCCGCCAGGGCGATGCTGTCGCGCTCCAGCAGCGGGTGCTGGGCCGGCAGCCAGAGGCGGTGGGGGGAGTGGGTCAGCACTTCGGTCTGCAGCGCGTGGCGGTCTTCCAGATTGGAGAGGATCAGCACGCCCACATCGATCTCACCGCTGACCAGCAGGTGCTCGATGTACGGGCGCTCGTCCTCCACCACGCGGGTCTTCACGTTGGGGTAAGCGCGTTGGAAGCGGGTGATGAGGTCGGCCAGGTAGTAGCCGGCCACCAGGCTGGTCACGCCGATGGTGAGGCTGCCGGCGACCTGGTCGGTACTCTGCTGCAGGCTGCGCTTGGCGTTTTCCACTGTGGCGAGGATCAGGTGTGCCTGGCGCAGGAACTGGTGGCCCTGGTGGGTCAGCGACATGCCCTTGGCGTGACGGTTGAACAGGCTGACGCCGATCTCTTCTTCCAATTGCTGGATGGCCAGCGTCAGGGTGGACTGGGAAATGAACACCGCCTGGGCCGCGGCGGAGATGGAGCCGGTTTCGGCTACGGCGATGAAGTGGCGGATCTGGCGGAGGGTCATCATGGGCGTGGTTCGCGTCTGGATGGCGGCCGAAGAATAGGGTTTATCGAAATCTGAACGAGCGTTTCGCTTTTTTAGATGGTTATGCAGAATCTCGCCACCCCGCGGACCCGCAGCAATATCTCGAAGCACTCTGCGAACTGCCGCCAGGAATCCCTGCGGCTAGAGTCGGTCGATCTGTGAAATTGGAATGACCTGGAGGCATCGATGATTACCCGCGGACTGCTCGACCAACTGCTCAAATCCGGCCAGGACCTGCTGCAACAGAAGGCGGCCGGCAAATCCGCCAGCAAATCCGGCAATGGAAGCGACCTCGGCAACCTGCTCCAAGGCGCAGGCGGCGGTGCCCTGGCGGCGGGAGCCCTGGGCCTGCTGCTGGGCAACAAGAGCGCGCGCAAGCTGGGCGGCAAGGCGCTGACCTATGGCGGCCTGGCGGCGCTTGGTGTGCTGGCCTACAAGGCCTACGGCAACTGGCAGGCCCAGCAGGCGACGGCTCCGCAGAACGAGCCCCGCACCCTCGACCGCCTGCCCGCGCCCCAGGCCGAGCAGCACAGCCAGGCCATCCTCAAAGCGCTGGTGGCGGCGGCCAAGGCCGATGGCCATGTGGATGCCCGCGAACGCCAGTTGATAGAGGAAGAGCTGGCCAAACTGACCCAGGACGCCGAACTGCGCTACTGGCTGGACGCCGAACTGAACAAGCCGCTGGACCCCGCCGAGGTGGCCCGCGCCGCCACCACGCCGGAAATGGCCGCCGAGATGTACCTGGCCAGCGTGCTGATGGTGGACGAGGAACACTTCATGGAGCGCGCCTACCTCGAAGAGCTGGCCCGCCAGCTGCGTCTCGATCCGGGGCTCAAGGTCGAGCTTGAGCGTCAGGTTCGGCAGGAGCTGGCCTGACCGGCCGCCGGCACGTTCCTCTGTAGGAGCGAGCTTGCTCGCGAAGGATTCGTGCTCGCGACTGTTCGCGAGCAAGAACTCGGCGTCCCCCTCGCTCCTACCTATGCTGAATTCGCTCCCCACGCGCTCACCCTTCCAATCCCCTCCTGCAAATCGGCAACTTTCTGCCAAACTCCCCAAGTGCCGCGGACCGGCAGCTTTCTGGCGACATAAATGTGCCTAATCCTTGCGCTTGCTAGCGCATGGCCTTGCCACTAGAGTCGCCGCCATTGGCCGCAGGCCAGCAAGAATCCAGGCACTGGTAACGGGGAAGAATGTGAAGAACTGGACTGTTCGCTTGCGTATCCAGGCAAGTTTCGCGGTGATCATCGCCATCATGCTGTTGATGGCCGGCATGTCCTACATGCAGCTGAGGAATATCGAGCATGAGGGTGATCGGGTCCTGACCGATTCCGTACCCGGCATGTACTACATCAGCAAGATTCGCAGTGGCTGGACCGACAACCTCCTGCGTACCCAGGCCCTGCTGCACCGCGACGGCGATTCGGGCAGCACCATCTATCACACCGGCCGCAAGGACCTGGATGAGAGCAACGTCCAGCTCGATGAGATGATCGAGGCCTACGACCGCACCATTACCGCCGATGCCGATCGCGAACAGTTCAAGAAGTTCACCGACATCCGCAAGGTGTATGGGGCGCATCAGGCCCAGGCGCTGGCAGATCTTAAAGAAGGCAAGCTCGACACGGCCCGTGCCACGTTCGAAGGCGTTCTGGTGGAGCGGTGGGGCGAAGGCCGTCAGCACCTCAACGAACTGATCGAAATTAACCGCGAGATGAGCGAGGCGTCGATCACCGAGATCATCACCTCGGTGCGCAATGCCGAGCGCAGCATGCTGCTTGCCATGATTCTGGCGATCGCCGCGGCGGCTGTTTGCGGCTTGCTGCTGATGCGCGCGATCACCCGCCCGGTGGGCGGCATCGTCGATACCTTGCGGGTCATGGGTGGCGGCGACCTGTCCACCCGCCTGGACCTCAAGCGCCAGGACGAATTCAACGCCATCGAGACCGGCTTCAACAGCATGGCCGAAGAGCTCAAGACCCTGGTGTCCCAGGCGCAGCGCTCTGCCGTGCAGGTGACCACCTCGGTTACCGAGATCGCCGCGACGTCCAAGCAGCAGCAGGCAACCGCCACCGAAACCGCTGCCACCACCACTGAGATTGGCGCCACTTCGCGGGAAATCGCCGCCACCTCCCGCGACCTGGTGCGCACCATGGCCGAGGTGTCCGGCACCGCCGAGCAGACCTCCATCCTCGCCGGTTCCGGCCAGCTTGGCTTGGCGCGCATGGAAGACACCATGCACCAGGTGATGGGCGCCGCCGAGCTGGTGAACGCCAAGCTGGCGATCCTCAATGAGAAGGCCGGCAACATCAATCAGGTGGTCACCACCATCGTCAAGGTGGCCGACCAGACCAACCTGCTGTCCCTGAACGCTGCCATCGAGGCGGAAAAGGCCGGCGAGTACGGCCGTGGCTTTGCCGTGGTGGCGACCGAAGTGCGCCGTCTGGCCGACCAGACCGCCGTGGCCACCTACGACATCGAGCAGATGGTGCGCGAGATCCAGTCGGCGGTGTCCGCCGGGGTCATGGGCATGGACAAGTTCTCCGAGGAAGTCCGTCGCGGCATCGCCGAAGTAGGGCAGGTGGGCGAGCAGCTGTCGCAGATCATCCAGCAGGTGCAGGCGCTGGCACCGCGTGTGCAGATGGTCAACGAGGGCATGCAGGCCCAGGCCACCGGCGCCGAGCAGATCAACCAGGCCCTGGTGCAACTGGGCGAGGCCACCGGGCAGACGGTGGAATCCCTGCGCCAGGCCAGCTCCGCCATCGACGAACTGAACCTGGTGGCCAACGGCCTGCGAACCGGCGTCAGCCGCTTCAAGGTCTGAGTCGGCGCCATGGGCCCGAGTCGAACCCGAGCGCCGGCCCGCACCGTCAGGGGCCGGCTCTACCTGCAATTCCGCATGGGCGGCGATCGCTATGCGCTGGACGTCCATGAAGTGGTGGAGGTCCTGCCGCTGCGCCAGTTGAAACAGGTGCCTGAGGCGCCCGAGTGGGTCGCCGGGGTGTTTTCCCACCGTGGCGCGCTGGTGCCAGTGCTGGACCTGGGAATACTCGCCTTCGGCCAGCCGGCCCAGGCTCGCACCAGTACCCGGCTGGTGCTGGTGGATTACCCGCTGGAGGGGCAGAGCCGCTGGCTCGGGCTCATCCTGGAGCAGGCCACCGATACCCTGCGCTGCCGTCCGGAAGAGTTCCGCGACTACGGCCTGGAACAGGGTGGCGCGCGCTACCTGGGGCCGGTCTACCAGGCCGCCGATGGCCTTGTGCAGCGCATTCGCGTTGCCGACCTGCTGCCGGACGAGGTGCGCGCCTTGCTGTTCCCGGCCACGGAGGGCGCGGCATGATCGAGCGCTTCGAAACCCTGCTGAAGAACCGCATCGGCCTGGAGGCGGAGTCCGTCGGCCGGGTGGTGATCGAGCGTGCCGTGCGCCAGCGCATGCACGCCTGTGACAGCCGTGACGAGGACGCCTACTGGACCACCTTGAATGCTTCGCCCGCCGAACAGCAGGCGCTGGTGGAAGCAGTGGTGGTGCCGGAAACCTGGTTCTTCCGCTATCCCGAATCCTTCGCCGCCCTCGGCCGCCTGGCCTTTGAGCGGCTGCCGGCGCTGGCGGGTGGCCGCCCGTTGCGCATCCTCAGCCTGCCCTGTTCCACGGGGGAGGAACCGTTTTCCATCGTCATGGCGCTGCTCGACGCCGGTCTGGCTCCGGGGCTGTTCCAGGTGGACGCGATGGATATCAGCGAGCGGGTGCTGGAGCGGGCGCGCCAGGGCGTGTACGGGCGCAACTCGTTCAGGGGCGAGGACCTGGGCTTTCGCGACCGCTACTTCCTGCCTTCGGGCGAGGGCCACGCCGTGGCCCAGCAGGTGGCGTCCAAGGTGCGTTTCCTGCGTGGCAACCTGCTGGAGCCCGGGCTGCTCGCCGGGGAGCAGCCCTACGATTTCGTGTTCTGCCGCAATCTGCTGATCTACTTCGACCGGCCGACCCAGAGCGCCGTGCTGGAGGTGCTGAAACGCCTGATGCAGCGCGACGGTGCGATGTTCATCGGCCCCGCCGAGGCCAGCCTGCTCAGCCAACAGGGCATGCAGCCGCTGGGTTATCCACAGGCCTTCGTGTTCCGCAATGCGCCGCCGCAGGTCGCCGCCAAACCGGCCAAGGTCCGCATCCCGGCACCCGCTCCTGTCGTCGCCGCGCCAGTGCCCAGCCGGGCGCCGGCCAGGCCGCGTGCGCCACTGCCGAAGCCCGAGCTGCCCAAGGCCAAGGCCGATGGCGCAGGGCCTGAAGCCGCCCTCGCGACGATTGCCAGCCTGGCCAACAGCGGCCGCAGCGAGGAAGCGCGCAGTGCCTGCGAAGCCTTCCTCGCCGCCCATGGCCCCTCGGCGGACGTCTTCTACTGGCTCGGGCTGCTCAGCGACGTGGCCGGCAAGGTGGATGAGGCGCAGGACTATTATCGCAAGGCGCTTTACCTCGCGCCGCAGCACGCCGAAGCACTGGCCCATCTGGCGGCACTGCTCGCCGCCCGGGGTGACCGGGCCGGCGCACAGCGCTTGCAACAGCGTGCCAGCCGGGGAGTGAACAACCATGGCCGATAACCGCTTGCCCCTGATTGCCGGCGACCAGTTGCCGGCGGTGGACGACTGCTGGAATCGCATCGGCATCCATGGCGACAAATCCTGTGAGCGCCTGGCCGCTCATGTGCATTGCCGCAATTGCGAGGTGCATGCTGCAGCCGCCACCTTGTTGCTCGACCGCTATGCGCTGATTCGCGAAGACATCACCGGCGTCGTTGATGATGCCGAAGAGGATGGCCGTGAACGCCGTTCCACCCTGGTGTTCCGCCTGGGTGAACAATGGCTGGGAATCGCCACCCGCAGCCTGGTGGAGGTGGCGGCGCTCAACCCCATCCATTCCCTGCCGCACCAGCGCGCCTTGGCCCTGCTGGGGGTGACCAACGTACGCGGTGCCCTGGTGGCCTGTCTGTCCCTGGTGGAGCTGCTGGGGTTGGAGAAGGGCTCCGAGGTGAATGGCGAGCGCCGTGTGGTGCCGCGAATGCTGATTTTCGCCAGCCAGGGTGGACCGCTGGTGGCGCCGGTGGATGAAGTGGATGGTATCCACGGCATTCCCCTGGATGCAGTGGTCGACCCCGGCCGCGCGCCGGACCTGGCCGCCCGCCAGTTCGCCTCGGGCGTCGTGCAGTGGCGCGAGCGCAGTATCACGCTGCTGGATGAGGGCCTGCTGCTGCAGGCCATGGCAAGGAGCCTGGCATGACCCCGGACCAGATGCGCGATGCGTCCCTGCTGGAACTGTTCCGGCTGGAGGCGGAAGCCCAGACCCAGGTGCTCAACGCCGGGCTGCTGGTGCTCGAACGCAATCCAGCCCAGGCCGACCAGTTGGAAGCCTGCATGCGTGCGGCCCACTCCCTGAAGGGCGCGGCGAGGATCGTCGGGCTGGATGCCGGGGTAAGGGTCGCCCACGTGATGGAAGACCTGCTGGAGGCCGCCCGCCAGGGCCATGTGCGCTTGCAGCCGGACAATATCGACGCGCTGTTGCAGGGCTCCGACCTGCTGCTGCGCGTCGGCGCTGAGGCCGGTTGGGCGGAGAGCGCCGGGCGCGATGCCATCGAAGCGCTGATTACCCGGTTGCAGGGGCGGTCCGTGGAGGAGTCGCCGCCGACCCAGCAACTCATCGAGCCGGTCATTCCCCCAGCACCGGTTCCCGAACCGCCCCCGCCGCCTCCTCCAGCGGAGCCTGTGCAGCGTGAGGTGGAGGCACCCGCGCCCGCCGAGACGGCCAGCGAGGCCCGCGACCGCGTGCTGCGGGTCAGCGCGGAGCGCCTCGATCACCTGCTGGATATCTCCAGCAAATCGCTGGTGGAATTCCAGCGCATCAAGCCGCTGAACGACGCCCTGCATCGCCTCAAACGCCTCCAGGCCAGCGCCAGCCGGGCGCTGGACGTGGCCCGCGAATCGGTGCTGGACGGCTCCCTGGACCCGCAGGCCCAGGCCATGCTGGGCGAGGCGCGGCAACTGCTTGGCGAATGCCAGCAGATGCTCGCCGGCTACATGACCGATTTCGACGAGTTCGGTTGGCAGGGCGGCCAGCGCGCCCAGTTGCTCTACGACGCCGCCCTGGCTTCGCGCATGCGGCCCTTCGCTGACGTGCTGGCGGGGCAGGCGCGGATGGTCCGTGACCTTGGCCGCTCCCTGGGCAAACCGGTGCGGCTGGACGTGAGTGGCGAAACCACCCAGGTCGATCGCGACGTACTGGAGCGCCTGGAAGCGCCCCTGACGCACCTGCTGCGCAATGCCGTCGACCACGGCATCGAGAGCCCGCAGGTACGCGTGCGCCTGGGCAAGCCGGAGGAGGGCGTGATCCGCCTGCATGCCCGTCACCACGCCGGGATGCTCTTGCTGGAACTGGTCGACGATGGCGCTGGGGTCGACCTGGAGCGCCTGCGCGACGCGGTGGTCGCGCGTCAGTTCGCCAACCTCGAAACCGCGATGCGGATGACCGAGGAGGAGCTGCTGGCTTTCCTCTTCCTGCCGGGTTTCAGCATGCGCGACCAGGTCACCGAAGTGTCCGGGCGCGGCGTCGGCCTGGACGCGGTGCAGCACATGGTGCGCCAGTTGCGTGGCAGCGTGCGCATGGAGCAGCGCAGCGGACAGGGCGCCACCTTCCATATCGAAGTGCCGCTGACCCTGTCGGTGGTGCGCAGCCTGGTGGTGGAGGTGGGTGGCGAGGCCTATGCCTTCCCGCTGGCCCATATCGAACGCATGACCCGGCTGCAGCACGAGGACATTGTCCAGCTCGAAGGCCGCCAGCATTTCTGGCACGAGGGCCGGCACGTGGGGCTGGTTTCGGCCAGCCAGATTCTCCAGTGCAGCGAAGGCAAGCGCGACGAGCACGGCATCCCGGTGGTGCTGATCCGTGAGCGCGACACTTGCTACGGCGTGGCCGTGGAACGCTTCCTCGGCGAGCGCACGCTGGTGGTGATGCCGCTGGACCCGCGCCTGGGCAAGGTCCAGGACCTGTCTGCCGGGGCGCTGCTGGACGATGGCCGGCCGGTGCTGATCCTCGACGTCGAGGACCTGCTGAAGTCCGTCGGCAAGCTGCTCGGCAGCGGCCGTCTGGAGCGGGTCGACCGCAGCGGGCGCCAGGGCGCGGGGGCCCAGCGCAAGCGCGTGTTGGTGGTGGACGACTCCCTCACCGTGCGCGAGCTGGAACGCAAGCTGCTGGCGGGGCGCGGCTACGACGTGGCCGTGGCGGTGGATGGCATGGACGGCTGGAACGCTTTGCGTTCCGAGCATTTCGACCTGCTCATCACCGATATCGACATGCCGCGCATGGACGGCATCGAGCTGGTCACCCTGGTGCGTCGCGACAATCGCCTGCAGTCCCTGCCGGTGATGGTGGTGTCCTACAAGGATCGTGAAGAGGACCGTCGTCGCGGCCTGGATGCCGGCGCCGACTATTATCTGGCCAAGGCCAGCTTCCATGACGAAGCGTTGCTGGATGCGGTGGTCATGCTGATCGGGGAGGCGCAAGGGTGAGGATAGGGATAGTCAACGACATGCCCCTGGCGGTGGAAGCGCTGCGCCGGGCCCTTGCCCTGGAGCCGGCGCACCAGATCGCCTGGGTCGCGGTCAACGGCGCCGAAGCGGTGGAATGCTGCTGCCGGGACGTGCCGGACGTCGTGCTGATGGACCTGCTGATGCCGGTGATGGACGGGGTCGAGGCGACCCGCCAGATCATGGCCCGCAGCCCCTGCGCCATCCTCATCGTCACCGTGGACATCGAGCAGAATGTGCACCGGGTGTTCGAAGCCATGGGCTACGGTGCCCTGGACGCAGTGAACACCCCGGGGCTTGGTAGCGGCCAGGCCCAGGAAGCCGCGCAGTTGCTGCGCAAGATCCAGAACATCAGCTGGCTGATGGGGCAGCGCGATATCCGTGGCCGTGGCGCCGCCGAGCCCATAGCCCAGTACCGCGGCGGTCAACGCCTGGTGGCGATCGGCGCCTCCGCCGGCGGTCCGGCGTCCCTGGCGCAATTGCTCAAGCAGTTGCCGGCGGATTTCTCGGCCTCCGTGGTACTGGTCCAGCACGTGGACGAGGTCTTCGCCGCCGGCATGGCCGACTGGCTGGCCAGTGAGTCCAGGCTCCCCGTCCGCCTGGCGCGGGAGGGTGAGCCGCCGCAGCCGGGGACTGTTCTCCTGGCCGGCACCAACAATCACCTGCGGCTGCTGAAGAATGGCACCTTGGCCTATACCGCCGAGCCCACCAGCCATGTATACCGTCCATCCATCGACGTCTTCTTCGACAGCCTGGTGGAGCACTGGACGGGCGAGGCCATTGGCGTGCTGCTCACCGGCATGGGCCGTGATGGCGCGGAAGGCCTCAAGCGCATGCGCGACAAGGGGTTCCTGACCATCGCCCAGGACCAGGCCAGTTGCGCCGTCTATGGCATGCCCAAGGCTGCCGCAGCCATCGGCGCGGCGGTGGAAATACTCGCCCTGGAGCGCATCGCGCCCCGGCTGGTCGAGGCGATCGGTTGAATTCGAAGCATCAAGCTTGGCCCGACGGGCCCGGAGAGTCATATGCAATACCCTTATCGCAGTCAGATGGATGAGACCTCCCCAGGCGGTAGCGGGGTGATGGTCCTCCTGGTGGACGACCAGGCGATGATCGGCGAGGCCGTGCGCCGCGCGCTGGTCGGCGAGCCGGAAATCGACTTCCATTTCTGCGCCGATCCCCTGCAGGCCATCGCCACGGCCCAGCAGATCAAGCCGACGGTGATCCTCCTCGACCTGGTGATGCCCGGCGTCGACGGCCTCAGCCTGCTGGCCGAATTCCGTGGCGTGCCGGCCCTGCGCGATGTGCCGATCATCGTCCTCTCGACCAAGGAAGAGCCCACCGTGAAGAGCGCGGCCTTTGCCGCCGGGGCCAACGATTACCTGGTCAAGCTGCCCGACGCCATCGAGCTGGTGGCGCGTATCCGCTACCACTCCCGCTCCTTCGTCACCCTGCTGCAGCGCGACGAGGCCTACCGCGCCTTGCGGGAAAGCCAGCAGCAGTTGCTGGAAACCAACCTGGTGCTGCAGCGGCTGATGAACTCCGACGGCCTCACCGGCCTGTCCAACCGCCGCCACTTCGACGAGTACCTGGACATGGAGTGGCGCCGCGCGCTGCGCGAGCAGAGCGAACTGTCGCTGATGATGATCGACGTCGACCACTTCAAGGCCTTCAACGACAACTTCGGCCATGTGGCCGGCGACGATGCCCTGCGCCGGGTCGCCGAAGCGATCCGCGCCTGCTGCAGCCGTGCCACGGACATGGCCGCGCGCTATGGCGGCGAAGAGTTCTCCATGGTCCTGCCGGGCACCGCCGCTGGCGGCGCGCGCCTGCTGGCGGAGAAGGTGCGGCGCACGGTGGAGGCCTTGGGCATCCACCACGACATGCCGGCGCCGGGTTCGGTGCTGAGCGTCAGCATCGGCGTCGCCACGCTGACGCCGAAGACCGGCCAGGCTTCCCTGGTACTGGTGGACATGGCCGACCAGGGGCTGTACCAGGCCAAGAACAACGGCCGCAACCAGGTGGGCATGGTGGTGGCTGACGCCAGGCCCTGACGGGGGAGGCGACGCCGGGCGGGCCCGTGCGTCGCCGGATCGGCGCAATTCGTGGCCGGTATGCTGCCGGCATTCGGTGACTCGGGTATACTCGCCGGCTTTTCCGAAAGTTTTGCCAGCGAGAGCTTCCAGCCATGGAAATCAACCCGATCCTGAACAGCATCAAGGACCTCTCCGATCGCACCCTCTCTATTCGGGGGTATCTTTGACTACGATCAGAAGCATGATCGTCTCGTCGAAGTAAACCGCGAACTCGAAGACCCCAACGTCTGGAACAATCCCGAATACGCCCAGAACCTCGGCCGTGAGCGCGCCCAACTGGCGCAGATCGTCGAAACTCTGGACGACCTCACCGGCGGCCTGTCCGATTCCCGCGACCTGCTGGACATGGCGGTCGAAGAGGACGACGAAAGCGCGGTCAACGACGTCGCCACCGAAGTCGAGCGCTTGCGCGAGATCCTCGAGAAGCTGGAATTCCGCCGCATGTTCAGCGGCGAGATGGACATGAACAACGCCTACCTGGACATCCAGGCCGGCTCCGGCGGCACCGAAGCCCAGGACTGGGCCAACATGCTGCTGCGCATGTATCTGCGCTGGGCCGACAAGCGCGGCTTCGACGCCACCATCATCGAACTGTCCGCAGGCGAAGTCGCCGGCATCAAGGGCGCCACCGTGCATATCAAGGGCGAGTACGCCTTCGGTTGGCTGCGCACTGAGATCGGCGTGCACCGCCTGGTGCGCAAGAGCCCGTTCGACTCCGGCAACCGTCGCCACACCTCGTTCACTGCGGTGTTCGTCTCGCCGGAAATCGACGACAACATCGAGATCGAGATCAACCCGTCCGACCTGCGCATCGACACCTACCGCTCCTCCGGCGCGGGCGGTCAGCACGTGAACACCACCGACTCCGCGGTGCGTATCACCCACGTACCGACCAACACCGTGGTGGCGTGCCAGAACGAACGCTCCCAGCACGCCAACAAGGACACCGCCATGAAAATGCTGCGGGCCAAGTTGTACGAGCAGGAAATGCAGAAGCGCACCGCCGCGTCCCAGGCCCTGGAAGACACCAAGTCCGACATCGGCTGGGGCCACCAGATTCGCTCCTACGTACTCGACCAGTCGCGGATCAAGGACCTGCGCACCGGCGTCGAGCGCAGCGACTGCGACAAGGTGCTGGACGGCGATCTGGACGAATACCTCGAGGCCAGCCTCAAACAAGGGCTCTGACGCGGAGCCGCTTTTGTAGGAGCGAGGGGGACGCCTAGTTCTTGCTCGCGTCGAAGAGCTTCGCGAGCAAGCTCGCTCCTACGGTTACCTTCTTTTGAAATTGACGCCAGGCAGATAGACGACCATGAGCGACCAACAACTCGACCAGCACGAACTGCAACAGGAAGAAAACAAGCTGATCGCCCAGCGCAAGGAAAAACTTGCCGCTGTGCGCGAAGCCAAGGCCATCGCCTTCCCCAATGACTTCCGCCGCGCCGACTATTTCGCGGACCTGCAGAAACAGTATGCCGACAAGACCAAGGAAGAGCTGGAAGCCGCAGCCATCCCGGTCAAGGTCGCCGGTCGCATCATGCTCAACCGCGGCTCCTTCATCGTTCTGCAGGACAGCAGCGGCCGTCTGCAGGCATACGTGAACCGCAAGACCCTGCCGGAAGAGACCCTGGCCGAGATCAAGACCTGGGACCTGGGCGACATCATCGGCGCCGAAGGCACCCTGGCCCGTTCCGGCAAGGGCGACCTGTACGTCGAAATGACCAGCGTGCGCCTGCTGACCAAGTCCCTGCGCCCGCTGCCGGACAAGCACCACGGCCTGACCGACACCGAGCAGCGCTATCGCCAGCGCTACGTCGACCTGATCGTCAACGAGGAAACCCGCAACACCTTCCGCGTGCGTTCCCAGGTCATCGCCCACATCCGCCGCTTCCTGTCCGACCGTGGTTTCCTCGAAGTGGAAACCCCGATGCTGCAGACCATCCCCGGCGGCGCCGCGGCCAAGCCGTTCGCCACCCACCACAACGCCCTGGACATGGCCATGTTCCTGCGTATCGCGCCGGAGCTGTACCTCAAGCGCCTGGTAGTCGGTGGCTTCGAGAAGGTCTTCGAGATCAACCGCAACTTCCGTAACGAAGGCGTTTCGACCCGGCACAACCCCGAGTTCACCATGCTCGAGTTCTACCAGGCGTACGCCGACTACGAAGACAACATGGACCTGACCGAGGAACTGTTCCGCGAGCTGGCCCAGGCCGTGCTCGGCAGCACCGACGTGCCCTACGGCGACAAGGTCTTCCACTTCGGCGAGCCGTTCGCCCGCCTGTCCGTGTTCGACGCCATCCTCAAGTACAACCCGGAGCTCACCGCGGCCGACCTGAACGATGTCGAGAAGGCCCGCGCCATCGCCAAGAAAGCCGGTGCCAAGGTCCTCGGCCACGAAGGCCTGGGCAAGCTGCAGGTGATGATTTTCGAGGAACTGGTGGAGCACAAGCTGGAGCAGCCGCACTTCATCACCCAGTACCCGTTCGAAGTCTCCCCGCTGGCGCGCCGCAACGACCAGGACCCGAGCGTCACCGACCGCTTCGAGCTGTTCATTGGTGGCCGCGAGATCGCCAACGCCTACTCCGAGCTGAACGACGCCGAAGACCAGGCCGAGCGCTTCATGCTGCAGGTCAAGGAGAAGGACGCCGGTGACGACGAAGCGATGCACTACGACGCCGACTTCGTCAACGCGCTCGAATACGGCATGCCGCCCACCGCTGGTGAAGGCATCGGTATCGACCGCCTTGTGATGTTGCTGACCAATTCGCCGTCTATTCGTGACGTCATCCTGTTCCCGCACATGCGCCCGCAGGCTTGACCCTGGAGTAACAAGAAAAACCGCCTTCGGGCGGTTTTTTCTTGGCTGGCGTCCGGCACGCGAACCTTTTGCCCCCGGTGCTGCTCCTACAAGGCGCTCGTCAGGGTCGACAGAGCCACAATCTCGCCAGATCCCGCATTGATTAGCCGGATAAATGGTCAACACTTCACTTTGAGTGAGTTCGGAGGGTTTCCTGTCTTGAACCAGTCGTCGCGCAGTGACAGTGCCGCCCGCGTAGCCAGCGCGGTCGCCGAAAGCGTGAAATACCAGGGTCGAAAGGCCAGTCGCCAGGGCAGCGAGCAGCGGCGCCAGGCGATCCTCGATGCCGCCATGCGCATCATCGTCCGCGACGGCGTGAGGGCGGTGCGCCATCGGGCCGTTGCCGCAGAGGCCCAGGTGCCGCTCTCGGCCACCACCTATTACTTCAAGGACATCAATGACCTGATCACCGACACCTTCGCCCAGTTCGTGGAGCGCAGTTCGGCGGTGATGGCGGCTTTCTGGGCCAACGTGGAGGACGACCTCCAGGCCATGGCCGCGGCGCTCACTCGCGACGGCGACTCGCGTCGTGCGATGACCGACCAGATCGTCGAACTGGCCATCCAGTACGTGCGCAGCCAACTCGAAGAGAACCGCGACCAGCTCCTGGCCGAGCATGCCTTCCGCCAGGAAGCGTTGCTCAATGCGGGGCTTCGTAATCTTGCTGACGCACATCGCAAGATACTCTCGCAGGGCGCGGAGCATTTCTTCCAGGTATTGGGCTCGGCCGAACCCACTGAAGACGCCAAGGTGTTGACGGCTGTCATTCTGCGGATGGAATATCAGGGCCTTCTCGATGGGGTGGAAAACCTCGACATCGACGAGATGCGAGCCGTCCTGAAACGCTACCTGTATCTGGTGATGGGACTCTAGGCGCGTAGATCGAACCCCGCTGAGGCGGGGTTTTTCGTTATCACAAGGAGAGCGAGATGAACGTCTGGCGTGCCGTGGTTGCCCTGTCATTCCTGCTGTTGGGCGGCTGCCTGGTCACCTTCAAGGATCCCATCCCGGCCAACGAGCCGGCCCCCATTCCCCTTCTCGGGGATTGGACCCGCAAGGATGAGTGGGGCGAGCGTCAATACCTGGAGATCAGCCGCGCTGGCTCCAACCTGTACAAGGCACGCAGCTTCGACGGCAGCAAGGACAACCTGGAAGGCATGGAGGAGTTCGGCTTCACCGTTGCCCACCATGGTCGCCGCTGGTACCTCTCCGCCGGCGTACCGAAGAAGTTCGGCGCCAATTTCGCCATCGCCGGTTTCGAGCTGACCACCGACAACGAGCTGGTGGTCTACAACCTGGATGTCGAGCGCATCGAGCAGGAAATGCAGGAAGGCAAGTTCCAGGGCCAGCCCGTGGAAATGCCGGATGGCGACGGCGTGCTCATCACCAGCCCGCTGGACGTCGTCTTCGGCTGGCTGGATGACCCGGCTAACTCCGACGTCTTCGTTGAAGTGGCGCGCTACCAGCGCGCTGCCGAGGAGTAAGCCGCCGATGTCCCGTCGCAAGCTGCCCGACGACTACCAGAAAACCATTCGCGCGCTGTCCGACCGCATCGTCCAGGCGCAGACGCCGATCCGCGTGCTGGATGCCGTGAAATGGGACGACAGCGTCCGTCAGGGCTTCCTCAAGCACAAGGGCAAGTCCATGCCTGCGGTGGACCGCGCCTACTACGAGAGCCGTCCGCTGGCCTTCGACTCGACGGAAAAGAAGCTGGAATTCCAGAACATCGAGCGCGACATCACCCGCCACCTGGGCCAGTTCAACCCGGTGGGCCAGATCATGCGACGCATGTGCAAGGAATACCGCATGGTGATCCGCATGCTCGAAGCGCGTGGCACTGCGGATTTCGGCCTGATTTCCCAGGAACTCTACGGCGCCGCCTCCGATGCCTTCCACGCCGGGGACCCGACCCTGGCCGACCTCGGCCTGATGCTCTCGGACTACCTGAACAACATCGCTGATCGCGGCGACCTCAAGGACGAGGCCAAGACCCTCACCGCCAAGGACGCTGTGGACTTGTTGCAGAGCCGGCTGGGGCCGGTGTTCGGCGATGACACCATCCGCGTGTTCGAGTCCGATGGCATCGTCGCCGACGCGGCGGCGGGTGCCGACTACATCAAGATCCGCGCCGACGCGATGTTCAACGAGCGCGATGTACGCGCCCTGGAAGTCCACGAAGGGCTGGTGCACGTGGGCACCACCCTGAACGGTCAGAACCAGCCGATCTGCACCTTCCTCTCCAAGGGCCCGCCGTCCTCCACCGTGACCCAGGAAGGCCTGGCGATCCTGATGGAGGTGATCGCCTTCGCCTCCTATCCAACGCGCCTGCGCCGGCTGACCAACCGCACCCGCGCCATCCACATGGCGGAGGAGGGCGCCGATTTCCTCGACGTCTACCACTTCTATCGCGAGCAGGGTTACAGCACGGAAGAAAGCTACGGCAGCGCCAGCCGCGCCTTCCGTGGTTCATTGCCGGGCGGCTTGCCCTTCACCAAGGACCTGTCGTACCTGAAGGGCTTCATCCTGATCTACAACTACATCCAGCTCGCGGTGCGCAAGGGCAAGCTGGAACAGATCCCGCTGCTGTTCTGCGGCAAGACCACCCTGGAAGACACCCGCACCCTGCGCCAGCTGGTGGACGAAGGGCTGGTGGTGCCGCCGAAGTACCTGCCGCCACAGTTCCGCGACCTCAACGCACTGTCGGCCTGGATGTGCTTCTCCAACTTCCTCAACCACCTGAGCCTGGAGCGCATCGAGGCGGACTACGCCAATATCCTCTAACCACCCTGAAGGGGCGGCCTGTAGGAGCGCATTCGTTGGTTAGGTCTGCTGCCAGAGATCGACCGTCGGCCCAAGAGCCTTGTAGGAGCTAGCTTGCTAGCGAAAAGGAGCCATTCGCTGGCAAGCCAGCTCCTACGGGCAATGCAGTTACTTGCAACACTCGATTTCGCCAACCAGCCCGCAGGGCTGGCCTGTGATGTTTCAGGAAGGAAATACACATGCCCGCTTCCCGCACTCTGCTGATCCTCCTTGCCCTGCTCCTGCAAGGTTGCAGCTCGCTGCTGTTCTACCCGGACAAACACCTGCCCTTCACGCCGGAGAAGGCCAAGCTGGAATATCGCGACATCCAGCTCACCGCCGCCGACGGCACGCGCCTGCATGCCTGGTGGCTGCCGGCCAAACCGGGCGTTGAAGTGAAGGGAACGGTGCTGCACCTGCATGGCAACGGCGGCAATGTCGCCAGCCATCTGGGCGGTAGCTGGTGGCTGCCGGCCCAGGGCTACCAGGTGTTGTTGCTGGACTATCGGGGTTACGGCCGCTCCGAGGGATCGCCGAGCCTGCCGGCGATCTACCAGGATATCGACGCAGCCTTTGCCTGGCTCGACCAGGCGCCGGAAGTGCAGGGCAAGCCGCAGGTGCTGCTCGGTCAGAGCATCGGCGGCGCCCTGGCGGTGCACTACCTTGCCGAACGCCCCGCGCGCCGGGACAAGCTCAAGGCCCTGGTGCTGGACGGGGTGCCCGCCAGCTACCGCGAAGTGGCCCAATACAGCCTTTCCAACGCCTGGCCACTCTGGCCATTGCAGGTCCCCCTGTCCTGGCTGGTGCCCGATGGCGACAGCGCCATTCGTGCCATCGGCGGGTTGCAGGGCCTGCCCATGCTGATCTACCACAGCATCGATGATCCGGTAGTCCCCCTTTCCAACGGCGTGCGCTTGTATCAAGCTGCGCCCCCGCCGCGGGTGTTCCAGCCGGTCCGCGGTGGCCATGTGCAGACTTTCGCCGATCCCACCTGGCGAACGGTGATGCTGCTTTACCTCGAAGACCCGAAAGGCTTCGTCGGACTGCGCCGGCTGGCTGAAGTCCCGAATACAGAGAGTCCCCAATGAGCGAACGCAACCCCATCCCACTGATCCTCACCGGCATCGGCAGCATTGTCGGCACCGTGATGGTGCTCTGGTACTACGGCTACCTGCACTTCGCCAAACCCGAGGACGCGCTGCTGCTGTCCGACTTCACCATGCTCAAGACCGTCCCCGGCGAGGACTACAAGGTTTCCCTGGAGCCCGCTGCCCAGGTCGCCCAGTGCGTCGATGGCGTGCTGGTGCTGTTCGATACCCAGCAGAAAGGCCTGACCGGCGTGCTGGTGGACAACAAGAGGAAGGCCGTGCGCTGCATGGGCCAGGAGACCCCGCAAGAGGTCAAATAAGGGGCTAGCCTCCCAATGGAGGTGACCCCAATGGACACACGCATCTGGCAAGGCGACATCACCACCCTGGAGGTGGACGCCATCGTCAATGCCGCCAACTCCTCGCTGCTCGGCGGCGGG
The DNA here is from genome assembly GCF_029871235.1 of Pseudomonas sp. BN411. Lineage (GTDB taxonomy): Bacteria > Pseudomonadota > Gammaproteobacteria > Pseudomonadales > Pseudomonadaceae > Metapseudomonas. The sequence goes on from NZ_SSOM01000067.1 coordinate 231,027, forward strand.
GGCGTTGACGGCGCCATCCACCGCGCCGCCGGCCCCGAACTCCTCGCCCATTGCCGCACCCTTGGCGGCTGCCCCACGGGTGAGGCGAGGATCACCCCTGGCTTCCGGCTGCCGGCGCGCTTCGTGATACACACCGTCGGGCCGGTCTGGCACGGCGGTAATCACCGCGAACCCGAACTGCTCGCCAACTGCTACCGCAACAGCCTGGCCCTGGCCGAAGCCGAAGGGCTGGCCAGCATCGCCTTTCCGGCGATCAGCTGCGGGGTGTATGGCTATCCGTTGCAGGAGGCGGCGCGGGTCGCAGTGGCTGAGCTAAAGCGGCCGAGGCCGGCGGGCAGCAGCCTGCGTGAGGCGCTGTTGGTGGCGTTTGGTGCGGATCAGGTGAAGATTTACCAGAACGCGCTGGCGTAGGTTGTGGCTGAGCTAAGCAAAGCCCAACGGCGGAGCCGAACCGGGCAACGTTGGGCTTCGCTGCGCTCAGCCCAACCTACGTTCCGTTAGCCCAACGACTTCGGCGACAACAGGCGTAAGCCGTTGAACACCACCAGCAGGCTGGCGCCCATATCGGCGAACACCGCCATCCACAGGGTGCCTTCACCCATCAGCGTGAGGGCCAGGAACACCACCTTGATCCCCAGGGCCAGGCTGATGTTCTGCATCAGCACGGCGTGAGTGCGGCGGGACAGGCGGATGAACTGCGGCAGCTTGCGCAGGTCGTCGTCCATCAGCGCCACACCAGCGGTTTCGATGGCGGTATCGGTGCCGGCGGCGCCCATGGCGAAGCCGATGTCGGCGCGGGCCAGGGCGGGGGCGTCGTTGATGCCGTCACCCACCATGCCCACTGGCACGCCACCGGACTGGCGCCGACCGATTTCCGCCAGCTTGTCCTCGGGCAGCAGGTTGCCACGGGCGTCGTCCATGCCGACCTGGCTGGCGATGGTCCGGACGGTGTGCGGGTTGTCACCGGAGAGCATCAGCGTCTTCACCCCCAGTGCATGGAGCTGGCCGATGGCTTCGCGGCTGCTGTCGCGCACGGTGTCGGCGACGGCGAACAGCGCCAGCACGGCCTGCTCGCTGCACAGGGCCACTACCGTCTTGCCCTGTGCTTCCAGGGCGTCCAGGCGGGTTTCCAGCTCGCTGGAGCACAGGCCGAGTTCCTCCACCAGGCGGTGATTGCCCAAGTGATAGCTACGCCCTTCGATCAGACCGGTGACGCCGCGGCCGGGCAGGGCGGCCAGGCGGTCCACGGCGTAGAGCGCGATGCCGTCGGCCTCGGCGGCACGGGCCACGGCCTGGGACACCGGGTGGTCCGAGCGGGCGGCCAGGCTGGCGGCCAGGGCGCGGGGATCCTGTTCGTGCGCCTGCAACAGTTCGATATCGGTCTGGCGCGGGCGGCCTTCGGTCAGGGTGCCGGTCTTGTCCAGGGCCACCCAGGCCAGCTTGCGGCCAAGTTCGAGGAACACCCCGCCCTTGACCAGGATGCCGCCACGGGCAGCCGCGGCCAGGCCGCTGACGATGGTCACCGGGGTGGAAATCACCAAGGCGCAGGGGCAGGCGATCACCAGCAGCACCAGGGCACGGTACAGCCAGTCCAGCCAGACGCCGTCGAACAGCAGTGGCGGCAGCAGGGCGGTGAGCACGGCAATGAGGATCACCACTGGCGTGTAGATGCGGGAGAACTGGTCGACGAAACGCTGGGTCGGCGCACGCGAGCCCTGGGCCGCTTCCACGGCGTGGATGATGCGCGCCAGGGTGCTGTCGTTAGCGGCGCGAGTGGCACGGTATTCCAGTTCGCCTTCGCCGTTGATGGTGCCGGCGAACAGCGGATCGCCCAGGTCTTTCTCCACCGGCAGACTCTCGCCGGTGATGGGCGCCTGGTTGACACTGGAGCGACCGCCCAGCACTTCGCCGTCCAGGGCGATGCGCTCACCAGGGCGGACCCGCAGGCGGGCACCGGGCTGCACCTCGCGGGCCGGGCGCTCGCGCCACTCGCCGTCCTCGAACACCGTGGCCTGTTCCGGGGCCAGTTGCAGCAGGCCGCGAATGGCATCCCGCGCCCGCTCCAGGGAGCGCGCCTCGATCAGTTCGGCAATGGCGAACAGCACGCTGACCATGGCCGCTTCCGGCCACTGGCCGATCAGAAGGGCACCGGTCACGGCAATGCTCATCAGTGCATTGATGTTCAGGTTGCGGTTCTTCAGGGCGATCCAGCCCTTCTTGTAGGTGGGCAGGCCAGCACCGAGGATGGCGAGGATCGCCAATCCCGCTGTCAGCCATTCCGGCCCGACTCCGAACCATTCGCAGGCTTCCGCCGCCAGTGCGGCCAGACCGGCCAGGGCCAGCGGCCACCAGAGCTTCTTCGCCTCTGCCGGGGCGGTGGCCGGAGCGCCTTCAGCGAGGGGCACGGCCTGCATGCCCAGGCTCTCGATCAGGCGTTGCAGGGGTTCCACGTCTTCGAAGCGATGGCGCACGCGCAGCAGGCGCTGCATCAGGTTGAATTCCAGTGCTTCGATGGCCTGGACCTTGCCCAGTGCATCGCGGATCAGGCGTTCCTCGGTGGGGCAGTCCATGGCGTCGATGCGCAGGCTGCTCCAGCGCGGCTCTGCGGTGGCGGCGATTCCCGCCAGTTCCGGCGTGGTGGAACGGGGCGCATGGTCATGGTCGTGGCAGCAATGTTGGCTCATGGGGTCAATTCCTGTTTGACGCTTCGAGTGGCATTGCACACCCTGTAGCAACTACAGAGTCAAGCGGAGTCAGGCAATGAAGATCGGCGAACTGGCCACCCTCACCGGATGCCCGGTGGAAACCATCCGCTACTACGAGCGCGAAGGCCTGCTGCCGGCACCCTCACGCAGCGCCGGCAACTACCGGCAATACGACACGGCCCATGTGGAGCGTCTGTCGTTCATTCGCCACTGCCGCTCACTGGACATGACCCAGGAGGAAATCCGCGCGCTACTGGCCCTGCGTGATCGTCCCGAAGCCGATTGCGGCACCGCCAACCGGCTGATCGAGGAACACCTGCACCACGTCGAGGTGCGCATCGCCGAGCTGCAGTCCCTGCGCGACCAACTCAAGGACCTGCAGGCGCGCTGCAACGGCGACGGCGCCAGCCAGGCCTGCGCCATCCTCCGCGAACTGGAACAGCTCGGCCAGCCGCCGGTGACCAGCGAAGACTGCGCGCACGCCGGGCACCTGCACGTACCCGGCGTGCATCGGCGGGGTTAACGACTAACGCGCCCGGTCAGTGATTGGCGGCGTCGCGCTGATCGTTGAGCTGCTGCAGGTAACGGCGTGAAAGGGCCAGGAAACGTGGCGTCGGCCCAATGTCTTCGTAGAGCGGGTCGCCCTGTTCATCGGTGGCGACCACCTGGCTGCCCCTGACGTAGGGGAAGCTGGCCTCCAGCTCCTCCAGGGCGGCGCCCACCAGTTCACCGATCAGTTCCTCGACGCTGCGCTTGGGGTACATCTCGGCCAGCGCCGCGAGTCGGGCGGCGGACTCCAGATCCAGGTGAATGCTGTACTCGCTGCGGGTCAGGCGACCTTTAGCGTTCTGCTCCCAATGGCGGACCAATTCTCGGATCTTCATAGACACCTCATCCTCTTCCCACATGGTGGTGGGTGTTTTCGAGCTCCGGGCGATCTCGGCCGCCCGGGAGTCGTCATTCGTGATGGCGGCTATGGTTCAGACTAGCTCGCGGGAGCGTCCGGATATGCCGTTCGTCGCGCCCTTGTATCTGCATGGCGCTATCGGCAATCTGGAGGACGCACACAGCTACGGAGTGAAGGCAATGGCCGAAATCGACGCGCGTCTGCGTGAGGATGTCCACCTGCTCGGCGAGCTGCTCGGTGACACGATCCGTGCCCAGCTGGGGGACGCTTTCCTCGACAAGATCGAACGCATCCGCAAGGGCGCCAAGGCTGGGCGCAAGGGATCGGCCCAGGGCGAACGGCAGCTCAACGAGACCCTCGACGGCCTCACCGATGACGAACTCCTGCCGGTGGCCCGTGCGTTCAACCAGTTCCTCAACCTGGCCAATATCGCCGAGCAGTACCACCGCATCCGCCGGCGAGCCCCGGACGAGCCGCAGCCCTTCGAAGACCGCGTGCTGGGCGACCTGCTACAGCGCCTGCTCTCCGCCGGCCACGCCCCGGAACAATTGGCCCGGCAGCTGGCGCGCCTGGACATCGAACTGGTGCTGACTGCCCATCCCACCGAAGTCGCCCGCCGCACCCTGATCCAGAAGTACGACGCCATGGCTGCACAACTGGCGGCCCAGGACCACGCCGACCTCAGCGACGACGAGCGCGAACGTGTGCGCCTGCGTCTGTTGCGCCTGATCGCCGAGGCCTGGCACACCGAGGAGATCCGTCGCAGCCGGCCGACCCCGGTGGACGAGGCGAAGTGGGGCTTCGCGGTGATCGAGCATTCCCTCTGGCATGCGCTGCCCAAGGTGCTGCGCCACGTCGACCAGGTCCTGCATTCCACCACCGGGCTGCACCTGCCGCTGAGCGCCGCGCCGCTGCGCTTTGCCTCCTGGATGGGCGGCGACCGCGACGGCAATCCCAATGTCACCGCCGCCATCAGTCGCCAGGTGCTGTTGCTGGCGCGCTGGATGGCTGCTGACCTGTACCTGCGCGACGTCGACCACCTGGCCGCTGAGCTGTCGATGCAGCAGGCCAGCGATGAACTGCGGGTGCACGTGGGCGTGCATCCCGAACCCTATCGTGCGGTGCTCAAGCAACTGCGCGATCGCCTGCGTGCGACCCGTGCCTGGGCCGAAGCGGCACTGGACCGGGACATCCCGCCTGGCCCCGAAGTGCTCCATGAAAACAGCCAACTGATGGAGCCCCTGGAAGTCTGTTACCACTCCCTGCACGCGTGCGGCATGGGTGTGATTGCCGACGGCGCGTTGCTCGACTGCCTGCGCCGTGCCGCCAGCTTCGGCCTGTTCCTGGTGCGCCTGGACATCCGCCAGGACTCCAGTCGCCACGCCGCTGCCCTGGGAGAAATCACCGATTACCTGGGCCTCGGCAACTACGCCGAGTGGAACGAGGAAGACCGCCTGGCCTTCCTTCAGCGTGAACTCGACAACCGCCGCCCGCTGCTGCCACCGAACTACCGGCCATCGGCCGACACCGCCGAAGTGCTCGCCACCTGCCGGGTCGTGGCCAACGCGCCAGCCGCTTCCCTGGGCTCCTATGTGATTTCCATGGCTGGTGCTCCCTCCGACGTGCTGGCGGTGCAACTGCTGCTCAAGGAGGCCGGGTTGCAACGGCCGATCCGCGTGGTGCCACTTTTCGAGACCCTGGCCGACCTGGACAACGCCGGCCCGGCCATCGAGCGCCTGCTGGGCCTTCCCGGCTATCGCGCGAGGCTGCACGGTCCGCAGGAGGTGATGATCGGTTACTCCGACTCAGCCAAGGACGCCGGCACCGTGGCGGCCGCCTGGGCGCAGTACCGTGCCCAGGAGCGCCTGGTGGAGATCTGCCGCGAGCATCAGGTGGAGCTGCTCCTGTTCCATGGTCGCGGTGGCACCGTGGGGCGCGGCGGTGGCCCTGCCCATGCGGCCATCCTGTCGCAACCGCCAGGGTCGGTGGCGGGACGCTTCCGCACCACCGAACAGGGCGAAATGATCCGCTTCAAGTTCGGTCTGCCCGGCATCGCCGAGCAGAACCTCAATACCTACCTGTCCGCGGTGCTGGAGGCGACCCTGTTGCCGCCACCGGAGCCCGAGCCCGCCTGGCGCGCCGCCATGGACCGCCTGGCCGCCGATGGCGTGTCGGCCTACCGCGCGGTAGTGCGGGAGCATCCGCAGTTTGTCGAGTACTTCCGCCAGGCCACGCCGGAGCAGGAACTGGGCCGCCTGCCACTGGGCAGCCGGCCGGCCAAGCGCCGCGCCGGAGGCGTGGAGAGCCTGCGGGCGATTCCGTGGATCTTCGCCTGGACCCAGACGCGCCTGATGCTGCCGGCCTGGCTGGGCTGGGAGGCGGCGCTGGGCAACGCCGGGCAACGCGGCGAAACCCCGCTGCTGGCGCGGATGCGCGAGCGCTGGCCGTTCTTCGCGACGCGCATCGACATGCTGGAGATGGTCCTGGCCAAGGCGGACGTGAATATCGCTGCGCTGTACGACGAACGGCTGGTGCCGGAAGAGCTGAAACCACTGGGTGCGCAGTTGCGCGACCTATTGTCGCAGGCGCGTACTTCGGTACTGGCCCTGACCGGCCAGTCCGAGCTTCTGGCGCAGAGCCTGGAGACCCGCGAAGCCATCAGTGTGCGCAACACCTACCTGGACCCGCTGCACCTGCTCCAGACCGAGCTCCTGGCCCGTTCCAGACGCTGCGAGCAGCATGTCGAAGGCCCTCTGGAGCAGGCCCTTCTGGTCAGCGTGGCGGGTATCGCGGCGGGGTTGCGAAACACCGGTTGAGGCCGTTTTCGCCCCTACTTCCGGCGTCTTGTGCGCTATAGGGGCGCTGTGTATCTTGAACGTCCTTTTGGCCCGACAGCGACGCCGAAATACCCATTCTGAGATTGGCCCCATGAGGCGAATCCGACCGATTCGAAAACAAAATCTTTGAGGAGCACATCGATGCGCGTGATTCTGCTGGGGGCCCCTGGTGCCGGCAAAGGTACTCAAGCCGGGTTCATCACCAAGAAGTTCGGCATTCCGCAAATTTCCACCGGCGACATGCTGCGCGCAGCGGTCAAGGCCGGTACCGAACTGGGCAAGCAGGCCAAGAGCGTCATGGACGCCGGCGGCCTGGTTTCCGATGACCTGATCATCAACCTGGTCAAGGAACGCATTGCCCAGCCCGACTGCGCCAATGGCTTCCTCTTCGACGGTTTCCCGCGCACCATCCCTCAGGCTGAAGCCATGAAGGAAGCTGGCGTGAGCATCGACCACGTGGTCGAAATCGCCGTGGACGACGAGGAAATCGTCAGCCGCATCGCCGGCCGTCGCGTACACCCGGCTTCCGGCCGCGTCTACCACACCGAGCACAACCCGCCGAAGGTTGCCGGCAAGGACGACGAAACTGGCGAAGACCTGATCCAGCGCGACGACGACAAGGAAGAGACCGTGCGCAAGCGCCTGTCGGTCTACCACTCCCAGACCAAGCCGCTGGTGGACTTCTACCAGAAGCTCTCCGCCGCCGAAGGCACCCCGAAGTACAGCGCCGTTGCCGGTGTTGGCTCCGTGGACGAGATCACTGCCAAGGTACTGGCCGCTCTCAGCTGAGACGCAGCTCGTATCTGACCAACGGCCCGCTTGCGGGCCGTTGGCGTTTATAATGCCCGCCTTTTTTCCTGCGTCTGGACTGATCGATGACCACTCTGCTGGCCCTGGATACCGCCACCGAAGCCTGCTCCGTTGCCCTGCTGCATGACGGCAAGGTGCTCAGCCATTACGAGGTGATCCCGCGCCTGCATGCCCAACGTCTGCTGCCGATGATCCAGACCCTCCTGGGTGAAGCGGGTCTGCCGCTGGCCGCAGTGGATGCCATCGCCTTCGGTCGCGGCCCCGGTGCCTTCACCGGTGTGCGCATCGCCATCGGCGTCGTCCAGGGGTTGGCGTTTGCACTCGATCGTCCGGTGCTGCCGGTGTCCGACCTTGCCGTGCTGGCCCAGCGCGCCCATCGCGAGCAGGGCGTGGAGCAGGTTGCTGCCGCCATCGACGCGCGCATGGATGAGGTCTACTGGGGCTGCTACCGCCTGGAAGCCGGCGAAATGCGCCTGGCGGGCGTGGAAGCGGTGCTGCCGCCCGAACAGGCCCTGCTGCCACGCGATGCCAGCGGCAACTGGTACGGCGCCGGCACCGGCTGGGGCACCTTCTCTGCGCGGATTCCGGTGCAGGTCAGCGGCCAGTCGCCGGACCTGCTGCCCCATGCCGAAGACCTGCTGACGCTGGCTCGCTTCGCCTGGGCTCGGGGGGAAGGCCTGCCCGCCGATCAGGCGCAGCCGGTCTACCTGCGCGACAACGTCGCCACGCCCAAGGCGCCGAACTAGAATCAATTCATGCCGTCTCCGCCGCGGATTGCCAACGCCGGGGCGGACGGCTAGAGTCCTCCCGCATTCATTTCGAAACGCCAGCATTGCCGAGCAGTAACCGATGCGTATCGACGGCTTCAACTCTTCCTATCCGCTGGAGCGCAGCCCTCGCCAGGGCAGCGCGGTCACGCCTTTCCGCGAGATCCAGCGTGAGGAGGAGGCTCGTCGTGAGCAGCCGAGTACGCCGTCCTCGACCCAGGGTTACGAGCAGGCTCCGCAGTCCCGTCGCGTGCAGGCCAGCAATGGTTCGACCGACAGCCTCCCGGTGCGTCCGCAAGACCTGATCCAGCAGCGCAACATGAGCAACCGCGCCGCCCAGGCCATCGCCAGCTACAGCACCACCGCCCGTATGACCGCCGAATACGACGCCCCCGAAGTCCTCGGCCTCGACTTTTACGCCTGATGCTGCCTTATCACCTGGGCTGCCCGTCGTGGAACGAGCCAGCCTGGCGCGGCAGTTTCTATCCCGCTGACCTGCGTCCCGCCGAAACCCTTGGCCATTACTGCCAGGTGTTCAACGCCGTGGAAGGCAATACCACCTTCTACGCCCGGCCATCTGCCGAGACTATTCAGCGCTGGGCGCAAACCATGCCGGAGGGGTTCCGCTTCTGCGCCAAGGTGCCCCGCGACATCAGCCACGAAGGCGATCTGCGCGACCAGTTCACCGCCACCCAGGACTTTCTCCAGCTGCTGTCACCCCTCGGGCCGCGTCTGGCGCCGCTCTGGCTGCAGTTGCCGGCGGCCTTCGGGCCTAACCGGCTCGGCGAGCTGGCTTGCTGGCTGGACGAGTTCAGTCACCAGTCCATTGCGGTGGAAGTGCGCAATCCGGCCTTCTTCGACAAGGGCGACGCCGAGCGGGTGCTCAATCGCCTGCTGCACGAGCGCGGCGTAGAGCGCATCTGCCTGGATTCGCGGGCCCTGTTCAGCGTCCGCTCCCAGGACCCGGCGGTGCTCCATGCGCAGTCGAAGAAACCGCGCGTGCCGGTTCGACCCACCGCCTTCAGCGCCAGTCCGCAGGTGCGTTTTATCGGCGGGCCTGACCTGGACGCCAACCAGCCGTTCCTCGAGCCCTGGCTGGACAAGGTGGCAGGCTGGATCGAACAGGGCCTGACGCCCAACGTTTTCCTGCACACCCCGGACAATCACCTGGCGGCAGCCCAGGCCCTGCGCTTCCATGCAGCCCTTTGCGAGCGCCTGCCCGGACTGCCGGCCCTCGTGCTGCCGCAACCGCCTGCCGAACAGCTCGGTCTCCTGTAAACCTTGGGCTAGGCTATCGGCCACTGTTCGCAGATTCCGGAGCCTGCCATGACCACCCAAGCGCAACGCGGCGAAGCCTTTGCCGCCCTGCACCATGCCCCCGGCCTGTTCGTCCTGCCCAATCCCTGGGATGCAGGTTCCGCCAAGATGCTCGCCCACCTGGGGTTCTCCGCCCTGGCCACCACCAGCGCCGGCCTTGCCTTCGCCCTGGGCCGGAGTGATGCCGAAGGCAATGTCAGCCGCGAAGAAGCCCTGGCCAATGCCCGAGACATAGTCGAGGCGACGCCCTTGCCGGTAGTAGCGGACCTGGAGAACGGCTACGGCGATCGCCCCGAAGACTGTGCGCAGACCATCCGCGCGGCAGCTGCGGCAGGGCTGGTGGGCGGCTCCATCGAAGACGCCAGCGGCCGGGACGGGGACCCGATCTACCCGCTGGAACTTGCCGTGGAACGCATCCGCGCCGCAGTGGAAGCGGCCCGCAGTCTCGGGTTCGCCTTCACCCTGGCGGCACGGGCCGAGAACTTCCTGCATGGACGCCCTGACCTCGACGACACGCTGCGTCGGCTGGTGGCCTATGCAGAAGCTGGCGCCGATGTGCTTTACGCGCCTGGCCTGACCACCCGCGAACAGATCAGGGAAGTGGTTCATGCAGTGGCGCCAAGACCAGTGAACGTGCTGGTGGGCTCGCCCAGCCTGAAACTGGGCCTGGACGAGCTGGCCGAGCTTGGAGTCAAGCGGGTCAGCGTTGGCTCGAATCTGGCCCGAGTCGCCCTGGGGGCGTTCTATCAGGCGGCCGAATCATTACGTCGAGGGGACCTCGAACCCATGGCGCGCGCGATGCCTTTCGACCGTATCAACGACCTGTTCAGGTCCTGAGCGGCGGGTTCTTTCTCGCGCGCGCCGTTGGGACGCTGGCTACAGGCTCTGGCAGAATGCGCGGGTTTTTTCCGGTCAGGCGATTGCGTCCATGAGTGAAGATTCCGTCAGGGTAAGGGCCGAAGCCCTGGAACCGGCGTATGCCGAAGCGCTGGATGCCTGGGCCGCACGCCTGGGGCTGCCGCGTGAAGGTGAGGCAGACTTCGCCCTGCAGCTGGGCGACGACGGCCTGCAATTGCTGCAACTCGGCCCCGATTCGCCGGGACCTGTCAGGGTGGATTTTGTCGAAGGTGCAGCGGCCCATCGGCGCAAGTTCGGCGGGGGCAGCGGGCAGATGATCGCCAAGGCGGTGGGCGTGCAGCCCGGCGTCCGTCCAACGGTGCTGGACGCCACGGCGGGGCTGGGGCGCGATGCCTTCGTCCTGGCGACCCTGGGCTGCGGCATGACCCTGATCGAACGCCAGCCGCTGATCGCCGCCTTGCTCGAAGACGGCCTGGCCCGAGCCGGTCGGGACCTGGACTCCGCCGCCATCGTTGCGCGTATGCAACTGCTGCAGGGCAATGCCATCGAGCTGATGCGCCATTGGCAGGGCGAAGCGCCCCAGGTGGTCTATCTCGACCCGATGTTCCCGCACCGCGACAAGAGCGCGCTGGTGAAAAAGGAAATGCGCCTGTTCCGCCCCCTGGTGGGCGATGACCAGGACGCCCCGGCGCTGCTGGAGGCGGCCCTGGCCCTGGCCAGCCACCGCGTGGTGGTGAAGCGCCCGCGCAAGGCCCCGATCATTGAAGGCTCCAAGCCGGGCTACTCGCTAGAAGGCAAATCCAGCCGGTACGACATCTATCCGAAGAAGAAACTCGGAAACTGAGCCGGCGCCACCCTCAGGTGGCGTCCAGCCGATTCCGCGATCGGACCTGCTGACGCTCGGTCAGGGCGCGTAGGCCCTGATGAACAGCTCCACCACTTCCCGCACATGCTGCTCGGCGTCTTCCCCTTCCAGGGCGGCGCCGCAGCCGATCAGCAGACGGAAGTTATGCCCGCCCTTGATCAGGCAGAAGAAATGCTCGGCGGCATTCTGCGCGTGCTCGATGCGCAGCTTGCCGGCCTGGTTGGCCTGGGCCAGCAGCCCCGTCATTTCCTGCAGGATCTGCAGCGGCCCCGCCTCGTAGAACATTCGTGACAGCTTCGCGTCCTGGTTGGCCATGGCCACCATCACGCGGTGCAGCTCCAGGGATTCGCGGCTGTTGATCAGCTGGTGAAAGCTGCGGCCGATGTTCAGCAGCACGCTCTCGATACTGGCGTCCGGCGGCAGCTCGAACAGCAGCTCCGGCAGCTGCTCCTCGCACTTGGCCTTCACCGCAGCGGAGAACAGCGTCTCCTTGTCGGTGAAATGGCTGTACACGGTCAGCTTGGACACTCCGGCCTCGGCGGCGATGGCGTCCATGCTGCTGCCGTCGTAGCCGTTTCGTAGGAAAAGATTCTTCGCGGCTTCGAGAATTGCCTTTCTTTTAGCCGGATCTTTTGGGCGGCCTGGGCCGCTGGTCGGAAACGAATTGTCAGACATTTCTTTCTAAATACTGGACTGGTGAGTTTGCTATTTTTACTATACCCAGCAGTATAAATATTCCAGCTGCTCTTCGCGAAAGGTCATTCATCATGTTTCGCCATGCCTTGCCCCTCGCTCTGCCCCTTTCCCTCTCCTTGTTGATCACGGCCTGCGGCAATGGGGAGCCTGTGCAACAGGTGGTGCGTCCGGCCATGGTGGTGCAACCCGAGCCTGCTGCGGAGGCGGTGGATACCTTCCCCGGTGAGGTGCGCTCGCGCTACGAGCCCGATCTGGCCTTCCGCATCGGCGGCAAGATCGCCAAGCGTCTCGTGGAAGTGGGGCAGCGGGTGAAGAAGGACCAGTCCCTGGCCGAATTGGACCCGGAGGACGTGCGCCTGCAGCTGGAGGCCAGCCGGGCCCAGGTCGCCGCCGCCGAAGCCAACCTCAAGCTGGTGCGCGCCGAGCGTGATCGTTACCGCACCCTGCTGGACCGCCAGATGATCAGCCACTCCCAGTACGACAACGTGGAAAACCAGTACCGCGCGGGCGAGGCGCGGGTGAAGCAGATCAAGGCCGAGTTCAACGTCGCCAGCAACCAGGCTGCCTACACCGTGTTGCGCGCTTCCCAGGATGGCGTGATCGCCAGCCGTCGCGCGGAAGTGGGGCAGGTGGTGGCCGCCGGACAGACGGTCTTCACTCTGGCAGCGGACGGTGAGCGCGAAGTGCTGATCAGCCTGCCGGAACATGCCATCGACCGCTTCAAGGTCGGCCAGGAGGTGGCGGTCGAGCTCTGGTCGCTGCCCGGCCAGCGCTTCCCGGCGCGTATCCGTGAGCTGGCGCCGGCTGCCGATTCGCAGTCGCGCACCTTTGCCGCGCGTGTCGCCTTCGCCGATGGCAAGGTCCCGGCAGAGCTGGGGCAGAGCGCCCGCGTCTTCATCCGCAGCAACGGTTCCGTTCCCCTTTCCGTACCGCTCTCGGCGCTGACCGCCGAAGCGGGCCAGCCTTATGTCTGGGTAGTGGATCCCAAGGACTCCACCCTCAAGCGCCGCCTGGTGCGCGTCGGTCCTTACGGCGAGGACCGGGTGCCGGTTCTCGAAGGTCTGAAGCCCGACGATTGGGTCGTGGCCGCCGGCGTGCAGGTGCTGCGCGAAGGCCAACAGGTGCGGCCGGTGGACCGCGCCAATCGTTCGGTGAAGATGCTGGCCAAGGAGTAAGGCGCCGTGAACTTCAACCTTTCCGCCTGGGCGCTGAAAAACCGCCAGATCGTCCTCTACATCATGCTGCTGCTGGGCATAGTCGGGGCCATTTCCTACACCAAGCTGGGTCAGAGCGAAGACCCGCCCTTCACCTTCAAGGCCATGGTGGTCCGCACCAACTGGCCGGGCGCCAGTGCCGAGGAAGTGTCCCGCCAGGTCACCGAACGCATCGAGAAGAAGCTGATGGAGACCGGCGAGTACGACAAGATCATCTCGTTCTCCCGCCCCGGCGAATCGCAGGTGACCTTCATCGCCCGCGACTCCATGCACTCCAACGAGATTCCCGAGCTCTGGTACCAGGTCCGCAAGAAGATCAGCGACATTCGCCATACCTTGCCGCCGGGTATCCAGGGACCGTTCTTCAATGACGAGTTCGGCACCACCTTCGGCAACATCTATGCGCTGACCGGCGAGGGCTTCGACTACGCCGTGCTCAAGGACTACGCCGACCGTATCCAGCTGCAACTGCAGCGGGTCAAGGATGTGGGCAAGGTGGAACTGCTCGGCCTGCAGGACGAGAAGATCTGGATCGAACTGTCCAACGTGAAGCTGGCGACCCTGGGGCTGCCCCTCGCCGCCGTTCAGCAAGCCCTGGAAGAGCAGAACGCCGTGGCCGCCGCCGGTTTCTTCGAGACCGCCAGTGACCGTGTGCAGTTGCGGGTTTCCGGCCGCTTCGATTCGGTGAAGGAAATCCGCGATTTCCCCATCCGCGTGGGTGACCGTACCTTCCGCATCGGCGATGTCGCGGAAGTGCGTCGCGGCTTCAACGACCCGCCGGCGCCGCGCATGCGCTTCATGGGCGAAGACGCCATTGGCCTGGCCGTATCCATGAAGCCCGGCGGCGACATCCTGGTGCTCGGCCAAGCGCTGGAGCAGGAGTTCGCCCGACTGCAGCAGAACCTGCCGGCCGGCATGCAGCTGCGCAAGGTGTCCGATCAGCCGGCGGCGGTGAAGACCGGGGTAGGGGAGTTCGTTCGCGTGCTCACCGAGGCCTTGGTCATCGTACTGCTGGTGAGCTTCTTCTCCCTGGGCCTGCGGACTGGCCTGGTGGTGGCGCTGTCCATCCCGCTGGTGCTGGCGATGACCTTCGCCACGATGTACTACCTCGGCATCGGCCTACACAAGATTTCCCTCGGCGCGCTGGTACTTGCGCTGGGGCTCTTGGTGGACGACGCGATCATCGCGGTGGAAATGATGGCCATCAAGATGGAGCAGGGCTATGACCGCCTAAAGGCGGCCAGCTATGCCTGGAGCAGCACGGCGTTCCCGATGCTCACCGGCACCCTGATCACCGCCGCCGGTTTCCTGCCCATCGCCACCGCGCAATCCGGTACCGGCGAGTACACCCGCTCGATCTTCCAGGTGGTGACCATCGCCCTTGTGGTGTCCTGGATTGCCGCGGTGATGTTCGTCCCCTATCTGGGCGACCGCCTGCTGCCCGATCTGGCCAAGCTGCACGCGAAGAAGCACGGCGGCAGCGACAAGGGCCACGATCCCTATGGCACTCCCTTCTACCAGCGTGTACGTCGCGTGGTGGAGTGGTGCGTACGCCGGCGCAAGACGGTGATCCTGCTGACCCTGGCCGCGTTCGTCGCCTCCATCGCGCTGTTCCGGTTCGTGCCCCAACAGTTCTTCCCGTCTTCCGGACGCCTGGAGCTGATGGTCGACCTCAAGCTGGGCGAGGGTTCGTCTCTGGCCAATACCGAGGTCGAGGTGAAGCGTCTGGAGCAGATGCTGCGCGACCACCCCGGTGTGGATAACTACGTTGCCTACGTCGGCACCGGCTCGCCGCGTTTCTACCTGCCGTTGGACCAGCAACTGCCTGCGGCGAGCTTCGCCCAGTTCGTGGTGCTGGCCAAATCCATCGAGTCCCGCGAGGAAATCCGCAGCTGGCTGATCCAGGTGCTGAACGATGATTTCCCGACCCTGCGCAGCCGTATCTCGCGTCTGGAGAACGGCCCGCCGGTGGGCTATCCAGTGCAGTTCCGCGTATCCGGCGAGCACATCGACGAAGTCCGCGCTCTGGCGCGCAAGGTGGCCGACAAGGTGCGCGAGAACCCGCACGTGGTGAACGTGCACCTGGATTGGGAAGAGCCGAGCAAGGTCGTGCGGCTGAACATCGACCAGGACCGCGCCCGCGCCATGGGGGTGAGCACTGCTGACCTGTCGAAGTTCCTGCAGAGCTCGCTGACCGGCGCGCCGGTGAGCCAGTACCGCGAAGACAACGAGCTGATCGAGATCCTCCTGCGCGGCACCGTGCGTGAACGCCAGGAACTGGCCCTGTTGCCGAGCCTGGCGGTGCCCACGGACAACGGCCACAGCGTGCCGCTGTCGCAGATCGCCACCCTGGAATACGGTTTCGAGGAAGGCATCATCTGGCACCGCAACCGCCTGCCCACCGTCACCGTGCGTGCCGACATCTACGACAAGTCGCTGCCGGCCAGCCTGGTCAAGGACATCTCGCCGACGCTGGACCCGATCCGCGCCGAGCTGCCGGACGGCTACCTGCTGGAGGTCGGCGGTACGGTGGAAGACTCCGCCCGTGGGCAGCGCTCGGTGAACGCCGGCATGCCGCTGTTCGTCGTGGTCGTGCTGACCCTGCTGATGCTGCAGCTGAAGAGCTTCTCGCGCTCGGCCATGGTGTTCCTCACCGCGCCCCTGGGGCTGATCGGCGTGACCCTGTTCCTCCTGGTGTTCCGCCAGCCCTTCGGCTTCGTCGCCATGCTCGGCACCATCGCCCTGGCGGGGATGATCATGCGCAACTCGGTGATCCTCGTGGACCAGATCGAACAGGACATCGCCCATGGCCTGGACCGCTGGCACGCCATCATCGAAGCCACGGTGCGGCGCTTCCGCCCCATCGTGCTCACCGCGCTGGCAGCGGTGCTGGCGATGATCCCGCTGTCGCGCAGCGTGTTCTTCGGTCCCATGGCCGTGGCCATCATGGGCGGGCTGATCGTCGCCACGGCCCTGACCCTATTGTTCCTGCCGGCGCTCTACGCCGCCTGGTTCCGGGTCAAACCGGCGGAGGCGGAGCAGGCCCAGCCAGCAATGGCATCCGACCCGCAGCCCAGCCACTGACGCAAAAGGCCCCTTCGGGGGCCTTTTTCATGGGCGCTCCGGCCATTTCTGCCAATCATCCGGCTGGTTCCTCCCCGGCCCTTGGCGCCGTGGGCATGCGCGCCGAGACTGACCGGGCTTGCCTCAGCCCATGATCACAAGACGAGGTACCCATGCAGCACGCGACTCAGGTGGAATTGCTCAAGCGAACCCTGGCCCTGGTGGAGCAGGGCGTGTCCGAATGCGTCGAGTCGCCGTCGGCGCTGCCGGTGGACGTCTACCTCGACGAGCAGCGCTACCGCCGCGAACGGGACGAGATACTCCGTCGTGAACCGTTGCTGGTAGCCCGCTCAGGCGAAATTCCCACCGGCCACTTCATCACCCGCGACCTGCTGACACCGCTGCTGCTGACTCGTGACGAGCAGGGCCGACTGCGTGGCTTCCTCAACGTCTGCAAGCACCGTGGCACTCGATTGGTGGGCGATGCTGCCGGGCGTAACCGGGTCTTCGTCTGCCCTTACCATGCATGGGCTTACAGCCCGGACGGGCAGCTTCGGGGCATTCCTCATGGGTACGGTTTCGAAGGCATCGATCGCGCGTGCCTGAACCTCACCGAGGTGCCGGTCGCCGAACGCTTCGGTGCCGTCTGGGCACGTCACTCTCCGGGGCCGGCGCTGGACATGAACGCCTTCTTCGGTGAGCAGATCCTGGCTGACTTCGACAGCTTCGCCCTAGACGATCATGTGATCTTCGATCCCCAGGACGTTCGCCGGCCGGTGAACTGGAAGCTGACCATCGACACCTTCCTGGAGAATTACCACGTCACCAAGGCGCACCAGGCCACCATCGACCATTTGTTCTGGCCCAACCTGGGATTGTTCGAGCGTTTCGGCCGGCATATCCGCAACTACTACGTGAAGCGCAACCTGCGGGAAATCCTCGACCAGCCGGAGCAGGACTGGGACCTGCGGCGCCACGGCAATCTGCTGTACTTCCTCTGGCCCAACACGCTGGTGTTGGTGGAGCCGGACCACATCGACTTCTCCACCGTGTTCCCCGACGGCCCGCTGGCGACCCGCGTACTCGGGCATACCTTGCTGCCGGAAGCGCCGGCGACGGAAAAGGCGCAGCGCTATTTCGAGAAGAACAACGCCATTCTCTATTCGGCACTGGAGGAGGACTTCGCCATGGCGGCGCGGGTGCAGGCAGGGATCCAGGCCGGGGCCAGCGACAGGCTCTGGCATGGGCGTTTCGAGCAGGCGCTGAGGTGGTTCCATCAGGGGTTGGATGAAGTGCTGGGTGATGCGCGGGTGGAGGTTGTGGGAAGGTGAGGGCAGAACAGATTGGCAATCTTGTGTGATTGCTGCTGATCGGGGCCGTGCCGATGGACGTTACCCTCACCCCCAGCCCCTCTCCCAAAGGTAGAGGGGTGACTCGCGTCGGCGAGGGACAAATCATCCTGAAGCAACCCGCGGCCTGAAGCCGTGCAGAAGCGGTGGGGCGGCGAGTTCGCCCCTTCAGGAGGCCGAGCGGAATCGTTGCAGAGGGGACGAGCGGCATGGATGCCGCGAGAGGCGTGTGGGGCCATGGATGGCCCCTCTCGCCGTGCCCCGGCGCAACGATGGAGCGAGGGAAGTCCGGCGCAGCCGGACCCGGATGCAGGGGCAAGCCCTTTTGGTTTCTTTTGGGTGGTGCGGCATTCCGACGACTGCCAAAAGAGACTCGCCGGGAGGCGAAACAGAAACCTGACGCCCACTCGGCAATGAACTGGACATCCATCTCCCAAATTGCCAATTCACCGGAACCAGCCGGATACCCACAAAAAAGCCCGGCATCAAGCCGGGCTTCTTCACTAGGCGTAACGCTTAAAGCGCCCCAAACACCTTCTTCGCCAAGCTGGTGGCTGCACCCGCCGGATTCTGGCGAATGCTGGCTTCCTGCTCGGCGATCATCTTGAACAGGCCGTCCAGCGCTTCTTCAGTCACGTAGTTCTCGACATTGGCGCTCTTGGCGTCCACCACGCCGAAGCTCGCGGCCTGGCCGGCGAAGCTGTTGTACTGCTGAGCCAGACCCACTTTGTCGGTGGCCTGCTTGACGATGGGCAGGAACTTCGCGCGCAGTTGGTCGCGGCTGGTCTTGTTCAGGTACTGGGTGGCGGCGTCGTCCGGGCCGCTGAGGATGCTCTTGGCATCCTGCACGGTCATTTTCTTGACCGCGTCCACCAGCAGCGCCTGGGCTTGCGGTACCGCAGCCTCGGCGGCCTTGTTCATGGTCGCTTCCAGCTGTTCCACCTGGGCCCCCATGCCCATCATCTTCATGGTCTTGGCGGCCTTGCCGAGGTTGCCTGGCAGCTCGATGCGCACGTCCGGGTTGCCGGAGAAGCCACCCGGCTTGCCGAGTTGCTGGACGGCAACCTTGGCACCCTGGGTCAGGGCATCCTTGAGGCCGCCGCTGGCGTCCTGCTGGCTGAGGTCGGCGAGGGACAGGGCGAAGGCGCTGGCGGAGAGGGCGAGGCCGGCGCAGAGGGTAGCGAAGCGGATCATGGCTGCATCCTTGTGGCGATGGAGGGGCGGTCTGCCCGGCACTCAGCGGACCGGGTCGACCTTTATCCGCAGGGGCTGCGGATCAGAGCCGTCGAGTTTAACTGAGTGATGCTCGGTGTTGATGAACATCAGCCGGCCATCCAGCTCGATCCGTGCGCTCACGGCGTAGCGGTGGTTGGGCTGGACTTTGGCAGGGTCGTAGTCGAGGCGGAAGGCCAGGGGCACCTGGCCCTGGATCGGGCCATTCTGGCGGGCGAGTTCCACCGCTGGGGCATCGGCCAGGGAAACATCCTGAAGGCTGACACTGAGGGTGGCGGCGGGCGGGAGCGCCATGCGCTGCAGATAGAAGACCTCGCCTTCCAGGTGGCGGGTTTCGTCGGCGGGCTGGCCGGCGCAGGCAGCGAGCAGGCCGCTGGCGAGAATCATGGGCAGTGCTTTCATCTGAACCTCTGGGTCGCATGGAATCGATAGGACCCACTATAGAAGGCAACGTGCGACGAGCCATGGCGGCTGGAAAGACATCGCCCCCGAATCGGGGGCGAGAAGGGGAGGTCAGTGCTGGCCATCCTCCAGCGCGGTGCTGGAGATGGCGTTCAGGGTGTTGTTGAACTGCACCGTTTCGTTGAAGGTCTTGACCAGGGCACGGAAGCGGTCCTTGGCGGCGATCAGTTGCTTGAGCTTCTCGGCGAGCTCGTCGTCCTTGCGGTTCAGTGCTGCCTCGCGCTCGTCGAGGGATTCCGCCCGGCGAACCAGGGACTCGGCCAGTTCATCATTGCGCACCTTTTCCAGGCGCAGGGTTTCGGCGAGCTTGGTCGTGCTGCGGTCGCGGGCTTCGACGCTTTCGGCCAGGGCCTTGAGAGCGGTGCTGCGTTCGACCAGGGCGCGGGCATTGTCCTCGGCGTTGCGCTCCAGGTTGGAGACTTCGCGGGTCAGCCGTGCCTCCAGCAGACGTAGTTGTTCGTCCTTATCGGCCAGGATGCGTTCTTTCTCCTGCAACAGGGCTTTGCGCTGCTCCAGGCCTTCCTGCTGCTTCACCGTTTCCAGCTTCTGCTGGGTCAGGCCCTTGGCCATGTCCGCGAGGGAGTCGAGAGTGCTCTGTACGTCGCACAGGACGCTGTCAGCCTCGCTGTCGGAAAAGGTGGGGAGAGCCGATTGAGGCTGGATCACGGCGGTCGGGTGCTCTGTCTCCACCGTTGCCGGCTCAATCAGATTTTCAGTTGCCTGTTGGGGCAGTGGGGGTTCCGTGGCGATTTCGGCGCCGTTGCTCGGCAGGTCCTCGATCTCGAGAGGCAACCCGGCTTTCGTTTCAGGCCCAGGCCCAGGCCCGGGCTCAGTGGCTGCCTCAGGCTCGGATTCGGGTTCGGGGAGCACTGGCTCCGCGGGTACTTCAGCGCAGGCTTCCGCTTCGTGCTGTGCGTCAACCGACTCGTGCTCGATCTCTTCCGCGACTGCTTCGTCTGTCGGCGCGGGCTTCTCGACCGCGGCTTCAACGACTGCCGGTGTTGTCAGGCTGAAGTCCACGCCAAGGGCGCGGCTATCGATGGCGGGGAAGGAGGTCGCCGCAGGAGTGGTTTCATCCAGCAGTGGCGGGCGGGTAGACGGTAGCGGATCGCCGAAGTTGGCGCTTTCGCGGGTGGCGATCAGTTTGCTGATGGAAGACCTGTTGATGGAGAGGCAGTGGTGATCGGCCGAGACGGCTGGGTTGGTGCCATCGCCGGTGATTTCGCCCTTTAGCTGAACGAAGTGGAATTCCACTTTGCTGGCCGTGCTCACGACTCTTCCCCCCTGG
The DNA here is from genome assembly GCF_029871235.1 of Pseudomonas sp. BN411. Taxonomy (GTDB): domain Bacteria; phylum Pseudomonadota; class Gammaproteobacteria; order Pseudomonadales; family Pseudomonadaceae; genus Metapseudomonas. Next base: position 251,398 of record NZ_SSOM01000067.1, read on the forward strand.
TGATCTCCCTGAGCACCTGCACGGTGTGTTGCCATTCCTGCTCGGACTCCAGGCCGGCAAGGCGGTAGCCGTTCTCCTGGGGGACGGCGCTCGCCACATACACCTTGGCGGTGCCCTGGCGGCTTTCTTCGTTGAGGGTGTAGACGAGGATGTTGCGATCGATCAGGGGGATGGCGAAGCTGCACAGGACGGCGGCGTTGACCGCCTCTCCGGTGCCGTTCTCGACTGTGATGGTTCTCAGCAGCATGGATTGAGTCTTCCGTATTCGGGCTGGTGGTGCACTCGGTTGACCGAGAGGCGCAGCGCCGAATGGTACGGAGGGGGCTCAGGCGAGCCTGCCGGGAGTTGCCCAGTTGGGATGTGGGAACGGTCCCAAAGGAGAAGCGCCAGGCCCGAGGGCCTGGCGCGAAGGATCAGCCGGCTTATACCGGGGTTTCCGGCTCGACCTCGGCCTGGCGATCGAATGCCACCTGGCGGATGGACAGGCGAATCTCCGCCGGTAGAACACGCTTGGCAGCACCTTCGGCCAGTTCGCCAAGCAGTTCGTGATAGCCCAGCTTGCCTGCTTCGTCCCGACGCAGTACGCGCTGGTCCAGCATCGTCTGGATGAAGTGGCGGAACAGGCTCTTGTCGAAGAACTCCGGGGCATTCAGGCCGTGGAGGATCGACAGGCGCTGGGCCATGACGGTGCAGAGGTCTTCGAGCTCTTCGGCGCTCAACTGGTTCTGGCCGGCGTTGAGCAGCAGGGCGATGGCCATGTAGAAGCGCTGCAGGGTCTGGACGATGGCACGGGCCAGCAGGGTCAGTAGGACGAACTGCCGCGAACTCGGTGCCGGACGCACATAGACGTCGCCTTCCACCTTGAGCAGACCCTGCTCGACGAAGGCCGCCAGCCACTGGTCCACAACGCCATCCAGTTCGCTCGCGTCCCAGCGGATGAACAGCTCCGCCTGCAGATAGGGATAGAGCGCGCGGGTGTAGCGCAGGATCTGCTCGCGGCTCATCCGCGCGCTGCTCTGGAAGAAACAGGCCAGCAGGGCGGGCAGGGCGAACACGTGGAGCACGTTGTTGCGGTAGTAGGTCATGAGGACGGCGTTCTGCTCGTCCAGGTAGAGGATCTTGCCCAGCGCGTCCTTCTGCTCCGCCAGCAGGTTCATGCTCTGCACATACTGGATCAGCGCCTGTCCGTCGCCTTCCGGCAGGGTGGCGTGGGGCGAGTAGGGCACGGCGCGGATCAGGGCCAGGTAGAGGTCGAGCACGCGGGTCAGGGCGCGTTCGTCCAGGGCCAGGCGGGTGGTGGAGAGCAGCGCCAGGGCCACAAGGTTGACCGGGTTGATCGCCGCTGCGTCGTTGAGGTGGCGGGCGATGCGTACGGCGAGTTGGTTGGTGGTGTCGTTGAGCCAGGCCGGGCGGAACTGCGGCCCCAGCTCCTGGGCGCGCCAGTCCGGCTGCTGCTGGTCAAGGAATTCGGCCAGCTTGATCGGCTCGCCGAAGTTCACCGCCACTGAGCCGAAACGCAGCTTGAGGGCGCCGATGACCTTGAAGATGTCGAAGATGGATTCTTTCTTCTTGCTCGCGCCGCGCAGTTCGCCCAGGTAGGTGCGGCCTTCCAGCACGCGCTCGTAGCCGATGTAGACCGGCACGAAAATGATGGGCAGGCGCGAGGAGCGCAGGAAACTGCGCAGGGTGATGGCGAGCATGCCGGTCTTCGGATGCAGCATGCGGCCGGTACGCGAGCGCCCGCCTTCGACGAAGTACTCCACCGGGAAGCCGCGGCTGAACAGGGTGTGCAGGTATTCGTTGAATACCGCCGTGTACAGGGGATTGCCCTTGAAGGTACGGCGCATGAAAAAGGCACCGCCACGGCGCAGCAGGCCGCCGATCACCGGCATGTTGAGGTTGATGCCGGCGGCGATGTGCGGCGGGGTCAGGCCATTGCGGAACAGCAGGTAGGACAGCAGCAGGTAATCGATATGGCTGCGGTGGCAGGGCACGTAGATGACCTCGTGACCGTGCACGATCTCCTGCACCTGCTCGATATGGTTGACCTTGATGCCCTCGTAGAGCTTGTTCCAGAACCAGGACAGCACCACTTCGAGGAAACGGATGGCGGTGTAGGCGAAGTCGGAGGCGATCTCATTGCCGTACTTGAGCGCCTGGGCCTCGGCGGTGGCCAGGCTGACCTTCTCGCGTTCGGCTTCCTCAGCGATGGCCTGGCGCACCAGCGGACCGCGCACCAGGCCCTTGACCAGATTGCGGCGGTGGGAAAGGTCAGGGCCGATGACCGCGGTCTTCTGGTTGCGGAAGTGGACCCGCAGGATGCGGTTGACCATGCGCAGTGTGCGCTCCGGGCCCTTGTCCTGCTCTACCAGCTCACGCAGGTGGATGGGGGCGGAGAACTGCACGCGGGTCTTGCGCCCGAGAATGAGGATGCTGACCAGCTTGCGCAGCCGGCCGGTCACTGCCCAGCTGTCGGCGAAGAGCAGCTTCCAGGGGCTGGTTTCACGGTCGGGCGACTGCCCCCAGAACACCGTCACCGGAATGATCTGCGCATCTTCCACCGCATGTTGCTGGATGGCGCCCAGCACCCGTACCAGGGTGGGGGAGGCGCCGCGCTTGTCCTGGCCGCCTAGCCAGCCCGGCTCCGGCGTCAGATAGAAGAATGCGGTCGGCTCCAGCAGGTCTCCCACCGCCACCGGCAGCACCGGACGTGGCAGGCCGGCCTTGGTGCATTCCCGATCCACCACCGCCAGGTCACTCGCCGACGGTTGCTGCAGTACGTAGAACACCGGCTTGCTGCGGTCTAGCTTCAAGGTGAAGGCGGACTGGTTGATGGTCTCGGAGCGCACCCAGAGATACAGCAGGCGGCGCAGGGCACCAAAGGCGAGTCGGCGGAAAGGGGAGCGGGTCATGACAGGGTAAGGCTGTGAAACGAGCGATTGCTCGGGGCGGCTAGTTTGCCGTATTCGCCGTCGCGTCGCAAAAAGCCGCGGGCCGTCGTTTTTACCCGAATTTTCCTGCAACTTTTCGCACAAGGGGCAGTCTTGCAATGCCTGCGGGGGACTCCTTATAGTCCGCCAGCGTTTTGCAAGGCCCCGGTGGCCAGCATGGCCAGGGGCTGTTCCCGACGGGACTAGAGGCCATGATCGAAATAACAAATCTGACCAAGCGCTTTGCGCAGCACACTGCCGTGGACAACCTGTCCTTCAGCGTCGCACCGGGGGAGGTGCTGGGGTTTCTTGGCCCCAATGGCGCGGGCAAGTCCACCACCATGAAGATGCTCACCGGCTTCCTCGCGCCGACCTCCGGCAGCGCGAGCATCTTCGGCTTCGATATCCAGACTCACACCCTCAAGGCCCAGCGGGAAATCGGCTACCTGCCGGAAGGCGCTCCCTGCTATGGCGACATGACGGTGCGCGGCTTCCTCGAGTTCATCGCTGAAGTGCGCGGCTTCCGGGGTGCCGAGAAGAAAGCCCGGGTGGCCCGTGCGGTGGGGCAGGTGGAGCTGGATAACGTCCTCGGCCAGTCCATCGAGACCCTCTCCAAGGGCTACAAGCGCCGCGTCGGCCTGGCCCAGGCGATCCTCCATGATCCGCGCGTGCTGATCCTCGACGAGCCCACCGATGGTCTCGACCCGAACCAGAAGCACCAGGTGCGCCAGCTGATTCAGAGCCTGGCCCACGAGAAGATCGTGATCATCTCTACCCACATCCTCGAAGAGGTCACCGCGGTCTGCACCCGCGCCCTGGTGATCGCTTCCGGCAAGGTGGTGGCCGATGGCACTCCCTTCGAGCTGGAAAGCCGCTCCCGCTACCACCAGGCGGTGACGCTGGTAGCCGACGAGCCGCTGGACATGCTGGCCCTGGCAGTGCTGCCGGGTGTGGCCGGCATCGAGGAGAACGCCATCCAAGGCGGCCTGACCATCCTGGCCAAGCCGGGCGAAGTGATCTTCCCGCAGGTGAACCAACTGATTCATCAGCGGGGCTGGAAAGTGAAGGAGCTGGACGTGGAGCGCGGCCGTCTCGATGAGGTGTTCCGCCGACTGACCCGGGGAGAAGCGGCATGAGGCAGTTGCCGGTTATTTTCAAACGCGAGCTGGCGAGCTACTTCGCTACACCGCTGGCCTATGTGTTCATCGTGATCTTCCTGGTGCTGTCCGGGGTCTTCACCTTCTATCTGGGCGGCTTCTACGAAAGCGGCCAGGCGAGCCTCGCGCCCTTCTTCAACTTCCACCCCTGGCTCTACCTGTTCCTGGTGCCGGCCATCGCCATGCGCCTGTGGGCCGAGGAGCGCAAGTCCGGCTCCATCGAGTTGCTGATGACGCTGCCCATCACCCGCTTCGAAGCGGTCACCGGCAAGTTCCTCGCCGCCTGGGCCTTCGCCGGCCTGGCGCTGCTGCTGACTTTCCCGATGGTGATCACGGTCAACTACCTCGGCGAGCCGGACAATGGCGCCATCATCACCGGCTACATCGGCAGCTGGCTGCTGTCCGGGGCCTTCCTCGCCATCGGCTCCTGCATGTCGGCGCTGGCGAAGAACCAGGTGATCGCCTTCATCCTCGCCGTCAGCGTGTGCTTCCTGTTCATCGTCAGCGGCTTCCCGCTGGTGCTGGACGCCTTCAGCGCCTGGGCGCCGCAATGGCTGCTGGATGCCGTGGCCTCGCTGAGTTTCCTCACCCGTTTCGATGCCATCAGCAAGGGCGTGATCGACCTGCGTGACCTGCTCTACTTCGTCACCCTGATCGCCGCCTGGCTGGCCGCCACCGCCGTGGTGGTCGATCTGAAGAAGGCCGACTGAACATGAAAAGACTGATGTATTCCGGCGCCGGGCTGCTGCTGATCGCCTTGGCCTTCCTGGCGTTCAACATGCTCGCCGGGCTGACCCTGACCAACGCGCGGGTCGATCTCACCGAACAGAAGCTCTACACCATCTCCGACGGGACCAGGAAGATCCTTGGCGAGATCGACGAACCCATCAACCTGTACTTCTTCTATTCCGACAAGACCGCCAAGGACCTGGTGGTGCTGCGCAACTACGCGCGGCGCGTGGAAGAGATGCTGAAGGCATACGAGCGTGCCGCTGGCGGCAAGATCAAGCTGCACATCGTCGACCCCGAGCCCTTCTCCGAGGATGAGGACAAGGCCGCCGAGTTCGGCCTGCAAGCGGTGCCGCTACAGCAGGGCGGCGATCAGGTCTACTTCGGCCTGGCCGGTACCAACGGCGTGGACGATACCCAGATCATCCCGTTCTTCCCGCTGGATCAGGAAGAGTTCCTGGAGTACGAAATCAGCCGCCTGGTGCAGAGCCTGGCCAAGCCGGAACGTCCGGTAGTGGGCGTGATTTCCGGGCTGAAGCTCAATGGTGGCTTCGACATGATGAGCCGCCAGCCGACCGCGCCGTGGATGGTGATGGAGGAAATCCGCCAGCTCTTCCAGATCGAGAGCCTGAAGAGCGATGTCGACCAGATTCCCGAAAAGGTCTCGGTGCTGTTGCTGGTGCATCCGAAGAACTTGCCACAGCAGACGCAGTACGCCATCGACCAGTTCGTCCTGCGCGGAGGCAAGCTGCTGGCCTTCGTCGATCCGTGGAGCGAGGCCGACAGCGGCATGGAAATGCCGGGCGAGCCGGGGGGCGACAAGGCTTCCGACCTGGACACCCTGTTCAAGGCCTGGGGCCTGCAGATGGTGCCGGGCAAGGTGCTGGGTGACGGTGCCAACGCCATGTCGGTGAGCGTTGGCGAGGGCAAGCCGCCGGCGCGCCATGCTGCCTGGCTCAACCTGCCCCAGCGCAGCCTCGACCAGGCCGATGTCAGCACCGCGGGCCTGGAAAACATCACCGTGGCCACCGCGGGCATCCTCAAGCCGCTGGAAGGCGCCAAGACCCAGTTCATGCCGCTGATCCAGAGCTCCGAGTACGCCATGCCCTTCGACGTACAGCGCTTCGGCATGCTGACCGACCCCGAGGAGCTGATCCGCGAGCTCAAGCCCACCGGCGAGCGCTATACGGTGGCTGCGCGCATCAGCGGTCCGGCGCAATCGGCGTTCCCCGATGGCATCGAGGGCCGCAAGGATGGCCTGAAGTCGGCGAAGAACATCAACGTGATCGCCGTGGCTGATACCGACATCCTCAGCGATCGCATGTGGGTGCAGGTGCAGGACTTCTTCGGTCAGCGCGTGCCGCAGCCCTGGGCCGACAACTCCGGCTTCGCCATCAACGCCCTGGACAACCTGGCCGGTTCCGATGCACTGATCAGCGTGCGTTCCCGTGGCCGCTTCAACCGTCCCTTTGACGTGGTGGAGAAACTCCAGCGCGACGCCGAGGTGAAGTTCCGCGAGCAGGAACAGGTGCTCCAGCAGCGACTGGCCGACACCGAGCAGAAGCTGGCGTCGCTGCAGCAGAACCAGGACCCGGCCAAGGCGCTGGAACTGACTCCGGAACAGCAGGCGACGCTGCAGCAGTTCATCCAGGAGAAGCTGCGCATCCGCAAGGAACTGCGCGACGTGCACTTCCAGCTCAATGCCAGCATCGAGGACCTGGGACGCACCCTGAAGTTCGTCAATATCGCCCTGGTGCCGCTGGTGCTGACCCTGGGCGTGCTGGTGCTGTGGTTCTGGCGCCGTCGGCGCAAGGCTTGAGGAGGGCGATATGGGACGTAAAGGCCTGATCTTTCTCGCCCTGCTGGCTGCCGGACTGGGCACGGCCTACTACATCCAGCAGGACAGCGCGCGGCTCCAGCCGCAACCCAGCGCCAGCCGGGAGCTGCTGCTGCCGGAGCTGCAGGGCAAGCTGGAAAGCGTGACGGCGCTGGACGTGCAGGTGCCCGGCCAGCCCGACTTGCGCCTGGCGCGCAAAGATGGCGTCTGGGTGCTGCCGGCAAAGGCCGACTATCCGGCGGCCGGCCAGCCTGTAGCCGCGCTGCTGAGGGCACTCGCCGAGGCACGCAAGGTGGAAGCCAAGACCGCCAATCCCGAGCTGCACGCTCGCGTAGGTCTGGCGGACAAGGGCGAGGCCGGCGAGCAGGGTTCGCGCATCAAGGTCGAGCGCGGCAACGAAACGCCCCTTGCCCTGCTGCTGGGCAAGCCGGCACAGCAGGGCAAGGGGCAGCTGGTGCGCCTTTATGGCGATAACCAGGTCTGGTTGGTCGACCAGGCGATGCCACTGCCGACGAGCGAACTCAATTGGCTGGACCGCCGGGTGGCGGCTATCCCCTTCGCCAGCATTCGGCAAGTGGAGGTGACCTACCCGAACGGCAGCCAGCTGACTGTCTACCGGGATACCGCCGAGGAGCCCAATCTCAAGCTCAAGCAACTGCCCAAGGGCCGTAGCCTGGCCTACGAGGCGGCTGCCAATGGCATGGCGACCCTCTTTGCCGGCCTGGAATTCGCCGACAACGCGCCGTTGGCGCAGGTGCAGTTCAAGGGCAAGCCGCTGCTGCAGTTCAGTCTTTCCACCTTCGAAGGGGGTGAGCTGCGCGGTGAGGTCTACGGGCAGGGCGAACAGCCCTGGCTGGTGCTCAAGGACAAGCAGAAGTTTGGCGAAGAGCAGGTGCCCGGCAAACTGGATTGGGCCTATCGACTTGAGCCATTCCAATATCAGGCACTGGCCAAGAAGCTTGAGGACGTACTTGCCACCAAGTAGTGCAAGTTATTGAAGTAAGGCGGTAAATCGGACTTTGGACGGTTCATTTCCGCCTTTCTTCATGCCCCATTTTGTACTGTCCGGGAACCAAAAAAGGGCGTCCAGCCCGCATGGGACGGCCATTCTGCACTGTCATAAAAAAGTGCTTTTCAGCGCGAACTCTTGTCGTATACTCCGGTCGCGGTCATAAAAAGAACGCCATTCGAAATACCCGCTCCAAGCTTGATTCCGCCGGGGTTGGATATAACAAGAAGAACGTCTTTGCCGCACCGTCGAAACCCCCAGCAAAGGGGGTACACAACAAAATTGCGAGTTGGAGAGAGCAGTAATGGCTGATCGTGAGATCGGAACCGTCAAGTGGTTCAATGACGCCAAGGGCTATGGTTTCATTCAGCGCGAAAGCGGTCCTGATGTGTTCGTTCACTACCGTGCTATCCGCGGCGAGGGTCATCGCTCTCTGCTGGAAGGCCAGAAGGTGGAGTTTTCCGTGATTCAGGGTCAGAAAGGCCTGCAGGCGGAAGACGTCGCCAAGGTCTGAGACTCAAAACAAGAGGCCCGTCAGTGACGGGCCTTTTGCTTTCTGCGATTTCCTAATCGGGCTGCCGATCAATCAGTCGGTGCGCCAGATGATTTCCTGCTCGCCTTCCGCGTTCACCTTGATCCAGCGGTCGGCGTCTTCTTCGCCCTGCGCTTCCTGCCAGCCACCTGGTGCGCAGCGGATTTCCACGCCCAGAGCCGCAAAGGCTGCGCGTGCGCAACCCAGATCATCCTCCCAGGGCGTGGTGTCGCTTTCCAGGTAGAGGCTATTCCACTTGCCAACGGCCTTGGGCAGCCAGGTGACGGGAACATCCCCGGCCAGGCATTTGAAGGTCTGCCCCTTCTGCTGCCAGGGCGTGCAGGAACCCAGCGCCGCGTTGAGCCAGGCGGTGACGGCATCCTGGTCGGCGTCCTTGAGGTAGATCTCGATATCGGGTTGGCGCATGGGGGACTCCCTAGATTTTCTCGATCCAATCGTAGCGAATGGACACCGTCACATCGAAGGCTTCGGCCACCACCGCGGCGCGGCGTTCGGCGCTGGCGCGCCAGCCGTGCGGGGTCATGGCCAGCAGGTCCGCGCGAGCCTCGGCGTCGGCCAGGTGCATGCGATAGCTCAGCGTTTCGCTGTGGGCCAGGCGCATGCCCGCGGGAATCTGCGACAGGTGTTTCTCGTCGTCGTAGTCGCGGACTTCGTCGTAGAGCTTCTCACGCAGTTCCAGCAGATGCTCGCGTGTCGGCCCCATGCGCAGCAGGCCGCCACCGGGGGACAGCAGGCGCAGCGCTTCCTGCCAGTCCAGCGGGCTGAAGACGCTGGCGAGCAGGTCACAACTGCCGTCGGCCAACGGAACCCGCGCCATGCTCGCCACCAGCCAGTGCAATTGCGGGGCGCGGCGGCAGGCACGTCTTACCGCCTCACGGGAAATATCCAGGGCGTAGCCATCGGTGGCCGGAAGGGCCATGGCCAACTGACCGGTGTAGTAGCCCTCGCCACACCCTATATCCAGCCAGCTTTCCGGGTCGCGCTCGGCGGCGAGCGCCGCCAGGCGGCTGGCGAGTGGCGCGTAATGACCGCCGTCGAGGAAGCGTCGGCGTGCCTCGACCATGGTGGCGTTGTCGCCCGGGTCGCGGCTGTTCTTGTGCTGCACCGGCAGCAGGTTGTAGTAGCCCTGGCGCGCGCGGTCGAAGCTGTGATTGGCCGGGCACACCAGGCCCTGGTCACGGGCGCTCAGGGCAGCCTGGCAAAGGGGGCAGATGAGTTTCATTGGGCGAGCAGGCGGACCAGGGTCTGCTGGTAGATGTCGGTCAGCAGGTCGAGATCGCTGGCCAGCACCCGCTCGTTCACCTGGTGGATGGTGGCGTTTACCGGGCCCAGTTCGACGACTTGGGTACCCATGGTGGCGATGAAGCGGCCATCGGAGGTGCCGCCGCTGGTGGACGGCGTCGTATCGCGGCCGGTGATGGCCTTGATGCTCGCGGAGACCGCGTCCAGCAGTTCGCCCGGTTCGGTGAGGAAGGGCAGGCCGGAAAGCGCCCACTCCAGGTGGTAGTCCAGGCCGTGTTTGTCGAGGATGGCCTCGACCCGGCGCTGCAGGCCATCCACCGTGGATTCGGTGGAGAAACGGAAGTTGAAGATGGCCTTCAGCTCGCCCGGGATGACGTTAGTGGCGCCGGTGCCGGAGTTGAGGTTGGAGACCTGGAAGCTGGTGGGCGGGAAGAAAGCGTTGCCGTCGTCCCAGTGTTCCGCGGCTAGTTCGGCAAGGGCCGGTGCGGCCAGGTGGATGGGGTTCTTCGCCAGGTGGGGGTAAGCGACGTGACCCTGCACGCCGCGAACAGTCAGGGTGCAGCCAAGGGAGCCGCGGCGGCCGTTCTTCACGACATCGCCCACCAGCGATGTGCTGGAGGGTTCGCCGACGATGCACCAGTCCAGGCGCTCGCCACGGGCTGCCAGGCGTTCGACGACGGCCTTGGTGCCGTGGTGTGCCGGGCCTTCTTCGTCGCTGGTGATGAGGAAGGCGATGGAGCCCTTGTGCTGCGGGTGTTCGGCGACGAAGCGCTCAACCGCCACCACCATGGCGGCCAGGCTGCCTTTCATGTCCGCCGCGCCACGGCCGCAGAGCATGCCCTGTTCGTCGATCAGGGCGTCGAACGGCTGGTGCTGCCAGGCCTGTACCGGACCGGTGGGCACCACATCGGTATGACCGGCGAAGCAGAGCACCGGGCCTTCGCCGCCCCGGATGGCCCAGAAGTTTTCCACATCCTCGATGCGCATGCGCTCGATGCGGAAGCCCGCGGCCTCCAGCCGGCGCATCATCAGGTCCTGGCAACCTTCGTCGACCGGGGTGACCGAGGGGCGGCGAATGAGGTCGCAGGCGAGTTCGAGGGTGGGGGACAGGGACGACATGGAAGGCTCCGGAGGGCAGCGCGGAAACGCAGAGGATGAAAAGGCCGATATCTTAAAACAAGAACGGCGGCCATTGGCCGCCGTTTAAGGGTTTCGCTCGCCTATCAGGCGGTAGCGACCTCCTCTTGCTCCTCTTCCTGGCCCTTGGGCAGGGAGGAGAGCAGCGCCATGATCAGCGCCGCCAGGTAAGGCAGCGACTGCACCAGCAGCATGGCCACCCAGAACTTCACATCCGGGCTGGGCATGCCCTGGACGATGGCGATGCCGATGGCAGCGCCCCACAGCAGGAGCATCACGAAGACTTCTTCGCGGGCCTCGGCCAGGGCCATCATCAGGCCGTGGTTGCTACGCATCTTCGGTGTGCGGAAGAACGGAATGCTCTTGGTGAAGAAGCCGTAGAGCACCGCCTTGGCAATGGTGTGCGAGAGCGCGAGCCCCGCCACCGCCGCGCAGAAGGCGTCCTTCAGGTTGACCCCCACCGCGCGCTGGTAGAGGAACACGATCTTGCCCACCTTGAAGAAGAACAGCGCCAGCGGCGGGATGGCGAAGATCAGCAGCGGCGGGTCGACCCGCTGCGGCACGATGATCATTGCCGCCGACCAGAGCAGGGCACCGATGGTGAAGAAGATGTTCAGGCCATCGGCGACCCAGGGCAGCCAACCGGCGATGAAGTGGTAGCGCTGGCCCTGCTTGAGCTTGGAATCCTTGCCCAGGAACAGGCTGCGGGCGTGACCCTTCATGATCTGGATGGCGCCGTAGGCCCAGCGGAAACGCTGCTTCTTGTAGTCGATGAAGGTGTCCGGCATCAGACCACGGCCAAAGCTCTCGTGCGCGTAAGCCGCTGCATAGCCGCTCTTGAACACGCGCAGACCCAGCTCGGCGTCTTCGCAGATGGTCCAGTCGGCCCACTTCAGCTCGTCCATCACGCTGCGACGGATCATGGTCATGGTGCCGTGCTGGATGATGGCGTTGCGGTCGTTGCGGGTGACCATGCCGATGTGGAAGAAGCCCTTGTACTCGGCGTAGCAGAGTCGCTTGAAGGTGTTCTCGTTGCCGTCGCGATAGTCCTGCGGCGACTGCACCACGGCGATTTCCGGGTCAGCGAAGTGCGGAACCATGTACTTCAGCCAGTTGCGGTCGACGCAGTAGTCGGAGTCGATCACCGCCACGACTTCGGCATCCGGCGCGGTGTACGGCAGGATGTAGTTCAGTGCGCCACCCTTGAAGCCTTCCAGCGGGGCGACGTGGAAGAACTTGAAGCGCGGGCCCAGCTGTTCGCAGTAGTCGCGCACCGGTTCCCAGACGGCCGGGTCCTTGGTGTTGTTGTCGATGATCAGGACTTCGTAGTCCGGATAGTCGAGGTTGGCCAGGGCGTCGAGGGTCTGTTTGACCATCTCCGGCGGCTCGTTGTAGCAGGGCACGTGTACCGACACTTTGGGACGGTAGGCGCTGTCGGCCAGCACCGGCAGGAACGGACGGCGGCGCTTGCGCACCCAGACGGCCTCGGCCAGTTCATGGGCTTCGGTGAGGAGCACGATGAACACACCCAGGGCACCGACGCCGAGTAACAGACCCACGGTGAGGCTGAACCAGGTGCTGTACTGCTGGCTGTAGTCGTAGGCGATCCACACCAGCACCGAGCCGCCGGCGAAGGCGACGAAGGTCAGGAAGGTGCGACCGCGCTGGCGCAGGGCGCTGCCGTCGATCAGCATCAGAGCCAGGGCCAGCAGGGCCATAACCACCGAGGCCACCGCGAGCATGCGCCATTGCGGAATTGCGATCACCGGGCCTTCGAAGGCGAACTTGGGCTGGCGGTCGAGGTTGTAGACGCCCCAGTAGGCGCCCACCGAACCCTCGTCGCTGGCCTTCCACGGCTGGTCGAAGGCTTCGATCACGAAGTAGTTGTAGCCCTTGGCGTTGAGGGCGTTGACCAGGGTTCGCAGGTAGATGGCCTGGTCGGCCTGGGACGCGTCAGCACCGCCACGCATGCGGCCGTTGCTCGGCCAGCCCACTTCGGACAGCAGCAGCGGCTTTTTCGGGAAGGCCTTCTTCAGGTCCTTGGCGCGCTCCAGGACGAATTCGGTGGAGTCCTCCATCGGCACGAATTCCCAGTAAGGCAGCACGTGGGCCGCCACGAGGTCGACGTGCTTGGCCAGTTCCGGGTATTTCAGCCAGATGTGCCACTGCTCGGAGGTGGTCACCGGCACCTTCACGGCGGCGCGGACGCGGTCCAGGTAGACCATCAGGTCCTTGCGGCTGATTTCGCGACGGAACAGGGCCTCGTTACCTACCACCACGCGAACCACGCTGCGGGACGCGTTGGCGATTTCGATGGCCTTGGCGATCTCGCGCTCGTTGCGTTCCTCGTCCGGGCTGATCCACACGCCCAGGGTCACCCGCAGGCCGAATTCCTCTGCCAGGCGCGGGATGTCGGCCAGGGTGCCGTCCACCGAGTAGGTTCGGATGCTGTCGGTCTGCTTGCTCAGCAGTTCGAGGTCCTGGCGGATCTGGTCGTCGTTGGGGTAGCGGTTCTGCTGTGGGTTCTGGTCCGCGCGGAACGGCGAGAAGGAATAACCGGAGATCTGTTCCGGCCAGTCCGGCGCGGTGACCGGGCGGTTGTAAAGCGCCCAGATACCGGTGAACAACGCGGCAACCGCCACGAAGACCACCAGGTTGAGTCCAAATTTACGCGATGGCATAGAGGTCAAGGGTTCCGAATCGAGGAACTGGGTCCCATAGGAGAACGGCCTGCAGCAGGCGGTTTTTCATACGAAACCGGGGGTAGGGCCAGCGAATTGCTGGCCGGCGCGAATCCTACCCCGGCGCCCAACAGCTGTATAGATTGCAACCAGACGGGGGAGCCGGATGGCCGCCCCGCCAGATGGTTTGTTTGCTTGCAGCGCGAGAAGTTCGACCGGTGAACGAAAGCTGAGTGTTGCAGGTAGCTGCATTGCCCGTAGGAGCTGGCTTGCCAGCGAAGGGTCCCATTTCGCTAGCAAGCTAGCTCCTACAGGGCGTCTGGACCGACGGTCGACCTCGGTCAGGTTCAGAGCGCTCTCAACAGAATGCGCTCGCTGATTTCCAGGTCAAGGTCGCGCCGTTCGCTCAATGCGGTCATGCCGTGCCGCTCCAGTTGCGCCAGTACCTGGGGGATCACATCGGCATCCAGGCCGTGTTCGGACAGACGGGTGGGTACCCCCATGCGCTTGAAGAAATCGCGGGTGGCCTGGATGGCCGAGTCGATGCGCTGTTCTTCGTCACCTTCCTTCAAGCCCCAGACGCGGGAGGCGTACTGCAGCAGCTTCTCGCGCTTGACCTGGCGGCGCTCGGCCAGCAGTGCCGGCAGCACCACGGCCAGGGTCTGGGCGTGGTCGATGTGGTAGAGCGCGGTCAGCTCGTGACCGATCATGTGGGTCGACCAGTCCTGGGGAACGCCGCAGCCGAGCAGGCCGTTCAGCGCCTGGGTGGCGCACCACATCAGGTTGGCGCGCACAGCGTAGTCGTCGGGGTTGGCCAGCGCTTTGGGGCCTTCTTCTATCAGGGTCAACAGCAGGCCTTCGGCGTAGCGGTCCTGCAGGGGCGCGTCGGCTGGGTAGGTCAGGTACTGCTCGATGGTGTGGACGAACGCATCCACCACGCCATTGCCGATCTGCCGGGGGGGCAGGCTGAAAGTGGTGCGCGGGTCGAGGATGGCGAAACGCGGATAGAGCAGGGCGCTGGAGAAGGGCAGCTTTTCCTGGCGGGCGACATGGGTGACCACGCCGTGGGGGTTGCTCTCCGAGCCGGTGGCGGCCAGGGTCAGCACGCAGCCCATGGGCAGGGCTGCGGTGATCCGCTTGCCGCTGAGCAGGTCCAGCGGATCGCCGTCGTAGCAGGCCGCGGCGGCGATGAACTTGCTGCCATCGATTACCGAGCCGCCGCCGACCGCGACGATGAAGTCGCAGCGTTCGGCCTTGGCCAGCTCGGCGGCCTTGACCAGGGTATCGAACTGCGGATTGGCCTCGATTCCGCCGAAACGGACCAGCTGATACCCGGCCAGCGCTTCCTCTACCTGCTGCCAGACACCGTTCTGGAAGATGCTGCCGCCGCCGTGGGTCACCAGGACCCGGCTGCCGGCGGGCACGTCCCGCCCCAGTTTGCTGATCTGGCCTTCGCCGAAATGGATGCGGGTGGGGTTGTAGAAGGTGAAATTGCGCATGACCGGCTCCGTTGTTGTTATCGGCCGACTATAGCCCTGGCGGACCGGGCCCGGATCTATGGGCCACCATTCAGCGCCAATGGACTTGGGCCGAAGGAGAGCGCTTCCTATAATGCGCGCCCGCCCGAAGGTTGGCGATGGGAGTGATCGGCATGAATACAGACGAGCGTTTCGGCGGCATTGCCCGGCTTTATGGCCTGGACGGGCTCGCCCGGTTGCAGACGGCCCATGTGGCGGTGGTCGGCATCGGCGGTGTGGGCTCCTGGGCGGCGGAGGCCCTGGCGCGCTCCGGGGTGGGCGAAATCTCCCTGTTCGACCTGGACGACGTCTGCATCACCAACACCAACCGCCAGGTGCATGCCATCGAAGGCGCCGTGGGCAAGGCCAAGGTGGACGTGATGGCCGAGCGCATCCGCGCCATCAATCCGGCTTGCGTGGTCCATGCGGTGGCTGACTTCGTCACCCGCGAGACCATGGCCGAGTACATCACCCCCGAACTGGATGCGGTGATCGACTGCATCGACAGTGTTGCGGCCAAGGCGGCCCTGATCGCCTGGTGCAAGCGGCGCAAGATCCAGATCGTCACCACGGGCGGTGCCGGAGGCCAGGTGGACCCGGCCCAGATCCAGGTCGCCGACCTGAACAAGACCTTCAACGACCCCCTGGCGGCGAAGGTGCGTTCTACCCTGCGCCGCGACTACAACTTCTCCCGCACTCCAGGACGCACCTACAGCGTGCCCTGTGTGTTCTCGACGGAGCAGCTGCGCTATCCGAAGCCGGATGGCTCGGTCTGCCAGCAGAAGAGTTTCGTGGGCGAAGGCGTGAAGCTGGACTGCGCCGGCGGATTCGGTGCGGTGATGATGGTGACCGCCACCTTCGGCATGGTGGCGGCGGCGCGGATTGTGGATAAGTTGGTGGCCGGTGCGCGCAGGCCGTCGGAGCGTACTGCGGGATAAGGCCCCTGGTAGGTTGGTGCCGAGGAACGAGGCCCAACGATTTCGGGCATGCTGGTCGCGCCTTGTTGGGCTTCGCAGGCTCAGACCAGCGTGGCCCGCACCAACCTACGGCAGGACTGCGTCCTGCTTGGCGAATGAATTCGCCCCTACAGGCTCAGTTCACGCATTTTCTTGAGTACGGCGTTCAGGCCATTGCTGCGCGATGGCGACAGTTGCCGGCCCAATCCCAGTTGATTGAACCAGTCCGCCAGGTCGATTCCCGCCAGTTCGCTGCCTTCCATCCCGTCAACGCGGGCCAGCAGGACCGCCAGCAGGCCGCGGATCAGCCGCGCGTCGCTGGCCGCACGGAAATGCCAGTGCTCGCCCTGGCGCTCTGCAACCAGCCAGACCTGGCTTTCGCAGCCATGCACCCGATTGGCATCGCTGCGTTCGGCATCGCTCAGGGCTTCCAGGCGTTCGCCCCATTGCATCAGCAGGCGCGCGCGCTGTTCCCAGCCACCGGCAGCAGTGAATACGTCCAGGGCTTCCCGGGCCTTGGCGGGCAGGGTCATCGCAGCATCTCCAGAGCCTTGTCCAGGGCGCCGAAGAAGAGCTCCAGGTCATTGCCGTCGTTATAAAGGCCGAGGGACACGCGGATGGCGCCCTGCAGGCCGAGGCGGTGCATCAGTGGCATGGCGCAGTGGTGGCCGGCACGCACGGCGATGCCCTGCTCGGTTAGCAGGTGCGCGAGGTCGGCGTTATGCACGCCTTCGATGCTGAAACTGGCCAGCGCCAGTTCGGGGTCGCCCAGCAGGCGCACGCCGTCTCGTGCAGCGAGCCCGGCCAGGAGTTTGGCGTGCAGGGCTGCTTCATGGCCGGCGATGGCGGCGGCGTCGAGGTTGCCCAGGTAATCCAGTGCGGCGCCCAGGCCGATCACCGAGGCGATGGCCGGGGTGCCAGCCTCGAAGCCCAAGGGGGCGCCGTGGAAGTCGGCACTCTGGTAAGCAGCGGTGTGGACCATCTCACCGCCGAACTGCCAGTGCCTGAGACGCGCCAGTGCCTCGCTGCGACCGTAAAGCACGCCGACGCCGTCGGGGCCATAGAGCTTGTGGCTGGAGAACGCATAGAAGTCGCAACCCATTGCTTGGACGTCATGGCGGCCATGAACCGCGCCCTGGGCACCATCGACCACGGTAATGGCGCCCTGACTGCGGGCCAGGGGCAACAGCTCGGTCAACGGCTGCCAGCGACCGAGCACATTGGACAGTTGGCTCACCGCCAGCAGGCGGGTACGCGGGCCGATCAGCCGGCGCGCCTGTTCCAGGTCGATCACGCCGCGATCATCCAGCGGCAAAACCACCAGCTTGAGCTGCCGGCGCAGGGCCAATTGCTGCCAGGGCAGCAGGTTGGCGTGGTGTTCCAGGGCGCTGATGACGAGCTCATCGCCTGGTTGGAACAGATGCTCCAGGCCATACGCCAGCAGGTTGATCGCCTCGGTGACGCCGCGGGTGAAGAGGATTTCCGCCGGGCTTGCGGCATTCAGCCAGTGTGCCGCCCGCGTCCGGGTCCCTTCGAAGGCGCGGGTGGCGCGCTCGCCCGGCAGATGCTGGGCGCGATGCACATTGGCTGCGCCGCTGGCGTAGTAACCGAGCAGGGCGTCGAGCACCGCCTGGGGCTTCTGCGAGGTGGCGGCGCTGTCGAGGTAGGTCTGGCCCTCGGCTTCAAGGGCCGAAAGGGCGGGGAAGTCGGAGCGCCAGGGGGAGTTCAGGGACATTGCTGCGGCACACGGAAATGGAAGCGTTGCGAGTTAAGGCCGGTTCGAACGCGAACAGGCCCGGATGCACGGTCTACTAAGTGTAAACGAGCGTCCGGGCCTGGTCGGAAGCTGTCCCGAAGCCGAGGCTTCGGGACCCTGGCTCAGTTATGAGCGTGCAGGGCTTCGTTCAGCTCGATGGCGGTCTTGTTGGTCTTGCACTCGACGGCGCCGTTCTGCGAGTTGCGGCGGAACAGCAGGTCGGCCTGGCCAGCCAGGTCGCGGGCCTTGACCACTTTCACCAGTTGGTTCTGGTCGTCCAGCAGTGCCACCTTGGTACCGGCGGTGATGTACAGGCCGGCTTCGACGATGTTGCGGTCGCCCAGCGGGATGCCGATGCCGGCGTTGGCGCCGATCAGGCAGCCTTCGCCCACGGAGATGACGATATTGCCGCCACCGGACAGGGTGCCCATGGTGGAGCAGCCGCCGCCGAGGTCAGAGCCCTTGCCGACGAAGACGCCAGCGGAAACGCGGCCTTCAATCATGCCCGGGCCTTCGGTGCCGCCGTTGAAGTTGATGAAGCCTTCGTGCATCACGGTGGTGCCTTCACCCACGTAGGCGCCCAGGCGTACGCGGGCGGTGTCGGCGATGCGCACGCCGGCCGGGACCACGTAGTCGGTCATTTTCGGGAACTTGTCCACGGAGAAGACTTCCAGCAGCTCGCCCTTCAGGCGGGCTTCCAGCTGACGCTCTGCCAGTTCGGACAGGTCGATGGCGCCCTGGCTGGTCCAGGCAACGTTCGGCAGCAGCGGGAAGATGCCGGTCAGGTTCAGACCGTGCGGCTTGGCCAGGCGGTGGGACAGCAGGTGCAGCTTGAGGTAGGCCTCCGGGGTGGAGGTCAGTGCGGCGTCTTCGGCCAGCAGGGTGGCGACCAGCGGCTTGTGGCTTTCGGCCAGGCGGGTCAGCAGGGCGGCCTGGGCGGCGTCGACGTCCTTCAGCGCGGTGGCCAGTTGGGCGGCCTGTGCATTGCTGATGGTGATGGCCTGGTTACCGGCGCTGTAGCCAAGCACCGGCGCGACGGCGGCGACCAGTTGCTCGGACGGCTTGAGCAGCGGCAGGGCGTAGAAGACTTCCAGCCAGTTGCCCTGGCGGTTCTGGGTGCCGACGCCGAAGGCGATGCTGAAGAGAGCGTTGGACATGGGGATTCCTCTTGCTGAAGGGTGTTGATCAGATGGGGCAGATACTGGGAATCGTTCCCGGCACCGCGCCCTGGCAAGTCACTTGAATGCGGCGGCGTATAGGTCCGGCTTGAAGCCGACCAGGGTGCGATCACCCAGGTCCAGCACTGGACGTTTGATCATCGACGGCTGGGCCAGCATCAGGGCGACGGCCTTGTCCTGGTCCAGGTCGGCCTTCTGCGCGTCTTCCAGCTTGCGGAAGGTGGTGCCGGCACGGTTCAGGACGGTTTCCCAGCCATGCTCGGCGCACCATTTCTCCAGGCTGGCACGGTCGATGGCCGATGCCTTGTAGTCATGAAAGCTGTAGGCCACGCCCTGCTCTTCGAGCCAGGTGCGGGCCTTCTTCATGGTGTCGCAGGCCTTGATGCCGTAGAGGGTGATGCTCATGGTGTCTTTCCTTCGAATCTCACAGGCCCTTGATGAAGTGGCGGATGCGTTCGCCGGCTTCCACGCATTCGGCCAGCGGGGCCACCAGGGCCATGCGCACGCGGCCGGCGCCGGGGTTGAAACCATCGACGGCGCGCGACAGGTAGGAGCCGGGGACCACCGTGACGTGCTCGCGGGCGAACAGCTCACGGGTGAAGGTTTCGTCGTCCACCGGGGTCTTCGCCCAGAGGTAGAAACCGCCGTCGGGACGCTGGACGTCCAGCACCGGGCCAAGGATATCCAGCATGGCGTCGAATTTCTCGCGGTACATGGCGCGGTTGGCGCGCACGTGGACTTCGTCATTCCAGGCCGCGACGCTGGCCAGTTGGGTCTGCACCGGCATGGCGCAGCCGTGGTAGGTGCGGTACAGCAGGAAGGACTTGAGGATGTCGGCGTCGCCGGCGACGAAGCCGGAGCGCAGGCCCGGCAGGTTGGAGCGCTTGGACAGGCTGTGGAACACCACGCAGCGCTTGAAGTCCGAGCGGCCGAGTTCGGCGCAGGCGGTAAGCAGGCCGGCCGGCGGGTTCTGCTCGTCGAAGTACAGCTCGCTGTAGCACTCGTCGGCGGCGATGACGAAGTCGTGCTCATCGGCCAGGGCGATCAGCTTCTTCAGCGTTTCCACCGGGATCAGCGCACCCGTGGGGTTGCCCGGGGAGCAGAGGAAGAGAATCTGACAGCGCTGCCAGACGTCCGCCGGCACGGCGTCGAAGTCCGGGTTGAAACCGTTCTCCGCCAGGCACGGCAGGTAATGGGGCTCGGCGCCGGCCAGCAGGGCCGCACCTTCGTAGATTTGATAGAAGGGGTTCGGGCTGACCACCAGGCCGTTGTCGGCACGGTTCACGACTGCCTGAGTGAAGGCGAACAGCGCCTCGCGGGTGCCGTTCACCGGCAGCACGTGGCGGGCGGCGTCGAGCCAGCCGGCGGGCACCTTGAAGCGGCCTTCGCACCACTGGGCGATGGCTTCGCGCAGGGCCGGGATGCCCAGGGTAGTGGGGTAGACCGCCAATTGATCGAGACTGGCCGACAGCGCCTCGGCGACGAAGGCCGGGGAGCGGTGCTTGGGCTCGCCGATGGACAGGGCGATGGCCTTTTTCTCCGCCGGCGGCTGGGCGCCGGCCAGCAGGGCGCGGAGTTTCTCGAAGGGGTAGGGCTGCAGCTGGTTCAGGGCGTCATTCATGGTTGTAGGGCGTCAACAGGGAGGTCGTGGGTCAAACGGTGCAATCCGGCCTGCGGCCTTATTGCACCCTACGGGTTCAGATGCTTATTCGTGTCGGGTCCAGGCTCTTGCCGTTGGAGTCGGACAGCTGGGAGACGATGGCCTCCTGCAGCCGCAGACAGAGCTCGGGGTCGGAGAGCGGCTGGTTGTTGGCGTCGGTAACGAAGAACACGTCTTCCACCCGCTCGCCGAGGGTGGCGATCTTGGCGTTCTGCAGCGACAGGTCGAACTCCAGGAAGATGCGCCCGATGCGCGCCAGCAGGCCGGGGCGGTCGGGGGCGATCAGTTCGAGGATGGTCACCGGGCGCTGGGCGTCGTTGGAGATGGTTACCTGCGGCGGGAAGGCGAAGTGCTTGAGCTGGCGCGGTACGCGGCGCTGGATGATGGCCGGGTACTCGTCCGGGTTCTTCAGGGCGTCGATCAGGCCTTCGCGGATCTCGCGGATGCGCGCCGGGTTCTCGCCGATCCGCCCGCCGTCGGCATCGAGCACGATGTAGGTGTCGAGGGTGAACTGGCTGGTGGAGGTGATGATCCGCGCGTCGTGAATGTTCAGGTTGAGCTGCGACATGGCGGCCACGGTCACGGCGAAGAAGTCGTGCTGGTCCGGCGCGTAGATGAATATCTGGGTGGCGCCCTCGAACTCGCGCTGGGCGGTTTCCTTGATCAGCACCAGGGGGTCGTTGCCGGCCGGGTGCTGGAGGATCGCCTCGGTGTGCCAGGCCACGTCGTTGGCGGTGTGGCGCAGGAAGTAGTCGTCGCCCAGCTGGCTCCAGAGCTGCTCGGCCTCGTCCTGGTCGATGCCGTTGCGCACCAGGATATCGATGGCGGCGGATTGGGTCTGGCGAATCTGCTCTTCGCGGTCCAGCGGGTTTTCCAGGCCGCGGCGCAACGCGCGCTTGGTCTCGGTGTAGAGCTGGCGCAGCAGGCTGGCGCGCCAGGAGTTCCACAGGCTCGGGTTGGTGGCGTTGATGTCGGCCACGGTGAGCACGTAGAGGTAATCCAGGCGGGTCTGGTCGCCCACCAGGCGGGCGAAGTCGTAGATCACCTGAGGGTCGGAGAGGTCCTTGCGCTGGGCGGTGGTGGACATCACCAGGTGGTGTTGCACCAGCCAGGCCACCAGGCGCGAATCCCACACCGGTAATTGATGGCGGGCGCAGAAGATTTCCGCGTCCACGGCACCCAGTTCGGAGTGGTCGCCGCCGCGGCCCTTGCCGATGTCGTGATAGAGCCCGGCGAGGTAGATCAGCTCCGGTTTGGGCAGCTTGTCGATGAGCTTGCTGGCCAGGGGGAATTTCTCCGCCAGCTCCGGCCACTTCAGCTTGCGCAGGTGCTTGATCAGGTTGAGGGTGTGGGCGTCCACCGTATAGATGTGGAACAGGTCGTGCTGCATCTGCCCGATGATTTGGCCGAACTCCGGCAGGTACAGGCCGAGGATGCCGTAGCGGTTCATGCGCCGCAGGTTGCGGTGGATGCCCTGGGTGGACTTGAACAGCTCGATGAACAGGCTGGTGTTGCGGATGTCCTTGCGGAAATCGTCGTCGATCAGATGACGGCTGTCCCGCAGCAGACGGATGGTATCCGCGCGCACGCCTTTGATCTCCGGGTGCTGAGCCATCAGCACGAAGATTTCCAGCATGGCGAAGGGGGTGCGCTTGAAGACGTTCGGGTGGGTCACCTCGATATAGCCGTCGCGCAGCTGGAAACGGCTGTTCAACGGCTGCGCCTGACCGCTCTCGCCAGCGCGCAGGATGACTTCCTCGAAGTGCTGGTTGATCAGGTCGCTGAGCTCGGAAACCCCCATCACCACCCGGTAGTACTTCTGCATGAAGCGTTCGATGCCGAGCTTGCCGTCGCCGTCCTCGAAGCCGAGGAGGGAGGCGATCTTGCGCTGGTGATCGAACAGCAGGCGGTCTTCGGCGCGTCCGGCCAGCATGTGCAGGGCGTAACGCACCTTCCAGAGGAATTCCTGGCTGGAGGCCAGCATGCTGCACTCGGTTTCCATCAGGAAGCCCTGCTGCACCAGGCCGTGCAGGTTGAGGCTGCCGAACTGGCGGCGGGCGACCCAGAGGATGGTCTGGATATCGCGCAGGCCACCCGGGGAACCCTTCACGTTGGGTTCCAGGTTGTATTCGGTGTCGTTGTACTTGGCGTGGCGCGCCTTCTGCTCGTTGCGTTTGGCGAGGAAGAAGTGCTTGCTCGGCCACATCTGATCGGGGCTGGTGACCTCCAGCATGCGCTGGCGCAGATGCTCGGGACCGGCAATGGTCCGGCTTTCCATCAGGTTGGTCACCACCGTCAGGTCGGCCTGTGCCTCTTCGGCGCATTCGGCCACCGAGCGCACGCTCTGGCCCACTTCCAGTCCGATGTCCCAGAGCAGGGTGAGGAAGCCTTCGATGGGTTCGCGGAAGACTTCGTGGTCGGCGCTGTCCAGCAGGATCAGCAAGTCGATATCGGAGAAGGGGTGCAGCTCGCCGCGCCCGTAGCCGCCCACGGCCAGCAGGGCGATGTCGGCGTCCTCGCTCCAGCCGAAGCGCCCCCATGCCGCCCGCAGGATCTGGTCGACGAACCAGGCGCGGTCTTCCACCAGGCGACGGATGTCGCGGCCGTTGGCGAAACGGTTGTCGAGCACATCGCGGGCCTGGCGAATGGCTTTCTTGAAGGCAGCGATGGGGCTGGACTTCAAGGCCAGTTCCGCCTGGAACTGCCCGCGGTCGAACAACTCGGGATCCACCTGCGGCATGGGGCGGCGTTCCTTATATAAGGTGGGTGATCAGGGCGAGGTGCGCGACAGGGTGTCGTCGCTGCGCAAGGTCAGGATTTCATAGCCGTCGGCGGTCACCAGGACGGTGTGCTCCCACTGCGCGGAAAGCTTGCGGTCCTTGGTGATGGCGGTCCAGCCGTCGCCCAGCAGGCGGGTTTCCGGGCGGCCCTGGTTGATCATCGGCTCGATGGTGAAGGTCATGCCTTCCTTGAGCTCCATGCCAGTACCGGCGCGGCCGTAGTGCAGGACCTGGGGCTCTTCGTGGAACACGGCGCCGATGCCGTGGCCGCAGTATTCACGAACCACCGAATAGCCCAGCTTCTCGGCGTGCTTCTGGATCACTTCACCGATATCGCCCAGGCGTGCGCCCGGTTTTACCAGCTGAATGCCCTTGTACATGCACTCCTGGGTTACGCGGCAGAGCTTGTCGGCCCATTCCGGCGCCTTGCCCACCATGAACATCTTGCTGGTGTCGCCGTGGTAGCCGTCCTTGATGACGGTGACGTCGATGTTGACGATATCGCCATCTTTCAACGGCTTCTCGTTGGGGATGCCGTGGCACACCACGTGGTTGACCGAGGTGCAGATCGACTTGGGGAACCCCTTGTAGTTCAGGGGAGCGGGGATGGCCTGCTGCACGTTGACAATGTAGTCATGGCAGATGCGGTCCAGTTCCTCGGTAGTCACGCCGGGTTTGACATGCTCGCCGATCATCTCCAGCACTTCGGCGGCCAGGCGGCCGGCAACGCGCATTTTCTCGATTTCTGCGGGCGTCTTGATGGTGACGGTCATATTGGCTCTCGGGCGCAAACGGAAAAGGCTTGATATTAACAGCTTCAAGCCGCAAGCCATAAGCGCCAGGGAGGAAAGCACCTGATTTGAGGCGTATCGTTGCAGTAGCTCTACCCAGCTTTTCGTGCTATAAAACGCGCCGCTTTACGGACGTGCTGTCCGGAAGCTTTTAACCCACACACGTATCGACACGATCTCCTGGGTGCCCGAAAGGGTTGGATATTGGGATACGTGGAGGCCTAACCCGACTTATCGAGGAATTGAAATGTCCCAAGTCAACATGCGCGATATGCTGAAGGCCGGTGTGCACTTCGGCCACCAGACCCGTTACTGGAACCCGAAAATGGGCAAGTACATTTTCGGCGCGCGTAACAAGATCCACATCATCAACCTTGAAAAAACCCTGCCGATGTTCAACGACGCCCTGAGCTTCGTTGAGAAACTGGCTGCTGGCAAAAACAAGGTTCTGTTCGTCGGCACCAAGCGCTCCGCTGGCAAGATCGTTCGTGAAGAAGCTGCTCGCTGCGGCTCCCCGTACGTCGATCACCGCTGGCTCGGCGGCATGCTGACCAACTACAAGACCATCCGTCAGTCCATCAAGCGCCTGCGCGATCTGGAAACCCAGTCCCAGGACGGCACCTTCGCCAAGCTGACCAAGAAAGAAGCTCTGATGCGCAGCCGCGACCTCGAGAAGCTCGAGCGCAGCCTGGGCGGTATCAAGGACATGGGCGGCCTGCCGGACGCTCTGTTCGTGATCGACGTTGACCACGAGCGCATCGCTATCACCGAAGCCAACAAGCTGGGCATCCCGGTTATCGGCGTCGTCGATACCAACAGCAGCCCGGAAGGCGTTGATTACGTCATCCCGGGTAACGACGACGCCATCCGCGCCGTTCAGCTGTACCTCTCCAGCGTTGCTGATGCTGTAATCCGCGGTCGTCAGAATGCCGCTGGCGGTCCTGACGAGTTCGTCGAAGAAGCTGCTTCCGAGGCCGCAGAAGGCTGAGTTGACAGCCGTCTAGCGTTACCCGGTGCGCAAGAAGGGGGCTAGGCCCCCTTTTTGCCACCTCCGAATTGTGAATGCCCGGTCTCCGGGCTGAATGGTTGAAAACCTATTCAAGAGGATTGCGACATGGCAGAGATTACTGCAGCCCTGGTTAAAGAACTGCGCGAGCGTACCGGCCTGGGCATGATGGATTGCAAGAAGGCCCTGACCGCCGCTGAAGGCGACATCGAGAAGGCCATCGACGACATGCGCGCCGCTGGCGCCATCAAGGCTGCCAAGAAGGCTGGCAACATCGCTGCCGAAGGCGCCATCGCTGTCAAAGTGGCAGACGACAACAAGGTTGCCGTCATCATCGAAGTCAACTCCCAGACCGACTTCCTGGCTCTGCAGGACGACTTCAAAGGCTTCGTTGCCGCTTCCCTGGAACAGGCTTTCAACGAGAAGCTGACCGACGCCGCTCCGCTGGTTGAGTCCCGCGAAGAAGCTCGTCTGGCTCTGGTTTCCAAGACTGGCGAAAACGTCAACATCCGTCGTCTGACTCGCGTTGAAGGCGACGTGGTTGGTGCCTACCTGCACGGCCACCGCATCGGCGTAGTCGTGAACCTGAAGGGCGGCACCCCGGAGCTGGCCAAGGACATCGCCATGCACGTGGCTGCCAGCAACCCGCAGTTCCTGAGCTCGGCCGAAGTTTCCGAAGAAGCCGTTGCCAAGGAAAAGGAAATCTTCCTGGCCCTGAACGCCGACAAAATCGCCGGCAAGCCGGAAAACATCGTCGAGAACATGGTCAAGGGCCGTATCGCCAAGTTCCTGGCCGAAGCCAGCCTGGTCGAGCAGCCTTTCGTCAAGGATCCGGAAGTCAAGGTCGGTGACCTGGCCAAGAAAGCCGGCGCCGAAATCGTTTCCTTCGTTCGTTACGAAGTAGGCGAAGGCATCGAGAAAGTCGAAGTCGACTTCGCTGCCGAAGTAGCTGCCCAGGTCGCTGCTACCAAGCAATAAGACGGCTTCGGCTGTCGCCCCGTAAGAGGCTGCCCGCTCACGCGTGCGGCCTCTTCGTCAAACTGGGGAACCATTTCGGGGCGGTTCCAGCGGCGGGCCCGGTAGCCGGGCACCAATTGCCGTTTGCGTAGTCTCAGGACTCGCCAGTACACCGGGCTTTGATGCCCATGAATTCAATAGCGCCGCAGGAGAGATACGCAATGGCTCAGCAGGTGAGTGGCCGCCAACCTCGCTACAAACGCATTCTGCTCAAACTCAGCGGTGAGGCCCTGATGGGCTCCGAGGAGTTCGGTATCGATCCGAAGGTCCTCGATCGTATGGCGCTGGAAATCGGCCAACTGGTCGGTATCGGCGTCCAGGTCGGCCTGGTGATCGGCGGCGGCAACCTGTTCCGTGGTGCGGCCCTGAGCGCCGCTGGCATGGATCGGGTAACCGGCGACCACATGGGCATGCTTGCCACCGTGATGAACGCCCTGGCCATGCGTGATGCGCTGGAGCGTTCCAACATCCCCGCCATCGTGATGTCGGCCATTTCCATGGTCGGCGTGACCGACCACTACGACCGCCGCAAGGCCATGCGCCACCTGAGCTCCGGCGAAGTGGTGATCTTCTCCGCCGGCACCGGCAACCCGTTCTTCACCACCGATTCGGCCGCCTGCCTGCGAGCCATCGAAGTGGATGCTGACGTGGTGCTGAAAGCCACCAAGGTCGATGGCGTGTACACTGCCGACCCGTTCAAGGACCCCAATGCCGAGAAGTTCGAGCGCCTGACCTATGACGAGGTGCTGGATCGCAAGCTGGGTGTCATGGACCTCACGGCCATCTGTCTGTGCCGTGATCAGAAGATGCCGCTGCGGGTCTTCAATATGAATAAACCGGGTGCCCTGCTGAACATCGTGGTCGGCGGCGCCGAAGGAACCCTGATCGAGGAGGGCGAACAGTGATCAACGAGATCAAGCAAGAAGCGCAGGAGCGCATGAAGAAAACCCTGGAATCGCTGGATCATGCTTTCGCCAAGATCCGCACCGGGCGTGCGCACCCGAGCATTCTGGACAGCGTCATGGTCTCCTACTATGGCGCCGACACTCCGCTGCGCCAGGTGGCCAACGTGATTGCCGAGGACTCCCGTACCCTGGCCCTGACCGTGTTCGACAAGAGCATGATCCAGGCTGTGGAAAAGGCCATCATGACCTCCGACCTGGGCCTG
Organism: Pseudomonas sp. BN411; assembly: GCF_029871235.1. Taxonomy (GTDB): domain Bacteria; phylum Pseudomonadota; class Gammaproteobacteria; order Pseudomonadales; family Pseudomonadaceae; genus Metapseudomonas. The sequence goes on from NZ_SSOM01000067.1 coordinate 278,502, forward strand.
AACCCGGCTACTGCCGGCACCACCATTCGTGTGCCGATGCCCGCCCTGACCGAGGAAACCCGCAAGGGCTTCACCAAGCAGGCGCGTGCCGAAGCCGAAAACGCCCGTGTTGCCGTGCGCAACATCCGTCGTGATGCCCTGGCGCAGCTGAAGGATCTGGTCAAGGAAAAGGAAATCAGCGAAGACGACGAGCGTCGTGCCGCTGACGACGTCCAGAAGCTGACCGACAAGTTTGTTGGCGAAGTCGACAAGGCTCTGGAAACCAAAGAAAAAGACCTGATGGCCGTTTGACGTCCGGTATCGCCATGGACAAGAAGCAGCAAGGCGCGAACCCCGCGGTGCCACGGCATGTGGCGATTATCATGGACGGTAACAACCGTTGGGCGAAGAAGCGCCTGCTGCCTGGCGTCGCTGGCCACAAGGCCGGCGTGGACGCGGTCCGGGCGGTGATCGAGGTGTGTGCCGAGGCCGGTGTCGAGGTGCTCACCCTGTTCGCCTTCTCCAGTGAGAACTGGCAGCGTCCGGCCGACGAGGTCAGCGCCCTGATGGAGCTGTTCCTGGGGGCGCTGCGCCGCGAGGCTCGGCGCCTGGACCAGAACGACATCCGCCTGCGCATCATTGGCGACCGCTCGCGCTTCCATCCGGAGCTGCAAGCCGCCATGCGCGAAGCTGAGCAACTGACCTCCACCCATCAGAAGTTCGTCCTTCAGGTCGCCGCCAACTACGGCGGTCAGTGGGACATCACCCAGGCCGCACAGCGCCTGGCGCGTGAGGTCCAGGCTGGTCATCTGCAGGTCGACGACATTTCTCCGCAGTTGCTGCAAAGCTGCCTGGTCACCGGCGATCTGCCGTTGCCCGACCTGTGCATCCGCACTGGTGGCGAGCATCGCATCAGCAACTTCCTGCTTTGGCAGCTCGCCTACGCCGAGCTGTATTTCTCTGATCTCTTCTGGCCTGACTTCAAGCACGAAGCCATGCGCAAGGCGCTGGCCGATTTCGCCAAGCGCCAGCGTCGCTTCGGCAAGACAAGCGAGCAGCTAGAAGCCGAGGCCCGAGCCAAATGCTGAAACAACGCGTCATCACCGCCCTGGTGTTGCTGCCCATCGCCCTTGCGGGCTTCTTCTGGCTGGATGGCGGCGCCTTCGCCCTGTTCATCGGTGCCGTGGTAAGCCTCGGTGGTTGGGAGTGGGCGCGCCTGGCGGGCTTTTCCTCACAGCCGCTGCGCGTCGCCTACGGCCTGCTCGTGGCGGCACTGCTCTATGGGCTATATCTCGCGCCGGCACTGGCGCCGCTGGTCCTGGTGCTCGGCGTGCTCTGGTGGGGGGCGGCGACCATCCTCGTGCTGGGGTATCCCGAAACGAGCCGCTACTGGGGTGGTACGCCGGGCAAGCTGGTCATCGGCCTGTTGATCTTGCTGCCCGCATGGCAGGGGCTGGTGCTGTTCAAGCAATGGCCGCTGGCCAATTGGTTGATTCTCGCCGTGATGGTCCTGGTCTGGGCAGCCGATATCGGCGCCTATTTTTCCGGCAAGGCATTCGGCAAGCGCAAGCTTGCACCCAACGTCAGCCCCGGCAAGAGCTGGGAAGGGCTGGTGGGTGGTCTGCTGGCCAGCCTGGCGATCACCGTGGGTGTTGGTTTCTACCGTGGCTGGGTGGGTTCGGAGCTTGTACTGGCCCTGGCTGGCGCCGCATTGGTGGTGCTGATCTCGGTGGTGGGCGACCTGACCGAAAGCATGTTCAAGCGCCAGTCCGGCATCAAGGACAGCAGCAACCTGCTGCCGGGCCATGGTGGCGTGCTGGACCGCATCGACAGCCTGACTGCAGCCATCCCGCTGTTCGCCGCGCTGCTCTGGGCTGCCGGCTGGGGTGCCCTGTGAGTCAGCCGCAACGCATTACCGTGCTGGGGGCTACCGGCTCCATCGGCCTCAGCACCCTGGATGTCGTTGCTCGCCATCCTGATCGTTATCAGGCCTTCGCCCTCAGCGGCTTCAGCCGACTGAGCGAGTTGGAGGCCCTGTGCCTGCGCCATCGCCCCGAATTCGCTGTAGTGCCGGATGCCGATTCCGCCCGTCATCTGCAAGGCGGTCTGCTGGCAGCCGGGCTTAAGACGCGTGTCCTGGTGGGTGAGGAAGGGCTTTGCGAAGTCGCCGCTCACCCGCAGGTCGACGCTGTGATGGCAGCTATCGTAGGCGCTGCCGGTCTCAAGCCGACGCTGGCTGCGGTTGAGGCTGGTAAGCGCGTCCTGCTGGCCAACAAGGAAGCGCTGGTGATGTCCGGCGCCCTGTTCATGCAGGCCGTGCGCAAGAGCGGTGCCGTGTTGCTGCCGATCGACAGCGAACACAATGCGATTTTCCAATGCCTGCCCAGGGATTACGCCCGTGGACTGGCGCCCGTAGGCGTGCGTCGCATCCTGCTGACCGCTTCCGGCGGCCCGTTCCGAGAGATGCCGCTGGAGCAGTTGCCAGAGGTATCGCCTGAGCAAGCCTGTGCGCATCCCAACTGGTCCATGGGGCGCAAGATTTCCGTGGATTCGGCCAGCATGATGAACAAGGGGCTGGAGCTGATCGAGGCCTGCTGGCTGTTCGACGCGCGCCCGGCCCAGGTGGAAGTGGTGATCCATCCGCAGAGTGTGATCCACTCGTTGGTGGACTACGTGGACGGTTCGGTACTGGCCCAACTGGGCAATCCGGACATGCGCACCCCCATCGCCCACGCGCTGGCGTGGCCGGAACGCATCGATTCCGGCGTATCGCCGTTGGACCTGTTCGCCGTGGCCCGCCTGGACTTCCAGGCCCCGGACGAAGGGCGCTTCCCCTGCTTGCGCCTGGCTCGACAGGCGGCGGAGGAGGGCGGTAGTGCCCCGGCGATGCTCAATGCCGCGAACGAGGTGGCTGTTGCGGCCTTCCTGGGTAGACGCATCCGCTTCACCGAGATCGCGAGTATCATCGACGAAGTGCTGAACCGCGAAGCGGCAAGTGCGGTCGAAACGCTGGACTCCGTGCTGCAAGCTGACGCCCGAGCCAGGGCCGCGGCGCAGCAGTGGTTGGTCCGTCAAGGGCGCTAGCGGCCGGCCTTTAGTGGTCGCTTGCTCCGGAGGAAACCGATGAGCGCTGTGTACATGATTCTTGGCACCCTGATTGCTCTCGGGGTGCTGGTGACCTTCCACGAGTTTGGTCACTTCTGGGTGGCCCGGCGTTGCGGGGTCAAGGTCCTGCGTTTCTCCGTCGGCTTCGGCATGCCGCTGTTCCGTTGGCATGATCGCCACGGCACGGAGTTCGTAGTAGCTGCCATTCCCCTTGGCGGCTACGTGAAGATGCTGGACGAGCGCGAGGCCGAAGTGCCCGCGGAACTGCTCGGACAGTCCTTCAATCGCAAGCCGGTGGGGCAGCGCATTGCCATCGTTGCGGCCGGTCCCATCGCCAACTTCCTCCTTGCGCTGCTGTTCTTCTGGGTGCTGGCGATGCTCGGCAGTCAGCAGGTCAAGCCGGTCATCGGCAGCATCGCACCCGACAGTATTGCTGCCCGCGCAGGACTTGAGGTCGGCGAGGAAATCGTTTCGGTCGATGGCAAGGCAGTCACTGGCTGGTCCCAGGTCAACCTGCAGCTGATCCGCCGTCTGGGCGAATCCGGATCCTTGCAGGTGGGTGTCCGCGAGGCCGGCGCCACCACCGAAGAGTTTCGTGAACTGCAGCTGAACGCCTGGCTCAAGGGCGTGGAAGAGCCTGATCCGATTGGCGCCCTGGGTATTACCCCTTGGCGCCCGGCCATCCCGCCGATCCTCGATGAGTTGGATCCAAAAGGCCCGGCCCAGGCTGCCGGCCTCAAGGTAGGCGACCGTCTGCTGGCCCTGGACGGTCAACCGCTGGACGACTGGCAGCAACTGGTCGAGCGGGTACGCAAGCGTCCCGCCGAGCGCATCACCCTCAGTGTCGAGACTCAGGGCCAGGCGCGTGACGTTCAGGTGACCCTGGCTTCCCGTGGTGAGGGTGAGGCACGCAGTGGCTACCTCGGTGCCGGGGTGAAAGGTGTCGACTGGCCGGCGGAAATGCTCCGGGAAGTCAGTTTCGGCCCGCTCGATGCGGTGACCGAAGCAGCGGCCAGGACCTGGTCCATGAGCCTGCTAACTCTGGATTCCCTAAAGAAAATGTTGCTTGGCGAGCTCTCGGTAAAAAACTTGAGCGGGCCGATAACCATTGCTAAAGTGGCGGGCGCTTCGGCCCAGTCCGGGGTGGGGGATTTTCTCAATTTCCTCGCCTATCTGAGCATAAGCCTGGGGGTTCTCAATCTGTTGCCAATTCCCGTCCTTGATGGGGGGCACCTGCTGTTCTATCTGATCGAATTGGCGCGAGGTCGCCCATTGTCAGAGCGGGTGCAGGCTTGGGGGGTGCAGATCGGTATCAGTCTGGTCGTAGGGGTGATGTTGCTCGCCCTGGTAAACGATCTGAGCCGTCTGTAACGAGTCACTGATTTTCGAGTCTGCCGCCTTGCGCGGCAGATTCTTTATTACCGGTTGGAATAAAAAAGGACTTCATGAAACGCCTGCTGCTACCTGCGGTGCTTGCCGCACTCATGATCGCCGAGGTTCACGCCGAGTCCTTCAACATCTCCGACATCCGCGTCAACGGCCTGCAGCGGGTTTCCGCCGGCAGCGTGTTCGGCGCCCTGCCGCTCAACGTCGGTGACACCGCCGACGACCGCCGTCTGGTCGAAGCCACCCGCGCACTGTTCAAGACCGGCTTCTTCCAGGACATCCAGCTGGGTCGCGATGGCGATGTCCTGGTTATCACCGTAGTCGAGCGCCCGTCGATTTCCAGCATCGAGATCGAGGGCAATAAGGCCATCAGCACCGAAGACCTGCTCAAGGGCCTGAAACAATCCGGCCTCTCCGAAGGCGAGATCTTCCAGCGCGCCACCCTCGAAGGCGTACGTAACGAGCTGCAGCGCCAGTACGTGGCCCAGGGCCGCTACTCCGCCGAGATCGAAGCCGAAGTGATTCCGCAGCCGCGCAACCGCGTGGCCCTGAAGATCAAGATCAACGAAGGCTCGGTCGCGGCCATCCAGCACATCAACATCGTCGGTAATACCGTCTTCCCCGATGAAGACCTGATCGACCTGTTCGAGCTGAAGACCACCAACTGGCTGTCCTTCTTCAAGAACGACGACAAGTACGCCCGCGAGAAACTGTCCGGTGACCTGGAGCGCCTGCGTTCCTACTACCTGGACCGCGGCTACATCAATATGGATATCTCCTCCACCCAGGTATCCATCACCCCGGACAAGAAGCACGTCTACGTCACCGTCAACGTCGACGAAGGCGAGAAGTACACCGTTCGCGAAGTGAAACTCTCCGGCGACCTCAAGGTGCCCGAGGACGAAGTGAAGAAGCTGCTGCTGGTACAGCAGGGCCAGGTGTTCTCGCGCAAGGTGATGACCACCACTTCCGAACTGATCACCCGCCGCCTGGGTAACGAGGGCTACACCTTCGCCAACGTCAACGGCGTGCCGGAAGCTCACGACGAGGACAACACCGTTTCCATCACCTTCGTGGTGGATCCGGGCAAGCGCGCCTACGTCAACCGCATCAACTTCCGCGGCAACACCAAGACCGAAGACGAAGTGCTGCGTCGCGAAATGCGCCAGATGGAAGGTGGCTGGGCCTCGACCTACCTGATCGACCAGTCCAAGACCCGTCTGGAACGCCTCGGCTTCTTCAAGGAAGTGAACGTCGAAACCCCGCAGGTGCCCGGCACCGATGACCAGGTCGACGTCAACTACACCGTGGAAGAGCAGCCGTCCGGCTCCATCACTGCCAGCGTGGGCTTCGCCCAGAGCGCCGGCCTGATCCTTGGCGGTTCCATCAGCCAGAACAACTTCCTGGGTACCGGTAACAAGGTCAGCATCGGCCTGACCCGTTCCGAGTACCAGACCCGCTACAACTTCGGTTTCGTCGATCCCTACTGGACTCCGGATGGCGTGAGCCTGGGCTACAACGCCTTCTACCGCAGCACCGACTACGACGATCTCGATACCGATGTGTCCAGCTATGCCGTGGACAGCTACGGTGCCGGCGTCAGCATCGGCTACCCGATCAGTGAGACCGCGCGCCTGACCTACGGCCTGACCGTACAGCAGGACAAGATCAACACCGGTATCTACACCGTCGACGAGATCTTCGATTTCCTCGAACAGGAAGGCGACAGCTACCTGAACTTCAAGGGCTCGGTCGGCTGGTCCGAATCGACCCTGAACAAGGGCGTGCTGGCCACCCGTGGCCATTCCCAGAGCCTGGTGCTGGAAAGCACCATCCCGGGTAGCGACCTGTCGTTCTACAAGCTCGACTACCGCGGCCAGCTGTTCACTCCGCTGAGCCAGAACACCGCTCTGCGTTGGCACACTGAGCTGGGCTACGGCGACAGCTATGGTTCCACCTCCGAGCTGCCGTTCTACGAGCACTACTTCGCCGGTGGTTTCAACTCCGTTCGTGGCTTCGAAGACAGCAGCCTCGGCCCGCGCAGTACGCCGAGTAAGGGTACGAACCCGGGCACCGCTTTCGACCCGGACCAGGACCCGCTGCCCTTCGGTGGTAACGTGCTGATCCAGGGCGGTGTGGAACTGCTGTTCCCGATGCCGTTCGTCAAGGACCAGCGCCAGCTGCGTACCGTGTTGTTCTGGGACGTGGGTAACGTGTTCGACACCAGTTGCTCGTCCACCGCGACCAACTGCAGCAGCATCAACGCCGGTGATCTGGCCAGCTCCGTGGGTGTGGGCCTGACCTGGATCACCGCGCTGGGACCGCTGAGCTTCAGTCTGGGCATGCCCGTCAAGAAGCCGGACAATGCCGATACCCAGGTATTCCAGTTCTCCCTGGGCCAGACCTTCTAAGTATTATTTCAAGACAACAGTATGTGTTGCAGGAGTTGCATCGTGCGTAAGTTGACTCAATTCGTTCTGGTGGCCGCTGCCATGATGGCGACTCCGGCCTTTGCGGAAATGAAGATTGCGGTACTGAACTATCAGATGGCCCTGCTGGAATCCGACGCAGCCAAGAAATATGCCGTCGACGCCGAAAAGAAGTTCGGTCCCCAGCTGAACAAGCTGAAGACTCTGGAAAGCGACGCCAAGCGCATTCAGGACCGTCTGGTGAAAGATGGCGAGAAGATGCAGCAGGCCGAGCGTGAGCGTCTGGAGCTCGAGTTCAAGCAGAAGGCCCGTGACTTCCAGTTCCAGTCCAAGGAGCTGAACGAAGCCAAGGCCGTTGCTGATCGCGACATGCTCAAGCAGCTCAAGCCGAAGCTGGACAAGGCTGTCGAAGAAGTCCTGAAGAAAGGCAGCTATGACCTGGTGCTGGAGCGTGGTGCTGTGGTTGACGTCAAGCCGCAGTACGACATCACCCGCCAGGTCATCGAGCGCATGAACCAGCAGCGTTGATGATGGCGGCCCCGGTCTTCACCCTCGGCCAACTGGCCGAACGTCTCGGCGCCACCCTGCGTGGCTCCGAGGACAAGGCTATCAGTGGCCTGGCCACCTTGCAGGAGGCCGGCCCTGGCCAGCTCACCTTCCTGGCCAACCCGCAGTACCGCAAGTTTCTCGTCGATACCAAGGCCGCCGCCGTGCTGCTGACCGCAGCCGACGCAGAAGGCTTTGCTGGCGATGCCCTGGTCGTGGCCAATCCCTACCTGGCCTACGCCGAGCTTTCCCACCTGTTCGATCCCAAGCCCAAGGCGCAACCGGGTATTCATCCGACCGCCGTGGTCGCGGCCGATGCCAAGGTCGACCCGAGCGCCAGTGTTGGCGCCTACGTGGTGATCGAGTCCGGCGCGCAGATCGGCGCTGGTGTGACCTTGAGTGCCCACTGCGTGGTTGGTGCCCGCACCGTCATCGGTGAAGGCGGCTGGCTGGCTCCGCGTGTGACCCTCTATCACGATGTGAAGATCGGCAAGCGCGTGGTGATCCAGTCTGGCGCCGTGATCGGCGGCGAGGGCTTCGGCTTCGCCAACGAGAAGGGTGTCTGGCAGAAGATTGCGCAGATCGGTGGTGTGACCCTGGGTGACGATGTTGAAGTCGGTGCCAACACCACCATCGACCGTGGTGCACTCTCCGATACTCTGATCGGCAATGGCGTGAAGCTGGATAACCAGATCATGATCGCGCACAACGTGCAGATCGGTGACAACACCGCCATGGCCGGCTGCGTCGGTATTTCCGGCAGCACCAAGATTGGCCGTAACTGCATGATCGCAGGCGGCGTGGGCATGGTTGGCCACATTGAAGTGTGCGACAACGTATTCGTCACCGGCATGACCATGGTGACGCGCAATATCACCGAGCCGGGAGCCTACTCCTCCGGTACCGCGATGCAGACCGCCGCGGATTGGAAGAAGAGTGCTGCCCGGATTCGCCAGTTGGACGACATGGCGCGTCGTCTGCAGCAACTGGAAAAACGCCTGGCGGCAGTGACCCCGGGCGGGGATGCTTCATCAGAAGCGTGATTCACGCAGCGCCGTGCATCCCCAATCCTCTGAAAAGGCTCCAGGAACATGATGGACATCAACGAGATTCGCGAATATCTGCCGCACCGCTACCCCTTCCTCCTGGTGGATCGGGTGGTGGAACTGGATGTTGAAGGCAAGCGCATTCGCGCCTACAAGAATGTCAGCATCAACGAGCCCTTCTTCAACGGCCACTTCCCGCAGCACCCGATCATGCCCGGCGTGCTGATCATCGAAGCCATGGCACAGGCGGCCGGTATCCTCGGCTTCAAGATGCTCGACGTGAAGCCCGCCGACGGCACCCTCTATTATTTCGTTGGCTCCGACAAGCTGCGCTTCCGCCAGCCGGTGCTGCCGGGTGATCAACTGATCCTCGATGCGAAGTTCGTCAGCGTCAAACGCGGTATCTGGAAGTTCGACTGCCAAGCCAGCGTCGATGGCAAGGAAGTCTGCTCGGCAGAGATCATCTGTGCGGAACGCAAACTATGAGTTTGATTGACCCTCGCGCCATTATCGATCCGACAGCCAAGCTGGCGGATGGAGTTCAGGTCGGCCCCTGGTCGATCATTGGACCCGATGTGGAAATCGGCGAGGGGACCGTGGTCGGACCTCATGTGGTCATCAAGGGACCGACCCGCATCGGCAAGCACAACCGCATCTACCAGTTTTCTTCGGTGGGCGAAGACACGCCCGACCTGAAGTACAAGGGTGAACCCACCCGTCTGGTGATCGGTGACCACAATGTGATCCGCGAAGGCGTGACCATCCACCGTGGCACTGTGCAAGACCGCTCTGAAACCACCATTGGCGACCACAATCTGCTGATGGCCTATGTGCATATCGGCCATGACAGTGTCATCGCCAACAATTGCATTTTGGTGAACAACACCGCTCTGGCCGGCCACGTGCATGTGGACGACTGGGCGATCCTCTCCGGCTATACCCTGGTCCACCAGTTCTGCCGTATCGGTGCCCACAGCTTCTCCGGGATGGGAACCGCCATCGGCAAGGATGTACCGGCCTACGTCACCGTCTTCGGCAACCCGGCCGAGGCCCGCAGCATGAACTTCGAGGGCATGCGCCGTCGCGGTTTCAGCGCGGAGGCCATCGCGGCCCTGCGCCGTGCTTACAAAGTGGTCTATCGCCAGGGGCTGACCGTGGAGCAGGCACTGGCCGAACTGGCCGAGTCCTCTGCCCAGTTCCCGGAAGTTGCCGTTTTCCGCGACTCCATCCAGTCCTCGACCCGCGGCATCACCCGCTGAGACCATGAATCGTCCCTTGCGCATCGCGCTGGTTGCCGGCGAGGCGTCCGGCGATATCCTCGGCTCCACCCTGATGCAGGCGCTCAAGGCGCGCCATCCCGACGTCCAGTTCATCGGAGTTGGCGGCCCGCGCATGCAAGCTGAAGGGTTGGAATCCTATTTCCCCATGGAGCGCCTGGCGGTCATGGGCCTGGTGGAGGTGCTCGGTCGCCTCCCAGAGTTGCTGCGTCGGCGCAAGCGGCTGATCCAGACCCTGATCGACGAGCGTCCCGACGTCTTCATCGGCATCGACGCACCGGACTTCAACCTCGGGGTCGAACTCAAGTTGCGCCGGGCCGGGATCAAGACCGTTCATTACGTCAGCCCGTCGGTCTGGGCCTGGCGGCAGAAGCGTGTGCTGAAGATCCGTGAAGGCTGCGACCTGATGCTCACGCTCTTCCCCTTCGAGGCTCGCTTCTATGAAGAGCACGGCGTACCGGTGCGCTTTGTTGGTCACCCGCTCGCCGATGCCATTCCGCTGGAAGCGGATCGCGCGGTAGCGCGTGGGCAGCTCGACCTGCCCGAAGATTCCCCCGTGGTAGCGCTGCTGCCCGGAAGCCGGGGCGGCGAAGTTGGCAAGCTCGGGGCCTTGTTCCTCGATGCCGCCGAGCGTCTGCGCTCAATCCGGCCCGGCATCCGTTTCGTCCTGCCTTGCGCGAGCCCGGAGCGGCGCGAACAGGTCGAGGCGATGGTGGCCGGCCGCGACCTTCCCCTGAAACTGCTGGACGGGCGCTCGCACGAAGCCCTGGCCGCCTGCGACGCAGTGCTGATCGCTTCCGGCACCGCCACGCTGGAAGCGCTCCTTTACAAGCGTCCGATGGTGGTGGCCTACAAGGTTGCGCCGCTCACGTACCGAATCCTCAAGCGCCTGGTGAAGAGTCCTTACGTGTCCCTGCCCAACCTGTTGGCCCAGCGCCTGCTCGTGCCTGAGCTGCTGCAGGACGCTGCGACCCCGGAGGCCCTGGCACAGACCGTCTCGCCGCTACTGGATGACGGCGAGGTGCAGACCCACGGCTTCGATGTCATTCACCGCTCCCTGCGCCAGGACGCGTCGCGGCAGGCGGCCGACGCCATCCTGAAATTGATTGGAGTGTCCTGATGCAACTTGGCCTGGATTTCAGCCTGGTGGAAGAACTGGTGGCCGGCGTCGACGAAGTCGGCCGCGGCCCCCTCTGCGGTCCGGTGGTAACCGCTGCGGTGATCCTCGACCCGGCGCGGCCGATCCTCGGCCTGAACGATTCGAAGAAACTGTCCGAAGCGCGTCGCGAAGCGCTGTTCGACGAAATCCGCGAGAAGGCGCTCGCCTGGTGCATCGCCCGCGCCGAGGTGGAGGAGATCGACCAACTGAACATTCTGCACGCCACGATGTTGGCGATGCAGCGTGCGGTGGAAGGACTCAGCGTGACCCCGAAACTGGCGCTGATCGATGGCAACCGCTGCCCCAAGCTCAAGGTGCCCAGCGCGCCGGTGGTCAAGGGTGATAGCCAGGTACCGGCCATCGCCGCGGCTTCCATCCTGGCCAAGGTCAGCCGCGACCGGGAAATGGCCGAGCTGGATGCGCTCTACCCCGGCTATGGCATCGCCGGGCACAAGGGCTATCCCACCGCTGTCCACCTGGAGGCGTTGCGCCGTCTGGGGCCGACCCCCATTCACCGTCGCTCCTTCGGCCCTGTCCGGGAGCTGATCGAGGGCGGTCGCTGAGGCCCGTTGTCGCTCCTGTCCGCGACCATGCCCCAAGCCTGTAGCTTTGTCCGAGGGCCCGGTACAATCCGGGCCTTGTCGTTTTCGCGTTTTGCATAGGACTTCCATGACCGCTTCCTTCGTCCATCTGCGTCTGCATTCCGAATACTCCCTGGTAGACGGCCTGGTGCGGGTCAAGCCACTGGTCAAGGCCGTGGCGGGAGCGGGCATGCCGGCGGTGGCGATCACCGACCAGAGCAACATGTGCTCGCTGGTGAAGTTCTACAAGACCGCCATGGGCGGCGGCATCAAGCCCATCTGCGGCGCCGATATCTGGCTCGACAGCCCTGTCGAGGACGGCCCCCTGAGCCGCATGACCCTCCTGGCGATGAATGCCAAGGGCTATCGCAATCTCACCGAACTGGTTTCCCGTGGTTGGTCCGAAGGTCAGAGCAACGGCCTGGTGATCATCCAGCGCGATTGGGTGAAGGAGGCCGCCGAGGGCCTGATCGCCCTGTCCGGCGCCAAGGAAGGGGAGATCGGCATGGCTCTGCTCAACGGTGACCAGGCCGGTGCCGAAGCCCTGCTGGCCGAGTGGCAATCCGTCTTCCCCGACCGTTTCTACCTGGAGCTTCAGCGCACCTCGCGAGTCAACGACGAAGAGCACGTCCATGCGGCCGTCGCCCTGGCCGATCGTTGCGGCGCACCGCTGGTGGCCACCAACGACGTGCGTTTCATCAAGGCTGACGACTTCGAGGCCCACGAAACCCGCGTGTGCATCGGCGAGGGCCGGGTCCTGGATGACCCGCGCCGCCCGCGCAACTTCTCCGATCAGCAGTACCTCAAGTCCCCGGCGGAAATGGCCGAGCTGTTCGCCGATATCCCCGAGGCGCTGGAAAACACTGTCGAGATCGCCAAGCGCTGCAACATCGAGGTCCAGCTGGGCAAGCACTTCCTGCCTGACTTCCCCACGCCCAACGGCATGAGCATCGACGACTACCTGCGTCATGCCTCCTTTGAGGGGCTGGAAGAGCGCTTGACCGTGCTCTTGCCCAAGGACACCACGCCTGACTACGAAGAGAAGCGGCAGGTCTACATCGACCGCCTGGAGTTCGAGCTGGGCACCATCATCCAGATGGGTTTCCCCGGCTACTTCCTGATCGTTGCGGACTTCATCCAGTGGGCCAAGAACAACGGTGTGCCCGTGGGACCGGGCCGGGGCTCGGGTGCCGGCTCGCTGGTGGCCTACGTGCTGAAGATCACCGACCTCGACCCGCTGGCCTATGACCTGCTGTTCGAGCGATTCCTGAACCCCGAACGCGTTTCCATGCCCGACTTCGACGTCGACTTCTGCATGGACGGCCGCGACCGGGTGATCGACTACGTGGCCGACAAGTACGGGCGTAATGCGGTGAGCCAGATCATCACCTTCGGCTCCATGGCGGCCAAGGCGGTGGTGCGTGACGTAGCCCGGGTGCAGGGCAAGTCCTACGGCCTGGCCGATCGCCTGTCGAAGATGATTCCCTTCGAAGTCGGTATGACCCTGGAGGCGGCCTACAACCAGGAGGAAGTGCTGCGCGACTTCCTCAAGACTGATGAGGAAGCCCAGGAAATCTGGGACATGGCCCTGAAGCTGGAAGGCATCACCCGGGGTACCGGCAAGCACGCCGGTGGCGTGGTAATCGCGCCGACCAAACTCACCGACTTCTCGCCGATCGCCTGTGATGAAGAGGGCGCCGGCCTGGTGACCCAGTTCGACAAGGACGATGTGGAAGCCGCTGGCCTGGTGAAGTTCGACTTCCTCGGCCTGCGTACCCTGACGATCATCAAGTGGGCGATGGAGATGATCAACCGGGAGCAGGAGAAGCTGGGCAAGCCCCTGGTCGATATCGACCGTATCCCGCTGGACGACAAGAAAACCTACGACATGCTGCAGAAGGCGGAGACCACCGCCGTCTTCCAGCTCGAATCCCGCGGCATGAAGGAGCTGATCAAGAAGCTCAAGCCGGACTGCCTGGAAGACATGATCGCTCTGGTGGCGCTGTTCCGTCCGGGCCCGCTGCAGTCAGGCATGGTGGACGACTTCATCAACCGCAAGCACGGTCGCGCGGAGCTTTCCTACCCGCACCCGGACTACCAGTACGCCGGCCTTGAGCCGGTGCTCAAGCCCACCTACGGCATCATCCTGTACCAGGAGCAGGTGATGCAGATCGCCCAGGTGATGGCGGGCTACACCCTCGGTGGTGCGGACATGCTGCGCCGCGCCATGGGCAAGAAGAAGCCCGAGGAAATGGCCAAGCAGCGTGGCGGCTTCATCGAAGGTTGCTCCAGTAATGGAATCGACCCCGCCCTCTCGGGCAACATCTTCGACCTGGTGGAAAAGTTCGCCGGCTACGGCTTCAACAAATCCCACTCGGCCGCCTACGGCTGGGTCTCCTACCAGACGGCCTGGCTCAAGGCACACTTCCCGGCGCCCTTCATGGCCGCGGTTCTCACTGCGGATATGCACAACACCGACAAGGTGGTGACGCTGATCGAAGAATGTCGGCACATGAAGCTGCGCATCGTCGCGCCGGACGTGAACAACTCCGAGTACCGCTTCACCGTCGATAAAGACGGCCAGATCGTCTACGGACTGGGCGCCATCAAGGGCGTGGGTGAAGGTCCGGTGGAGGCCATTACCGAGTGCCGCGCAGAAGGCGGTCCCTTCAAGGATCTGTTCGATTTCTGCAATCGCGTCGATCTCAAGCGCATCAACAAGCGGACCCTGGAAGCCCTGATTCGCTGCGGTGCTCTGGATCGCCTCGGTCCGTTCTTCAGCAACGAGCCCAAGGCCTACCAGGCGGGTATCGACACCAACCGCGCAGTGCTGCTGGCCGCCATGGAAGAAGCTATCCAGGCCGCTGAACAGACTGCCCGCAGCCATGACAGCGGCCATATGGATCTCTTCGGTGGCGTGTTCGCCGAGCCGGAGGCGGATCTCTACGCCAATCACCGCAGGGCCAAGGAAATGTCCCTCAAGGAGCGCCTGAAGGGCGAGAAGGACACCCTGGGCCTGTACCTCACCGGCCACCCGATCGACGAATATGAGGGCGAGGTCCGTCGCTTTGCCCGCCAGCGCATTGTCGAGCTGAAACCGGCGCGGGACACCCAGATCATCGCCGGCCTGATCGTCAACCTGCGGGTGATGAAGAACAAGAAGGGCGACAAGATGGGCTTCATCACCCTCGACGACCGCTCCGGACGTATCGAGGCGTCGCTCTTCGCCGATGCCTTCAACGCTGCCAGCGGCCTGTTGCAGACCGACGCCATGGTGGTGGTGGAAGGGGAGGTGAGCCACGACGACTTTTCCGGTGGCCTGCGCCTGCGTGCCAAGCGCGTGCTGAGCCTGGAGGAAGCCCGTACCGGTCTGGCGGAAAGCCTGCGGATGAAGGTGGACTTCAGTGCCCTGCAAGGCGATCGCCTGCGCTGGCTGGCCGAGTTGTGCGGTCGCCATCGCGGCTCCTGCCCCCTGACCCTGGACTACAGCGGCAATGACGCGAAGGCCCTGCTGCAGTTCGGCGATGACTGGCGGATCGCACCGGCCGACGCTTTGATTCAGGCATTGCGTGACCAGTTCGGGCGCGACAACGTCTTCCTGCACTACCGCTGATGCGAGCGTGATGGCACGCCCGCACCGGCCCGATTTCGATTTGATCTCGACCCGAACGCGCCCGATCCCTTAAGGTAGGGCGCCAAATGGAACCAGCCGCCTGGCCCCAAGCGCACGACGGAAGCCTATGAACCCGAACTTTCTGGATTTCGAACAGCCCATCGCCGATCTGCAAGCCAAGATCGAGGAGCTGCGTCTGGTCGGTAACGACAACGCCCTGAACATCACTGACGAGATATCTCGCCTGCAGGAAAAGAGCAGCGCGCTCACCGAGAGCATCTTCGGCAACCTGTCCAGCTGGCAGATTGCCCAACTGGCACGCCACCCGCGCCGGCCCTACACCCTCGATTACATCGAGCACATCTTCACCGAGTTCGACGAGCTGCACGGTGATCGTCATTTCTCCGATGACGCGGCCATCGTCGGCGGCATTGCCCGTCTGAACGACCAGCCGGTCATGATCATCGGCCACCAGAAAGGCCGTGACGTACGCGAGAAGGTTCGCCGTAACTTCGGCATGCCGCGCCCCGAGGGCTACCGTAAGGCCTGCCGCCTGATGGAAATGGCCGAACGCTTCAAGATGCCGATCCTCACCTTCATCGATACCCCCGGCGCCTACCCGGGCATCGATGCCGAGGAGCGTGGCCAGAGCGAGGCTATCGCCTGGAACCTGCGTGTCATGGCTCGCCTCAAGACCCCGATTATCGCCACCGTGATCGGTGAAGGCGGTTCTGGCGGCGCACTGGCCATTGGCGTTTGCGACCGCCTGAACATGCTGCAGTACTCCACCTATTCGGTGATTTCGCCGGAAGGTTGCGCCTCGATCCTGTGGAAAACCGCCGAGAAGGCGCCGGATGCCGCTGAAGCCATGGGCATCACCGCCGAGCGTCTGAAGGGCCTGGGTATCGTCGACAAGGTGATCGCCGAGCCCCTGGGTGGCGCCCACCGTGATCCGGCCACTGCCGCCGAGTCGATCCGCAAGGAGCTCTCCGAGCAGCTGAAGACCCTGCAGAAGCTCAACAACGAGGATCTGCTGGCGCGTCGTTATGACCGTCTGATGAGCTACGGCGTAGCCTGATCCCGCCAGAAGCTGTAAAGATCGGGCCCCGGCTTTATGCTTGGGGCCCGATTTTTTTTTGAGCCACACCATGTCCCTCGAGTCCCGCCTCCTGACTGCTCTGGCCCTCTGGCGCCATGCGCCGGCCTGGCACGTTGCCTACTCTGGCGGGCTCGATTCCACCGTACTGCTTCATCTTTTGGTGCGTCTCGCCCGTCGCGAAGCCCTGCCACCGATTTCCGCCATCCATATCCATCACGGCCTGCAGCCTGTGGCTGATACCTGGCCTGAACATTGTCAGCGCGTCTGCGACGAGTTGGGTGTGCCGCTCGAGGTGCTGCGGGTGAAGGTCGACTCCGGGCCCAGCCTGGAAAGAGCCGCCCGGGATGCTCGGTACGCCGCCTTCTGTCGTCAGCTGGGAGCAAGCGAGGTGCTACTGAGCGCCCAGCATCGCGACGACCAGGCGGAAACGCTGCTCTTCCGCCTGTTGCGCGGGGCGGGGGTGCGCGGTCTGGCGGGCATGCCGGAGAGCCGCCCTCTGGGGGCGGGTATCCTGGTCAGGCCGTTCCTGCAATTTCCTCGCGCGGAGCTGGAGGCCTTCGCCTGTGCCGAAGGCCTTGCCTGGGTGGAAGACCCGAGCAATGCCGACACCTCGCTCGCCCGGAACTTTCTCCGCCACGACGTCTTCCCGGTGTTGCAGGCCCGCTGGCCCAAGGCCGTAGAAAGCTTGGCGCGCAGTGCCGAGCACATGGGCGAGGCGGAAGGCCTGCTGGGTGAACTGGCACGGGCCGATCTCGACAGGGCGTCTGGCATCAGCGAATTCTCCTGGCTGACCCTGCCGTCCCTGGAGCTGCAATCGCTCGCGTCCCTCTCGCCTGCCCGGCAGCGCAACGCACTGCGCTTCTGGCTGGCGCCGCTGACGCCGCTGCCCGACAGCGACCATTGGGCAGGTTGGGAAGACCTGCGGGATGCGGCAATCGATGCGACGCCGGTCTGGCGTCTGGCTAAGGGCGTGTTGCAGCGCGCCGACGGACGGTTGTGGTGGTTATCCGGCGACTGGCTCGCCGCGCCGGCTTCGGATCTCACCTGGCCCGACCCCGCCCGACCTCTTGTGCTGCCCGGCAACGGACGGCTGGAAATCGAGGGGACGCCACCTGCTGGAATGCTCGAGATCCGCTATCGCCAGGGCGGTGAAGTGCTTTTGATCGCAGGGAGAGGGCGTCGGGACCTCAAACGGTTGCTCAATGAATCCCGTGTGCCGACTTTTGTCCGCGGCCGATTGCCGCTGCTGGTGGTGGACGGTGACTTGCAAGCCATCGCCAATCTTCCCGGCCTTGATGGTCCACCTGCGGGCAACTGGCGGCTGCGCTGGACGCCACCGACGAATGACCAAAGTTTGAGCTGGTAGGGTCTTTCCGGTAGACTACGCTCCCGTCTTACATAGCTTCCGCTGATTCCTTCGGAATCGGCGGCTGCTGCTTTTGCAGTAGCGCCCAGTGGCGCTCCATGGTTGAAGGCCATAGCCCTTCATCGCTTTCCCCGGCGGCTTTCCGCCTAAACGCAGACTTCTAGGGTTTTTCATGACGCGCTACATTTTCGTCACGGGTGGTGTTGTTTCTTCTTTGGGGAAAGGCATCGCCTCGGCATCCTTGGCCGCCATTCTGGAAGCGCGGGGACTGAAGGTCACCATGCTCAAACTGGATCCGTACATCAACGTGGATCCGGGCACCATGAGCCCCTTCCAGCACGGTGAGGTCTTCGTGACCGAAGACGGCGCCGAGACCGACCTCGACCTGGGTCACTACGAGCGCTTCGTGAGCACCACGATGACCCAGAACAACAACTTCACCACCGGCCGCGTTTACGCCGACGTGCTGCGCAAGGAGCGCCGTGGTGACTACCTGGGCGCCACCATCCAGGTGATCCCGCACATCACCGATGAGATCAAGCACCGCATCATCAAGGGCGCCGCCGGTGCGGACGTGGCCTTGGTGGAAATCGGCGGTACTGTCGGTGACATCGAGTCCCAACCCTTCCTCGAAGCCATCCGCCAACTGCGCGTGGAAGTGGGCGCCAAGCGCGCGATGCTGATGCACCTGACCCTGGTGCCCTACATCGCCACCGCCGGCGAGACCAAGACCAAGCCGACCCAGCACTCGGTGAAGGAACTGCGCTCCATCGGCCTGCAGCCTGACGTGCTGGTCTGCCGTTCCGACCATGAAGTCGACCTGTCTTCCCGTCGCAAGATCGCCCTGTTCACCAACGTGGAAGAGCGTGCGGTGATCTCCCTGCAGGACGTCGACACCATCTACAAGATTCCGTCCGTACTGCACGCCCAGGGCCTGGACGATTTCGTCGTCGAGCGCTTCGGCCTGCAATGCGGCAGTGCCGACCTCTCCGAGTGGGACCGCGTGGTGGATGCCAAGCTGAACCCGGAGAAGGAAGTCACCATCGCCATGGTCGGCAAGTACATGGAGCTGCTGGACGCGTACAAGTCGCTGATCGAAGCGATGAGCCACGCCGGCATCCAGAGCCGTACCAAGGTGAACCTGCGCTACATCGATTCCGAAGACATCGAGACCCAGGGCACCGCCCTGCTCGAAGGCGTCGACGCCATCCTCGTTCCGGGCGGCTTCGGCCTGCGCGGCGTCGAAGGCAAGATCTCCACCGTGCGCTTCGCCCGCGAGAACAAGATCCCCTACCTGGGCATCTGCCTCGGCATGCAAGTGGCGGTGATCGAGTACGCCCGTAACGTGCTTGGCTGGACCGACGCCAACTCCACCGAATTCGACAAGTCCAGCGGCCACCCGGTCGTGGGCCTGATCACCGAATGGGAAGACGCCACCGGCGCCACCGAAATCCGTACTGAAGCCTCGGACCTGGGCGGCACCATGCGCCTCGGCGCCCAGGCCTGCCAGCTGGAGAACGGTTCCCTGGTTCACGATTGCTATGGCAAGGACGAGATCGTCGAGCGCCATCGCCACCGCTACGAAGTGAACAACAACCTGCTGCCGCAACTGCAGGAAGCCGGTCTGAAGGTCACTGGCCGTTCCGGCGACGGCGCACTGGTCGAAGTGGTAGAAGCTCCGGATCACCCGTGGTTCGTGGCTTGCCAGTTCCACCCGGAGTTCACGTCCACCCCGCGTTACGGACACCCGCTGTTCAGCGGCTTCGTCAACGCCGCCCTGGCGCAGAAAGCGAAGAAGGCCTGACCCATGGCGCAGAAGATCGTCCGCGTCGGCAACATCGACATCGCCAACGACAAGCCGTTCGTGCTGTTCGGCGGCATGAACGTGCTGGAGTCCCGCGACCTGGCCCTGAAAGTCTGCGAGGAATATGTGCGGGTGACCGAGAAGCTCGGCATCCCCTATGTGTTCAAGGCCAGCTTCGACAAGGCCAATCGCTCCTCGATCAACTCTTTCCGTGGCCCGGGCCTGGAAGAGGGCATGAAGATCTTCGAGGAAGTGAAGAAGACCTTCGGCGTGCCGGTGATCACTGACGTCCATGAGCCCTATCAGGCGGCTCCGGTGGCCGAAGTGTGCGACATCATCCAGCTGCCGGCCTTCCTGTCCCGCCAGACCGACCTCGTGGTCGCCATGGCGAAGACCGGTGCGGTGATCAACATCAAGAAGGCCCAGTTCCTCGCGCCCCAGGAGATGAAGCACATCCTCACCAAGTGTGAGGAAGCCGGCAACGATCGCCTGATCCTCTGCGAACGCGGTTCTTCCTTCGGCTACAACAACCTGGTCGTGGACATGCTCGGCTTCGGCATCATGAAGCAGTTCGAGTACCCGGTATTCTTCGACGTCACCCACGCCCTGCAAATGCCGGGCGGTCGTGCCGACTCCGCTGGTGGCCGACGTGCCCAGGTCACCGACCTGGCCAAGGCCGGCATGAGCCAGGGCCTGGCTGGCCTCTTCCTCGAGGCGCATCCGGATCCGGACAACGCCAAGTGCGATGGTCCCTGCGCCCTGCGCCTGAACAAACTCGAACCCTTCCTGTCCCAGCTCAAGCAGCTGGACGACCTGGTCAAGAGTTTTCCGCCAATCGAGACTGCCTGAACCGGCCGTTCTCCGGTAAAGTGCCGCGTGGGCACAATCTGACCGATCGGTCAGGACATTTGCCGGGTCGGCCGACCCCGAGACCCGGCGAATCGCCTCACTTTCTGCTGAGCGTTTTCGTCAACATTTGGAGTGCTAACAACAATGGCAAAGATCGTCGACATCAAGGGCCGCGAGGTTCTGGACTCCCGTGGCAACCCCACCGTGGAAGCCGATGTGATCCTCGAGAACGGCATCGTAGGCAGCGCTTGCGCGCCGTCCGGTGCATCCACCGGTTCCCGCGAGGCACTGGAACTGCGTGATGGCGACAAGAGCCGTTACCTGGGCAAGGGCGTTCTGAAGGCCGTGGCCAACATCAACGGCCCGATTCGCGACCTGCTGCTGGGCAAGGACGCTGCTGACCAGAAAGCCCTGGACCGCGCCATGATCGAACTGGACGGCACCGAGAACAAGGGCAAGCTGGGCGCCAACGCCATCCTCGCCGTGTCCCTGGCTGCCGCCAAGGCTGCTGCCCAGGCCAAAGGCGTACCGCTCTACGCCCACATCGCCGACCTGAACGGCACTCCCGGCCAGTACTCCATGCCGGTACCGATGATGAACATCATCAACGGTGGCGAGCACGCCGATAACAACGTCGACATCCAGGAGTTCATGGTTCAGCCGGTTGGCGCCAAGAACTTCGCCGACGCCCTGCGCATGGGCGCCGAGATCTTCCACCACCTGAAAGCCGTGCTGAAGGCCCGTGGCCTGAACACCGCCGTAGGTGACGAGGGTGGTTTCGCCCCGAACCTGGCCTCCAACGAAGACGCCCTGGCCGCCATCGCCGAAGCCGTTGCCAACGCCGGCTACAAGCTGGGCACCGACGTGACCCTGGCCCTGGACTGCGCTTCCAGCGAATTCTTCAAGGACGGCAAGTACGACCTGGCCGGTGAAGGCAAGGTGTTCGACGCCGCCGGTTTCGCCGACTACCTGGCCGGCCTGACCCAGCGTTACCCGATCATCTCCATCGAAGACGGCATGGACGAGTCTGACTGGGCTGGCTGGAAAGGCCTGACCGACAAGATCGGTGCCAAGGTTCAGCTGGTGGGTGACGACCTGTTCGTGACCAACACCAAGATCCTCAAGGAAGGCATCGAGAAGAGCATCGGTAACTCGATCCTGATCAAGTTCAACCAGATCGGCTCCCTGACCGAAACCCTGGAAGCTATCCAGATGGCCAAGGCTGCCGGTTACACCGCGGTGATCTCCCACCGTTCCGGCGAGACCGAGGACAGCACCATCGCCGACCTGGCCGTAGGCACCGCCGCCGGTCAGATCAAGACCGGTTCCCTGTGCCGTTCCGATCGCGTGTCCAAGTACAACCAGCTGCTGCGTATCGAAGAGCAACTGGGCGAGAAGGCTCCGTACCGCGGTCGTGCGGAATTCCGTGGCTGATCGGTTACGGTGAGCCATGTTGAAATCAGGCGCTGAATGCATCTTTACTTCATGTAAACTTCGCAGCCACACCTGATTTCTCCTGGCCGGTCGTCTCCCGCCGCACGGCAGCGACGTAATCCGGTCAGGAATGGTAAAAGGGCAGCGCAAGCTGCCCTTTTCGCATGGATACTCCCTGGCAAAATGACTCGCCCTAACACTTACTGGTTGTTCGTTGTCCTCATCCTGCTGCTGGCTGGCCTGCAGTATCGTCTGTGGGTGGGCGACGGCAGCCTGGCGCAAGTCCAGGACCTGCAACGGCAGATCGCCGAGCAGCAAGGCGAAAACGAACGCCTGCTGGAACGCAACCGTATCCTCGAAGCGGAAGTGATGGAGCTGAAAAAGGGTATGGAGACCGTCGAAGAGCGTGCTCGTCACGAACTGGGCATGGTCAAGGAAGGCGAAACCCTCTACCAGATTGCCGAATGAACCAGGCCGATACTCCCTTCTTCTGGGCGGTGATCCCCGCCGCCGGCGTCGGTGCCCGCATGCGCGCCGACCGTCCCAAGCAATACCTCGAGCTTGCCGGGCGCACCATTCTCGAGCACAGCCTCGATTGTTTCCTCGACCATCCGCAGCTCAAGGGCTTGGTGATCAGCCTTTCCGTGGATGATCCCTACTGGCCGGCGCTGCCGTGTGCCAGCGACGAGCGCATTATCCGCGCCGACGGTGGCAAGGAGCGTGCGGACTCGGTACTCAGTGCCCTGTTGCGACTGGCCGAAAACGGTGCCCGTGCACATGACTGGGTGCTGGTGCATGATGCGGCCCGGCCGAACCTGTCGCGTTTCGACCTCGACCTGTTGCTCGCCGAATTGGCCGATGACCCGGTGGGTGGCCTGCTCGCCGTTCCCGCACGGGATACCCTCAAGCGCGCCAGCGCAGATGGGCGTGTGGCGGAAACCGTCGATCGCAGCCTGATCTGGCAGGCCTACACGCCACAGATGTTCCGCTTCGGCGCGTTGCATCGCGCCTTGGCCGATGCTCTGGTTGCCGGCGTCGCCATCACCGATGAAGCCTCCGCCATGGAGTGGGCCGGCAATGCACCCAAGCTGGTGGAAGGCCGCGCCGACAACCTCAAGATCACTCGTCCCGAAGACCTCGACTGGCTGCGTCAGCGCTGGTCGACGCGCAGCTGAGCAGTCGCGTACTCCGGACGCTGGGCCAAACCCTCCTTCAGCAGATCTACCAACTGCCGCACCTTGGGCGAGAGGTGTCGTTGCTGTGGATAAAGTGCCCAGACCGCGGTGTTCGGCGGGCGGTGCTGTTCCAGCAATGACACCAGGGCACCGCTGCGCAGGTGCTCCAGCACGTAGTAATCCGGCAACTGGCAAAGCCCGAAACCCCGCAGGGCGGCATCCAGCACCGCCTGGCCGCTGTTGCAACGCCAGTTTCCCTGGACACGGATGGCATGTTCGCGTCCCTGCTGCAGGAAGTCCCAGTGATCCGAGCTGCCGACCAGGCAGTTATGCCGGGCCAGCTCCGAAAGGCTGTGGGGGCGGCCATAGCGCTCCAGGTAGGCGGGTGCTGCGCACAGGTACATGACCCGCGGCGCCAGGCGCGTCGCCACTAGACGCGAATCCTGCAGGCGACCCAGGCGTATCGCTACGTCGAGACCTTCATGCACCAGATCCAGGGTGCGGTTGCTCAGCTCGATCTCCACCCGTAATTGCGGGTGTCGCGCCATGAACTCATTCACCAGCGGCACGATGAAGCGTTCTCCATAGGCCACTGCGCAGGTCATGCGCAGCAGCCCCTTGGGCTCGCTGGTCAGGTCGCTGACTGCGCGCAGGGCTTCTTCACGGGCGTCCATAAGACGCTGGCAGTGCTGCAGAAAGGTCTGTCCGGCCTCAGTGAGCGCCACCTTGCGCGTGCTGCGATAGAACAGGCGAGTCTGCAGGCGTTCTTCGAGGCGGGCGATCTGCCGGCTGACGTGGGACGAAGAAATGCCGAGGCGTTCCGCGGCAGCGGTGAACTGGCCTGTCTCTGCGACCGCAACGAACTCGTCCAGGCCTTCCCAGCGACTCATGGATTATCCCTCCACAGCAATAAAGTTTTGCTTTGCCATGGATTATTTACCATTGGCGGCTCAACTACACTCCTTGGCCATTTCAATCAGCTGGAGAATGACCATGATCAAGTCCCGTGCCGCTGTGGCCTTCGCGCCCAACCAGCCGCTGCAGATCGTCGAAGTGGACGTCGCCCCGCCCAAGGCTGGCGAAGTCCTGGTGCGGATCGTGGCCACCGGCGTTTGCCACACTGATGCCTACACCCTGTCCGGCGCGGATTCCGAGGGCGTGTTCCCCTGCATCCTGGGTCACGAAGGCGGCGGTATCGTCGAAGCGGTGGGCGAGGGCGTCACCTCGCTGGCGGTGGGCGATCACGTGATCCCGCTCTACACGGCCGAATGCCGTGAGTGCAAATTCTGCAAATCCGGCAAGACCAACCTGTGCCAGAAGGTGCGCGCCACCCAGGGCAAGGGCCTGATGCCGGACGGCACCTCGCGCTTCAGCTACAACGGTCAGCCGATCTATCACTACATGGGCTGCTCCACGTTCTCCGAGTACACCGTGCTGCCGGAAATCTCCCTGGCGAAGATTCCGAAGGACGCGCCGCTGGAAAAGGTCTGCCTGCTGGGTTGCGGCGTGACCACCGGCATCGGCGCCGTGCTCAACACCGCCAAGGTGGAGGAGGGCGCGACCGTGGCCATCTTCGGCCTGGGCGGCATCGGCCTGGCGGCGATCATCGGCGCGAAGATGGCCAAGGCCTCGCGCATCATCGCCATCGACATCAATCCCGAGAAGTTCACTGTGGCCCGCGAGCTGGGCGCCACCGACTTCGTCAACCCGAAGGAACACAGCAAGCCGATCCAGGACGTCATCGTCGAGCTGACCGATGGCGGCGTCGACTACAGCTTCGAGTGCGTCGGCAACGTCGACCTGATGCGCGCTGCACTTGAGTGCTGCCACAAGGGCTGGGGCGAGTCCGTGATCATTGGTGTGGCGCCGGCTGGCACCGAGATCAAGACCCGTCCGTTCCAGCTGGTGACTGGACGCGTTTGGCGCGGTTCGGCTTTCGGCGGCGTGAAAGGCCGTACCGAACTGCCGAGCTACGTGGAGAAGGCGCAGAAGGGGGAGATTCCGCTGGACACCTTCATCACTCACACCATGGGGCTGGACGATATCAACAAGGCCTTCGACCTGATGCACGAAGGCAAGAGCATTCGCTCGGTCGTCCACTATTGATCTGGCTGCCTGCCCGGGACCGCTTCGTCCGGTGCCGGGCCGGCTCAGGGGAGATCGCTCCATGACCCTCGAAATCGTATCCAGCAACAAGAGCTTCGGCGGTTGGCACAAGCGTTACCGTCACCGCTCCACCAGCCTGAACTGCGACATGGTGTTCGCTGTGTACCTGCCGCCCCAGGCAGAGCAGGGCGCGAAGCTGCCGGTGCTCTACTGGCTGTCGGGGCTGACCTGCACCGACGAGAACTTCATGCAGAAAGCCGGTGCGCAGCGCCTGGCGGCGGAGCTCGGACTGATCATCGTCGCTCCGGACACCAGCCCCCGCGGCGCCGAAGTACCCGGCGACCCGGACAATGCCTGGGACTTTGGCCTGGGCGCGGGCTTCTACCTGAACGCCACCCAGGAGCCCTACGCGCGCCACTACCGTATGCATGACTACGTGGTGCATGAGCTGCCGACGCTGATCGAGGCCAACTTCCCGGTGTCCGGGAAGCGCGGTATCAGTGGTCACTCCATGGGCGGCCACGGTGCGCTGGTGTGCGCCTTGCGTAATCCGGGGCGTTATCAGTCGCTGTCGGCATTCGCGCCGATCAGCAACCCGATGGCTTGTCCCTGGGGCGAAAAGGCCTTCAGCCGCTACCTGGGGGACGATCGCGCCCGTTGGCGTGAATGGGATGCGAGCGTGCTGCTTGCCGAGGCCACTGAACGCTTGCCGATTCTGGTGGATCAGGGCGACCGCGATGACTTCCTCGCCAACCAGCTCAAACCCGAGGCGCTGCAAGCAGCGGCCAAGGCGGCGGGGCATTCCTTGACCCTGCGCCTGCAGCCGGGATACGACCACAGCTACTACTTCATCGCCAGTTTCATCGGCGATCACCTGAAGCATCACGCCGAGGCCCTGAAGGGCTAAAGCGGGTAGAATCACGCCCTGACTTTTCAGGGCGTTCTTCTTTATGCGAATAGGCCACGGCTACGACGTACACCGCTTCGGCGATGGTGATTTCATCACCCTGGGCGGTGTGCGTATTCTCCACAAATTCGGACTCGTTGCCCATTCTGATGGCGACGTGCTGTTGCACGCGCTGTCCGATGCGCTGCTGGGGGCCGCCGCTTTGGGCGACATCGGCAAGCACTTCCCCGATACCGACCCGCAGTTCAAGGGCGCCGACAGCCGCGCCCTGCTGCGCCATGTGGTGTCACTGGTGAAAGCCAAGGGCTGGAAAGTCGGTAACGTCGACGGAACCATCGTTGCCCAGGCGCCGAAGATGGCGCCGCACATCGAGGCCATGCGCGCGAATATCGCTGCCGATCTGGAGGTCGAACTGGATCAGGTCAACGTCAAGGCCACCACCACCGAGAAGCTCGGCTTTACGGGGCGCGAGGAGGGCATCGCCGTACATGCGGTTGCCCTGCTGCTGCCGGTATGAACGAACTCGAACTGCTGGGCCCGCGGGCCCATGGCGAACCTCTCGGCCAAGCGCAACTGAAGGCCGTCGCGGAAGACTTCCAGGTTGACGAGGTGCTGGACATCCCGCTGGAAGGCGAGGGTGAGCACCTTTGGCTCTGGGTGGAAAAGCGCGAGCTGAACACCGAGGAAGCGGCACGGCGCATCGCCCGTGCTGCCGGCGTGCCATTGAAAGTAGTCAGCTACGCCGGGCTCAAGGATCGCCAGGCACTGACCCGCCAATGGTTCAGCCTGCACTTGCCGGGGAAAGCCGATCCGGACCTGTCCGCTGCCGAGAATGCCAGCCTGCGGATCCTCAAGAGCGTCCGCCACAAGCGCAAGCTGCAACGTGGTGCCCATTCCGCCAACGGTTTCACCCTGCGCCTGACCCGCCTGGTCGCTGACCGGGAAGCGCTGGAGGCACGTCTGAAGCGGCTGGCCGAGGCCGGGGTACCCAACTACTTCGGCGTGCAGCGCTTCGGTCATGGTGGCGGCAACGTGGTCGATGCCCGCAACTTCGCCGAGCGCAAGGAACTGCCGGTGCAACGCAATGTGCGTTCGCGCCTGCTCTCCGCTGGGCGCAGCTTTGTCTTCAACCGGGTGCTGGCCGAGCGTATCGCAGCCGGAACCTGGAACCAGGCCCAGGTCGGTGATCTGCTCGCCTTCACCGATAGCCGCAGCTTTTTCATGGCAGGCGAGGCCGAGTGCAATGACCCGCGTCTCGCTCTGCTCGACCTGCACCCGACCGGTCCGCTCTGGGGCGAAGGAGATTCACCCGCCCAGGGACAGGCCCAAGTGCTGGAAGCGGCGGTAGCCGCGGGCGAGAAGGCACTTTGCCACTGGCTGGCCGAAGCGGGAATGGCGCACGAACGGCGCATTCTGCGCCTCCCCATCGGCGGTCTGACGTGGCATTATCCCGAGCCTGACGTTCTGCAACTGGAATTCGTCCTGCCGGCTGGATGCTTCGCCACCGCAGTGGTGCGTGAGCTCGTCGATCTGCTGCCGGCGGGGCAGACGGAAAACCCATGCGCATTCTGATTTCCAACGACGACGGGGTGAACGCACCCGGTCTCGCCGCTCTGCATGGTGCGCTCAAGGATTACGCCGAATGCGTGGTCATCGCACCGGACCAGGACAAGAGTGGTGCCAGCAGTTCCCTGACCCTGGACCGCCCGCTTCACCCCAGTACGCTGGAGAACGGATTCATCAGCCTCAACGGCACGCCGACCGATTGCGTCCATCTCGGACTCAACGGCCTGCTCGAGGAGCTGCCGGATATGGTGGTGTCGGGCATCAACCTCGGCGCCAACCTGGGTGACGACGTGCTCTATTCGGGCACCGTAGCCGCCGCATTGGAAGGGCGCTTCCTCGGCTTGCCGGCATTCGCCTTTTCGCTGCTGTCGCGCCAGGCGGACAACTTGCCCGCTGCTGCCTACATCGCACGTCGGCTGGTGGCCGCCCATGATCAGCTCGACCTGCCGCCGCGCACCGTGCTCAACGTGAACATTCCCAACCTTCCGCTGGAGCGCATCCGGGGAATCCAGCTGACCCGTCTCGGCCATCGCGCGCGCGCGGCAGCCCCGGTGAAGGTGGTCAATCCACGGGGCAAGGAGGGATACTGGATTTCCGCGGCCGGTGACGCCGAGGACGGCGGCCCGGGCACGGATTTCCATGCGGTGATGCAGGGCTATGTGTCCATCACGCCCCTGCAGCTCGATCGGACTTTCAACGAGGCCTTCCAGGGTCTCGATAGCTGGTTGGAGGGCCTGCTCTGATGTCCCGGGAACAGGACGACCTGATGCGCCGCGGGATCGGCATGACCTCCCAGCGGACCCGTGAGCGCCTTATCCAGCGTCTGTACGAGGAAGGGCTGTCCAACGCCCGCGTGCTCGAAACCATTCGCCGGACACCGCGTCACCTGTTCGTCGATGAGGCACTCGCCCATCGCGCCTACGAAGACACCGCACTGCCGATCGGGCACAACCAGACCATCTCCCAGCCCTATATGGTTGCGCGGATGACCGAGCTGCTGCTGGCGGCCGGCCCCCTGGATAAGGTGCTGGAAATCGGCACCGGCTCGGGCTACCAGACCGCTATCCTGGCGCAGCTGGTCGAGCGGGTGTTTTCCGTGGAGCGCATCCAGGTCCTGCAGGACAAGGCCAAGGAGCGGCTGGCAGTACTCAACCTGCGCAACGTGGTGTTCCGCTGGGGCGACGGTTGGGAAGGCTGGCCGGCGCTGGCCCCCTATAACGGCATCATCGTCACGGCGGCAGCTGCGGATGTACCCCAGGCACTGCTGGACCAACTGGCTCCGGGTGGGCGCCTGGTGATTCCGGTAGGCGCCGGCGACGTCCAGCAACTGATGCTGATCATCCGCGAAGAGCAGGGCTTCACCCGTCACGTACTCGATGCGGTGCGATTCGTTCCTTTGCTGAGCGGGCCACTGGCCTGAGTCGCAAACAGGGAACCCACATCGTGGGCAACTATCTGATGCACCGCCAAGCCGTCCGCCTGCTGTACTTTGTGCGGTAGGCGGCTGGCTCGTCCGGATATTTCCGGCACAATAAATAACACCTAGGAATGTTGGGAAAGGGGACAAGAGTGAGCCTGATGGCCATTCGGCAGTGGATTCGCATGGGGAATGGGCTCACCTGGTTGCCCGCGGTCGCCGCTGGCATCCTGCTGGCCGGCTGTTCCAGCACCCAGAAAGACGGTGTAAACGTGGTCGACCGCAATCAACCGGGATCGACCTCCGCACCGCAACGGCAACCCGTCACCAGCGGCCAGTACCGCGTTCAACGTGGCGATACGCTCTATTCCATTGCATTTCGCTTCGGTTGGGACTGGAAAGCCCTCGCCGCGCGCAACGGCATCCCCGCCCCCTACGTGATTCGCCCGGGTCAGATCATCCGGTTCGATGGACAGCCGGGCCAGGCGCGTCCGACTGCGGTTGCCACCGCCCCTGCGGTGACCAATCCAAGGGCTGGAAGCAGTGCTTCGACCCGTCCGCCTGTGCAGGCCCAGCAACCGGCCGTCCGCCCTCAAACACCGGCGCCGCAACCGGTGGTGACTGCGCCAGCAACTCCGTCGAACACGTCTACTACGCGCTCTGCAGCCGGTTGGGTGTGGCCCGCAAACGGCGCTCTCATCGGGCGTTTTTCGTCAAACGGCAGTTTGAATAAAGGGATTGATATCGCTGGGGAATTAGGCCAGCCTGTCTTGGCTGCGTCAGACGGATCAGTTGTTTATGCCGGAAGTGGATTACGGGGCTACGGCGAACTGGTCATCATCAAACACAGCGATACCTACGTAAGCGCCTATGGTCATAACCGCAGGTTGCTGGTGCGGGAGGGACAGCAGGTCAAGGTCGGGCAGACAATTGCCGAGATGGGCTCAACGGGGACTGACCGGGTGAAGCTTCATTTTGAAATTCGCCGTCAAGGTAAACCTGTAGATCCGCTGCAATACCTGCCACGTCGTTGATCTGTTTTTCAGCCCGTTCCACCACGTGGTAAGGACGGGCTCAGGCGGCGCCAGGGATATAAGGCTTCGCCGGGGCTTGTTGTCGAACTCAGCAAGGGACAACAACAATGGCACTCAATAAAGAAGCGCCGGAGTTTGACGTCGATGACGAACTGCTCATTCTTGAGCCAGGCGTCATTTTGGATGAAGCGTTGAGCGAGGAGAACGACGCGCCTCTGCCCACCGCGAAATCCCGGCATTCGAGCTCACCCAAGCAGCACAAGTACATCGACTACAGTCGTGCACTCGACGCGACCCAGCTTTACCTCAACGAAATCGGCTTTTCCCCCCTGCTAACCCCGGAAGAAGAAGTGCACTTCGCGCGCCTTGCGCAGCGCGGTGATCCTGCCGGGCGCAAGCGCATGATCGAAAGCAACCTCCGCCTTGTGGTGAAGATCGCGCGACGCTACGTCAATCGCGGCCTGTCGCTGCTCGACCTGATCGAAGAGGGCAACCTCGGTTTGATCCGCGCGGTTGAAAAGTTCGATCCAGAACGGGGCTTCCGATTCTCTACCTACGCGACCTGGTGGATCCGTCAGACCATTGAACGGGCCATCATGAACCAGACCCGGACCATCCGCCTGCCGATCCATGTGGTCAAGGAACTCAACGTCTACCTGCGGGCTGCACGTGAGTTGACCCACAAGCTGGATCACGAGCCTTCGCCTGAAGAAATCGCCAACCTGCTGGAAAAACCGGTGGACGAGGTCAAGCGCATGCTCGGTCTCAACGAGCGGGTGACTTCGGTGGATGTTTCTCTCGGCCCGGACTCCGACAAGACCCTGTTGGACACCCTGACCGACGATCGTCCCACCGACCCGTGCGAGTTGTTGCAGGATGACGATCTCTCGCAAAGCATCGATCAGTGGCTGTCCGAACTGACCGACAAGCAACGTGAGGTTGTGGTGCGTCGTTTTGGTCTGCGTGGCCACGAGAGCTGCACGCTTGAGGAAGTGGGCCAGGAGATCGGCCTGACCCGCGAGCGGGTGCGGCAAATCCAGGTTGAAGCGCTGAAGCGTCTCCGGGAAATCCTGGAGAAGAATGGTCTGTCCAGTGATGCGCTGTTCCAGTAGCGTTTGAAAGATTCGAAAAAGCCCGGCCTTGGCCGGGCTTTTTCATTGTGGCTTCTGGCATTTCCCGGTGCGCATATGTCGGCCTTCACGAGATCACTTGCGAACTCGAAGTATCAATGCAGACGAAGATGCCTTGATCGCGGCCCAATCGCGTCCATTTTTTAGCGTTGCCTTGTAAGTCATTGCTTACACGCCATGTACGTGATCTGAGGAAGTTGCTGCTCGCCAATGGAGAGTTTAATGTTGAGAATATTTTTAAGTTGTTGATATTAAAGGATTTTATTTTTATCGTTATGACATTTTCAGGCGTC
Organism: Pseudomonas sp. BN411; assembly: GCF_029871235.1. Lineage (GTDB taxonomy): Bacteria > Pseudomonadota > Gammaproteobacteria > Pseudomonadales > Pseudomonadaceae > Metapseudomonas. The sequence continues at coordinate 309,803 of NZ_SSOM01000067.1, forward strand.
GAGACGTTGTTTCGCCAACTTGATCCGTCCTCGTGGATCGCTAATATCACCCTTGCGTACAGGATGTATGCGGGTTGATAAGGATATCGACCAAGGACATCGCCGGATGCGATTCATCAGGATGATGAGCAAGGACTACAGGGAATATGGACAAAAGAGTGGGCGGGTATCCCCCGCCCCTTTTTTCGCCCGCAGGAAAGCAAAAGGCCCGCAGATGCGGGCCTTTTTGCGTTCGGACGCTGAGCGGGATCAGCGCGCCAGATGTTCCAGCTTGCCTTTGACGCCGTCCCATTCTTCGGCGTCAGCCAGGGCATCTTTCTTCTCGGTGATGTTCGGCCAGACTTCGGCCAGATCACGGTTCAGCTCGATGAACTCCTGCATGTCCTCAGGCACTTCATCCTCGGAGAAGATGGCTTGCGCCGGGCATTCTGGCTCGCACAGTGCGCAGTCGATGCACTCATCCGGGTGAATGACCAGGAAGTTCGGGCCTTCGTAGAAGCAGTCCACCGGACAGACTTCCACACAGTCGGTGTATTTGCATTTGATGCAGTTGTCGGTGACGACGAAGGTCATTTCTATTCTTCTCCTCAAGCGGCGGCTCGGAAGCCTTCTATGTCCGGCTTCTCGGCTCTGGAACTCACGGCGCCGGGCAGGCTGAATCCCGGGTGTCTTCCAGAGCGCGCGGGATTCTAGCAGCTTGTGCGGTTCAGGGGTTAGAGGCGTGACTTCAGTGTATACAACAGCTCCAGTGCCTGCCTCGGGGTCAGGTCGTCCGGTTTGACCTTCGCCAGATCGTCCAGCACCGGGTGCGGAAGGCTGGCGAAGAGGTCGCTCTGCATGGGCGAACTCGGTTGTCCGGGGCTCTGGCGTGGGATTTCATGGGGCAGGCTGGTGGTTTCCAGGCGCGCCAGGTGCTCGCGGGCACGCTGGATCACGCCACCCGGAACGCCCGCCAGTTGCGCCACCGCCAGGCCGTAGCTTTGGCTCGCCGGACCCGGCAACACGTGGTGCAGGAACACGATGCGCTCGTTGTGCTCAGTCGCGTTCAGGTGGACGTTGGCAACCACGGGCTCGCTCTCCGGCAGAACCGTCAGCTCGAAGTAGTGGGTGGCGAACAGGGTGAAGGCGCGCAGGCGGGCCAGATGCTCTGCCGCAGCCCAGGCCAGTGACAGGCCGTCGAAGGTACTGGTGCCGCGACCCACCTCGTCCATCAGCACCAGGCTGCTGGCGCTGGCGTTATGCAGGATGTTGGCGGTTTCGCTCATTTCCACCATGAAGGTGGAGCGGCCGCCGGCCAGGTCGTCGCTGGAACCGATGCGGGTGAAGATGCGGTCCACCAGCGACAGCTCGCAGCTGGCCGCCGGTACGAAGCAACCGATGTGGGCGAGCAGCACGATGAGTGCGGTCTGGCGCATGTAGGTCGACTTACCGCCCATGTTCGGGCCGGTAATGATCAGCATGCGAGTGGCGTCGTCCAGGTTCAGATCGTTAGCCACGAAGGGCGTGTCCAGTACCTGTTCCACTACCGGGTGTCGGCCCTGGTTGATGCGCATGCAAGGTTCGTCGACAAAGCGCGGGCGGTTCAGGTCGAGGTTCAGCGCGCGTTCGGCGAAGTTGCTCAGTACATCCAGCTCGGCGAGGGCGGCTGCGGTGTCCTGCAGAGGTGCCAGTTGCTCGATCAGCAGTTCGAGCAGCTCGTCGTAGAGCATCTTTTCCCGCGCCAGGGCGCGGCTCTTGGCAGACAGCGCCTTGTCTTCGAAGGCTTTCAACTCTGGTGTGATGAAGCGTTCGGCACCCTTCAGGGTCTGGCGACGGATGTAGTCCGCCGGCGCCTGTTCGGCCTGCACGCGGGGCAGTTCGATGTAGTAGCCGTGGATGCGGTTGTAGCCGACCTTGAGGTTAGGCAGACCGGTGCGGGCCTTTTCCCGGGTCTCCAGGTCCATCAGGTATTGGCCGGCGTTCTCGCTGAGCGCCTGCAGCTCATCCAGTTCTGCGTCGTAGCCGGTCTTGATCACGCCGCCGTCGCGGATCACCGCCGGCGGGTTGTCGATGATGGCGCGCGCCAGCAGGTCGGCCAGTTCCGGATAGGTACGAATTCCGCCCGCCAGGTCCTGCAGGTGGGGCACATCCAGTTCGGTCATCGCGCCTTGCAGTTGCGGCAGGGCGGCGAGGGCGTCACGCAGACGGGCGAGATCGCGCGGACGGGCATTGCGCAAGCCGATGCGGGCGAGGATGCGCTCGACGTCGCCGATTTCCTTCAGTTGCGGCTGCAGGCCTTCGAAGCGATAGCGATCCAGCAGGCAGTCGATGGCGTCCTGGCGGGCCTCGAGTACGGCACGGTCACGCAGCGGGCGGTTCAGCCAGCGGCTGAGCAGACGGCTGCCCATGGCGGTCTGGCAGCGGTCGATCACCGATTGCAGGGTGTTGTCGCGCCCACCAGACAGGTTCACGTCCAGTTCCAGGTTGCGGCGGCTGGCGGCGTCGAGGATGACGGTGTCGTCGATGCGCTCGTGGCGCAGGCTGCGCAGGTGGGGCAGTGCGGTGCGCTGGGTTTCCTTGGCGTAGGCCAGGAGGCAGCCGGCGGAGCCGATGGCCAAGGTCAGGGTTTCGCAGCCGAAGCCCTTGAGGTCCTGCACGCCGAATTGCTGGCAGAGGCTCTTCTTCGCCGAATCGCGATCGAAATCCCAAGGCGCGCGACGGCGTACGCCACGACGTTTCTCTGCAGGCAGGCCCTGGGGCCAGTCGTCAGGGATCAGCAGTTCGGCTGGATTCAGGCGTTCCAGTTCGGCCAGCAGGTTTTCCCAGCCCTTGATCTCCTGCACGCTGAAGCGGCCGCTGGTGATGTCCAGTACTGCCAGGCCGAACAGGCGTTCGTCACCCAGCACTGCGGCCAGCAGGTTGTCACGACGCTCGTCCAGCAGGGCTTCGTCGCTGACGGTACCGGGGGTGATGATGCGGACGACCTGCCGCTCTACCGGCCCTTTGCTGGTGGCCGGATCACCGATCTGCTCACAGATCACGATGGATTCGCCGAGCTTCACCAGCTTGGCCAGGTAGCCTTCCACTGCATGGAAGGGGATGCCGGCCATGGGAATCGACTTGCCCGCCGACTGGCCGCGTGCGGTCAGAGTGATGTCGAGAAGCTTGGCGGCCTTCTTGGCGTCCTCGTAGAAGATCTCGTAGAAGTCGCCCATGCGGTAGAACATCAGCTGGTCCGGATGCTGATTCTTCAGCCTCCAGTACTGCTGCATCATGGGTGTGTGTTCGCTGAGATCACTCTGACTCATTGGCTGGCCTTGCATGCAAAAGGCGCTAGTGTACGGTATCCCGTTGGCCCGCTTTAACCCCGGAGTGCACATGTCCGTTACCGAAGATGAACTGACTTCGTTCGCCGCACGGCTGGGCGAGGAACTGAAGGCGCGTGGCGAGTCGGTGAGCACTGCCGAGTCCTGTACCGGTGGTGGCATTGCCGAAGCGATCACTCGCATTCCCGGTAGTTCGGCCTGGTTCGAGGCGGGTTTCGTCACCTATTCAAACAAGCAGAAGACCGCGCAACTGGCGGTACCGGCCGAGCTGTTCTCGCAGGTGGGGGCGGTCAGCCGTGAAGTGGTCGAGGCGATGGTGCGCGGTGCCCAGTTGCACAGTGGGGCACGTTTCGCCGTGGCGGTCAGTGGCGTCGCCGGACCCGATGGTGGCTCCCCGGAAAAACCTGTTGGCACCGTCTGGTTGGCCTGGGGCAATGGGAAAGAAGTAGAGGCCGTACGCCGCCAGTTTCCGGGTGATCGCCTGTCTGTGCGCCGGCAAACGGTAGTGGAAGCGCTCCAGGGATTGATCCGACTAGCTGCAGGAGAAAAAGCCGTCCAGGGGTAGGCGAGCGACTTGCCCTATGGAATAATACTGTCTACTTATACAGTTGTTGGTGGCCGCCAGGCCCTCTTGAGTTTAGTGAGGACTTCAATGGACGAGAACAAGAAGCGCGCCTTGGCTGCTGCCCTGGGCCAGATCGAGAAGCAGTTCGGCAAAGGCGCGGTCATGCGCATGGGCGACCACGATCGCCAGGCCATCCCGGCCATTTCCACCGGTTCTCTGGGCCTGGATATCGCGCTTGGTATTGGCGGTCTGCCGAAGGGGCGTATCGTAGAAATCTACGGTCCAGAATCATCCGGTAAAACCACTCTGACCCTCTCCGTCATCGCTGAAGCCCAGAAAATGGGCGCTACCTGCGCCTTCGTCGACGCCGAACATGCCTTGGACCCGGACTACGCCGGCAAGCTCGGTGTGAATGTCGACGACCTGCTGGTTTCCCAGCCGGATACCGGTGAACAGGCTCTGGAAATCACCGACATGCTGGTGCGCTCCAACGCCGTTGACGTGATCATCGTTGACTCCGTTGCGGCCCTGGTACCCAAGGCCGAAATCGAAGGTGAGATGGGCGACTCCCACGTCGGCCTGCAGGCGCGTCTGATGTCCCAGGCCCTGCGCAAGATCACCGGTAACATCAAGAACGCCAACTGCCTGGTCATCTTCATCAACCAGATCCGTATGAAGATCGGCGTGATGTTCGGCAACCCCGAAACCACCACTGGCGGTAACGCCCTGAAGTTCTACGCCTCCGTGCGTCTCGACATCCGCCGTACCGGCGCGGTGAAGGAAGGCGAGGAAGTCGTGGGTAGCGAAACCCGCGTCAAGGTAGTGAAGAACAAGGTGGCCCCGCCGTTCCGTCAGGCCGAATTCCAGATCATGTACGGCAAGGGCATCTACCGCACTGGCGAGATCATTGACCTGGGCGTACAGCAGGGCCTGGTGGAGAAATCCGGCGCCTGGTACAGCTACCAGGGCAACAAGATCGGCCAGGGTAAGGCGAATGCCGCCAAGTACCTGGAAGACAACCCGGAAGTTGGCAGCGCCATCGAGAAGATCATTCGCGAGAAGCTGCTGGTTGACTCCGCCGCCAACAAGTCGGCTGCTTCGGTCGATGACCTGGCTGACGTAGACCTCTGATCCTCTCATGCCCGTCGTGCTCGACAGCCCCGCCGCCGTGCGGCGGGCCGCCATGGACCTGCTGGCACAGCGCGAACACGGGCGAGTCGAGCTGACGCGCAAGCTGCGTCAGCGCGGCGCTCCTCCCGAGTTGATCGACAGTGCCCTCGACCGTCTGACGGAAGAGGGCCTGCTCTCCGAATCCCGCTATCTCGAAAGCTTCATCGCCAGCCGCGCCCGTGGTGGCTATGGGCCGCAACGTATCCGCGAAGAACTGGCCCAGCGAGGCTTGCCGCGAGGTGATATCGACCAGGCCCTGCGCGAGGCCGATATCGACTGGGGCGAGCAGTTGCGCGAGGTTTGGCGCCGCAAATTCAATCGCCAACCCCAGGACGCCCGCGAGCGCGCCCAGCAGGGCCGATTCCTTGCCTACCGTGGCTATTCCATGGAGATGATCAGCCGTCTCCTGCGCGGTAATCTCGACGACTGAATAATCACGCGTGCAGCCTTGAGCCATGCGCGGATGCGCATGGCTGGTAGCTGGATGGGGCTGCGTTCGTCTGACGAATCAGGCCTTGCCGGCCCAGTGTTGCGGCAGGTTGATGAAGTCGATGAGTTCACGCAGGCGACCGTGGTCGCGACCATTGAAGCGGAACGCGAGGCGGATCAGCTCGCTGAACTCCGGTTCGTCTTTCTCCGACTCCGCGTAGGCCTGCTGACAGAAGTCACCTTCCAGGCAAAGGTCGGCGAACTGCTCCTGAACTTGCCCAAGGGCCTTCTCGCTGAGGGAGTGATTCATGCGAATCACGAAGCTGTTCTTCAACCAACGGCTGGAGTGGTAGTTGCGATAGAACTGGGCGATCTCGGCGGCCGCCTCGTCGGCATTGCGCACCAGACGCATCAGGTTCATGTCGCTGGGCAGGATGTAGCGGTTGCGCTCCAGTTGCTCGTGGAGGAAGCCAATGGCGTCTTCCCAGTAGCTGCCGTCAGGCTCGTCCAGCAACACCACCGGCACCACCGGGCTCTTGCCGGTCTGGATCAGGGTCAGCACTTCCAGTGCTTCATCCAGTGTGCCGAAACCACCTGGGCACAGTACCAACGCATCGGCTTCCTTGACGAAGAACAGCTTGCGAACGAAGAAGAAATGGAACGACAGCAGATGCTCACTGCCGTCGACCGTCGTGTTGGCATGCTGTTCGAAGGGCAGGGTGATATTCAGCCCGAGGCTGTTTTCCAGACCGGCACCTTCATGGGCTGCTGCCATGATGCCGCCGCCGGCACCGGTGATAACCATCAGGTCGCGCTTGGCCAGTTCAGCGCCCAGCTGGCGGGCCAGGGTATAGATCGGATGGCCTTCAGGGGTACGCGCTGAGCCAAACACAGTGACCTTGCGACGCCGCTTGAATTGCTCTAGGACGCTGAACGCGTGCTCCATCTCGCGCAGGGTCTGCAGCATGATCTTGGCGTCCCAGCGATTGCGGTCGGCCTGGGCCATGCGCACCACGGTGATCAGCATCTCGCGATAGAGCGCGAGGTTGGGGCTGCCACTTGGAACGGTGAGGTTGATCAGTTCGTCGACCTTCTGGGTCAGGTCGATTCCACTGGTCTGGAAGTGTCGGGAGAGATAGTCGTCCGGATCATAGGGCATAGCGTTCTCCTTGCTCATCAACATCTCTGAGCAGCACTACGGGCCGAGTCCGGAATCCGGGCGACCCGGTCGAGCCGCTCAACTACAGCTTGCGGCAGGGGCTGGATCTTTTCCAGTACGCCGCAGCCTGAATGAATCGCAGCGAGGTGTCCGGATTATGGCGGAGTGAGCGTAGGCCCTGGACTCCAGGGCGAAAGGAGAGGGCGGCACTCCCCGGACAGGAGCGCCGCGAAGTCGATCAGTTGGTCTTGGCCTTGAGGCCGCAATCCTGGGCAGTGAAGCGCTCGGACGTCACCGGGCGATTGGTCTTGTACTCGCTGAACTCGTAGCGCAGACCGGCGCCACGGGCCAGCAGCTGGCGGTAGCCAGTATTGCGGCAGACGCTGGCGCCCAGTTGTGCGCGCACGGCATCGGGGTTGGCGCGCATCTGCGCCGCATGGGTTTCGCGCACGCTGAGGTGATTCACCAGCTCGTTGCCTTCCACCGTGTAGCCCTGGTCGAGGATGTCCTCGTTGATTGCGCGAGGCGTGCCTACGCTGCTCTCCTTGGCGACTTTCTCGAGCATCTTGCTGAGCTCGTAGTCCTTGAGCGATGCGGCCTGGGCGAAGAAGGGCAGGGTCGCGCAGACGGCGATGGCGGTGAGGCGCAGCATGTGTATCTCCTAACGAAAAGTAGCTGTTTGACCAGCGCGGCAATTGTGCGTTCGCAGGCAGCGCTTGTCGCGTGAAAAATCAGCTCACGGCGTCTCTGGTAGAATCGCGCGATCCTTCTTGCCATCCCGATTCCGCCCGCTGCCTTTCGGCCTGCGCAGGGCGGCCAGCCGCTGTATTGGAACCCGTTTCGATGAGTCACGCCGTCTTCCGCCTGCGCGCCGAATGCCTCGCGCGCAGCACCCGTCCCTTCGTCGCCCGTGGATCGCGTGCGCCGCGCTGCCCGGAATGCCGGGTCGCCTTCGACTACTGCTTCTGCGCCTGGCGGCCCAAGGTACCGGTGCGTTCCGGCGTGTGCCTGATGATGTACTACTCCGAGCCAATGAAGCCGAGCAATACCGGCTGGTTGATCGCGGACCTCGTGCCCGACACCTGGGCGTTTGGCTGGTCGCGTACCGAGGTGGACGAGGCGCTGCTCGCCTTGCTCGAAGACCCGCAGTGGCAGCCTTATCTGGTGTTCCCCGGTGAGTACGCGGCGCCTGAGCGCGTGGTAGACAGTGTCGAGGTGGCGGAGGGCAAGCGGCCCCTGTTCATCCTGCTCGATGCCACCTGGACCGAAGCACGCAAGATGTTCCGCAAGAGCCCCTATCTGGACCGTTTTCCAGTACTCAGCCTGACGCCGGAGCAGATTTCCCGCTATCAGCTGCGTCGCCGGAAGAACGAAGAGCACCTGTGCACGGCGGAAGTCGGCGCGCTGTGCCTGGAGCTGGCGGGTGACGAAGAGGCTGGCGGTGCGCTGAACGCCTACTTGGATGTATTCACCGAACGCTACCTGGGGGCCAAGCGGGCCCTGCCTCTGGACGAGGCAAGCCCGGCGCACCAGGCGCTCAGCACCTATCTCTGATCAGGCTTCGACCTTGGCCGGTGCCGCCTGTGGCTCGTGTTTCTGCGGCCAGAGCTGGGCCACCAGCATGCCCACGAACATCAGGGCGCAGCCCATGTAGCCACGCGCGTGCAGGGACTCATCGAGCAGCAGGGCACCGGCGATGGCGGCGAATACCGCCTCCAGCGAGAGGATGATGGCGGCGTGGGAGGCGATGGCGTGACGCTGCGCCACCACCTGCAAGGTGTAGCCAATGGCGACGGCAATAACGCCGCCGTAGAGGATGGCCGGACCGGCCTGGATGATGGCGTCGAATTTGATTTCCTCGAACACCACTGCCAGCACCAGGCTGACCACTGCGCAGACGGCGAACTGCAGAATGGACAGGCGGATCGGGTCATAGCGGCTGGCGAAGTAGCCCACCAGCAGCACGTGCACGCCCCAGACGCAGGCACCGGCCAGTTGCAGCCAGTCGCCGGACGCTACGTGGAAACCTTCACCCACGCTGAGCAGGAACATGCCCACCACCGCCAGGCAGGCGCCCAGCCAGGTGCCCGTGCCAGTGCGATGGCCGAGGAAGAGGCCAAGCAGCGGCACTATGATGACGTACAGGCCGGTGATGAAGCCGGAGTTGGTGACGGTGGTGAACAGCAGGCCCACCTGCTGCAGGTTGATCCCCAGCGACAGGGCCAGGCCCATGAGCAGCCCGCCCAGCAGCATGCCCCGGTTCAGGGGCTGCTTCACTGCTGGCTTGGGCAGGATCAGCAGCAGCGGCAGCAGGATGAGGGCGCCAAGGCTGAAGCGCAGGCCGGTATAGAGGAAGGGGCCGACAGCATCCATGCCCAGCCGCTGGGCGACGAAGGCCGCGCCCCAGATGGCGGCGGTGATCAGCATCAGGATATCGGCGCGCAGAGCTTGGCTTCGCATGGCATTTCTCGGCGGGAAAAGCCGAGAACTTTGCCGTAAAGCGTTCGACTTGACCACCCCGCCCCGGCTCGGCATTCTGGGCGCCGCTTTACGGCCTGCCCGTATAAAGCTTCGGGCCTGGCCAGCGTATCCCGTCGTGCCGAAATGCCTTTCCTTACCCCCGGAGAGGCGTGTCTGGGCCCATTACAAAAAGGACATGCCCATGGCCTCATACGAAATTCTCATCGCCGATGACCACCCGCTGTTCCGCAGCGCCCTGCAGCAAGCCCTGACCCTGGGGCTCGGACCTGACGTGCGGCTGGTGGAAGCGGCGAGCATCGCCGAGCTCGAGACCCGCCTGGCCGAGCGTGCCGACTGGGACCTGGTCCTGCTCGACCTGAACATGCCCGGAGCCTACGGCTTCTCCGGCCTGGTGCTGCTGCGCGGTCAGTATCCGCAGATCCCTGTGGTGATGATCTCCGCCCAGGAAGAAGCGTCGGTAGTCGCTCGTTCCCGTGAGTTCGGTGCCAGCGGTTTCATTCCCAAGTCCAGCCCGCTGGAAGTCATCCAGAACGCGGTGCGCGCGGTGCTCGATGGCGATGTCTGGTGGCCTCCGCAGCTTGAGGAAGCACAGGCCCTGTCCGATGAGGCCAAGGCTGCCAGCGAGGGTCTCGCAAGCCTGACGCCCCAGCAATTCCGCGTGCTGACCATGGTCTGCGAGGGCCTGCTCAACAAGCAGATCGCCTTCGAACTGCATGTTTCGGAAGCCACGGTAAAGGCCCACGTGACCGCTATCTTCCGCAAGCTCAACGTGCGCACCCGCACCCAGGCCGCGCTGCTGCTGCAACAGATGGAATCGATTCCGTCGTCCTGACGCCGGGTCTTTCACGCAAATTTGAAGCGCGTTGCGTTAGGCTGCGCGCTCCTCTCAACAGCCCCTTTTCCTATGTCGCCATTCAAAGGCCAGACCGGCCTCAAACGTATTCTCAACGCCGCTGGATATTCCCTTGACGGGCTGCGTGCCGCCTTCACCGGTGAGGCCGCCTTCCGCCAGTTGGTGCTGCTCAACGTGGTCCTGATCCCGCTGTCGTTCTTCCTCGATGTCAGCCGTGGCGAACGCGCGCTGATGATCGGCGTCTGCCTGCTGGCGCTGATCGTCGAGCTGCTGAACTCGGCGGTGGAAGCGGCCATCGACCGCATTTCTCTCGAACGCCACCCGCTTTCGAAGAACGCAAAGGACATGGGCAGCGCCGCGCAATTCACTGCGCTGACGCTGATCACCGCGGTCTGGGCCACCATTCTCCTGGGCTGATGCTCAGGCAATCGGCGGCAGCACGATCTCGTCGCTGCGAGTCACCCCTTCGGTCAGTGCCCGGCACTGATCGAGGAATTCGCGCATGGCCGCCGTCTGGTACTTCTGCCGGTGCCAGATGAAATAGAACTGCCGGCGCAGGTCGATGCCCGGGGTTTCCACCGGCACCAGGCTGCCGCGGCGGAAGGCATCGCGCAGGGCCAGCCGCGAGATGCAGCTGATGCCGAGGCCCGATTCCACCGCGCGCTTGATCGCTTCGGTGTGCTCAAGCTCCAGGCGGACGTTCAGCGGGGTAGGGTGGTGGCGCATGGCCTGGTCGAAGGTCAGGCGGGTGCCTGAACCCTTTTCCCGTAGAATCCACGCTTCGCGGCTCAGCTCCGCCAGGCTTGCGTGACCCTTGGCAGCCAGCGGGTGCTGCGGCGCACAGAACACCACCAGCTCATCCTCCACCCAGGGCAGTACTTCGATATCCGGGTGCTGGCAGTCGCCTTCGATTAGACCCAGATCAAGTTCGTAGAGGGCGATCTGCTGGACGATATTCGCCGTGTTCTGCACATGCAGGCTCACCTGGCATTCCGGGTGGCGCTGCATGAAGGAGCCGATCAGCAGGGTGGCCAGGTAGTTGCCCACCGTGAGGGTGGCGCCAACGTCGAGGGAGCCGAAGCCGGTCTTGCCATTGAGCAGGTCCTCGATCTCGCGGGCCTGGTCCAGCAGGGCCACCGCCTGGGGCAGCAACTGACGACCCAGGGCATTGAGGCTGAGACGCTTGCCGGCGCGATCGAACAGCTGGCACCCCGACTGCCGCTCCAGCTCCGTTACGGAAGTGCTGGCGGCCGACTGCGACAGGGAAAGCTGCTGGGCAGCGCGGGAAACGCTCTCCTGCTGGGCGACGGCGACGAATACCTGGAGCTGACGGAGAGTAAATCGCATATCTATATAACCGATAACCTATATCTTGATAATTCAGTTAACAGATATTGTGGTGGTCATTACAATGTCGCGCAATCGCGCCCCCTCCTGAGCGGCGCTGGCGACTTCAAATTTTCGGAGCCCCGTAAATGAGCAACATGAACTCGGAGCGCATTCTCAGCGTTCATCACTGGAACGACACGCTGTTCAGCTTCAAGTGCACCCGTGATCCGGGCCTGCGCTTCGAGAATGGCCAGTTCGTCATGATCGGCCTGCAACAGGCCAGCGGTCGTCCGCTGATGCGCGCCTATTCCATCGCCAGCCCGAACTGGGAAGAGCATCTGGAGTTCTTCAGCATCAAGGTGCCGGATGGTCCGCTGACCTCCCAGCTGCAGCACCTGAAGGAAGGCGACGAGATCATCATCAGCAAGAAGCCCACCGGCACTCTGGTACTCGACGACCTGAACCCGGGCAAGCACCTGTACCTGCTGAGCACCGGCACCGGCCTCGCGCCCTTCATGAGCGTGATCCAGGACCCGGAAACCTACGAGCGCTTCGAGAAGGTGATCCTTGTCCACGGCGTACGCTACGTGAACGAAGTCGCCTACCGCGAGTTCATCACCGAGCATCTGCCGCAGAACGAGTTCTTCGGCGAAGCCGTCAAGGACAAGCTGATTTACTACCCCACCGTGACCCGCGAGCCGTTCGAGAACCAGGGCCGCCTGACCGACCTGATGCGCAGCGGCAAGCTGTTCGAAGACATCGGCCTGCCGCCGATCAACCCGCAGGACGACCGCGCCATGATCTGCGGTAGCCCGAGCATGCTCGACGAGACCAGCGAGGTTCTCGACAGCTTCGGCCTGAAGATCTCCCCGCGTATGCGCGAGCCGGGCGACTACCTGATCGAGCGCGCCTTCGTCGAGAAGTAAGCGCCATCGTTACACAGCAAAGCCCGCCAATTGGCGGGCTTTGTTGTTTCCGGGGATCAGACCGGGGAGCTGAAACGCTGTCCGGAGATGGCCGGGTGGTAGATCGGCTGGATCTTGTTCCCGGCCGGGTCCAGCACGTGGAAGCTGTGGGCGCCGTCGCCATGGGCGAAGGGGCGGTCGAGCATGGTCACGCCCTTGGCCTTGAGGTACTGGTACCAGGCTTCCAGCTCTTCCAGGCTGTCCACCACGAAGCCGTAATGGTCCACCGCCTGCACGCCGCTCGCGGATGCGAAGGCACGGCCGAGGGACAGGTTGTCGTTGCCGCAGGTGAGGTAGACGAGGTCCTCGTTGGCGCGGTTGAGGACTTCCATGCCCAGCACGTCCACGTAGAAGCGTTCGCACTCCTCCAGATTGGGCACGACGATGGCGATATGGCGCAGGCCGTTGAGGCGGCTCGGGCGAGTGGGCATTTCTTTGTCTCCGTTTTTGTATACAATTTTTGAGAAATATAAGACAAAACGGAGTTCAACGTGTACTGCCTTCTCCTCAAGACCCGCCTGCGCCCCGGCAGTCTGGACGCTTTCATGGACGCCATGCGCGTCAACGCCGCTGCATCGGTGCGCGACGAACCCGGTTGCCTGGTGTTCGATGTGCTGCAGGATCGCAGCGATCCCGATCTGGTCTGGCTCTATGAGGTCTACACCGACGAAGCCGCCTTCGAGGCGCACATGCGGACGCCGCACTTCCTCGCCAGCCGCCCGTTGGTGGAGCCGCTGATCATTGAGCAGGACTGCATCGAAGCGGATTCCCTGGTGCTCAACCCGGCCCGCTGACCAGCGCCTCTTTTTGTAGGAGCGAGCTTGCTCGCGAACAGCTAGAGCAGGATCTTTTCGCGAGCAAGCTCGCTCCTACACGTTGGGCCATGCGCCAGCTGCGACGGTTGGTGCTGCCCCGAAAAAATCAGCCCCGCGCAATCTCCAGCACGCGAATTCGCCCCGGTTCGGGGTAATGCCAGCGCACGTCCACGTCCCACAGACGGGCGCCGTAGCGGCGCTCGGGTTCGGGCTTCTGGTAGGCCGGACGCGGGTCCTGGGCCAGGCACTGCTCCACCAGCTCGGCCAGGGGTTCGCCCAGGCGCTGACCGTGTTCGCGGGCCTGGAGCAGGGCGCTTGGTTCCCACTCCACCGGAATCAGTTCCGGCGCCGCGTCGGCGATGGCGTTGAGCGCGCCTTCCTGACGGTCGGCGTAGGGAACGTAGGGTTTGATATCCACGACCGGCGTGCCGTCCAGCAGGTCGATGCCGGACAGCCAGAGACGACCGGCTTCGACCTTCTCCAGTCTCACCACCGACTGGCCAATGCCGTTGGGGCGGTGGGTGGAGCGGCTGGCGAAGACGCCAATGGACTGGTTGCCGCCCAGGCGCGGCGGGCGCACCTTCAGGCGCGGCTTGTCTTCCAGGGCCAGGTGGAACAGGAACAGCAGCCAGACATGGCTGACCTGTTCCAGCCCCGCGACGGCATCGCCGGTATCGAACGGTGGCACCAGTTCCAGCACGCCACGGGCGGCTGGCGCGAGGTGCGGCTGGCGGGGAATGGCGAATTTTTCCTTGAAGCAGGAGCGGACGTAACCGACCGGGGAAATGCTGTGCTGCATGTCAGTAGGGCACGCGGCAGCCGGCGTCGCGGAAGGGCCCACCCAGACGCTGCCAGCCATCGCCGGGCCTGGTCTGGGCGCAGGTCAGCGCACCATCCCGCTTGCTCTGCCAGATGAAGAAGGGCGCCGGCGCAGCGAAGCTCGGGGCGGCAAGGGTGAGCAGAAGAGTCAGGAGGGCGAGGCGCATGGGGTATTTCCGCTGAAGTGCGCGGCTACCCTAGCGCCGCGCCGGGCGCCGCGCAATAGACCGGTTACAGGTGGAAACCACCGTCGATGGGAATGACGTTGCCGGTCATGTAGGCCCCCGCCGTGCTGGCGAGGCTGATGGCCAGCGCAGCCATTTCCTCGCCCCGACCCCAGCGCTTCATCGGGATCAGCGCGGTGTCGCGGGCCATGGCCTCCGGGTCATTGGCGATGAAGCGGGTCATCTTGCTGGGGAAGCGACCGGGAGCGATCACGTTGACATTGACGTGCTCGGCCACCAGTTCCCGCGCCAGCATCCTTGAGAGCTGGTGCAGAGCCGCCTTGCTCGGCCCGTAGGCGTAGGCCTCTTCGCCATGGGAGGTGATCCCGGCGACCGAGCCGATGTTGATCACCCGCGCCGGGCAGGCTTCGCTGCCGGCCTTGCGCAGCAGCGGCAGCAATTGCTGGATGCAGCTGAACACCGAGGTGACGTTGAGCTGCATGACCTTTTCCCAGCCCTTCACCGGATAGCTTTCCAGCGGAGCGCCCCAGGTAGTGCCGGCATTGTTCACCAGGATGTCCAGCCGTTCGATGCGCTGTGCCAGCACTTCAGCCAGCACCTTGGCGCCTTCTTCGCTGGAGAGGTCCGCGGCAAGGCCGTGGCATTCGCCAAAGGCGGAGAGTTCGGCAGCGGTTTCGTGGCAGGCCTCGGCATCACGGGCGCAGATGAAGACGCGCGCGCCGGCTTCGAGGAAGCCCTGGGCGATCATCCGACCGATTCCACGGGTACCACCGGTGACCAGGGCGGTGCGGCCCTGAAGGCTGAAATAAGGATGCATGGCGAACCTCGCGACTGTGCCGGGAAAGGCCCATACCCTAGCCCCGGGGTGGCCGGGGCGGGGGCATTATCGAGGTGCGGAATGCACGGGCATTGTCAGGCGGGGGCAGCCTGGGTGGCGGCCAGCTCGGCGTCTTTGGCCAGGGCACGGGTGTAGGCAGGGCGTTCGATGAAGCGGGCGATGTACGCCTTGATCGCCGGCACTTCCGGGATCAGCCCGAACTGGGTCGTCCAGTTCAGCGCGCTGCCCCAGAGCACGTCGGCGGCGGTGAACTGTTCGCCGAGCAGCCAGGGCCCTTGCTTGAGCTGGCCAACCAGGGTCTTCATCACGCTGTCGAAATCGCCGTAGGGCGAGCGCGCTTCCGGAATCGGCTCGCGATTCTGTACTCGGTCCACTACAGCCGGTTCGAAGCAGGAACCGTAGAACACCATCCAGCGCAGGTAGGGGCCGCGCAACGGGTCGCCCAGGGGCGGTGCCAGTTTGGCCTCAGGGTAGAGATCGGCGAGGTAGAGGTAGACCGATACCTGCTCGGTGACCACCGCGTCGCCGTGGGTGATGGTGGGGACCTTGCCCATGGGGTTGATGGCGAGGAACTCGGGTTTGCGCTGCTCGCCGAGTTTCATGTTCATCACATGCAGCTTGAAGTCCGCGCCGAGTTCTTCCAGCAGCGTCAGGGCGCCGGTGGAGCGGGTGTAGGGGCAGTGGTAGAGGGTTACCTGGCGGTTCTGGTCGGTCATTGTTGTGATTCCGCTTGGGCCATGGATGCTGCGAGTCTAGACGCAGCCTCTAGAGCCTGCCGTCCCGCCTCAAGCGGCGCAGAACCCAGCGGCGGTAGACCAGTGACAGGAGTGGCCTGATCAGCGGCAGCCCGACCACCCAGGCCAGCGGTGCCATCCTGGGGACCCGCGCGAACAGGAGGATGTAGGCGTCCAGTTCGCGATGGATGCGGCCGGCTTCGTCCTGGACGTGGAGTTCGGTTAGTGCGAGGTAGGGGTCAATGCCCAGGGCGCGCAACTCGGCGTCACGGCCGGTGATGTCGATCCATTCCACGCCCTCGGCGGCGCGGGGGAAGGATTCGTACCAGCGGCGGTCGGCGATGCAGCGCGGGCAGGCGCCGTCGTAGAAGACCTTGAGCATGGCGGGGCTCTGTTGATGGGTATCGCTGCGCTCCACCACATCCTACGACCAAGAGGGCGCTTGAGTTAGCCCAAAAGAAAAAGCCCCGCATCAGCGGGGCTCTTTCATCCAACTATCGACTCAGACCAGTTCGGCCCACATGTCGTACTCGTCGGCATCGACGATGCGCACGCGCACCTTGTCGCCCGGCTTCACGCTGGTTGACTCGATGAACACGCTGCCGTCGATTTCCGGCGCGTCCGCCCAGGAACGGGCCACGGCGCCTTCGTCGTCCACTTCGTCGATCAGCACGTCCATTTCGCGGCCGATCTTCAGCTGCAGGCGGGCGGTGGAGATGGCCTGCTGGTGGGCCATGAAGCGCTCCCAGCGGTCCTGCTTCACGTCGTCCGGCACCAGTTCCAGGCCCAGGTCGTTGGCGGGGGCGCCTTCCACCGGGGAGTACTGGAAGCAACCGACGCGGTCGAGCTGGGCTTCGGTCAGCCAGTCCAGCAGGTACTGGAAGTCTTCCTCGGTCTCGCCGGGGAAGCCGACGATGAAGGTGGAGCGGATGGTCAGGTCCGGGCAGATCTCGCGCCACTTCTTGATGCGGGCCAGGGTCTTGTCCTCGAAGGCCGGGCGCTTCATGGACTTGAGCACTTTCGGGCTGGCGTGCTGGAAGGGGATGTCCAGGTACGGCAGCAGCTTGCCTTCAGCCATCAGCGGGATCACGTCGTCCACGTTGGGGTACGGGTAGACGTAGTGCAGGCGCACCCACACGCCCATGGCGGAAAGGGCTTCGCACAGTTCCAGCATGCGGGTCTTCACCGGCTGGCCGTTCCAGAAGTCGAGCTTGTACTTGAGGTCGACGCCGTAGGCGCTGGTGTCCTGGGAGATCACCAGCAGCTCCTTCACGCCGGCCTTGACCAGGCGCTCGGCCTCGGAGAGCACGTCGCCCACCGGGCGGCTGACCAGCTTGCCGCGCATGGAGGGGATGATGCAGAAGCTGCAGCTGTGGTTGCAGCCTTCGGAAATCTTCAGGTAGGCGTAGTGACGCGGGGTCAGCTTGATGCCCTGCGGCGGTACCAGGTCAACGAAGGGATCGTGGTCGGCCTTGGGAGGAATGACTTCGTGAACGGCGTTCACCACCTGCTCGTACTGCTGCGGACCGGTCACGGCCAGCACGCTCGGGTGTACGTCGCGGATGGAATCTTCGGAAACGCCCATGCAACCGGTGACGATCACCTTGCCGTTCTCGGCGATGGCTTCACCGATGGCGTCGAGGGACTCGGCCTTGGCGCTGTCGATGAAACCGCAGGTGTTGACCACGACCACGTCGGCATCCTGGTAGGTCGGTACGATTTCGTAGCCTTCCATGCGCAGCTGGGTAAGGATGCGTTCGGAGTCGACGGTGGCCTTCGGGCAACCCAGGCTGACGAATCCGACTTTGGGGGTGGCGGTGGACATTGCGGCTAACCTCGATGGGCGCTCGGGAGGGCGCCTCTGATCAAAAAGTGCGCAATTCTAGCGGCAGGCGTCAGCCATTTCCACCCTCATCTGTTGTCATTTCGCAGCTAGCCTGTAGGAAGCTGGCGGAACGGATGCGGGATGCTTCTCGTTGCCAGGAAGGCTTATTAGACGATGCGCACCAACAGTCATGAGCAGGAAGGTTCAGATGAGCGAAAGCGTCAGCCACTCCGCCAACCAGCATGAGGGGCATTCGACCACCGGGCTTGGCCTTCTGATAGCCGCCGCCGGGGTGGTCTACGGCGATATCGGCACCAGCCCGCTGTACACCCTGAAGGAGGTCTTCTCCCCGCAGTACGGCGTCCAGGTCAACCACGACGGGGTTCTGGGGGTGTTGTCGCTGATCTTCTGGTCGCTGATCTGGGTGGTGTCGATCAAGTACATGCTGTTCGTGTTGCGTGCCGACAACGAAGGCGAAGGCGGCGCCATGGCGCTGACCGCCCTGGCCCAGCGCGCTTCCAGGTCCTACCCGAAGCTGAGGTCGGCGGTCGTGCTGCTCGGCCTGTTCGGTACGGCACTGTTCTACGGCGACAGCATGATCACCCCGGCGATTTCTGTGCTCTCCGCCGTCGAAGGCCTGGACCTGGCGTTCGATGGCATCAGCCACTGGGTGGTGCCGTTGTCGCTGATCGTGCTGGTGGGGTTGTTCCTGATCCAGAAGCACGGCACGGCGCGTATCGGCATTCTCTTCGGGCCGATCATGGTGCTCTGGTTCAGCGTGCTCGGTGCCCTGGGGATCTACGGCATCGTCCAGCAGCCGGAGGTGCTGAAGGCGATGAATCCCTGGTGGTGCGTGCACTTCTTCATCACCCATCCGACCGTGGGTGTGGTCATCCTCGGGGCGGTGGTGCTGGCCCTGACCGGTGCCGAGGCGCTCTACGCCGACATGGGCCACTTCGGCCGTAAACCCATCGCCCGTGCCTGGTTCTTCCTGGTGCTACCGGGGCTGGTGCTGAACTACTTCGGCCAGGGGGCGGCCATCCTCGCCGACCCCGCTGCCGCGCGTAACCCCTTCTATCTGCTGTCGCCGGGCTGGGCGCTGCTGCCCATGGTGCTGCTGGCCACCCTGGCCACGGTGATCGCGTCTCAGGCAGTGATTTCCGGCGCTTTTTCGCTGACCCACCAGGCCATGCAACTGGGCTATATCCCGCGCATGTTCGTGCAGCACACCTCCCAGCAGGAGCAGGGTCAGATCTACATCGGTGCGGTGAACTGGGCATTGATGGTGGGCGTTGTGCTGCTGGTACTGGGATTCGAGTCCTCCGGCGCGCTGGCGTCGGCCTACGGCGTGGCGGTGACCGGCACCATGTTGATCACCACCCTGCTGGTGTCGGTGGTCATGCTGCTGCTGTGGAAAACCCCCTTGTGGCTGGCCGTGCCGGTACTGCTGGGGTTTCTCTTCGTCGATAGCCTGTTCTTCACAGCCAACGTGCCGAAGATCTTCCAGGGTGGTGCCTTCCCGGTGGTGGCCGGTACGGCACTGTTCGTCCTGATGACCACCTGGAAGCGTGGCAAGCAGATTGTGGTGGATCGCCTGGACGAAACCGCGCTGCCGCTGCCGTTGTTCATCAGCAGCATCCGTTCGCAGCCGCCGCATCGGGTGCAGGGTACGGCCGTATTCCTTACCGCCCGCACCGACGCCGTGCCCCATGCCCTGTTGCACAACCTGTTGCATAACCAGGTGCTGCACGAGCAGGTGGTGCTGCTGACGGTGGTGAGTGAGGACACGCCGCGGATTCCGTCGGAACGGCGTTTCGAGGTGGATGCCTACGGGGATGGATTCTTCCGGGTGATCCTGCACTTCGGCTTCATCGAGGAGCCTGACGTGCCGGCAGCGCTGAAGCTCTGCCACCTCAACGAGCTGGACTTCAGCCCGATGAGCACCACCTACTTCCTCAGCCGCGAGACAGTAATCCCCACCAAGCGCATTGGCATGGCGCGCTGGCGCGAGGCGCTATTCGCTTTTCTGCTGAAGAACGCCAACAGCAACCTGAAATACTTCAACCTGCCGCTGAACCGGGTGATCGAGCTGGGGACGCAGGTAGAGATTTGAGGGGGGCGCTACAGGTCCGCAACGCCCCACGAGGCGGATGTCGGCGCCCTACGTTGGGCTTCGCTCAGCTCAACCTACAAGAGCAAGTAGGTTGTGGGTGAGCACCGCGACGCCCAACGCGTCCTATGTCACGAGGGGTCAGCTGCGTCCCGGCAGCATCCGCACCAGGGTGTTGTCGCGGCTCACGTAGTGGTGGAACAGCGCTGCAACGGCGTGCAGACCGATCAGCCAGTAGCCGGCGGTGCCCGCCAGTTCGTGGAGCTCCTTGATTTCTCCGGCCAGTTCCTTGTTCGGGCCGATCAGCCCTGGCAGTTCCAGGCCGAAGAAGGGAACGGTCTTGCCGGCGGCGCTGAGAATCAGCCAGCCGGCCAGGGGCGTGCCGATCATCAGGGCGTAGAGCGCCAGGTGCATGAACTTGGCCACAAGGTTCTGCAAGCTCGTCGGGGCGGGCTGGATGGCCGGGGTGGGGGAGATCATCCTGCCGATCAGACGCAGCCAGACCAGGAAGAACACCGCCATGCCGAGCATGAAGTGCCATTGCTTGAGCAGGTCGCGGGTTTCGCTGCCTTTGGGAAAGTTGCCCTTGAGTTCGATGCAGGCGTAAACCGCTGCGATCAGTACCAGCATCAGCCAGTGCAGGGCGATGGACAGGCTCCCATAGCGGGAAGGCGCGTTCTTGAGACTCATCAGGTACCTCTTTCTCGTCTTAAGGCGAAACGGTCGGGCAGGATAACCGCGTTGCCTTAAGCGAATCTGAACCTGGATCAATCCTTTGCAACGGACTCCTGGCGTTTCGCAACCGCTGCCAGCAGTTTCTCCGCCAATGCCGGGTAGTTTTCGTCGTAATGGTGTCCTCCCGGCAGTTCGAGATTTTCCCCGACGGCGCCCGGCTGGGTGCAGCCGCTCTCGCTGATCTCTTCCTTGCCGAACACGCAAAGCACCTTGCTTGCCGGCAGCTTAGCCAGTTCCGGACCGGTGGCGGCTTCCTGGCCAGCCTTGCCGAGCCAGCCCTGAACCTCGATCTCGAAGCTGCCACTGCGGGCGAGCGCCAGCAGGAGAATGGCGTCCACCTGGTCCTGGTCGGCCTTGGGCAGCCGGTTGTAGAACGCCGGCAGCACGTCCGCGCCGAAGGAGTAGCCCGCCAGCACGAAACGCTTGGCGCCCCACTTTTCGCGGTATTCCTTCATCAGACGGCTGAGGTCGGCGGCACCCTGTTCGGGGTTCTTGTGCTGCCAGAAGTAGCGAAGCGCGTCGATGCCCACCACCGGGTAGTCGCGCTTGGCCATTTCGTCGGCCACCGCGCGGTCGAGATCGCGCCAGCCGCCATCGCCGGAATAGAACAGGGTGACGGTCCCGGTGGAGTGAGTGGCGGGCACTTCCACCACCGGCAGCGGCTCGCCCTGGCCTTGCAGCAGGCTTTGCAGGCGTTGCTGCAGCAGTTGCGTGAGGCTGGTGTCGTAGTCGCTGATCAGGGTTTCGGCATTGGACTGATTGCGCGCGAAGGCAGCGCTGGGGTCGTCCGGGTTGTCGTTCCAGGCGGCCAGCCAGTGGCCGTGGGGCGCCGTTTGCGGCAAGGCAGCGGGGCAGTCCGGGGTGTCCAGGCTGAAGTCGATGGACAGGGCTTGGGCGTTGTCGTTGTCCTGCTCGGCCAGCCAGCGCCAGGCGAATGAGGCCCCAGCGCCGATACCCGCTACCAGGGTCGGTTCGCCGTCCAGGGTTTTGCGGGCTTGTTGCAGGCGTTCCTGTTGCGCCGCGCAGTCCGAGGCCGGCAGGTCCAGCTGTAGCAGGCGGGCATTGCTGCTGCGGGCCAGGGCCAGCAGGTCGGCGTCGGCCAGGCGCTGGTCGCCGCTGGCCAACAGCAGCACGCGGTGTTGGACGGCTCCGGCAGGGTTGGCAAGGGTCATGGGGCTGCCGTCAGAAGCCTTCAGGCTTTCCAGCTTTGCCTGGGGCGTGGGACGGCTCCAGAACAGCAGGGTCGCGCCCACCAGCAGGACGATCAGGATCAGCAGCAGGTGTCGCCAGTTGCGTTTGAGCATGTGCACCTCAGCGTTTGACCAGGCCGGTGAAGCCGCCGGCGATCAGCGCGGCGGTGTCGGCCAGCGCCACCAGCGGGTCGAGGCCGGCGGGCACGGCCATGTAGCGCGGCTCCCACTCGGGCTGGAATTTCTCCTTGAAGCGGCGCAGTCCCTGGAAGTTATAGAACTGCTCGCCGCGGCGGAACACCAGCGCGCCGAGGCGCTGGGTCAAGGGGGCACCACGACGGGGCTGGAGGCCGGCGAGCGGCACCATGCCCAGGCTGAAGCGGGCATGGCCGCGTTCCTTGTAGTGCAGCAGCAGGCTGAGCATCAGGAATTCCATGGTCAGCTTCGGTGCGTGAGGATGCACGCGCATCAGGTCGATGCTGGACAGGGTGTTGCCTTCGGTTTCCAGCAGGTTGGCGAAGGCCACCGGCTTGCCCTCGAACTGGATGGTGGCGATACGGAAATGCTTCAGGTAGTCCGGGTCGAAGCGGCCGAGGGAGAAGCCTTTCTCCCGTGCCTGCTTGCCCTGCATCCAGGCGTCGGAAATGGACTGCAACTGCTCCAGGGGCGCGGTTCCGACTTCATAGATCTGCAGGCTGAGCCCGTCGCGTTGGCCACGGCTCAAGGTGTAGCGCAGGTCCTTCATTGCCTTGTTCTTGGCGTCGAGGTCGAAGCGGGGCAGGTCGACCCGCGCTTCCTCGCCGAGCTTCAGGGCGGACAGGCCGATGTCCATGTAATAGGGCAGGTTCTCCGCACGTACCTGGTAGAACACCGGCCGGGCGTGGTGATGGTCGCAGAGGTCACGGAACTGCCAGATCAGCTCGGCGCGGCGGTGGGACGGGCCGATGGGGTCGAACAGCGCTACCAGGCTGCGGCCACGGCGGGCATACATGAGGAAGGCGTCGCCCAGGGGATGGAAAAGCAGGGCTTTGTCGCCGGTCAGCACCAGGCCGCCATCGGGCTGGTCGGAACTGCGGATCACCTCGGCGGCGCGCTCCAGCTCTTCATCGGTCGGCTCGTGGATGGTCGGCGGCACCGGTCGCAGCAGCCAGGCCAGGGCGATGCCGGCCAGCAGCAGGCCGCTGGCCAGGGAAGCGCGTAGGGCGCGCGGCGCGTCGCCGTCCACCGCGAATTGCCACCAGAGTTCATGGTCGTAGGGCACGTCCTGGAAGGCGAAGAACATCAGCCAGAGGGCCGCGATCAGCACGCAGGCGCTGGCCGCCAGGTTGATCGGCGAGAAGGGCATCTCCAGCAGGCGACTGGGGCGGTAGAACGCTGCACGGAATATCGCCAGCAGCACGGCGGTCATGCTCAGCAGGCTGGCTTCTTCCCAGTCGAAGCCCTTGAGCAGGGACAGGCCGGCGCCGGTCAGCAGCAGTACCACGGTCAGCGCCCAGGCCGCCGACAGGCGATGGCGCAACCCGTGGGCCAGCAGCAGGCAGAGCACCCCGACCAGGCTGGCGGCCAGGTGCGAGGCGTCGATCAGGCGATGGGGGATCAGGAAGCTCAGGTGTTCCAGGCGGGTGTCCACCGCCGGGGTGACGCCGGAGAACAGCAGCACCACACCGGACAGGAACACCAGCAGCGACAGTACCGGCGCGGCCAGGCCGGAGGCGGCGCGCAATGCCTGGCGGCCGGCGGGGAACAGGCGCTGCGCCTCATTGGCGAGCAACAGCAGGCAGGCCAGCACCAGTGGCAGGCCGACGTAGATCAGGCGGTAGAGCAGCAGGGCGGCCGCCAGGGGGGCAGCACCCAGTTGGCCGGCGAAGGCCGCCAGCAGAACGGCTTCGAACACGCCGACCCCGCCTGGAACGTGGCTGAGTACGCCAGCGGCCAGGGCCAGCATGTAGACCAGCAGGAAGGCGCCGAGCGGTGGTGCGTCGGGCAGTAGCACGTAGAGCACGCAAGCGGCGGCGCAGACGTCCACTACCGTGATCAGTAGTTGCAGCGCTGACAGGCGCAGGCCGGGCAGGCGCACGCTGCGGTTGCCCAGGCGGATGTCGATGCAGCCGGGCACCGGTGGTTCGGGAGCGCGCTGGCGCGAGATCCAGAAGACCAGCCCAGCGCCGGCCAGCAGTACGCCCACGGCCATGAAGATCACCAGGCTTTCCGGCAGGCCCAGGGCGATCGAGGCGGCGGCCGGGGCACTCAGGGCGGCCAGCGCCGCCAGCGGCGGGAGCGCCGAGCCCAGGGCGAGGCTGGCGAACAGGGTGATGCGGGCGATGTCGCCGGCGCCGAGGTTATCGCGCCCGTACAGGCGGAAACGTACGGAGCCGCCGGTGAGCATCGACAGGCCGATGGCGTTGCCCACGCCCGACGCGCAGAAGCTGCCCAGCGCCATGCGCTGCAAGGGCAGGTGCACACCGGCGAAACGGCAGCCGGACCATTCGTAGCCTATGTAGGCGATGAAGCTGACAGCAGTGGCGCCCAGGGCCAGCAGCAGGCTGGTGCCGGGTACATCGGCAATGGCGGAGCGCAGTGCATCCGGGTCGAGTTCCCGCAACAGGTGCCAGCACGCCAGCAGGCCGAGGATGAACACCAGCAGGGTGAAGGCGATGACGATCCACTGCCGATAGGCTGTGAGGCTGTCGAGCCAGCGGATCTGGGCGGATTCTTCGTTGAGTTGGCCGTTGGCCGGCTTTTCCACTGGCGGGGTGTTGGCGCGCATCGAGCACCTCTGGGCAATGTGCGCCACTGAGTGTGGGCGCCGACAGCAAGTTCCAAGTGTCTGGCAGAACTTTTTCTTCGCCGGCCTTTCGATGGTCTAGCGCGCAAAAACGGCCGGGTGCACCGGCAAGTCTAGGCGAGCAGGGAGTCCCGCCGCTGCGGGAAGTCGGGGAGCGTCAGGGGAGGGCGGCAATTTGCCGCGCGACGGCCCGCCGGTCAGTGCCAGACCGAGCGGGTCTCCCAGTCGCGGAACTGTTCGGCTGGAATCGGCTGACTGATCTTGTAGCCCTGGGCGATGTCGCAGCCGTATTGGCCGAGCTGGTTGAAGGTCAACTGGTCCTCCACCCCTTCGGCCACCACCGTCAGGTCCAGGTTGTGGGCCAGTTCGATGATGGAGCGGACGATCTTCGCCGACCCCGCGTTGGTGGTCATGCCACTGACGAAGGACTGGTCGATCTTCAGCGAGTCCACCGGCAGCCTCTGCAGGTAGGCCAGGGACGAATAGCCGGTGCCGAAGTCGTCGATGGTCAGGTGCGCATCCAGGTCCTTGAGTGCCGACAGGGTCTGCTGCGAGGCCGCCGGATCTTCCATCAGCGCGCTTTCGGTCAGCTCGAACTCGATCCAGTGGGGTTTGGCGCCCCAGGTGGCGAAGGAGCCCTGGATGCGTTCCAGCAGCCGCGGGTCGCGCAGGTCGTGGGCAGAGAGATTGACCGAAATGGGGCGCTCATCTCCCTCTTCATGCCAGGCATAACGCTGGCCCAGTGCGGTATCCAGCACCCAGAGGGTCAGTGGGGTGATAAGGCCGGTGTTCTCGGCCAGTCGCACGAACTCGTCGGGCGGCAGCATGCCGTGTTGGGGATGGCGCCAGCGCACCAGCGCCTCGGTGCCGCACACGCGATTGCTGGCGATCTCTACCTTGGGCTGGTAGTAGAGCAGCAGTTCGTTGCGGTCTATGGCGCGGCGCAGGTCGCCCATCAGCGTCAGGTGCTGGGCGCACTCCTGATCGAGGCCGCCCTGGAACACCGCGAAGCCGGCATTGGAGCGCTTGGCCTGTTCCATCGCGCTGCCGGAGCGGCGGATCAGGGCTTCCGGTGCCGTGCCGTGGCCGGGGTAGAGGGCGATGCCGATGCTGGCCCGTGCTTCCAGATAGAGGCCGGAGAGTTCAACTGGGTCGTAGAGCGCCATGAGTATTTGCTTGGCCAGTTGCGAGGCGTGCTCGGCGCCGCCATTGGGCATGAGCACGGCGAATTCGCATTCGCCCATTCGCGCCACCGTGCGTTCTGCCCCCACCACCTGCTTCAGGCGGGAGGCGATTTCGATCTGCAGGCGGTCGCCTTCTCGATAACCGAGGGTTTCGTTGATTTCCTGGTTGCGGGCGATCTCCAGGTGCAGCAGGCCGAAGGGGCGGCGCTCCTGGCGGGCATTGGCGATGGCGGTATCGAGCAGTTCGCGCAGGCGCACGCGGTTGGGCAGGCCGGTCAATGCGTCTTCATAGGCCATGCGGCGGATGGTCGACTCGGCTTCCACCGCACGGGCGCGGGTGCGCAGGGTGGAGATGCCGAAGCCCAGGTCATGGGCCGTGGCCAGCAGCAGTTCAACTTCCTTCTCATCGAATGCATCGGCGTGCTCGGCCATGATCACCAGCATGCCGATGACTGTGTCTTCCACCTTGAGGGGCAGGGCCAACGCCGACGCGAAGCCATATTCACGAGCCTCTTCATGAAGCGCGGCTTCCGGGTCGTTGAGCAGGTCACGCAGTACCAGCGGGTCGCCCGCCTGCAAGGCGGTTTCCAGCTGGCCATGGAAGCTGCCGTCATGGCCCCCCGCGCCCCACCCCTGGCAGATGCCATTGGCCGCGTTGCAGGCCATCACCTTGTATGGGCGCACCGGGTCGTCCTGGCGGTAGTCGACCCAGGCTTGGCGATAGCCGCATTCATCCACCAGGACCCGGCAGATTTCCGTCAGCAGCGGTGCTTCGCTGGTGGCATGGATCACCGCATGATTAACCGCGACCCGGGTGGCCAGGGCGCGGTTGAGGGCTTCCACCTGCTGCTCGGCCTGCCGGCGTCGGGCCTTGATGCGCAGGGCCTGGAGGCCGAAGGCCATGTCGTCGGCGGCTTCACTGAGCAGTGCCAGTTCCCGTTCACCGAAGGCATCGGGCTCCTTGGCGCAGATGGCCAGGGCGCCGAAAATCTCGCCGTCTACCCGCAGGGGCAGGGACAGGACCGAGGCAATGCCGTGGGTGATGGCGCTCTCCCGCCAGGGGCTGAGCCTGGGGTCTGTGAGGATATTGCGCGTGATGGTCGGGACGCCGGTGCGGATGGCGGTACCGGTGGTGCCGCGTCCGCGTTCGCGATCGGCCCAGGTGATGTTGAGCGAGTCGACATACGCCTTGTCGAGTCCAATGTGAGCCAGGGGCGTCACCGACTGTGCTTCGTCATGTTCGGCCCGTCCCACCCAGGCCATGCGATAGCCGCCTTCCTCCACCACCACCCGGCAGATTTCCTTGAACAGGAAGCACGGGTCTTCGGCGCGCAATAGGGCTCGATTGCATCCGCTCAGCGTACGCAGCGCGCGGTTCAGGTATTCGACTTCCTCACTGGAGGCGCAGTAACCGGACATGGCGAACCTCCACCAGGTGGACAGGTGCGCTTCAAGTATAGAAGTCGGGACTTTTCCGGATGGGGGACTGACGAGCAGCCTTGACGGACGGAGGAGGGAGGCGGAAACGAAAAAGGCCACTCCGAAGAGTGGCCTTTTTGGAAACTGGTTGCGGGAGCTGGATTTGAACCAACGACCTTCGGGTTATGAGCCCGACGAGCTACCAGACTGCTCCATCCCGCGGCGGCAATTCTACAGTTCTGCGGAGGGCTGTCAAACGATTTCTTTCATTTAAATCAAATACTTATTTCGACCCAAACGAAAAAGGCCACTCCGAAGAGTGGCCTTTTTCTAATGTTGGTTGCGGGAGCTGGATTTGAACCAACGACCTTCGGGTTATGAGCCCGACGAGCTACCAGACTGCTCCATCCCGCGGCGGCAATTCTACAGTTCTGCGAGGGGCTGTCAAACGATTTCGCAGAAAAATTCTTTTTCCCTCAAATATTTAGCAATCGGGTGAGGTGAAGGGGCGCTGCCCGGACGTGTGCTAGAGCGGCTGGAGAGGGCTCGGGCTGCGGTATCATCGCCTGCTATCCGAACCGCCCTCGCACCACCGATCACCATGCCGCAACGAAAGATCATCCACATTGACTGCGACTGCTTCTACGCCGCCATCGAGATGCGCGACGACCCGTCGCTGGCGGGTAAACCCCTGGCGGTTGGCGGCTCGCCGGACAAGCGTGGGGTCGTAGCGACCTGCAACTACGATGCCCGCGCCTACGGTGTACGTTCGGCGATGCCGATGCGGACGGCGGTCAAGCTGTGTCCGGACCTGACCATCGTCCGGCCGCGCATGGATGTGTACAAGGCGGTGTCGCGGCAGATCCATCAGATATTCCGCGACTTCACCGAGATCATCGAACCGCTGTCCCTCGACGAGGCCTACCTGGACGTTTCCGACAGCCCGCATTTCAACGGCAGCGCCACGCGCATCGCCCAGGAAATTCGTCGGCGCGTCGCCTCCGAGTTGCATATCACGGTGTCTGCCGGGGTGGCGCCGAACAAGTTCATCGCCAAGATCGCCAGCGACTGGCGCAAGCCGGACGGGATGTTCGTGGTCACGCCGGACCAGGTGGATGAGTTCGTTGCCGCACTGCCGGTGAGCAAGCTGCACGGCGTGGGCAAGGTGACGGCGGAGAAGATGGCGCGCCTCGGCATACGTACCTGCGCCGACCTGCGCGACTGGAACAAGCTGGCGCTGGCGCGGGAGTTCGGCAGTTTTGGCGAGCGGCTCTATAACCTGGCCCGTGGCCAGGATGACCGCATCGTGCAGGTGGACAGCAGGCGGCAGTCCATCAGCGTGGAAAACACCTACGACCAGGACCTGCCCAATCTGGATGCCTGCCTGGAACAACTGCCGGCACTACTGGATGAGCTGCGTGGGCGCATGGCGCGCCTGGACAGCAGCTATAAGCCTGACAAGCCCTTCGTGAAGCTGAAGTTCCACGACTTCACCCAGACCACCCTGGAACAGGCCGGCGCCCGCCGCGACCTGGACAGTTACCGGCAATTGCTCAGCGCGGCCTTCGCCCGTGGCGACAAGCCGGTGCGGTTGATCGGGGTAGGGGTGCGTTTGCAGGACCTGCGTGGCGCAGTCGAGCAGCTCAACCTCTTCTAAGGCACGGCCTGCTTTTATCGGTAGGGGCGAATTCATTCGCCAAGGGCAGCAACGCTGCCCCACGCGACTTCTGAGGGCAGACCTTCGGTCTGCTTGGCGAATGAATTCGCCCCTACAAGAGAGGGGATCGACGCGGCGAGCTCAACCTTCCACCGGCCACAGCCGGATCGCCTTGCCCTCGGCCGGCCACAGTCGGAGCTGGTCGATGGGGGAGATGTCCCAGCGCTGCACCTTGCCCAGGGCGTCGAGGAAGCGTTGTTCCTGTTCCATCAGCGCGGGCGCGCACATCTTGCGAGTGCTGCCGGCGGCGCCGAAGGTCAGCTTGTCGCCTTCCATCGTGTAGGAAGCGAACCAGTGGTTGCAGCCGGCGTTGCCATAGGCGCGGTTGCCGTCGCCCAGGGTGATGGTCAGGTGACTGTTATCAATCAGCGGGCGCTCGCCGATCCATTCCACCTGGTAGGTCGTGCCGGTTTCCAGTTGCGGACTATCGCTGGCGCAGCCGGTGATGGCGGCGGCCAGAACGGCCAGCAGCAGGGTATTCCGGGTCATTGGGTGTCCTCCTGACGACAATTCGGGCAGAAGTGCTTGCCTGCGTGATTGCGCCAGCCCAGTTCCGCGATGCGCGCCTCGGCGGCCGGTGCCTGGGCCTGTTTGCCGAGGCCGCTGTCGACGGCGAATTCGAAGTCCAGGCGCTTGCCGCAGGCGTCGCAGTCGACGTGCCAGTTGTGGATAGCGAGTTCCTTGAAGGCCGGGCCCTTGGCCACCGCCAGCCATTGGCCGGGCGGGTTGATCAGGTGGCGCACCTTGTCCACGGTGAGACGCATGCTGAGGTCGCGGCTGCCCTTGAGGGTCACCAGCAGGGTGTCGCCGGTCTGAATCGAGCCGCCGGTGCCCGTGACCTGATAGAGGCCCGGGGAGAGGGCGCGGCATTCGTTCAGGGTGTGGGCGGGGTTGAGCAGGTTGTAGCGAAAATCGTGAATTGTGGCCATTGGCCCAGTAACCTCAATGGTTTGCGGCTTCTAGAGCTACACTGCGTAGAAGCCTTGCGTAGAAATCAAATCCTGTCGGAGCGCGTAGATGGCAACCTCTGAAAAGCTGCTGGTGCTCCGTGGCACCACCTACCATGCCCGTTTGGACGTCCCCGAAGACGTCCGGGGCATCATTGGGAAGCGAGTTTACAGCCGAAGTTTAAGAACATCATCGTTACCGGAAGCGAAGATGTTACTTGGCCGCGTGCTGGCCGACTGGCGGGCGGAAATCCTTCAGGCACGAGGCAAACTGACCAACTCCACATGGAAGGTGGAAGTCTTTGAAGACGTTCGCCAGCATCGGGAAACCGCTGCTTTCGCCAGAACGGCGCCGGATGCGATGGAACTGGAATCCATCTGGGATCGGGCCATATCTGCCGCGTTCCCGAATGGCGTGCCCGAAGACCTGCGGCAGAGCCTGGAGCACGAGAAACACCACATGCTCACGCAGGGCAGCCCGCCGGATGTGGACATCTTCAACGACGTACTTCTAAAGCAGTTCAAGGAAGTCCGATTGGGGCAGGTTGAGCTAACGTCTGCCGAGCGGGAAGTTGCAGATGTTAAACAGTTCCGGGACTTCCTCAAGGCGAGGAAATTCGGTTTCTCAGCAGACATCGTGGGGCTCTGGATAGCGTCCCTGGACGTGAAGACGATTGTTAAACGCAGCAAGCTCCGGTCGGGGAAAACGTATATCAAGTGGTTGCAGACGAAAGGCTTCTACCCGACCACCGTGGACAATCCGTTCGACAATCAGTCGCTTCCGAAGGTGAAACGGAAGGAGACGATGAAGGAGCCACGGCTACCGTTCGAAACCATCGAAGTTGGGCACATCTTCAAGAAAGCGGTGGAGGCCAAGGACACGTTGCTGGCGGCGACGATTGCCATTGCGGCATACACCGGAATGCGGGCCGAAGAGATTGCTCAAATCAAGAAGTCCGATATTCAGGAGCCGGAAGAAAACAAGTACATCATCAACGTTCGGGATGTTGGTACGAAAACGAAGGCGGGGATTCGGGCGGTTCCCGTTCACAATGACCTCTATCCGCTGATCCTGTTCTTGGACACGGAAAGCAAGTCGGAATACTTGCTAGACTACGAGACTGAAAGTCGAATTGGGAAAAGGTCCGTGCTGCTGGTGACACGCTTTTCCAAGTTGAAACGTGCGTTGGAATACGGTAAGGAAAAGACATTCCACTCACTCAGGCATTCACTTGCAACGCAGCTTGAACGGGCAGAGATACCGGAAAACATTGCTGCCGATATCCTAGGGCACAAGAAAACTACAATGTCTTACGGCTTGTATTCAGGCGGGACCAGCCTTGCGGCAAGACTGGACGCGATTAACAAGATTGAAGGGTTCCATCTGCGGTTGAGGAAGATTGTTCCGCAAATCTATTTTGAATCGGCATAAAGGAAATTTGCGATGGATCAAGAGTATGTGTCAGATGTGCTTTACCACTTTGTCGGAAGAAATAATCCTCTTGATGATGAAGACTGCTTCAGGAAGCTTAAACAAATATTAAAAAGTGGCTACGTTGCAGCTAAAGATGTGGAGACAGGAGAGTTGCAGCTTAGGTTGGGGGATTTACAGTGTATGATTAACCTCGGCGGCAACTTGCGAGATGAAGATTTAGTGACTGCCAACATAACATGCTTCTGTGATATCCCGCTTAAAGCCCAAGGGATTCACTACAGCAAGTATGGAAAATTCGGCATTGGCTTTCGACTTGATTACCTAGCGCGGGTGGGCGCTAGACCGGTTTACTATCTGCCATTCTCGGAAGAGGAATATTCCGGTAAGGTGATTGGCACTAATGGCGGTTGGCTAATTGAAAAATTAGAGTCAGAAATAAAAAGCCTCTTTATTCGCGCCGACGAAGATAAGGCGAAGAATGATCTTGAACGGGTCGAAGATGTTCTTTCCCGCCATTTTGCTGCATTTATTAAGCCTTACGATAGAGACTTACCAATTGAACACCTCAAGTTTTATTACACCGAACGAGAGTGGCGAAACGTCGGAAGCGTGAAAATCGATCTACAACAGGTGAAGCGAATTACAGTAGCGAAGGAATACAAGCAGCGCCTGATTGATGACATGCCGGAGCTTGCAGCCTTGGAAATTGAGGAGGTTCCTGTGGGCTAGGGACGTTTCCCCCACGGAACTAACTACCCCTGCCCATTTTCGGACCCCTTTTCCAATCGGGAAACCCTGGCGCCCCCGCGCCAGCAACCGAGCATGTTCGGGAAAGTCGGGCGTGGCTGGGCGGGAATATCCTGAGCGTTAGCGAACTATCTGAAGGGGGGGACGTTTCCAAACAGCCAACCCCTGCCCCCGCCCAAAATTTTCGGACCCCTTTGCTAAACGCCATAACAGGCCCCCCCATTTTTTCAGACAGGGCACATACCGGGGGTTACGGGCTGGAATTTTTCGGAAAACCCCGCCACCCAGCGGCAGAATTAAGCAAGCCGCGACCGGGGCCAACCTGGGCGACAGGAATTGGCGAATATCTGAGCCCTTCCAGGGCGTCTCCAGGGCCGACAGCACGCGGAACACTAACCACGCTGGCAGACACGCTTAAACAACAAAGCCGCCCGTAGGCGGCTTGTGTGGGGCGTATGGCGGGGGTTATCCCTTCATGGCTCGCTGAACCGTGGACAAGCTGACATTCAAATCTTTAGCAGCCTGACGGAACGATGAACCAGCAGCGACAGCGGCCCGAATGGCTTCATCATCCACCGTCTTAACACGGCCCTTGTACACGCCTCTCTCTTTCGCCTTGGCGATTCCCTCACGCTGGCGTTCCTTGCTAATGGCACGTTCGAACTCTGCGAAGCTACCCATCATGGACAACATCAGCTTTTGCATGGCGTTGTTCTCGCCAGTGAACTCAAGCTTTTCATGGTGGAAGTGAACCGCTACACCACGCTTGTTCAGCGTCTCCACCAGCGACAGTAGGTCAGCCAACGAACGGGCCAAGCGGGAAATCTCATGGACAACAATCGTGTCCCCTTCCCGAACGTATTCCAGCATGGCTTGAAGCTGGGGCCTGTCCGTGGTGGCACCACTCACCTTGTCCGTGAACGTCTTATCAACCTGCACACCATCCAACTGACGTGCCGTGTTCTGGTCAACCGAGCTAATCCTTACATACCCAACCTTCGCCATTTCCCTGCCCTGTATTCATTTGCCTCTAGAGGTTCGCACTCTACCCGTGTTCATTATCAGAATCAACCCTAATGAATACGTGATTCCCTGGCGGACTGTATTCAGCCGTCCGTGGTCGTGAGCGTTTACCCCAATGAACACGGGCAATGGTCTGGACTACCCGTAACCAACGATGGGAATGACACATCCACCAACAATCTGCGGCCAGCCTGCGGAACGGGGACGGCTGTACGTTATTTGAACAGTACCATTATCATTCAGGCGTTGCTCAAATCGAACATATGTGTTCACTTTGTAAAACAGGCGTAGAAACGCGGGTTAGCTGGGCAACTGGCTGGCCTAGGCCCCGGAGTTGCTGGGCTGTGTACTAGCTCCCGGCTATCATGACCAATAACCGCAGGGGCACGGATTCCCTGTTCTCCCCCTGATAAGGACTACGGGATGGAAGACACAACACAGAAGGGCTGGCGAGTAGTGATTACGTGCATGAAGTCCGCACTTGTTTTCCTAGCCGTTGGTCCCTTGATCGGTGCCTTTCTGCTCAGCACGGCATCTGCACTTGTAAACTTGGAGTTCAGCCCGTCCGGCCTTTCAGCTTGGGTCATGACGATGGTGGTGGGGGTTCCGTTTGCTTACGTGATTGGCGGAATCCCGTCTTTCCTAGCGGGAGCAATCTTTGCTTCTGTCGTGATGGTGGCAAAGAAGAAATCCACCCGTGCAAAGGTGTTGATCGGAGCATTCAGCGGAGCGGTTGCTTTCACAGCCGCTTACATTGTTCACGACAAGACGCCTCTTACCCTCCTGACCAATGGTGACGGGATGGCTTACATCCTAACCGGAGTGGGTCTTAGTGCAGTTGTCGCCCTACTACTGAGGCGGCGACTGCATAGCTAGGTTTTTTGAAAGTTAAAATAAAAAGCCCCAGCACTTGGCCGGGGCTTATTGTTTCCGCAGATTGAACGGGGAGAGTCGTGGCCACGACCAGTTAATCGAGTAGAGTGGACCAGCGGATGTCTACATTTCAAAAACGCTGAAGCCTTAGTGGCAGTAGGCTTAGAGGGCTGTTTTTGAGTGTTCCGCTAATTGAATTCTCTACTACATGCTTCGCCTTTCTTCAGAAGTACACTTCTTCAATCTCTTTCAAGTGCGGCTTCATCAGAGTCTGAACGTAATCAGCGTCAGCTTCTTTGCCGTGCAGGACATTCCACATGTGAATGGCGATCTTGGAGGCTACGGGTTCGGGGATGTTCCCGTTTACGTTCTGAGAGGCGCACTGTTGGCGATAGAAGATTGCGGCCAGTTCTGCGACTTCTTCAATACCATCAGGGCGGAACTTGGCGTGGCGTTCCAACTCATCACGCATAACACACAAGGGATCGTAACTCCCACCAGCCCTGACAAACTCCTTCTTACCGGTGAGTTGGGATTGAAGCTGTCCGAGCTTAGCCGTACTGCAATCGTGAAGCTGTTCCAGGGACAGGCCAAGCTCATCAAGGAATAGCTCAAGGTGCATCAACCGCTTAATACGCTGTGTCGGTTGGATACGAGCCTTCTTAGCAAACTCTGTGATTACGTCCTCACCAAGATAACGAACGATTCGGCGAATGATGCCCTTGCGGGATTCGTCCTCTGAAACGAAGTTGGCGGCGGAAGTCTGGGAACGGTGGATGGACTTGCCTTGTCCGAAATAGTTGTTCCCATGTTGGCGGTTTGGAAGCTCAGGGCAAACAAACAAGTTTTCCGCGTGAAGGAGTCCGATGTAGTCACCCTCCTTCGGCTTTACCGGGTGAACATGAGCGATAGCGTAGAGCTTGGCATCGTTGCCCAACCCATTAGCCCGGAGCCAATACTTGTAAACTCCGTACAGTTCCAGAAGGCTTTCTACGGTGTGGCCACAGAACACATCTAGCAATCCCGCTCGCTGGGCTTCAGTGGCCATCCAATACGCAAAGGCACTCTTCATGAAGCGTTCCAGCCTGGACGCTTCCAGGGCCTTACGCTTATCAGCAGCCTGTCGCGTGGACTTACATTCAGGCTTGCAGAACTCTTCATTTGCAACGTCTGGTCGGAAACTTTTACGGCAGCATTTGCACTTTTTAACTTTATCCACTTTCTTACGCGGCTTAGCCGTTGTTGCTTGCTTTGCTTGTAGCCCCATCGTGGTCGGCTCCTTTAGTTAGGTTGTCGTGAGTGTGCCGGCATATACCGGAACAGAACTTCTTCGGGCGGGTGCTACTAAAGACATTCCCACATTGAATGCAGGTTATGATTCGAAGCTTCATTGTTTATCCTCATGCTTGATTTGTTCGTGGCGCTGGATTGCCAGAGAAATCCGTTTATCGACTTCAGCCAGAATCTCCCCATCACGGGCGTTCAACTTGGCTTCCATCCTGGCGATGTTGGCCATTCTGTTTTCCTGGCGTTCGTCATACTGGTCCAGGAGTTGTTCAACACGTTCATACGTGGCGTGGGATTCGGTTGAGAATGCCCATGTTGCTACTTTTAAAGTTATGAACTGCGGGCATAGCACGAGCGCCAGCCACAGTCCGATTGTCTGTAGAGCTTTCATTTTTCATCCAATGTAAGAGAGAAAGCGGCACGTTGCGTGCCGCTGTTTTGTTACTCGATTTCAGATTCGCCGTTGTCGGCAGCCCGGATAATACGATCAAACTTCCTATCAACTGCACTCTCAACAGCCGGGGCAATCGCTGCAAGAGTTTTTTCGTCCGCACCACCTTCAACCGTGACGGTGATACCGCCTAGATTCACGGTGTTGTTAACGTGCTTAACCGAATTGACAGGCGTAACTAACGGAGTTGGCTGCTGCTGACTTTCAAACTTCTGAATCCCCATCATCAACGGTGTTGCCTGGAACTCAGCAGCCTTACGGGCAAATGCACTCACCATTTCCGCAATACCTTCACCATCCTGTTCTACCTGGGCGACAGGTTTAACAATTAATGGCGATGGTACTTGCGGGGCTGGCTGGGCAAACTTTTTAAAGTCGGGCCAGTCGGTGGACTTATCGTCGGCGGGTTTGGTTAGAAGGTATTGCAGGGCCTTTTCGGGCTTGTTCAATCCTGCCTTTGTCTTGGCGTCTGCCAGTGCCTGGAGCGATTCGTTTAACTCCGATTCAGCCAACA
The DNA here is from genome assembly GCF_029871235.1 of Pseudomonas sp. BN411. GTDB lineage: Bacteria > Pseudomonadota > Gammaproteobacteria > Pseudomonadales > Pseudomonadaceae > Metapseudomonas. Next base: position 345,692 of record NZ_SSOM01000067.1, read on the forward strand.
TACGGGCCGGGTGCATTGGCGAAAACTTCGACGTGGCTTCAGCTTTTTCCCTGGCATCCTCAACACGCTTTTCCAGTTTTTCCAGGGAAGGCGCTTTGAAGAAGTAAGTCAACATGGACGCCGTAGAAGACTGGAGAGCCGTATCCCACTGCCCGATTGTTTCACGTAGCGGCTTCATCGCTTCGTTTAACTCACGCTCCGCTTTGATACGGTCATTGATCGAAGCTTTAAGCTCTGCGTTCTGATCCAGGCCGAACTGTTGAAGTAACTTTTCGTTGTCCAATCTGGTTTGGTTAGCTTCGATGCTCTTCGCCTGCTTCTCGATGGACGGGCCATTGTCCCGAACGAATCGTTCCAGGCCCTTTTCGAAGTCTACGGCTAGCAGGTTGCCTTCCTTCGTGGAATTACGAAACGCTTTGTCCAGGGCCTGGGCGTCACCCTTGAACTTGTTACGTTCAGCCCATGCACGTTTGATTGGCTCAATCAGCAGCGGGCCAGCTTCTGCGAAGGTTTGCACATCTTCAGCATCGCCCTTCGTCTTCGCCCGTACCTGCTGGAGCTGGAGGGAAGCCCGGCGACTCTCTTCCTTGCTCATTCCGGCGCCCCGGAAGGCGGCAGACTGCGTTTCGAACATGTTGATGGCGTCCTGCAACCCCATCTTTCCACCCGCAGTCTGCGACATTACGAAGGTGCGGAAAGCCTTCGCGGATTCAAGGTCGGCTGACGTGCCGTACTTGTCGGAAATGTGGATGAACGCATCCTTGGCCAGCTTTTGGTTAGCCGGGTTGGACCCGCCAGCCTGCTCCAGGGTGTTCGCGTACTGCTCGTTGCCCGATACACGTTCCTGAACCTTGTCCAGGCGTTGGCCAACAAGGGCCACGGCGGCGGCTACGGACCCGACAGCGGCACCAATAAGGCCAAGTCGGGTCAGCATGGGGGCCATGTCAAAGACAACATTGCCTTGCCGCTGCGACTGCTTACGGGCCTGATTGGCCTGCCATACCTGATGGCGGGCACTGGCCCATTCGTGTCGCTGGAGCTGCTGGGCTGCTCTCACTTGCTGGCGTTGTTCACGGGCAGCGTGGGTGGCTTGGCGGGCTTGATGCTGCTCGACGGCACGCGCACCACGTTCGCGGATGTGTTGCAGAACAAGCTCTGCTTTGGCCGTCGCGGAAAGGCTTTGTAGGGCCTTCTGCTGAAGGATGTAGGTTCGGGACTGGGCCTGACCTAGGATGCGCTCTAAACGTTCCTGGCGAAGCTTGGCGGCTGCTACGTTGTGGGCGTTCTTGGCTACCAACCCTTCCGCCTTGAGGCGTTCCTGAGTGGCCTTGGCTTCCTTCGCAGCAAGTACGGCCATCGCTTGTTTATCGCGTAACGCACTACTGGCCAACATGGCGGATTGTTTCTCAGCGGCAAACTTTAACTTTTGCCCTTCAAGCTCAGCCTTGAATGTATCCCGCTTCGCAGCCTGGGCGGCACGTTCCAACTTGTATTCACGTTCCAAGGACTGACGAACACTGTTATCCCGCTTCGCCTTCACGTCCTGAACTTTGGGTTTGATGGTTAGCTTCTTCTCCAGGGCTTCCGCTTTCTTCAATACGCCTTGCATTTGTTTTTCAACACGGCTCAGGGCTGCCTGGAATCTATCGAGTCCGGTCGTATCGACCTTGAAGCCCAGCGTTGCGAACAACCGGGCGAGTTCTTTCGTCATCATTGCCCGGCCTCCTTCACGTAATTCGCCAGGGCTTGCTTAACAACAAGTTCTTTCAGCTTCGGCGGGTATCCCAACATGCTCGCTTCACAAGCTGCCAACCATTCGCCAAAGGTTTCGAACCCGGAAAGCTCAGGCAACGCAGCTTTATAAACGACAACGCCGGATTTCTCCGGCGTTGTTTCATTTAATGTTTCTGGACAATAGCGTTGTCTCAGGATGCGCTCTGTTTGATCCATTACGCGGCCTGCCCTTTGTAAAGGTTAATGATTTCCTGGCGAGCTTCCTCTAACTGGCGTTGCTCTTCAGCGATACGTGCGGCTTCAAGTTCACGCTGACGACGTTCAACAGAACGGCGGGCTTCAATTTCCACATGCTCGTTAAACAGTTGCTCCAGTTCAGCCCGGTAGTCGGCTTCAACTTTTTCAGCAATAGCGGCCTTGTCTTTGGCTTGCTGTTTCTCAGGTTTGTACAAGTGGAACTCGATCCAGGAAAACGAACCTGTACCCGGATTGTGATCGAAGTAAAGCGGAGATACTTCCGATTGCGTATATCCGGCTTTACGCTTCTCGTGGTAAAGCTCCAGGGCATGGGCAACGCTGTTGGATTGGAATAGTTCCAGGGCAGTTAGACGGCCATACTTAGGTGTGTGGAACTCGTAGTTCGAAAGGGCTACCTGTACGCGGCTTTCCAGTTCAGCTTGGGAGAATTCGAATTTGATAATGGTCATGTGTTGTTTCCTTTTAAATTGTGTAGAGGGTGTGAAGCGGTTTAACTTCGAACTGTGATTTTGGAATCCACGTAAGTCCAAGCCTGTCTTGGAGACGGGCGAACTTCCGGGCACAGGGAGGTGTCACGGCGTAATACTCGTAATCGGCCCTAGGTTTTGGCGGCAGGAGTGATTCGACTATTCCCGTAAAACACTGGCTTCGAACATGCAAAGCCAGGTAAAGCGTTAGTTCCATGTTTATCCTTTTCGGGGGGCGAGGATGGCCCAAACGGCACACAGCGGAACCGCGAAATTACTGGGCTGGCGGGGTGTCAAAGTTGGCTGTCTGCGGGGGACCGTACTCAGACGGCCAGATTTGATGTTATTTCAGGCTTAGAAGGACTTTAACGTCATGCTCTGAACAAGCGAGGGCGTAGGCGATTTGTGCGATAGTCCGACCACGTTTCAACTGTGCTTGGGCATCAGCCAAGAACGAAAGCCTTTCTTCAGGAGTGAGCTTGTTCCAAGATTCATTGCTGCCCGGTGTACCAGTGAAGACTAAATCATCTTCAAGCTTAGCGAGTTTGAGGACAGCCCCGTAGTCGGGGAGTGTTGTGGGCTTTCGGCCTTTAGCCCGGAAGTACGCATTCTCAAGTTTCTTGTTGCACTTGATGAACTTGGTTACGCTGGTATCGAGCGGGGTGTAACTGGAAGTGATTATGTCAGTAAGAAGGTTACTGCTGATATTGAGTACAAGATAGTTTGCCAAGGCGGGGGTGTCCTGATTATTGAGCTCATAATGTTTTCTTCCTTCCTCCTGGGATTGTTAGCGTTTTGTTTTCGGCTGGATGGTGCCGGGTACAATCTCGTTGATGTTTACCGGGCCGTTGCCTTGCAGCTTTTGCCAAGCGTGGATTGTGTAACTGTCGGCAGGGACGAACATCGTTGAAGCGGTTTCAACGGCTTCGATGGTTGGGATGTAGACGACAGATTCAATGTTGGCCGTAGTCTTGCTGACCCGGAAGAAGTACGTGATGTTGAAGAGGGACATTGTTTATCCTTGAGTGGGTTGGGGGTTGGTTTGTTCAGCCTGGAATTTCTCCAGAACGCTTTGCTCTTCAGCTAAGCGGGCTTCGCGTTCCTGTTCGCGGCGACTTTGCATCAAGCAATTGTGACAGCAGAACTTTTTGTCTCTGCGACGGGCCAGCATCCGGGGGGATGGGCAAGTTTTGTTTTGGCAATAAAGTACCATCAGAGCCATGTGGCCCTCCTGTTAGTGTTGGGGTGTAAGAAATAAAGTGCAGGACCGAATAAACGGGCCCAAAGGCCCGCCATCCGAACACATGCACATTATCAAGAGTTTGGAGTTAGCCGTTGCGACAGACCCCCGGCAAACGGGGCAAGCTCACGCGATTAAACGAACTGTCAGCCAGTTTCGGCCCGCTACTGGAAAAGCGCGTTGAGGTGGCCTATCTGCAAGCGACCACACACCGCAGACAAAGTGCTGGACTGGGAATGAGAAACCCAAGTGATCTAGAGGAATCTGAGAGGGTGAAGCGAGGACGGCTGAAGTGGTGCGGAGTTGCTAAATCTTTTCTTCAGCTCATGTGGATATTATCGCATCTAAGTTGTGATTTGTCAATAGAAGTCACGCTCTAAGAGTAACTTTATTTGCAACTTTCTTAACTTGCTAATTGGCAAACCAGAACAACTAACGACGAAACCTGTTAAACACTGGATGGGGATGTTCGCAGACTGGGGAAACTGGAACGTGTGCAGACCGGGATTAGTGATAGATGCAGACTGAAGAAGAATTAGATTTACTCTTGGAGATGGGTTTGAAGAACTCTGGATAAAGCGGTCCTATGCCGCTCCAAACCTTCGCCCTGACTCGGACGTGTCACCCTGCGGCAACTGAAGGCATCGATAAGCAGCACAGGCTCTAATCCAGATTTCAAACAAACAATGCCCGTCAGGCGCTTCCGTGGAAGTCCTCTCTTGGAGATTGGGATGTGAGAATCGACGCGGGGCGCGTCACAACGTCAGAGCGGGCGTCTGCGTTGCCTGGGGCGAGGTTTAAACAACTTCACTCGCCTTGGTGGCTTTCCGGTGTTGTTACCGGCCTGACCCTCTTCCACCTTTCAAGCTGAGGTTGGGGCGTGTCTACCAGCCTTCCCCTGGCGGGAACCTCTTCCCCGCCCATCAACACCCGGCCCGTTACTATCCCGAGAAGTGCTGACGCCAGCCTGAACCCTGTTCAAACTGAACCGAGCATTGTACACGGGATTTCTGATTTGTCAACCACGTAAGGGCGCTAGCTGTCAACCCTTGTTGCCTGGAGACACGGCGTGACAGCCGAAAACGGCTGGTGAAGGGCCTTGGTTTTGCGTAGAATTAGTGCGTAGAAATTATTTGTTAAACTACTGTAAGTTGTTGATTTTAAAGGTGTGGGCGGGGTTGAGCAGGTTGTAGCGAAAATCGTGTTCGGCCATAGGTCCTCCGGCTAGGGCGCGCATCCTAACATGGCCTAGGCGTCCACCTGATTGCACGGCCGCCCGGCGGCCCAGGCGGAGATGTTGTCCAGGGTGGTGCGGGCGATGGCGGCCAGGGCCTCGCGGGTGAGGAAGGCCTGGTGGGCGGTGATGATCACGTTGGGGAAGGTCAGTAGCCGTGCGAGTACGTCGTCCTGTAGCGGCAGATCGGAACGGTCTTCGAAGAACAGGTTGGCTTCTTCTTCATAGACATCCAGGCCCAGGTAGCCGAGCTGGCCGGACTTGAGCGCGTCGATCAGCGCTGGCGTATCCACCAGCGCGCCACGTCCGGTGTTGATCAGCATGGAACCGGGCTTCATTCGCTCCAGGCTCTGGGTATTGATCAGATGGCGGGTGGCTTCGTTGAGCGGGCAGTGCAGGCTGATGATGTCGCTGTCGGCCAGCAGTTCCGGCAGGTCGACATAGACCGCCCCCAGCGCTTCGACACTGGGGTTGCGCTGTGGGTCGAAGGCCAGCAGGCCACAGCCGAAGCCGGCCATGATGCGGGCGAAGGTCGCGCCGATCTGTCCGGTACCAACTACGCCCACGGTCTTGCCCACCAGGTCGAAACCGGTGAGGCCGTGGAGGGTGAAATCGCCTTCGCGGGTGCGGTTGTAGGCGCGGTGCAGGCGGCGGTTGAGGGCCAGGATCAGGGCCACCGCATGTTCGGCCACCGCATGGGGCGAGTAGGCCGGAACCCGCACCACGGTCAGTCCCAGACGCTTGGCGGCTGCCAGGTCGACATGGTTGTAGCCGGCCGAACGCAGGGCGATCAAACGGGTTCCACCGTTGGCCAGACGCTCCAGCACCGGGGCGGACAGGTCGTCATTGATGAAGGCGCAAACCACGTCGAAGCCATTGGCCAGTGCAGTGGTATCGAGGGTCAGGCGTGCCTGCTGGAAGTGCAGCTCGAAGGTGGGACTGGCGCCGAGGAAGCTCTCGCGGTCATAGGCCTGGCTGCTGAACAGAATGGTGCGCATGGATTCTCCTTGGTTGTTCAGCAGCATAGCTGGCGTCTGGCCACTTCACGTTGTCCCGGATCAGGCCTCCATCCGCGCCACTTCGGACAGGCGGGCGATGGCCGCGTCCAGTTCTTCGAGGGCCTGCGAGGCGGCCGGGTCGTTCTGCTTGAGCAGGGTTTCACTGCGCTGGCAGGCGGCGCGCAGTTGCGGAACGCCGCAGTAGCGGGTGGCGCCGTGCAAGCGGTGGACCCGTTCCAGCAGGGTGCTTCGGTCGCCGCTGCGGGCAGCAAACCGGATGGCTTCGCGGTCGGCGTCGAGGGAAGCCAGCAGCATCGACAGCATGTCGGCGGCGAGGTCAGCCTTGCCGGCTGCCAGGCGCAGCCCTTCTTCGGGGTCTAGCACTTCCAGGCCGTTGTCGTCCCGGCTATCCCGTCCCGTTCCCTGGCGCTGAATCTGCTGGCCGCCGAGGCTTAGGCCGGTCCACTTGAGGACCACCTGGGCCAGTTGACGTTCGCCGATGGGCTTGGTCAGGTAATCGTCCATGCCACCCTGGAGCAGGGCGCGCTTCTCGTTCGCCAGGGCGTGGGCGGTGAGGGCGACGATGGGAACCGGGTCGATGCGCTGCTCGTTCTCCCAGCGGCGTATCGCCTCGGTGGCCTGGGTGCCGTCCATGCCGGGCATCTGCACGTCCATCAGCACCAGGTCGAAGCGCTCGCGCTGCACCGCTTCGATGGCGTCGAAGCCACTGTCGACGGCACGCACCTCGGCGCCCATGTCGGTCAGCAGGGTCTGCACCAGCAGCAGGTTCGCCGGGTTGTCGTCGACGCAGAGCACGCGCGGTGCGCGGCTGCTTTGTGTTTGCGGCGGATCGACGCGGATTGGACGTGGGCTGATCAGCCCGCCGAGCGCCTGTTGCAGTTTGCGCGTACAAGCAGGCTTGGCCTGAAGCTGACTGTGGGCTTCCGGCAGGGCTCGGTGGTAAAGGGCTTGTTCAGTGGTGGGGCAGAGCACCAGGCTCTTGCAGCCGAGTTGCTCCAGCTCCCAGACCCGTTGGCTGAGCTGCTCCGGCGAGAGCGCCTGGACATCCGCGCCAATTACCGCGAGGCCAATGGGGCGATTGCCAAGGCGGTGAGCGGCGACTTCGTCCACCAGGTTGCCGATGCTGGGGAAGTCGAGCACTTCCAGGCCACTGTCTTCCAACTGGTGACGCAGGGCCTGGCGCGTCAGCTCCTGGGGTTCGAGCACCGCCACGCGACGGCCTTCCAGGTAGGGCTGCGCGCTGTCTTCGATCTCGTCCAGGGATTTCGGCAGGCTGAGGGTGATCCAGAATTCCGAGCCGACTCCCGGCGTGCTGCTGACGCCAATCTCGCCGCCCATCTGTTCGATCAGGCGCTTGGAGATCACCAGCCCAAGGCCGGTTCCGCCGGCCTGGCGGGAGAGGGAATTGTCGGCCTGGGTGAAGGCCTGGAACAGGGCGCGGAGGTCGCCGTCGGTCAGGCCGATGCCGGTGTCCTGCACGCTGATGCGCAGCTGCGCCAGTTCGTCGTCGCTGTCGTCCTCGAGCATGGCTCGCACGGCGATGGTGCCTTCACGTGTGAACTTGATGGCGTTGCTCACCAGGTTGGTCAGTACCTGCTTGAGGCGCATCGGGTCGCCCATGAGCTGCAGCGGGGTATCGCGGTAGACCAGGCTGACCAGCTCCAGGCGCTTCTCGTGGGCGGCCGGGGCGAGGATGGTGAGGGTGTCCTGGATCAGGTCGCGGAGATTGAAGGGGATGCTTTCCAGCACCAGCTTGCCGGCCTCGATCTTCGAGAAGTCGAGCACCTCGTTGATGATGCCGAGCAGGCTGTCGGCGGACTTCTCGATGGTGTTCAGGTAGTCCTGCTGGCGCGTAGTGAGGTCGCTTTTCTTCAGCAGGTTGGTGAAGCCGAGGATGCCGTTGAGCGGGGTGCGGATCTCGTGGCTCATGTTGGCGAGGAATTCGGACTTGATGCGGCTGGCCTCCAGGGCCTCCTTGCGCGCCAGGTCCAGTTCGATGTTCTGGATCTCGATGGTTTCGAGGTTCTGGCGCACGTCCTCGGTGGCCTGGTCGATGTTGTGCTGCAACTCTTCCTGGGCGGTCTGCAGGGCTTCGGCCATGCGGTTGATGCCCGAGGCCAGCTCGTCCAGTTCATGGCTGCCCAGTGGGGGCAGGCGGGTTTCCAGGCGGCCTTCCTTGAGCAGCGCTACGCCCTGCTTGATGCGCCGCAGCGGATCGTTGATCGCCCGACTCATGCGCAGGGCCAGCAGCGCCGTGACGCCCAGGCCGGTGGCGATCAGCAGCAGGCTGGCCAGCAGACTACGGTAGCCGCGCAACAAGGTGCCCTGGTGGGACATCTCCAGTTCCACCCAGCCCAATAGGTCGTCATTGGGCAGCTTCGCCTTGTCGCCGGAAAGCACCCGGTGGCGTTCGAACACCGGTTGCAGGAAGCGGGTGGCTTCGGTGTTGCTCTTGAGCGCCAGGTTGTTGCCCTCGCCATCGGGGCTTTCATTGAGCATGCGCGGCCCGGCGTGGGCGAGACGCTTGTGGTCGGCGCCGATGAAACTCACTGCGCGCACGTCGGCCTGGTCCAGGGCGTGGTCGGCGATACGCTCCAGCAGCACCGCGTCGCCGCGGATCAGGGCGGGGGCGGCGAGTGGCGCCAGGTGCTCGGCGATCATCTGGCCCCGCTGCAGCAACTGGGCCTGCATATCGGCCTGTTGTATCCAGGTGAAATAGCCGCCCAGTACCAGTGCCAGCAGGCTGGTGGGCAGCAGCGTCAGCATGAGCACGCGGCCCTTGATGCCCAGATCCTTGTACACGCCCGTCCTCCCCATGCGTTTTCCGCGCAGTGTAGCGGCTCATTGGATGGGAATCTTCCGGCAGATCTGTCGAAGTTCGTACTCGACAATCCTTTTCATTTACCGGTGATTTCCATGCTGGCCACTTCCCAGGCCCTCGTGCGCATCCCTGCCGTCGAGGACGAGCCGTTGCTGGCTGTCCATCTGCATGAGCACCTTCAAGACGGCGGTTTTGACGTCGCGCTTCACCAGCAAGGCGAAGAAGGCCTGGGGCTCCTCCATGAGGAAGACTTCGATCTGATTCTCATGGACGTCCTGCAGCCCTGGCGGCCTCGGCCGGGGGCCTGACTCGCGTCCGGGTCTTGTACAGGAAATGCGCTGCCTAGACCTCCGCCCAGCGTCGCAGCAGGTTGTGATAGTTGCCAGTGAGCCGGACCAGCGCAGGGTGGTCCGGTACGTCACGGGCCAGGCTCTGGATCGCCTGATCCATGTCGAACAGCAGGGCGCGCTGGCTGTCTTCGCGGATCATGCTCTGGATCCAGAAGAAGGACGCCAGGCGAGCGCCCCGAGTGACCGGTTCCACCTGGTGAAGGCTGCTGGCGGGATAGACCACCAGGTCGCCGGCGGCCAGCTTCACACGGTGTTCGCCGTAAGTGTCCTGGATCACCAGGTCGCCACCGTCGTACGACTCCGGTTCGCTGAAGAACAGGGTGGCGGAGACATCGGTGCGCACCTGCTCGGGGCTGCCCTTGATGGCACGCACGGCATTGTCGATGTGGTAACCGAACGCGCCGCCACCGCTGTAGCGGTTGAACAGGGGCGGGTAGACCTTGTTCGGCAGTACCGCGGAGATGAACAGCGGGTTGTTCCACAGGCGTTGCAGCATGGCGGTACTGATTTCGCGGGCCAGTGGGTCGCCTTCCGCCAGTTGCTGGTTGTTCTTGGTCTTGGCCGACTGATAGCCGGCGGTGGCCTTGCCGTCCCCCCATTCGGCCTGCTCCAGTGCTTCGCGGATTCGCGTTGCCTCTTCCGTCGTGAAGATTCCGGGAATGTGCAGGAGCATGGCGGTCTACCGGGGTTGGGTGGGGTGGAGGCGAATAGTATTTATTTCCATTAACGCTGTACATCGGCAGCGGCCGGGCGGGCTCGTCGGAATCGCGGTGGCTTCATTCCTATCCGCAGGATTCGGAGCTTCCCAGGGCGGGCTGGTGCGCAGGTGGCGGGGAAATGCATTTCCGCTACATCGTTATAGCTGCACGCCATAAGCCGAAACGCTCGCGCCATATGGTGTTGCGCGGTTTGCCGCTATCATATGCACCCCCTGCGTCTGGATTGCGAAACCCGCCATGACTCTGCAGTACCCCACAATCGCCGATTGCATCGGCCACACCCCGCTGGTGCGTTTGCAGCGCCTGGCTGGCGAAACCAGCAACACCCTCCTGGTCAAGCTTGAAGGCAACAACCCCGCCGGTTCGGTCAAGGATCGCCCGGCCCTGTCGATGATCACTCGCGCCGAACTGCGCGGTGACATCCAGCCCGGTGACACCCTGATCGAGGCCACTTCCGGCAACACCGGCATCGCCCTGGCCATGGCAGCAGCCATCAAGGGCTACAAGATGATGCTGATCATGCCGGACAACATGAGCGCCGAGCGCAAGGCCGCCATGACCGCCTACGGCGCCGAGCTGATTCTGGTAAGCCGCGAAGAAGGCATGGAAGGGGCCCGCGACCTGGCCGAAAGCCTGCAGCGCGGTGGCCGTGGCAAGGTGCTGGACCAGTTCGCCAACGGCGACAACCCCGAAGCCCACTACGTCGGCACCGGCCCGGAAATCTGGCAGCAGACCCAGGGCACCATCACCCATTTCGTCAGCTCCATGGGCACCACCGGCACCATCATGGGTGTGTCGCGCTACCTCAAGGAGCAGAACCCGGCGATCCAGATCGTCGGCCTGCAACCGCAGGAAGGCTCGGCCATTCCCGGCATCCGCCGCTGGCCCCAGGAATACCTGCCGAAGATCTACCAGGCCGAGCGCGTTGATCGCGTGGTCGACATGGCCCAGATCGAAGCTGAGGAAACCATGCGCCGCCTGGCCCGCGAAGAAGGCATCTTCTGCGGCGTTTCCTCCGGTGGTGCGGTCGCAGCCATGCTGCGTCTGTCCCGCGAAGTGGAGAACGCCGTCATGGTGGCGATCATCTGCGACCGTGGCGATCGCTATCTATCCACCGGCATCTACGAAGACCCTGAACGGCTGTGAAGATATCTACTGCGCGTCCCGATAGCTGCGTTGGGCGGTGCTCGCTCCTTGCCTATCCAAACGATATGTCTCGTCGCTGCGCTCCGTCCGCCTTGCTCTCGGGCCGCTCGTCACGATCTCTTCAGAGCGTTCACCATGTCCCGGCGTAACACCGGCCTGCGCTTCCAGCCCAGCGGCGGAGCGCGGACCCCACAAGTCCCCGTAGGCAAGAAGCAGCGGCTGGTCATCGAGCGCCTGGCAAACGACGGACGAGGCATCGCTTTCATCGAAGGACGCACCTGGTTCGTTGCCGGGGCGCTGCCCGAGGAAGAGGTGGAGGCCCGTGTTCTTGCCGCCCGCAGCCAGGTGGTGGAAGCCCGTGCCGAGCGCGTGCTGAGTGCCAGCCCGATACGCCTGGTGCCGCCCTGCGCCCATGCCGGCCAATGCGGTGGCTGCACCCTGCAGCACCTGCCCCATGTCGAGCAACTTGCCCTGAAACAGCGCACCCTGGCCGAGCAGTTGACGCGCGTCGCCGACCTCCAGCCGCAGGAATGGGTGGCCCCACTTGTGGGGACCGATTTCGGTTATCGGCGCCGTGCTCGCATCGCTGTGCGCTGGGACGTCAAGGCGCGTCAGCTGGACGTCGGCTTCCGCGCGGCTTCCAGCCAGGCGATTGTGGGGATCAAGGATTGCCTGGTGCTGGTACAGCCCTTGCAGTCGTTGATGCGTGCGTTGCCTGACGTGCTGAAGGAGATGGAAAAGCCGCAGGTAGTCGGCCACGTGGAGTTGTTCCACGGCACCGCGTCGGCGTTGCTGCTGCGTCATACCCAGCCCCTGAGCGAGGCCGACCTGCAGCGCCTGCGCGAATTCTGCGCAGCGCACCAGGCTCAGCTCTGGCTGCATGGCGAAGGCGAGCCCCATCCGGATCAGCCGGGCGCGCGCCTCGGCTTTCGCCTGGAGCAGTGGAGCCTGGAGCTTGAATATCGCCCCGGCGACTTCGTTCAGGTGAATGAGGCGGTCAACGAGGCGATGGTGGCGCAGGCGCTAGACTGGATGAAACCGCAGCCGGGCGAGCGGGTGCTGGATCTGTTTTGCGGGCTCGGCAACTTCGCCCTGCCGCTGGCGCGCCAGGTGCGCGAGGTGGTGGCGGTGGAAGGTGTCGAGGCCATGGTGCAACGGGCGCGCGGCAATGCCGCCGCCAATGGCCTGGATAATGTGCACTTCTTCCAGGCCGACCTGTCGAACCCCTTGGCCGATGCGCCCTGGGCCCGGCAGGGTTTCGATGCCGTGTTGCTCGATCCGCCGCGTGACGGCGCGTTCGAAGCCGTTCGGCAGATTGCTGCAACCGGTGCAAAACGAGTGGTCTATGTATCCTGCAACCCGTCGACCCTGGCGCGTGACAGTGCCGAACTGGTCAAGCAGGGATACCAGCTGAAGAAGGCCGGGATTCTCGACATGTTTCCTCAGACGGCCCATGTCGAGGCCATGGCGTTATTCGAGGCGGGCTAGGAAGCCCGCGTAATCCGACCGGCACGACAGAGGCTGGCGACAATTCGACGTGAGGGGTTCACGTCGTAGGGAAGGTAGGCAAGATGGTACAGGTGAGAGCGCAACAGCCGGTCAATACAGACGGCAGCATCAACCTCGAGGCGTGGCTGGACCATGTCATCAGCCTCGACCCGGTGCTCGATCGCGCGGTACTCAAAGAGGCATGCGAGTTCGCCCGCGACGCCGAGCAACAGGCCATCGCTGCGAAGAACAGCTGGGCCGAGGGTAATTCCAGTTTCCAGACGGGCCTCGAGATCGCCGAGATCCTCGCGGACCTGAAGCTGGATCAGGAATCCCTGGTGGCCGCGGTGATCTACCGCGGCGTGCGCGAGGGCAAGATCCAGCTGCAAGCCGTGCAGCAGCGCTTCGGCGCGGTGGTGGCCAGGCTGATCGAAGGCGTGCTGCGCATGGCCGCCATCAGTGCCAGTCTCAATCCCCGCCATTCCATGGTTCTTGGCACCCAGGCGCAGGTGGAGAACCTGCGCAAGATGCTGGTGGCCATGGTCGATGACGTGCGCGTCGCCCTGATCAAGCTGGCCGAGCGTACCTGCGCCATCCGTGAGGTGAAGAACGCCGACGAGGAGAAGCGCCACCGCGTTGCCCGCGAGGTGTTCGACATCTACGCGCCGCTCGCCCACCGCCTCGGTATCGGCCATATCAAATGGGAGCTGGAGGACCTGTCCTTCCGCTACCTGGAGCCGGACCAGTACAAGCAGATCGCCAAGCTGCTCCACGAGCGCCGCCTCGACCGCGAGCAGTACATCGCCGACGTGATGAAGCAGCTGCGCGAGGAACTGGCAGCAACCGGCGTCAAGGCCGACATCAGTGGCCGCGCCAAGCACATCTATTCCATCTGGCGGAAGATGCAGCGCAAGGGCCTGCAGTTCAGCCAGATCTACGACGTGCGTGCGGTACGGGTGCTGGTGCCCGAGTTGCGCGATTGCTATACCGCGCTGGGTATCGTGCACACCCTCTGGCGGCACATTCCCAAGGAATTCGACGACTACATCGCCAACCCCAAGGAGAACGGCTACCGCTCCCTGCACACGGCGGTGATCGGTCCGGACGGCAAGGTGCTGGAGGTGCAGATCCGCACCCACGCCATGCACGAGGAAGCCGAACTCGGGGTCTGCGCCCACTGGCGCTACAAGGGCACCGACGTCAAGTCGAGCTCCGACCATTACGAAGAAAAGATCGCCTGGCTGCGCCAGGTGCTCGAATGGCACGAGGAACTGGGCGATATCGGCGGCCTGGCCGAGCAGTTGCGGGTGGATATCGAGCCCGACCGGGTCTACGTCTTCACCCCCGATGGCCACGCCATCGACCTGCCCAAGGGCGCCACGCCGCTGGATTTTGCCTACCGTGTGCACACCGAGATCGGCCACAACTGCCGGGGCGCCAAGGTCAACGGCCGCATCGTGCCGCTGAACTACGGGCTGCAGACCGGCGAGCAGGTGGAGATCATCACCGGCAAGCAGGGCGCGCCCAGCCGCGACTGGCTCAACCCGAACCTGGGCTACATCACCACCTCCCGGGCGCGGGCGAAGATCGTCCACTGGTTCAAGCTGCAGGCCCGCGACCAGAACGTCGCCGCCGGTAAGGCCATGCTCGAGCGCGAACTGTCGCGACTGGCGTTGCCGCCGGTGGATTTCGAGAAGCTGGCCGAGAAGTGCAACCTGCGCACTGCCGAAGACATGCACGCGGCCCTGGGCGCCGGCGACCTGCGCCTGGCCCATGTGGTCAATTGCGCCCAGGCGCTGGTGGAGCCGGAGCGCGGTCACAGCGAGCAGTTGGAACTGATCCCGCGTAAGGCCTCCCACTACAAGCCGGGCAAGCGCGGCGACGTGCAGATCCAGGGCGTGGGCAACCTGCTCACGCAGATGGCCGGCTGCTGCCAACCGCTGCCGGGGGACCCTATCGTGGGTTACATCACCCTCGGCCGTGGCGTCAGCATCCACCGCCAGGACTGCCCTTCGGCGCTGCAACTGGCCGGCCGCGAGCCGGAGCGGATGATCCAGGTCAGCTGGGGTCCGGTGCCGGTGCAGACCTATCCGGTGGACATCATCATCCGTGCCTACGACCGTTCCGGCCTGCTGCGTGACGTCTCCCAGGTGCTGCTCAACGAGCGCATCAACGTGCTGGCGGTTAATACCCGCTCGAACAAGGAAGACAACACTGCCGCCATGTTGCTGACCATCGAAATCCCTGGTCTGGATGCGCTGGGTCGCCTGTTGGCCAGGATTTCCCAGCTGCCGAATATCATCGAAGCCCGCCGCAACCGGGCTGCCTGATGTAGGTTGGTCCGAGCCTGCGAGGCCCAACGCCCATGTTGGGCTTCGCTCCGCTCTGCACCAACCTACTGATGATCCCTACAGGATTCCGTCATGTACCAACTCAACGACCTGCTGCACCTCATGGCCCGCTTGCGCGACCCGCAGTACGGCTGCCCCTGGGATCTCAAGCAGGACTACGCCAGCATCGTTCCGCACACGATCGAGGAAGCCTACGAGGTGGCCGACGCCATCGAGCGGGGCGACTTCGACCATCTGCCCGGTGAGCTCGGCGACCTGTTGTTCCAGGTGGTGTATTACAGCCAGTTGGCGAAGGAGGAGGGGCGCTTCGAGTTTGCCGGCGTGGTGGATGCCATCACCCGCAAGCTGGTCCGCCGTCATCCCCATGTCTTTCCCGACGGCGACCTCTACGGCGCCCCGGACATGGCCCGCCTGGAAGAAGCCGCGATCAAGCAGCGCTGGGAGGAGATCAAGGCCGAGGAGCGTGCCGAAAAGGCAGCCGCGCCTGAGCAGCTTTCCCTGCTGGACGACGTGCCCACGGCGCTGCCGGCCTTGAGCCGAGCCGCCAAGCTGCAGAAGCGTGCCGCCCAGGTGGGCTTCGACTGGCCCGAGGCGTTGCCGGTGATCGACAAGCTGCGCGAGGAGCTGGACGAGGTGCTGGAGGCCATGAGCGAGAACGACCCGCAGGCCATCGCCGATGAGGTGGGTGACCTGCTGTTCGTGGTGGTCAACCTGGCCCGCCACCTCAAGGTCGATCCGGAAACTGCGTTGCGCAGCGCCAATGGCAAGTTCGAGCGGCGCTTCCGCTTTATCGAACAGGCATTGCGCGAAGCGGGCCGTCCCATTGAAGATTGCACCCTGGAAGAACTGGATGCCCTCTGGGGCGAAGCCAAGAAACAGGAAAAACTCAGCCTTGGCTGTTAATTCGAGAGATTGAACCCCGTCATGAGCCTTTCCCTCCGCGACCAGCTGCTGAAAGCCGGGCTGGTGAACGAAAAGCAGGTCAAGCAGGCCGGCAAGCAACAGCAGAAACAACAGCGCCTGGAGAAGAAGAACCAGGTCGAGAAGGACGACAGCCTGCGTCAGGCAGCCTTGCAGGCCCAGGCCGAGAAGGCCTCCCGCGACCAGGAGCTGAACCGTCAGCAGCAGGAAAAGGCCGATCAAAAGGCCAGGGCTGCGCAGATCAAGCAACTGATCGAAAGCTCCCGCCTGCCGAAGCTGACCACGGACGACTACTACAACTTCGTCGACGAGAAGAAGGTCAAGCGCCTGGCCGTCAACGCCATGATGCGCGACAAGCTGAGCCGCGGCTCCCTTGCTATCGTCCGCCACGGTGGCGGCTACGAGGTGATCCCGCGTGATGCGGCCCTGCGCATCCAGGAGCGCGATCCTCGTCGCGTCGTGTTGCTCAATACCCAGGTGGAAGAGCCGGATGCCGACGATCCGTACGCGGCCTACAAGGTGCCGGACGACCTGATGTGGTGATGTAAAGAAACCGGGCCTTGGCCCGGTTTTCTTTTGGGTGTCGCTGAGAGTCCTGTAGCAGCCTATGGCAGGACTTCGTCCTGCATGGCGAATGAATTCGCCCCTACAGTTTCAGTCCGTATCCCGCGTGAAATACGTGGCACTCAGCAGATCTGATTTCCCAGCAACACCCGCCCGAAACTCGCCCCTTCCGTCAGCGGCGTGATCGCCGTGATCTGGTCCAGGCGCAAGCGTTCCTGGCCGCCCTCGTTCTGCACGATGAGGAACTCTTCCTTGTCCGGCGTCGTCAGGGTGGTCATGGCGCGGGCATCGAGGCGGGCGCCGCCGGCCAGTTCGATATGCAACTGGTAGCGATGCAGGCAGGCGATCTCGATGTAGTCGTAGAGGTCGCAGGAAAGCGGCAGGTATTCCTCGGACATGGCGGTTTCCTCTGCGGCGTGTCGGATGTTCAGCATAGGCGTTGTCGGCGCGCCTTGGCCTTCTCTCAAGTATCAGCCTGTTTCGCCTCTCCGGGGCCCCACCTTGGTTCGGCAGGCTTTCCTGCAGGCACAAAAAACCGGGCGCTTGGCCCGGTTCTTCGTGGGGGGAGGTGTTACTCCGGCAGGCCTTGCACAGGCTTGCCGTTCACCGAGCCCTCTTTGAGCATGATCTGGTATTCCTTGCCGTCCTTCTCCACCTGGTGCAGGCGGACCAGCAGGTAGTCCCAGTCCTTGGCGAACCAGAGGACGGTCTTGCGGCTGCTCTGGGTGGGATCGCGCACACGCTCGACCTTGATGGCATCCACCAGGCCGGCCTTGGTGCGCACGCGCTCCTCGCCCAGCACACGGAAGTCATAGGTCTCGACCTCGTCGCCGTCGATCACCTGGTAGCTCATGCTCTTCTTGCCGTCGGCGACGTCATGTTGGAGCACCAACTGGTAGGTGGATTTGTCTTGCATGCCGCGGTTCAGGGGCAGACGCACCTGGTTGCCGCGGTCATTGCCGATGATCTGCTTCTGGGCCCAGTCGAAATCGAACTCCACCTGCTTGCTCTTGCCCAGGCCGCTACGGCTGAAGCGGTAGGTCAGGGGCAGGAAGGCATTGCTCTCGACGCGGAAGGTGCTCACTTCGCTCAGGCTGGCCACCAGCATGGAGGCTTCGAAGTCCAGTTCCCAACGGCCATTGTCGAGCTGTTTGAGGCTGCGACCGGCAGTGCCGCTGACGGGCAGCTGTTTCCAGTCGGCGGTGTAGCTGGCCTCGAAGGGTTTCAGCTCAGCCGCGACAGTGGGCAGGGTGAAAAGGGCGAGGAGCAACAACAAGGCACGACGCATTGGCGAATCTCCTAGTTACGCAGTTGTTGCCCCGAAGGGGGCAACGCTTGTCCATCCAGTTCGGCGCCGTTCTGGCCCAGACGCAGTCTGCCTTCGGCAAACCAGCGCATGGCCAGCGGATAAATGCGGTGTTCCTGTACATGAACCCGCTGTGCCAGGCTTTCCGGCGTGTCGTCCGACTCTACCGGGATCAAGGCCTGTACCACCAGAGGGCCGCCATCGAGTTCTTCGGTGACGAAGTGCACGCTGCAGCCATGCTCGGAATCGCCGGCTTCCAGCGCGCGCTGGTGGGTGTGCAGGCCCTTGTACTTCGGCAACAGCGAGGGATGAATGTTCAGCAGGCGTCCCTGGTAGTGGCGCACGAAGCCGGGCGTGAGGATTCGCATGAATCCCGCCAGCACTACCAGTTGCGGTTTGTAGGCATCGATGACTTCGATCAGGGCGGCGTCGAAGGCCTCGCGATCGGCGTAGGCCTTGTGGTCCAGTACGCGGGTATCGATGCCAGCCTTCCTGGCCCGCTCCAGCCCGAAGGCATCGGCGCGGTTGGAAATCACCGCGCGGATACGGGCCGGATGGTCGTCGCCGGTGATGCTGTCGATCAGCGCCTGCAGGTTGCTGCCAGAGCCGGAGATCAGCACCACCACATCACAGCGTGCGGCCATCAGTGGCCCTTCAGGTTGTTCAGTACGACGCGCTGGGCACCTTCGGCGGCTGCGGCGATTTCACCGATGACCCAGGGCTGCTCGCCGGCGGCGCGCAGGACCTTGAGCGCGGCTTCGGCCTGCTCCGGTGCAACGCAGATGACCATGCCCACGCCGCAGTTCAGTACGCGGTGCATTTCGGTTTCGTCGACGTTGCCTTGTTCCTGCAGCCAGTCGAAGACCGCCGGACGCTGCCAGCTGGCGACATCGATCACGGCCTGGGCGTTGTCCGGCAGGACGCGCGGGATGTTGTCCAGCAGGCCGCCGCCAGTGATGTGGGCCATGGCCTTCACCGCGCCGGTTTCCTTGATCAGCTGCAGCAGCGGCTTGACGTAGATGCGGGTCGGGGCCATCAGCAGATCGGCCAGGGGCTTGCCGTCGAGTTGGACCTGCTCGATATCGACGCCGCTGACTTCGATGATCTTGCGGATCAGCGAGTAGCCGTTGGAGTGCGGACCGGAGGAGGGCAGGGCGATCAGGGTGTCGCCGGTACGAACCTTGGAACCGTCGATGATCTCGGCTTTTTCCACTACGCCGACACAGAAGCCGGCCAGGTCGTAGTCTTCGCCTTCGTACATGCCGGGCATTTCGGCAGTCTCGCCGCCCACCAGGGAGCAGCCGGCCAGTTCGCAGCCGGCGCCGATGCCGGTGACCACAGTGGCGGCCACGTCAACATTGAGCTTGCCGGTGGCGTAGTAGTCGAGGAAGAACAGCGGCTCGGCGCCGCAGACCACCAGGTCGTTCACGCACATGGCGACCAGGTCCTGGCCGATGCTGTCGTGCTTGTTCAGGTTCAGTGCCAGGCGCAGCTTGGTGCCGACGCCGTCGGTGCCGGACACCAGGACCGGCTGCTTGTAGCCGGCCGGGATCTCGCAGAGGGCGCCGAAGCCACCCAGGCCGCCCATCACTTCCGGGCGCGCGGTGCGCTTGGCCACGCCTTTGATGCGTTCGACCAGGGCTTCACCAGCGTCGATGTCTACACCGGCGTCCTTGTAGCTCAGGGAGGGTTGCTTGCTCATAAATCCAGGCCTATAGGGGGAAATTCGAGGATCGACCGGCAAGTCTGGCTGCCGGTTTGCGAAGGCGCGCGATTTTATCAGGCTTGCCCGGTAGCGGCCATCGGCAGCGGTCGGCCCTGGTGAAAAGAACCAGAAAACACGCGCGTTGCCCCGGGGCAGACGGCTGATTAAGGTATAGCCCTTCGATTGCGGCCTATGCTGCACCTGTTTTCTTACAGAGATTCCGCCATGCGCCTGCTCGCTCAAGCTGTACTGCTCTGCCTGACGTTGTTCGGCCTATCGGTCCAGGCCGAAACGGTCAACAACCTCTATCAGGTTCGTGAACCTGTCACTTCGCAGCAGCCGGAGGAGCGCAGCCAGGCCCTGGTGCGTGCCCTGGAAACCCTGGTGCTGCGCCTGTCCGGGGACGCCAAGGCCGCCCAGAACCCGGCTCTGGAAGCGGTGCGCAAGGACCCGCAGCAGCTCATCAGCCAGTACGGCTATGAAGGGCAGGTGCTGGTGGTGGACTTCGACCCCATCACCACCGAGCGCACTCTGCGCCAGGCCGGCATCCCGCTGTGGAGCCCCAATCGCCCGGCCATCCTGGCCTGGTGGCTGAACCATTCCGGTGAGGGCAGCAACAATCTGGTGGGCGACGGCCAGGAAGCCGCGACGCCTCTGCGTCAGGCGGCACAGAACCGCGGCCTGCCGCTGCGTCTGCCGATAGCGGACCTCAATGAGCAGTTGCTGGCGACGCCCGAGCAACTGACTTCCGCCCAACCCGGTGCATTGACCCAGGCTTCCGAGCGCTACGGCGCTGACGCCCTGCTGGCGGTGGATGCCAGCGAGGCCGACGGCAAATGGCAGGCGCAATGGCGCCTGTGGCTGGGCGACAGCCGCGAGCAGGGCACCGCTGAAGGCGCAGACAACGCTGCGCTGGCTGATGCCGTGATGTCTGCAGTGAGCCAGCGCCTGGCAACGCGCTTCGTGGTGGCACCCGGCGCCGGACAGAACCTGGAGCTGGAAGTGCAGGGCGCCAATCTGGCCCGCTATGCCGAGCTGTCGCGCCTGCTGGAACCCTTCGGTGCCCGCCTGCTCAAGGTCGAGGGTGACCGCCTGGAGTACCAGGTCAACGCCAGCCCCGAACAGCTGCGCGCGCAACTGGCCCTGGCCGGGCTCCAGGAGGCGCCGCCCGAGGCTCCGGCCGCGCCGGCTCCTGCCGCTGATCCGCAGGCTGCTCCGGCACCCCAGGTGGTGCCGCGCAACAACGTGCTGCGTTTCCGCTGGTAGCGGGCGTAAACTGGCGGCCTACCCGAAACGGGGATGCCATGCACCAGTTGCCCAACCTGTTGACTCTGCTGCGCCTGGCACTGGTTTTTCCCATTGCCGGGCTGCTGCTGTCCGATCGGTATGGCCAGGCGCTGGTGCTGTTCGCCATTGCAGGAGGCTCCGATGCCCTGGACGGTTTCCTTGCCCGGCGTTTTGGCTGGACCAGCCGCTTCGGCTCGCTGTTCGACCCCCTGGCTGACAAGCTTTTACTGGTGACCAGCTTCATCTGCCTGACCATTACCCAGGTACTGCCGCTGTGGCTGACGCTTGTGGTGTTCCTGCGCGACCTGGTGATCCTGCTGGGAGCCGGACTATTTCGCCTGATGGCCGGACCGGCAGAGTTCTCACCGAGCTGGCTGGGCAAGTTGACTACGCTGCTGCAGATGCTGCTGGTCCTCTGCCTGCTGCTGGAACTGAGCCTGTTGCCGGCTCTGGCGTCGCTGCGCTGGCCGCTGAGCTGGCTGGTGATGGCGGTGACGTTGTGCAGTGGGACCCAGTACGTCTGGGATTGGGGACGGAAATATCGCTACGCAAGGATGAGGGCCTGACATGACCGATTCGCGCCGCTGGCTCTGGCTGGGCGGCTTCCTGTTTCTGGGGTGGCTGATCTATCAGCTGCATCCCGTTCTCTCGCCCTTCCTGGTGGGTATGCTGCTCGCCTACCTTGGCGACCCCCTGGTGGACCGCCTGGAGCGGCTGGGCCTGTCGCGCACCTGGGGCGTGGTGCTGGTGTTCGGTTTGTTCGGCCTGATCCTCCTGACCCTGTTGCTGGTACTGCTGCCCATGCTCGGCCGCCAGCTGTTCCGCCTCTACGAAGTGGCGCCGCAGATGCTCGACTGGTTGCAGCAAAGCGCGCTGCCCTGGGCCCAGGCGCAGCTTGGCCTGCCCGGTGACTTCTGGCGCGTCGACAGGCTCAAGGCGGTGATCACCGGCCACCTCGGCCAGACCACCGATATCGCCGGCACCCTGCTGGCGAGTGTCACAGCATCCGGCCTGGCGCTGCTGGGCTGGTTGGGCAACCTGTTGCTGATTCCCGTGGTGGGCTTCTACCTGCTGCGTGACTGGGACCTGATGGTGGCCAAGCTCCGTGGCCTGCTGCCGCGCAACCGCGAATCCTATGTGGTTGGGCTGGTGGGGGAGTGCCATGAAGTGCTGGGCGCCTTCCTGCGTGGCCAGTTGCTGGTGATGCTGGCGCTGGGGCTGATCTACGCCGTCGGCCTGATGCTGGTGGGGCTGGACCTGGGCTTGCTGATCGGCCTGCTGGCGGGGCTGGCCAGCATCGTGCCGTATATGGGCTTCGTGGTCGGTTTTGGTGCCGCACTGGTTGCTGCACTCTTTCAGTTCGGCGGTTTCGAACTCTATCCGCTGATCGGCGTCGTAGCTGTGTTCAGTGTGGGGCAGTTGCTCGAAGGCATGCTGCTCACCCCGCTCCTGGTGGGTGATCGCATTGGACTTCACCCGGTGGCGGTGATCTTTGCGATACTTGCTGGCGGCCAGCTGTTTGGCTTCACCGGCGTGCTGTTGGCCTTGCCCGTGGCAGCGATCATCATGGTTTTGCTGCGCCATGCGCATGATTTCTATAAACTTTCCGACCTTTACGGACAGTCGAGTAGCGGTCCCGACGACCCTCCCAGTACGGCATGACACCGATTCAGCTTCCCCTGAGTGTGCGTCTGCGTGACGACGCCACCTTCGCCAACTTCTATCCCGGCGCCAACGCCGCGGCCCTCGGCTATGTCGAGCGCCTGTGCGAGCCCGATGCCGGCTGGACCGAGAGCCTGATCTACCTCTGGGGCGGTGAGGGTGCGGGACGCAGCCACCTGCTCCAGGCCGCTTGCCTGCGTTTCGAGCAGCGCGACGAGCAGGCCATCTACCTGCCCATGGACGAACTGGTGCACTACGGCCCGGAAGTCTTCGACAACCTGGAGCAGTGCGAGCTGGTGTGCCTGGACGACCTGCATGCCTTGGCAGGGCGCCCGGAGTGGGAAGAAGGGCTGTTCCACCTGTTCAACCGCCTGCGCGATGCTGGTCGCAAACTGCTGCTTTCGGCCAGCAAGTCGCCTCGCGAACTGGGGATCAAGCTGCCTGACCTGAAGTCACGCCTGACCCTGGCTCTGGTGTTCCAGCTGCACGCGCTGTCCGACGAGGACAAGCTCCGCGCCCTGCAACTGCGTGCGTCGCGTCGTGGTCTGCACCTGACCGACGAAGTGGGGCGCTTCATCCTCACCCGTGGTCCGCGCAGCATGAACCTGCTGTTCGACCTGCTGGACATCCTCGATCAGGCCTCGCTCCAGGCTCAGCGCAAGCTGACCATTCCGTTCCTCAAGGAAATTTTCGGCTGGTAGCCCGCATTTCCAGTCAGTCGCCCAATGAAAAAGCCCGGATCGAAGTCCGGGCTTTTTCATTGCTGGGCGGGAATCACTCCCCGGCAAGCTTGCGGTTGTACTGGAAGCGCCAGCGCGTATAGAGCAGCGCCGCGCAGAACAGCAGCAGGCTGAGGCCGGCTTCCAGCCAGCCGAACAGGCTACGCGCGGGGTCGATGGCGGCGAGGACGCCCTGGATGAAGTAGAGGTTCACCACGAAGCACGCCCAGGCGTGCGCGCGGGCGTTGCCGAGGATCATGCCGGGGGCGAGCAGCGCCAGGGGGACCAGCAGGATGGCCAGGACGACCCAGGTTCGTGCGCCGTGGAGGTCGGCGAAGAACAGGGTATTTACCGTCAGCAGCACGGCCAGGGCGATGAAGCTCGCCAGGCTGACTACCCGGCTGACCGACATGCGCGGCGCCAGCCAGTCCAGTTCCGGCAGTTTCTTGGGTTCTTTAGCCACGCGGGGCCTCCAGGCGTTGGGCGGTTTGCGCCAGGCGTTGGCCCAGTGCGCGGCACAGGGCGATCTCGTGTTCGTCCAGCGGACGCTTGCCATCGGCGCCAGCGTGGTGGCTGGCGCCATAGGGCGTGCCGCCGCCGCGGGTTTCCAGCAGTGCCGGTTCGCTGTAGGGCAGGCCGGTGACCAGCATGCCGTGGTGCATCAGCGGCAGCAGCATCGACAGCAGGGTGGTTTCCTGGCCGCCATGCAGGCTCGCGGTGGAGGTGAATACCGCGGCTGGCTTGCCCACCAGCTCGCCGGTGAGCCAGAGGCTGCTGGTGCCGTCGAGGAAGTACTTCAGGGGCGCGGCCATGTTGCCAAAGCGGGTGGGGCTGCCCATGACCAGTCCGGCGCAGTGGCGCAGGTCGTCCAGGGTGGCGTAGAGAGCGCCATCGGCCGGGATGTCCGGGGCGACCGCTTCGCATTCGGTCGACACCGCCGGCACGGTGCGCAGGCGCGCTTCCAGGCCGGTCAGCTCGACGCCACGGGCGATCTGCCGGGCCATTTCGGCGGTGGCGCCGTGGCGGCTGTAGTAGAGGACCAGGATGTAGGGCGCGCTCAAGGCAGGATCTCCAGTACCTTCTCCGGCGGACGACCCACCACGGCCTTGTCACCGACGATCAGGATGGGACGTTCGATCAGCTTGGGGTGGGCGGTCATGGCGGCGATCAGTTGCTCTTCCGAGAGGCTGGCGTCGTCCAGGCCAAGGGCCTTGTACTCGTCTTCACCGGTGCGCAGCAACTGGCGGGCGGTCAGCCCCAGCTTGGCCAGCAGGTCCCGCAGTTCGGCGGTGCTGGGCGGGGTTTCCAGGTAGCGCACGATGGTGGGGGCCAGGCCGCGGGCTTCCAGCAGTTCCAGGGCACCGCGGGACTTGGAGCAGCGCGGGTTGTGGTAGAGGGTCAGTTCAGTCATGTCGGGGGTCGCATGGGCTTGGTCGAGGCGGCTATTCTAACCGCGTCGTGGTGCCCGCCTGAACCGTGCGCCGCGCTTGCGGTCTGCTGAGCCGGGCCGGGTCGATCAGAATCAAGGAGATGGAATGCGCCAACGCCTCACCGACGTCGTCGAATTCTGGCGCTTCCTGCTACAGCGGTTCATTGCCGATCGTGGCACCAACAGCGCTGCGGCCCTGACCTACACCAGCCTGTTCGCCGTGGTGCCGATGATGA
Source organism: Pseudomonas sp. BN411 (assembly GCF_029871235.1). Classification (GTDB taxonomy): domain Bacteria; phylum Pseudomonadota; class Gammaproteobacteria; order Pseudomonadales; family Pseudomonadaceae; genus Metapseudomonas. Next base: position 370,348 of record NZ_SSOM01000067.1, read on the forward strand.
CGGTGACCTTCACCATGCTCTCGGCCATACCGGCTTTCCAGGGCACGGGCGAGCAGATCCAGAGCTTCATCTTCCACAACTTCGTCCCGTCCACCGGGGAAACCCTGCAGGAGTACCTGCGTGGCTTCACGGTGCAGGCGCGGCACCTGACATGGGTCGGTGTCGGCCTTCTGGTGGTGACCGCCTTCATGATGCTGGTGACCATCGAAAAGGCCTTCAACACCATCTGGCGGGTGCGTCAGCCGCGCCGGGGCGTCTCCAGCTTCCTGCTCTACTGGGCGATCCTCAGTCTTGGCCCGTTGCTCTTGGGCGCCGGTTTCGCCGTCAGTACCTACATTACCTCGCTATCGCTGATTTCCGGCCTGGATGCGCTGATTGGCGCCAAGACCCTGCTCAGCTTCACGCCTCTGTTTTCCAGCATCGCGGCCTTCACCCTGATCTATGCGGCGGTGCCCAACGCCCGGGTGCCGGTGCGCCATGCCCTGGCAGGTGGCGTCTTCACCGCATTGTTGTTCGAGGCGGCCAAGGCACTGTTCGGCCTCTATGTCAGCTTCTTCCCCGGCTACCAGCTGATTTATGGCGCTTTCGCGACGGTGCCGCTGTTTCTGCTGTGGATCTACCTGTCCTGGGTGATCGTGCTGTTCGGCGCTGAACTGGTGTGCAACCTTTCCACGCCCTGGCACTGGCGTCGCCGCGCGCTGCCCCGCCTGCTGGTGCTGCTGGGCATCCTGCGGGTGTTCCACGACCGCCAGATGCGCGGCATGCCGGTGCGCCACCTGGACGTGCAGCGTGCCGGCTGGCACCTGCCGGAGGATGAGTGGCTGGAAATGCTGGAGTTGCTGGAAAGCCAGCACCTGGTCTGCCGCGCCAGTGGAGGTTCCTGGGTGCTCTGCCGTGATCTGAGCGGCTACAGTTTCCATCAATTGCTCGTCCATATGCCCTGGCCCCTACCACGGCTGGGGCAGTTGCCCGAGCATCTGGACGAAGCGTGGTATCCGCCACTGCGCAAGGCGCTGGAGTTGCTTCAGGAAGAGCAGCAAGCCTTGTTCGGTGGCAGCCTGGCGCAATGGCTCAAGCCGGGAAACGACTGACGAAAATTGTCAGTCAGCCGGTGAGTGAACCAGGCGAACTCCGCTGCGGTCCATGCAACAGCAGGCCGCAGTGATTGGCATGTTTATGGCACTGACAAGGAAGAGGCCATCAAAACGATGGCCAGGGGATGGAAGCGATGGGTACCGCGAAAGACAAGCTGATTCACTTGCACGAGCGCGCACCGCAACGGGCGCTGGAGGGATTGAACCGGGTGACCGGGCTGAAATTCCGTCACTGGCCAGAATCCCTGGCCCCGCTGACTTTGCAAGAAGAGCAGGACGAAACCGAGCGGCCGGCCCTTGAGGGCAATCGCGCTCTACCTGGCTGAAACCGGTTTCAGGCGCGGACTTGGCGACTGGCCTGCTCGGCCAGCTCCACCGCTTGCACGAAGAGTTCTTCCACCAGCAGCCCCTTGATCGGAACGGCGGAGCGCAGGCGCACCTGCATCTGTTCTATCTTTTGCTTGAACGGCAAGCGGGCGACGCCCGACAGCAGGATCTTGCCCTTGGGGTTGAGCTTGCCGTGATCCACCGCAACCTCGCGGCGCTGGCTGCCATCCATGTAGACCACCATCAGTGACACGGGCAGATCCGTCATGCCGGGCAGGTGCAGCCAGGCCGCCACATTGAAGTCCGCCACCCGACCGTCGAAGGCCGTGAGGGTGGAGCGGGCGACTTCGACGACGCGGGCAGGAACCGGGCCGATCAGGCTGTCGTGCTGTTGCATGGGGCATCCAGGCTGGAAAGGGTACGTTCGTACCGGTGGTATTCAATTATAAGCAGCCAATCCCATGCGAACTGTGCGCCTTGGCCGCCGGCTGGCGTGACCCGCCTCGCAGTTTGACCACTCAGGCAAGCTGCAGGGGATAGCGAGCCACCAATGAGGTGCGGAGGTTGGGGGCCGGTAGCGGGACGATGGCCTGATTGTGGACGCTGGCCAGTTGCAGCCAGAGATTTTCCCCTTCAACGAACTGCTTGCCCGGTAGCCAGAGACCGTGATGCCAGCCATTGCCGGGCTCGGGCGTGCTTTGCAGGACGCCGGGGTGTGTCTGGGCGCTGGGTGCGCGGCGTAGCCAGACCGGGCGGGGCAGGCCCTTGAGGTAGCGCACGCCGAGGTGCAGGCCCTCGGTGTTCTGGTAACGCCAGCGCACCAGCGCGAGGACCGGTGTGCTCTGGGTCTGCACCAGCACCAGTTGGCCTACCGGTAACTGGTTCGCGAGGTTGCCATGGCAGAGCAGGCGGGCGCCGCCCGGGCTGGCATCGAGCACCTGGGCGCCGCTGCGACCGGGGTGTTGCGTCAGTAGGTCAGCATGGATGGAGCTCAGGCCCACCACCAGCTGGCAGCTTCCGGTCTGTTCGGTACGGGGGTGGCGGCGTTGCTGTCGTCCCAGCCAGTGTTGGCGGACCCTCTCCAGGAGCTCGTGCTCGCTCTCGCTGCGCAGGGGCGAGGGCTCATGCAGGGCGATCAGCAGGGCACCCAATTCAAAGCGGCGCAGGTAGGTATTGGCGCCATCGGGGTGCTGGTCCAGCGGCAGACAGGGTTGGGACTCGGTCAGGTCGACGGTCGGGCTGCCGTTCTCGTCGTCCTCGTCCCACGGCAGCAGCCGCGCAAGGCCGGCGATCGGCGCCAGGGCGCCGAAGAGAAGCGGGCATTCGCCTTCGCTCAGGTGGAAGGGGTTGCTCAGGGCAAGCAGTAGCATCTGCTGGTAAAGCCCCCGCAGAGTATTGGCCGGCGTGGGGCGGAAGGCGGCGGCGACCGGTTCGTCCAGGCACTGCTGGTGCTCGCCGATCCAGTACAGCAAATGGCTGTCGCGCCAGAGCCCTGGGCCTGGCTCCTGATAGAGCTGGTAGTGGCGCAACTGGGTCTGGGCGAGGAAGTGCTGGGCCATGTATAGGCACCAGGCCAGGTGCGGGCGTGACGGCTGGTGACCCTGGAGAATCTGCAGCAACAGGCGTTTGAAGCCGCAGGCCAGTTCGTCGCAGAGCTTGACGAAGAGGCCGGATGGCACAGCCCGGTCCTGAGCAGCCTGGGTGTAGTGGCGGAACTCCTCGCTGAAACTTTGCAGCACGCGCTGCCTTTCGAGTAAGGTCAGAGCGCTGCGGTTGAGCCTGAACAAATGAGCCAGGACCTGCTGCAGGGCACTATCCTGAGGGAGTTGGCGCGCTTGTGCGAGGAGCGTCGGCACGCTTGCCAGCGGAGTGCTGTTCTCTTCCAGGATGTCCGGCACTTCCAGGCGCAAGGCATCCAGCGTCATATCAACCCCGCGTACACGAGGACCGAATGCATGGGATCGCGACTCCAGGCTGTAATAGGGGTGTTCGCTCTGATGGGCGCCGGCCTGCTCCTGGCCAGCTGCTCGGACGACGTGGGCGTCGATCAGCATGGGCAGAAGGTAACGGTTGAGCGCCTCGAAGGCCAGTGGCTCGTTATCAATTACTGGGCCGAGTGGTGCGCGCCCTGCCGTACGGAAATTCCCGAGTTGAACGCCCTCGCGGAGCAACAGAAGGACAAGGGCGTGAAAGTGCTGGGCGTCAATTTCGACGGGCTGCAAGGCAGCGAGCTTGGCCAGGCCACGCAGAAAATGGGCATCCAGTTCACCGTACTGGCGGAGGACCCGTCCAAGCGTTACGACCTGCCTCGGAGCGAGGCTCTGCCTGTCACCTACATCATCGATGCCCAGGGAAAACTGCGGGAGCGCCTGATGGGTGAGCAAACTGCCGCCGGCCTCACCGCCCGCCTCGAAGAATTGCGCAAGGGGGGCTAGGGGCATGGCAAAAATCTGTCTGCACGGCTACGTGAGCGGCAAGGTCCAGGGTGTCTATTACCGCCAGTCGACCCAGGAACAGGCCGACCGCCTGGAGCTGGATGGCTGGGTACGCAACCTGGCGGATGGCCGGGTCGAGGTGCTTCTGGAGGGGGAGGAAGACGCTGTGCGCGAATTGGCCGGCTGGCTTGAACAGGGGCCTGCCGAGGCGAAGGTGACCGGCGTTGAGCTTCAGGAGCAACCGCTGCAGGGAATTACCGGCTTCATCGTGCGGCGCTGATGCCGCGAGGCGGGAGCGAGACGCGCTCGCTCCCGGATTCACTCAGTCCGAATCGCCCGGATCGGCTGCCAGGCGCCCGGCATCCTTCATCAGCGACTGGAGAAACTCCTGCTGCAGTTCCGGATCGTTTCGGGTCAGCTCGATCAGGCTCTGCTCCAGTTCGCTGGCTTCTTCTTCCAGGCCCAGTTCCGACAGGCGCTTGACGCGATGGACCCACTGCGGGACTTCATCGTCCTCCAGGTCTTCGAAGATCAGCGAATGGGCTTCCGCCAGCTTTCCGCGCAGGGAGTGGCTGATGCCCAGGGTGGCGTCGGCTCGGGCGCTGTCCGTGGGATCTTCGACGCTCAGCTGCAACTTGCCGATGCGGCTGACGTCCTGATCGGCAAAGGGACCGTCCAGCAGATTGAGACGCAGGATGCCATTGCGATCGGTGAGCAGCTCATGGGTGTGGTTGCCCAGCTTGACCAGCACCGGACGCTCCGCCCATGGCGTGCTGGAGTATTCCATGCGCTTGTCCATCTGCTTCTCGTCGAGGCTGGCCAGGTTCTGTTCGGAACGGCCGTTGGACTCGACGTTCATTGCCGGGTTGAGGCCGGCGAAGCCATAGCTGATCCAGTCCCTGGTGGCGGTGTCTGGCAGACTGCCGAGCAGTACCACATTGAGCACATTGGCGCCGACGCCAGCAACCACTGCTACCGCACCCAGCGGAACCTCGTAGAGTTCCCGCCAGGGCTGGTAGGGGGTGTAGCGGTCGTAGTGACGGCTAACCTCGAACTCGGTGACTTCGAAGGTCTTCTGCTCGTTGATGCGGACGCGTCGCTGCGGCAGTTCCAGGACCTGGGGATCACCCACCTCGATCTGCAGGCTGTGATTGAGCAATTTGCGCTCGACTCGCTCCTCGTGCTCGCTGCGTTGCGGCAAATGGTTGGCACAACCGCTGACGAAGAGGGCGCCGCACAAGGCGGCGCCGGTCAGGTAATGGGAACTGCGCTTGGACATTTTCTCGATCAGCGATTCACGCGGGCAGTGATGAAGGACAGAACCTCAGTGACCGCTACAGCCTGGTTGTCGGCCTCGCGGCGGTTCTTGTATTCCAGGTTGCCTTCGGCCAGGCCACGCTCGCTCACCACGATGCGGTGCGGAATGCCGATCAGCTCCATGTCGGCGAACTTCACGCCAGGGCTGGTCTTCTTGTCACGGTCGTCCAGCAGCACGTCGACGCCCGCAGCGCGCAGTTCAGCGTAGAGCTTGTCGGTCGCTTCCTTGACGGCCGGGGTCTCGTACTTGAGCGGCACCAGGGCGACCTGGAAGGGCGCCAGGGCCGCCGGCCAGAGGATGCCGCGCTCGTCATAGTTCTGCTCGATAGCGGCAGCCACCACGCGGGACACGCCGATGCCGTAGCAGCCCATGATCAGGGTCACCGGCTTGCCTTGCTCGCTCAGCACGCTCAGCTTCATGGCTTCGCTGTACTTGGTGCCCAGCTGGAAGATGTGGCCCACTTCGATGCCGCGCTTGATCACCAGGGTGCCCTTGCCGTCCGGGCTCGGGTCGCCAGCGACCACGTTGCGCAGGTCGGCGACTTCCGGCAGCGGCAGGTCGCGCTCCCAGTTCACGCCGAAGTAGTGCTTGTCGTCGATGTTGGCGCCGATGGCGAAGTCGCTCATCAGGGCAACGGAACGGTCGACTACGCAAGCCAGCGGCAGGTTCAGCGGGCCGAGCGAGCCGGCACCGGCACCAATGGCTTGGCGCAGTTCGGCTTCGCTGGCGAACACCAGCGGGTTGGCAATCTGGGGCAGGTTGGCAGCCTTGATTTCGTTCAGTTCGTGGTCGCCACGAATGATCAGCGCCACGAGGGTGCCTTCCTCGGCGCCGTGGACCACCAGGGTCTTGATGGTCTTCTCGATCGCCAGACCGAAGTTTTCCACCAGGTCGGCAATGGTCTTGGTGTTCGGGGTGTCGACCAGCTTCAGCTCCTGGCTCGGTGCGGGACGCTCGGTCTCGCGGGGCAGGGCTTCGGCCTTTTCGACGTTGGCGGCGTAATCGGAGCTGTCGCTGAAGGCGATGTCGTCTTCACCGGACTCGGCCAGCACGTGGAACTCGTGGGAGCCGGTGCCGCCGATGGAGCCGGTGTCGGCCAGTACGGGACGGAAATCCAGGCCCAGGCGGCTGAACACATTGCAGTAAGCCTGGTGCATGCGGTCGTAGGTTTCCTGCAGCGATTCCTGGTTCATATGGAAGGAGTAGGCATCCTTCATCACGAACTCGCGGCCCCGCATCAGGCCGAAGCGCGGACGGATCTCGTCACGGAACTTGGTCTGGATCTGGTAGAAGTTCAGCGGCAGCTGCTTGTAGCTATTCAGCTCGTTGCGCGCCATGTCGGTGATGACTTCTTCGTGGGTCGGGCCGACGCAGAAATCGCGCTCATGGCGATCCTTCAGACGCAGCAGCTCAGGGCCGTACTGTTGCCAACGACCGGATTCCTGCCACAGTTCGGCAGGCTGCACGGCGGGCATCAATACTTCCAGCGCACCAGCGGCGTTCATCTCTTCGCGGACCACCGCCTCGACCTTGCGCAGAACACGCAGGCCCATTGGCAGCCAGGTGTAGAGGCCGGAAGCGAGCTTGCGGATCATGCCGGCGCGCAGCAGCAACTGGTGGCTGATCACCACGGCATCGGCGGGGGTTTCCTTGAGGGTAGACAGCAGGTACTGACTGGTACGCATGTTTGGCCGTTTTGTCGGTTGCGATGGGTTTGAATGGCTCGGCATTGTACGGCGCTGATCAAGTGGCGTACAGGATTGTGGTCCGGCAGAGCGGGGAGGGCGACGTAGTGAGTCTGACAGCGGAGCAGGTGGAGGCGCTCATTCGCAATGGTGTGCCAATGGCGGAAGACATCGACCTCCGGATCGAGCGGATGGATGAGCGGGGAGCGCTGGCGCGCGTGCCCTTCCAGCCCAGATTGGTGCGACCGGGAGGAACATTGTCCGGGCCTACAATCATGGCGTTGGCCGATGCCGCCATGTATGCAGTGGTGTTGGGACGGTTGGGTAAAGTCGAAATGGCAGTGACATCCAACTTGAATATCAACTTCCTGGCCAGACCCAAGCCGGTGGATCTACTTGCCGAGGCGCATATTCTTAAACTGGGTCGGCGTCAAGCGGTATGTGAAGTTTCACTTTATTCACAAGGGGCGGAAGAGGATCTAGTTGCGCACGTGACCGGTACTTATGTATTGCCGCACTGAACGTGGTGAATGTTTTTTGAGCAGTAGTTGATTCATTTCCAAAAAAAGAAGCCCGACATTCTCATGTCGGGCTTCCTTTTTGATGTATCGAAGTACCGATCCTGTGATTACAGGATGCTCAGCGGGTACTCGACGATCAGGCGGAACTCGTCGATATCGCCTTCGGCCTGATCGTCGTTGGCGCGGTGGAACGCCTGACGAGCACGGAAGGACAGGTCTTTGGCCGCGCCTTCCTGGATTACGTATTTCAGGTCCAGGTTGGTTTCGCGGTGCTTGCCGTCGGCGCCTTGCAGGTCGGCGTAGCCGCCGTCCGGGTCAGCCTTGGTGCCGTCGATGTCGTCGCCGTAGACGTAGGTGGCCATGAAGGTCAGGCCCGGTACGCCGTAGGAAGCCATGTTCAGGGTGTAGCCAGCACGGTAGGACTGCTCGTTCGCGCCGTTGAAGTCGGAGTACTGCATGGAGTTGGACAGGAAGATCGAGTCACCGCCGACGTAGTCGAACGGAGTGTCACCGTCTACTTTCTGGTAGGCCAGCAGGAAGCTGTGCGCGCCAATGGTGTAGGTGGAGGCGATGCTGAAGGTGGTGTTGTCGATCTCGCCCTGCAGCTTCTTACCAGTGTCGTTGGTCTGGTAGATGTTGAAGTCGAAGTTCAGGCTCTGGTCGTCAGTGATCGGCAGGGTGTAGTTGGCGTTGCCGTAGTACTGGTTCCAGGTGTCTTCGAACTTGGCGCCGTACAGGGATACGCTCAGCTGGTCGTTGATGCCGTAGGCGCCACCGACGTAGTCCATGGTCTTGCCGACTTCATTGGCACCGTAGTTGATCAGCAGCTCGTCATCGCTGTTGGTGGAGTCACGGTTGTTGTAGGCAGTGAAGTGACCGGCTTCGAGAGCCAGGTTCTCGATTTCTTCGCTGCTCAGGTGGAAGCCGGTGGCGGTTTCCGGCAGCAGGCGGCTGTGGGAAGTGGCAAATACCGGTGCGGTGGTGCGCATTTCGCCGTATTTCAGCACGGTATTGGACAGGCGCAGCTTAACTGCACCACCCGCTTCACTGTAGTCGTCCTGCGGGCGACCGTCGGATCCGATCGGCAGCAGGCCAGTGCCGGTGCGACCACCGCCCGAATCCAGTTTGATGCCGAGGAAGCCATAGGCGTCAGCGCCGAAGCCCACAGTGCCCTGGGTGAAGCCCGACTCATAGAAGCCCATAATGCCGTGGGCCCACTCTTCGCGGTAACCCTTACGCTCATTGGCGGGTTTGAGTGCATTGCGACCGGAGTTGTTACGACCACCGTCGCGGAAGTCGCGATTGAAGTAGTAGTTCTTGTTAAGCAGATTCAGGCTGCTGTCTTCCAGGAAGCCCTTGGAATCGCTTTGGGCGCTGGCAAAAGCCAATTGAGTGGTACCGGCGGTCACGGCCAGAGCCAGTGCGCTCCACTTCATCACTTGCATTGTGATTGCTCCTTTGGTTTTGAAGATTCTCGCCGCTTTCTTTATTGATTGAAGGCGGTTCTTTCTTTTTGTGTCGGCGCTAACTTATAGCACGGCGACAATATTGGCGATAGTTGAAACCTAGTCCTTACGATTTCTTCACAGTGCTGTCGCAAATCGAGAAGAAGTGTGTCGCATATCTATAGGTTCGCTCTTGCATCCCTTCAACCCCTATGTATCCGAGGCACGGTGCGGGTGGGCGTCCATTGGATTCGCTCCCCTTCCCGCGTGTGACCTGGCTCCAGCCAAGCAACAAACGTGCACAAACGACCAAGTATGGAAAGAAAACTGGCATTTGCCACAGGGGGCGCTCGCTGCCGCTCTTCCAGTGCCTGATCTACCTATGCCTGATACGAAAAGCCACTGCCCTGAAATGAGGCATTTTGCGCGCTAGATGGCTATTGACAGGCATTGCCTGAACGGTCTGGGAAAGCCTCTACCCCGCGTCGTGGCAGGCGGTGCGTAACCCGAGTGTGGCGGTAGGTAACGAAATGTTAAGCGTGCGCGATCCTGGTGCGCGTCGTGACAGAGGCTTCCTCTATATAGGTGGTGCCAACGAGCGAGTTCCGCTCGCCGTGAGCCTTGGCTATGCTGCGCGCCCCTGTGCCGGTCGTTAGGTCGGGGGTGCTAATCTCGAATTCCCTACAGTCGAACAGGAGAGGCCAGTATGTTCGCCCTGGACCCAAGACTTCAGCAGGACACCCTGCCCATCGGTGATTTCCCCCTGTGCCGGCTGCTGTTGATGAATGACGCCCAATACCCCTGGTTCATTCTCGTGCCGCGTCGCGAAGAGGTCAGCGAGCTGTTCCAGCTCAGTGCTGACGAGCAGCGCCAGCTCTGGCAGGAAACCACTTTCCTGGCCGAGACCCTCAAGGACACCTTCGGTGCCGACAAGATGAACGTCGCAACCCTGGGCAATGTAGTCAGCCAGTTGCACATGCACGTGATCGTGCGTCGCCGCGAGGACGTGGCCTGGCCGTCGCCGGTCTGGGGTCGTCATCCGGCGGTGGCCTACTCGCCCGAGCAAGTGGCCGCCATTCTCGCCAAGCTGCGTCTGGTGTTGGCCGATGATTTCCGCTTTGTGGAGGGTTGAGGCATGAGTCTGGAAATGCGCATCGCTGACCTGGAGAGCCGGCTGGCCTTCCAGGACGACACCATCCAGACCCTCAACGACATCCTGGTCGAACAGCAGCGTCTGGTGGATCGCCTGCAACTCCAAGTGTCGGCTCTGGCCAGGCGTCAGGAAGAGCTCCTCAGCCAGTTCGGGTCGAACGAGGATGAGGCGCCACCGCCTCATTATTGAGGGCACAAAAAAGCCCGCCAATTGGCGGGCTTTTTCATCTGTTTCAGCGTCGGCTGGGGAGAGCGGCAATCACATCTTCTGCCTGCAGGCCTTTGTCCCGCTGGATGACCGAGAACTCCACGCGCTGCCCTTCGATGAGCACGCGGTGACCTTCCCCGCGGATGGCGCGGAAGTGCACGAAGATGTCATCCCCGGAATCGCGAGAGATGAAGCCGAAGCCCTTGGATGTGTTGAACCACTTCACCGTTCCGGTTTCGCGGTTGGACATGTCCTGGGGTAGCAGCGGAGCCTGGGTCACCTTGCGCAGGTTGATGGCCAGGTGCAGGGCAACGGCGAGGATCACGGTCAGAAGGCTGACGAGGATGGCCGGTTGAGCACCGATTTCGGGCATCGGCGCCAGGAGGATCAGCGTTTGCAAGATCACCGCCAGGACCAGCAGGGCTGAGACGAGGGTCTGCAGCTGGTTGTGCAGTCCCTTGGCCCAGGCCGGAACCACCGGTGCCAGCAGCAGGTTGAGCAGGCCGAAGAAGGCCAGGTAAAGGGCTTCGGGTTGTTGCAGGTAGGGCAGGGCGTCGGCGCGCAGGCTAGGAATGAAGGACAGCAATAAAGCGGCAGCGCCCGTCAACAGATGGACGATTTTCAACATGTTCAATGGATTCACCTTGGAAACGGAATCTCAGACGGAAAAGAGCCGGTACATGCGGGATGAAAAGGGCATGGAGCCGGCCTATGCCGCAGGTCACAGGTCGACTTGCGGCACCGGCTGTATTTAACAGCAAAGGACAGGGCTACTCAAATCAAGCGGTTAGCGCTGCTTCAGGGGCTGCGGGATGCACCTGGTTGCGGCCATTGCGCTTGGCCTGGTAGAGGGCGTCGTCGGCTCGGGTGATGAGACTTTCGAGGGTGTCGCCGGGTTCCGCGAGGGCGAGGCCGAAGCTTGCGGTGATGGTGTCGAGCACTTGATCCGTGCGGCGGACCTTCACGCGCAGCGCCTGCATTTTATTGCGCAGTTGCTCGGCGAAGGTGCGGGCTGTGTTCAGGTTCTGGCAGTCACGCAACAACACGCAGAATTCTTCCCCACCGTAACGACCCGCCATGCCGCGAGGTGGTAGCAGTTCCCGCAGTAGCTGGCCGACGTGCTGGAGCACGCGATCCCCGAGCGGATGGCCGAACTGGTCGTTGAATTGTTTGAAGTGGTCGATATCCAGCATTACTAGCGCGAGGCCTTCCTGGCCGTTCTTCAGGGACTGTTCCAGCAGGCGGGTGAAGGCCTGGCGGTTGAATACCTGGGTCAGGCCATCCAGCGTGGCAGCCAGCTGTGCACGCTCCAACTGGTTACGCAGGTGTTGGATTTCCGCTTGGGCGGCCTGCAGGCGATAGAGGAATTGCTCCTGCTGTTCCTGCATCAGTTGGGTGCTTTCCTGCAGGTGGTTCAGCACGCTGGGAAGGTCGTCGATGATGGGCTCGTGGAGTGCCGCCAGTCCGGCTGTCAGGCTGCTCTGGTACGCCTGGCTACCGCTGACGCTGCGGCTGACATCACCCTCGATATCATCCACCAGGTCGATGACCTGCTGCTGCCCCTGGCGCGCTTCCTCAAGCTCGCCACGGATGATGTACTCGCGAAACAGCTTGAGGGCCGAATCAGGGGGGAAGACATCGAAGTCGTTGGTGATCTTGTCCAGGCGGCGATTGAGGTCAGGCTCCATGCCCTTGCTGTAGGTGTACCAGAGGGCGTAATGCACCGGGTTCGGCGGAATGGAGTGCCGCACCATATGAGGAACGGCCTGCTTGAGCAGGTCGGCGGCCTCACGGGTTTCTTCGGGGAAAAGCTCAAGCAGCGACGGATGTTTCGGAGGCTGGCTCATGCACTTCACTGTGGAGGGATGTCGAATTGCCAGAGCATAGATCAGGCGGACTGTCGCGCATAGCGAAAGGCCCGGTTTCCCGGGCCTTTTTGAAGCGCCTGAAGGTCAGGCGGCGAGCAGGCTGCGGAGCATCCACGCGGTTTTTTCGTGGACTTGCATGCGCTGGGTCAGCAAGTCAGCGGTGGGCTCGTCGCTGACCTTGTCCAGCAGCGGGAAAATGCCACGGGCAGTGCGGACTACCGCCTCCTGGCCCTGCACCAGTTGTTTGATCATGTCTTCGGCGGCCGGCACACCTTCTTCTTCCTTGATGGAGGACAGGCGGGCGTAGGCTGCGTAGGTGCCGGGGGCTGCGAAGCCCAGGGCGCGGATACGCTCGGCGATGGAGTCGACCGCCAGGGCGAGTTCGTTGTACTGGCCTTCGAACATCAGGTGCAGGGTGTTGAACATCGGGCCGGTGACGTTCCAGTGGAAATTGTGGGTCTTGAGATAGAGGGTGTAGGTGTCAGCCAGCAGGCGGGAGAGGCCCTCTGCGATGGCTGCGCGATCCTGTTCCGCGATTCCGATGTTGATTTCCATACCAGTTCTCCTCTCGGTAGCTTGCGGCCCAGACCGGGCCCGTGATGGAAAAAGCCTAACACGGGCCGGGTACTGGTCAGCCTTGTCTTCTATCAATGAATGCAATGCTCAGAAGTTATTGGTCATCGCTGGCTTCATTTCTTATTTAGCAGTTTGCCCAGTAGCCGCGGGTAGCTGGCGGGCAGTAAACGTTGCAGGTGATCGAGGAAGCGGGCGTCGGCGCCGACCATGATGCGTGGCTGTCCGGCTTGCATGCCCTTGATGATGACCTGCGCCGCCTGCTGTGCCGAGGTGCGCGCCAGCTTGTCGAAATGGACGGCCGCCTTGGCTGCATCTGTCTTGCCATCGATACCCCGATAGAAGCGTGCCGAGCGGGCGATATTGGTGCGGATGCCGCCCGGGTGAACGCAGCTGACCTTGATGGCGGTGCCGCAGAGTTCCTGTCGCAGTGCTTCGGTGAAGCCTCGCACCGCGAACTTGCTGGCATTGTAGGCGCCCTGGGTGGGCATGCTGACGATGCCAAAGATGCTCGATACGTTGACGATATGCCCTTCGCCCTGGTTCAGCAGGTGAGGAAGGAAGGCCTTGGTGCCGTGGACCACGCCCCAGAAGTTGATGCCCATCAGCCATTCGAAATCGTCGTAGCGCAGCTCAGCGATGGTTTGGGAAACCGCCACGCCGGCATTGTTGATCACCAGGTCGGTTCGCCCGTGTCGGGCCATAACGCTGTCGGCGAAAGCGTGAACGGCCTCGCGATCGGAGACGTCCAGTGCGTGGGTGGATAGTTGCAGGCCTTCGCGGCGCAGTGGCGTTGCGGTGGCTTCGAGACCGTCGGCGTCGATGTCGGCAAGGGCCAGATGGCAACCCATGTCTGCCAACTGATGGGCGAGGGCGCGGCCGATGCCGGACCCCGCTCCCGTGATGACTGCGACTTTCCCTGCAAGCGACTGCATCTTCACTCCTTCCTTGTGTGCTTCGCGTCCGTCCGTCGGGCGAGTGCTGGCGAGCTTAGACACTGCCCGGTGGCCCAGCAAGGGAACCCGCTCCCGATCAGGGCTCGCGGGGTGGAGGGGAGGGCGGCTGCGCGGTAGCAATTTACGCTATATAATCCCGCTCTTTGCCGCGAACCCCGGCCTGTCCGGCAGGGGGTTGCACCTCCGCCGGATGCTCCGTCGCCTCAGGGCGGGCGGACGAATTCACGACTCAAGAGAAGCGAAACACGACCATGATGCGCAGCCACTATTGCGGCCAACTGAACGAGAGCCTGGACGGCCAGGAAATCACCCTCTGCGGTTGGGTACACCGCCGCCGCGACCACGGCGGGGTCATTTTCCTCGATATCCGTGATCGCGAAGGCCTGGCCCAGGTGGTGTTCGACCCGGATCGCGAAGAAACCTTCGCCCGCGCCGACCGTGTCCGCAGCGAGTTCGTGGTCAAGATCACCGGCAAAGTCCGCCTGCGTCCGGAAGGCGCGCGTAACTCCAACATGGCGTCCGGTGCCATCGAAGTGCTGGGCTACGAGCTGGAAGTCCTCAACCAGGCCGAGACCCCGCCGTTCCCGCTGGACGAATACTCCGACGTGGGCGAAGAAACCCGCCTGCGCTACCGCTTCATCGACCTGCGTCGTCCGGAAATGGCTGCCAAGCTGAAGCTGCGCGCGCGCATCACCAGCAGCATCCGCCGCTACCTGGACGAAAACGGCTTCCTCGACGTCGAGACTCCGATCCTCGGTCGCCCGACTCCGGAAGGCGCACGCGACTACCTGGTGCCGAGCCGTACCTACCCGGGCCACTTCTTCGCCCTGCCGCAGTCGCCCCAGCTGTTCAAGCAGCTGCTGATGGTGGCCGGCTTCGACCGCTACTACCAGATCGCCAAGTGCTTCCGTGACGAAGACCTGCGTGCCGACCGCCAGCCGGAATTCACCCAGATCGACATCGAGACCAGCTTCCTGGAAGAAAGCGACATCATCGAAATCACCGAGAAGATGGTGCGTCAGCTGTTCAAGGAAGTGCTGGATGTCGAGTTCGACGAGTTCCCGCACATGCCGTTCGAAGAAGCCATGCGCCGCTATGGCTCCGACAAGCCTGACCTGCGTATCCCGCTGGAACTGGTCGATGTAGCCGACCAACTGAAGGGCGTGGAATTCAAGGTGTTCTCCGGCCCGGCCAACGATCCGAAAGGCCGCGTCGCCGCTCTGCGCGTACCGGGCGCCGCTTCCATGCCGCGCAGCCAGATCGACGATTACACCAAGTTCGTCGGCATCTATGGCGCCAAGGGCTTGGCCTACATCAAGGTCAACGAGCGCGCCAAGGGCGTCGAAGGCCTGCAGTCGCCGATCGTCAAGTTCATCCCCGAAGAGAACCTCAATGTGATCCTCGACCGCGTCGGCGCGGTTGATGGCGACATCGTGTTCTTCGGCGCCGACAAGGCCAAGATCGTCTGCGACGCACTGGGCGCCCTGCGTATCAAGGTCGGCCATGATCTCAAGCTGCTCACCAAGGAGTGGGCGCCGATGTGGGTCGTGGACTTCCCGATGTTCGAAGAGAACGACGACGGCAGCCTGACTTCGCTGCACCATCCGTTCACCTCGCCCAAGTGCTCTCCGCAGGAGCTGGAAGTCAACCCGGCCGCCGCGCTGTCCCGCGCGTACGACATGGTGCTCAACGGCACCGAACTGGGCGGCGGTTCCATCCGTATCCACGACAAGTCCATGCAGCAGGCGGTATTCCGCGTGCTCGGCATCGACGACGCGGAGCAGGAAGAGAAGTTCGGCTTCCTCCTCGATGCGCTGAAGTACGGTGCACCGCCGCACGGTGGCCTGGCCTTCGGTCTGGACCGTCTGGTGATGCTGATGACCGGCGCTTCTTCGATTCGCGAAGTGATCGCCTTCCCGAAAACCCAGAGTGCTGGCGATGTCATGACCCAGGCACCGGGTACCGTGGACGCCAAGGCCCTGCGCGAGCTGAACATTCGCCTGCGCGAACAGGCCAAGGCCGAGTAATCAGAACCAACCCAAGACGGCGCCACAGGGCGCCGTCCGTTATAGAGAGTACGGAGTGAGTTATGGCTGGTCATTCCAAATGGGCCAACATCAAGCACCGCAAAGAACGCCAGGATGCCAAGCGCGGCAAGATCTTCACCAAGCTCATCCGTGAGCTGACCGTTGCTGCCAAGCATGGTGGCGGCAACCCGGCGGACAACCCGCGTCTGCGTCTGGCTGTGGATAAAGCGCTGACCGCGAACATGACCCGCGACACCATCGATCGCGCCATCGCCCGTGGTGCCGGCTCCAACGAAGCCGACAACATGGTCGAACTCAGCTACGAAGGTTACGCACCGAGCGGCGTGGCCATCATCATCGAAGCCATGACTGACAACCGCAACCGCACCGCGGCAGAAGTGCGTCATGCCTTCAGCAAGTGCGGCGGCAACCTGGGTACCGATGGTTCGGTGGCCTACATGTTCGACCGCAAGGGCCAGATCAGCTACGCGCCTGGCGTGAACGAAGAAGCCCTGATGGAAGCAGCCCTGGAAGCTGGTGCTGATGACGTCGTGGCTGACGAAGACGGCTCCGTCGAGGTCTACACCACCTTCGCCGACTTCCTCTCGGTGAACGAGGCGCTGACCGCCGCCGGCTTCAAGGGCGACGAGGCTGAAGTGGCGATGATCCCGTCGATCACCGCGCCAATCGCCGACCTGGAAACCGCGCAGAAGGTGATGAAGCTGATCGACATGCTGGAAGACCTGGACGATGTCCAGAACGTCTACCACAACGCTGAGATCTCGGACGAGATCATGGAGCAGCTCGGCTGAGTGCTGGCGTGATCCCGAAGCCGGAAGTCGCCTCGAGCGCTTCCGGCTTTTTTGTTGGCGGACGGCTCCGTATACTCGCGGCTGGATAAATAGACAGTGTGCTGGCCTTGTACCGGCCTGTGGAGTTGGCGGCTGCATGACCCTGATTCTTGGTATCGACCCCGGTTCGCGCATCACCGGCTACGGTGTGGTTCGTGACACCGGGCGTGGCTGCGAGTACATCGCCTCGGGCTGCATCCGTACCGGCGCTGGCGCGTTGCACGAGCGCCTGCAGATCGTCTTTCGCGGCGTCAGCGAAGTCATTCGCTCCTATGAGCCGGTGACCATGGGCATCGAGCAGGTGTTCATGGCGCGCAATGCCGATTCCGCCCTCAAGCTGGGTCAGGCCCGTGGTGCCGCCATCGTCGCGGCGGCCGAGGCGGGCCTCGAGATCGCCGAATACACTGCCAGCCAGGTCAAGCAGGCTATCGCCGGTACCGGCGGTGCCGACAAGCAGCAGGTGCAGATGATGGTGATGCACCTGCTCAAGCTGGTGCAGAAACCGCAGATCGACGCCTCGGACGCCCTGGCAATCGCCCTGTGCCACGCGCATCACCGGCAGAGCCTTATTCCCCATGGACTGGCCACCGCCAAGCGGCGTGGCGGCCGTCTCCGTTTGTAATCAATTCAAAGGACGCTATTCGTGATTGGACGCCTGCGCGGCAACCTGGCGGAAAAGCAACCGCCGCACCTGATTCTCGACGTCAACGGTGTTGGCTATGAGCTGGAAGTGCCTATGACCACCCTCTATCGCCTTCCTTCGGTGGGTGAGCCGGTGACCCTGCACACCCACCTGGTGGTGCGCGAGGATGCTCATTTGCTCTATGGCTTCTTCGAGAAGCGTGAGCGCGAGCTGTTCCGGGAGCTGATCCGCCTGAACGGCGTTGGTCCGAAACTGGCCCTGGCGCTGATGTCCGGCCTGGAAGTGGATGAGCTGGTGCGCTGCGTGCAGGCGCAGGACACCTCTACCCTGGTGAAGATTCCGGGCGTCGGCAAGAAGACCGCTGAACGCCTGCTGGTGGAGCTCAAGGATCGCTTCAAAGCCTGGGAAAGCATGCCGGCCATCGCCACCCTGGTGGTCGAACCCAGGGTTGGCGTGGCAGTCTCCAGTGCGGAGAATGACGCCCTGGCCGCACTGATCGCCCTCGGCTTCAAGCCTCAGGAAGCCAGCCGCGCGGTCTCCGCTATCAAGGAAGACGGGCTGTCCAGTGAAGAAATGATCCGCCGCGCCCTGAAAGGAATGGTGTAAGTCCGCATGATCGAAGCCGACCGCCTCATCACTGCCAGCAGTCGCGACCGCGACGAACAGCTGGACCGTGCCATTCGCCCGTTGCGGCTGGCCGACTACATCGGCCAGCCGGTGGTGCGCGAGCAGATGGAGCTGTTCATCCAGGCTGCCAAGGGGCGCAGCGAGGCCCTCGACCATACCCTGATCTTCGGCCCGCCTGGTTTGGGCAAGACGACCCTGGCGAACATCATCGCCAGCGAGATGGGCGTAGCCATCAAGAGCACCTCTGGCCCGGTACTGGAGCGGCCCGGCGATCTCGCGGCGCTGCTGACCAACCTGGAAGCCGGCGACGTGCTCTTCGTCGACGAAATCCACCGCCTCTCACCCATCGTCGAAGAGGTGCTCTATCCGGCGATGGAGGACTTCCAACTCGACATCATGATTGGTGAAGGCCCGGCGGCCCGTTCGATCAAGCTGGACCTGCCACCCTTCACCCTGGTGGGTGCCACCACCCGTGCCGGCATGCTGACCAACCCGCTGCGCGACCGCTTCGGCATCGTCCAGCGCCTGGAGTTCTATAGCACCCAGGACCTGTCGACCATCGTCGCCCGATCCGCCGGTATCCTCGGATTGCAGATCGAGCCCGAGGGCGCCTTCGAGATCGCGCGGCGTGCCCGTGGTACGCCGCGGATCGCCAACCGCCTGTTGCGTCGGGTGCGAGATTTCGCCGAGGTTCGTGGTGAGGGGCACATCACCCGCATCATCGCCGACAAGGCACTGAATCTGCTGGACGTCGATGAACGTGGCTTCGACCACCAGGACAGGCGTCTACTGCTGACGATGATCGACAAGTTCGATGGCGGCCCGGTGGGGATCGACAACCTGGCGGCGGCGATCAGCGAAGAACGCCACACGATCGAAGATGTTCTCGAGCCCTACCTGATCCAGCAGGGCTACATCATGCGGACGCCGAGGGGGAGGGTGGTCACCCGTCATGCCTACTTACACTTCGGGCTGAACCTGCCCAAACGTATGGCGGACAATCCGACCGCCGATCTGTTCGGTTCGGGTGACGATTAGACGCTTCCGTGGTCGAAGCGCTCGGCAGGGATGCAGCCATGAAAAAACAGTTGCCTGGCCGGATTGGCAACCTTAGGAGTAAGCACTAGAGTATGCGCGCGCAAAATGGGGCCCAGCCGTTCCAGCATCGCTGTCGTGTCTATTACGAAGACACCGATGCCGGCGGAATCGTCTACTACGTCAATTACCTCAAGTTCATGGAGCGGGCTCGAACCGAGCGTCTGCGCAGTCTGGGCTTTGCCCAGTCCGAGCTGGCCGGGGAGAACCTGCTGTTCGTCGTGCATTCGGCCGAGGCGCGCTATGTGGCGCCTGCGAAGCTGGACGACGAGCTGAACGTCAGTGCCGAGGTAATGGAGTTGAACCGTGCGAGCCTGCGTTTTCGTCAACAGGTCAGGCGCGCTTCCGATGATGCACTGCTATGCGAAGGGCAATTCCTGATTGCCTGTGTACGTGCCGACAGTTTGAAACCCCGGGCGATTCCCGAAGCGCTGCGTGAAGCCTTCGCCGCCGACCCGGGTCTATTCCCAGCAGGAGATTAAGCGTGGAAGCCAACGTCGTCGACCATACCTCCATGTGGAGCCTGATCAGCAACGCCAGTATCGTGGTGCAGCTGGTCATGCTGACCCTGGTGGCCGCATCGGTCACCTCCTGGATCATGATTTTCCAGCGCAGCAACATGCTGCGTGCCGCCAAGAAGTCCCTGGAGACTTTCGAAGAGCGCTTCTGGTCCGGTATCGACCTGTCCAAGCTGTACCGCCAGGCGGGCAGCAACCCGGACCCGGACTGCGGTGTGGAGCAGATCTTCCGTGCCGGCTTCAAGGAGTTCTCCCGTCTGCGCCAGCAGGCCGGCGTCGACCCGGACGCGGTGATGGAAGGTGTTGCCCGTGCCATGCGCGTGGCCATCTCCCGTGAGGAAGAGAAGCTTGAACAGAGCCTGCCGTTCCTCGCCACTGTCGGTTCCACCAGCCCGTACATCGGCCTGTTCGGTACCGTGTGGGGCATCATGAACTCCTTCCGCGGCCTGGCCCAGGTACAGCAGGCGACCCTGGCCACCGTGGCCCCCGGCATCGCCGAGGCTCTGATCGCCACTGCGATCGGCCTGTTCGCCGCGATCCCGGCCGTTATCGCCTACAACCGCTTCGCCGCTCGCGGTGAAACCCTTGTTGGCCGCTACTACACCTTCGCCGACGAGTTCCAGGCCATCCTGCACCGCAAGGTGCATACCAGCGACGAGTAAGTCGCCGGGACCCTGACAGGAAAGGTTTCAAGCAATGGCCAGAATCCGCCAAAAACGCAAACCGGTCGCCGAGATGAACGTCGTGCCTTACATCGACGTCATGCTCGTGCTGCTGGTGATCTTCATGGTCACCGCGCCCATGCTCAACCAGGGCGTCAAGGTCGACCTGCCGAAGGTCTCCAGCGAGGCCCTGCCGCAGGACAACAATGCTCGCGTCCTGACCATCTCCATCAAGGCCGACAAGTCCTACTACTGGAACATGGGCGAAGAGGTCCAGACCGACCAGACCCGCAAGAGCGAGACCTCGGTTTCCCTCGACCAGCTGGTCCAGGCGGCCTCCGGCATCATGGCCGAGAACAGCCGCCAGGGTAAGACCGTGCAGGTCTTCGTTCGTGGCGACAAGACAGTCGACTACGGCGCCGTGATGGCTGTGATGGGCGGCCTGCAGAAGGCTGGCGTGGCCAACGTCGGGCTGATCACCGAGGCGCCCTGATGCAGCAGCAGAGCGAACGCTCCTCCTCGGAAAGCTACTTCTGGCCGACCATCTGGGCCGTGTCCCTGCACGCCCTGATGTTCGGCATGCTGTTCGTCAGCTTCGCCTTCACCCCGGAATTGCCGCCTTCCCGGCCGATCGTGCAGGCCACCCTGTACCAGCTCAAATCCCAGAGCCAGGCCACTACCCAGACCAACCAGAAGATCGCCGGCGAGAAGAAGCAGACCACTGCTCCTCAGTATGAAACCGAGCAGCTGGAGCAGAAGAAGGCTGAGGAACAGAAGGTAGCGGCGGCAGCCAAGGCGGCGGAACAAAAGAAAGCCGAGGAGGCTCGAAAGGCCGACGAAGCGGCGAAGAAGGCCGAGGAAGCCAAGCAGGTAGCTGAAACCAAGAAAGCTGAAGAGGCGAAAAAGGTCGAAGAGAAGAAACAGGCCGATTTCGCCAAGAAGAAAGCCGAAGAGGAAGCCAAGAAAAAGGCGGCCGAAGAGGCGAAGAAGAAAGCCGCTGAAGAGGCTAAGAAAAAGGCCGCGGAAGAGGCGAAGAAGAAAGCGACAGCCGAGGCGGCGAAGAAAAAGGCCGCGGAAGAAGCCAAGAAGAAGGCTGCTGCTGACGCTGCGAAGAAGAAATCGGCAGACGAAGCCAAGCGCAAGGCTGCCGAGGACAAGAAAGCTGCGGCACTGGCCGAGCTGCTGTCCGAGGATGTGGGTCACCAGCAGGCCCTGGCTGACGAGGTCGGTGACCAGGTCGCAGGCAGTCTCGATGACCTGATCATCAAGCTGGTCAGCGAGCAGTGGCGCCGTCCGCCATCGGCACGTAACGGCATGAGCGTAGAGGTACTGATCGAGATGCTGCCTGACGGCACCATCACCAACGCCAGTGTCACCCGCTCCAGCGGCGATGCGCCCTTCGACAGCTCGGCCGTTAGTGCGGTCCGCAGCGTTGGCCGCATCCCCGAAATGCAACAATTGGACCGCGCTACCTTTGACCAGATGTACAGGCAGCGCCGCATCATCTTCAAACCGGAGGATTTAGGTCTGTGAAAACCCTGATTCGTATCGTCCTGATCGGAGTCGCCATGCTGGCCGGCTCCGTCCAGGCCGCTGACCCGCTGGTGATCACCAGCGGTACCGACCGGGCGACCCCGATCGCCGTGGTGCCCTTTGGCTGGCAGGGCGGCACCGTGCTGCCCACCGACATTTCCGAAGTCGTCGGCAATGACCTGCGCAACTCCGGTTACTTCGAGCCGATCCCGCGCCAGAACATGATCAGCCTGCCGACCCAGGCCAGCGAAGTGATCTTCCGCGACTGGAAGGCCCTGGGCGCCCAGTACGTGCTGGTAGGCAGCGTCGTTCCGGCCGGTGGCCGCCTGCAGGTGCAGTTCGCCCTGTTCAACGTCACCACCGAGCAGCAGGTCATGGCTGGGAACGTCAGCGGCTCCACCGACCAGCTGCGTGACATGGCGCACTACATCGCCGACCAGTCGTTCGAGAAGCTCACCGGCGTCAAGGGTGCGTTCTCCACCCGCATGCTCTACGTGACCGCAGAGCGCTTCTCGGTGAACAACACCCGTTACACCCTGCAGCGTTCCGACTACGACGGTCAGCGCGCCGTGACCCTGCTGCAATCCCGCGAGCCGATCCTGTCGCCGCGCTACGCGCCGGATGGCCGTCGTATTGCCTATGTGTCCTTCGAGCAGAAGCGTCCGCGCATCTTCGTCCAGCACATCGACACCGGCCGCCGCGAGCAGATCACCAACTTCGAAGGCCTGAACGGCGCTCCGGCCTGGTCTCCGGAAGGCAATCGCCTGGCGTTCGTGCTGTCCCGCGATGGCAACCCGGAGATCTACGTGATGGACCTGGGCAGCCGCCAGTTGCGTCGCGTGACCAATAACATGGCGATCGACACCGAGCCGTTCTGGGGCGCCGATGGCCAGACCATTTATTTCACCTCGGATCGTGCCGGCAAGCCGCAGATCTACAAGGCCAACATCAACGGTGGCGAGCCGCAGCGCGTGACCTTCGTGGGCAACTACAACGCCAACCCGAAACTATCGGCTGACGAGAAGATGCTGGTGATGATCCACCGTCAGGACGGCTTCACCAACTTCAAGGTGGCCGCCCAGGATCTGACCCGCTCGGGCAGTGCTCCGCGCATCCTTTCCGGCACTAGCCTGGACGACTCTCCCACTGTTGCGCCTAATGGCACCATGCTAATCTACGCAACTCGCCAGCAGGGGGGCGGCGTGCTGATGCTCGTGTCTACAAACGGGCGCGTACGAGTCCCGATTCCCACAGTTCAGGGCGACATTCGCGAACCGTCCTGGTCGCCGTACCTGAACTGAAGCGGTCCTTAAAAAATACCTTTGCTAAACACACCTGGGGTTCATTAGGAGTTACATGATGGAAATGCTGAAATTCGGCAAATTTGCCGCTCTCGCTCTGGCTATGGCCGTAGCTGTTGGTTGCTCGTCCAAAGGCGGCGAAGGCACTGGCGAAGGTGCCGTTGACCCGAACGCTGGCTACAACGCCGGTGGTAGCGGTGTAGATGGCAGCATGAGCGAAGAAGCCGCTCTGCGCGCTATCACCACCTTCTACTTCGAGTACGACAGCTCCGACCTGAAGCCGGAAGCCATGCGCGCTCTGGACGTACACGCCAAAGACCTGAAAGCCAACGGCAACCGCGTTGTCCTGGAAGGCCACACCGACGAGCGTGGTACCCGTGAGTACAACATGGCTCTGGGCGAGCGTCGTGCCAAGGCCGTTCAGCGCTACCTGGTTCTGCAGGGCGTTTCCCCGGCTCAGGCCGAACTGGTTTCCTACGGCGAAGAGCGTCCGGTTGCCACTGGCAACGACGAGCAGTCCTGGGCGCAAAACCGCCGCGTAGAACTGCGTAAGTAATTCGCTATGCGCAAGCCCAGTCGTGCTCTGACTTTCCTGGCCCTCTCCGGTCTGCCGTTCGCGGCGCTGGCTGAGGTTCCCGTGGTGGACAACGACGCCGGTTACGGCGGTAGTTATCCGCCGGCCGGTTACGGTACGACTGGCGCTGCCTACGCCGGGACAGGGGCCCCCGCGGCCCCCGTCTCCGCGCAGGGCGAGCTGTTCATGCAGCTCCAGCAAATGCAGGAAGAGATCACTCGCCTGCGTGGCATGCTCGAGGAGCAGCAGTACGAAATCCAGCGCCTGAAGCAGGAAAGCCTGGAGCGTTACCAGGACCTCGATCGTCGCCTTTCCGGTGGTGCCGCCGCTGGCGCACCGGTAGCCCCGAATTCCCCTGCCGCTGGCGCACCCGCTGCCAACGGCACCCCCGCCGCTCCCGCGCAGCAACCGGCTGCCAGCAGCGAGCCGGGTGACCCCGCGAAGGAAAAGCTCTACTACGACGCTGCCTTCGACCTGATCAAGCAGAAGGACTTCGACAAGGCCAGCCAGGCCTTCAACGCCTTCCTGCGCAAGTACCCCAACAGCCAGTACGCCGGCAACGCGCAGTACTGGCTGGGCGAAGTGAACCTCGCCAAGGGCGACCTGCAAGGTGCCAGCCAGGCCTTTGCCCGTGTCGGCCAGGCCTACCCGCAGCATCCGAAGGTGCCGGACTCCCTGTACAAGCTGGCGGATGTCGAGCAGCGCCTGGGCAATACCGACAAGGCCAAGACCATCCTCCAGCAGGTCATCAGCCAGTTCCCGGGCAGCTCGGCCGCCCAACTGGCCCAGCGCGACCTGCAGCGTCTGCCCTGATCCCGGACCTCCGATTCACGAAAACCCGCGCCAGTCGCGGGTTTTTTCGTTAGAATCGCCGACCTCCAATCTTCAATCCCGCAACGGAGGCGGATGGCCTGTTTAGCCGTCACGCCCGTGGCTGATATGCATCAAACCCTGCGAATTACCGAGATTTTCTACTCGTTGCAGGGGGAAACACGTACCGCCGGCCTGCCGACGGTCTTCGTGCGCCTGACCGGCTGCCCCCTGCGTTGTCAGTACTGCGACACCGCCTATGCCTTCAGTGGCGGTGAGCTCATGACGCTGGACGCCATCCTCGAGCGCGTCGCCGCCTACAAGCCGCGCTATATCTGCGTCACCGGCGGTGAGCCGCTGGCCCAGCCCAATTGCATCCCGCTGCTGCAGCGTCTTTGCGATGCCGGCTACGAGGTTTCCATCGAGACCAGCGGCGCCCTCGACGTGTCCGCCGTGGATCCGCGAGTGAGCAAGGTGGTCGACCTCAAGACCCCGGGCTCCGCCGAAGTCGGCCGCAACCGCTACGAGAACATTGCCCACCTGACGGCCAACGATCAGGTGAAGTTCGTCATCTGCTCCCGCGAGGACTATGACTGGGCAGTGTCCAAGCTGATCGAATACCGCCTGGATCAGCGAGCGGGTGAGGTGCTGTTCTCGCCCAGCCACAAGGAAGTCAGCGCCCGCGACCTGGCTGACTGGATCGTGGCCGACAACCTGCCCGTGCGCCTGCAACTGCAGCTGCACAAGATCCTCTGGAACGACGAGCCCGGTCACTGATCCGGCACGACTTCACCTTGCCTGCCTGCGCATGGCGTGCGCGACAGGCTGATTTCGAGGGATATCCCATGAGCGAGAAGAAAGCGGTCATCCTGTTGTCCGGTGGCCTGGACTCGGCCACCGTGGTCGCCCTGGCCCGTGCCGAGGGCTACGCCTGCTACACCATGAGTTTCGATTACGGCCAGCGCCACCGCGCCGAGCTTCAAGCGGCGGAGCGTGTTGCCCGCCAGCTGGGTGTGGTGGAGCACAAGGTGATCGGCCTTAACCTCAATGGCATTGGTGGTTCGGCACTGACCGACACCTCCATCGACGTTCCCGAGAGCCCGACCGAAGGCATCCCGGTCACCTATGTGCCAGCGCGCAACACGGTGTTCCTGTCGCTGGCCCTGGGCTGGGCTGAGGTGCTCGGTGCGCGCGACATCTTCATCGGCGTCAACGCGGTGGATTACTCCGGCTACCCGGATTGCCGCCCTGAGTTCGTCGAGGCCTTCGAACGTATGGCCAACCTGGCCACCAAGGCCGGTGTTGAAGGGGACGGATTCCGCATCCAGGCGCCGTTGCAGAACTTGAGCAAGGCCGAGATTGTCCAGGCCGGCATCCGCCACGGCGTCGATTACGGCCTCACTGTTTCCTGCTATCAGGCAGATGACGAGGGACGTGCCTGCGGCAAATGCGACAGCTGCCGGCTGCGTGCAGCGGGCTTCGTTGCAGCTGGCGTCGAGGACCCAACTCGCTATCAGTAAAATTTTTTCACAGAGGTGTTGAATTCCTGAATAAAATCAGTATCATGCGCCTCGCGTTGGGTCGTTAGCTCAGTCGGTAGAGCAGTTGGCTTTTAACCAATTGGTCGTAGGTTCGAATCCTACACGACCCACCAAATTCGCAAGATCGAAAAGCCCACCTGGAATCAGGTGGGCTTTTTTGTTTCTACCGCCCTGGCATCGCCTGCGGTATTGCCTTCAAGCGTCGAGCGGCATGGTGATGGTCAGCGTCGTTCCGCCGCCCGGGGTGCTGGAAATACCGATTTCCCCGCCCAGCATGCCGATGCGTTCCTTCATGCCGGCCAGCCCGTAGGAATCCGCCTTGCGGCATTCCGGCATGCCGATGCCGTTGTCCCCAATGCGAAGCTGCAACCACTGGTCGCCCTGTTTCAGCTCCACCTGTACCTGAGTTGCCTGTGCGTGCCGGGTGACGTTGGACAGCGCTTCCTGAACGATCCGGAATAGCGTGGTGGCCCGCTTGTCGTCTTGATCCGCGTGATAGTCGTCGCCCTGGACCTGCAGGGTGCAGGCGATGCCGGTGCGCTGGCGGAATTCTTCGAGCTGCCATTCGATGGCCGCTTGCAGACCCAGGTCGAGCACGGGTGGGCGCAGGTCATTGATGATCGCGCGCACGCTACGGATGGCGGTGTCGATGTGATTCATCGCGTCGCTGATCCTCTCCCTCAGATCCTCGGGCAGTATTTCCGCACGCTCCTGCAGCAAGGAAACATCCATCCGCAAGGCCAGGAGGCTCTGCCCCAGCTGGTCGTGCACCTCGCGAGCAATACGCTTGCGCTCTTCCTCCCGGATCTGCTCCTCGTAGTTGGCGAGGTCGCGCAATTGCCCCTTCGAATTGAGGAGTTCCTCAGCCTGCAGCGCCAGCTTGCGTTGCAGGTAGAAGAGATCGACGAATACGCGGACCTTGGCGCGCAGCACTTCGGGCAGGATCGGCGAGAAGATGAAATCCACCGCCCCGGAGCCATAGCCGCGAATTCGCTCGGCATCCGAACCGACCTCCGCCGTGATGATGATGATGGGGGTGTGCGCCGATTTCGGCCGGCCATGGATGAGGCTCGCCGTCTCGAACCCATCCATCCCCGGCATCCGCGCATCCAGCAAGATGACGGCGAAATCACGTTGCAGCAGCAGGCGCAGGGCTTCGCGTCCCGAGGTGGCAGTGCTGATTTCCAGGCCCAGGTCAGCCACCACGGCCGCGAGTGCCGTGAGCTTGGCCGGGTTGTCATCCACCAACAGGATGGATGCCGGCACTCCGTCGGGTGGTGTCAGTTGGCGACGCTGGGCTCCTTCCCGGAATACGGGTGTTTCTCGCTGGTCGGTTCCCATGTCGGATACCTGTGCTTACCTGTGGCTCGCAGGGTTTCAGCGATAGAGCCATTTGCGTATCAAAGACAGGAGCTGCTCGGTGTTCACCGGTTTGCTCACGTAGTCCGACGCGCCGGCGTCGATGCACTTCTCCCGGTCGCCTTTCATCGCCTTGGCGGTCAGCGCAATCATGGGCAAGGCCTCGAACTGCTTGTATCGACGTATCTGGCGCATGGTCTCGAAGCCATCCATCTCCGGCATCATGATGTCCATCAGTACGATGTCGATGTCCGGGTGCTGCTGCAGGCATTCAATGGCGGCACGACCGTTTTCCGCCGACATCACCTGCATGTGATTGGACTCGAGCACGCTGGTCAGGGCGAAGATGTTCCGCACATCGTCATCCACCACCAGGGCTTTGCGACCCTCCAGGTTCTCCGATGCCTTGTGCAGCCGTTCCAGCACACTGCGCTGCGGCTCGCGCAAGCCTGAGGCGGACCGGTGCAGGAACAGGGTCGATTCATCGAGCATGCGCTCCAGCGACCGGACTTCCTTGATCACTCCACGGTTGATAACCGCGCCCAGACGCTTGCGCTCGGGCCGACTGAGGGACTCGCCGCCGAAGACGATGATCGGCAGGTCGCGGGTCGTATCCTTCTCCATCAATGCTTCGAGCAAATCGATCCCCTGGGCGCCACTGGACTCCAGACCCACCACCACACAGTCGAAGCGTTTCCGCGTCAGCCGTTTCAGGGCGTCCTCACCGACCACCGCTTCCAACTGCACATTGCCGTCGCCAAGCCGTTCGAGAATGCGTGCGCGCTGGCCCTCGTCACTCTCGACGATCAGCAGGCTCCTGCCTTTGCGTTGGGAGTGTTTCACCAATGCGGCGAGCGCCTGCCTGGCGTCGCTCTCCGATAGGGGTTTGACCTGGTAGCTGAACGCGCCCAGGCGCCGACCTTGTACCCGCTTGTCCTCGTTGGCGACGACCAGCACCGGAATGTGCCGGGTCGCGAGCTGGAGCTTGATCTGTTCGAGTACCAGCCAGCCGTCGATGTCGGGGACATCCAGATCGAGGACGATGGCCGCTGGGGCGAAGCGCTCGATCAACTCCATCGCGTCGGCGCCACGCGGGCTGACCACGCCCTTGAAGCCTTGCTGGCGACCAGCGGTGAGCCAGGTGGCGATAAGGAGTGCATCCGCGCCCAGAACCAGCAACACGCGGTCCCCGGGTTTTACGGACTCCCGGTCATCGGTTGTCTGGGGCTCTTGGGCGAGCGGCGGCGAAACCTCGGAACCGGTGGTGTCCGCTTCGGGTATCTGCCGGCCCACCTCATGGCCCCGTACCGGAACGAACAGGGCAAAGCTGCTGCCTTTGCCGGTTTCGCTGTGGAGCAGCTTCAGTTCGCCACCCAGCAGTCGAGCCAGTTCCCGGCTGATCGACAAGCCGAGGCCAGTGCCGCCGTATTTGCGCGACGTGCCGGTATCGGCCTGCTGGAAGGCTTCGAAGATGATGCCCTGCTTGTCGGTGGAGATCCCGATGCCCGAGTCGGTGACCACGAACTCCACCGCCGAGTCCGCTTCATTCAGTTCGGAATGGTCCTCGCTCCAGCCTGACGTGGCGGGAGCGATGCTGAGGCCGACGCCTCCGCTATCGGTGAATTTGAAGGCATTGGACAGCAGGTTTTTGATCACCTGCAGCAGGCGCTTGTTGTCGGTCCAGATACGGGAGGGCAGGGTGGGCGCGAGATCAATGGTGAAGGTCAGGCCGCGACTCTCCGCAACGGGACGGAAGGTTCGTTCGAGCTGATGGTGCAGGTCGGAGAACAGGGTTTCGTCGAGCTCCAGGGTGACGGTGCCGGACTCGATCTTGGACAGATAGAGAATCTCGTCGATCAGTTCCAGCAGATCCTTGCCCGCGCCGTGGATGGTCCGCGCGTATTCCACCTGCTTGTGCGTGAGGTTGCGTTCGGTGTTCTCGCTCAACTGCTGGGCGAGGATCAGCAAGCTGTTCAAGGGCGTCCGCAGCTCGTGGGACATGCTGGAAAGGAATTCGGACTTATACCTGGACGTCCGCATTAGCTGCTCGGCCTTTTCCTCCAGCGACAGCTTGGTGGTCTCCACTTCGCGGTTCTTGCTCTCGACTTCGGCCTTCTGTTCCTCCAGCAGGCGCGCTTTGTATTCCAGCTCTTCGTTGGTCTGTTTCAGCTCTTCCTGCTGGCTTCGCAGCTCCTTGGCCAGCGACTGCGATTGGGCCAGCAGTTGCTCGGTGCGCATGTTGGCTTCGATAGTATTGAGGACGATGCCAATGGATTCGGCGAGCTGTTCGAGGAAGTGCTGGTGGATAGTGCTGTAGGCGGTGAGCGAGGCCATTTCGACCACTGCCTTCACCTTGTCTTCGAAGAGAATCGGCAGCACGACGATGTTCCGCGGTGCGGCCGCGCCCAGGCCGGAGGAAATGGCCACGTAGCTGCTGGGAACCTCCGTCAGCAGAATGCGTCGTTTCTCGTAGGCGCACTGTCCCACCAGGCCTTCGCCGAGGCGCCATTCGTCGTTGACGTTGATGTTTTCCTTGAAGGCGTAGGTAGACAGCAGCCTGAGCTTCGGCGCATCGGGCGGGGCCTCGGTCATCATGTAGAAGACGCCGTGCTGGGCCTCGATCAGCGGCGCCAGCTCGGACAGCACCAGGCTGGCGACGGCGTAGAGATCGCGCTGGCCCTGGAGCAGTCGGGTGAATTTCGCCAGGTTCGCCTTCAGCCAGACCTGTTCCGCATTCTGCCGCGTGGTTTCGCGCAGGTTGCGGATCATCTCGTTGACGTTGTCCTTCAGCTCCGCCACTTCGCCCTTGGCTTCCACCTGTACTTCTCGGGTCAGGTCGCCCTTGGTCACGGCGGTGGCCACGTCGGCGATGGCGCGCACCTGGCTGGTGAGGTTGGCGGCGAGGCCGTTGACGTTGTCGGTGAGGTCGCGCCAGGTGCCTGCGGCGCCGGGCACGTTGGCTTGGCCCCCCAGCTTGCCCTCGACGCCCACTTCCCGCGCCACCGACGTGACCTGCTCGGAAAACAGCGCCAGGGTGTCAGTCATGTCGTTGATGGTGTCGGCCAGCTCGGCGATCTCGCCCTTGGCCTCCAGGGTGAGCTTCTTCTTCATGTCGCCGTTGGCCACTGCGGTCACCACCTTGGCGATGCCGCGGACCTGGTTGGTCAGGTTGGCGGCCATGAAATTCACGTTCTGGGTCAGGTCCTTCCAGGTTCCCGATACCCCGGCCACCTGGGCCTGGCCACCCAGCTTGCCCTCGCTGCCCACTTCGCGGGCCACCCGCGTCACCTCGTCGGCGAGGTTGGAGAGCTGGTCGACCATGGTGTTGATGGTGTTCTTCAGCTCGAAGATCTCGCCTTTGGCTTCCACGCTGATCTTGCGGCCGAGATCGCCCTTGGCCACGGCTGTGGTGACGTCGGCGATATTGCGTACCTGGTTGGTGAGGTTGGCGGCCATGCTGTTCACCGAGTCGGTGAGGGCCTTCCAGGTGCCGCCGACGCCCGTCACGGTGGCCTGGCCGCCCAGCTTGCCGTCGGTGCCCACTTCGCGGGCCACCCGCGTCACTTCGTCGGCGAAGTTGGAGAGCTGGTCGATCATGGTGTTGACGGTGTTCTTCAGTTCGAGGATCTCGCCCTTGGCTTCCACCGTGATCTTCTTGCCGAGGTCGCCACGCGCCACGGCCGTGGTCACGTCGGCGATGTTGCGCACCTGGTTGGTGAGGTTGGCGGCCATTCGGTTGACCGAGTCAGTCAGGTCGCTCCAGGTTCCGGAAACTCCCGGGACCTTGGCCTGGCCGCCGAGGATGCCTTCGGTGCCGACTTCACGCGCTACGCGAGTCACCTCTGCAGTGAACGCGCCGAGGCGCATCACCATGGTGTTCACGGTTTCCGCCGATTTGAGGAACTGCCCCTTCAGCTTCTGACCGTCGAACTCGGTGGGCATTCGCTGGCGCAGGTCGCCGTCGGCCACCGAGCCGATGACGCGGGTCATTTCGCTCATGGGACTGATCAGGTCATTGGTGAGTGCATTGCTCGACTCGGCGATGGTGCGCCAGGAGCCCCTGAGCATCGGTAGCTGGACGCGCTCGTGGACCTTGCCCTGCTTGCCCACCAGCCGTGCCACGCGTTCGAGCTCGCCGGCGGTGTCGGCGGCCACGTCGATGATCTCATTGAGCGTGTCGGCGACCTTGCCTGGCGTCCCTGTCCAGTCGTCCGGCATGCGCACCCTGAAATCGCCCTTGCGAAATGCCCTGAGGGTCGCGAGCAAGGTCGCCAGGTCCAGTGTTTCGGGTGGCGTCTCTCTAGACATGGTCTGCTCCGCCAGGATCGATGTCGGACATGAATCCTTCTCCCGGAGCGTTTCGCGTCGGCAGGATGCGCTGGCGCCAGGGTGGAGCTGCCCCGGACTGGAACTCACCCGGGACGGTGCCCGTGTGCGCATCCTGAAAATATAGCTGCCGGGCAGGCTGGGCGCGGGGAGGGGCGCTTCCGCCGCCCGGCGGTGCTGCTTGCCGGGTACCGGCCGCAGGGATAGTGTGAAATGTCGGTAAAGCTGAATGTGCAGGGCAGAGCCTGCCTAGAGGCGTCAGATGAATGACCGCAGAACCAGGGTCCTCCTGGTGGACGACCACAGCATTGTGCGTAGCGGCGTGCGGCGCATGCTGGAGACTGCCGGCGAGATCGACGTCACCGGTGAAGCGGAATCCGCCCAGGAAGCGATGCGGCTGGTCCAGGCCCAGGAGTTCGATGTCGCAGTGGTGGACATCAGCCTGCCCGACAAGAGTGGCCTGCATCTGCTGCGCATGATGCGTACCGAGAAGCCTGGTATGGCGGTGCTGATGCTCAGCATGCATTCGATCGAGGCCTACGCCCTGCGCGCCATCAAGCAGGGCGCCTCGGGCTACCTCACCAAGGACATCTCCGCGTCCACCCTGGTCGATGCGGTGCGTAAGGCGTCCCAGGGCGGCAAGCACGTCACCCCGGAACTGGCGGAAAAGCTCCTCAACGCCATTGGCAGCGGTGGCGCAGCCCCCCACGAATCCCTGTCGGACCGCGAGCTTGAAGTGCTGAAGCTGCTCGCATCGGGGGAGCGGATCGTCCGTATTGCCGAGCTCCTGCACCTGAGCCCGAGCACCGTCACGACCTACCGCGCGCGCATTCTGGAAAAGACCGGGTTGGACAGCAACGCCAAGCTGGCGCGCTATGCCCTCGAGAATGGCCTGCTGACATGAGGCTAAAGCCTGGCCCATCCCTTCGACTTTCGCGCACGCGCGACATCCTGTAGTCGAACCCCTACACGACCTTGGCCGATTCCACGACATCAGGTACGCGCTAACGACGATACCTGCATTTGTGCGGCTTCCGCATAGTTGCCCCATTGCCGAATCCCATGACTGGTGGGGGTGCATACCTCCGCCAGCAACCTTGAACTATTGATTCGGAATCACCGACACCGAAAGTGCCGGGTTCGTCCTCAGCCGCGCTGATACAAGCGCCAGTGAAACTGTTCGGCACCAGGGTAGGGCCAGATGTGGGACGTCCAGCCTGGAACGAGTGCCGCAACTATGTCCAATGAACGAGCAAGCTGGAGGACGAACAATGGGTTACTGGCTGTGTGCCTTGCTGTGGGGTTTGGTGCTTTTGGAGGAAGTCCAGTGCATTCCAAGCCGGGAGTGGAAAGCCGACGGCATGAGCAAGGTGTTCCTGCTAAGGCGAACCAGGACCAGCAGCACGTATCTGCTTGCTCTGGTGGCAGGCGCACTGTGCTTGTCTGTCGAGTTTTCACTGATGCTGGGAAACCAGAGCGACTTTGACTTCGACCAGTTGGTCGCTCTGGCGAGTGTGATTTTTGGAGGGTATCTGGCCATGGTTTGCATGAAGGGACAGCGATAGGCCTGTTGTTTTGCAAGGCGGCCACGCCCGGGGGAGCCCGGAACTGGTCGAGTTTCAGTTGGTGTTGATGTTGGGACTTCGGGAGTCCATGGGACTGTGCCAGCGCGGAGCGCGCCCGGTCAGGTGAAGGGAGTGGTACAGGCGTAGCTGGTCCAAGCCTGCCTTGTAGAGGCGGGCTTTTTATTGCCTGTTTTCAGGGCTGGAAGACAGCTGAATGCGAAGGAGAAATGTTACCAGGGAAGGGGACGGACGGTGATTGTCAGGGTTGTCCCGGAGCCGCCAAATCTGCGTTATGATCCGCGCCCCCGCTCCCGCTGGCGTCCGAGCCAGAAGGGGCAGGTGTACAATGTCTTTGCGCCACGCGCTCGCAGGTTCAGCTCCCATGACACAGCTTTCCGAACGCTTTCTGGTCCAGGCCCACCTTGCCGCCAAGCAGCCCAAACAGCTGACGGCCGAGGAGGAGGCACATTACCGTGCCGCCATTGCCGCCGAACTGAAGGCGCGCGATGCCGTGCTGGTCGCCCACTACTACTGCGATCCGGTGATCCAGGCGCTGGCGGAGGAAACCGGTGGCTGCGTATCCGACTCCCTGGAAATGGCCCGTTTCGGCAACCAGCATTCGGCGCAGACCGTGGTCGTGGCCGGCGTGCGTTTCATGGGTGAGACCGCGAAGATCCTCAATCCGGAAAAACGCGTCCTGATGCCCACCCTGGAAGCCACCTGCTCCCTGGACCTGGGTTGCCCGGTCGATGAGTTCTCCGCGTTCTGCGACCAGCACCCCGAGCGCACTGTGGTTGTCTACGCAAACACCTCGGCGGCCGTGAAGGCCCGCGCCGACTGGGTGGTGACCTCCAGCTGCGCCCTGGAAATCGTCGAGAGCCTGATGGACAACGGCGAAACCATCATCTGGGCGCCGGACCAGCACCTGGGCCGCTATATCCAGCGTGAAACCGGCGCCGACATGCTGCTCTGGGACGGTGCCTGCATCGTGCACGAGGAGTTCAAGGCCAAGCAGCTGGAAGACATGAAGGCCCTGTACCCGGATGCCGCGGTACTGGTGCACCCGGAATCCCCCGAGGCGGTGATCGAACTGGCCGATGCGGTCGGTTCCACCAGTCAGCTGATCAAAGCTGCGCAGACCCTGCCGAACAAGACCTTCATCGTCGCCACCGACCGCGGCATCTTCTACAAGATGCAGCAGCTGTGCCCGGACAAGCAGTTCATCGAAGCGCCCACCGCTGGCAACGGCGCGGCCTGCCGCAGCTGCGCCCACTGCCCGTGGATGGCGATGAACACCCTGGAGCGCACCTTGCAGTGCCTGCGTGAAGGCACCAACGAGATATTCGTCGAACCGGCGCTGATCCCGCGGGCGGTGAAGCCGCTCAAGCGCATGCTGGACTTCACCCAGGCTGCTCGCCTCAAGCAGGCCGGCAACGCCTGATTCCCGCCCAGAAAAAAGCCCGGACAAGTCCGGGCTTTTTCGTTTTCGGGGACCTGATCAGCGCATCATCTGCTTGACCATCTGCTGCTCCTGGATCAGCTCCTGCTGGCGGGCGTCGATGCGTGCGGCCAGCGGGAAGTTGCTGCCGGCACGACGCTTGGCGAAGCCCAGCTGCTCGATCGCCTGGTCGAATTCGCCCACCAGGGCGAAGTACTCGGCGCGAGCCTGGTGCAGGCCGATGGTGTTGCCGGCCAGACCGCGGACTTCGGCCACCTGGTACCAGACATCCGGGTCGTTCGGCCGGCTCTTTAGCAGCCCGTCGAGCACCTTCTCGGCGTCTTTTGGCTTGCTCTGCTTGAGCAGCAGGTCGCTGCGCATCTGCTTCAGCGGGTAGTTGTTGGGATATTGGGCGAGCAGGCGGTCGACGCGCAGCTGGGCTTCGGCCAGACGGTTGGCGGTGATGTCCAGATCCACCTGGCCCAGGTTGTACACGATCTCGTTCGGGGCCTTGGCCAGCAGGGGCGCCAGGTTATCCCGCGCCTGATTGAGCTGGCCGCCCTTGATCTGGGCGATGGCCAGACCATAGCGGGCCGCATCCAGTTTCGGGTCTTCGTCGAGCATCGCGCGGAAGCGCTTGGCGGCTATCCCCGGCGTTTC
The DNA here is from genome assembly GCF_029871235.1 of Pseudomonas sp. BN411. Taxonomy (GTDB): domain Bacteria; phylum Pseudomonadota; class Gammaproteobacteria; order Pseudomonadales; family Pseudomonadaceae; genus Metapseudomonas. Next base: position 405,460 of record NZ_SSOM01000067.1, read on the forward strand.
TTCGAACATCAGCTGCACGCGGGCGCGCATCAGCTGGTAGCGCAGGCTGTTCTCGACACCTCCGGGCGGCAATTGCTCGGCGCGGTTGCGGGTGTCGGCGATACGGTTCTCGGTCACCGGGTGGGTGAGGAGGAATTCCGGCGGCTTGGCGTCGTAGCGGTACTGACGCATCAGGCGCTCGAACATGCGCGGCATGGCGCGCGGGTCATAGCCGGCCTTTTCCAGGTTGAGCAGGCCGATACGGTCGGCTTCCTGTTCGTTCTGCCGGGAGAAGCGGCGCTGTTCCTGGATGGCCGCGGCCTGGGTGCCCAGGATCGCGGCCATGCCGGCATCCCCGGCACCGGCCGCAGCGGCGACGATACCCGCCAGCATTGCGGCCATCACCGGCACCTGCATGCGCTGCTGGGCCTCGACGCCACGGGCGAAGTGGCGTTGGGACAAGTGCGCCAGTTCGTGGGCCAGTACCGAAGCGTATTCGGCTTCGGTGGGTGCGTAGAGGAAGAGGCCGCCGTTGACGCCGATGATTCCGCCCGGTGCGGCGAATGCGTTCAACTGGGGGCTGTTGAGCAGTACGAATTCCAGGCGCCGGTCCTGCAACTGGCTGGTCTCGGCCAGGCGATAGACGCTGGATTCCACGTAGTCCTTGAGCTGCGGGTCATCGAGTTGCGGCACCTGGCCGCGCAGCAGACTCAGCCAGGCGCGGCCGAGTTGGTGTTCCTGTTCCGGGGAAACGATGGAAGAGCTGGAGTCCCCAAGCGAAGGCAGGTCGTCAGCCATGACGGGTGTAGCGAGGAAGCAGGCAAGCGTCAGCAGAGTAGGGCGCAGAAGATTCATGCACTGGGCTCGTTGGCGGCAAAGGCCTAAATGTAGCCTCCAGCAGCGCCGGCTGGCCAGCGGCGCTCTGCCTTCGGTATCCTAACCGTCCGCTCAAGTATTACCGCCCCGCGACCTTCCCGAGCGAGCCGCCAGGCACCTTTCCCGGAGAACCACCATGACTGACACCGCCAGTCGAGCCGAAGCCTTCGACGTCGAGCTGGATGCCAGCGGCCTCAATTGCCCCTTGCCTCTGCTCAAGGCCAAGCTCGAACTCAACCGGCTGCCCAGCGGCGCGGTGCTCAAGGTGATCGCCACCGATGCCGGCTCCCAGCGGGATTTCCGTGCCTTTGCGCAACTGGCCGGGCACCAGTTGCTGCGAGAAGAGGTCGAAGACGGCGTATTCCGCTACTGGCTGCGAAAAGCCTGACAAAGGGCCCCCACGGCGGGCCATCCAAGGAACTCTGATGCTCAAGGTGCTTCGCGACTGGGTCCAGCGCTACTTCTCGGATGAAGAAGCCGTGGTGCTGGCCGTGGTGCTGGTTCTCGGCTTCACCGCAGTCCTCACCCTCGGCAACATGCTCGCGCCCGTGCTGGCCGGAATGGTGCTGGCCTTCCTCATGCAGGGGCTGGTCAACTTGCTGGAGCGCCTGCGGCTGCCGCAGACCTTCGCGGTCTGGATCGTTTTCACCCTCTTCATCAGCGCTCTGGCGCTGATCCTCGGCGTTCTGGGGCCGCTGCTCTGGCAGCAGGTCAGCACCCTGCTCCAGGAACTGCCGGGCATGCTCGCTGAATGGCAGTCGCTGCTGCTGCTCCTGCCTGAGCGCTACCCCCATGTCGTGACCGACGAGCAGGTGCTGAGGGCTATCGAAGTCACGCGCAACGAAGTGGCCAAGTTTGTCCAGTGGGCGCTGACCTTCTCCCTCTCCAGCCTGCCGCTGCTGGTCAACATCATGATCTACCTGGTGCTGGTGCCGATCCTGGTGTTCTTCTTCCTCAAGGACCGGGAGCTGATCGGGCGCTGGTTCAGTGGCTACCTGCCCAGCGAGCGCGGGTTGATGACCCAGGTCTGGGAAGAGGTGAACATCCAGATCGCCAACTACATCCGCGGCAAGGTGATCGAAATCGTCATCTGCGGCGGGGTCACCTACGTGGCGTTCGTCTGGCTGGGGCTCAACTACGCAGCGCTGCTGGCCCTGCTGGTGGGGCTTTCGGTGGTGGTGCCCTATATCGGCGCCGTGGTGGTGACGGTGCCGGTGGCGCTGATCGCGCTGTTCCAGTGGGGCTGGAGCGACCAGTTCATCTACCTGATGGTGGTCTACACCGTGATCCAGACCCTGGACGGCAATGTGCTGGTGCCGCTGCTGTTCTCCGAGGCGGTGAACCTGCACCCGGTGGCGATCATCTGCGCCGTGCTGCTGTTCGGCGGGCTCTGGGGCTTCTGGGGGGTGTTCTTCGCCATTCCGCTGGCCACCCTGTTCAAGGCCGTACTGGACGCGTGGCCCCGCGCAGGCCCCGGGAATGTGGCCGCAGGAGGATAAACCCGTCGATCGGGTTCGAACCTATCCACAGCCCAATAAAAAAGGCCGCAATCGCGGCCTTTTTTATTGGGGGCTATCAGCCCTTGTTCAGCGCCTGGGCGGCGGTGAGCACCGCATCCACGTGGCCTGGGACCTTCACACCGCGCCATTCCTGGCGTAGCACACCGTCGGTGCCGATCAGGAAGGTGCTGCGGTCAACACCCATGTATTCCTTGCCGTAGAGCTTCTTCAGCTTGATCACGTCGAACAGCTGGCAGAGGGATTCGTCCTTGTCGGAGATCAGCTCGAAGGGGAACTCCTGCTTGCACTTGAAGTTCTCGTGGGACTTCATGCCATCGCGGGAGACGCCGAAGATCAGGGTGTTCGCCGCCAGGAAGGCCTGGTGCTGGTCGCGGAAGCCCTGGCCTTCGGTGGTGCAGCCGGGGGTGCTGTCCTTCGGATAGAAATACAGCACGACCTGCTTGCCCTTGAGGGCCGACAGGCTGACTTCCACGCCACTGGTGGCCTGGGCGGTGAAATCGGCGACGGGCTGGTTCAGGGAAACGGCCATGTTTCGGGGCTCCTCAGGGGTGTTGCGGACGCCAGGGCTCGATCAGGGCATCCAGGTTCAGGGCGTCGGCGAAGTCCAGGAACTGGTCGCGCAGCCAACTGATCTGGGTACCTGCGGGCAGGGTCACGGTGATGGTGGCATTAAGCATGGTGCTGCCGGTCTGCGGCGCCTGGTAGGTATCGCAGGTGAGGTTTTCCAGCTCGACGCGGTGGTCGATGAAAAACTGGCACAGCTCGTTGAGGATGTCCGGGCGATAGGCGGCGCTGACGTAGGCCACGTAGGGCAGGGCCTGGGGGCGAATCTCCATGGCGTGGCTGCGGGTCATGTTGGCGGTGAAACCATGGCGCTTGGACAGCGCCGACACGCCCGACTCCAGGCGCGCCAGGCCATCCCAGCTGCCAGAGATCTGCAGCACCAGGGCACTGAATTCGCCGTGGCGGGTCAGGCGGCTGCTGACCACGGCGCAGCGGTTTTCCTGGCTGGCTCGGCACAGCACGTTGGTCAGCTCCATCGGGTTGCGGCCCAGGGCACTGATCAAGAGGAATTGTTCGCGGGGCGGGGTGGTGGACATGCAGCATTCCTAAAGCGAAGGGAGGGCGGCCGGGGCCGCGCTGTTCAAACGGGGAAGGTTAGCGAAAAGCGCCGCCGAGGGAAATGCCGTAACCGCCTGACGGCGCTTGCGTTCACCTTGTGCAAGGCCAGAGCCGACAGTACCATTACGGCTCTCTTTTTCCGGCAGGAGCGGTTGCATGATTGCGGGCAGTATGGTGGCACTGGTTACGCCCATGGATGCGCAGGGTCAATTGGACTGGGACAGCCTTTCCAAGCTCGTTGACTTCCATCTTCAAGAGGGCACCAACGCCATAGTCGCCGTCGGCACCACGGGCGAATCCGCCACGCTGGATGTCACCGAGCATGTCGAAGTGATCCGCCGAGTGGTCGACCAGGTCAATGGCCGCATCCCGGTGATCGCCGGTACCGGTGGCAATTCCACTCGTGAGTCCGTCGAACTCACCGCTGCCGCCAAGCAAGTCGGCGCCGATGCCTGCCTGCTGGTGACCCCGTACTACAACAAGCCGACCCAGGAAGGCCTGTACCAGCACTTCCGCCACATCGCCGAATCCGTGGCTATCCCGCAGATCCTCTACAACGTACCGGGCCGCACCGTGTGCGACATGCTGCCGGAAACCGTCGAGCGCCTGTCGAAGATCAGCAACATCATCGGTATCAAGGAAGCCACCGGCGACCTGCAGCGCGGCCAGGAAGTACTGAACCGCGTCAGCAAGGATTTCCTCGTCTACTCCGGTGACGACGCCACTGCCGTCGAGCTGATGCTGATGGGCGGCAAGGGCAACATCTCGGTAACCGCCAACGTCGCTCCGCGCGCCATGGCCGATCTCTGCGCCGCCGCCATGCGTGGCGAGGCCGAAGCCGCCCGCGCCATCAACGACAAGCTGATGCCGCTGCACAAGGCACTGTTCATCGAGTCCAACCCGATCCCCGTGAAGTTCGCCCTGCACGAAATGGGTCTGATCCCGGACGGCATCCGCCTGCCGCTGACCTGGCTCAGCCCGCGTTGCCACGAGCCTCTGCGTCAAGCCATGCGCCAGACCGGCGTACTGGCCTAATTCCAAGGAAACAATCCGCATGAAGCGACTGGCCGGACTCTCCGCACTCGCCCTGATCATTTCCAGCACCAGCGGTTGCGGCTGGCTCTGGGGCCAAGATGGCTACTTCCGCGACCGCGGCAGCGACTATCTCGAATCACGCCAGACTGCACCCATGCAGCTCCCGCCGAATGTCGACGCCAAGCGCCTCGACCCGCTGCTGCCGGTGCCGATGAACGTCGCCGACAGCCGCGCCGAAGGCGAATTCGACGTACCGCGCCCGCAGGCCCTCCAGGCCAAGGGCGAAGTCAGCGACTACAGCCTGCAGAAGAGCGGCGACTCTCGCTGGGTGGTTGCCCAGCGCGTACCGGCCGAAGTCTGGCCGGTAGCCCGCCAGTTCTTTGAGGACGGCGTCTTCCGCATCGCCGACGAGCGTCCGCAAACCGGCGAATTCAGCACTGACTGGCAGCGCCTCGACCAGCTCTCCGGTCCCCTGGCCCGTCGCCTGGGTAGCCGCGTCAGCGGTGTCGAGCCGGACAGCGAAATCCGTGCCCGTGTGCGTATCGAGCCGGGCGTGCAGCGCAACACCAGCGAAATCTTCGTCCTGACCACCTCCCGTCCGGCCGGCAGCTCTGCCGACACCGGCTGGCCGAGCCGTTCCGACAGCCCGAGCCTGGAAGCCGCACTGCTGGATGAAATGCTCGCCAGCATGGCGCGCAGCTCCGAACAGGGCGGTTCCGTGTCCCTGCTCGCCGCTCGCGACTTCGACGCCCCGAGCCGCGTGACCTTGTCCGAAGACGGCAACGGCAACCCCATGCTCAGCCTCGGCGCCGACTTCGACCGTTCCTGGTCCAGCGTCGGCCGCGCCCTGGAAACCGCCGACGTTCGCGTCGACGACCTCAACCGCAGCCTGGGCGTCTACTACATCAACCTCGCCGAAGGCGCGGTGAAGAAAGACGAGAAACCCGGTTTCTTCGCCAGCCTGTGGGGCAGCGACCCCAGCGAGGAAGAGATCGAAGCCCGCGCCGAGCGTTACCAGGTTCGCCTGACCCGCGTTGGCGAGAGCGTGCAGGTCACCGTGGAGAAGGACATCAACACCGTGGCTCCTGCCGAAGTGGCGCGCCGCGTGCTGACCCTGATCCAGGAAAACCTCGGCTAAGGGCAAGAGGTACGCCGCACCGCGGCGGATCGTGGAAACAACAAGGCGAAACCCCCGGGTTTCGCCTGTTTCGTTTGATAAAGGCGGAAAACGACATGAGCACACCCACCACCCTCAGCCTGAAGAAGATCTACTCGGGTAAGGTCCGCGACCTTTACGAAATCGACGACAAGCGCATGCTGATGGTCGCCACTGATCGCCTTTCCGCGTTCGACGTGATCCTCGAGCAGCCGATTCCCGACAAGGGCAAGATCCTCACCGCGATCTCCAACTTCTGGTTCGACAAGCTTCAGAGCGTCGTGCCCAACCACTTCACCGGCGACAAGGTCGAAGACGTGGTTCCCGCCGCCGAACTGCCGCTGGTGGAAGGCCGCGCCGTGGTCGCCAAGCGCCTGAAGCCTGTGGCCGTCGAAGCCATCGTGCGTGGCTACATCGTCGGTTCCGGCTGGAAGGAATACCAGAAGACCGGCACCGTCTGCGGCATCCAGCTGCCGGCCGGCCTGAAGGAAGCCTCCAAGCTCCCGCAGCCCATCTTCACCCCCTCGACCAAGGCCGCCGTTGGCGACCACGACGAGAACATCTCCTTCGAGCAGTGCGAAGCCATCATTGGCAAGGAACTGGCCGCCAAGGTTCGTGACACCGCCATCGCCCTGTACACTACCGCCGTCGAATACGCCGCCACCCGCGGCATCATCATCGCCGACACCAAGTTCGAATTCGGCATCGACGAAGACGGCACCCTGACCCTGATGGACGAAGTGCTGACCCCCGACTCCAGCCGCTTCTGGCCGGTGGAAAGCTACGTCGAAGGCAAGAACCCGCCGAGCTTCGACAAACAGTTCGTCCGCGACTGGCTGGAATCCACCGGCTGGAACAAGGAACCGCCGGCGCCCGCCGTGCCCGCCGAAGTCGCGCAGAAGACCGCCGACAAGTACCGCGAAGCCCTGACCAAGCTGACGTCCTGATCGCTCCACCCGGAATTCGCCCCTCCCTGTAGGGGCGAATTCATTCGCCAAGGATCGCGCCTCGATCCCTCTCGCACCGCAACCATCTGAAACCACGCGAAAAAATCTCCCCTACGGGCTTCGCCAATGGCCTTTCAGCTGGTATCATGCGCGCCGTTCGGGAAGATGCCGGAGTGGCCGAACGGGACGGATTCGAAATCCGTTGTGTCAGCAATGGCACCTAGGGTTCAAATCCCTATCTTCCCGCCATATCCAGAAAAGCCCCGCAGTCGAAAGACTGCGGGGCTTTTTGCTTTCAGGGGGTCAGGAGTTCGAGCACATCATGGCTGCATTGATCAGCCGGCCCTTGTCCTGCCAGGCATTACGCTGGAAGACGGAGAATTGCTTCTGTCCCTGGCCGTCGGAGAGTTCGACCAGCCCTGAGGCCTTGTTGGGGTCGGTGCTGCCGACGAAGAGGAGGGTCTTGCCGTTCTCTTCCGAGGTGAAAGTCTCGGCGTCGTGCCGCATGCCACCTTTCACGCAATTCACGTAGTCGGAATTGCCCCGGCTGGTGACGCCGGACGTGCCGTCCCGGCTGCTTCTGATATCGGGGTTCTGCGCACAGCCTGTTGCGATCAGCAGGGTGGAAAGGATCAGGACACTGCCGCCGAGGAATGAAGCTGAAGGGTTGCCAGGGTGGGTTTTTTTCATGGCTGTTGCTCCAGGCTGGTGCATTTGGCTACCCGGCTTGTTGTCGGTTAGCCGTCGGGGCAGGGCGCCTGGGGGCGGAGGCCGTCGACGAAGGGGGCGGGAATCCTCCCCCGGTTGGCCGCTGCCTGTGCGGAACAAGTGTATGCCGGCATCGGGCGAACGAAAGGGCGCTGGTCTTGAAGAGGGCCGCTTGCGACTCTGCGAGTGCCGTTCACCGGATTTCTCGTTCCCGGCTGGCGAGCTTGAGGTTGGTACGCTATTGCTAATCAAGTGCATCTGGAAACGTGATGCACCAGGAGCGATTCGTGATCGAACCGGTTTACTGGGCGGAGCTGCGCCGGCTCTCGCTCAATGTCTCTGCCGCGCACATCGCCATGGTGGCTTTCCTGGAAGAAGCAGCAGTCCCTTGGTCGGATGATCAGATGATGGAGTTCGAGCGGCTGTTGGTGGCTGAACGGATAGCCATCAGCGCGTACACGACCCTCTCTTCGTATATCGACGTGCGAACGTCGACGCCCGCCCGATTGCGGTTGGTGGCTGGCGAATAATCCACCCTAAACGGGCCGGGCCCTTCAGCAGCCTGGCTCGGCAATCGCCTCGATCAACCCCTCGTCATCGTTCTGAGCACTGTTCACCCGCGTGGAGACCGCGTGCCCGGTGAAGTCATCGCGTGCCTGGGCGATGACGTGTTGCACGTGCTCGCCGGATGTTTCGGGGGCCAGCCACAGCGCGAACTGTTCCGGCGGCAGTATCACCGGCATGCGCTGGTGGATGGTGCGAATGGCCGGTGCGGCTTCCCGTGTGAGGAGGGCGCACGACGTGATCGCCTGTCCTTCCGGGCCGGTCCAGGTGGCCCACATCGCGGCGATGGCCAGAAGCGGGTCATTCGGGCTGTAGAGGTAGTAGGGCTGGTGGACCAGGCGGCCGCTGGCGTTGCGAACCTGCTGATTCGGGTTCCACTCGTACCAGCCCTGGGCGGGCATCAGGCAGCGGTGGCTGCGCAGGCTCTGGCGCCACAGGGGCTTGCCGGCGGCCTCTTCACTGCGGGCGAAGAAGGACATGGTCGGTGGCTTCGTCTCCTTCCACCAGGAGGGGATCAGGCCCCAACGCGCCGACACCAGTTCCAGTTCCCCTTGTTCATCCAGGCGCAGCATTGGCACCTGGCTGGTGGGGGCCACATTGAAGCTCTGGATCCAGCGACCCGAGTCCCGCGCGCCGATGTGCCAATAGTCTTCGATGGCGCGATCGGAGGGGCTGACGTAGCGGCCGCACATGGCTGGTTCCTGCATCGGGGAATGCCTTCAGCATAGAACCCGCACAGCTGCCATACGCGCTGGTGATATGAGGTGGCCATCTATTTGATGGCTATCCAGTGGCGTATCTCCGGCCATTTGCTGCGAAAAAGGCGACAAAGTGCACGTTTTTTACACGTGCCCGGAAGAACCGAATGACCTTGCGCCAGTCTGTTCTCTCAGGCCTGCACCCGAGGATGCCGTACAGGACAGTGGCGCAACGCCACGGCAGGCCGCCTACAACCACTTCAAAAGGATTGAAGTCATGACCCACAAGAACAACGTCAGACGTGTTGTTGGTTCCCTGATTCTCGCCGCTTCCACTTCCACCCTTGCCGCCCCGGCGCCTGAAGGCGATGCCTTCGGCGATTACTGGAGTCCCGGAAAACCCAACCCCGCTCTCTGCAAATCACCGGTGCTGGTTGGCACACCCGTGGGCCTGCCGCGATGTCTGCAGGCGAGCAACGTGATGCAGCGCCTGCAGGAGCTGCAGGACATCGCCACCCTCAACGATGGCAACCGCGCGGCTGGCTTGCCGGGCTACCAGGCCTCGATCGACTACGTGAAGCAGACCCTGGAGCGCGCCGGCTACCAGGTGCGGGTGCAGCCGTTCCCCTTCACCGCCTACTTTCCCAAGGGGCCAGGCACCTTGCAGGCTTTGACGCCACAACCGGCGGAATACGTCTGGGAGGAGGACTTCACTTACCTGTCGCAGACCGATGCCGGCGACGTCAGCGCCCCGGTGGTGCCGGTGGACCTGGCCCTCGGCGCCGGCAACACCTCCACCAGCGGTTGCGAGGCGGAGGATTTCGCCGGATTCCCCAGCGGCGCCATCGCCCTGGTCCAGCGCGGCAGCTGCAACTTCGAGCTGAAGGCGGAGAACGCCGCGGCGGCTGGTGCGGCGGGTGTGATCATTTTCAACCAGGGCAATACCGAGGAGCGCAAAGGCCTGGAAAACGTCACCCTGGGCGACACCTACGAGGGCGGCATCCCGGTGCTGTTCGCCACCTATGACAACGGCGTTGCCTGGTCCCAGACCCCCGGCCTGCAATTGCGCATGGTGGCGGACGTGATCCGCGAGAAGACGCAGACCTTCAACCTGGTGGCCGAAACCCGGCGCGGCGATCCGAAGAACGTAGTGATGGCCGGTGCGCACCTGGATTCGGTGTTCGAAGGCCCCGGCATCAACGACAACGGCTCGGGCAGCGCGGCGTTGCTGGAAATGGCCGTGCTGCTGCGCAAGGCGCACCCGCAGAACAAGGTGCGTTTCGCCTGGTGGGGCGCGGAGGAATCCGGGCTGGTGGGCTCGACCTTCTACGTCAACAGCCTGAGCGATGAGGAACGGAAGCAGATCAAGGCGTACCTGAACTTCGACATGATCGGTTCGCCGAACTTCGGCAACTTCATCTATGACGGCGACGGCTCTTCCTTTGGCCTGCAGGGCCCGCCCGGCTCGGCTGCCATCGAGCGTCTGTTCGAGGCCTACTTCAAGCTGCGTGGCGAGCCTGCCGAAGGCACCCAGATCGACTTCCGCTCCGACTATGCGCAGTTCTTCGAGGTGGGCATTCCCTTCGGCGGCCTGTTCACCGGCGCCGAAGACATCAAGAGCGAAGAGCAGGCGCAGAAGTACGGCGGCGCCGCCGGCCAGCCCTTCGACCCCTGCTACCACCAGGGCTGCGACAACACCGCCAACATCGACCTGAACGCCCTGGAGATCAACGGGGACGCCATGGCCTTCGCCACCAGTTGGCTGTCGCTGTCGACCAAGATCATCGATGACGAGATCGCCGCGGCCGCCGAGCAGGCGAAGGGTGCCAAGACCCTGCGTGTGCAGTCGGTGCGCCAGTCCGAGCGCTGGGGTAATCACTTCGTGAAATGACGGAAGGGCGGCGGGCCTGCGGAGCCTCGTGCTTTCGCAGGCCTTCCGTCTTTTCTGAATTGACCGTAGGAAGTCTCTGCGATTTACTGTATATAAATACAGTATTCGTAGGATTTCCCCTAATGGCCTTGATGATTGTTCCTGGCCCTTTCGGCAGCCCCGCCCCGGGGCTGCCGTTTTTCTCTTCTGGCAGTGAGTGGAGCTGATGGGCGCTGTCGTTGCCCTCGATGCCCTGCTCAATGAGCGGCGGGTCTGGAAAGGCCAGCCCGGCGCGCTGCCGTCCGATAGCGACCAACCCACCGGCCTTGCTGCCCTGGACCGGGTCCTGCCCGGCGGTGGTTGGCCTGAGGCTGCGCTCAGCGAAATCCTCGTTCCGGCCGCAGGCCTGGGCGAGCTGCGTCTGCTCTGGCCCACACTGGCACGGCTGACCGCCAGCGCTGAGCGCGTGGTGCTGGTGGCGCCGCCGCATATCCCTTATCCACAGGCCTGGCAGGCTGCCGGCGTTGACCTGCGTTGGCTGGCGCTGGTGGAGGCCAGCGGCCGCGATGCCCTCTGGGCGGCCGAACAATGCCTGCGTTCCGGCAGTTGCGCAGCGGTGCTGTGCTGGCCGCAACAGGCCGATGACCGCGCCCTGCGACGCCTGCAGGTGGCCGCCGAAACCGGCCAGACCCTGGCCTTCGCCTACCGCCCGCTGGATGCCGCCCTGAACCCCTCGCCGGCGGCCTTGCGCATCGCCGTCGACGGCTGGCCGGCGCAGCTGCGGGTGCTCAAGTGCCGGGGCGGCCTGCCGCCCGCGGCGCCGATCGCCCTGTCCCGGTGATGCCGTCATGCGCTGGGCCTGCATATTGCTGCCGCAGTTGGCACTGGATGGCGTGCTGCGCGTCCACCCCGACCCCGAAGCGCCCCTGGCGCTGGTAACGGGCACGCCCCAACGCCGCGTGCTGCGTGCCCTCAACCCGGCGGCCAAGGCCCTGGGACTGCGCCCCGGCCAGTCGCTGACCGCCGCCCACGTCCTGACCCGCGACTTCACCCTGGTGGAGTACGACCCGGCGCGGATCGAGCATTGGCAGCAACTGCTGGCTGCCTGGGCCTATCGCTTCAGTTCCCAGGTCAGCCTGCGCTATCCGCGTTGCCTGCTGCTGGAGGTGGAATCCAGCTTCGCCCTGTTCGGCCCCTGGCCGCGCTTCGAGGCCCGGTTGCGGCGGGAGCTGACGGCCCTGGGCTTCCGCCATCGCATCGTCGCGGCTCCCAACCCGGCGGCGGCGCGGGTGCTGGCCAATGCCTACGATGGCCTGGCGGTGGCGAGCCAGGATGAACTGCGTGAAGCCCTCGGGCGCATGCCGGTGGATCGCGCCGGCCTGGCACGGGAGGCCGCCACTGCCTTTGCCCGCATGGGCCTGCGCCACCTGGAACAGGTGCTGGCGCTGCCCCGGGAGACAGTGGCCAGGCGCTTTCCGGCCGAAGTGCTGCAGCACCTCGATACGCTTCTGGGCGACCGTCCCCTGGCGCTGGAGTGCTATCGGCCGCCGGATGAGTTCGACCTGCGCATCGAGCTGAACTTCGAGGTGGAATCCCATCAGGCGTTGCTGTTCCCCCTGCGGCGTCTCACCGCTGACCTGGCCGCTTTCCTCGCCTGCCGTGACAGCGGCGTGCAGCGCTTCACCCTCCATCTGGAACACCGCGACCAGCCGGAAACCCGGGTGCCAGTGGGGCTGCTCAGCGCCGAGCGTGAGGCGGCCATGCTCTTCGAACTGGCCCGTGGGCGCCTGGAGCAGTTGCAGGTGCCGGCCCCGGTGCGCGCCTTCCGCCTGCAGGCGCGGGACCTGCCGGCCTTCGTCCCGGAGCGGCGCGAGCTGTTCGACGAGCGCCCGCAGCAATCCCTGCCCTGGGAGCAATTGCGCGAACGCCTGCGGGCACGCCTGGGAGACGACGCGGTGCACGGCCTGACTGCCCGTGCCGACCACCGTCCCGAATGCGCCTGGCAACTGGATGCGGAGGGCCCGCAGGCGCCGTTCCCGCCTGGTCCGCCCCGTCCCGGTTGGTTGTTGCGTGAACCCGTGCCCCTGCGGGACTCGTCCGTCCGCATCCTCGCCGGCCCCGAACGCATCGAGTCCGGCTGGTGGGATGGCGGCGACGTGCGCCGCGACTACTACCTGGTGGAAACCCGCGGTGGCCAGCGTGGCTGGGCCTTCCGCCCAGTGAACGGGGAGGGGCCGCTGCTGTTGCACGGCTGGTTCGCATGAACGCCTACGCCGAGCTGCACTGCCTGTCCAACTTCAGCTTCCAGCGCGGGGCCTCCAGCGCCGATGAGCTGTTCCAGCGCGCGAAGGATCATGGCTACGCAGCCCTGGCGATCACCGACGAATGCACCCTGGCCGGCATCGTTCGCGCCTGGCAGGCCTCGAAGAAGAGCGAGCTGCCCCTGGTGATCGGCAGCGAAGTGCGGGTCGAGGGCGGCCCGAAGCTGGTGCTGCTGGTGGAAAACCTGGCCGGCTACCAGCGCCTTTGCCGGCTCATCACCCAGGCCCGGCGGAGGGCGAAGAAGGGCGAGTACCGCTTGCTGCGTGATGACCTGGCCGAACCCACGGATGGCCTGCTGGCCCTCTGGGTGCCGGACCGGGAAGACGACGACCGCGAAGGTTCGTGGCTGCGCCAGTGTTTCCCCGAACGCCTCTGGCTGGCGGTGGAACTGCACCAGGGACCGGACGACACCGGCCGCCTGGAGCGCCTGCTGGCCCTGGCCGAGCGCGTCGGCATCCCGCCCGTGGCGACTGGCGATGTGCATATGCATGCCCGTGGCCGCCGCGCCCTGCAGGACTGCATGACTGCCGTGCGCCATCACTGCACGGTGGCCGAGGCCGGGCTGCGGTTGTTCCCCAATGGCGAGCGCCACCTGCGCCGCCGCGAGGTGCTGGCTGGCCTCTACCCGGCGCAGTTGCTGGCCGAATCGGTGCGCATCGCCCGCCGCTGCGAGTTCAGCCTGAGCCAGCTGGATTACCAGTACCCCCGTGAGCTGGTGCCGGACGGGCACAGCCCCAGCACCTGGCTGCGCGCCGCCACCGAGGAGGGGATGCTGAGACGCTGGCCCGATGGCGCGCCGGCCAAGGCGCGGGCGCTGGTGGAAAAGGAGCTCGCGCTGATCACCGAGCTGGGCTACGAGAGCTACTTCCTCACGGTGCACGACATAGTCGAGTTCGCCCGCCGTCAGAACATCCTCTGCCAGGGGCGCGGTTCGGCGGCCAACTCGGTGGTGTGCTTCGCCCTGGGGATCACCGAGCTGGACCCCTGCAGCACCACCGAACTCCTGTTCGAGCGCTTCATGTCGAAGGAGCGCAACGAACCGCCGGATATCGACGTCGACTTCGAGCACGAGCGCCGCGAGGAGGTCATCCAGTACGTATTCCGTCGCTACGGACGGGGCCGGGCGGCGCTCACGGCGGTGGTCAACACCTACCACGGCGCCGGCGCGGTACGCGATGTGGCCAAGGCCCTCGGCCTGCCGCCGGACCAGGTCAACGCCCTGGCCGATTGCTGCGGCGGCTGGAGCGACAAGGGGCCTTCGGCGGAGCGTCTGCGGGAGGTGGGTTTCGACCCGGAAAGCCCGGTGCTGCGCCGGGTCGTGACGCTGACCAACGAACTGATCGGCTTTCCCCGCCACCTGTCCCAGCACCCCGGCGGCTTCGTGATTTCAGAAGCGTCGCTGGACAGCCTGGTGCCGGTGGAAAACGCCACCATGGCCGAGCGCACCGTCATCCAGTGGGACAAGGACGACCTCGACCTGGTGGGGCTGCTGAAAGTGGACGTGCTGGCGCTGGGCATGCTCAGCGCGCTGCGCCGCTGCTTCGCCCTGATCGAGCGCTATCGAGGCATCCAGTGGACCATCGCTACCTTGCCCAAGGAGGACGAGGCCACCTACGACATGATCGGCCGCGCCGACACCATCGGCGTATTCCAGATCGAGTCGCGGGCGCAGATGTCCATGCTGCCGCGCCTGAAGCCCAGGGAGTTCTACGACCTGGTGATCCAGGTCGCCATCGTCCGTCCGGGGCCGATCCAGGGGAACATGGTCCATCCCTACCTGCGCCGGCGTAAGGGCGAGGAGGAGGTGACCTATCCCAAGGACGAGCTGATCCCGGTGTTCAAGCGCACCCTGGGCGTGCCGCTGTTCCAGGAGCAGGTGATGCAGCTGGCCATAGTCGCCGCCGACTACACGCCCGGCGAGGCGGACGAACTGCGCCGCAACATGGCTGCCTGGAAGCGTCATGGCGGCCTGGAGCACCACCGTCAGCGGCTGACGTCGCGGATGCTCGCCAAGGGCTATGAACTGGACTTCATCGAGCGGATCTTCGAGCAGATCAAGGGCTTCGGCAGCTACGGTTTCCCCGAATCCCACGCCGCCAGTTTCGCCCTGCTCACCTATGCCAGTTGCTGGCTGAAATGCCACGAGCCGGCCGCCTATGCCTGCGCCCTGATCAACAGCTGGCCGATGGGTTTCTACAGCCCCGACCAGGTACTGCAGGACGCGCGCCGCCACAAGATCGAGGTGCGTCCGGTGGATGTGCGTTATTCCGACTGGGATTGCTCCCTGGAGCCGGCGGGAGAGGAGGGCGAGCCGGCCATTCGCCTGGGGCTGCGGATGGTGCGGGGTTTTCGCGAGGACGATGCCAGGCGCATGGAGGCCGTGCGGCAGGCCACCCCCTTCAGCAGTGTCGGTGACCTGGTCCAGCGTGCCCATCTGGACGCCCGCGCCCGCGAATTGCTGGCCGACTCCGGCGCCCTGCGCGGCTTGGCCGGGCATCGTCACCGGGCGCGCTGGGCGGTCGCCGGGGTGGAAGTGCAGGCACCGCTCTTCGCCGGCCTGCCGGAGCAGGAAGAAATGCAGGTGGCCTTGCCGTTGCCCAGCGTGGGGGAAGACATGCTCACCGACTACGCCACCTTGGGCACCACCCTCGGGCCGCACCCCGTTTCCCTGCTGCGCGCGGCCTTGCACAAGCGGCGCTGCCGCAGCTCGCGGGAGCTGCTGGCGGTGGATCACGGACGGAACGTCAGCGTCGCCGGCCTGGTGGTCGGGCGCCAGCGTCCGCAGACCGCCAGCGGGGTGATCTTCGTCACCCTGGAAGACGAACACGGCATGGTCAATGTGGTGGTCTGGCACGACCTGGCCGAACGCCAGCGCCGGGTACTGGTGGTCTCCCAGCTATTGCAGGTGGACGGTCGCCTGGAGTCGGTGGACGGCGTTCGCCACCTCATCGCCCGCCGCCTGCACGACCTGACGCCGCTGCTGTCGGGGCTGGATGTGAGAAGCCGAGATTTCCACTAGATCGGAGAAGATCGCTACCCATTGGCAGCGAAAGATGGGTATCTCAGGCTCCACCCATCCTACGGGCTGACACGACAGCTGTAGGGGCGAATTCATTCGCCAAGGGCCGCGCGGCGGCCTCGTAGGTTGGTCCGAGCCCACGAGGCCCAACGCGGCAAGGCACAGGCGCCGAAGCGTTGGGTTTCGCTGCGCTCTAGCGGAACGCCGCCCGCACCAACCTACGAAAACCTCCTCGCCCTGACACGGCCTTTGTAGGGGCGAATTCATTCGCCAAGGGGCGCGAAGCGCCCCCGGCTCAACAAGAGGTTCAGTGCGGGATAACCGGTGCGTTCTTCGCCTTGTGCCGTCGGAACGAGCGGGAGGAGTGGGGTGGCGAAGGCCGGCTGTGATGGTGGTGGTGATGGTGGGAGATCCTGAGCATGGCCCACAGCAACGCGACCGCTGCCAGCAGCCAGCCCATGATCATCAGGGCTATGAAAATTTCGGGACCCATTGCGAACCGCCTCTGGCGCCGAAGTGGAGGGCGCACGACATGAGTCTAGCCGGGTCAGTGTGACGGCCAATTGAAGCCGGCTGCCTTTGGTCGGCTGGCACACTGAAATCAGACGAGGTGCGCCTGCTAACCACACTCCTGGGCCATGTTGCGCTTGGCTTTCTCGGTCGGCGCATTGCGGTACTGCTCGGTCCAGAACTGGCACTTGGCATCGTTCAGCCGGCGCTGTTCCTCCAGCCGTTCCTGGCGCTCGTTGTCTGCGCGCTGGGCGGCGTTGTAGTTCTCCTCGTACTTCTGCAGGCGCTCTTCGCCCGTGCCCGGCGGCAGGGGCGCCGGCTCCGGTTCCGCTTGCGGCGGCGCAGGCGGCGGGATGAAAACCTCGGCCACCGGGGCCTTGTTGTCGGCCGTGTAGAGCTGGTAACCGAAGTAGGTCGTCAGGCCGATGGCAATGAAACCGAGCCAGACCCCCAGGGCGACGCTGAGGGTCAGGACCAGGGGATTGAAGCTGATGCGCAGGATGCGACGTGGGCGAGCCATGGAGCCTCCAAAACGGTGTGGCGGCAGGTATTCAGTGTACCTCCAGCACCTCGAAGGTCTGCTGGCCATTGCCGATGGTCAAGGTCACCTCGGCGCCTTCGGCCTTGCCCAGCAGCGCCTGGCCCAGGGGTGAGCGCGGGCTGATCACGGTGATTTCCTCGCCTTCCTCGACCACTTTCAGGCCGGCGGCCTCGGGGCCGAGGAACAACCGCTGTTCGCTGCCGTCTTCGGCTGCCAGCAGCACCAGTGCGCTGAGCTGGATTCCGCGTGCCGGGTCGAAGGGGCGCAGGTTGAGGCTCTCGAACAACCCCAGTGCCTGCTTGATCTCCGCAGCACGGCGCGCCTGGCCGGTGGCCAGGTAGGAGGCTTCCAGGCCGAGGGTGTCGTACTTGTTCTCGGCAATGTTCTCCTTGTGGGTAGCCGCCTCGTAGGCGGTCTGCGCCGCGCGTTGCAGCAATTGCAGGTCGGCGGCGAGCTTGTCGAGGATCAGGCGATGGATGCGGGCTTTGTCCATGGGGTAGCAGGGGTCGAAGGGCCGGATTGGGCATTCTAAAAGCCTTCCCGCGTGGGAGGAAAACGGGTTCGTACAAGAGGGGGACGAACTTGTGCACAGTGTTGGCGCAGAAGGACGTTCGTACCAGCTTCCGGAGAGTGCCCGGAGCGCTTTTTTCGTGCCATTCGTCGCCGTCTGGAACGCCCGTGCAACACAGGTTCCAGGCGCATTTCAGAGCAAAATGCCCCGTAACGGGGCGGGTAGGGGCTTGACAGTTTCAAGTTGTGCACAGTTGCGATGCAGCCTCGCAAAGGGCTGATGAAATGCCCCGTAAACGCTTGATTCTCAGAGATGATTTCATAACTACATGAAAAATAAGGAATTTTATAATTGGTGAAAAAATCATCAGTTTGAGCGGAGCCCACGAACCATGAGCACTCGGTGACGTTTCGAGCATCTTCTCAACAGAGTTATCCACAGGTTCTGTGGATTTGTCCTGAGCACTTGCTCTAGAACGCCATCTGCGGCAATTGCAAGACTTTACCTGCCACGAAAAAGGAGTAGAGTTGCGCGCCTTTCCGGCCACCTGCCCCCTTTTCATGAAGTTCCGCGTCCCCGCTGAGTCTGTTTCCAGCCAGAAAACCCTGCCCACCCGCGTTGCCCTCTGGCTGCTGGACAGCCCGCGCCTGGGCCAGGCGCAGAGCGTGAAGCGGATCGCTGGCAAGTTGCTCAAGCAGCCGGCACGGGAAGGCGTGGTCGTGGCGCAAAGCCGCCTGGGCCAGATGCTCTGCCGCGACTGCGGCAACCAGCGTGACCGCCGCATCGGCCTGGACATGCTGCGCCAGGCCGCCCGCGCCGGCGACAGCCGCGCGCAGCTTGAATTGGGGCGCCTGTGCAGCCAGCCCCGCGTCAATGAACCCGAGCAGGCCCGCCACTGGCTGGAACAGGCCGCTTCCCAGGGTTCCCACGAAGCCAAACGCCTACTCGGCCGCCTCCCTCAGCATTCCTGATCGCGCCCCGCGCCGCTGGGTATACTCCCGGCATTCCAGCGCGGAGCCGCTCATGCCCCTAGATATCCCCAACCTGTTGATCGGCCTGCTGGCCGCCGCTTTACCCCTGCTGGGCCTGGCCTGGCAGCAGCAGCGCAAGCTCACTGCCCTGCAAACCGAACAGACCCTGCTCGAAGAGCGCCTGGCCAATGCCCAACTGGCCCAGGATGGCCTCACCGTCCAACTGGACGACAGCCGCGAGGAAAATCGCGAGCTCAACCACCTGAACGCCGCCCAACAGGCCGAACTGGCAGCCCTGCGCCGCGAGGCCGAGCTGCTCGGCGTCGAGCGCCAGAGTGCCCGGGAGGCCTTGCTGGCCTGGAACCAGGAACGTGAGCGCAAGGATGCCGAGCTGCGCCGCCTGGATGCCGACCGCGCCAGCCTGGAAGCCGAACTGCGGGAGCAGCGCGAGTCCCACGAGCAGCGCATGACCGACCTGCAGGCGGCCCGCGACGACCTGCGGGCGCAGTTCGCCGAACTGGCTGGGAAGATCTTCGACGAGCGCGAGCAGCGCTTCGCCGAAACCAGCCAGCAGCGCCTTGGCCAGTTGCTCGACCCCCTCAAGGAACGTATCCAGGCTTTCGAGAAGCGGGTAGAGGAGAGCTATCAACAGGAAGCCCGCGAGCGCTTCTCCCTGGGCAAGGAACTGGAGCGCCTGCAACAGCTCAACCAACGCCTGGGCGATGAAGCCACCAACCTGACCCGCGCCCTGAAAGGCCAGAAGACCCAGGGCAACTGGGGCGAGCTGGTGCTGGAACGGGTGCTGGAACACGCCGGCCTGGAGAAGGGGCGCGAATACCAGACCCAGGTCAGCCTGAAGAGTGCCGAGGGCGAGCGATTCCAGCCCGACGTACTGATCCAGCTGCCGGGGGACAAGCAGGTGGTGGTGGACGCCAAGGTCAGCCTCACCGCCTACCAGGCGCTGATCGCCGCCGACGACGAAGCCGCCCGCAGCCAGGCCCTGAAGCAACACGTGCTGTCCTTGCGCAGCCACCTCAAGGGACTGTCAGTGAAGGACTACCAGCGCCTGGAAGGGCTGCACAGCCTGGACTTCGTGCTGCTGTTCGTGCCCATCGAAGCCGCCTTCGCCGCTGCCCTGCAAGCTGATCCGGGGTTGTTCCAGGAAGCCTTCGAGCAGCACATCGTGATCGTCAGCCCGACCACCCTGCTGGCCACCCTGCGGGTAATCGACAGCCTCTGGCGCCAGGAGCGGCAGAGCCAGAACGCCCGCGAGATCGCCGAGCGCGCCGGGGCGCTGTACGACAAATTCGTCGCCTTCGTCCAGGACCTGGATGAGATGGGCAGCCGCCTGCAACAGCTGGACAAGGCCTACGCCAACGCCCGCAACAAGCTGGTGGATGGCCGCGGCAACCTCATCAGCCGGGTGGAAAACCTCAAGCTCCTCGGCGCCCGCGCCAGCAAGAGCCTGCCCAATGACCTGCTGGAAAGGGCAGCGGGGTTGCCGCTGCTGGATGAGCAGTTCGAGGGGTGAGATTTCGCGGGGTCCGATTGTTGGGCTTCGCGTCGCTCAGCCACAACCTACGATTCGCGAATGAGTTCGCACACAGGTCGGTAGGGTGGGCTTCAGCCCACCATCGCAGGTCAGCGTGGGCTAAAGCCCACCCTACAAGGCTGCTTGGCGATTGAAATCGCCCCCACAGGAAAGGTGTCCGCCGGTTGGCACGGAGTAGCCGGCGCGAGGCACCCCTCTCCCTCTGGGAGAGGGTTGGGGTGAGGGCGGCGGACTTCTCGGCTACACCTTCCCCACCGCACACAAATTCATCCCACCAGCTTCAACCCGCCGCCTCCGCCGCAGCCCGCTGCGCGGCAGGGGAGCTTGCCAGGTAATCCAGCGCCACCTGCAGGTCGCCTTCGGTACGAGGGTGGAAGTCCGGCCGGAAGTAGCGCATGACCGCCACGCCGATGCTGCCCATGGGCGGCAGCAGGTCGCGCTTGCCCAGGGCGCGCCAGAGGCGGAGGAAGCCCCAGTGGTAGCGGGTGGACGGGTCCTGGCGCATCAGCGTGCGCATCGAGCGGCTGAACAGGAAGATCAGCGCACCGCTGGCCACCAGCATGTAGAACCAGCGCATCAGCAGGCTGCCTTTCAGGTGCACGTGCAGGTCGTGGGCCACGCAGCGGTGTTCCACTTCCTCGGCGCCGTGCCAGCGCAGCAGGTCGAGCATCACCGGGTCGGCGTCGTCCAGGCTGCGGGTCGTGATGATCCAGTTGCCCAGCACGCAGGTGAAATGCTCCACCGCGGCAATCAGGCCAACCCGCTGGCGCAGCCACCAGGGCTGTAGCCAGCGGGTGAAGGTGTTTTCGCCCAGGGGGTAGTCGCACAGCACCTTCTCGAACAGCCAGTAGATGCCCTTGGTGAAGGGCGTCGGGTCGATGCCGTGGCGTTCCAGGTAAGGGGTGAGCGCGCTGTCGTGGGCGCGGGCGTGTTGCGCTTCCTGGCGCACGAAGCCGCGCACGTCTTCGCGCAACTGCTCGTCGGTAATCAGCGGCAGGGCCTTGTTGTAAACCCGGCAGAACCAGAATTCCCCGGCCGGCAGGATCAGGTGCAGGGTGTTCATGATGTGCGAGGCCTCCGGTTCGCCGGGTACCCAGTGCAGCGGCGTGTCGGCGAAGTCGAAGCGCACCTTGCGCTGTTCCAGGCGGTGATGCTCTTGGCTCATGGACAGGTCCTCAGGCAGACAGGTTGAGGCGCGCCAACAGGCGCGACAGCCAGGGGGCGAAGCGCCATTGGGCGACGCTGAGGTGGGCTTCACTGCCCACGGCCTGCACCGGCTTGTTGCGCTCCACCGCGTCGGCGATGCGGGTGGCGACGGTTTCGGCGGTGAGGTTGCGGCGCTGGTAGAGGCGCTGCACCTTGGCCTTGCGTTTGGCTTCGGCTTCCCCGTCCAGGCCGTTGAAGCGGGTGGCCTGGATGATTCCGGTGTTGACCAGCCCCGGGCAGATTGCGGTAACGCCGATGCCCTTGCCGGCCAGTTCGGCACGCAGGCATTCGCTGAGCATCAGCACCGCCGCCTTGCTGGTGGCATAGGCGGCGTAGTTGCGCGAGGGCACGAAGGCGGCCGCCGAGGCGACGTTGACGATATGCCCGCCCTTGCCGGCCTCCAGCATCTGCCGGGCGAACAGCCGGCAGCCGTCGATCACGCTCCACAGGTTGACCCGCAGCAGGCGTTCCCAGTCCTCGGGACGGGTGTCGAGCATGGCGCCGGCCATGCCGATGCCGGCGTTGTTGACCACCAGGTCCGGGCTGCCGAACTCGTCCCGCACCCAGTCGGCGAAGGCTTCCATCTGCGCGCTGTCGCTGACGTCCAGCTGCCTGGCCCAGGCTTCCGCGCCCAGGGCCCTGGCCAGCTCCGCGCTGCGCTCGGCGGCGGCCAGGTCGATATCGGCGGCCAGCACATTGGCGCCGCGCTCAGCGAACTCCAGCAGCGTGGAGCGACCGATACCGCCGCCGGCACCGGTCACCAACACCAGCTTGCCGGCGAAGCTGCCGCTGCCGGGGCGCACCTTGGCCAGTCGCAGGGCGCGGCTGATGTCGCCTCCTTCCAGGTGATCGACGAACTCGCGAATCCAGCCAGCCAGGCGACTGGGATCGGCCATCAGTTGCCAGTGGCCGGCGGCCACCTCACGGCGCCACAGGCGCGGTACCCAGCGATCGAGATCCTGGAACAACTGCGGACGGACGAAGCGGTCGCGGGTGGGCACGATCAGTTGCACCGGCACCTCGGTCGGCCGCTGGCGCGGGCGGAACAGGCTGCTGATGAAGTTGGCGCGGTACAGCTTGACCCCGTGCTGGCCATCGGACGCCTGGGTCGGATTGGGGCGTGATTCGCGTACGCCTTCCAGCCGCCGCAGCAGGGTCGGCCAGGCGCGGGCCAGCCCGGCGCGCCAGAGCAGCTCAGGCACCAGCGGGGTATGGAAGAAGCCGATGTACCAGGAGCTGACCAGTTGCCCGATGACCTGGCCGAGGGCGCGCGGGCGCTTTTCCTTCAGGCGGGCGCGCATCCAGTGGCCGACATGATCGAGGCAGGGACCGGAAATCGTGGTGTAGGAGGCCAGCAGCGGCTGGATACGGGGTTCGGTCACCGCTTCCCAGGACTGGATCGAGCCCCAGTCGTGGGCGATCAGGTGCACCGGACGATCGGGGCTGACGGCCTTGATCACCGCTTCCAGGTCGTTGGCCAGCTTCTCCAGCCGGTAGTCGCGGGTTTTGCGCGGAATGTCCGAGGCGCCGGCGCCACGCACGTCGTAGGCGATGATCTGGCAGTCGGCGGCCAGCTCGCGAATCAGCGGCAACCAGACCTCGTGGTTATCGGGATAGCCGTGGACCAGCAGCAGCGTCGGGCCGGCGGCATTGCCCCAGCGGTAGGCGGCCAGTTCGACACCATCGCCCTTCACGGCGAAGCGTTGGGGTTCCAGCATCAGCGGCGCGTTCATGCGGCCACCTGCTTGCCCTGCTGGCGGGCCTGCCAGCGGCGCACGTGGGGCAGGTCGTCATCCAGCCAGAAGGCGCCGTCCTCGGTCACCACCAGCAGTTCTTCGAACTTGGCGCCGACGCCACGGAAACCCAGGTGCGGTTCCACCGCCCAGAGGCCGGGGGTTGGCGGATGCTCCGAACGGCTATTGCTCGACCACAGGGGCGACCAGCCTTCGCGGCGGCCGGTGATCAGCGCGTTGCGGGTCAGGGTGTAGATGTTGCGCACGCCGAAGCGGGCGATGGACAGGCCCTGCTTGCGCTCGCCGAGCTTTTCCACCCGGTGGGCCAGCACCTCGAACGGATAGGCCTTGTGCCGGGGCAGGGTGCCCTGGCGGGCGCAGAGGCTGTCCACCGCCTGGCTGACCCTGGCCAGCGGCTGGCGCTGCTGCACGAGGTCGAGGATCAGTTGGCGATGCTCCATCAGGTCGTCCATCAGGCGCTCGACCACGAGGTTGCTGCCCAGGGCACCGGAGTAGCCGATATCCGCCGTGTAGGCGCCCAGGGTCGGCGCGCAGTCGAGGATGAATGGCATGCCTTCCTCCAGGCGCTGCTTGCCGGGGTAGAAGGCCAGGTTGAATCCGCCCAGGTGGCGCAGCCCGTCGAAGCCCTTGAAGGCGGTGCGCGGACCGAACCAGGCGAAAGGCTGATGGAACCAGTCGCGCACGCCGTGATCCTGCAACCAGGTCTTCATCAGGGCGGCGGCTTCCTTCTCGCTGATGCCGGGTTTCAGTTCGGCGGCGATGGCTTGGGCGCAGCGATAGGCCAGTTGCTGCACATTGCGGAACTCGGACAGATCTTGGGCACTGAGGGCAGGGGCAGGCATGGGAATCTCCGTGTCGTGACTGTTACATCAGTCAATGTCACGGTTATTCTTGAACAGGGATTCCGGCCCTGGCCATAGCTTGCCGATGCCCAATGCCTCCGCTGTTACCGCGTTACCGAATGGTTACAGGGTGCGAAATAGAGCGTCTGCAGCGAAATTTCCCCATTGCCGTGAAAGGTGTCCCACGACAAGTCCAGCCAATGGTTGGGCCAATCCGGGGGCTGTTGTTGGCGGAAGAGGGGCGGCGATATGATCCGGCCCATGAAAAATGTCCCCTCCTTTCTCAGCAAACTCCTCAACCAGGCCGCCGAGCCTCCGGTAGTGCCGGACGCCGAATACACGGTGGACGAACTGGCCCTTGAGGCCGGAACCACGGTACGGAACCTGCGCGCCTATCAGGACCGCGGCCTGCTGCCGCCGCCGGAGCGGCGCGGAAGGGTGGGCATCTACAACGGCGAGCACCTGGCCCGGCTGCGGCTGATCGGCCAGTTGCTGGAGCGCGGCTACAGCATCGCCAGCATTCGCGAACTGCTGGAAGCCTGGGAACAGGGGCAGGACCTCGCCCATGTGCTGGGGCTGGAGCAGGCCATAGTCGGCGCCTGGAACCTGGTGGAACCCACGCGCCTGGGCTTCGACGAAGTGCAGGCGCTGTTCGGCGCCGACCTCACCGACGACAACATGGACCGCGCCCGCGAGCTGGGCCTGATCGAGTTCGCCGGTGATCACTTGCGGGTGCTCAATCCGCGTGTGTTCAGCGCCGGGGTGCAGCTCTACCGCTCCGGGATTCCGCTGGACGTGCTGCTGGCCCAATTCGTCGCGATCCGCCGCCAAGTGGAGCCGGTGTCCGCCGGCATCGTGCGGATGATCGTCGAGCACCTGGTCAACCCGCTGCTGTCCGGCAGCCTGCCCCATGTCAGCGAACTGGACGAACTCAATCGCCAGTTGCTGGCGCTGCGTCCGTTGGTGGAACAGGTGGTGGACAGCGAGCTGGCGCGAGGGCTGCAGCTCTCGGCCAACCAGGAACTGGGCGAGCGCGTTGGCGAGCTGCTGAAAGGCTTCCTGAAGCGCTGAATCCCTAGACCATCAGCAAGGCCACCGTACCGGCCAGCAGGCCGCCGGCGATGAAGGGGAAGGTGCGCAGCGCCAGCCCCTTGCCACCGATCACCACGATCAGTCCCGCCTTGACCAGGCTGTTGCTCAGCACCGCCAGGAAGATGCCACGTACGGCCACTTCCGCCCCCAGTTCACGGTTCGCACCCCGCGCCAGGGACAGGGTGATGGCGTCGACGTCCGTCAGGCCTGAGAGCAGCGAGACCAGGTAGACGCCCACGTCCCCCAGGTAACGCCGGGCGGCCTCCACCAGAAGCAGGATCAGCGCCAGCAGGGCAGCGAAGCGCAGGGCTGGGCCCAACTCGAAGGGGTTCTTCAGCGGCGGCTCGGCGTTGGGCGATTCGCGGTTGGCCGCAACTCGCCAGAAAAACAGTGCCCCCGCTGCATAGACCAACGCCGCGATACCCAGCGGCCAGGCCAGGCGTGACAGCAGGGCCGGGTTCACCAGCCCTACCTCAAGCAGCACGCGGGGAAACATCAGCGCCGAGGTGGCCAGAAGGCCCGCCGCCAGCAGCGGGCGCAGGGCACGGTGTTCCTGCAGATGGGACAGGGTGATGGTCATGGCGGTGGAGGACACGGTGCCGCCGAGCAAGGCGGTCAGCAGCAACCCGCGCTGGGTGCCCACCAGGCGGATGGCGAAGTAGGCGGCGAAGCCCAGCGCGGCGATCAGCACCACCATCCACCAGGTCGCATAGGGATTGAACACCTCCCACGGGCCGTAGCCCTTGTTGGGCAGGATCGGCAGCAATACCACCGAGATGAACAGCAGCTTGAGGGCGGCCAGCAGCTCCTCCTCGCTGAGCCGCTGCAGGGCGTGGTTCAGGGCGTCCTTGAGACTCAGCAGCAGCGCAACCACGACGGCACCAGCACCGGACAGCACGTGGTGGCCGGCAACCGCCAGGCTGCCGAGCAGGAAGGTGATCAGCAACGCCAATTCGGTGGAGAGCCCGAGGTCGCCGATATACACCAGCTCGCCAAAGTAGGAGGCGATGACCAGCACGGCGAAGCAGGCGAAGATCGCCACCCACACCGCCGTGCCGAACTGCTCGCCAAGGAAGGAGGCGAATCCGCCGAGCAGCCCGGTGAGGCCGAACGAGCGAATGCCGGCAACCAGCCGCAGCGCTTCCTTGTTGCGCTCGCGCCAGCCGCGTTCTGCGCCTATCAACAGGCCGACGGCAAGGGCGCTGGCGAAATCGAGCAGGACTTCCGTGGCGTCAGGCATGGCGCTTCCTTTCGGTGGGAATGGAAGCAGTCTAGACGGCGGCGCGGGCACAGACGGGGCGAACCTGTAGGTTGTGGCTGAGCTACGCGAAGCCCAACATGTGCCGGGCGCCGTTCCTTTGATTCGCTGCGCACGCCGATGCGGTGCGCGCAGCGCACCCTACGGGCTACAGGCCCAGACTTCCTTTCACCGCCGGCAGCGCCGCCGCTCCGTCGTAGGTCGTCACCCCCGCCAGCCACTGCTCCAGCACTTGTGGATTGGCTTTCAGCCAGGCCTTGGCAGCCGCTTCGGGTTGTTCCTTGTCGTCGAGGATGGCGCCCATGATCTGGTTCTCCATGGCCAGGCTGAACTCCAGGTTCTTCAGCAGGGTGCCGACGTTGCCGCATTCTGCGCTGTAGCCCTTGCGGGTATGGGTATCCACCACCGCGCTGCCGTAATTGGGGCCGAAGCTGGCGTCGCCGCCGCTGAGGTAGCGGATGGCGAACTTCGTGTTCATCGGGTGCGGTTCCCAGGCCAGGAATACGACTGGCTTCTGTGCCTGCACGGCGCGGCGCAACTGGACCAGCATGCCGGCCTCGCTGGACTCCACCAGCTTGAAGCCGTTGAGACCGAACTGGCCCTTGTCGATCAGCCCCTGGATCAGCAGGTTGCCGTCATTGCCGGGTTCGATGCCATAGATGTGCCCTTCCAGTTGCTGGCGGAAGCGGCCGATGTCCTTGAAGTCCTTCAGGCCGGCATCGAAGGTGTACTCCGGCACCGCCAGGGTGTACTTGGCGCCCAGCAGGTTGGTGCGCACCTTCTCTACGCTGCCCTTGTCCAGGAAGGGCTTGGCGATCACTTCCATCGAGGGCATCCAGGCGCCCAGGTAGACATCGATGTTGTTCTTCTCCATGCCCATGTAGGCCATGGGAATGGAAGCCAGCTGGGTCTGCGGCTTGTAGCCCAGCCCCTTGAGCAAGGTGCTGGCCAGGCCCGTGGTGGCGGAGATATCGGCCCAACCGACTTCCGCCATACGCACGGTCTTGCAGCTGGCGGGCTCGGCCGCCAGGGCGGTGAGCGAGTGGCTGGTGAACAGGGATGCAGCGAGCAGGCACAGGACTTTCTTCGACATGGTTGACGCTCCTATCGGGCGGCTACGGCAGAAGTCAGCGGGATGCTGTGGGGCTCTTCAGGCCCCTTCGCCTGCCCGAGCATAGGAGGGGTGGAACCTGCCACTTGATGGGAAACGACATCTTCTGCCGCAGCCAGGAACGGCGGGGGAGGGTGTTGATCTTTTGCGCTGGCAACTCGTCGCTTGACATCAATTCAGCCAAATTCCGCTCCCCTAGATTGGCTCCCAAAGCAGGCCGCCGAGCCGCACGAACAACACCTGGGAGGAGTACCGATCATGCAATCCGTCGAAGCCATCAAACTGCAAACCTCCATCGAAGGCTGGGCCGAACAGGACCCCGAATCCGCCTTCACCCTGCCGTCGCGCTATTTCTTCGATGAGAGCCTGTTCAAGGCCGAACGCGACCGCATCTTCATGCATGCCTGGCATGTGGCCGGGCACAAGAGCGAGTTCCGCGAGCCGGGCCAGTACGTGGTTGTGGATATGTTCGACCAGAGTGTGGTGGTGGCGCGCAGCATGAAGGGCGAGATCCGTGCCTTCCACAACGTCTGCCAGCACCGCGGCAACCGCCTGCTGGAAGGCCGTCGCGGCACCACCGGCGGCGTGGTGCGCTGCGCCTACCACTCCTGGTGCTACGAGATGGACGGCAGCCTGCGCAGCGCGCCGCGTTGCGAGCGGATGAAGGACTTCGAGCTGCAGCAATTCAACATCCCGCAGGTGCGGGTGGAGGAACTGGGCGGC
Organism: Pseudomonas sp. BN411; assembly: GCF_029871235.1. Classification (GTDB taxonomy): domain Bacteria; phylum Pseudomonadota; class Gammaproteobacteria; order Pseudomonadales; family Pseudomonadaceae; genus Metapseudomonas. The sequence goes on from NZ_SSOM01000067.1 coordinate 433,347, forward strand.
TTCATCTACTTCAACCTCGATCCCAATGCGCCGTCCCTGGCCGAGCTGTTCCCCGGCGCCGACGAGGAGATGCACCGGGTGTTCCCCGATCTCGAACGTATGCGCTTGATCGAGGAGCAGGACGTGATCGTGCCGGCCAACTGGAAGGTGATCATGGACAACTCCATCGAGGGTTATCACTTCAAGCTGTCCGGCCCCTGCCACATCGATCTGGCCAAGCTGATCGACTTCAAGGGCTACCGCCTGACCAAGCGCGACAACTGGTGGACCTACATCGCCCCGGCCAACCTCCAGGCCGGCGAAGCCTACGGCGTGAAGTTGCGGGAAGACCTGAATCCGGACGAGTGCTTCTTCAACATCGGCATGTGGCCGAACAACACCTTCTACACCTTCCCGTTCTCCGAGTTCCTAGGCACCTTCATCATGATTCCGCTGGATGCCGAGCGTTCCCTGCTGCGCTTCGGCTACTACAGCTCGAACGAAGAGACAGCGGAGGTCAGCAAGGCCTGCATGCGCTGGATGAACGAAGAGCTGGGGCCGGAAGACATCGAGCTCAACATCACCGTGCAGAAGGGTCTGCATTCCCTCGGCTACGACCAGGGCCGCTACATGATCGACGCCCAGCGCAGCAACGAGAGCGAGCACCTGGTGCATCACTTCCACCGCCTGGTGTTCAAGGGCATCCATGGCGAGGAGCGGGCCTGAGCCCGCTTCCGGAGGACGTGCCATGTCCGAGTTCGATTACCTGATTGTCGGCGCCGGCTCGGCCGGCTGCGTGCTGGCCAACCGCCTGGGCGCCGAGCCCGGTGTGAAGGTGTTGGTGCTGGAAGCCGGGCCGCTGGACCAGAGCTGGACCATCGACATGCCTTCGGCCGTGGGCATCGTCGTTGGCGGCAGTCGCTACAACTGGAGCTACAGCACTGAGCCCGAGCCCTGGCTGGACAACCGCCGCATCGGCACGCCGCGCGGGCGTACCCTGGGTGGCTCCTCGTCCATCAACGGCATGGTCTACATCCGTGGCCATGCCCGCGATTACGACAGCTGGGCCGAGCAGGGCTGCGACGGCTGGAGCTACCAGGAAGTGCTGCCCTATTTCATCCGCGCGGAGAACCACGAGCACGGCGCCGACGCCTACCACGGCGACGCCGGTCACCTGCACGTGACCGCGGGCAACATCGACACGCCACTCTGTTCCGCCTTCGTCCAGGCCGGCGTGGAAGCGGGCTATGGGCAGAGCCGCGACCTCAACGGCTTCCGCCAGGAAGGCTTCGGTCCGGTGGATCGAACCACCCGCAAGGGCAAGCGCTGGAGCACCGCCCGTGGCTACCTGACCGAGGCGTTGCAACGCGGCAATGTCACGGTCGCCACCGGTGCTTTGAGCCTGCGCATTCTCTTCGAGGGGCGCCGCGCCTGCGGTATCGAGTACGAGCAGAACGGCGAGGTGCACCAGGCCCGCGCCCGCCGCGAAGTGATCCTCGCCGCCGGGGCGATCAACTCGCCGCAATTGCTGTTGCTATCGGGCGTCGGTCCGGCGGAGGAAATTCGCGCCCATGGCCTTCCGGTCGTGCATGACCTGCCCGGCGTCGGCCGGCGCCTCAACGATCATCCGGACACCGTGGTGCAGTACCTGTGCAAGCAGCCGGTGTCGATCTACCCCTGGACCCGCGCGCCGGGCAAATGGTGGATCGGCGCGCGCTGGTTCGTCAGCCACGACGGCCTGGCCGCGAGCAACCATTTCGAGGCCGGGGCCTTCATCCGTTCGAGGGCGGGCGTCGAGCACCCGGACCTGCAACTCACCTTCATGCCGCTCGCGGTACAGCCGGGCAGCGTTGACCTCGTGCCATCGCACGCCTTCCAGATTCATATCGACCTGATGCGCCCCACCAGCCTCGGCAGCGTCACCCTGCGCGGCGCCGATCCACGGCTGTCGCCGCGCATCCAGTTCAATTACCTGAAGACCGAGCAGGACCGCGCCGACATGCGCGCCGGTGCGCGACTGGTGCGGGAGATCATCGAGCAGCCGGCCATGCGCGGGCTGAAAGGCAAGGAGCTGGTGCCGGGGCCGGATAACCTCAGTGACCAGGCCCTGGATGCCTGGGCCCGGCGTGTGACCGAAACCGGCTACCACGCCAGTGGCACCTGCAAGATGGGGCCGGCCAGCGACCCGGAAGCGGTGGTCGATCCCGAACTGCGGGTGCACGGGCTGGAAGGCCTACGGGTGGTGGATGCGTCGATCATGCCGATCATCGTCAGTGGCAACACCAATGCGCCAACCGTGATGATCGCGGAGAAGGCCAGCGATATGATCCGGGGCCAGTCACCCCTGCCTGCGGCCCAGGTCCCGGTATGGACCCATCCGGACTGGCGTGGACAACAACGATAACCAGAGCACTGACGAGAGGTGCCGAACGTGGAAGGCCTGAACTCCCGGGAACGCCCGCTGGGCGGCGACAGCACGCTGCGCGTTGGCCTGTTGGTGTTGCCGTCATTCCCCAGCCTGGGGCTGGCGGCGGTGGCCGAACCGCTGGCCATCGCCAATTGGCTGAGCCAGAAGCCGCTGTTCCAGTGGACCGTGCTGTCGCTGGACGGTCAGCCGGTACAGGCCAGTAATGGCCTGTCCAGCCAGGTGGAGGCAGGCATCAGCCCGGAGCAGGAATTCGACCTCTGCTTCGTCATCGCCAGCTTCGATGTGCACCGGCACTGCCGCAACAACCTGCTGAAGAGCTGGCTGCGCAAGCAGGCGTTGTTCGGTGCCGTGCTGGTAGGGGTGGAAACCGGCACCGAACTGCTGGCTGCGGCTGGTGTACTGGACGGCTACGACGCCGCGGTGCACTGGGACAACCTGCCGGGTTTCCAGGAGAGTTATCCCAAGGTGCGCTCCCGCGCCCAGCTCTACTGCCTCGACCGCCAGCGCCTGACTTGCGCTGGTGCCGCCGCCATCCTGGACATGATGCTCACCTGGCTGGGCAGCCGGATCGACGCTGACCTGGCCCGGGAAATCGGCATGCACCTGCTGGTGGGGCAGGTGCGCGCGCCGACGGAGAGCCAACTGGACGATGGCCAGAAGGGTGAACCGCTGCACGAAGGCAAGTTGCGTCGGGCTGTGCGCTTGATGGAGCAGACCCTGGAAGAACCCCTGGACTGCGAGGCCATCGCCAGCCGCGTCGGCCTGTCGCGCCGGCAACTGGAACGCCAGTTCAAGCAGCACACCGGGTTGTCGCCGCTGAAGTACTACATCGCCCTGCGCCTGGCCCGTGCCCACAACCTGCTGCAACAGACCAACCTCAGCGTCGCCCAGGTGGCCGCCAGTTCCGGCTTCGGTTCCCTGGAACACTTCTCCCGCGCCTACCGCGCCCGCTTCGGCTGCCCGCCCAGCGAGGACCGCAGCCAGACCTGGACCGCCCCGGTGATGCGTCAGCCGCTGACCAGGCAGGGGGCGTAGGAAGGGCGGATCTGCGATCCGCTTTAGCGATTGAAATCGCCCCCACAGAGATTCCAATCCGAGCGCGGACAGCTCCCTCTCCCTCTGGGGCGAAGAGGCACGCTTTCGAAAGCACTGCTTTCGGTGCCGATGAGCGCCTGGGCGCGAAGCGAGCTGGCCGGGGCGCAGAGCGGGGTTGGGGTGAGGGGAGTAGGCCCCGCTCGAACTCCCAAGGGCAGACCTTCGGCCTGCTTGGCGAATGAATTCGCCCCTACAGGAAAGGTGCCTACCGGATGGCACCGAATGGCCGGCGCGAGTCACCCCTCGCCCGCTTGCGGGAGAGGGGCCGGGGCGGGCCGCGTTCGGATGAGGGTGGTGGGCCGGCTCGAGTTTCCAATGGCAAATCTGCGATCTGCCTTCGCGACTGAAGTCGCCCCCACAGGGAAAAGCCCCGAGCTAGGGATAGCGATTTTCCTGCTCGATGTTTCCGTAGGTTGGGCAGAGCGAAGCGAAGCCCAACAATCCTGGGCACATTCCCCGTTGGGCTTCGCGGAGCTCAGCCACAACCTACGGCAAGACCGCTGGGCTACAACCGATACTCCACCTCTTCCCGATCGAGCATCCGCCTGAGCGCCGCAAAGTGCTTCTCGGCGAAGTCCGGATACTCCAGCCACTGTCGAGCCGTCTTGCGCGCCACCTCATCGCTGGCGATGCGCAGCGGTCGGCCGGTGGCCAGTGCGGTGATGTAGGTCTCGCAGGCGCGTTCGAAGTAGTAGAGGTCGTCGAAGGCCTGGGCCACGCTGGTGGCGGCGACCATCACGCCGTGGTTGCCCATCAGCAGCACCGGCTTGCCATCCAGCAGGCGGCTGACCCGTTCCGCTTCATCACCCAGCCCCATGCCGTCGAAACCTTCGTCTATCGCCACCCGCTCGAAAAAGCGCATGCAGTTCTGCTCGATGGGCGGCAGCCGCGAGTCGGCCAGGCAGGCCAGGGCGGTGGCGTATTTCGAGTGGGTGTGCAGCACGCAGCGGGCCTGGGGCTGGTTGCGGTGCAGGGCGCCGTGCAGGGCCCAGGCGGTGATGTCCGGGGCATCAGGGCGGTCGAGGGTGCTCGGGTCGTCGGCGTCCACCAGGATCAGGTCGCTGGCGCGGATTTCCGAGAAGTGCTTGCCGTAGGGGTTGATCAGGAACTGCCGGCCATCGGCGGATACCGCCAGGCTGAAGTGGTTGGCGATGGCCTCGTGCAGCCCCAGGCGGGCGGCCCAGCGGAAGGCGCAGGCGAGGTCGACCCGCGCCTGCCAGTGATCGAGTTTGTCCATGGGGACTCCATGCGGGGTGGGTTGTTGGATTCGAGTCTAGGGAGCCGAGGTCGGGCGACTTGATGTGGAGCGACCTTCCCTGGCGCGTTCGTTCAACCGACGCAATGCGCCAGCGATTCGCCGCAATCCATCAACCGCACGCCAGTGGGGTGGCCGACAGTGACGCCACCTTCAATCCGAACCCAGGAGATGCCCATGGCGACCCACCAACTCTTCATCGACGGCCAATGGCGTGACCCGGTCGAACCCCGGCTGCGGCCGGTGATCAACCCGGCCAATGAGGACGTGCTGGTGCAGGTGGCGGTCGCCGCTGCGGCGGATGCCGACCTGGCGATCGATGCTGCGCGCCGCGCCTTCGACCAGGGTGAATGGCCCTGGCTGGGTGTCTGCGAGCGGGCCGCAGTTCTGCGGCGCATCGCCGACGCCATCGAGGTCGATGGCGAGCACCTGGCGCGGCTGGAAACCCTCAACGCCGGCAAGACCCTCGGCGAGAGCCAGGGCGATGTGGCCAATGTGGTGGCGACCTTCCGTTTCTACGCCGCCTTGCTGGAAGCCGAGGGCGGGACCGTCAACACCCATGCGCCGGCCCATGTCATCAGCCTCAACCAGCGTGAGCCGGTGGGCGTTTGTGCACTGATCGCGCCCTGGAACTATCCGTTGCTGCAACTGGCCTGGAAGGTCGCCCCGGCGCTGGCGGCGGGTAACACCCTGGTGGTCAAGCCGAGCAGCCTGACGCCACTGACGGCCCTGCGCCTGTGTGAGCTGATCGAGCAGGTGGGATTGCCGGCAGGCGTGTTCAACCTGCTCACAGGACCAGGTGAGATCGGCGAGCGTCTGGCCGCCAGCCCGGATATCGACCTGGTGTCCCTGACCGGAGGCGCAACGGCGGGAGGCAAGGTGATGCGCGCGGCCAGTGGCAACTTCAAGCGGGTGGCGCTGGAGCTGGGAGGCAAGAACCCCAACATCGTCTTCTCCGATGCCGATTTCGAGGTGGCACTGGATCAGGCGCTCAACGCCGTTTATTTCAATGCCGGCCAGGTCTGCTCGGCGGGCTCGCGGCTGCTGGTGGAAGCGGACATCCATGACGATTTCGTCCAGGCGCTGGCGGAACGGGTGCGGCGCATCCGCCTGGGTGCCGGGTTGGCCGACGGCACGCAGATGGGGCCGGTGATCTCCGCCAGCCAGCGCGACCAGGTTCTGGACATGGTGAACGGTGCGCTGGAGGAAGGCGCCCAGCTCCTGGCCGGTGGACAGATTCCCCAGGGCGAGGGATTCGAGCGGGGCTTCTGGCTGGAGCCGACCCTGCTGGGCAACGTGCGTGCATCCATGCGCATCGCCCGCGAAGAAATCTTCGGCCCGGTGATCACCGTCGAGCGCTTCGAGGGTGAGACCGAGGCGCTGCAACTGGCCAACGGCACGCCCTTCGGCCTGGCTGCCGGTGTCTGGACCCGCGATCTCGCCAAGGCCCATCGCGTGGCTCGCCGGCTGCGGGCCGGTACGGTGTGGATCAACGACTACAACGCCGCCTTCCCCCAGGCACCCTGGGGCGGCTACAAGTCCAGCGGGATCGGTCGCGAGCTGTCGCGGGCCGGGCTGGAGGAGTTCAGCGAGATCAAGCATCTCTACCTGAACACCAGCCCGGCCGCCCTGAACTGGTTTGGCGTATGAGCCTCAGCCGGTCAGCGCCGCCCGCCGTCCACGCTCCAGGCGCACGCTGGCGAGCAGCAGCAGGCCGATCACGAAGTAGCTGCCGGTGATCAGCATGGCCAGTCGGTGGTCGCCGCCGGATAGCCAACTGGCCAGGCCGTAGGTCATGGGGCCGAGGATGGCGGAGAGCTTCACCGCTTGGCCCCAGAGGCCGAAGAACTCCGCCAGCCGCGTGGGCGGGGCGAGCAGGCCGACGATGGCGCGCCCCGCCGACTGGCTGGCGCCCATGCACAGGCCGGCGATGTTGGCGGCGGCCCAGAACAGGGTCGGGCCGCTGGCCAGCCAGATCATGCCGACCATGGCCAGCCAGCCCAGCAGGGTCAGCGCCAGGGTCGGGCGGTGGCCGATGCGGTCCTGCAGCCAGCCGAACAGCACTGCGCCGACGGAGGCGGTGATGTTGACGATGAAGATCAGCATCAGCGTGTCCTGGGTGGTGAAGCCCATCACCTGGTCGGCGTAGATGGCCGCCAGGCTGATCACTGCGGCAATGCCGGCCTGGTAGCAGACGGTGCAGGCGAGGAAACGCATCAGGTCGCGGTAGTGTCTGGCTTCGCGCATGGTCCGGGCGAAACGCGCCCAGGCGCCGCCCGCCACGGCCGGTTGCGGCTGGCTGCGTTCCTTCAGGTAGAGGAAGGTCGGGGTACTGGCGAGGGCGAAGAGCAGGGCGGTGATGACCACGCAGACCGGCACGAACTGCGCGGCAGTCTGGCCCTGCCCCTGGGCCCAGCTCACATAACCCAGGCAGGCGCCCAGGCTGACCAGGCCGCCGATGTAGCCCAGCCCCCAGCCCCAACCGGAGACACGGCCCAGTGCGTCATCGCGGGCGAGCTCCGGGAGGAAGGCGGCGATCAGGTTTTCCCCGGTGCCGAAGCAGAAGTTCGACAGCACCACGAAGAGCACCGCCAGTGCCATGGCGCCCGGTCCGGCCAAGGCCAGCGCGGCGGTGAAGATCACGCAGCCGAGGGTGCTGAACAACAGCAGGCGTTTCTTGCGTGCGGTGGCGTCGGCATAGGCGCCGATCAGTGGCGCGGTGAGGATCACCAGGGCGTAGGAGAGGGCGAGGGTACTGGTCCAGGCCAGGGTGCCCCAGGATTTCCCTTCGGCCACCACGGCGACGAAGTAGGCGTTGAAGACGGCGGTGATGATCACCGTGGTGTAGCCGGAGTTGGCGAAGTCGAACATCGCCCAGGCCCAGATTTCCCGGCGCGTCACGCCGGAGGCAAGGCTGGATCGCATGGCGCTTTATTCCCCCTGTCGAGCGTCCCGGAGAGACTAGCCCCGAGCGGGCCATCTCGCGACCGGAGTGCCTCGTGTCACGTCCTGGGGTGAATGATGGGGGCCACCATTTGGGGGCCCGGAATAGCGCCGATGGCTTTTCCTGTAGGGGCGAATTCATTCGCCAAGCAGGCCAACGGCCTGCCCAATGGAGTCAGGGGCAACTGCGTTGCCCTTGGCGAATAAATTCGCCCCTACAAGATTGCGGACCGAATCCGCAATTGTGTTTCCGTGGGAACTTCAGCCCACCAGCTCCGCCACGTGGCTCTGCACCACCCGATAGCAGGGCACATACGCTGCGCCGCCGGGCAGTTTCATCCGGTGCTGGCGGACGAAGGCCTTGAGCAGCTCGTCCAGCGGCTGCATCACCGCCGCGTCGCCGTGGATCTCGTAGGGGCCGTGCTGCTCAATCAGGCGAATGCCCTTGTCCTTCACGTTGCCGGCCACGATGCCGGAGAACGCCCGGCGCAGGTTGGCGGCCAGCTCGTGTGGCGGCAGGTCGCGGCGCAGTTCGAGGCTGGCCATGTTCTCGTGGGAAGGCTCGAACGGGTGCTGGAAGCTTTCGTCGATCTTCAGCAGCCAGTTGAAGTGGAAGGCATCCGCGCGTTCGCGGCGGTACTGCTTCACCGCCTTGAGGCCCTGGGCCATCTCGATGGCCACTGCTGCCGGGTCGTCGATGATGATCTTGTAGCGGCCCTGTGCGGCTTCGCCCAGGGTTGCGCCGACGAAGGCGTGCAATTGCTCCAGATAAGCCGCTGCACTCTTCGGCCCGGTGAGCACCAGGGGGAAGGGCAGGTCCTGGTTGTCCGGGTGCATCAGGATGCCCAGCAGGTAGAGGAATTCCTCCGCCGTACCGGCGCCGCCCGGGAAGATGATGATGCCGTGGCCCACGCGAACGAAGGCTTCCAGGCGCTTCTCGATGTCCGGGAGGATCACCAGTTCGTTGACGATGGGGTTGGGTGCCTCGGCGGCGATGATGCCCGGCTCGGTCAGGCCCAGGTAGCGACCGCCGTGGGTGCGCTGCTTGGCGTGGCCGATGGTGGCGCCCTTCATCGGACCCTTCATCACGCCCGGCCCGCAGCCGGTGCAGACGTCCAGGCTGCGTAGGCCCAGTTCGTGGCCGACCTTCTTGGTGTACTTGTATTCGTCAGTGCTGATGGAGTGGCCGCCCCAGCACACGACGATCTTCGGCTCGACGCCGGCGCGCAGGGTGCGGGCGTTGCGCAGCAGTTGGAAAACGTAGTCGGTGATGCCTTCGGAGCTTTCCAGGTCGAAGCGGCGGCTTTTGAGTTCGTTCTCGGTGTGGACGATGTCGCGCAGGGCGCTGAACAGCATCTCGCGGGTGCCGGCGATCATCTCGCCGTCGACGAAGGCGTCGGCCGGGGCGTTGATCAGTTCCAGGCGCACACCACGGTCCTGCTGGTGAATGCGAACTTCGAAGTCCTTGTAGGCGTCGAGGATGGTCTTGGCGTTGTCGCTGTGCGCGCCGGTGTTGAGGATGGCCAGGGCGCACTGGCGGAAGAGCTGGTACATGCGGCCGGAACCGGCTTCGCTGAGCTGCTGCACTTCGAATTGGGAGAGGGTGTCGAGGGCGCCCTTGGGGCTGACCTGGGCATTGATGACTTGTCTTCTGTGCATTCGGAATTTCCTTGCAACGATGCCGGAGGGCCGGTCGACCCAACGCGGCGGAATGCTGGGCGCCGATTTCCATGGCGCAGGTTGAGGCGGTGTTTCTTATCTGGGCACTACTAAGTTACGGATTTATTGCGGGAAAGTTTTGGCGGTCATGGATCAGCGTAATAGCGAGATTACTCCCTGTCTGACAAGGACTTTCTTGGAGATGTTCAAGGCGGTGGGCGGTGGGCGGTTCGAACTCCGCCCACCGGTTGCTTCACTTGCGTGCTTCGAGGATCAGGTTGAACGGCGTTTCCGTGGCTCGGCGGAAGCTGGTGAAGCCGGCCTCCTCGAACACCTTGCGCAGGCGTGCTTCGCCGGCCTGGGCGCCGAGGCCGAGTCCGACTTCCTGAGACAGGGAATTGGGTGTGCAGATGAAGGTTGAGGCCGAGTAGAACAGGCGCCCCACCGGCGTCATGTTGTCGTCGAGATGATCGTGGGCGAAGGGTTCGACCAGAAGCACGGTGCCGTCGGGTTTCAACGTCTGATAGGCATGCCGGGCGGCACCCACCGGGTCGCCCATGTCGTGCAGGCAGTCGAAGTAGCAGATCAGGTCGAACCCGTCGCCGGGGTAGTCCTTGGCGCTGGCCTGGACGAAGGTCGCGCGGTCCGCCACACCGCCATCCTGGGCCCGCCGGTTGGCGGTCTCGATGGAGGGGCCGTGGTAGTCGAAACCGATGAAGCGCGAGGCGGGAAAGGCCTGGGCCAGGATCACGGTGGATGCGCCGTGGCCGCAGCCGACGTCGGCGACCTTGGCGCCAGCCTGGAGCTTGTCCACCACACCATCCAGTGACGGTAGCCACTCGGCTACAAGGTGGGCGCGGTAGCCGGGGCGGAAGAAGCGCTCGGTGCCGCTGAACATGCAGGGGTGGTGATCGCCCCAGGCGAGGGCGCCATCGCCGCGCATGGCTTTCACCAGCTTGTCCTTGTCGTGGAAGAGCGCCGCGATGACCGAAGCACCGCCGGCCACGTACACCGGCGAGTCTTCCACGGCCAGGGCGAGCGCCTGTTCTTCCGGCAGGCGGAAGCGCCCGTTGTCGTGCTCCATGTAGCCGGAAGCGGCGTGGGCGCTCAGCCATTCGCGCAGCAGGCGCGCGTTGCAACCGGTGCGGCTGGCCAACTCGTCCGGGCTTACCGGCTGGCTGTCGGCCATGGCGCGATACAGGCCGAGTTCGTCGCCGACGATGATATTGGCGAGCATCGCTGCGCCACCCATGTCGGAGACCAGCTTGCCCATGAACTCGTTGAGCCTGGATTCGTCCATTGCCTGTCCTCCTTCGATGAGCGGGCAGCTAGCGAAAAGCGGCGGGGAGCGTGGAGAGACTGTGGAAGGAGCCGCGGCAGCCGAGTCGTGTGTAGCTGGAGTGGCCCCCTCCGTGTCCCGCAATCACGGGACACTTTCAGTTTAGTGGCCAGCCAATGGCTTATTGCCGGCCGGTCAGGCCAGCCGATGAGTGGCCGGCGGTCGGCAGCCAGCGGTCAGACGTAGATGCTGACCCCGCCCTTGGCCTGCAGCCAGTCGCGGTAGGTGGTCAGGGAGTTCGTTTTCTTGTCGCCGTCGTAGCCGACGAAACCGAGGCCGCTGTCCTTCTCGTCGAAGCCGGCGTCGATCAGCTTCTGCACCTTGTCCTTGAGCTTCAGGGCTTCGTCGCGGTCCAGCTCGGCGACATCCGGCAGCTGGATCTTGTCGGCGCCGCCAGTTGATGGGGTCGTCTTCGTGGGCTGGGTGCCGCTGAAATGGCTGCCGCCGATGGCATTGCCACCGCCGCTCATGGCGCGGAACAGGCCGCCACGGCTCTGGGCGATCAGGGCGTTGGCATAGCGGCGCAGGTCGGCCACCGGGTCCTGGGTGGCGGTCGATTTGTCTGCGGCCTTGGACTCGGTCTTATCTGTGCCGGTGCTGTTGCTGCTGTTGCTCCGGGAGGCGAGACCGAGGTAGCTGGAAATGGCCGAATTGGTGGAAATGGTGGTCATGGCAGTTCCTCTGCGCGATCTGACCACCTGATCAGCATTATTCGGGCCAGTTTGCTGAAAGGCCCGTGGCTGCTGGGACTTTGAGTACTAGCGTGCCAATACTGCGGCAGGGGCTTGCCGTCGACAGGCAACAGTCTGCCGGATAGGGCGGCGACCATCGGTCCGTCTCCCTTGAGCGGTGGTTGCGGGCCAACCATAGTGGGAGCCATGACCTCGACCCGCTCATCCACACCGGCCGCGCTGGAGGGTTTCCATCCCGCCGTCGCCGCCTGGTTCCGCACCAGCTTCCCCGCGCCGACGGCAGCCCAGACCCGCGCCTGGCCGGCCATACGCGCTGGCGCGAGCACATTGGTGGCAGCGCCTACCGGGTCGGGCAAGACCCTCACCGCCTTCCTTTCAGCCATCGATGAACTGGTCCACGAGGGGCTGGAGCAGGGCGGCCTGCCGGACCGCTGCACAGTGGTCTACGTCTCGCCGCTGAAGGCGTTGTCCAATGACATCCGCATCAATCTGGAGGAGCCCCTGGCGGGCATCCGCGCGGAGCTTTCGCGGCTGGGGCTGGAGGATGTGGATATCCGCACCGCCGTGCGCACCGGCGATACGCCCCAGGCCGAGCGCGATGCCATGCGCAAGCGCCCGCCACACATCCTGGTGACCACGCCGGAATCCCTCTACATCCTGCTCGGCTCCGAATCCGGCCGCGCCATGCTGGCCGGCTGCCGCAGCCTGATCATCGACGAGATCCACGCCATCGCCGGCAGCAAGCGCGGCAGCCACCTGATGCTCAGTGCCGAGCGCCTGGAGGCCCTGTGCGGACGCAGCTTGCAGCGCATCGGCCTGTCCGCCACGCAGAAGCCCGTCGAGCGCGTGGCAGAGTTCCTCATGGGGCAGGGCCGCGATGCCTGCACCCTGGTGGACGTGGGCTACAGCCGCGAACGCGATCTCGCCCTCGAAGTGCCGCCGGTGCCGCTGGAAGCGGTGCTGAGCAATGACGCCTGGGAGAAGGTCTACGACCGCCTCGCCGAGCTGGTCGCCGAACATCGCACCACCCTGGTTTTCGTCAACACCCGGCGGCTGGCCGAGCGCGCCACCCGCCACCTTTCCGAGCGCCTGGGAAACGCCGTTGTGGCAGCGCACCACGGCAGCCTGGCGCGGGACCTGCGCCTGGACGCCGAGCAGCGCCTCAAGCGGGGCGAGCTCAAGGTGCTGGTGGCCACCGCTTCGCTGGAGCTGGGCATCGACATCGGCGACGTGGAGCTGGTCTGCCAGCTCGGTTCGCCACGCAGCATCGCCGCCTTCCTGCAGCGGGTCGGACGCTCCGGTCACAGCGTCGGCGGCATGCCCAAGGGGCGGCTGTTCCCGCAATCACGGGACGACCTGATCGAATGCGCAGCCTTGCTGGATTGCGTGCGCCGCGACGAACTGGACGCGTTGGTCATCCCCTATGCGCCGCTGGATGTGCTGGCCCAGCAGATGGTGGCCGAGGTGGCTTGCCAGGAGTGGGGCGAGGATGAGCTGTACCGCTTGATGATCCGCGCCATGCCCTACGCGGACCTGGCGCGGGACCGTTTCGACGCCCTGGTGAGGATGCTGTCCGAGGGCTACAACGGCCGCCAGGGCGTGCGTGGCGCCTACCTGCATCGCGATGCGGTGAATCGCCGTCTGCGCGGCCGGCGTTCTGCGCGCCTGACCGCCATCACTTCCGGTGGCGCGATTCCCGAGACCGCCGATTACGCGGTGGTGCTGGAACCCCAGGGCGTGCCGGTGGGCAGCGTGCACGAGGACTTTGCCGTGGAGAGCCTGGCCGGTGACGTGTTCCAGCTGGGCAATCAGTCCTACCGCATCCTCCGGGTGGAGCCGGGCCGGGTGCGGGTGGAAGACGCCCAGGGCCAGCCGCCGAACATTCCCTTCTGGCTGGGGGAAGCGCCAGGGCGCACGGATGAACTGTCGGCGGCGGTGGCGAGGTTGAGGGGGATGGTTGAAGCGTTATTGGGAGACACCGAGCAGACTGCGACTACCCTCACCCCCAGCCCCCGCTCTGCGCCCCAGCCTGATCGCTTCGCGCTCAGTCGTTCATCGGCAACGGAAGCGGTGCTTCCGAAAGCATGCCTCTTCACCCCAGAAGGGAGAGGGGAGCAGTCCGAGCGAGGGGAAGACATCGAGCGGGCTGTCGAGGGGTTGCGCGAAGAAGTCGGCCTCAGCGACGCGGCAGCGAGGCAGATCGTCGAATACCTGGCGCGGGCCAGGGCTTCGCTGGGTGCGTTGCCGACTCAGCGGCGGCTGGTGATGGAGCGCTTCTTCGACGAAACCGGCGGCATGCAGCTGATCATCCATTCGCCCTTCGGCAGCCGGCTCAACCGCGCCTGGGGGCTGGCGCTGCGCAAGCGCTTCTGCCGCAGCTTCAACTTCGAGCTGCAGGCGGCGGCCACCGAGGATGCGCTGATCCTTTCGCTGTCCACCAGCCACAGCTTTCCGCTGGACGAAGTCTGGCGCTACCTGCACTCCAACAGCGCCGAGCATCTCCTGATCCAGGCCATCCTCGACGCGCCGCTGTTCGGCGTGCGCTGGCGCTGGAACGCCTCTGCCGCGTTGGCCCTGCCGCGCTATTCCGGTGGCCGCAAGGTGGCGCCGCAGATCCAGCGCATGCGCAGCGAAGACCTGCTGGCCAGCGTCTTCCCCGACCAGGTGGCCTGCCAGGAGAACCTGGTGGGCGAGCGCGAGATTCCCGATCACCCGCTGGTGGCCCAGACCCTGGACGACTGCCTGCACGACGCCATGGATACCGAAGGCTGGCTGGCGCTGTTGCGGCGTATGGAGCGCGGCGAGGTGGAACTGGTCGCCCGCGACCTGCCGGCGCCGTCATCCCTGGCCGCGGAAATCCTCGGCGCGCGCCCCTATGCCTTCCTCGACGATGCACCGCTGGAAGAGCGCCGCACCCAGGCCGTGCAGCAACGCCGCTGGACCGATCCGGAGTCCGCCGACGACCTGGGCGCGCTGGACGCCGACGCCATCACGGCGGTAGCCGAGGAAGCCTGGCCGCAGGTACGCGATGCCGATGAAATGCACGAAGCCGTGCTGGCCCTGGCCTGCATCACCCAGGCCGAAGTGGAGGCCAATCAGGGCTGGAGCGGCTGGCTGGCGCAACTGGCCAAGGTACGCCGCGTTACTTGCCTGCACGTGGATGGCCAGCCGGCCTTGTGGCTGGCGGCTGAGCGGCTGGAACAGTTCCGTGCGCTTTTTCCGGATGCCGTTCTCAAACCGACTATTACGGCGCCTGAGGGCTTCACCGCCGATTGGTCAGCGGACACGGCGTTGCTGGAAGTGGTGCGTGCCCGGCTTGGTGGTTTCGGCCCCCTGACGCTGGTGAAACTGGCTGCTGATCTGCACCAGCCCCCTGCGGACCTGACCTTCGCCCTGGCCAGCCTGGAGCGTGAAGGCCAGGTGCTGCGAGGCCGCTTCACCCCCGGAGCGGCGGAAGAGGAATGGTGCGAGCGCCATCTGCTGGCGCGTATCCATCGCTACACGGTCAAGCGGTTGCGCCGGGAGATCGAACCCGTGGAGCGCGCCGACTTCATGCGCTTCCTGTTCGACTGGCAGCGCGTCGCGCCCTCCGCCCAGGTACGCGGTGCCGAAGCCCTGGCCACGGTGCTGGGGCAGCTGGAAGGCTTTGAGGCGGCGGCTGGCGCCTGGGAAAGCGAGATATTGCCCAGCCGCGTGGCCGACTACGGCATCAACTGGCTGGATGACTTGTGCCGCGCCGGCCGGCTGGTCTGGTGCCGCCTGGGCGGACGCGGCAAGGTGGCGGCGGGACCGGTACGCAGCACCCCCATCCTGCTATTACCTCGCAAGAGCCTGGGCCTCTGGCGGGCCTGCCTGCAGGATGCGCCGACCCCGGAACCGTCCCCGCGCGCCGAGCGGGTGCGCCAGGTGCTGGCCAGCCAGGGCGCGCTGTTCTTCGACGAATTGATGGACGAAGCCCACCTGCTGCGCAGTGAGCTGGGATTGCCTCGGCGAGCTGGTGGCGCTGGGCCTGGCCAATGCCGACAGCTTCGCCGGCCTGCGTTCCCTGCTGCTGCCGGCCGCGCGCCGCAGCCGGCATGACCGCCGTGCGCGTATGGCCCTGGCCAATATGCAGGACGCCGGGCGCTGGGCCTTGTTGCGGGGCAGGACGGAGGAGGGCAACGGCAAGGTTCCGGCCGAAAGCCTGGAGCATGTGGCGCGCACCCTGCTGCGCCGCTATGGCGTGGTGGGCTGGCGCCTGCTGGAGCGGGAAGCCGATTGGCTACCGCCCTGGCGCGACCTGCTGCGGGTCTATCACCGCCTGGAAGCGCGCGGCGAGATTCGCGGTGGGCGCTTCGTGGCCGGCGTGTCCGGCGAGCAGTTCGCCCTGCCGGAAGCTGTCGGCCTGCTGCGGGAAGTCCGCAAGCGCCCGCTGGACGGCAGCCTGGTCAGCCTCGCTGCCTGCGATCCGCTGAACCTGTTGGGCACCTTGCTGGCTGGCGCCAAGGTACCGGCCGTGGCAGGCAATCGCCTGCTGCTGCGCGATGGCGTGCCGGTGGCGACCCTGGTGGCGGGCAAGGTGAACCTGTTGCAGGACGCTGATCCTGCCACCGCCAACGAATGGCGCGCGGCGCTGATTCGTCAGCCGGCGGCCACGCCCGTTGGGCAGCAGTCGAGGCGGGCGCGGATGCCGTTGTAGGGGGAGAATTCGGGGCTGGGCCAACTTCCCTCACCCCAACCCCGCTCTGCGCCCCGGCCAGCTCGCTTCGCTCCCAGGCGCTCATCGGCACCGAAAGCAGTGCTTTCGAAAGCGTGCCTCTTCGCCCCAGAGGGAGAGGGGGCTGTCCGTGCCTCGGGATGACCGGCATGTGTCACCCCTCTCCCTTCGGGAGAGGGGCCGGGGGTGAGGGGTGTATCAGCCGGCGCGGACGTCCTTAACCACTTGAAACCGCTCAGAAATTGACCCGAGGCGCGCAGCCCCGCGCGACATCTGGCCCCTGGCCATCTCCCGACAGGTTATCCACAGCTTCATCCACCGTTTTTGTGGGTAGACGCCGATCAGGCTTCGTTGGATTTATCCACAACCATCAAGGGCGCGAGCAGCGTACACATGCTTCGCCAGTGGGAGCCTTCCCAGTACAGGCGATCACAGGCGGCGCAACTGAGGAAGCGTGAGTAGAGCGAGCCGATGCGCGGCGGCAGGCGCGGGCGGGCCAGTTCCGGGGCGATTTCCTGCAGCGGGTGGTTGCAGTGCAGGCAGCGGCTGAAGGGGTTGGCGCTGCGGGCCAGGTCCAGACGCTCGAACAGCTCGCGCAGTTGCAGCGAGGGTTTCAGGGCATGCACGTAACAGCCGTGAGTGATGATGCGGCGCTTGAGCAGCTCGCGGTCGCGGGTCAGCACGATGCGCCCTTCATGGGCCGAGATCTCGGCGATCTGGCCGTCTTCGAAGCCGTTGTCGTAGAGCGTGTCGAAGCCGCACATGCGCAGCAGGCTGGCCAAGCCGCCGAGGTGCGCGTCGGCGACGAAGCGCAGCACCCGCAGCGGGCGAGCGCGGACCATGAGCAGCGGGCTGATGTCCAGCGTCTCGAACTTGGGATAGACCGCCACCCGGTCGCCGTCGAGGATTACCCGCTCGAAGCCCACCGACTCGCCGTTGAGCAGCACCAGTTCGACTTCGGTGTGCGGCACGCCCAGTGCCTCGATCATGTGCTTGACGGTGGCCGCCCGGGCGCAGGCGCAGGTGAAGGCCTGTCGGCGCCGTCCGGCCGGCAGAAAGTCGTTGAGCTCTTCGTAGAAACGGAATGTTGCCCTGACCATGCAGGACAGTATGGCAGGCCGTGGCGCGCCCTCCGTGGAGGGCGCGCGAGCGGTCATTTCGGCTGGGCGACGACCCGCAGGTAGGGCTTCAGGGTCTTGTAGCCATCGGGGTACTTCTTCTTCGCGTCTTCGTCGGACACCGAGGTGGGGATGATCACGTCGTCACCCGGACGCCAGTTCACCGGCGTCGCCACCGTGTGCTTGGCGTTGAGCTGCAGCGAGTCCAGCAGGCGCAGCACCTCGTCGAAGTTGCGGCCGGCGCTCATGGGGTAGATGAGCATGGCCTTGACCTTCTTGTCCGGGCCGATGATGAACACCGAACGCACCGTGGCGTTGTCCACGGCGGTGCGCGGGCCGGCGCTGGCGTTGGGGTGGATCATGTCGTAGAGCTTGGCCACCACCAGGTTGTCGTCGCCGATCATCGGGTAGTTGACCGCGTGCCCCTGGGTTTCCTCGATATCACCCACCCATTTGCGGTGGTCGCTGACCGGGTCCACGGAGAGGCCGATCACCTTGGTATTGCGCTTGTCGAATTCGGGTTTGAGCTTGGCCATGTAGCCCAGCTCAGTGGTGCAGACCGGGGTGAAGTCCTTCGGGTGGGAGAACAGGATGGCCCACTGGTCACCGATCCACTGGTGGAAATTGATGGTGCCTTCGGTGCTGTCCACGGTGAAATCGGGCGCTTCATCACCAATGCGGATTGCCATGTACGTCCTCCTTTGTGTCTGGCTGTCGGGGGCTACCGCGAGGGCAGCACAGATCGCGGCGAGCCTTGTGGCCTGCCGGGGCTAACAGTATAGGTCGGGGTTTCGAGGCTGCCCGGAAGGCGGAAGATCAGCGGTCATGCACCGATTCCCGGGGGTGCTATTCCTACCCGAAGGAGGTCGTCGGAAGCATGTTTGTCGACAGGGCCCGTGGCGGGTCGCGCCTGGTGGGCATGCATGGCCGGGAGAATGTCGGCCTTCTTCCGATGCAGTGGCTTCCGTAATCGGACCGTCGCTCTGCAACGCAACTGGAGCGAAGACATGGCTACCTTCATCACGCTGGCGACTTTCACCGATCAGGGCATTCGCAACGTCAAGGATTCCCCGGACCGCTTCGTAGCTTTCAAAGGGTTGGCCGAGCAGCTTGGCCTTTCGGTCAAGACCGCCTACTGGACAGTGGGCAGCTACGACCTGGTGCTGATTGTCGAAGGGGACGAGGCGGCGGCGACCACCTTGCTGCTCAAGACGGGCCAGTTGGGCAATGTCAGGACGCAGACACTGCGCGGCTACTCGGAGCAGGAGTTCCGGCGCCTGCTCGGCGGCCTGTAGCAGGACCTGCCCACGAACGGGGAGCAGCCGGACGGCCGCTCCCCTTGGGCTCAAAGCGAGGCCGCGGTCTTGAGCACGTACTGGCTGGTGGGGAGTACGTCGAGTTTGTCGAAGTCGATGAAGCGATTGCAGCTGTCCATCATCGCCGCGAGGTTCTGCTGGAACTTCGCCTCGTCTCCCGGTGCATCGAAGAAGGCCATGGGATCGGTCATGGCGGCCGGCGGGAAGGCTTCCTCGACTATCGCGTCCACCGGTGCGGCGCCGTGGGTAAGGGCGCGCACCACCAGGTTCTGCACGTAGAGGAAATTGTCCTGGGTGTCGATGGCGACCCGCGTGTGGTGGTTGCGCCAGATATCCAGCCAGGCGTCGCGGGTCAGGCGCGGCGGGCAGCTGAGGAAGGCGATCTGCGAGAAACCGTGGGTGCGCTGGCCGACGTGGGCGGGGAAGCGGGTATTGCGAATCACCACCGATTCGCTCACCAGGTAGGCCGCCAGGCGGCTGGAAACCGCCTTCAGGACGTCATCGAAGGGGCGGCGCACGTCGGTGTTGGCGCTGTCGGCCCAGAGCGACAGGGTAGCGTCCGGCAGCGGCCGGTTGTTTTCCTGGCGCAGGCCGGCGGCGGGAGCGACGTCGGCGTCGGCCAGGTTCACCTGCAGGCCACGGGCGCCCAGGGTGAAGAGCTGCTCGGCGACTGCACCACGCAGGCGCTGGGAGAAGCTGTCGAGGCTGTCCTGCGGGTCGCGCCACAGGGTGTAGATGATCTTTTCCACGGCAAGGTCCTTGTTGTTATG
The DNA here is from genome assembly GCF_029871235.1 of Pseudomonas sp. BN411. Lineage (GTDB taxonomy): Bacteria > Pseudomonadota > Gammaproteobacteria > Pseudomonadales > Pseudomonadaceae > Metapseudomonas. The sequence continues at coordinate 452,637 of NZ_SSOM01000067.1, forward strand.
GGTGCGCCCAGACCATGCGGCCTGGCGCGCGGTCCGGCATCGTCCGCCCGGACTAGCGGATGAGTGGCCGGTGGTGTGGTCGAGGCGGTGCTAGCGTTAGGGGAGGGGACGTGCGGTCTTGGGGACTGTCATTCCCTTGCAGCAGGCCATTTGCCCACAACCCTTGTACTCGAACCCGGTGCCGGTGGCACCGCCGGTGTGCGTGCGGCCCTGCCATAACTCATAACCCGCACGGAGGTGATTGCCATGGCCCGTACAACTCCCATCAGCCATTACCGCAACATCGGCATAGTGGCCCACGTGGACGCCGGCAAGACCACCACCACCGAACGGGTCCTCTACTACACCGGGGTCAACCACAAGATGGGCGAGGTGCACGACGGCGCCGCGACCATGGACTGGATGGTCCAGGAACAGGAACGCGGCATCACCATCACCTCGGCCGCCACCACCGCCTTCTGGAGCGGTTCGCGCAAGCAGCTCGACAAGTTCCGCGTCAACATCATCGACACCCCCGGCCACGTCGACTTCACCATCGAGGTGGAGCGCTCCCTGCGCGTGCTGGACGGCGCGGTGGTGGTGTTCAGCGGCGCCGACGGGGTGGAACCGCAATCCGAGACGGTCTGGCGCCAGGCCGACAAGTACCACGTGCCGCGCATCGCCTACGTGAACAAGATGGACCGCGCCGGCGCCGACTTCCTGCGGGTGGTGGAGCAGATCAAGAAGCGCCTCGGCCATACCCCGGTGCCGATTCAGCTGCCCATCGGCCAGGAAGAGAACTTCACCGGCCAGATCGACCTCATCCGCATGAAGGCCATCTACTGGAACGATGCCGACCAGGGCGCCAGTTTCCGCGAAGAGGAGATTCCCGCCGAACTGCGGGAGGAGGCCGATCACTGGCACAACGTGATGCTGGAAGCCGCGGCCGAGGCCAATGAGGAGCTGATGACCAAGTACCTCGACGGCGGCAATCTTTCCGAGGAGGAAATCAAGGCCGGCCTGCGCATTCGCACCCTGTCCTGCGACGTGGTGCCGGCAGTGTGCGGCTCGTCCTTCAAGAACAAGGGCGTGCCGCTGGTGCTGGACGCCGTGGTCGAGCTGCTGCCGGCACCGACCGAGATTCCGTCCATTCGCGGCACCCATCCGGACCACCCGGAGAAGGAAGACGAACGCCACGCTGACGATGCCGAACCCTTCTCGTCCCTGGCCTTCAAGATCGCCACCGACCCCTTCGTCGGCACCTTGACCTTCGTCCGTGTCTACTCCGGTGTACTGAACTCGGGCGATGCCGTGCTCAACTCGGTCAAGAGCAAGAAGGAACGCGTCGGCCGCATGGTGCAGATGCACGCCAACCACCGCGCGGAGATCAAGGAAGTACGCGCCGGTGATATCGCCGCGCTGATCGGCATGAAGGACGTCACCACTGGCGACACGCTGTGCGACCTGAACAAGCCGATCGTGCTGGAACGCATGGACTTCCCCGAGCCGGTGATCTCCATCGCCGTCGAACCCAAGACCAAGGCTGACCAGGAGAAGATGGGCATCGCCCTTGGCCGGCTGGCGCAGGAAGACCCGTCGTTCCGGGTGAAGACGGACGAGGAAACCGGGCAGACCATCATCTCCGGCATGGGCGAGCTGCACCTGGACATCATCGTCGACCGCATGAAGCGCGAATTCGGCGTCGAGGCCAACACCGGCAAACCTCAGGTGGCCTACCGCGAGACCATCCGCAAGACCTGCGAGATCGAAGGCAAGTTCGTTCGCCAGTCCGGCGGCCGTGGCCAGTACGGTCATTGCTGGATTCGCTTTGCACCAGCGGACGAAGGGCAGGAGGGCCTGGAATTCGTCAACGAAGTGGTGGGCGGCGTCGTGCCCCGCGAGTTCGTTCCGGCCATCCAGAAAGGCATCGAGGAGCAGATGAAGAACGGCGTGCTTGCCGGTTATCCCCTGATCGGTCTGAAAGCCGCGGTGTTCGACGGCTCCTACCACGATGTGGACTCCAGCGAGATGGCCTTCAAGATCGCCGCCTCCATGGCCACCAAGCAGCTCTCGCAGAAGGGCGGCGCGGTGCTGCTGGAGCCGGTGATGAAGCTGGAAGTGGTGACGCCAGAGGATTACATGGGTGACATCATGGGCGACCTCAACCGCCGCCGGGGCCTGATCCACGGCATGGACGACGGCGTGTCCGGCAAGATCATCCGCGCCGAAGTGCCCCTGGGCGAGATGTTCGGCTACGCCACCGACGTGCGCTCCATGTCCCAGGGCCGCGCCAGCTTCTCCATGGAATTCGCCCGCTACGCCGAAGCACCGGCGAGCATTGCCGAGGCGATTGTGAAGAAGTCGGGCTAGGTAGGTTGTGGCGGGCGGCGTTCCGCTAGAGCGAAGCGAAACCCAACGATCGAAGCCGCAACGTTGGGCCTCGTTCCTCGGACCAACCTACGGCAGATCTTCGATCTGCATGGCGAATGAATTCGCCCCTACAGGTGATGTGCTCCCACATCCCACAGGAGCGACGGACCTTGCGTAGGTTGTGGTAGAGCGAAGCGAAACCCAACGATCGAGACCGCAATGTTGGGCCTCGTTCCTCGGACCAACCTACGGCAGATCTTCGATCTGCATTAGCGAATGAATTCGCCCCCACAGGAAGAGCCCCTGCCGTTGTGCCATCCAAAAAAGAAAACGGGCCCGAAGGCCCGTTTTCCATTCCTCACTCCGCTGCTCAGGTCAGTCCTTCTGTTTGCGGAAGTAGGGAATCACGTGTTCGCCGATGTTCTTCAGCGTCTCGAGCTGTGCCCACTGGGGCACGGTGCCCATCTGGCAGATGAAGAGGATTTCGTCGGCGCCGGCGTCGATCAGGCGCTGCACATAGCCGATGCAGTCGCTCACGGTGCCGTAGGCATGGTTGGGGTTCATCATCGCCATGGTCGGGTCGGAGAAGTCGACCTTGACCTCCTCGGAGGCGAAGCGCGACTTGATCACCGCCTGGCCGTTGCCGTCGACGAAGGTGTCGTCCTTCCACTTCTCCGGGTCCGGACGTTCGCCGCCGGCGTACCAGTAGGCCAGGGATTCCATGAAGTAGCGCTGGCCACGAATGCCGATGTGGCGGGCCTTCTCGTTGTCTTCCAGAACGATGGCCGGGCACAGGGCGGCGATGTGGCGATTCGGGCGGAAACCAACCTGGTTCTTCTCGTCACGGTTGTCCCAGGCTTCGTGATACACGGCCACTTTCTTGGCGATTTCCTCCGGGCCGCCGAAGCCCAGCACCAGGGCGCCCATGCCGCGGCCGCCAGCGTTCTTCAGCGACTCGGTGTTGGTGCAGGCCAGGTACATCGGCGGATGCGGGTCCTGGTAGGGCTTGGGATGGATCGGGCGCTTGGGGATCTTCACGAAGTCGCCGTTATGTTCGATCTCGTCCTGCACGAACATCTTCGGGATCAGGTACATGGCTTCGTCGATCTGCGGTTGCAGGGTGGCCAGGTCGTAGCCGAAGGTGCCGGCTTCCTGCTGGGTACCGCCCTTGCCCACGCCGAAATGCACACGGCCCTTGGACAGCAGGTCGAGGGTGGCGATGCGCTCAGCCACTTTCACCGGGTGGTTCATGGCCGGCGGCAGGCAGACCACGCCGTGGCCGATGCCGATGCGCTCGGTTTTGCCGGCGACGAAGGCCAGCATGGTTTCCGGCGCCGACATGTGGGAGTAGTTGGTCAGCGCGGTGTGTTCCACGCACCAGAAGTTGTCGAAACCGAGCTTGTCGGCGAGCACGGCCTGCTCGACGGTTTCGTCGAAGATGCGACGGTCGCCTTCGCGGCTGCTGTCGATCGTCTGTGCCTCGTAGATCAGGGAGAATTTCATGCGCTTGGCCCTTGTTGTTCTTCGATCGGTCAACCCGGAGATGTCGGGTCTTGAGCGCATGGTGTGGGATCGAAAACCGCGCTGAATCCCCCAAAGAGACTAGTCATCTTGATGCCCCGCACAGCACGACGCCCGCGCGGGGCGGGCGTCGTGGCGAGGCGGGTTCGCCAGCAAGCTGGCTCCTACGTAGGAGCGAGCTTGCTCGCGAATCGCGATCTCAGGACCGTAGGATGTGGTGGAGCGGAGCGATACCCATCACCGCGGATTGATGGGTATCGCAAGCTCCACCCATCCTACAGAAGCTAGCTCTTGCGCAAAGGGATCAGAGGAAGAAGTCAGTGCTGTCCAACCCCATTTCCACGCCGCCCAGGTTAAGGGCGTACTTGCCCGGGCAGTTGGCCACGTGGGCGCGGCCGGTGTGGATGTCGCGGAAGGCGCGGTTGATCCCGTGCTGGCGGAAGATGGTGGAGGCGCCGCTGTTGTACATCAGGGCCTTCACCGCCTCGGCGCACTTGTCCGGGACGATGGCCGAGTCGTAGCGCATCTTCACCCGCTCGGCCATGGTCAGCGGTTCTCCGGCCTTGGCGCGATCCATCATCAGTTCGAAATTGCGCAGCAGCACGGTGCGGCACTCGTCCACCGTGACCATGGCGTTGGCCAGGGCGGTCTGGGCGCCGGGGTCCTGGATGATCTTGCGGCCATCGTTGACCCCGACGCGGCCCTTGTTGGCCTGGACAAAGAGCTCTATGGCCCCTTGCAACGCACCGATGGTGGAGGACGACACCGCGCGCACGAAGATCTGCCCGAACGGCAGGCGGAACAGCGGCGAGGTGTTTACCGCGTTGCCCGGGCTGTTCTGCATGAAACCGTCGATGGAGCGGTGGGTGTGGTACTCGGGCACGAATACGTCTTCCACCAGGACGTCATGGGAGCCGGTGGCTTCCAGGCCCATCACGTCCCAGTTGTCAATGATGCTGTAGTTGCTGCGCGGAACCAGGAAGGTGCGGTAGTCCGGGCCGTCGCCTTCCTTCTCCGGGGGCACCATGGCGCCGAGGAAGGCCCACTGGCAGTGCTTGCTGCCGGAGGAGAAACCCCAGCGGCCGCTGAGGCGGAAGCCGCCCTCGACGCGGGTGACCTTGCCCACCGGCATATAGGACGAGGAGATCAGCACGCTCGAATCCTGGCCCCAGACGTCTTGCGCGGCACGGTCGTCGAACAGCGCCAGCTGCCAGTTGTGGATGGCCACCACACCCAGCACCCAGGCCGAGGACATGCAGCCTTCAGCGAGGGTCATCTGCACCTCGAAGAAGTCCTTGGGCTCCAGCTCATAACCTTCCCAGCGCGCGGGCTGGAGGATGCGGAAGAAGCCCGCTTCCTGGAAGTCACGGATCGTCTCTTCGGGCAACTGGCCGTTCTTCGCGGCCAGGGGCGCGCGTTCGCGCAGCACGGGCACCAGCTCTTTGGCACGTTGTTTCAGGCGTTGGCGGATCAGGTCTTGGTCGAGCATGTTGTTGTTCTCCTGTTGAAGGCTTTTCCACCTATCGCCGGGCATTCAAACAACGGGCAAGCGGGGCGGCATCCTTCAAACGGACCATATGCACGAGCGCGGAGTTGCCTGCTTGCATGGACTGCTCTTTTGTGGGGGCGAATTCATTCGCTATGCAGGCCGAAGGTCTGCCCTTCGGCCCAACAGGTGGCAGCTGCGCTGCCATTAGCGAATGAATTCGCCCCCACAGGTAAAGAGCCCCACGTACCGGCGTTCTGACTAGTCCCCTCGGACGATGTTGCAGGGCGGGTCAAGGCGAAGAATCGGCACCACTGTTAGAACAACAAGAGGGCAGTGCGATGAGCCAGGCCGATCTGAAAGGCGAGATGCTCCAGGCGATGCGTCGTCTGGCCAAGTCCGTGACCATCATTACCACCAGCAATGGCAGCGAGCGTTTCGCCATGTCCGCCACGGCGGTGGATTCGCTTTCCACCGAGCCGCCGTCGCTGCTCATCTGCGTGAACAAGACCGCGTCGCTGCACGCCGTGCTGGATGCGGGCGCGGACTTCTGCGTCAACATCCTCGGCCTGGAACAGGAAGAGCTGTCCCACCTGTGCAGCGGCCCGGTGAAGGGCGAAGCGCGCTTCCAGCGCGGTGACTGGCGCAACAGCGAAGGTGGCATTCCCTACCTGGGCGATGCCCAGTCGGCCATCCTCTGCCAGCAGGACGGCAAGTTCAGCTACGGCACCCACACCATCTTCATCGGCCGCATCGTGGAGATCCACAACAGCGCCGAGATCAGTCCTCTGGTCTATCTGAACGGCGCGTATACCACCACTGCGCCGTCGCTGGCCGTTGCGAGCTGAGGGCTGCCCATGACCGCCATGGAGCAGGGGCTCGACAGTCCACTGCAGGTCGCCGACGCCGCCCAGCTCAGCTGGGATGACAGTGCCGACCTGCTGGTCGTGGGCCTTGGCGGCGCGGGTGTCTGCGCCGCCCTGGAGGCGCGCGGCCAAGGCGTGTCCGTGCTGGCGCTGGAGCGCTTCGCCGGTGGCGGCGCCACGGCCCGCAGCGGCGGCGTGGTCTATGCCGGCGGCGGCACTCCGCACCAGGCCGAAGCTGGGGTCGAGGACTCACCTCAGGCGATGTTCGATTACCTCCGTCAGGAGGTCGGCGATGCGGTGTCTGAAGAGACGCTGCGGGACTTCTGCGAGCGCAGTCGCGACAACCTGGCCTGGCTGGAACGGCAAGGTGCCGGCTTCCAGGGCAGCGTGCCGCCGATGAAGACGTCCTATCCGAGCGACAAGTACTTCCTCTATTACTCCGGCAACGAAGCCGTGCCGAGCTATGCCGCCACGGCCCGGCCAGCGCCGCGTGGGCACCGTGCCCTGGGCTCCGGGATGTCCGGTTACAACCTCTACAACCCACTCAAGGCCAGTGCGCTGCGCCAGGGTGTGCGCCTGCGCAGCCAGTGCGAAGTACGCCGTCTGGTGATGGATGCCAGTGGCCGGGTGATTGGCGTCGAGGCCTGGGAAATTCCCGCTGGCAGCCGGGCTGCGCGACGCCATGCGCGACTGGCACGCTGGACCGACGCGCTGCATCCCTACGCGCCGCCCCTGGCTGAGCGCCTGCGGCGCAGGGTTCGGGAGCTGGAACTGGCCCATGGGGAGCGCCGACTGATCCGTGCTCTGCACGGCGTGGTGCTCTCCGCCGGTGGTTTCGTGTTCAACCGCGCGATGCTGACCGTGCATGCGCCGCGCTATCTGGATGGCCTGCCCCTTGGCACCAGCGGCTGCAACGGCAGTGGCATGCGCCTGGGGCGTAGCGCCGGTGGTGAGCTGCAGCGCATGGAGAAGGTCAGTGCCTGGCGCTTTCTCAACCCCCCGCTGGCCTGGGCCAGGGGCATCGTCGTCAACGCCGCCGGGCAGCGCTACTGCAACGAAGAGGTCTATGGCGCCAAGCTGGGTCACGCCATGGTGGAAGAGCAGGGCGGCCGCGCCATCCTGATCATCAACCGGGCGCTGTACCGCGAAGCCTTCGCACAGATCGGGCCGGGCAAGGTCTGGTCCTTCCAGCGCATGCCGGCCTTGCTCAACCTGCTGTTCAACGCCCGGCGCGGCAACAGCGTCGGCCAACTGGCCGGCCGTATGGGCCTTCCCCGCGAGGCCCTGGAGCAGACGATGGCGGCCTACAACGCCGCTGCCCGGGGTGATCGCGAAGATGCTCTGGGCAAGTCGCGCGGCTTTCTCGCGCCGCTGGATGAAGGCCCGTGGTATGCCCTGGACCTGTCATTCGCCAGCAAGCTTTACCCCTGTGCGGTGATCACCCTCGGCGGGCTGCGGGTCTGCGAACGCAGCGGCCAGGTGCTCGATCACCAGGGCCAGCCGGTTCCCGGCCTGTTCAGCGCCGGCCGCAATGCGGTGGGCGTCGCTTCCAATTTCTATGTATCCGGCCTGTCCCTGGCTGACTGCGTTTACTCAGGGCGCCGCGCCGGCGCTCACGTCGCCGGTCTGGTTCGGGCTGCCAAGGCTTCCAAAGGAGAACAACAATGAAACGAGTCGAAGGCAAGGTCTGCATCGTCACCGGCGCCGCCAGTGGTGCGGGGCGCGACGACGCGCTGCTGCTGGCCAGCGAAGGGGCGAAAGTGGTGCTCACCGACCTCAATGACGAGGCCGGCCGCCAGGTAGCTGCGGAGATCGGCGCGAACGCGGTGTTCGTCCGCCAGGACATTTCCAGCGAAGCCGATTGGCAGAACGTCATCAAGGTCACCCTGGAAACCTTCGGCCGCCTCGATGTGCTGGTGAACAACGCCGGTATCCTCGCCCTGGCCAGCATCGAGGACACCAGCCTTGAGCTCTGGCAGAAGATCCAGCGGATCAACAGCGACGGCTACTTCCTCGGCTGCAAGCACGCCATCGCGGCGATGAAGGACAGCGGCGGCGGCTCGATCATCAACATGTCGTCGGTTGCCGCCCTGGGTGGCATGCCGGCCTTCTGCGCCTACTCCGCCTCCAAGGGCGCGGTGGCCGCACTGACCCGCTCCGTCGCGCTGCACTGCAAGCAGCAGGGCTACCGCATCCGTTGCAACAGCGTGCACCCGGACGGCATCAACACACCGATGACCCAGCCGCTGACGGGCCTGCAGAACGTGCCGCAAGAGGTGCTGGACCAGGACCCGAAGAACCGCATGTGCGCCCCGCGCGACATCGCCAACCTGGTGCTGTTCCTCGCCTCGGACGAGTCGCGCTTCATCAACGGCAGCGAGCTGCGCATCGACAATGCGCAGACCATCAGCGGCCTGATTTGACCCGGAGATGGACATGGGCAGCGCGCAGCCAATCGTGATCGAAAACCAGCAGTCCGGTGCCTTCCAACTGGAAGTGGCCGAGGTGATCGCCGAAACACACGACAGCCGTTCCGTCGTGCTGCGGATTCCGGCGGGGCAGGAGGAACGCTTCCGCTACAAGGCGGGGCAGTTCCTCAGCTTCCGCGTGATGGTCGGCGGCAAGCGGCTGACGCGCTGCTATTCCATGTCCAGTTCGCCGGACTGCGACACCCTGCCGAAGGTCACCATCAAGCGGGTGGACGGTGGCCGGGTGTCCAACTGGTTCAACGACCAGGTCCGTGCCGGCGACCTGCTGGAAGTCCTGCCGCCGGCCGGGCATTTCCATCTGAGTGCCGGCGAGCATGACCTGGTGCTGTTCGGTGGCGGCTCGGGGATCACCCCGGTGTTCTCCATCCTCAAGTCGGCGCTGAAGACCAGCCAGCGCCGCATCAAGCTGGTGTACGCGAACCGAGACGAGTCCTCGGTGATCTTCCGCGATGAACTGAAGGCGCTGGCCAAGGCCCACGTCGACCAGCTGGAAGTGATCCATGTGCTGGATTCGGTGCAGGGCTTCCTCACGGACGGCGAAGTTCGCCAACTGGTGCGTGGTCACGCCGGTGCGGAGTTCTACATCTGCGGGCCGGGGCCTTTCATGGACACCGTGGCGCGCGCCCTGCTGGCGGCCGGTGAGAGCACGGATCGCATCCATGTGGAGCGCTTCGTCTCGCCGCCCGATCCGGATGCCCAGGAAGCCGTTCCGGCTGTCGCTGGCGTTGAGGCGGAGCAACTGCTGGTGGAACTCGACGGCCAGCTCAGCGAAGTGCCCGTGCAATCAGGTGAGACCCTGCTGCAGAGCATGCGCAATGCGGGCCTCGACGCGCCTTACTCCTGTGAAGAAGGCTTCTGTGGCGCCTGCATGTGCAAGGTGGAGGAGGGCGAAGTGGTGCTCTCCCGCAACGATATTCTCAGCCCCGCGGAACTCGCCGAAGGCTGGACCCTGGCATGCCAGGGCCGCCCGGGCAGTGCGCGGCTGAAACTCAAGTTTCCGGGGTGACAGCCGGGGGCTACCGCCCTCACCGGTGGTATTGAGCGTGTATGTCTGTGCCTTTACACCCGGCTTCGGCCGGGTTTTTTATTTTGAAGATGTAGGTTGGGCAGAGCGCAGCGAAGCCCGACTGGGTGTTGGGCTTCGCGTAGTTCAGCCACAACCTACGGTGGGGGCCGGGCGACGTCTGTGGGGGCGATTTCAATCGCTATGCGGACCGAAGGTTCGCCCGGTGGCCTCGAAGGGGGCAGCTGCGCTCCCCTTTGCGAATGAATTCGCCCCCACAGCGATCGGTGTGATAGTCATTCCGCCGCGTAGTCTCAACGGACGATCACTCCTGCCCACTCCGGCGGTAGACTCCGCCGAAAGCCCCATTCCAACAACAAGACATCGAGGTTTGCCATGGCGCGTCTGTCCAACAAGGTTGCGGTCATCACCGGTGCCGCTTCGGGTATCGGTCTGGCCTGCATCCGCCGTTTTGCCGAGGAAGGCGCACAGGTGGTCGGGCTGGATATGGGCGAGCCGCGCCCTGAGGCTGCCGCAAGCCTGGAAGGGCTGCAGCCGGCGCCGCTGTTCATGACCCTGGACGTGCGTGACGAGGACCGGGTGCAGGCCGTGATGGACGAAGTGGTGAAGCGCTTCGGCCGCATCGACGCGCTGGTCAACGCCGCCGGCATCTCCAGCCGTGGCAGCATCACCGAGACCAGCACCGAGGAATGGCGCCGAGTGCTGGAAATCCATCTCACCGGCAGCATGCTCACCAGCAAGTACGCCCTGCCGCAGATGATCGCCCAGCGCAGCGGCTCGATCATCAACTTCGGCTCGATCTTCGGCCTCCAGGGCTGCGACGGCAACGCCGCCTACAACACCGCCAAGGGCGGTATCAGCCAGCTCACCCGCTCCATGTCCATCGACTACGGTTACGCCAACATCCGCGTCAACGGCCTGTGCCCGGGGCTGATCGACACCCCCATGACGCAGATGGTCAAGGAGCAGAAGGAGTTCCACGCCTACTTCTCCTCCCAGCACATGCTGTGCCGTGCCGGGCAGCCGGTGGAAGTGGCTAATGTGGCGCTGTTCCTGGCGTCCGATGAGTCCTCCTTCGTCAGCGGCCAGATGATCGCCGTGGACGGCGGTTTCTCCGCCGGCCGACGCTTCGCACCACCGCAAGCCTGATTCCAACCTCCCTGCAACGGCCGGTCTTTCCGGCCGTTGCCCCGTCGCGCCCGAGAAAAGCCCATGACCGACCTGGAAAGCGCCCTGACCATTCCTGAACTGCTGGCCGCCGCCGCGACCCGTTACGGCGAGTCCATGGCCATCGAGGACGACAGCACCAGCATCAGCTATCACCGGCTCGACGAGCTGCGCCGCCAGGCCGCCCGCGCCCTGCTGGCGCTGGAAGTACAGGCCGGCGAACGGGTGGCTGTCTGGGCGCCGAACATCCATGAATGGATCGTCGCTGCCATCGCCCTGCAGAGCGTGGGCGCCGTGCTGGTGCCGCTGAATACCCGCATGAAGGGCGCCGAAGCCGGATTCATCCTGCGCGAAAGCGGCGCCAGCCTGCTGTTCGTGGTCAGCGAATTCCTCGGCACCGACTACCCGGCATTGCTGGCCGGCGAGGCGCTGCCAGAGCTGCGCACGCGCGTTTGCCTGCGTGGGGATTCGCCGGGCTGCCTGGGCTGGGACGCGTTCCTGGCCCTGGGCAAGGACGTCTCGCCAGCGGAACTCGCGGTGCGCGAAGACGAAGTGGGCCAGGACAGCCTGTCCGACCTGCTGTTCACGTCCGGCACCACCGGCAAGCCCAAGGGCGTGATGACCGCCCACGGCCAGAACCTGCGCATCGTCCGTGACTGGAGCGCCATGGTCGGCCTGCGCCAGGGCGACCGCTACCTGATCGTCAATCCGTTCTTCCACAGCTTCGGCTACAAGGCCGGCTGGCTGGCGGCGCTGATGCGCGGCTGCTGCATCCTGCCGCAGCAGGTGTTCGACGTGCCGGTGATGCTGGAGCGTGTCGCACGCGAACGCATTACCGTGCTGCCCGGCCCGCCGACGTTGTACCAGTCGATCCTCAGCCACCCCGATCGCCAGAAATACGACCTTTCCAGCCTGCGTGTAGCGGTGACGGGCGCCGCTTCAGTGCCGGTTGAAATGGTGCGGCGCATGGCCAGCGAACTGGGCTTCGAGACCATCGTCACCGCCTACGGCCTGACCGAGGCTTGCGGCTTTGTCACCATCTGCCGTCCGGGGGATTCCGCAGAGCGGATCGCAACCACCTCGGGCCGCGCTTTCCCGGATGTGGAAGTGCGCTGCGTCGATGGCGCCGGCAACCCGGTGCCGACCGGCGAACCCGGAGAGCTGCTGGTGCGCGGCTACAACCTGATGAAGGGCTACTTCAACAACCCCGAGGCCACGGCCGAAGCCATCGATGCCGATGGCTGGCTGCACACGGGCGATGTCGGCGTGCTCGACGAGGACGGTTATCTGCGCATCACCGACCGCCTCAAGGACATGTTCATCACCGGTGGCTTCAACGTGTATCCGGCGGAAATCGAGCAGGTCATCCTGCGCTATCCGGGGGTGGCCCAGGCTGCGGTCATCGGCATTCCCGACGAGCGCCTGGGGGAGGTGGCCATGGCCTTCCTGCTGCCCGCCGCCGGCAAGCCGGTGGACACCCAGGCCTTCCTCGCCTGGTGCCGCGAACAGATGGCCAACTACAAGGTGCCGCGCCGTGCCTTGCTGGTCGATGCCATGCCGCTCAATGCGGCCGGCAAGGTGACCAAGGACGCCCTGCGCAAGATGGCGGTGTAAGGCGAAAGGCCTGGCATCGAACGGCTTTTCTGTGGGGGCGAATAAATTCGCCCCCACAACCGAACTACAGGCTTCTGGTGCTTTCCGCACCCGCGACACTGCCGCCCAGCACGGCCACGCTGTTGTGCAGGACATAGGCCAGTTCGCTCTGACGGGTAACCCCGGCCTTGGAGAAGATCGCCCGCAAGTGCGCCTTCACCGTGTTGCGGCGGATGTTCAGTTGGACGCCGGCTTCGTCCAGTGTGTTGCCATGGGCCAGCTGGATCGCCAGGGCGGCTTCGGCGGGGGTGAAGCCGAACAGCTGGCGTAGCGGCTGCTGTTGCACGTCTGCCCGGCGTTCCGGATCACGCAGGAAAACCGCCACGGCCGGATGCCGGCCTTCCAGGCTTTCCTCGCGGGGCAGGCTTTGCACCACCACCCCCAGGCTGCTGCGGCCGGAGGGGCGCTGCAGGGTGATGGCTTCGGCGATTCGCGGGCCCTCCGACACGCGCTGCTCCAAGGCTTGCTTGATCACGCGCTGCAAGGCCTGGTTGTCGCTCCGATAGGCTGCACCGAGACGGTCTCCGGCGACGTTCAGGCCATCACCCTCGCCTAGCATTTCATTGGCGGCCTGATTGGTTTCCATGACCTGCAGATGGTTGTCGAGAATGATGGTGCCGATCTGCATGCGCTCGACCGCCGAGGCATACAGCTGGCGTTCGACTTCACTGCGCTTGAGCTGGCCATACAGGTTTACCGCACGCCGCAGATGCGGCAGCAGGCGTGCGCAGAACGCCTTGTCCTGCGCAGTGAAACTGCTGTCCTGGTGCGGGCGGCAGACACGCAGGCGGCACTCGATGCCGTTGGCGGTGTACAGGTCGGCACCCATGATGTGGAACACATCCAGCGGTGCATTGAAACTCAGGTAGAAATCCGATTTCAGCCAGCGCTCCTCGCCCAGCAGTTCGGCCACCGTGTGGACTTCGCCAGCGGGCAGGCCGACGAAGGGGTCGAGGGCGTAATAGGTTTCGCTGTATGCGGAGACTGCCCAGGTCTCGACCGGGCCGGCGTTGACCATGAAGCCGGGATCACCTGGCGCACTGGGGCGCAGGATCAGGGTGACGTAGTTGGCGCCCAGCGCAGTCCGCAGCTGTTCGAGGCTTCGCTGCCAGGGCAGCTCTTCGCTGGCGCCTTCGTAGATCTGCTCGATGAGCTGGCTGAGTTGATCCAGAGAGATGTCGGATGGATTCATAATTCTTATTCACCCCGCAGGCGTCGCGAAAATCATGGCAGTCGCGCGGTATCAACTGGTCCGGGAATACAGCGTTACCCGGATGATTGACCCGTTCATCGTTCGAACGAGCTAGGCGTTTTATCACGTGGTCCCCAGGGCAGCCGCCGCTGACAGACCGGCTGCACCGAGGGGACCGATTACCGAACGAAATCTGCTCAAGCCAGCGAAGCGACGCTGTTCAGCAGGGTCTTCACCAGTTGCGCCTGGCGGGTCGCGCCGGTCTTGGCGAACACGCCGCGCAGGTGCGCCCGCACAGTATTGCGCGTGACCCCGAGGCGCTCGGCGCTTTCGTCAAGGGTCAGGCCGTCCATGATCAGCATCGCCACCTCGGTTTCCGTGCGGGTCAGCTGGAACAGGCTGCGCAACAGGCGCCGGGAGGCTTGGGGCGAGTCGCTGGGGTCGCGGATGAACACCGCCACCGCCGGTCTCCGGGCTGCCCCACGGCTTTCGTGGTCCAGGGCGATGGGACGCAGCAGTACGTTCAACGGCACTTCGCCAGTGGGGCGGGTCAGAGTCAGCACTTCGACACAGTCTTCCCGGCCGTGCTGGTGATGCTGCAGCGCGGCGAGGATCGCCCGTTGCAGGTTGCGGTTGTCCTGGCCAGAGAACGCGCTGAGCTTTTCCTGTCGGCATTCGAGGCCGTCATGGCTGTCGAACAGCTGCTGGGCGGCCTGGTTGCTGCGCATCACCTTGCCGGTTTCGTCGAGGATGGCAGTGCCCACCAGCAGGCGGTCAATGGTGGCGGCATAGAGCAGGCGCTCGGAGTCCAGTTGGTCCACCGTGGAGTGCAAGTCCACGGCCTGCTGCAGGTGTGGCAGCAGCAGGCGCACCAGGGCGATTTCACTATCGTCGAAGTCCCGGCTGGCGTGCTCGCGGCAGGCGAACAGCGCGCAATGCATGCCTGCCGTCGTGCGCATGTTGGCCACCAGTACGTAGCGCAGGTCCAGCGGCTGGAGGTAGTTCTGGTAGAAGTCGTGCGCCAGCCAGTGGTCGCTGCCCATCACCTGGTCAGCGCTGGCCACCTGGTCGGCGGACCAGTGGAGGAAGGGGCAGATCGAGTAGTAGTGCTCGCTGTAGGACGGCTCGCCCGGCAGGTGCGGCCCGTGGATCGAGGCGTTGACGATCAGCCCCGGCCGTTCGTGGGCGGGGTTGCGCAATACCAGGGTCAGGAAGCTGGCCTCGAAACGCAGGCGCAGCGCTTCCAGCAGGCCGGCCCAGGGTGTGGGTTCCAGGGGGCCCTGGTAGGTCAATGCCAGCAGCTCGCTGAGTTCCGCCGAGCTGATGGCTGCAAGTTCATGGGCGTGTCGGTAGTCGTTCATCCTCGCCTCGCTTGTTGTGGTTGTCGGGCTGGATGGGCCGAGTATTGGCGCGCCGGACTGTGGATAAATCGTCCGTTTGGCCTAGTGGCGGTAGGGGATCGATTTGGTTGGCTGGGAAATGTAGGAGCGAGCTCTGCTCGCGAACGTCCGAGTACAGGACATTCGCGAGCAAGAACTCGGCGTCCCCCTCGCTCCTACGGGTCAGCCCCGTCGAGGGAGCGGGCTTAGAGCGCCAACAGGTGCTCGACGATGCGCTCGGCGGCGGCTTCGGCCGATTCGCTCGCCGTATCGATGCGCAGGTCCGGTGCCAGCGGCGGCTCGTAGGGCGAATCGATGCCGGTGAAGTTCTTCAGTTCACCGCGCCGGGCTTTCTGGTAGAGGCCCTTGGGGTCGCGGCTCTCGGCCAGCTCCAGCGATGCGTCGATGAAGATCTCCAGGAAGGCCCCTTCGCCCGCCAGGCTGCGTGCCAGGTCGCGCTCGGCACGGAATGGCGAGATGAAGGACACCAGCGTGATCAGCCCGGCATCCAGCATCAGCCGCGCCACTTCCGCTACGCGGCGGATGTTCTCCACCCGGTCCGCCTCGCTGAAGCCCAGGTCGCGGTTCAGGCCGTGGCGCACGTTGTCACCGTCCAGCAGGTAGGTGTGACGGCCCAGGGCGTGCAGCTTGCGCTCCACCAGATTGGCGATGGTCGACTTGCCAGCGCCGGAAAGCCCGGTGAACCAGAGGATGCGCGGCGTCTGGCCCTTCAGGGTGGCACGGGCCGCACCGTTCACGTCGATGGCCTGCCAGTGCACGTTCTGCGCGCGGCGCAGGGCGAAGTGCAGCATGCCGGCGCCGACGGTCTGGTTGGTCAGGCGGTCGATGATGATGAAGCCGCCGGTATCGCGGTTATCCGCATAGGCATCGAAGGGGATCGGCTGGTCCAGGCTCAGGTCGCAGACGCCGATCTCGTTCAGCTCCAGGGTCCGGGCCGCCAGCTGTTGCAGGCTGTTCACGTCCACCTTGTGCTTGAGGGTGGTGCAGCTCATGCCCAAGGTGCGGCAGCCGATTTTCAGCAGGTAGGGGCGGCCAGGCAGCATCGGCTCTTCGCCCATCCAGACCAGGGTGGATTCGAACTGGTCGGCCACCGCTGGCGGCGCGTCGGCCAGGGCGATGAGGTCGCCACGGCTGATGTCGATCTCGTCTTCCAGGGTCAGGGTCACCGCCTGGCCGCAGACCGCTTCCTGCTGCTCGCCGGCGAGGCCAAGGATGCCGCTCACCCGGCTCTGCTTGCCCGACGGCAGCACGCGGATGCGCTCGCCGACACGGATGCTGCCCGCCGCCACGTTGCCCGAGTAGCCACGGAAATCGAGGTTGGGGCGGTTCACCCACTGCACCGGCAGGCGGAACGGCGCGTGGCTCGCACGGTCGTCGTCCAGGGGCACGGTTTCGAGGTGCTGCAGCAGGCTGGGGCCCTGGTACCAGGGCATGCTGGTGCTGCGCTCGATGAGGTTGTCGCCTTTGAGCGCTGACAGCGGGATGCACTGGATATCGCTCAGGCCGAGCTGTTCGGCAAACGCGCGGTAGTCGGCTTCGATTCGGGCGAAGACCTCTTCGGAATAGCCCATCAGGTCCATCTTGTTCACCGCCACCAGCACCCGGCGGATGCCCAGCAGGGACACCAGGTAGCTGTGCCGGCGGGTCTGCGGCAGCAGGCCCTGGCGCGCGTCGACCAGAATCACCGCCACGTCGGCGGTGGAGGCGCCGGTGACCATGTTGCGGGTGTACTGCTCGTGGCCGGGGGTGTCGGCGACGATGAATTTGCGCTTGTCGGTGGCGAAGAACCGGTAGGCCACGTCGATGGTGATGCCTTGTTCACGCTCGGCGGCCAGGCCGTCCACCAGCAGGGCGAAGTCCAGCTCGCCGCCCTGGGTGCCGAGTTTCTTCGAGTCCGCTTCCAGTTGGCCGAGCTGGTCCTCGAAGAGCACTTTGGTTTCGTAGAGCAGGCGCCCGATCAGGGTGCTCTTGCCGTCGTCGACGCTGCCGCAGGTGATGAAGCGCAGCAGGTCCTTGCGCTGTTGTTGCTGCAGGTACTGGTCCAGGTTCGAAATGGCGTTCATCAGAAGTACCCCTCTTGCTTCTTCTTCTCCATGGAACCGGATGAATCGCTGTCGATCAGTCGGCCCTGGCGTTCGGAGGTTCGGCTCACCAGCATTTCCTGGATGATCGCCGGGAGGCTGTCGGCCTCGCTGTCGATGGCACCGGTCAGCGGGTAGCAGCCGAGGGTGCGGAAGCGCACCTTGCGCAGTTCCGGCGTTTCGCCGGGCAGCAGCGGCAGGCGCTCGTCATCGACCATGATCAGGGTGCCGTCCCGGCGTACCACCGGACGCTCTTGGGCGAAGTACAGGGGTACGATCGGGATGCCTTCGAGGTAGATGTATTGCCAGATATCCAGCTCGGTCCAGTTGGAGAGCGGGAACACGCGCAGGCTCTCGCCCTTGCGCTTGCGGGTGTTGTACAGGCGCCAGAGTTCGGGGCGCTGTTGCTTGGGATCCCAGCGGTGCTGCTCGGAGCGGATCGAGAACACCCGCTCCTTGGCGCGGGACTTCTCCTCATCGCGGCGGGCACCGCCGAAGGCCGCGTCGAAGCCGTACAGGTCCAGGGCCTGCTTCAGCCCTTGGGTCTTCCAGATATCGGTGTGCAGCGCCGAGCCGTGGGTGAAGGGGTTGATCCCACGTTCCTGGCCTTCCGGGTTGATGTGCACCAGCAGTTCCAGGCCCAGGCGCTCGGCGGTCTGGTCGCGGAAAGCGATCATTTCGCGGAATTTCCAGGTGGTGTCCACGTGCAGCAGGGGGAAGGGTGGCTTGCCCGGGGCAAAAGCCTTCATCGCCAGGTGCAGCATGACCGCGCTGTCCTTGCCGATGGAGTAGAGCATCACCGGGTTTTCACACTCGGCGACGACTTCCCGGATGATCTGGACGCTCTCCGCTTCCAGTCGTTGTAGGTGTGTCAGCATCGCTTGCCTCCGTTGGATGGAGCCGGCGCCGCATGGGGCGGGCCGGCTTTTTTCCACGGTAGGGAATGCGTCGCTGCAGGTTCTTCGTCTGACCGGACAAGGTTTCAGCGGCGGGTGCCAATCAGGGATTCGGCCCGTGCCTTCACCGCCAGGGCGACCGCATCGAAGCCCTGCTTGACCCAGGGGCCATGCAGCTCCATCACCTGATCGGCGGTAGGACCGAGGAACAGGTCGGTGGTGTAGTAACGGCAACTGTCGGGGCCTGTGGCTTCGATCACCTGGTCGCGACGGGCGGCGTCCGGGTTGTCGGCGCTGGCGAACATCTCCCACGAGAGCAGGCGGTGCGGTTCGAAGGCCACCAGTTGCTCGATCACATGCACCAACTCGCCGGGGCTGGCGGGGTTGGGCAGGTACAGGTTCACCGGCTCGCCCATTCGCAGACTGGACTCTACCTTGACGGTGAAGGGGTTCCACTGCGGGTAGCGTTCCAGATCGACCAGCACCGACCAGACCAGCTCGGCGGGGGCGGCGATATCCACGGTCAGCGACCGCACCAGGTTCTTTTCTTCAGCCATCGGGGATTCCTCGGGAAACAGGCGCCGCACCGCGCGGCGCCGATCCGGCCGATGCTCCGCGCACGCCGCTGCCGCTTCCTCGTCCGGGTGGACTAGGTTCCCGCTCATTGCCTCGCTGTAGGAGCCAGCTTGCCGGCGAATGATGCGCCCGCTTTCGCGAGCAAGCTCGCACCTACATCCAGATCGTAGGATGGGTGGAGCTACATCCAGCAGCGAGCCAGCCGGTGATTTAGTCCGCCCAGACGAAGAATCCGCCCCGCCCATCTCCCTAAGGTTTCCGCAGTGGCGGGCCATCCGCCGGACCAGAGGAGACCGAGATGACGACCGAGAACATCGAGCAACAGGTGTGCAGCGGGCAGGTCTGGAGCGATTTCTGCGACCAGCTCAAACGTAGTGGCGAGCAGATCCTGCGGAGCGAGGCACCCAGCGATGCGCACACCCGCGCCGAGGGGTTCCGCTACCTCACGCGCCTGCTGCGCATTGCCCTGGAAATGCACCTGGAGTTCGCTGACCCGGACTTCCCCGGCTTCTTCTCGCCGTCCCACGAGACGGCCAAGATCGGCGCCGACAACCCGGACAACCTCTACCAATACGCCCGCCTGAACGGCCAGCATCAGTACCGCGTCAGCGGCCGTCGCGGCAGCGTGTCCTACCTCAGCTTCGGCACCCAGAAGGGCGGCTATGAAAGCGACGGCAAGATGATCCAGACCGGCTTCATCGACGCCAGCCAGCTGCAACTGGAGGCCGATGGCAGCTTCGAGGTCATCCTCAGCCAGGAGCCACCGGCCAAGGGCAACTGGGTGCGCGTGGAACCGGAGAGCAACGCCCTGATCGTGCGCCAGACCTTCCTCGACCGCGCCAGCGAGCAGCCCGCGCAACTGCGCATCGAGCGGCTGGATAGTCGCCAGCAGCCCGAACCGCTGAGCGCCGCGCGCTTGCAGCAGAGCCTGGGTCGCGCCGCCAGCTTCGTCGAGAACACCGCGCGCCTGTTCGCGGATTGGGCCGAGGGCTACCAGGCCCACACCAATGGCCTGCCACCGGCGGACCAGGCCCTGTGCCAGTCGGTGGGCGGTGATCCGAACATCTTCTACTACCACGGCTATTGGGAGCTGGCCGACGACGAGGCGTTGCTGATCGAAGTCGACCAGGTGCCCGACTGCGACTTCTGGAATCTGCAGATCAACAACTACTGGATGGAGTCGCTGGACTACCGCCACCACCGCATCTGCCTGAACAAGCACTCGGCGCAGCTGGACAAGCGCGGCGGCGTGCGCCTGGTGCTGAGCCACCGTGACCCCGGCCTGCCGAACTGGCTGGAAACCGCCGGCCATGCCAACGGCACCCTCTGTCTGCGTTGGGTCGGCGCCAGCCAGCCGGTCCACCCCACCACCCGCGTGGTCAAGCTGAACCACCTGAAGGAGCTGCAATGACCCATTCCATCGCACCGGGCAGCGAATTCGCCCCCGACAGCCTGCTGGCCGAGGCCAGTGCCCGCGCTGGTGGCCTGGAGGACTTCGGTCCCGGCGACTTCCGCGAGGCCCTTAAGGTCCTTGAGGGCGCCCTGAACCGGGAGGCCCGTCTTTCCACCCACGGGCGCGGCTTGCTCCGGGAAAAACTGGTGGCGCAACTGGTCAACCGCCTGGTGATCGAAGACCACTGCAAGCGCTTTCCGGAAATCCTCCAGCAGCCCATCGACGACCCGCTGGTAATCGTCGGCCTGCCGCGCACCGGGACCACGCTGTTGCAGCGCGTGCTGTCGGTGGACCCGCAGTTCAGCAAGGCGCAATGGTGGGAGACCCGCTACCCGGCGCCGTTGCCCGGGGAGACGCTGGAGCAGCCTGAAGTGCGGATCGGTCGGGCAAAGGCCGAGGTCGCCGCGATGATCGAATTCGTGCCGCAAATCCTCACCATCCATCCGTTGGACGCGGAGCAGCCGGACGAAGAGTTCATGCTCATGGAGCACTCCTTCCTCTGCGCCATGGATTCCTATGTGAACGTGCCGGCCTACACCGCCTGGCTCGATCGCCAGGACCAGGTCCAGGTCTACGCCTACCTGAAGAAGATGCTGCAGTTCCTGAGCTGGCAGCAGGCCCGTCGTGGCATCGCACCGGGTCGCCGCTGGCTGCTGAAGAGCCCGCAACACCTGCACACCCTGGAGCTGCTGTTCCAGGTCTTCCCGCGCGCTCAGGTGGTGCTGACCCATCGCGATCCGGGCAAGACCATCCCCTCCCTGGCGAGCTTTATCCACACCCTCTGGCAGATCTACAGCGAAGAGGCGGACCCGGCCCAGGTGGGCGAGCAGTGGAACACCCGCATGGCCCGCGCCCTGCGCCATACCATGGCGGTCCGCGAGCCCATGCCGGACGGGGCATTTCTCGACGTGCACTTCGAGGACACCGTCAGCCAGCCGCTGGACGTGGTGGAGCGGATTTACCGCTTCGCCGGGCTGGAACTCACGGCGGATGTGCGCGCTGCCATGACCGACTGGCTGGCCGCCAACGGCCGCGAGAAACGCGCCGCGCATCACTACGACGCTGAGGCGTTCGGCCTCGACGAGGCGCGGCTGCAGCGCGATTACGGCGAGTACCGCGCCCGCCACCTGGCGCACTGAGATTCCAAGACCAACAACAAGAGGAACCGAACATGTTGCTGAAAGACAAGGTTGTGATGATCTCCGGCATCGGCCCGGGCATGGGCATCAAGCTCGCCCTGGAAGCCGCCCGTGAAGGCGCTCGCGCCGTCGCCATCTGCGCCCGCAATGAGGCGCGTCTGCGTGACGCGGAGCAGCGCATCCGCGCCCTGGGCACCGACTGCCAGGTGTTCTGGATGCCCACCGATGTGAGCGACGCCAAGGCCTGCCGGGCCTTTGCCGAGGCCACGCTGGAGCGCTTCGGGCGCATCGATGCACTGGTCAACAGCGCCTATGCCCATGGCGGCTTCGACTCACTGGAAGGCTGTTCGGACGAGCTGCTGCAGGAGGCCCTGGACGTCAACCTGTTCGGCTCGCTGCACCTGACCCGCGCCGTGCTGCCGCAGATGAAGGCCCAGCGCGCTGGCGCCATCGTCATGATCAGCACCCTGGGCGTGCACCAGCCCTATGCCGGCGGTGGTGCCTATGCCGTCTCCAAGGGCACGCTGTCCGTGGCGGTGCGTTACCTGGCATCTGAACTGGCCGAGCATGGCCTGCGGGTGAACGGCCTGGCCTGCGGCTGGATGTGGGGGGAGCCGGTACAGGCCCATGTACGCGAGGCGGCCGCCGCGCGCGGTGTCAGCGAGGAGCAGGTGCGAGCCGAATTCAGCGCGGGCATTCCCGGCGGACGTATGCCGGGGGACGAGGAGTGCGCCCGTGCGGCCCTGTTCCTGGCCTCCGACTACGCCAGCGCCATCAATGGTGTGCAGCTGGACGCCAATGGCGGCGAGCTGATGCGCTGAGTGAGGGGGAGACGACGATGCTCGATCATTGTGCTTTCAACGGTGATGCGGACGGCCTCTGCGCCCTGCAGCAGCTGCGCCTGGCGGGTGAACTGGCGGCGGATGTGCGCCTGGTCAGCGGGGTGAAGCGTGACATTGCCTTGCTGCAACGGGTGCAGGCCGGAGCCGGGGAGCGGGTGACGGTGCTCGACGTCTCCCACGAGGAAAACCGCGCCGATGCGGCGCGGTTGCTCGGCGCGGGCGCCCGTGTCCGCTACTTCGACCACCACTTCGCCGGGGAGCTGCCTGACCATCCTGGCTTCGAGTCGTACATCGACACCGCTGCGGATGTCTGCACCAGTCTGCTGGTGGATCGCTTCCTGGAGGGGCGATTCCACCGCTGGGCGGTGGCAGCGGTCTTCGGCGATGGCATGGCTGGCCCGGCGAGGGCGCTGGCCGCGCGTCATGGGCTGGCGGACGAGGACACTCGCGCGCTCGAAGAGCTGGGCCTGTTGCTGAACTACAACGCCTACGGGGACAGCCTGGCCGACCTGCACTTTGACCCGGTGGCCCTGGCAGCGGAATTGCTGCCGTATCAGGACCCGCTCGACTTCATCCGGAATAGCCCCAGCTTCGCCCGCCTGCGTGCCGGGCACGCTGCTGACATGGCGCAGGCAGCCAGCCTGGAGCCCTGGCAGCTGGGGAGTGGCGCGACGCTTTACCGTTTGCCGGCCGAGCCCTGGGCGCGTCGGGTCAGCGGCGTGCTGGCGAACCAGCTGGCCGCTCGCGATCCGGGGCGTGCACTCGGTCTGCTGAGCGTCCGGACGGACGGTGACTGGATGTTCAGCCTGCGTGTGCCGGCCACGGCCAGCCTGGAGGCGGATGCTTTCTGTCGGGGGTTCGCCACCGGGGGAGGGCGCAAGCGCGCCGCCGGTATCAATCGCTTGCCGGCTGGGGCTGTTGAACGCTTCGCCGGGCAGTTCCTCGAGGCCTATCCCAACCCGGTCCCGTAGCTCCGCTCTCGGTGCGCTGTGTGCACCAGTGCTTGGACATCGTGCCGTAGGGTGGAAATCGCTTTTCATTTCCACCGTCCCTGTCATGCCGCACGCCGATGGTGGACCGGTGAAGCGTGGTCCACCCTACGTCCCTCCGGGTTCATTCGCTCCCACAGCGCCGTGGGGTGCGCTGTGCGCACCAGTGTTTGGACGTAATGCCATAGCTTGTAGGGTGGGCGGCAGGTCTAACCCGCGTGGGCTAGTCCCGGGCAAGGATGTCCGGGAATCGGGGATGGAGAATAGTTCGAGTTGACATCCATCCCCCTTCAGGAGATCAGCATGGAACGGTCGACTCCCCTTCATGGCGGCGTATCCGCGCCGCGCTTCGCGCGAGGCTGGCACTGCCTCGGCCTGGTAACCGATTACGCAGACGGCAAGCCTCATCCACTGAACATCTTCGGCACCCGTCTCGTGGCGTTCCGTGGCGAAGACGGCGCGATGCACATCCTCGACGGCTACTGCCCGCACATGGGCGCGGACCTCGCCGGTGGGCATGTGGAGGGCGATACCGTGGTGTGCCCCTTCCACCACTGGAAGTGGGGCAGCGACGGCAAGTGCGTGTCGATTCCCTATTGCAAGCGCGTGCCCATGCGGGCGCGGGTCAAGGCGTGGCCGACGCTGGAGAAGAACCAGCTGCTGTACGTCTGGAACGACCCCGAAGGCAATGCGCCGGACCCCGAGGTGGAGGCGCCGCGCATCGAGGCCTGTTATTCGGCCGAGTGGACGGAGTGGATGATGCGCAAGATGGTCATCCAGACCAACTGCCGCGAGCTGGTGGATAACCTCGCCGACTTCGCGCATTTCGGGCCGGTACATGGCTCGCCGGCCAGCTACTTCTGCAACACCTTCGACGGACACCGGGGCTACCAGATGTTCCAGGGCGAGGACAGCGAGTTGCTGGGCAGCGGCCTGCGCGCGGACAGCGCCTACTTCGGGCCCGCCTACCACATCACCCGCATGACCGCGCAGGCCGGCGGGCAGACCCTCGACACGCTGCTGCTCAACTGCCACGTGCCCATCGACCAGAACAGCTTCGAGCTGCGCTACGCGATCAAGGTCAGGAAGCAGCCGGGACTCTCCGAAGCCGAGAACGAGGCCATCGCCGAGGTCTATGCCGGGCAGGCGCACAAGTCCTTCTTCCAGGACGTGGAGATCTGGAACAGCAAGACCCGCATCGACAAACCGATCCTCTGCGAAGGGGATGGCCCGGTGTACCAGCTGCGCGAGTGGTACGAGCAGTTCTACACCGATGTCGCCGACCTGCCTGCGCCGGCCCGGAAGGTATTCGAGTGCAAGGGCGGTGTCTGGCAGCAGCTCGACGAGGTGCCTGAACAGGCCCGCAGCCAGCTGCACCTGATCTGAGCGCGGCATTTCAGAACAACAACAAGCGGAAGGACGGGACATGAGGCTCGAAGGCAAGGTCGCGCTGGTTACCGGCGCGGGATCGGGAATGGGGCGTGCCACGGCGGCATTGTTCGCCGCCGAAGGGGCGAGCGTGGTGGTGGTGGATATCGACGAGGCGGCGGCGCAGCGCACGGTCGCCGAACTGACAACGCGCGAGAGCAGTTTCGCCAGTGCCTGCGACATCGGTGACAGCGCGTCGGTGGCGAGATTGTTTGCCGAGGTGGACGAGCGCTACGGCTGCCTTGATGTGCTGGTCAACAACGCCGGCGTCGGCCAGGTGCCCGGCGATGGCTTCGACCAGTACCAGCAGCGCCTGGCCAAGCGCAGCGAGCAATTGGCCGCGGGCGTGGAGCCCGACGTGTTCACCGACATGATCGTCGACCTGACCGATGCCGGTTGGCAGCGAATCGTCGATATCAACCTCAATGGCACCTTCTACTGCAGCCGTGCGGCGGTGCGCCTGATGATCGCCAGCGGCCGGATGGGCTCGATCATCAACATCGCCAGCCTGTCCGCGCTCAGCGGTGAAGGGCCGCTTGCCTACTGCGCGTCCAAGGCCGCCGTGATCGGCCTGGGCAAGTGCCTGGCTCGCGACCTCGGCCCGCGCGGCATCCGCGTCAACACCATCTGCCCGGGGCCGACCCGCACGCCGATGATGCAGTCGATCTCCCGCGAATGGCAGCAGGCCCTGGAGCGTGCCATTCCCCTCGGCCGCCTGCTGGAGCCGGAAGAAATCGCGCGGACCTGCCTGTTCCTGGCCAGCGATGAAGCCAGCGCTTTTACCGGACAAACCCTCGCCGCCGCCGGCGGCATGATGATGCTCTGAGAGGACTTCCCATGAGTGGACGACTGCAAGGCAAGGTGGCGCTGATCAGTGGCGCCGGCACGGGAATCGGCGCGGCGGCGGCTCGGCTGTTCGCGGCCCAGGGCTGCAAGGTGATGGTCTGCGGACGTCGCCAGGCACCGCTGGAGGCGGTGGTGGCGGAGATTCGCGCGCAAGGTGGGGAGGCCGATTGGGTGCAGGCCGACGTCACCGATGAGCAGTCGGTGGAAAATGCCGTGAGCAAGACCCTGGAGCGCTTCGGCCGCTTCGACGTCATGGTCAACAACGCGGTGAATTACACCTGGGGCCCGCTGGTGGGCCTTTCCACCGAGGAGTGGCACAAGAGCCTGCGCGGCAGCCTCGATGTGGCCTTCTTCGGCACCCGTGCGGCGATGCGGGTGATGCAGGGCAAGGGCGGCTCGATCATCAACATGGGCTCGGTCGCCGGCCTGCTCGGCAGTCCCGGTCTCAGCGCCTACGGCGCGGCCAAGGCCGGCGTCGTCAACTTCAGTCGCGCGGCGGCCCTGGAAGGCGCGGCCGAGAAAGTCCGCGTCAACGTGGTCATTCCCGGCATCGTCTGGAGCGAAGGCACCCGCGAGGCGATGCGCAGTGAGCAGATGATCGCGGGCACAGCGCGGGCCGTGCCGCTGGGGCGCATCGGCCAGCCGGAGGAGGTCGGCAACGCCATCCTCTTCCTCGCCACGGACGAGTCCTCCTACATCACCGGCCAGACCCTGGTGGTCGATGGCGGCAAGACCTGCGAACTCAACGTCGGCGCCAGCGACTACACCTCGGCGACCTCCACTGAAATCAGATCGGCCCTGAGCGAGGCGTGACCCATGGATATCCAACTGAATATTCCCGCCAGCCCGGTGCTGGTGACTGGCGGCGCCTCCGGTATCGGTGAGGCCACTGCCGAGGCTCTGGCAGCGGTGAAACGCCCTGTCGCCATCTGGGACCTGCAGGCCGACAAGGCCCAGGCCGTGGCGGCGCGTCTGGCCGAGCAATACGGCGTGCCGTGCCTGGGCCTGGGCATCGACCTGCGCGATCCGGCCGCCATCGCCCCGGCCCTGGGGCAGACCCGTGCTGAACTCGGGGCACCGGGCGGCCTGGTGCATGCCGCTGGCGTCGTTGACCAGAGCGGCCTGGAAAATCTGACGGCGGACAGCTGGGACCTGGTGTTGAACGTCAACCTGCGCGCCATGGCACTGCTGGTGCAGGCCATGCTGCCGGACCTGCGGGCCAATCCGGGCTCTGCGGTGGTCGGCATCGCCTCGATCAACGCCACCCTGGGTAATGGGTTGATTCCTTCCTACAGCGCCTCCAAGGGCGGGATGCTGTCGATGGTTCGCTCGATGGCCGATGCCCTTGGCGCCGACGGTATCCGCGTCAACTCGGTGTCGCCGGGGCAGATCCTCACCCCGATGGTGGCGCCAATTGCGGCCGCGCGGCCCGGTCATTTCGAGCGCCGGATCATCCTCGGCCGCCTGGGCCAGCCTGCGGAGATCGGCCGGGTGGTGCGCTTCCTGCTGTCCGACGAGGCCAGCTACATCAACGCCGCCGAGATCGTCGTCGACGGCGGCAACATTTCCTCGCAGCGCTGATCCGGGAGATCGCCATGAACGAGCAAAGCTTGCAGGCGCGGCTGGACCGGCTGGAGTCGCTGGAGGAAATCCGCATGCTGCCAGCCAAGTACGCGCTGGCCCTGGACATGCGTGACCTGGACGCCTGGGTCGGGTTGTTCCCTGAAGACATCAAGGTCGGTCAGGACAAGGTCGGCCGGGCTCACCTGAAGGCCTGGATCGACGACACCCTGCGCCTGCAGTTCAGCACCACGTCGCACCACATCGGTGGCCACATCATCGAGTTCAAGGACCCGGATAACGCCTGTGGCGTGGTCTATTCGAAGAACGAGCATGAGGCCGGCCCCGAGTGGGTGATCATGCAGATGCTCTACTGGGACGACTATCAGCGCATCGATGGGCGCTGGTACTTCCGCCGGCGCCTGCCGTGCTACCTCTACGCCAGCGACCTGAACCGCCCGCCGATTGGCGAGAAGAAGATGCGTTGGCCAGGTCGCGAGCCCTATGACGGCTCCTGGCATGAGCTGTGGCCGAGCTGGAAGACCTTCTGGAGCGAAAAGCCGGGCGATGCCCTGCCGGAAGTGGCCGAGCCCGCACCGCTGGACGCGTTCCTGGAACGCATGCGGCGCGGTTCGTCTGCACCTCGGGTGAGGGTGCGCTGATGGCCCGTGTCGAATCCGCCACCCTCGACCGCCTGTTCGAGCCGGTGCAACTGGGCGAGCTGCGCCTGGCCAACCGCATCGTCATGGCGCCCATGACCCGCAGCCGCGCCGACGGTTTCGATGCGCCGAGCGAACTGCACGCGGCCTACTACGGCCAGCGTGCGGAAGCCGGCCTGATCATTGCCGAGGGCACCTATCCCAGTCCCGAAGGCAAGGGCTATTGCCGCACGCCGGGCATCGTCACGGCCGGGCAGATAGAAGCCTGGCGCCGAGTGACCGGGCGTGTGCGCGAGAGCGGCGGGGCCAGCACGGTCCTGCAATTGATGCACGTGGGACGGGTCGCGAGTCGACACAACAAAGCGGTGGACGCCGATACCGTGGCGCCCTCGGCCATCGCCGCGCAGGGCAGCCTGTACAGCGACATCCACGGCATGGTGCCGATGGACCCGCCGCGCGCCCTGGAAACCTCGGAAATCATCAGGGTGATCGAGGCCTACCGGCAGGCGGCCCTGAATGCCCGTGCAGCGGGATTCGACGGTGTGGAGCTGCACTGCAGCAGCGGTTATCTGCCGATGCAGTTCCTCCTGGCCTGCAGCAACCGGCGCCAGGATGGCTATGGCGGCTCGCTGCCCACGCGCATTCGCTTTGTGGTGGAAACACTGGAGGCCATGGCCGGAGCTATCGGCGCTGGCCGGGTCGGCCTGCGGATCATCCCGGGCAATCCCTACAACGACATGCAGGACGACGATCCCGTCGCCACCTATGGTGCGTTGCTGGACGCCGTGGACCCGCTGGGCCTGGCCTACGTCCAGGTCAGCCGCTCACCGCAGCCAGGCCTGGATGCCTTTGCCCTGGCGCGTCGGCACTTCAGCGGCCCGCTGATCCTCAACGACGGCTTCGATGGCGCCAGTGCCGCACAGGCCATTGCAGATGGCGTGGGGGAGGCGGTGTCCTTTGCGCGTCATTTCATCGGCAACCCGGACCTGGTGGCGCGCCTGCGCGAGCAGCAGGCACTCGCCGGGTTCGACCGTTCCACGCTCTATACCCCGGGGGCTCGCGGTTACACCGACTATCCAGCCCTGGACGCAACTGACCATTCGCAGGAGGGTCGCCCATGACTCCGCCCGCCGCCATTGCGCGCACCATCCCCGCCGCCCTGGCGCTGTCCGCCCGCCGCCATGGGTCGCACATCGCCATTGAAGAAGGCGCGGTACGGATCAGTTATGCAGAGCTGGAGCAGCTCAGCCGGACTGCCGGCCGGGCATTGCTGGCCCTTGGCGTGGAACCGGGTGACCGCGTCGTGATCTGGGCGCCGAACAGCCATCAGTGGCTGGTGGCGGCGCTGGGCAGCCTGATGGCTGGCGCAGTGCTGGTGCCCCTGAGCACGCGCATGAAAGGCGGGGAGGCGGCGGATATCCTCAGGCGCAGCGGTGCGCGTGTGCTGTTCAGCATTGGCGAGTTTCTGGGCAGTTATTACCCGGCGCTGCTGGCGGAGCATTCGCTGGACGGCCTCCGGCACAGGATCGTCTTCGAAGAGGCCCGTGAAGGCGACCAGACCTGGCAGGACTTTCTTGCCCTGTCCGGGCAAGTGCCGGATGAGGACCTGCAACAGCGGATCGATGGCCTTGACGGCGACAGCCTGTCCGCCCTGATGTTCACTTCCGGCACCACGGGGTATCCGAAGGGTGTGCTCTGCGCCCACGGGCAGAACCTGCGGTTGTTCGACAGCTGGAGTGAGATCGTCGGGTTGCACAGCGGTGATCGCTACCTGATCGTCAACCCGTTCTTCCACAGCTTCGGGTTCAAGGCCGGCTGGCTCGCTGCGCTCATCAGGGGAGCAACCATCCTGCCGGCGCGGACCTTCGAAGCCGAGGCGGTGCTGCGCTGTATCGAACGCGATCGGGTGAGTTTCCTGCCCGGCCCACCCGCCCTCTACGCCGCCATGCTGGACCATCCGCGCCGGGGGGAATTCGACCTGTCTTCGCTACGTGTCGCCGTCACCGGAGCGGCCTCTGTGCCGCCGGTCCTGGTGGAGCGAATGCGCGAGGAGCTGGGGTTTGCCAGCGTGGTCACGGCCTATGGGCTGACCGAAAGCTGTGGTTTGACGACCTTATGCCGGCCCGGCGATGACGCGCTGACGGTCGCCGGCACCTGTGGGCGGCCACTGGACGGAATCGAGGTGCGTTGCGTGGATGACTGCGGAATTCCGGTGCCAATGGGCGAGCCGGGAGAGGTGCTGATCCGCGGCTACAACCTGATGCAGGGTTACTTCAACGACCCGGAGGCGACCCGCGAGGCGGTGGATGCGCAGGGCTGGCTGCATACCGGCGACATCGGCGTGCTCGACGAGCGCGGCTACCTGCGGATTACCGACCGCCTCAAGGACATGTACATCGTTGGCGGCTTCAACTGCTATCCGGCCGAGGTCGAGCGTCTGCTCATGGAACATCCGGCAGTGGCCCAGGCGGCGGTGGTCGGCGTACCGGACGAGCGGCTGGGGGAGGTCGGCAAGGCCTTCGTGATCCCGCGCCAGGGCACTGTGCTCGCGCCTGATGAGCTGATCGCCTGGAGTCGTGAGCGCATGGCCAACTACAAGGTGCCGCGCTGCGTCGAGGTGGTATTGGCACTGCCGATGAATGCGGCGGGCAAGGTCCTCAAGGGGGCGCTGCGCTGACGGCCTCAGCCGCCGGCGGACTGGGATTGCACGCTTGCGAGGTGGAAGCCCTGGCGCTCCATTCGCGTCAGCACGACCTGCCAGGGCCGTAGTTCAGTGGGTTCGCCGATGCGCTTGAGCGCACCGTGATCCATCGCGTACAGCCCTTGGGCATCGAAGGCGTAGCGCAGGGCCAGGTCCTTGCGCTGGGAGGCGGGGAGGATGTCGTCTACCAGGTTGTCGAGGACCAGGGGATCGGCGTCCGGGGTTTCGTAGTAGGTCACCACCATGTGCGCCTGGTTCAGCTTCAGGGCGCGGGCGTAGGTGATGCGCAGCTTCTGCGGATCGACGCCGAGCTGCAGCAGGGTGAAGTACTTGGCCAGGGCGAAGTCCTCGCAATCACCAGCGCCCTTGGCCAGAGTTTCCACGGGGGTGGCCCAGTAGTCGCGGCGCTGCCACAGCTCGCTGTCGTCGCTGAAGCGG
Organism: Pseudomonas sp. BN411; assembly: GCF_029871235.1. Lineage (GTDB taxonomy): Bacteria > Pseudomonadota > Gammaproteobacteria > Pseudomonadales > Pseudomonadaceae > Metapseudomonas. Next base: position 483,392 of record NZ_SSOM01000067.1, read on the forward strand.
ACTTGCCGGTTGATCTGCTGATTGACCGCCTGCAGTTGCTCTTGCTCGGACTTCCGACGGCTGCCTTCCAGGAGGTCGTGCCAGGCCTGAAGACGGTCGTTGGCCGGGCCACTGCGACCGTAGCGTTTTTCCGCCTTGCGCAGGACGGGATCGAGGCTCCAGGCGGCCTTGGCGCTGTCGGTACCGAACAGCAGGCTGCCAGCAAAAAGCAGGAGGGCGAGGAAATGCCAGGACAGGGATACGCCGAAGCGGCGGGAGGCAGGCTTCTGCAACGGGTTGAATCTCCAGGGACGACGGCCGAAGCCGGGTTCTGCGGTGGATCAATCCGTTGAGCGAATCACCGGCATAGAGGCATGCCTCCGCCAGTTCGAGGATGCGCAAACACTAGGATCGGTGTGCCCAGCGCTGCAAGAGGCAGGAGACGCGTGGCAGGGGTGCGAGTGGGGTGGGGCGGGCGGAATGGCTCTGGGATGGGCTCCGGCAGGGCGGGCCGATTGTCGGAAAATCTTCAGAATGCTGCCCGCCGGGTGCGCAGCAATGGGTGCGCATCCGACGGGCGGTCACTTGGGGTCACTTTCCGTATTCAAGCCGTTGCTTGTAGATCGGCGACTGGTACTGCTGGGTCTGCCGCCCACTGGACCGCATGTCGTCATCCTGGGTTTTTTGCCCGGCGGCGGTCGGCTGTTGCTCGACCATCCGGGTAAAGCTTTCGCTGGAATCCTCCTTCATCTGAAAGATCTGTTGGTTGCGCGTCCGATACTCGTTCAGGCGATCGCTTCCATTTTCTGCGAAGACCGGGCCTGGTCCCGCGGTCACTGCGAGGGCCAGAAGCAGGCCGCTGAGGGCCGTCGTGCTGAATGTCGATTTCATGATCCGTACCTCTTGTTTCCCCCTCTCGCTCCCCAACGAGTGGATTTACAGGATCGGCCATTGTTACAGGCAGAGGTGAGGGACTGACGGATGGCAGGAAATTGGACCGGCGGACTAATGCAAGGCATTGACTGGCATGGATATTTCCGACGTTTCTGCCCGGATTCGAAGCGTCGTTGCGGGTGGAGCTGGAGACGTGGCGGGGTCGCGATGCCGGCCGCACTCATCGCCAGCACAAAAAAACGCCCCGCCAAAAGGGCGGGGCGCCGCGTGGATTCCTCGTCCGTGAGGATTGGGGAGTCGCGGGTCAAGCGTTCGGGGAGGTTTCCCGCTGTTCTTTCCAGCCGCCACCGAGTGCCTTGTACAGGTTCACTTCGCTGGCTAGCTGGTTGAGGCGGTCGCCGATCAGTTGCTGGCGTGCGCTGAACAGCTGGCGCTGGGCGTCCAGCAGGGTCAGGTAGCTGTCGACACCGGTGCGGTAGCGACGCTCGGCGAGGCGGTAGTACTCCTCGGTGGTCTTCACCAGGGAGCGCTGGGAGCCCAATTGCTGCTGGTAGGTGGTGCGCGCGGCGAGGCCGTCGGCGACTTCCTGGAAGGCCACCTGGATGGCTTTCTCGTACTGCGCCACCTGGATGTCCTTCTGCAGCTCGGTGTAATCGAGGTTCGCCTTCAGGCGGCCGGCAGTGAAGATCGGCAGGCTGATGCTCGGCTGGAACAGCCAGCTGCCGGAGCCCGCGTCGAACAGCCCGGACAGCTCGTTGCTCATGCTGCCGGCGTTGGCGGTCAGGCTGACGCTGGGGAAGAAGGCCGCACGTGCCGCGCCGATGTTGGCGTTGGCCGATTTGAGCAGGTGCTCGGCCTGGACCACGTCGGGGCGGCGTTGCAGCAGGTCGGACGGCAGACCCGGCGGCACTTCGGCCAGCAGGTCGTCGTCCAGCGCCAGGCCCTTGGGCAGGTCCGCCGGCAAGCCGGTGCCCACCAGTTGGGCCAGGGCGTTGCGGTCCTGGGCCACCAGGCGGGTGTACTGCGCCAGGCTGACCTGGGCGCTCTCCACGGCGGTGCGTGCCTGGCTCAGGGCCAGGGCGTCGGCAACGCCCACATCGAAGCTGCGCTTGGTGAGGGCGTAACTCTCCTGGTAGGTCTTCAGGGTGTCCTGGGTCAGCTGCAGCAGGGCCTGGTCGGCTTGCCAGTCCAGGTACGCGGTGGCCACCGAGGCCACCAGGCTGATCTGGGTGCTGCGCCGTGCCTGTTCGGTGGCGAAGTACTGTTCCAGGGCCTGTTCGTTGAGGCTGCGCAGGCGCCCGAAGAAGTCCAGCTCCCAGGCGTTGGTGCCGAGTGTGGCGCTGTACTGGCTGCTGGTGTCGGCCTGGCCGCTCTGGCTCATGATGCCCGGCGTGCGCTGGCGGGTAGCGCCGCCGTCGGCCGAGATAGTGGGGAACAGCTCGGAGCGCTGGATGCGGTAGAGCGCGCGGTAGGCCTCGACGTTCAGCGCGGCGGTGCGCAGGTCACGGTTGTTGTCCAGGGCGAGCTGCACCAACTGGCGCAGCGCCGGGTCCTGGAAGAATGCCTGCCAGTCGAGATCGGCGGCGGTGGTGTTTACCTGGGCCGCGCCCTGGTTGTACGCCTCGCCCTCGGGCCAGGCGTTTTCCACCGGCGCTTCCGGGCGCTGGTAGTCGGGGATCATGGAGCAGCCACCGAGCAGGGTCGCGGCGATGGCCAGGGACATCAGGGAACGCCTCACTGCAGGGCCTCCTTCTTGATCGCAGCCTTGCTCGCCTTGTCCTTGAACAGCGAGCAGACCAGCACGTAGAACAGCGGCACCCAGAAGATGGCCAGGACGGTGGCGGTGAGCATGCCGCCGATTACGCCGGTACCGATGGCGTGCTGGCTGCCGGAGCCGGCACCGTTGGAGATGGCCAGGGGCACCACGCCGAGGATGAATGCCAGCGAGGTCATGATGATCGGGCGCAGGCGCATGCGGCAGGCTTCCACGGCAGCCTCGAACAGGCTCTTGCCCTGTTCGTGCAGCTCCTTGGCGAACTCGACGATGAGGATCGCGTTCTTCGCCGAGAGGCCAATGGTGGTGAGCAGTCCGACCTGGAAGAACACATCGTTGGACAGGCCGCGCATGCTGGTGAACATCAGCGCGCCGATCACACCCAGCGGCACGACGAGCATCACCGAGAACGGAATCGACCAGCTCTCGTACAGTGCCGCCAGGCAGAGGAACACCACCAGCAGCGACAGCGCATAGAGGGCCGGGGCCTGGGAGCCGGACAGACGCTCCTCGTAGGAGAGGCCGGTCCAGGAGTAGCCGACGCCGGCCGGCAGCTGCTTGGCGATTTCTTCCACCGCGGCCATGGCTTCACCCGAGCTGTGGCCCGGAGCCGCCTCGCCGAGGATTTCCACCGCCGGCACGCCGTTGTAGCGGGCCAACTTGGGCGCGCCGTAGGTCCATTCGCCACTGGCGAAGGCGCTGAACGGCACCATCTGGCCCTGGTCGTTGCGCACGTACCATTTGCTCAGGTCGTCCGGGTTCATCCGCGCTTCGGGTTCACCTTGCAGGTAGACCTTCTTCACCCGGCCACGGTCGATGAAGTCGTTGACGTAGCTGGCGCCCCAGGCGATGGAGACGGTGTTGTTGATGTCGGCGAGGGAGATGCCGTGGGCACGGGCCTTCTCGTCGTCGATCTGCAGCTGGTACTGGGGCTCGTCACGCAGGCCGTTGGCACGCACGCGGTTGAGCACCGGGTTCTTCGCCGCCAGTTCGAGGAACTGGTCGCGGGCGGCGTTCAGCGCTTCGTGGCCGACGCCAGCGCGGTCCTGCAGGAACAGGTTGAAGCCGGTGGCGTTACCCAACTCCATCACCGCCGGCGGGGCGAAGGCGAAGACCATCGCATCGCGGAAGCTGAAGAAGTGCTTCTGGGCACGCTGGGCCAGGTCGAACACGCTCTGGCCTTCGGCCGTACGCTCTTCCCACGGCTTGAGCATGATGAAGGCCATGCCCGAGCTCTGGCCGCGGCCGGCGAAGTTGAAGCCGGTCACGGTGAACACGGATTTCACCGTGTCCTTTTCCTGGTCCAGCAGGTATTCGCGCATCTGGTCCACGACCACCTGGGTACGCTCGGCGCTGGCGCCGGACGGAGTCTGCACCTGGGCGAAGAGTACGCCCTGGTCTTCCTCGGGGAGGAAGGCGGTGGGGATGCGGGTGAACAGCCAGCCCATGGCGACGATGATCACCAGGTACAGGGCGAGGTAGGGCACCTTGCGCTTGAGCACGCCGCGCACGCCGCGCTCGTAACTCTGCACGCTACGGTCGAAGCTGCGGTTGAACCAGCCGAAGAAGCCGCGCTTTTCGTGGTGCCCCTTGGCGATGGGCTTGAGCAGGGTGGCGCACAGGGCCGGGGTGAAAATCAGCGCCACCAGCACCGACAGGGCCATGGCCGAGACGATGGTGATGGAGAACTGCTTGTAGATCACGCCCGTGGAGCCGCCGAAGAAGGCCATGGGCAGGAACACCGCCGAGAGCACCAGGGCGATACCCACCAGCGCGCCCTGGATCTGGCCCATGGACTTGCGGGTGGCTTCCAGCGGCGACAGGCCTTCGTCGGCCATCACCCGCTCGACGTTTTCTACGACCACTATGGCGTCGTCCACCAACAGGCCGATGGCCAGCACCATGGCGAACATGGTCAGGGTGTTGATGGTGAAGCCGAACATCGCCAGCACGCCGAAGGTGCCCAGCAGTACCACGGGTACGGCGAGGGTCGGGATGATGGTGGCGCGGAAGTTCTGCAGGAACAGGTACATCACCAGGAACACCAGGACGATGGCTTCGCCCAGGGTGTGGATCACGCCTTCGATGGAGGCGGAAACCACCGGAGTGGTGTCATAGGGGAAGACTACTTTCATGCCGGCGGGCATGAAGGGTTCCAGCTCGGCGACGGTGGCGCGGATCGCCTTGGCGGTATCCAGGGCGTTGGCGCCGGTGGCCAGCTTGATCGCCATGCCGGAGGCCGGCTTGCCGTTGAACTGGGCGCTGATGCTGTAGTTTTCGCCGCCCAGTTCGATCTTCGCCACGTCGCGCAGGCGTACCTGGGAGCCGTCGCGGTTCACCTTCAGCAGGATGGCGCCGAACTGCTCGGGGGTCTGCAGGCGGGTCTTGCCGATGATGGTGGCGTTGAGCTGGGTGCCGGGAGACGCGGGCAGGCCGCCGAGCTGGCCGGAGGAAATCTGCACGTTCTGCGCCTGGATGGCGGTCTTCACGTCCACCGGGGTCAGCTGGTAGTTGTTCAGCCGCGCCGGGTCCAGCCAGATGCGCATGGCGTACTGGGCGCCGAATACCTGGAAGTCGCCCACACCCTTGGTCCGCGAGATCGGGTCCTGGATGTTGGAGACGATGTAGTTGGCCAGGTCGTTCTTGTCCATGCTGCCGTCTTCGGAGACGACGCCGATGACCAGCAGGAAGTTCTTCACTGCCTTGGTCACGCGGATGCCCTGCTGCTGCACTTCCTGCGGAAGCAGCGGGGTGGCCAGCTGCAGCTTGTTCTGCACCTGCACCTGGGCGATGTCAGGGTTGGTGCCCTGCTCGAAGGTGGCGGTGATGGTCATGCTGCCGTCGGAGTTGCTCTCCGAGGAGATGTAGCGCAGGCCGTCGATGCCATTGAGCTGCTGCTCGATGATCTGCACCACGGTGTCCTGCACCGTCTGCGCCGAGGCACCGGGGTAGCTCACCTGGATGCCCACTGCCGGCGCGGCGATGCTGGGGTACTGGTTGATCGGCAACTTGAGGATGGACAGGCCGCCGGCGAGCATGATCACCAGCGCGATCACCCAGGCGAAGATTGGGCGATCGATGAAGAATCTCGACATCTATGGGCTCCTCAGTGGCTCTTGGCCAGGTTGTCACCCGCAGGTCGCTGGGCTGCCACATTGGTCGCCGGCGCGGCGTCCACTTCCACGCCCGGCCGCACGAACTGCAGGCCTTCGGTGATCAGGCGGTCGCCGGGGTTGAGGCCTTCGCTGACCAGCCAGCGGTCGCCGACCGCGCGTTCGGCTTTCAGGTGACGCAGCTCGACCTTGTTTTCGGCATTCACCACCATGGCGGTGGCCTGGCCCTTGAGGTCGCGGGTCACGCCTTGCTGCGGTGCGAGGATGGCTTCCTGCTTCACCGCCGAGCCCAGGCGGGCGTGGACGAACATGCCCGGCAGCAGGGTGTGTTCCGGGTTCGGGAAGACCGCGCGCACGGTCACCGAGCCGGTGCCTTCGTCCACGGAAACTTCGGAGAACTCCAGGCTGCCCTTGTGCGGGTACTCGCTGCCGTCTTCCAGCAGCAGGGACACCTTGGCGCCGCTGGCGCCGGCCTTTTCGAGCTGACCTTCGGCCATTTCCCGGCGCAGGCGCAGCAGGTCCTTGGTGGATTGGGTGACGTCGACATAGATCGGGTCGAGCTGCTGGATGGTGGCCATGGCCAGGGTCTGGCCGTTGCTCACCAGGGCACCTTCGGTGACCGCAGAGCGACCGACGCGGCCGGAAATCGGCGCCAGTACCTTGGTGTAGCGCACGTCGATGCTGGCCTTCTCCAGCGCGGCCTCGGCCTGCAGGCGGGCAGCCTGGGACTCGTCATAGGCCTGCTTGCTCACCGCCTGGTCGCTGACCAGGTCCTTGTAGCGCTCCGCCAGGGACTTGGCCGATGCCAGGCTGGCCTGGGCGCTCTTGTAGGTGGCGGTGTAGACGGACGGATCGATCTGGTAGAGCTGCTGGCCGGCCTTGACCTCGCTGCCTTCGGTGAACAGGCGCTTCTGGATGATGCCGTCCACTTGCGGACGCACTTCGGCAATGCGGAACGCCGCGGTGCGGCCCGGCAGTTCGGTGGTCAGGGTGAAGCTCTGGGGCTGGAGGGTCACGACGCCGACCTTGGGCGTCTGGGCGGGCGGCGGAGCCGAGGCTTCCTGGCAGCCGGTCAGGGCGAGCGTGGCCAGAGCCATGGCGGAAACCAAGGCGGCAAAGGCTGGCTTCATGGGCATCTGAAGGGACCTCATTTTTTGGGGGTACAGCTTTCTGAAGGAAAGCTGGGCGCAGGGCAGGTTCTGGATTCTTGCGAAGGTGTACGAATATACTTACATGCGTGAATGTTTGTAAATTGAATCTTCTGTTTCCGATGTCAGAATTTATTACGGTGCAGAGACGATTTTTCCTTTAAGAGCAAGCAGATAGGTCCCAGCCGCGAATGGCCAGACGTACCAAAGAGGAAGCCGAAGAAACGCGCGTGCAGATACTCGACGCCACTGAACGGGTATTTCACGAGAAGGGCGTTTCCCGTGCCTCACTGGCGGAAATCGCGGCTGCCGCCGGGGTCAGCCGTGGCGCCATCTACTGGCATTTCGAGAACAAGAACGACCTGTTCCAGGCCATGCTCGAACGCATCCACACGCCACTGGAGGAGCTGGCCCGCGCCAGCGAGAGCGAGGACGAGCCCGATCCGCTCGGGCGCATGCACCAGTTGATGGTGCGCCTGCTCCGGCGTGTGGAGCTGGACCCGCAGAGCCGGCGCATCCACGAAATTCTCCGGCACAAGGTGGAATACACCGAGGAACTGGGCGACCTGCGCCAGCAGATGGAAGACCAGAGCGTCGAGTGCGACCAGCGCATCGCCAAGGCCCTGCGCAATGCGGTAATCCGTGGCCAGTTGCCCGTCGATCTGGATTGCCGCCGCGCCGCCATCAGCGTGCACGCCTACCTGGAGGGTATCCAGACCAACTGGCTGCTGGTGCCGGCAAGCTACTCCCTGGCCGACGAGGCCGAAAACCTGGTGAACAGCCTGATGGACATGCTCAAGTCCAGCCCGGCGCTGCGAGCCAGCGCGAGCTGACCCTGCGGTTGGCTACGCGCGAGGGTGGATCGCGCCGGTAGGGTGCGCCGCGCGCACCAGCGGTGTTGCCGGATTACGCTCTTCATCCACCTGACACAAAGCCCGGTGCGCAGGGCGCTGCCTACGGTTGGTTGTGGCGCAGGATTCATAGATCGGCGCTATCCAACCTGCATCGAACCTATCGTCCGCTCTATACGTCATTTATCCGGCGCCAGTTTCGTCCTTTGGGTTCCTTCCCCGCTCGACCAGATTTCCCCAAAAGTGGGTCAGTCAGCTCTAGAACGGGCATTACGGCCTATATGAGAAGCGCTCTCGCCTGAGTGTCCCGTGTCGCTGGTCGGGGTTAATCCCGCAGCCGTCCGGCAGGTGGGGTCCGGCTCTGGCGGTGCGTCGGAGTCTTGGCTAAGCATGTCTGTAGGCTTCTGTGGGGGCAGCGGCGTATTGCTCCAGGGGCTCGAACTATAAGAAGGCGGCCGAGGCACGGCCGAACCCATCACTCAGCCAATGGAGCGCCGAGATGAAGAATTTCTCGCAGCCCCGTACCGAGTTGTCCGAAGCCCTGAATCGCCTCCGTCATACCTTCTATGTGGTGGGGGGCTTCAGCGGCATCATCAACCTGATGATGCTCGCGCCCGCCCTCTACATGCTGCAGGTCTACGACCGCGTGCTGGCAAGCAGCAACATCACCACCCTGGCGATGCTGACGGTACTGATGCTCGGGTTGTACGTGCTCATGTCGTTGCTGGAAGTGGTCCGTTCGACCGTACTGATCCGCCTTGGCAACCGGCTGGACATGAGCCTGAACAAGCGGATCTTCAACGCATCGTTCGAGCGCAACCTGCGCCGCGCCGGCGGCAACCCGGCGCAGGCGCTGCAAGACCTGTCCATGGTTCGCCAATTCCTTACCGGCAACGGCCTGTTTGCCTTCTTCGATGCGCCCTGGACGCCCATCTACCTGCTGGTGATCTTTCTCGTGCACCCGTTGCTGGGCGTCATCACCCTGGTCGGTTCGGCGATCCTCTTCTTCCTGGCCCTGCTCACCGAAGTGGTGACCCGCGGCCCGCTGATGGAGGCCAACCAGGCGGCCATGGCCTCCAGTTCCTTCGCGAACAACAACCTGCGCAATACCGAAGTGATCGAAGCCATGGGCATGCTGCCGGCGATTCGTGAGCGCTGGTTCGGCAGCCACCAGCGCATTCTGGAGAAGCAGACCCAGGCTTCTGACCGTGCCGCCTACATCAACGGCGCCAGCCGCTTCGTGCGGGTCACCCTGCAATCGGTGATCCTCGGCGCCGGCGCACTGCTGGCGATCAAGGGCGAGATCACCGCGGGGATGATGATCGCCAGTTCCATCCTCAGCGGCCGCGCCATGGCGCCTGTGGAACAGGCCATCGGTGTCTGGAAGCAGTTGCTCGCGGCCCGCGGCTCCTGGGAACGGCTGTCCAAGCTGCTGCAGGACTTCCCGGCGCGCAACACCGCCATGGCCTTGCCCAAGCCCCAGGGCGCGCTGTCGGTGGAACAGGCCATGACCGCCGCGCCCGGTGGCGTCGTCACCATCCTGCGCGGGATCAACTTCAGTCTCTCGCCCGGTGAAGCCCTCGGCATCATCGGCCCGTCGGCCTCCGGCAAGTCCACCCTGGCGCGCCTGCTGGTAGGCGTGTGGCCGGCGCAAGCGGGCAAGGTGCGCCTGGACGGTGCCGACATCTTCCAGTGGAACAAGGAGGAACTCGGTCCCTGGATCGGTTACCTGCCGCAGGACGTGGAACTGTTCGAAGGCACCATTGCCGACAACATCGCCCGCTTCGGCGAGATGAACAGCGAGGAGGTGATCCTCGCCGCCAGGCGTGCCGGGGTGCACGACATGATCCTGCGCTTCGAGAAGGGCTACGACACGCCGCTCGGCGTGGATGGCAGCCCGCTGTCGGGCGGCCAGAAACAGCGCATCGCCCTGGCTCGGGCCATCTATGGCGACCCCTCGATGATCGTGCTCGATGAGCCCAACGCCAACCTCGACGACCTGGGCGAAGCGGCGCTGGTGGAAGCGATCCTCGACCTGAAGAAACGTGGCAAGACACTGGTCCTGATTTCCCATCGTCCCAGCGTGCTCAGCACTGTGGACAAGGTCCTGCTGATGCGCGACGGCGGCGTGCAGTTGTTTGGTCCTCGTGAAGAGGTCTTCGCAGCATTGCGCCAGGCGAGCGTCATGCCCTCCGTGGGCACGCCAAACCTGGCTTCGATGCGGGCCAAGGAGTAATCGATCATGCAAGCGGCAAGCGAAAGCAAGGCCCTGGTAAGGGTCGAAAAACCGACGGTGGTGGACCTGGATGACACCCGCCCGGCCCGTTGGGGCGTGTGGATGGTGCTGGCAGGGTTCGGCGGCTTCCTGGTCTGGGCCGTGCTGGCCCCGCTGGATGCTGGCGTGGTGGCCAACGCCACGGTCAACGTCACCAATGCCCGCAAGACGGTGCAGCACCTCACTGGCGGCGAGGTGGACGCCATCCTGGTGCGCGAAGGCGACAAGGTGCGCGCCGGCCAGGAGCTGGTGCGCCTGGACCCGACCCAAGCGATTGCCGAGCAGGGCGCCCTGAGTTCCCAGTACATCGTCGCCAAGACCGTGGAAGACCGCCTGATGGCCGAACGCGATGGCGCCGACACCGTCACTTTCACCCCGGGACTGCTGGAGCGCTTCGGCGGTGATCCACGGCTGCAAGAAGCCATCGCCCTGCAGCAACGGCTGTTCCACACCCGGCGCAAGGCCCTGCTGGGGGAAATCAGCATCCTGCATGAGAACCTCAATGGCGCCGAGGAACAGCTCAAGGGCCTGCGCCAGGTGCAGGCCACCCGTTCCAGCCAGTCGAAGCTCCTGGGCGAAGAACTCGACGGTGTGCGCAGCCTGGCGGCGGAGGGCTATATCCCGCGCAACCGCATGCTGGAACTGGAACGCAACGCCTCGGAACTGAACGGTTCCATGGCGCAGAACATCGCGGACATCGGGCGCACCCGGAATCAGATCGCCGAACTCAAGCTGCGCATCCTCCAGCGCGAGCAGGATTTCCAGAAGGAAGTGGAATCCCAGCTCACCGATATCCAGAAGGAGACCACTTCCCTGGCCGAGCGCCTGCGTTCGGTGGACTACCAGGTGGAGAACACCGTGATCCGTTCGCCCATCGACGGCATCGTCCTCGGCCTGACCATCACCACGGTTGGTGGTGTGATCCAGCCCGGCGCGCGGCTCATGGACGTGGTACCGGACAGCGAGCCCCTGCAGGTGGACGCCCAGGTGCCGGTGCAGGCGATCGACAAGATGGTGCCGGGCCTGCCCGTGGATATCACCTTCCCGGCCTTCAACCATGCACAGACGCCGAACATTCCCGGACGGGTGCTGACGGTCGCCGCCGACCGGCTGGTGGACGAAGCCAGCAAACAGCCCTATTACTTGACGCAGGTGGAAGTGACCGAAGAAGGCATGAAGATGCTCGGGCCGAACAATATCCGGGCAGGCATGCCGGCCACCGTAACCATCAAGACCGGTGAGCGCAGCCTGATGAGCTACCTGATGAAACCGCTGTTGGGCCGCGTCGGTAACGCATTCAAGGAGCAGTGAAATGAGAGCCCGGATGGCCATAGCCGGTTTTCTCGGAGCTGTCGCCCTGCCCGCGACGGCCATGGATTTGAACGAAGCCTGGAACGTCTACCAGAACCAGGGACCGACCTATCTGGCTTCGGTGCACGAGCGCCAGGCCGGCCAGGAATTCAAGGAGCTGGGCAAGGCTGGCCTGCTGCCGAACATCAACGCCACTGCCTACTGGAAACGGGTGGATGGCACCAGCGAGCAGGACAACTTCCTGGGGCGCTCCGTGGAGAGCGACCTGGAGTACGACTCAAAGGGGGGGGTGGTGGAGTTGCGCCAACCCCTGTTCAACAAGCAGAGGATGGCCGAGTACCGCCAGGGCAATCAGCGCACCCTGTTCAGTGACGCGGTGTTCGACGCCAAGACCCAGGAATCGGCGGTCAGCCTAGCCAGCCGTTATTTCTCGGTGCTGCTGGCGCTGGAAACCATCGACCTGGCCAAGGTGAAGCTGAAGAACCTGGATCAACAGGTGATGGCCGCCAAGCGGCGCTTCCAGCTGGGCGACGGTACCGTGATCGACGTCGACCAGGCCTCCGCCCGGCGTGACCTGGCCCAGGCCGAGCTGATCGAGGCCGAGGACAGCCTGCTGGTGGCGCGGCGCCTGTTGCAGGAATTACTTGGCGTGCTGCCCGATGAAATGTCCACCTTGCGCACCGAGTTCCCCACGCCGCCGCTGGAGCCGCCGACCCTGCAGGACTGGATCAGCGATGCGCGGGCCAACAACCCGACCATCATCGCTCGCAGCCGCAGCCTGGACATTGCCGACGAAGAGGTGAACCGGGCCAAGGCCGGGCACTGGCCGACCCTGGATTTCGTCGCCGCCTACAACGACTCGGAAAGCGATTCCGTTTCCACTCAGAACCAGACGAACAAGTACGGCTCGGTGGGAGTGGAATTTCGCATGCCGATCTTCACCGGCGGCGCCACCAACGCCCAGGTGCGCCAAGCGAGCGCCAACCGGGAACTGGCCAACGACCAGTTGAACTCCAGCCGTGAGGAAGTTTTGTCAGGCACCACCCGCGAATTCCGCGGCGTGCAGAGCGGCGAACAGCGGGTGAGGGCACTGGAGAAGGCGGTGGTATCCAGCGAGCGAGCCCAGGATTCGGCCCGCAAGGGGTTCCAGGCCGGCACCAGTACCAACCTGGATATCCTCAATGCCGAAGAACAAGCCTTCATCGCCCGCCGCGATCTGCTGGAGGCCAAGCTGCGCTACCTGCTGTCGCGCCTACGGCTTGCGGCTGCGGTGGGGTCGTTGGGGGAGGACGATATCCAGCATGCGAATGAATACCTGGGGCCGTCGCTTTCGATGCATCCGTGAGGGTGGGGGAGGGGCTGGTTCCAGGTTGTACTGTGCCGGGCATGGGCACGTTGGGTTTCGTTCCTCTACCCAACCTACGGCAGAACTGCGTTCTGCTTGGCGATTGAAATCGCCCCTACAGGGGATGTGCCCAGGCAGGGCCTGACAGGCGCGAGTCACCCCTCTACCTCTGGGAGAGGGGCCGGGGGTGAGGGTGGTTCACCGCGCTGCACTCACCCCTTCGAGCGTCGCAAACGAGGTGTCCTTCGCCGTCAGCAGGAAGTCGCGCATGAACGGCGCGTCCAGCATGTCGGCGCGGATCGCCGCGTAGAGCGTGCAATACAACCCTTTCTCCCCCAGGCGCTTGGCAGTGACATAGCCCCGCGAGCTGTATTCATGCAGCGCCCAGTTGGGCAGGCAGCAGACCCCACGGCCGCTGGCCACCAACTGCATCATCATCACCGTGAGTTCCGAGGTGCGTACCTGGGCCGGTTCCACGTCGGCCGGTTCGAGGAAGCGGGTGAAGACGTCCAGGCGGTCGCGTTCCACCGGGTAGGTGATCAGGGTCAGGCTGGCCAGGTCTTCGGGCACGATGAAGGGTTTGTTCGCCAGGGCGTGCTGGTTGTCCACCGCCAGCAGTGCCTCGTAGGTGAACAGCGGTACGTAGGTGATCCCGGCCAGGTCCACCGGGTCGGCAGTTACCACCAGGTCCAGGTCGCCACGGGCCAGGGCGGGCAGGGGGGCGAAGGAGAAACCCGAAGCCAGGTCCAGCTCCACTTCCGGCCAGGCATCGCGGAACTGGTCGATGGTGGGCATCAGCCACTGGAAGCAGCTATGGCACTCGATGGCCATGTGCAGCCGGCCAGCGGTGCCGCCGGCCAGGCGCGCCAGGTCGCGCTCGGCGCTGCGCAGTTGCGGCAGGAGGCTGTCGGCCAGTTGCAGCAGGCGCAGGCCGGCGCTGGTGAATCGCACGGGCTTGGTCTTGCGCACGAACAGCTGCATGCCGAGGCGTTCTTCCAGTTCCTTGAATTGGTGGGACAGGGCCGATTGGGTCAGGTGCAGGCGTTCGGCCGCTTCCACCAGGCTGTCGGCTTCGCGCAGGGCGTGCAGGGTCTTGAGATGGCGAAGCTCGAGCATGGCGGCCCTCCATGAGCAGAATTTGAGATCAACGCGAATTTGTTGAGTTTGTCTCAAGTGGTGGGGGCTGTCGACAATCGCTCCATCATTTGTATGGAGATTTTCAACATGGCCCTGTCCCATTCCCTCGGCTTCCCGCGCATCGGCCGCGACCGTGAACTGAAGAAGGCGCTGGAAGCCTTCTGGAAGGGCGAGCTGGATGAAGCTGGCCTGCGTGCGGTCGGCCGCCATTTGCGTGCCGAGCACTGGCAACTGCAGAAGGACGCGGGTATCGACCTGCTGCCGGTGGGCGATTTCGCCTGGTACGACCAGGTGCTGACCCATTCCCTCACGTTCGGCGTCATTCCCGAGCGCTTCCGCCCCCACGACGGCAAACCGGGCCTGCAGACGCTGTTCGCCATGGCCCGTGGGGTCAGCAAGGGCTGCTGCGGCGGTGCCCATGCCCAGGAAATGACGAAGTGGTTCGACACCAACTACCACTACCTCGTCCCCGAATTCACCGCTGACCAGCAGTTCGCCCTGAGCTGGGAGCAATTGTTCGAGGAAGTGGATGAGGCCCGCGCCCTTGGCCACAACGTCAAGCCGGTGCTGATCGGTCCGCTGACGTACCTCTGGCTGGGCAAGGCCAAGGGAGGCGACTTCGACCGGCTCGACCTGCTGGAACGCCTGCTGCCGGTGTATGGCGAGATTTTCCAGCGCCTGGCCGCCCAGGGGGTGGAGTGGGTGCAGATCGACGAACCGATCCTGGTGCTGGACCTGCCCCAGGACTGGAAGAACGCCTTCGAACGCGCCTATAACCTGTTGCAGAAAGAACCGCTGAAGAAGCTGATCGCCACCTATTTCGGCGGCCTGGAAGACAACCTCGGCCTGGCTGCCAGCCTGCCGCTGGATGGCCTGCACATTGACCTGGTGCGCGCGCCCGAGCAGTTCCCGACCATCCTCGACCGCCTGCCGGCCTACAAGGTGCTGTCCCTTGGCGTGGTGAACGGCCGCAACGTCTGGCGCTGCGACCTGGAAAAGGCCCTCGACGTGCTGCGCCATGCCCACGAGCGTCTGGGCGAGCGCCTCTGGGTCGCACCGTCCTGCTCGCTGCTGCACAGCCCGGTGGACCTGGCCCGGGAAGACAAGCTGGATGCCGAGCTGAAGAGCTGGCTGGCCTTCGCCGTGCAGAAATGCGAGGAAGTGGCCGTGCTGTCCCGCGCCCTGACCGAACCCGAAACGCCGGCCGTGCTCGATGCCTTGGCCGCCAGCCGTGCGGTACAGGCCGGTCGCGCCGCCTCGCCGCGCATCCACAAGGCCGAGGTGCAGGCCCGTGTTGCAGCACTGAAACCGGAAGACAGCCAGCGTTCGTCACCTTTCGCCGTGCGCATCGCCGAGCAGCGTGAGCGTCTGTATCTGCCGGCCTTCCCCACCACCACCATCGGCTCCTTCCCGCAGACTTCGGCCATTCGTCTGGCACGGCAGGCCTTCAGGCAAGGCAAGCTGTCGGCGGCCGAGTACACCGAGGCCATGCACAGCGAAATCCGTCATGCGGTGGAGGTGCAGGAGCAACTGGGACTCGATGTGCTGGTGCATGGCGAGGCTGAGCGCAACGACATGGTGGAGTACTTCGCCGAGCAGTTGGACGGCTATGCCTTCACCCGTTTCGGTTGGGTGCAGAGCTACGGTTCCCGCTGCGTGAAACCGGCGGTGATCGTCGGCGACCTGAGCCGTCCGCAGGCGATGACCGTGGAGTGGATCCGCTACGCACAGGGCCTGACCGCCAAGTGGATGAAGGGCATGCTGACCGGGCCGGTGACCATGCTGATGTGGTCCTTCCCGCGTGAGGACGTGTCTCGCGAAGTGCAGGCCCGCCAGCTGGCGCTGGCCATCCGTGACGAAGTGGTGGACCTGGAGGAGGCCGGCATCCGCATCGTGCAGATCGACGAGGCGGCCTTCCGCGAGGGCCTGCCGCTACGCCGGGCCGAGTGGCAGCACTATCTGGACTGGGCCACCGAAGCCTTCCGCCTGACCGCCAGCGGTGCGCGCGACGAGACCCAGATCCATACCCACATGTGCTACAGCGAGTTCAACGATGTGATCGAGTCCATCGCCGCCATGGACGCCGACGTCATCACCATCGAGACCTCGCGCTCGGACATGGAACTGCTGGATGCCTTCGAGGCTTTTGCCTATCCGAATGAGATCGGTCCGGGCGTCTACGACATCCACTCGCCACGCGTGCCGGACAGCGCCGAAATGGCCGCGCTGCTGCGCAAGGCCGCCGAACGCATTCCCGCCGAGCGCCTGTGGGTCAATCCCGATTGCGGCCTGAAGACCCGCGCATGGCCGGAAACCGAAGCGGCCCTGGTGAACATGGTGGCGGCGGCGCGGCAGTTGCGGGCGGAGTTCGCCTGAGGGTAACGCCGGGCAGGCCTTCGGTCTGCCGGGCTGAGGAGGTTTTCGTAGGTTGGTGCAGAGCGCAGCGAAGCCCAACGTTTCGGCGTTTGTGCCTTGCTGCGTTGGGCATCGTGGGCTCGGACCAACCTACGGGCCGTTGCGGCTGATGGATATGGAGTCTCCCAGAATCGCTTAGCCGATCTTCCTTCCATGTACCTGCTGGTCGGCGTGGTACGAGGAACGCACCAAGGGGCCTGAGGCCACATTCGAAAAGCCCATCTCGGCGCCCAGTTCGGCGAACCGCGCGAAGGTGTCGGGGTGCACGAAGCGTTGCACTGGCAAGTGACTACGTGACGGTTGCAGGTACTGGCCGAGGGTGAGCATGTCGATGTTGTGCTCGCGCATGCGTTGCATGACTTCGATCACTTCATCGTCCGTCTCGCCCAGGCCCAGCATCAGGCCGGACTTGGTCGGTACCTGCGGCACGCGCTTCTTGAAATTCTCCAAGAGGTCCAGCGACCACTCGAAGTCCGAACCCGGACGTGCGGCCTTGTACAGGCGCGGCACGGTTTCCAGGTTGTGGTTGAACACATCCGGCGGCTCCTGCTCGGTGATGGCGAGCGCCGCGTCCATGCGCCCACGATAGTCCGGCACCAGGGTTTCCAGCTGGACGCCGGGGGACAGCTTGCGGATCTCGCGCAGGCAATCGACGAAGTGCTGGGCACCGCCGTCGCGCAGGTCGTCGCGGTCCACCGAGGTGATCACCACGTACTTGAGATGCAGATCGGCGATGGCGATGGCCAGGTTCGTCGGCTCATCGGCATTCAGCGGCTTTGGCCGGCCATGGCCGACGTCGCAGAAGGGGCAGCGACGGGTGCAGATGTCACCCATGATCATGAAGGTGGCGGTACCGCCGGAGAA
>NZ_SSOM01000068.1 GCF_029871235.1 Pseudomonas sp. BN411
TGAATCGCCCCTAGTTTCGTAGACACCTCCAAGCCTCATAATGAGGCCCGTTAGGAGGTGCCATGAGCAACCAGCGTTACCCCGAAGAATTCAAAATCGAAGCGGTCAAGCAAGTGACCGAGCGCGGCCTCCCCGTAGCCGAGGTGGCAGCGCGGTTAGGCATGTCGGTGCACAGCCTGTATGCCTGGATCAAGCGCTACGGCAAGCCCCAGGCGCAGCGGCAGCAAGAAGATGATCAGCAGGCCGAACTGCGTCGTCTACGCGCCGAACTCAAGCGAGTGACCGAAGAGCGAGACATCCTAAAAAAGGCCGCCGCGTACTTTGCCAAGGAGTCCGGCTGAAGTACGCCTTCATCAGCAAGCTGTCGGTGGAGTACCCGGTACGGCGTCTCTGCCAGACCCTGAAAGTGCATCCCAGCGGTTACTACGCCTGGCTGGCCGAGCCGAAATCCGTACGCGCCAAGGAAGATCAGCGCCTGCTCGGGTTGATCAAACATGCCTGGCTGGAAAGCGGTGGGGTCTACGGCTATCGCAAGATTCACGACGACCTGCGTGAGCTGGGAGAGTCCTGTGGCCGGCACCGCGTGGCTCGCCTGATGCGGGGAGAAGGGCTGCGCTCGCAGACCGGCTATCGTCGGCGCCCCGGCTATTACGGCGGCCGGCCAACGGTAGCTTCGCCCAATCGCCTGGAGCGGCAGTTCAACGTCAGTGAACCGAACAAGGTCTGGGTCACCGACATCACCTACATCCGCACCTATGAGGGTTGGTTGTATTTGGCGGTGGTGCTGGATCTGTTTTCACGCCAGGTGATCGGCTGGTCGATGAAGCCACGGATGTGCAGCGACCTGGCCATCGATGCCCTGTTGATGGCGGTCTGGCGGCGCAAGCCCAAGCAGGAAGTGATGATCCACTCCGACCAGGGCAGCCAGTTCAGCAGCTCGGATTGGCAGAGTTTCCTCAAGGCCAACAACCTGATCAGCAGCATGAGCCGACGCGGCAACTGCCACGACAACGCGGTAGCGGAAAGCTTTTTTCAGTTGCTGAAACGGGAACGCATCCGACGGAAGACCTACGGCACCCGCGAAGAAGCTCGGAGTGATGTGTTCGATTACATCGAGATGTTTTATAACCCCAAACGCCGGCACAGCAGCGCTATGCAGCTATCGCCAGTGGAGTTTGAAAAGCGCTATTTCCAGAGCTTGGAGAGTGTCTAGGAAAGCCGGGGCGATTCAATGCACGCCTATAAACGACCTGCACAAACCCTCCTAAAGTTGAAGCCCTAGGATCATCAAAGGAGACTTCTCGGGACGTACCACCCGCTATCTCCCCAAAGGAAATACCCATACCTCTTACATCATCAAGAATAAAATAGACAATTACCTCTAGAGCCCGAGCAGCGCTATTTTCAAGCTTATAGAAAGCTTTGGGACCGCCAATAGTCTCCGCAAACGTAATAAAGGTCAAACTAAACGAAGGCTCAAAAGGGATTTCGCTAGCTTCAACTAACTGACCCTGCCCCCTAACCAGTTCTTTTAGTTCGTTTGCTTGAAGCCCAAGCGCCGCCGAGCTGATTTTTAGCTCTTTCCCCTGCTGCAAATAACCTATAACCAACCAAGCAAATGCAACAGGCCCAAAAGCCCCCGCAAAAAAATCGCCTAGCTCATTAAGCTTTAACTGTAAAAACTCTTCATATCGGACACCCACAAGCAACACAATTATCTCTACCCAAATAACAGTTGCTAGCCCCGCCCACCATTCGACGCCCTTGCTGGACAAATACTCCCTCTGCCCAGTTAACCAATCTCGAACTCCTTGCATCGCCACCTTCCAGGCCAGTTCAAATCAAGCGAGTCCGTATACATCAGAAGAATTCTAATTGCCACTACGCCGGCGCTCTGGCTAGGGCTATCTGGAGCAATCATGACTACCGCAATCGATCAGTTCGCCGGGTTCGGCGGCTTCTCCTGGGCTGCGCGGCAAGCCGGCGCCGATGTCATCTGGGCCGCCAACCACTGGCCGGATGCGGTGCACTGGCACAGCCAGACGTGTACATCCGCATGGATGAACGCTCACCAATGGGCAGGCCTTCCCTGATCGCCGACATCCACCTGCCTCCAAAGGAGGGGCCCAGGTTCCCGACGCTCTACGACGTGCAGGTTCACGGCATGGCCGCAACCGCCCTGGTGATCACCGGAACGGAGATCATCGACGGGGCGGCCTATGCGCAGTCGTGGCATTGCCGCATTACATATGCCTGGGGCGGCTACATCCGAAGCTGTCAATCTTCCTGCTCGTCGGCGTACACCTGGTCCAGCTCACACAGCTCAAGAAGCTTGGCAATGAACTCTGATGTATTGCCTGACTGGTTGATGCATTTGCGCAGATTGCCGCGCCAGGGCTTTCCCTGGATCTGACGCTGGGAATCAATCACCACCAGGGCGTCGCGACTGGCCGGGTTCTTGTCGCAGTTCCAGCCACCGACATCCCAGCCGATGAAGATCGGGGATACATCCGTGGTAAGAGGCATGTCTCCGCTTTCGAGCATTTTCGACGTCCCATCAAGCGCTCGCCCATTGCCCGCAGAAAGACTGGAAGCGCTGACTTCACCAATGAATGATGAACACGCAGTTAACCCGCATTGCTCAGCTTTGCGTCTAAGCCCGTTCGTGGCCAAATTACGCATACGAAAAAGGCCGGTTCATTTCTGAACCGGCCTTTCTCTGAATATGGTCGGGACGGAGTGATTCGAACTCTCCGCAGTGGTCGGGGCAGCAGCATGTCCTGGCGACTGGGACGCCGGCGCCGGCCGGCGATTGGCGAGCGGTCGCCCCTACACCAGGGTCGACTCCTGCTGCAGCCACTGCTCGAAGGCTCTGCTTTCCGGTCTGCCCTCTTTGGCCGCGTAGTAGACCAGGCGCAGGTGGCGATCCTCGTCGATGGTCAGCGTGGTGTGCTCGAACACGATCTGGCCAATCGAATCGATGCGCAAGTTGCGAATGCCCTGGCACGGGCCATGAATATCCTGCTGTTGCCACCAGTCCCTGAAATCGGGCGAAACCTTAGCGAGGTCCTTTACCAGTGCGGCGATTTCCGGATCCTGGGTTGCCCGTACGAAGTCCCGACGGAAACTGGAGAGGATCTGCAGCGCCTGCTCCCGCCAGGGGTTGAACAGCGCTTGCATGCCCGGGCTGGTGAATAGCATCCAGAGCAGGTTGCGGCGGTCAGCCGGTATCGCGGAGAAACCGAAGACCCGGTCCGCCGCGGTGTTCCAAGCCAGCACGTCCCAGCGCAGGTTAAGCACATAGGCCGGGCGCGTCGGGATATCCGCCATCAGCCGATGGATCAGCGGCGGCACCACGCACCAGGTCCGCCCAGGCTCCGCCGGCAAACGCTGGTGAGCCAGCAGGAACAGATGACGACGCTCGGTGGCATCCAGCTTGAGGGCACGGGAGAGATTGTCGAGGAAGTTGGAGGACACGCTGATGTCCCGCCCTTGTTCGAGCCAGGTGTACCAGGACAAACCCACCCCCGCCAAAGCAGCCACCTCCTCTCGACGCAGCCCTGGCGTGCGTCTTCGGCAACCGGCAGGTAGCCCCACCTCCTCCGGCGAGATGCGCTCGCGGCGGCTACGCAGGAATTCGGCCAACTCTACCCGGGTGCGTTCAAGTGTTCGGGGCGCGCTCATCCGATTACCTCCAGTAACAGCATAAACAGTCAAATTGTAACCCCTATAAATCCCGAGAAGAATACCCCGGCCTGGCCGCAAACTCGCACGCCAGAGCACTTGCTTGATGAAGAAGCACACAGAAACCTGTCATCAGCTTGCTAAGGAGATAAAGGGATGTACCAAGCACTTCTTCGCCAACAACTGGAGACATTGAAGTCCTCCAATCAGTACCGCACCTTCACCACCCTCAGCCGCATCTGCGGCCAATACCCACTGGCCAAACTGGAAGGCCGCGACCACGAACCCGTCATCGTCTGGTGCAGCAACGACTACCTCGGGATGTCCCAGCACCCGGTAGTCCGGGAGCAGATGCTCGGTGGCGTCTCGCCCCTGAATGAGCGCATGGGCACGGATCTGGTGGTCGGTCTCAGCTGAGCGAGTACGACGTCAGCCTCGAACTCTAGTCCCCAACCAGATGTGGCCCCGTCTCGGGGCCGCATCCCTCAGTTCTTCCACCAACCTGCCTCCAATGGAGCGCAAACGAGTCTGAGCATGCACACACCTAACCAATCCCCCATCTACCTCATAGCGCTAGGGGCATTTGCCCTCGGGATGGCCTCCTACGTCACCGCCGGCCTGATCCCGATGATCGAAGCCTCGTTCGCGGTGTCCGTGGCGGTGGCTGCCCAACTGGTGACCGCCTTCACCCTTGCATACGGCCTGGGCTCGCCTATCTTCGTGGCCCTGACCCCGGCGCATCGCCAACGCACCGGCCTGCTGCTGGCCCTCGGCCTGTTCGTCATCGCCAACGCCGCCAGCGCGCTGGCCGAGAACTTCACCACGCTGATGGTCTGGCGTGCCGTCGCTGGCATCGGTGCCGGCGTCTACCTGGCCATGGGCATCGGCGCCTCGGCCGCGGTGTCCACGCCGGAACGCCGTGGCAAGGCCATCGCCATCATCATGGGCGGCATGGCCAGCGGCGTGGTGCTGGGCGTGCCGCTCAGCCTGCTGGTAGCCGAGCAGATGGGCTGGCAGACCGCCCTGTGGCTGGTCACCGTGCTCGGCCTGGTGGCTTTCTTCGGTCTGCTGCTGAAGCTCCCGGCACTGCCAGCCGCCACCGCCAGTACCCTGGGCCAGAAGCTGGCGATTCTCGGCGACAGTCATGTACTGGTCATCCTGCTGGTGTCCCTGCTGGCAGCCATCGCCAGCCTCGGCATGTACACCTTCATCGCCCCGCTGCTGGCTGACCCGGCCTATGGCGCGGTGCGCACGGTCACACCATACCTCTGGGTTTGGGGAATCGGCGGCGTGCTGGGTAGCTTCCTGGTCGGTCCCCTGGTGGATCGCATCAAAGGACCGGTCCTGACCTTCACCATCATGCTGATCCTTGCCGTATCGCTGTTCGTGCTGCCACTGTCGGCCGCGCTCGGAACCTGGCTGGTGATGCTGTCCATCGCTGTCTGGGGAGCCGTTGGCTGGGCCCTGCAGGTACCGCAGAACAATGAACTCATCTTGGCGCGCCAGACCCAGGGCGACGGCAACCTAGCCATTGCACTGAACGAATCAGCGCTCTACCTAGGCAGCGCCATCGGTGCAGCAGCGGGCGGCTTCGTGCTGCTGTTGCAGATGCCCACCTGGACCCTGGCCGCCTGCGCGGGCGGCGTGGCCGTCCTGGGCGCTCTGCTGCAGATCGTCAACCTGCGGCGCCAACCGAACTGGACCTGCGACGCGCAGGCCGAGCCCCACAACTGATGTACTCAAGTGAGGAAGGGCGGCGGAGCTACACCTCGCGCGTGCGTACACCGGTCTACGCATCAAACAATCGCCACCTCTCGCCAGTGCCAATCGAGAGGCTCTCCGTACGGTTAAACCATTCAAAGTGGAGGGGCTGGCGGGGCATTTTCTTCGGTGGGGCAAATGCAGAAACGAAAAAGGCCGGTTCATTTCTGAACCGGCCTTTCTCTGAATATGGTCGGGACGGAGTGATTCGAACACTCGACCCCTTGCACCCCATAAAGGTAAAGCCAAATCCACCGACATCCCTCAAAATCCATAAACCGCCTTGTAACCACCATAAATACTGGATTCAAGGCTTTCCAGCATCCGTCAGCATCTACTACCATCCATCCAAAGCCACGCTCAATTCACTACCAATTCACTACCAAATAGCTACCAGGTGCCCGGATGGCCAAGATCACTGACAAAGCCCTCAAATCCAAGCCGGGCGAAACCCACAAATGGCTGAGCGAAGTGGCCATATGGGGGCACGGCACCCTTCTCGCCCGAATCACCCCCGCCGGCGACAGGCTCTTCTACTTTCAATACACGACAGAAGCCGGCAAGCGCTACGCAATGCCTATCGGCACTTACGGTAGCGGAGTGGACGGAAGCATGACGCTCTCAGATGCACGCCAGCGAGCCATGGAGCTTGCTAGCTTGCACAAATCGGGCATCAGGAATATCCGTGAGCACCTTGAGGCTGAGGAAGCAGCAAGAGTCGCCGTACGCGATGCAGGGCTTGCAAAGCTGGCTGCGGAGAAAGCGGCTCTTGAGGCTGAGCACGCTCGCCAGGCTGCTCGCAAAAGCGTCAGAGAGCTCTTTGACCACTGGGCGAAAGTGGATCTCGTAAACCGAAAGGATAAGGGCGCTGAGGTACGGCGTATGTTTGAAAAGGATGTCCTGCCACGCCTTGGAAACATGGCGGTCGCCGACGTCAAGAAGGGTCATATCACCGAGGTGACTGACGCCCTCCTCGCTCGCGGCGTCAATCGCATGGCCAAGCTGATCTTCAGCTTAATGCGTCAAATGTTTCGCTTTGCCGTCGACCGCGATCTGATTGAGCACGACCCAACAGCCAGCATCCGCAAGGCAAAAATCGGCGGCAAGGATGTTGAGCGCGATCGAGTCCTCAGCGAGGAAGAAATTCGCCTGCTGGCAGCTAAATCTCCTGAGGCAGGTCTGCTGCCCTCGACAGACGCAGCGATCTGGATCGCACTCTCCACATGCTGTCGCATAGGCGAGCTGCTTGGCGCTCGCTGGGAGCATGTTGACCTCAAGCAAGGCGCATGGCTGATTCCGGCGGAAAACAGCAAGAATGGAAAACCTCACACGGTGGCCCTTTCTCCATTCGCCGCCCAACAGTTCGAGCGCATCAAGCAGATTAACGGGAAATCTACCTGGTGTTATCCAAATACTGACGAGTCAGGCCCCGTTTGCTCCAAGACTGTGACCAAGCAGCTCGGCGACCGTCAACGGGAACCAGGCAAAGGTGTAATGAGTAACCGCAGCGCAAAAACCCAAGCCCTTCTCCTTCCTGGGGGCAGATGGACACCACATGACCTCCGACGCACGGGGGCGACCTTTATGACCGCGCTAGGGGTGCTTCCTGAAGTGGCAGAGAGGTGCCTGAACCATACTGAAGAGAACAAGGTTAAACGGATCTACCAACGGCATAGCTACGTAAGTGAAATGAAGGCCGCGTGGGACGCACTGGGCACATATCTACAGCGACTTACCTGCCTGGAGCCCACGCAATTACCCTCACGTAAACATGATCAGGCTGCCCATGATTTCGGGGAGGAGAAGCTACTCGTCTAAAACCAACTGTCGCTATCGACCGACTCTGTTGAAAAATTCCCTTTGCAATTTCTGTCCGCAATAGAGGGTGAATGACGTTGAAATTTGAACCAATTACAACGCTGAACTGCTCCGGATTTCGCGTAGCAATGCCTCAATCGAGCGTTTTTCGCCTTTGTGCGAACGAGCCTAGATGACGCCGCCTTCTTCAACAGAATCGATCCACAGCGGACGCTGAGCCTATCACCTGCCGGCATAGCCAAAATGGGTTCCCCACCATACCTCGTTGGTTGTGCCTAGCTGATCTGGCAACCCGCATCAGCTTTCCATGAGACTGCTCCGATCCAAAGATCTTTTTGAGCGGCCCTGAGCCTTCCACGTGTCGACCTTTTTGCATTAGATTTACGCGAAACATGCTCAAATTAGCAGTTACCTTTCGGGCCGTAGACATCAATGCTTATAATGAGCCGAATCGACGGTCGAATACGCATCCCAGACACGCTTCGCACGACGGGCTGAGTGAACTACTGCGAAGTTCAACCGTATCTCCACCATAGAAATACAAGGAAGTGGGTTCTTGATGTCAAAGTTTAAACGCGAACACAACTATGGCCATCTAAATTTCTTTGAAATTGAGCGCAGTGGTCTTTATCGAGTACAGCGAAAATCCTCCGGAGATGAAATTATCTCTAAAAATCATGGACTTGGAACCACTGAGGTCTTTCGTGCGCTTGTGAAGTGGGTAAAAGGCCGAGGCTTCAAAGAGACGGCTCCGTGGCCCAGCAAAGGCGAGGCCGACAACGACCCAGTCATGTGCTACTGTCGGGAAATAAAAGAATTTCCCAACGGCGACTTCATGGTCGTACTGTGGAAACACGACCCAACCGATACTCGGGGGTTCCGTGGTTTGGAGCTTGGTACAGATGGAAGGCCGACCGGTAACTACATCACGAACGGCGCATCGAGCACCGGCGAAAACTATGTCTGGGGACACCCATGCTATTACTGGATTATTCCGGATAAAAACATGGTGGTCTCTGTAAAATTTGATGACTCTAAATGTGATTCCGAGCTAATGCAGAAGTGGGTTAACTACTGCGTTAGATATCGACTTAAATTTACCGGTTATAATTCTCGTCAGCCAGGCGATTCAGAAACAAGGATCAACTTCAGCACTCCTGCAAACCCAGAAACCTATAATCTTATTTACAGATTTTCGACCAACATAAAGATCTTCAAAACGAGCGAAGAGCACCTAGAGCGAATCTGCGAAACGACTAAATACATGCTCCTGCGAAATGAGGTCATCGTCAGTGACGCAGCGAAGGATGCAGAAGTGAAAGCATCAATTTCCGAAAGGGGAGGACTAGACGCAGCCAATATTGAAATATTTAATTACTTCCAGACCTTTATGACTAAATTCTTCCCGAAAGCGAAAGAAGCAGATGACAACATCCGAAAAGTAGAAATAAAGCTGGAAGCGACACCTTCCATTGAGCAGATGAAGGAGCTGCTCAGCTACTCATCTGGTTTTAGCGAAAACGGCTGGGCAGATATCATATTCATCGATGAAAACGAGAATGGCACATCAATCAAGCAGCATCGGATAGTGGAGCGCATCGTGCTTCCGCCTGCAATCGATGCATATAGTTGTGATCAGCTCTACAAAGTGGTGTCAGAAGCCCGGGATACGTTCTTGCCTCTCGCTAGCGTTGTCGAAGATGCAAACGAGCCTAGCGTATTGGGCGCTGGGAAAACTTCATGAAAGCACTTATTGCCTGCCTGATAGCTCCGCTCTTGATGCTCTTTTTTAGAGTTGAAATAGAGTCTAGCTCGGTATCCAACATACTCAGCTTGCTTGTTGCTATTGCCGGCGCAATTTTTACGATCATGAGTATTTGGGTAGCATTTCTCTATCCCAACGTGCTGAAGACGCTGAAGGGCGAGAATCTAATCAATGTCGATTTTTCAGCAGGCGGTGAGGACACCACAAGGCTCAAAGAGATCATTAGCGTTATTGTACAGTCAGCATCAACGATGGCAGTCGCTATTATGCTGTTGATCCTGGCCTCCTTTGTCAGCAATTTTGGTTTCAACGCCCAAACGTGGATCGCGGGCATTTGCCAGTTCGGCCTCCTATTTGTCAGCGGCCTTCAGATCTGTGCACTGATCAGCACCATCCGTATTAATTTGAGCTTTATGGATGTGCTGGAGAAACAGAGAGGAAAGCGGGCGAAGGACTGGGACACCTGACGGGAGAGGGCTGACTAATCCATCTTGTCGAGCCAGAAAGACCACCGGAGCTGCACAGGCCTCAACTTCAGGCCTGACGCACTCGCCACCTGGCGGGGAAAGAGGACGACTTTCATCACAAGTGTTTCGTCACACAAACTGTTCAGTCGATTGAGCTTCGACCTCTACTTTTGAGCAGCTAGTAGCTCGAACGCCCTGACGAGCTGGGCGAGTATCAATGCTTTTAGTACTTCAGTGGATTAGGAGCACTCCAGGAGCAATTGTGTTCTTACTTCGACATTTCCCATCCGTCCGTTTGGTAGTCAGTTCGCCGACACGCTGCTTTTGAGAGTTTCCCTCGCGGAAGTAGCTTCCTCTTTCTGAGCGTGATGCAGTCCCATTTATTTAGCCCCTTTTACATAATCGCGTGAGTGAGCTGGCCAAATGGTCCGACTCACTTTTTCCCCAACCTAGTCGCGAGCCGATTAGAAATCTTCCTCTTGAAAATCTAACTTGAGGTTAAGTTTTCCTTGGTAAACGCCAATTCTCTTTTTGGCTCGATCAATGACGTCGTTGAAATGCAAGATTTCGTAGTAGGTTTCGCCTAGCTTCATCCCACTTTCGGGGTCGATCAGCCCACTCGATTGGAACCATCCGTTACCCATCGGAAACTTAGTCCAACTGCCGCCTAGCCGGAGCGGATTGACACTGTCGCCTATTAGGTATCCATAAAACCTCTTTAGCTTCCCGGCTGATTTTGCGTTCAGCAAGTAGGCGTACTCCTGCAGGTCACCTATGTGTTCGTCCATCTGAACGCCAGGAGCCTTGAACTCCACGATGATTACCGAGCCTTCCTTACTAAAGATGGCAATGTCAGGACGCTTCCCGCTATTTTCATCGGCACGCTTCTCGAGTATCTCCTGAACTCCTTGATCAATATCCTCCGAGAATATTTTATTACCATCGTCCCAAGTTAGTTTTGAGAGTGGCATATCTGATGCGATGTAGTCGTAGTAGTGATACTCCTCACTCAAAAGCCAGATGTCATGGTCGGTGACCTCTGCGCTGTCTTTCCGCATGGGGAAGAATATGCTGTGAATAATCCTTTCGTCCTTGCGCCGCGCATCACTACCGACATTCTGCATTGCCAAACCTTTTCCACATGCTAAGTCCAGTATCTGGACTATTGCTGCACGTCGGACAATGAGCTGAGACAAATTTGCCATATCGATGTTTTTGAGCGAGGCGGTGTACTTCCAAGATAACTCGTTGATTTTCTCCCTAAAGTCTTCCGAATCAGGCTCAGCACTGGTAATCTCGTCTTTAAGACTCACAATCTGCGCCGTTTCAGAAATGACTCGCTCTTGGTATTTTTTTAGAACGCGCTCAGCAACTGCCAGAGGAGAATCTCCATAGACGATTCGTGTCGACGTATCTCTCAGCATTTCCTCGCTAATTCCAAATTGATTTGAAACCACTTTGAGAACGGTCTCCTTTTTCCAGTCTGCAGGAGTGACCATTTTCTCAATCACCGGATCTATTGCCTCGAAGATGGCTGCGTACGAGATGCCGTCCTGCGAAAACATGTCGCCGGGGACGAATTCTGCGGCAATATACTCAAAATCATCTCGCTGCTCATTTACTCGAAGATCAAGGTAATCGCTTTCGATTAAGACAATGTGGTGATACTCGCCTACCGGGTTGTTTTGCTCAGTCTTAGTGCGTAGATATCTCGATGTAATATCTTTGACTGGGGAGGATTTAGCGCACAGCGCAATGGAGTTCTTCGGGAGGTCATATTGCTTGGCATCGAGCTTATAATGAGAAATCTTGAAGCTCTGCGGGTCAGCCACGCTTTCTCCGCTCGCGGGGTTGTACTCATTAGCTGTTACTGCTTCCACAGTCGTGACGCTGGGCAGGTCGGAGCGCCTCAGACTGGTATTCTGAGTATCCTTTTTCCAGTGCTGGCTACTGAACTTGATTTCAAAATCACCCAAGCGACTGTCGAGGCCGATCAGTCGCTGTATGAATGTCACTAAAACATTTTTCTTCAAGTCAGAGGCGGAGAACAGCGAGCTTAGCTCATCGCCACGCATTATCTTAGCGTGCACGAATGGCCTGAGCCTCTTCAGCGTGATACTTGTCCCGACCTTAACTCTGCTGCCAGAGGCAGAGCTGAAGTCTTCGGCCTCAATTTGCTTCTGAGGTTCCAGATAGTGAAGTTTTCGCTCAGTGAGCGACTCCCCATCTTGATAGGTGCTTTCAAGCAGGAGCTCCGAGAAATGGTGAAAAAATTGAATTCTGCCAGCACCTTTACACTGGCCAATTCCCGAGATTGAGAGATCATCTTTGTAGGATGTGTCTTTCGTTAGGAAGGCCTTAAGCTGTTCGTCGCCCAGTCCACAGCCGTTATCTCGGCAGGAAATGATCATATCTTCCTGGTTTTCATCAAGACCGGCAGGTACGAAAATCACCTCAATGTCTACCTGCATGTCGGGAGCATGCGGATCACTAGCTTTCCGAATTAGATAAGAGTCTATTGCGTTAGAAAGAAGCTCTTCAAATACGACATACGGATTGGTGCTGAGCTTTGTGTTCTTTAGGCTTCCCCGAATGTCAAGCGTCATGATTTTCTCGATGTTAATTGTCTGAAGGCTAGATCTGATAGAAAATGAAAATTTATATATTGGCGAACAGGTACATCCACTTCGTGGCAGTATGCCAGTTCTTGACTGAATCTAGCAGCTAGAACTGCTCATCACTCAATCGGCAGTGATCCTGCCAACCTTACATCAAGATTAATCGACGTTGTTGCAGCGTCTTGTAGAAACAGGTTTAGTACAGCAGCGCGAGGAGTACCAGTTCCGTCGCATCTGATTCAAACTTCTACTCCATTGCTAAGCCTGCTTGCTGGCCGGAGGGGTGAGGGACGCAACGGCAGCAATGATGTCATCCTCGTCACGTTCTTCGGTGCGCCTTTCTTGCCCATCCGCAACCCCATCCACACGGAGTCATCATAGTGCTTTGCTCCACCAGCCAAATGTCCGGATCATCCTCAACGATGAGTCCAGCGACCGCATACTCGGTGCGATCAATTCTATGATGGTGGACTTGATGACCACTGGGAGACCTGAGGGACGCACAACATGTGCTTGAGCGCTATCCGCTTCTCCAGCCAGTCGTAATCAGCAGCTTAGAACCACAAGCGGATATCAGCACTGACTCACGCCGCGCAGAGCGGCATCGGCCAGAGCAAGTAATTTAGGTAGCAGGCTTTGCACGTCGGGCTTTCATTTGCTGAAACTTTGGCCGCATGTAGTACAGCGTCTCAAGTATCGCTTGCAGAAAATCTAAAGCCTCGCTTGCATCTTGACGACCTATGTGCTCCTCGGAGGCATGAGCGCCATAGTTTCGAATTACGCGAAGCTCATTAGCCCAGTCATGTATTTCTTGACTAATGGCACCATTCTGGTACATCGCTTGAAGCCCAGCAAACATGGTTTTCTGTTTAGGATCATAGTCTTTAGTGACGGCTTCAAGCGCTCTTCCGACCATAACTACGCAGGCGATCCATGCCTTTGAGCTTTCGCACCTAACAGCCTCTTCGTACGACGCACGGACTACTTTAGGAAGCAAAAATCCTATATGTCTATCATGCGCAGGGTATAAGCGGTAGTATGCGTCGCTCTCAAATCCGTCGCCAACGTCTTCTCTTACAAATACAGCCGGGTTATTGCAGGTCTCACACTTAGCGAATGTAAACTCCTCTGGAGGGGCTTCGTCTGGAAGAAGATGAACTTGTATTGGAGTGAAATTGGTGTGCTCTTCACAATTGGCACAAATATAGATCATGCGTTCCCCTTGTAATTTAACCATTATTTTGCGGCGGCGTGAGAAGTAGACGCGGTGCCTCCCTTCGTTTTCCCAATGCCGCTTTGCGGCGACTGGGACGCTATCATTGAGCCCCACAGTCCACAAGTTCTCCTCCGGCCGATGGGAGCCCTCGCCGGAAAGTCAGCTTTGGGTTTTATCCTGCTAATACCCTCTTCCCCTCGGCACAACCACCTCCCAGCGCTCACATTTATTCAGATCCCTGTATTGCTCCTCACCGTCCTCAGCAAACCGCACCATGACAGCCGCCACCTCACATCGATCAAAGGCAATCTGTGGCCGGAACGACTTGGCGGTTCGTCCCACCAGGTTCCCCTGGCGATCAAGCAGTTGATAGCGACCGGCCTCTTCTTTCAGAGTCAGCGGATCGCCCTCTCGAAGGCTCCTTATGATTTCGTGTATCCGAGCATTTGGTAACTGACGGCCAGCAAACCCAATGTCGATGTCTTTCAGAGTGAGCTGCTGAAAGCGCACCTCCAGATCGAGAAGATGCCTACCCAAGAACTCACGCCGCGGTACATCTCTCGCCAAGCAGCAACTGAAGGGATTGCCATCGGCGAACTCGCACAACGTCAGGGTCTGCTCTGCCCGTGTCATGCCTACGTAATACAGACGTCGTTCATCAGACAGGCTGTCGGCCTGAGCGCTCCACCCGCCATCCAGCAAAACGACGTGGCGGAATTCCAGCCCCTTGGCCGAATGTACAGTGCCAAGATAGAGGCCTTCCCTGGGTTGCTGGCGCAATTCACGTGCATAGTCATAGAGCCAGTCAACCAGTGCGCCGCTGCTTAGCTGACACTCACCCAACTCACCTTGCAGTTGCTCAAAAGCGGTCCGGAAAAACTCCTGCCACTCAACGCCCAGCAGGACATTTGCGGAGGACAGTCGCTGCCAAGCGTCCGCAGCACAGAGCTGATCCTCAATGGGCCGCAAGTAATCAATTGCGGCTACAAAACTACGCTGCCGGGTGATGGGTAACGCACTCTCCTTGTCAGCCGCCAGGAAGTAAGGAATGCCGTTCTGCTCACACCAGGCCTGAACCGGCCATAGATAACGGTGCGTACGCGCCAGAACAGCACAGCCATTCCAGTCACCCCGATCCAGTCCCAGCAAACGGCTCAGCTCCCCCATCGCCGCCTGAGCTTGCAAGTTGCCGTGTTCTCGATCGATCGCCTCGACACTGATGCACAGCACTCGCCCTTGCCGCTCGGAATCCAACGATTCCCAAATTCCTCCCGAAGGGAGCTCCTGACGTATCCGGTCGATTCGGATCGGATGGGCTGTTTTCAACCGTGCCGGGTTCTGGTCAATGACCTGGTTTGCGGTCTCGATGATGTACCGGGAGGAACGGTAGTTATCGACGAGGAAACTGGTTGCCGCGTCGTACTCTTCCCGGAATCGCTCGATGTAGCGGTTATTAGTATCGCGCCACGCGTAGATGTTCTGATCATCGTCGCCCACCGCCAGGATGCACAGACGACCATCCTCTGCCGCATGCCGCCCAGCCAGGGCACTCACCAGCCGATACTGCAAGTCGTCGATATCCTGATACTCGTCGACCAGGATGTAGCGATAGCCCCGCAACAACTGCTCGCGTAGGTCGTCCTCACCTTCCACTTGCCGTTTTCCCTCCAGCAACCCGACGGCATCTTCCAGCCCCCGCTTCAGGGATTTCTCATCGACTACGTCACCGCGCTCGAAGCGGGTCCCAGTCAAACGCATGGCCATGCTGTGGTAGGTCATAACGCTGACCCCATAGGCATCAGCTCCCACCAAAGCCAACAGGCGCTTACGAATTTCGTTGGCTGCATGTCGGTTAAAGGTGAGTACCACGATGCTGGACGCCGGCACCCGACGCACCCGCAGCAAATAGGCAATACGATGCACGATCACTCGGGTTTTGCCGGAGCCAGGCCCCGCCAGGACCAAGCGGTTGAGGTCATCATCATCGGCGACAATCAGCTTCTGAGTGGCGCTCAACGTTTCGATGATCGACTTCCACGACTCCTCACTGGTCGCCAGCTTGAGGACATCTTCCCGACCAGAGAAATACCGCTTGATGAAGGCCGACTTGGGGTCATTGAAGTAATGCAGTATCAGGCGCAATGCTTCCGCCATTTCCTTCAGCGCCACTTCCGCATACTCGCGCATCACGTGGACCTGAATACGCTTTTCGCGGTAGTGCTCGTCGAGCCGAAGGTAATCCTCTTTCAGAAAGTTGTTGCGCTTATCCGGATCGACCTCAATGGTCATGGCCCGGCGCATCACCGTCATCCCGTGATTGAGGGTTAGGATGTCCTGTTTGTGCAAATAGAGCAGCACGTGTTCGATGGCTCTGTGGCGCTGTGTGGGAGGGATCCTGGAGGACAATTCGAGGTCCCCCTCTATCACCCCGACCAATTGACCAAAAGTGGTTTCAACCAGTAGATCCTTGCCTCGCAACCCAGCAGGCAGCTTACCGACCAGGAAGTCCAGAAGCTTGGCGGCCAATACCCGCCGCCTTTCACCAAGCCCCTCAATCTGGCTCCAGGTGTAGTCACCCTTGATTCGCAGTTTGAGGTAGTCGCGATTGAGCTGTCGCAATTCGAAGCTGCTGCGCTGTTGGCTATCAGCGTCGCGGTCCTGAGCGAGGCTGCGCAACAACCGCAGCACATGCAGTGGAAGCAGTTCCTCCTGCCCAGTAGCCTCCTTGAGCGCGGCGGTAAGCGGCGGCAGATTCAGGTCTTGCCAGCCACCCTGCTCAGCATCTGGCGCCTGTTCCCGCAAGCAATGGAATAGGGCCTCTTCCAACTGCAAGGTGCTCTGCAGCCGTTGGCTGGAGGCCCCCGCTATGCCATGACGCAAGTAGAGCGTGAGCTGCGAGTCGTTGACCAACAGGCCCATCTCTTCCATCTGTTTCAGAATGCCGGCAACCTCTTCCGAGGTTAGGCTGGTCAAGGCCATCAGCCGGTCGGTGTTCACACGCTCATCGACATCTGCCTCGAACAGGTAACGCAGGATGGCCCGAAACTCCTCCAGTCGGCGAGCCGGCAGCTTCGCCGCCAGCAGCTTCTTTTCAGCCTCATCCTCACCGACATTCAAACGTGCCGGGAATATCTGGGTATGGTTCTCCTCGCGCTTGAGGTAATCACCACGCTCCAGCCAGGCCACGGCGGTAACGACCTTGGTTTCGGCATCCCGATCATCTGCTGAAAAGCTGGTTTCCACTTGGTCATCCAGCAGGATCTCGCCGGCAGTAATCACCAGCTTGCCTTCTTTGCGCCGCCCGCTTTCAGTTCGCAGCTTGCGCAGTATCTGCTGAATGTCCCGGATACTGAGCTTCGAGCGTTCGCTCATGCCGAATTGCGTTTCGATGTCCTGGGGGTCGTAAAGCAGCACGCAGCACGCATCACTCTGATCGCGCCCCGCTCTTCCCGCCTCCTGCAGATAGTTCTCCAATGAACCGGGAATATCAGCATGTACCACAAGCCGGATATCAGCCTTGTCCACCCCCATGCCGAAAGCGTTGGTAGCAACGATGATCCGCAGCCGCCCAGCCTTGAAGTCGTCCTGGATGTCCGTTTTGGCATTCGGCTCAAGGCCCGCATGGAAGTGCTTGCAAGGCCATCCCTGGCCGATCAGGAAATCGGCCAGCTCCTCTGCTCCCTTGCGGCTGGAAACGAAGACAACCGCTCCGCCCTCCTGAGCCCCCAGGTGGTCACTCAGCAACTGATTTGTGCGGAGCCACTTTTCTGCCTTAGCGCAGGGCAGCACCTCGAAACTCAGATTGGTTCGTTCATGACTACCTGGGAAAACCTGGAATTCGATACCTAGGCTGCTCTTGAAGTGGCTCTGAATATCGGCCAGCACATCTGGCTTGGCCGTAGCCGTGAAACAACCAATAGGAGCCAGGGGCCCTTCCCCCGTGTGCTCGCGGATAAAGCGGGATACGTATAGATAATCCGGCCGGAAATCACTACCCCACTTCGACAGGCAATGTGCTTCGTCGAAAATCCAAGCGCCAATCTGACGCTGTCGGATAGCCCGCCGAAAAGCCTTATTGCGGAACTGCTCGGGCGAAACCAGCAGGATGCCGACATCGCCCATCTGGACTTTCTCCAGCACATCCGCCCGCTCTGGCATGGTCAGCAAGCCATTGAGCGTAGCCGCACACTGGACATTGCGCTCCAGCAATCCGTCGACCTGATCCTTCATCAGCGACTGCAGAGGCGAAACGATGATGGTGAGACTGCCATTGCGGTGAAAGCGGTTGAGTGCCGGCAATTGGTAGCACAGCGACTTTCCGCCTCCAGTCGCCAGAATCGCCAATACATGTTGGCCACGCATACCCGCTAGGACGATGTCGTGCTGCAGACTCTTGCCAGGCTCCTCGTAACGAAAGTCAGGAAAACCGAAGTATCGCCTCAGCTCATGCTGTGGATCATGGGTCGTCCGGCAGTACTGGCAATCGCTCCGATCACAAGGCGTATCACGAAGCTCCGTTATTAGCCGACTGACCTCCGGGAATTGATAACGCACCCAGGGTGCCAGTACCGAGTTACCACCCGAAACACGCAGCCAGGCCAAGACATAGGCCAACGGCCAGTGCAGCTCATTGCGTTGCAAATCCTCGTTGATGAGGTGCTCCAAACGAGCCCGGCAGACCTTCAGATCGCGTTGCAATGAAGGATCTGACTCACACAGCAACTGAGGAATCAGATCCTTCAGCGCCGATATCGGCAATGGGGACTGCCCACTCAGTGACGCAAAGAAAGACCCCAAATCACTCTTCAGGCTAGGTGCCAGGAGCGACTGATAGCACAGAAGCTCGTCCTGATTGATCTCACTCAAATAGGTAAACGCTTGGCGCTGGTCCTGGAACAACACCAGAGTGGAACGGCAATCAGCCAGGGGCGAATTTAGGCTGTCACGGATGAGCTTGTAATCCTTGACCAGCCGGTGATACGGGTTCTGTGGAAACGCCAGGGGCGAGAGGCGCAACGTGTCGATCACCGGCAACGCATGCAGAGCCAGCTGCGGCGCATGTCCACGCAATATTGGCAAATCATGCTCGATGACATTGTGCCCAAGGACAAAGCTCGCGCCCTCGGACAGAGCATCCAACTGCTGCAAAGCGGATGGCAGGTCCCTGGATACGGTTAGCTCGAGCTCTTGCTTTAGATCAGGTCGAAGCGCACCCAACATTTTGACGCGAGCCAGCTCGCCATCTTTTGGCGGCACCACCTCAAGATCGAATATCAGTCCCTTGGGCTGAGTAGCAGACGACATCCCTGGGCAATCCTTGCATCAAGACTTGAAATCATTTTGATGGCAAATAATCAATCGGCAAGG
The DNA here is from genome assembly GCF_029871235.1 of Pseudomonas sp. BN411. Lineage (GTDB taxonomy): Bacteria > Pseudomonadota > Gammaproteobacteria > Pseudomonadales > Pseudomonadaceae > Metapseudomonas. The sequence goes on from NZ_SSOM01000068.1 coordinate 18,697, forward strand.
CGATGAAGTCCATCTTTAAGCACTAGTTGGGCTGAATTTCCGCCTACATCCTCAGGTGGAACAGGTTCTGATTCAAAAAACTTTCAGCCCTATATCACTGCAATGAACCCACCCACCATGGAGCTCAAACCATGTCATTGCAGTGTCCTTGCTGTTACTCCAAACGAATCGCCTCGCTCCGCCCCGCTATGAAGGTTGGCGCCGCTGTCGGCACGGTCGGTGGTGCTGCCAGCGGCATCAGCGGCGCCTTGGCGGGCAGCCGGATTGGCTCGATTGTCGGTGCTGTTGCGGGACCTGTGGGTCTCACCCTTGGCGCACTCTCTGGTGCAGTCATGGGAGGCCTTGCTGGCGGCATCAGTGGTTGTGCCATTGGTGCCCAATTAGGCGAGCGGTTGGACCGCCACGTACTTGCCAACAACCTCTGCATCGACTGCGGGCATCGCTTCAACCTACCCGTCTAACCTTCACCTAACTCACCCCGCTTCTCCCTCAGGCCAGTGCTGCGCGCCGCGTAGCACTTATGCCGACCTGTACCCAAAGGAATCGCAATCATGGCTCATCTCATCGAACAAATGGCCTATGTTGGTCAAACGCCCTGGCACGGCCTGGGTAATCAGCTCACTCAGAAACAGCCCATCGAAGTCTGGCAACGCGAAGCCGGGATGGACTGGGCGATTCTCGAAAGCCCCGTCCATTTCAAATCCGATTCCGTCGGTCATCTAGGCGCTATCCACTCCTTCCCGGAACAGAAGGTGCTCTTCCGTTCCGACACCAAAGCGCCACTGTCGGTGGTCTCCAAGCGCTACCACACCGTGCAGCCGCGTGAGGTGCTGGAGTTCTACCGCGATCTGACCGAGATCTCCGGCTACGAGTTGGAGACCGCTGGCGTACTCAAGGGCGGACGCAAGTTCTGGGCACTGGCGCGCACCGGGCAGGACGCGACGCTGAAAGGCAACGACCAGGTTAATGGCTACCTGCTGCTGGCCACCTCCTGCGACGGCACCCTGGCCACCACAGCCACCCCGACCACGGTGCGCGTGGTCTGCAACAACACCCTGACCATCGCTTTGGACGGCACCAGCCGCGCAATCAAAGTGCCGCACAACACCCGCTTCGATCCCAAGGCGGTGAAGAGGCAACTCGGTATCGCCGTCTCGCAATGGGACGACTTCATGTACCGCATGCGCGGCTTGGCCGAACGCAAGGTGCAGTGGCATGAGGCGCTGGGCTTCTTCATGAACGTGCTATGCGAGATCAGTCCGAGCAATCAACTGCCGGAGCAATTGCCCAACGAGCGCGCGCTGCGCAAGGTTCAGGAACTGTACGAAGGCCGTGGCCGAGGTAGTCAGCTGGACTCGGCACGCGGCACTGCCTGGGGCCTGCTCAATGCTGTAACCGAGTACGTCGATCACGAACGTCGTGCGCGTAGCACCGAGTACCGCATGGACTCGGCCTGGTTCGGCCAGGGGGCGCAGATCAAGCAACGCGCCCTGGATGCAGCCCTGCGTCTCGCCGCTTAACCCTTCTCGTCAATCGCCACGCTCTGTCAGCCTCGCGCTGACCGAGCGCTTTTATGTCCGCAAGGTGAACAGCATGAAAGCAACGTCATTGAATGGCAGCAACAAAGCCCGTCCTGCCCTGCGTCTGATCAGCACCAAGGCACTACCGCGCGAGGACTGGCTGCAGATTCGCAAACAGGGCATCGGCAGTTCGGATGCCGCGGCGGCAGTAGGCCTCAATCCCTACAAGTCACCGCTAGAGCTGTGGCTGGAGAAAACCGGCCGTGACACCAACTTTCCAAAGATCAATCCGAAGGATGAAGACAGCCCCGCCTACTGGGGCAACGTGCTGGAGCCCATCGTGGCCTGGCACTACAGCAAGCGCACGGGCTACAAAGTGCGACGCATCAACGCCGTGCTGCAGCATCCGAATCCCGACCTACCCTGGATGCTGGCAAACATCGACCGTGAGGTGACTGGCGCCGACGACGTCCAGATCCTCGAATGCAAGACCGCCGGTATCAACGGTGCCCGCCTCTGGCAGAACGGTGTGCCCGAGTACGTGCAATTGCAGGTGATGCATCAACTCGCCGTGACTGGTAAGCAGGCTGCGGATGTGGCGGTGCTGCTCGGTGGCCAGACGTTAGAGATCCACCATATCGCGCGGGACGAGCAGATGATTGCCCGCCTGATCGAGTTGGAGCGCAAGTTCTGGGCCTACGTGGAAACCGACACCCCGCCGCCCGCCGATGGTTCCGCGTCGGCGGAGGCGGCGTTGCGCTGCCTCTATCCCGAGGACAACGGCCAGTCCGTCGACTTCAGTAGCCATGCCGGGCTGGCGGCAGCCTACCTGGAGCTCAAGGCCGTGCGCCAGGCGATTGGCGAGAAGGAGAAGCGCGAGGCGCAGCTCAAGCAGTTGCTGCAGCAAGCGATGGGCGAAGCCACACGGGCGGAATTCGCCAGCGGTTCTATCAGTTGGAAGAAAGCCAAAGACAGCAGCGTTCTCGACGTGGAGCGCCTCCTAAAAGACAAGCCCCACCTGCAAGTGCGCTACGCCAAACTCAAGGAAGGCAGCCGGCGCTTCCTGATCAACTGATCCCCTCTTCCATCATTTCCCCCTTGGCCATCCGGGCAACCACTGTCGCCCGGATGGCCTCTTTTTATTTCCAGGAGAACCATCATGCTGAAAGGTCTGGCTATTACCCCGCCGGTGCTCGGGCGGATTTCCATCGGCAAGGTCATCGAGAAGAACGGCAAGCGTCTGCCGGAAAAGGATGACCAGTTCACCCTCACCTCCCAGGTGCAAGGCCGGGACGGCTGGCTGCTGCACCCGCTCAACGACGAACTGCGCCAAGGCAAGGAAGAAAAGCTGCGCAGCATTCCGGTACGGCTGCTGTTCAACGAACCGGAGCTGAATTTCCGCGCCGACTACACCCTGTTCGACCGGCAGTCCGGACGACCCGTTTGTGTGGGCAATGGCGAGACCTGCAAACGGGTCACCCAGGACGGCATGCAGTCGCTGCCCTGCCCTTCGCCGGATGCCTGCTCGCTGACCAAGGGCGGTGCCTGCAAACCCTACGGTCGGCTGAACGTCGCGATCGGCGACGAGGATCCGCTCGGCAGCTTCGTGTTCCGAACAACTGGTTTCAACAGCATCCGCACCCTGGCCGCCCGTCTGCAGTACTTCCAGGCCATCTCGGGCAACCGTCTGGCCTGTCTGCCGCTGGAGCTGCGGTTGCGCGGAAAATCCACCCGGCAAAGCCATGGCACGCCGATCTTCTATGTCGACCTAACCCTGCGTCGCGAGATGAGCGTGGAGGAGGCCCTGCTCGCGGCGAAACAGCTGGACGACACCCGCCAATCAGCAGGCTTCGATCAGACAGCGCTAGACAACGCAGCACGGTGCGGGCTTGGCAACGGCGCATTCGAGGACAGCGAGGAGGATGGCGGCGCCGTGATCGAAGAGTTCTTTCCGGCGGCAGGCGATCATCCCACTCAGCCAAGTGCTGCAGTTCGGCCTCACCATCTCACCCTGTCCGAAAAGCTGGAGCACCAGGCAAAGCAACACGGTCAGCCAAACCACCTCACCGAAACAGCACATTCAGTTGCTTCCGCGATAACAACCACTACTCCGGAGGAGGCGTCGTGAGCCTCTTGCGCTTCTTGGGACTGCTGTTCGCCTTCGTCGGGGTGCTCGCCAGTTGCACAGTCGTCATTGCGCTGCTGGTGCTCCTACTGAGGTTCTGGCCGGTGCTGTTCGTGTGCCTCTTGGCCCTCGCATTGTTCGGTTGGCTGATGGAGCACTGCGGCATCCGGATCAACACCCGCGACTAATACTGCATCAGCAGGCGACCCGCGGTCGCCTGTTCCGCTTCGAGGGTTGCTCAACCACAGGTAATTGGATGGTCGAGTAAATGCAGTTCTATGCCGAACGCTTGCCGGAGGAAAAACTACTTCAAAGAAACTCTCTAGGAAATGCTACAGCCCTGCCTCCAATAGCAAATCCGACGGCTTGCATTGGAGTGCTTTAGCAATTCGCGCGATGTTCAGGAAGGTCACATTGCGCTCCCCCCGCTCGATCTTGCCCATGTGAGATCGATCAATCTCGGCAGCATCTGCCAAGGCCTCTTGCGAGAACCCCAACTGCGCGCGACGAGCACGCACTGCAGCTCCCAGGCGAACCAGGATTTGGTCTTGATCTTGGCTGGCAGAGACTCTTGGCATGCCGCCAATCGTTTCGATATGCTGCCAAAACGACCACGGTATTTACGACCCATTCGCATGCTAACTCACCTTTTCAATCGTGAGCCCCCCCGAACACCCCCCGTTCCTGAAAGGAAGCACAATGAAGAAGATCCAATACGAAGACCTGAACACCGAGGTTCTGGCGACGCTCATCCGCAACAAGGAATCTTTCGAAGTCGTCGGGCTCAGCGGACGACTCAGTAGCGCAGTGACCACCGTCGAAAACCGGATCGAGGCCCAGGGGCTCAAATGCCGCATTTACACCTTCGGTCGCATTGCGGCTGCAGGCGGTAGCTTCTTTGGCGGTATCACGGGGGTGATCGGTCTCGCATCGGCCGCCGGCATTGCTGCCCATAACCTAGCCACCTTCAACCCGGACTATGAAATCGCCAAGTACCCGATCGATAACCGGATCGTTATCAAATACAAGAAATAGGAATGATTGAATGAAAATCCGATATGCATTGGGTGCAGCGGCCATGATGCTCACTACACATGCGCTCGCCGAAACCACCTACCTACCCTGCCAGCTTTATGGCAACGCGCGGCATAACTGCACACCAGAAACTCCAACTACCGGCGGTAGTCTCCTCACCGATCAGATGGAGCAGGCCACTTACACCGACGACCAGGGTGTAAAGCGTGTCGCGACTGTCCGCAAATACCTCGGAGCCATGTGCAAGGACAATATCTGCAGTGTGCGAGGCGCCCAGTTCAATGGGGAGTTCGTGGGCCACGCTCCAGCGGGCTTCTACATCATCCCACGCGGCTGGTATTTGAGCCCGGCCAGCGACGGCAGCACAGTCGCCTATCCAATGGGGACTGGTCCGCTCTACAACGGTGGCGCCGCCGAGGTTGCCTCCAATGGCCTAACTGGCGAGGCCTGCTATGAAAAGAAGATGGCCGATTTCCGACAGGAAAATGGTGACGAGGCCATGATCATTCATGACCAGATCATCGAGTGGGAAAAGGCGTGTGGACTTCCTACTAGCGAATAGTCCTCAACCCACTAAACAAAAACCCTTCATCTTCCTACCGAAGATGAAGGGTTTCGAGTTCAAGACCTATCTCGCCTTGCTATCAACTACATACGGGAATGGTCGAGTTCTCTCGTCCCTAGCTCAATTTCTCGGCGAATTGCCATCATTCGATCGAGTCGTTGTACATCCGGAAGATAGGAGGCGCCAAAAAGCGGATCGCTCCAGACCAGCTCCCCGGTGCTAGGACGGCGCATGATGTTACTAATGCTCACATCTGCATCAGCACCGAAATGAGCAGCCTTGGCCAAGGTTTGCAGCAGCGGAGCAAACTCAGAGAACCGCTCGGCCATCGAATGGCAACGCTCAATGAGCACAGGCAGATCTGGCTCCATGACCAACGTTTCGCCTTCGCTCAGTTCTTCCAGAAGGGCAATCAGGCGCTGGATGGTTGTCTCTTGGTGATCGAGCTCATCCAACCACTCCACTTCGGCCAGCCAATAGAACTCTTCCCCAGAATTGAGACTGTCCTCGTCGGAGGGGGCCACGGCGCCGAAATCCTGGAGGATGCGCATCACCTGCGGATTCCCTTGCACTGCCTCCCTAGCGAGAAAATTGTGGCCGCACCCATCTCGGGTCAGTCGATACAGGTGACCGTCCTTCTGGAACAGCATGGCGGAGGAGCCCTGAGCGAACAGTTCAGTTGAACGCAGTGGTTCCTGCTGCTTAAGCCACTCGAAGTAGGGTCCCCCGAAAATCTCGGCTATGTTCTTTTCGAACCGCATTGCATCCTCTCAAAACCACGTTTCACTCAAGGTTTCCACGCAGGCCACTACCAGTTGAGCAGCTTCATCTTCTAAATCCGACGGGTAGCCGGACCATGCCACGGCGCCTAATCGTTAGGGGAATAGGGGGCATTTCAACTGCCATTTCTTTTTTGACGCGAGTCCTAATCCTAGCCGCGGGTAGGGTTACTACCTTTTCACCTCGATCAACTCAGTTGCCAAGGCAATCGCACGCACGCGCTCCAAAGCCAGCGAAGTCGAAAGCTTGCCGGCATTCACCAAATCCACCATTCGCTTCGCGGCGTCTTGCTCCAATACACCAGCAGCCAAGGTTAGGGCTATCAGTTGACCCAGCTCGACTTTCTCATCCAGCGGCGCACGCGCGGTCTCCAGATCCATGAGGCGTTGCGTCTGACGCTCAATGAAAGCCTTGCGCAGCCGATCCTGCTCACTCCCCGAACGAATTAACTTTGCGATGCCATAGCCAGCCGCACCCATCACGGCAGCCGAGCCGATCATCCAGCCCACAGGTGTCGCGGTGACGAAGACGCCACCCAGCACTCCAGCCAGGCTCGTTGAACCGAGCAAGGTGGTCACTCCTGCTGCACTGGCGATGGTGCCCGCAGCCGCCACCCCCGCCGCTGTGCCTCCGGCTGCAGCAAGATGCTCGCCCGCCAGCCCGAGCTTGTCCCGTCCACGCATCTTTTCGATAGCCTGCTTGATCGCAAGCTCTTCCGATGCTTCGGTCTGCAGTTCAACTACTGACGCCACAGGCATCCTCGTATGTTTCTGCACCTCTTCCCGCACCTCGACCTTCACCGTGCCCGACTCTTTCAGACGCTTCTGGATAGCCAGACGCGCTTTCTTGACACGGTCGACGTACGAGTCCTTTGTCATGCTTAAGGTCTCAGCCCGCGAGGAAGTAGTCTTGGATGGATAAGAATATTTCCTGGATCAACTCGAAGAACTTCTTGGCCAAATGCCCCACTGCAGCATAAGCGTCGGAAGGGTCACCACCCGCATCCTTTGTGGCGCCAACCGCTGCCCCATACAGAATTGAAAGCGCGGTGACGAGCGGCGCCAGCATCGCCCCGAGGAAAGGGATACCCGCAATCAGAGTACCCACTGCAGCACCGAGCGCGATACCGATGGTGAGATTGGGATTAGCCTTCAAGAACTCGAAAATCTTCATCACGACAATCTTGCCGATGGCCACAACCTCTCCGGCGATCGTCCTGGTCATTCCCCACACGCTTTCGAGTCGGGTCATTATCTCAGGCGGAATTCCACGGTTAAGCCCCATCACCAGCACATCGTCCAATTGTTCTCGGCTGACTGCTGCATTCAGCAGTGTCAGCTCAAACATGCCCCGCTCCTTGGTCAGTTCCGTCATCGTCAGTTCCTATTTTTTTGTGTATGAGACCAGTCAAAGCCCCATGGATTGAATCATCTCGCTTTCGCTGACCGCTTCAGGCGTTACCACAGCATCCTTGAGCAGCAACTTGCCCCTCAACAGACGATCAAGGTGTACATCAAAGGAATCGAATTGCGGGTGCGTCACCGCCGGCAGATGAATGTGCACATCCTTCTTCTGGCCGATCCGGTAAACGCGATCTGAGGCCTGCGCTTCCTTGGCAGGGTTCCAGTGGCGCTCTAGGTGGACGACATGATTGGCACCGACAACTGTCAGACCTACCCCAGCAGCCACGGGCGACATGATCAGTAGATTGAAGCCCGACTTGGCCTCGAAAGCGGTGATGAGCTTCTTGCGCGTCAGCTCGTCAGACTTCTTCGCCACCGCAGCGGTATCGCCGTTGATGATCGCCACATCCAGGCCATAGATCTGATCCAGCCAAAGCTTGAGCATGCGCTGCAGTCGCTTGGTGACCATGAACAGGATGACTTTTTCATCCTTCTGGCGAATGCGGTCGAGCAGTTCGAGCAGTACCGCCAGCTTGCCGGACTGCGCCATCACCGACCGCGCCTCGCTGGCCGAGTTGGTCATTAGTTGCGCTTCTTCCCGCAGACGCGGGTGCAGCGATACTTCGCGCAACTGGGAAAGCGCCGCCAGTGCGCTGCCCCGCATGTCTTCGGTAGCGCGGCGGGCGCGGAAATCGTCGAGCACTGCGTCGTAGGTTTGCAGCTGAATACCCTTCATGCACACCGCCAGATGAGCCGCGTGCAGCTGCTGGCCGTCTTGCGGTTGTGCCACCCCGCTATGAATGGTCTTGCTCGGCAGCCCCTTAAGTTGATCCTCCTTGACCCGCCGCAGCATGAAACTGCCCACAGCCTCACGCAGACCTGCGCCGACCTGGCGCCGCACCTCGTCGCGCTCCTCGTCTGGGGCACTGAGGATCGGCTTGATCCAGCTGTCGCGGAACTGGCTCCAGCCTCCTAGAACCCCGGGCTGGGCGGTATCCATCAGGCACCAGAAATCGCCGAGGCTGTTCTCCACCGGGGTGCCGGTGGCGAGCAGCTTGAAGTCGGCCTTCAGGCCCTTTGCCGCACGCGTCTGTGCAGCGTTGGGGTTTTTGATGTTCTGCGCCTCGTCGAAGATCACCAGGCCCCAGTCGATTCGGCACAACGAGAACTGGTAATCCCGCAGCGTCTGATAGGTCGTCAGTACCAGCCGACGATCCATATCGAGGCGATGCGCCCCGGACTCGGGGCCGATGGTCAGGGCATAGCGAATCGCGTCATCGGCCATCTGCCCTTCTTCATCCATCAGCAAAGCCAGCTGTGCGGATTCCCGTTCCGCGCCTTTGACGCGGAAACGGTTGAGATCCCGCCCCGATTGCAGCACCACAATGTCGCGGAACGGAATGCCTTTGAAGGTCTGGCCGACCTCGTCTTCCCAGTTTTCCAGCAGGCTCAACGGAGCCACAATCAATACCGGTTTCTGCGCCCGGTCAGCTGCTTTCTGCTGGGTCAGGTACTCGCCCACCGTCACCAGCGACATATACGTCTTGCCCAAGCCCATATCGTCGGCCAGCAGCCCGCCTTGCAGGCGATAGAGGTCATCGTGATTGTCCTGCACGGCCGAGGCCAGCAGTCCCAGCATCCAGCTGATGCCCTCACGTTGATGCGGGAAGGGTTGACGCGCATAGGCCTGCCAGTCTGGCTCCGTGGTAGGTCTGGCGTCCGCAGCCTTGCGCAGCAACACACTTTTGATCTCATCCACATCGCGCAGCAGCACGCTGACCCGCTCTTTCGGCTCGACTATCGATTTGGGTTCAACAGGCTCCTCAGGGGCCGGCGCAGAAAAGGACTCCTTGACCTTCGCCAGCTGCTCTTCGACCCGCGCGGGGTTGGATATGTCGACGGGCTGATCACCAAAGATCAGGCTCTCCGCCCCCTGCTCCTTCGCTGCGGTGTAGGCCTTGGTAAAGCTCTCCAGATCCTCCGGGGACTGCACCAGCTTGGAAATGATTTCCACCGGAGCCGGTCGCGAGTCCAGGGCAAACCAGTCCTGTTTCTTGCCATCCAGCTCACCGAACTCGATGTGCTGGAGCTTGCCGATCCCGGCAACACGAATAGAGAAGCCCAGATCCAGGTCGACCAGGGCAGCATCCAAAAACGCACTCGGCGTGGCGATAAACTCGGCAACCTTGTCCGCCGGAATGCGCTTGTTGCCTAGCACCTCCTTGATCGCCGCCATCCTCTTCGGCTCAAGCAGCACCACGCGATTGTCTATACGCAGCACGCCGCCTTCCGCGCTCATATCCAGTTGCGACCAACGCTTCTCGAGCTGATCCGGCGTCGAGCCGTCGCCCAGGCTGGGACTCAGCATCAGGCTGCCATCGGGCAACCGCGTGGCGATAACGCCGATGTTTTCCGGCACCACCACATCCAGTCGGTCGAAGTGGCTAAGGTCGATACGCATACCACTGCGCGCAGCAGTCTGCAGCTCCGCCATCAGCCGTAGGTTGGCGGGCTCGCCACGCTGCTCAGGACGTAGATTCTGATGGTGCTCCCAGGCCATGAGTCCCATCAGCTCGGCCGGCGTCAGGCGATAGGCTTCAGACGAGGTCAGATACAGCAGCGGCCCCTTACGGGTAAACGGTACCTCTCCTGAGTCGGACAGAACCGCCAGTTGCACGCGGAAACTGCTGTGACCCGTGCGCCCGCTGATCTGGCTGACGAAATCCATGGCGAAGTGACGCGGCAGACGGAGGATTTCCGCCTGCTCCTCGTCCATGCCCGCCACATCTTCCGCGGAAATGTGGAAACCATTAGCCAGCGACTCGGCGATCCCTTGCTCTTCCAGCATGCGCAGGACGACCAACTGGATCTTCTGCAAGGCATTGCCCTGTCCCTCGGCAAGCGCCACATAGGCCCTCTTGTCCAGATAGAAGTTCAACCCGTCGGAGTCGGCGCCATAAGCGAAGCCCTGCTGGGTGCTGAGCACCGCACGCCCCTCACCCAGCAGGCTTTTGAAAATGTCGGCTAGTCCCATGCTTGTCTCACTTATCTGTCGTCATGCGATCGAGCGCGGCAGAAATATCCGCGTTTACCGTCCAGCCAAAACCATCGCCCTGTTGGCACAGGGCCTTAAGCGGACCATAGAGCACGCGGTTGATCTCTCGGGAATCGACCTCCAGCACATTCGCGGCATGTCGCACCTTGTCTCCGGAATTGCGGGCGAAATAACGCAGCACCTGCAGCTCGAAGGCCCCCAAGCGAAGCAGATCAGCCGTTATGGTGTCCCTCGGAGGCTCGGATCGAACAACGGGAGATGCCATGCCCAATAAGTGCATCCCCTGCGCAGATAGTGACCAGCGGTACACATTGTCCTGAAAGACGTAGTCCGCGAGCACTCCTTGAAGACATTCTCGAATCACGTACATGGGGACGCCCTGGCTGGACAGCGCGCGTGCGATGTCACCCAAGATGCTCTGAGGGCATGCATGTAGGTAATTCAGAATCGCCGACTGCACATCTGTCAGCCCATTTTCGATGGGCTCAACCTTAGGGGCTTGGCGATTGCCCTGGGTGCGCTGCTCGCTCTTTGCTGTTGAAACGATGGGCACAGCGCGGGCAGCACGTGCCTCCGCAGTCGAAAAGGCCTGAGCGGAACGCGGCTCAGGTTTCGGAGTCAATTGTGCTGGCGACGATACACGCTCCCTTTTCCGCCCAACGACCGGCATCCCGTACTTGCTCAAATACGACTTGTACTCCTGCCGGCTCAGCAACTGCTCGATATCCACGCCAATACCGTTGTCCGCCAGGAACTCGAAGACCTTGCGCTGCCAGGTGCCGTTATGGGTTACCGCCTCGTAAGGGAGAGAGGGATGCGCCTCCTTGTACTGCCGGGGCATCCCAACAGTGAGGTCGGCGTGTGTGAAGTTGTTCCGCTCGTAAGACTTCACCGATGGCCCCGGCTGAGCCAGATAGACCCAGATCTTGAAACTGTGCGAGCCCTCGACCAAGTGAAAGTCACCGCAGTCCAGATAGATCACAGCTTTGTCGTTCATCGGGCCATCCATCTTGGCGAACTGGGTTTTCACCTCCCCGCCAAGAATTCTGCGCACTGACTGTTGCGCGATGCCGCCGAGCATCAACCGTGTATGGCGGATCAGCCCCAGCTTGAACAAGCCCTCGAGGAACAGCTTGCGCGACGGGAACATGCGCTTGAGGTCGTCCTTGCCAGACTCCACGCCATATTGCTCGACCGCCTGCAGGAACAGGCGCAGGTCTTCTTTGGACAGCCAGCCGCGCACCTTGCCGATGCGTTCCTCGCCCAGTGGCTTCCACCATTCGCGGAAGTTCTGCGCTGAGCTGGCAATGCGCGGATCGCCGGCCAGACTGAGGATAAAGTTTTGCCAGGCATCGCCAGGGTCGTCCCCCGCTCGGTCGATCATGATCTCCAGTGCGGCATGGCCGATACGCTTATCGCCCTCATAGGGAGCCTTGCTCACCGAGGGTTTGAGCAGTTCGTCGAGCACGTCATCCCATTCCCCGGGACGCAATTGACGTAGCACTTCGAGATAGAAGTGAGCGCGACATACATCGCCGTAGCGTCCGACATCGAATCCACTCAGCCCCAGGGTTTCGAAGGTCTGCGCGAGTTCACCTCCCTGCTCGCGCACGGTCTTCGCCAAGGTCAGGGGACCATCCACCGTCAGCAGCCACTCCCCCTCCCGTTTGAGCGTCGCGAGCGGGTCGGTAACGAATGTCTGGCGTCGCTCCGGCAGACGCTGCAGCTGATCCAGCAGGTGCAGTTCCAGCCGTCCGCGCAAGCTGCTTTCGGCCAATTTGTCGCGCTCGTCCAGGCGATCAAAATGGCGAAAATACAGTTGGATCATCTGGATCATCGTCAGTCGGCTAAGGCGCGGCTGCTGGTGCTCGATCAGCGCATCGAGCATTCGCGCATTGAACAGCCGGGAGCCTATAACCTCGTCATGCAGCCAAAGCCACGTCAGCGCCCTCGCGCCAAGCCGGCGCCCAAGCAACTCCTTGAGCCCGTCGAAACGCCCGCTGCTGGCCATATCGCGGAATCGCGCGAGCATGCGTTCGAATGCATCACTACCACCCACCTTGGCCTTCATGCGGTTGGCCTTTTCCACCAGTCGCACCCAACCCTCGATGACCGCAGGCGACCATTCACCAGGGCGGTTATCGATCGGCGGCAGATTCATTGGCTGGAATTCCCAAGCAAGGTCTTCACCGCCTCATAGTCAGCGCTTTGTGGCCGGCGGATAGTGAATCGGATGTCGATGCGACGATTCAGCCGATAGTCCTCTTCACCGTCCTGCTGTTTGCTCACAGGGCGAGTCTCGGCATAACCACTGACCGAGAACAGCGGTTCGCCATCCTGGTTACTCAGCCTGTTCAGGCGCTCTGCCTCGGGCATCTCATTGCTCCAGAACTGCCAGAGCGAAATTGCGCGAAAGGTCGAAAGACCCCAGTTGCCCTTGCCCATGAAGCCTGGATACGGGCGATTGTCGGTATGACCTTCGATGAAGATGGTGTCCAGGTAATTGACCCGGTCATCCTGGCTGATCACTTGATTGATCACCTCCCCAATTTCCAACGCGGTCTGCTGGTAGCGGGGCTGAAGCTCGAAGGCACCAGTATCGAAGCCGAGCAACTCGTTAGGAATGCGCAACACGGTATGGTTCTCGCTGACCTCTACCTTGATGCCGCGCTGCTGCAGCTTTTTGACGGCCTCGTCGAGAATGGTTCGACGCACCTCCTCGGCCTTCTGCAACTGGGAAACCTTCTCGTCGAACTGCGCGCTCTTCTCCATCAACTGAAGAATCAGCACTACCGAAGCGAGGATGAAGAGCACCAGAAGCGCCGACATGATGTCCACGAAGGACTTCCAGTACGGATCCTCATCCTCCATCGGAGTGTCATGGGATTTACGCCAGCGCATCAGCGGGCCTCCAGTTCATCGACCACATTGCTGATCGCCTGCACCGCTGCATGCATCTGGTTGGCGAAGCTCATGGTCTCTTTGTTCCACTGGTCCATGCGCTCATGCACCTGATCTCGCACCTCGCTGGAGTAGGTACGCAGCCACTGTTCGGCTTGCTGTTCGACGCCTTGCACTTGGTTACGCAGAGCCTCGCCCAGGGCGGTGAACTCGCTACGCACGCCAGTAAGGAACTCCTGCTGGTGGCTCCTCATCTCGCCAAATCCGTTGCGCGCCTCGCTGGCGGCCTGCTCAAAGCGCTGTGCACTTTCCAGCAGAGCACCCTGAAGCTGCGCCAAAGCAGTGGCTTGGCTCTGCAATTGGCCAGCCAGCTTAGCGTTCTGCTCACCTGTGGATTCGATGCGCTGAGTCACGCTCTCCAGACGCTCGCCAAGCAACTCGGCCGCCTGGCGAACATTGGTCGAGAGCAGGCCAAGCTGGTTGGCGCTGCTGTCCATATGCCGGCTGCTGACGGCAGCTGCGTCGCTGGCCTGCTGCAGGCGGCCCATCAGTTGCTGATGCTGCTCAGCCATCTGCCGGCTCTGCTGCTGGGTGGTTTGCACGGCCGCGGCTATGCCTTCTAAGAGCGCCTGCTGCTGCGCAGCCATGTTTTCCAGCTGCTCGTTGAAGCGTTGCTGGCGCGATAGCTCACGCTGCTCCGCTTGCTGACCATGGCCCGCCATCTGTTCATTGAAGCTTCCCAGCAACTTGCCGACCGAGTCTTCTAGTGCCCGCTGCTGGGCGGCAGCGGCTTCGGCAATGGCGCCGATCTGCTGCTGACTGGTCTGCCCGAGGCTGCCGATCAACTGCTGTTGCTGGGCCAGTGCGGCAGCCTGCTGCTGCTCGTGACGTTGAGCACGCTCGTGCTCCCGCGTTTCTGCCGCCCCCATCTGCGAATCCAGCTGGGAGTTCAACGTCATCATCAATCGGGCGAACACTTTCTCCAGATTGCCGTGTCGTTCATTGCCGGCCTCCGCCATGGCCTGCAACTGCTCACGGCTGGCGCTGGCGAACTTCTCCAGCAGCGCGGACTGGCTCGCACCGGCCTCGGCGAGCGTGCGCTCGAACAGCGCCTGGCGTTCCTCATCCCGCCTTTGCGCAGAGCCGAGTTGATTGTCCAGTTGGCCCGTCAGTCCACTCATTAGCTCGCCAAAGCGCGCCTCCAGCTGCTGCTGACGCTGATCTGCCGAAACGGAAAGTCGCTCCATCTGGGCCTGAAACTCGCCGCTCTGCTGGCGGGCAGCCTCCTGTTGACGCCCCTGTTGATCACTCAGGGTATGGAACAGCTGATTGAGCCGCTCCGTCATGCCGCCCACGGCGGCGTTCACATCCGCAGCGGCCTGCTGCATCAGATTGCCCTGCTCGCGCCCTGCCGAGGTGAGGCCTTGTGTGAAGTTGCTCACCAGCTGTTCCAGCACCTGGGTGGATTGCTGGCTAGTGGTGTGGACAAGCGTCTGAATGGCAGGTGCCATGATGTTGTTCAAAGCATCGGTGAGTGCTGTCTGCATCGCCTCGTTCATACCCGCCAGACTTTCCTGCAGGCGCTCACCGATACGCTCGTGCAGCTCTTGCAGGGCCTCCTTGGACTCGCGGCTGTAATCGGCGATATGTACCAGCGACTGTTCGGCAGGGATGAGTGGATACAGCGTGTCGATTCGGTGCTGCAGATCCTGAATCCGCCCCAGTGCCCAGCGCTCAGTGATCTTCTCAACAAGGTTCAGCACAAGGCTGAATCCCACCCCCCATACCGATGCCATGAAGGCAACCGCCGCCCCCTGAATCATCACGGAAATACCGTTCCGCAACTGATCGACCCCTGCGGTACTCGCCAACTTCAGATCGGACAGGCCGATGGTTAGGCCTACGAATGTTGCCAGCACGCCCAGCCCAACCAGCAAGCCAGGCAGAGAACCGAAAAAGCGACTTCCGCTCAGGCCCGGTGCCAGCGTCCGCGCGTTGAAGAAATGTTCGGCATCCAGGGTATTGAACAACTTCTTGTGATCACTGCTGCTCACCAAGCTGTCGTCGAACTCGTGCCAGAGCGCACCTATGCGTTTGTCCTTAAGTCCAAGTGCTTTCTGCAGCGTTTCCCGACGATTCAGTGCCAAATTTTCACGGCCCTGCCCAGCGATCAGGCTGTTCAGCGCACGCATGCGCGCCTTGAAGCTCCGCCCGCTGCCTATCAACGAGATGACCGAGTAGGTGAAAAGGGCTGCCATGATCAGCCAGAACACGACACCCAGGGCTTCAGTACTGCCGCTCTTTAGCAAGGAAAAGTTGGGCAACAGGTGATTCAGAAATTCCATGATGTGGGTCCGGATGGGATCAGCGTAAAAGGTTCAAGCCACGGCCTGCTCGACGAGCGCGCAGGCCAGCTGTTCATTGAGTTGGCGGGCCTGTGTTAGGCGGGATTTCAGTTGGTCGCAGAGGGCCATAAGTTGATCGACCTTGGCGACGATGCGGTGTTGCTCTTTCACAGGAGGAACTAAAATAAAGAACAAGTACTGTTGAGTGATTGGGACAAAGTCTCGAGTCGTCTGATTCTTTACCTTATCTACTTGTCGAGTAAAAAATACGCTCTGGAAAAAGTACATCAAATATCGATTAAATATCACTTCGCCATTCGGGCGATAATAAGTTGTTTGCGGACTCAGCACGCATGACCGACTATTAATCGCAGTACGCCCAACGCTGCCCTTATGGGTATAAATCACATCCCCCGGCTCAGAAAACCCCACCCTCAATCTTTGAAGCGGCTCCCCAGATATTTTATTTGCCCCCTCATAATCGATATTAAAGCCATTTACTTGGGCGGCAGTGATAAACGGCAAACCATCCTCTGTCCAGTCTCCTTTGACGGGATGGTTTGCACCATGATTTCCATCTTTTACGTCGATTACTGCGTTAGCTCTCAACAATTGAGCCGTTGACAATTTTGCCCAGCTCTCCAGTACTGGAAATGTATCAACCCATTGATCCATAGCGACATCCTCGGGGATGCCTCGTCTGATCTTTGATGTTCTGACCAGACCTTTTTCAAGCCAAACTTTTGCCGGCTCGTCGCTGACATCTTGCGGCACCAGTTTGCCCATCACCGCCAGTTGCAGCAGGGTTTGCTTGAGGGCATCGATGCTGGGTTCGGTGGTGAACAGGGTGTGGAAGTGTTCGGCCAGGCGCTGCCAGCTGGCGGAGAAGTCGGCGGCATCGCTGGCCTGGGTCAGGCTGTCGAGCAGCGCCTGCACCAGTTGGGCGTGGGCGCTTTCGGCACCAACTTGACGGGCTTCCAGCCGGTCGCATAGAGCCATCAGCTCATCGACTTTGGCGACGATGCGGTGTTGTTCGGCGAGGGGCGGAAGAGGAATTAACCCGCTGAAAAACTTACCGTCATTGATGGCTGGGTATGCAATACCCATCTGCACAGACTCAACGTAACGGACAAAAACCGGACTCCTTAGATACCAGAGAAAATATCTTGAGGGCATTCCCACGTAGGGGTGAATGATCGCAAACGCTGTACTGGCAATTGGCTCTTGCGCATACACCTCATCGATCACTGCAACGTTCAGCAGATAAGGTCGAATAGTTGAATAAATTACCGTTCCGGGTCTAACGACTTTCCGTGCTCGCGATGGCGCGTCGTCAGCCGTGACTACTTGGGGAGCACTGATCACCCCAAGGGCATTATCAACAGAGCCAACGTCGATATAAGTGAATTCCTGATCTGGAGTTTTCTGCCCCCAGTCATGGCCAACAGCTGCTACGCGAACCCACGCCCAGTTAGCAGGCACGTCAAACACCTTCTCTTCTGGGGCAATTTCTGCCAGTTGCTTCTGCTTCTTGATTTTCCCCTCGGCCACCAACCGCGCTTTTTCGTCGGCAATCCGTTTAAGCAACTCGCTAGCCGGCTCATCGCCGGAGTCCTGCGACACCAACTTGCCGCGCACCGCCAGCTCCAGAATCAGCTCACGTAGTTTTTTGATGCCATTGGGTGCACCGGCCAAGAGCGGCAGATTGTCGGTCAGCAACACGGTCATGCCTGGCGCTCCAGGGCTTCGGTCAACACGGCCTTGAGCTGGTCGCGCAGCTCGCCGATTTCGCCTTGCAGCGTGGCGTAGTTGCGCAGCAACTCATCTGGGTCGTGGCTGATCTGCTCACCGATATGCGGGTTCTTGCAGTCCAGGTTCCAGTTGCGCGCCTGCAATTCCTCGACGCTGACCTTCCAAGCAGATTCATTTTCCAGTCGTGTGGCAAAGCCATCGGCCTCACTGCCCCACCAGGCTTCCTCCACTGCAAACTCCTCAATGCGCATGGGCTTGGTCTTGGAGTAGCTCTTGTAGCCAGCCGGGTACTGATGTTCGTAGAACCACACCTCTTTGGTCGGTGTGCCCTTGGTGAAGAACAGCAGGTTGGTCTTGATGCCGGTGTAGGGGTTGAACACGCCGTTGGGCAGGCGAACGATGGTGTGTAGGTTGCACTCGGTCAGTAGCTTTTCCTTGATGCGGCTCTTGATGCCTTCGCCGAACAGGAAGCCGTCGGGCAGCACCACGGCGGCGCGGCCACCGTCTTTCAACAGCTGCATGATCAGCACCAGGAACAGATCGGCGGTCTCTCGGGTACGGAAGTTGGTCGGGAAGTTGGTTTCGATGCCATCCTCTTCCATGCCCCCGAACGGCGGGTTGGCTACGATGCAGTCGACCCGCTCACCTCGCCCCCAACTGGTCAACGGACGGCTCAGAGTGTTGTCGTGCTTGATCTGGCTGGGTACTTCAATGCCGTGCAGGATCATGTTGGTGGTGGCCAGGAGGTGCGGTAGCGGCTTCTTCTCCACACCGAAGATGCTGGCCTGAAGGGTGCGCTCGTCCTCGGCGGTTTTGACGTAGTGCTTGCGCTTGTGCTCGATGGAGCAAGTAAGGAAGCCGCCGGTGCCACAAGCCGGGTCCATAACCTTTTCATCCAGCTTGGGGTCGACCATGCGAACCATGAACTCGGTGACCGGGCGCGGGGTGTAAAACTCGCCGGCATTGCCGGCGTTCTGCAAATCGCGCAGCAACTGCTCGTACATGTTGCCGAATTCGTGACGTTCCTGCGCCTTGTTGAAGTCCACCCCCTCCTGGATCTTGTTGATCACCTGGCGGATGAGCTGCCCGGACTTCATGTAGTTGTAGGCGTCCTCGAACACGTTACGCACCACATAGGCGGCCGGGGTGGTGCTGTATTCGTGGAGGTTTTGCAGCTGCGGGAACAGGTTGTTGTCGATGAAGCTCTTCAGCTCGTCGCCGGTTATTCCTTCCGGATCGGCCGCCCAGGTACGCCAGCGGCAGCTTTCGGGAATCGGCGAGCGATAGGCGTCGTCGAGCAGTTCCCACTCCTGCTCGCGGTCGTCGAAGATCTTGAGGAACAGCATCCACACGAGTTGGCCGATGCGCTGGGCGTCGCCGTCTACGCCGACGTCCTTGCGCATGATGTCCTGGATGGATTTGATGGTGCTGGAAAGCGACATGGTCAATCTCTAAAAAGGTGCTCACGGTGCCAGGCCAGGTAGTCGCGGTGACGCGGCTCGATCTGGCGCAGGCGTAGTTCGGGGATGATGTTCAGCGCTATGGCACTGGCGGGGTCCAGATCACAGCCAAGCAGGATGTGGCCCTCGTCATCGAAACTGATCAGGCCTTGATCAAAGGCCAGATCGAGGTTTGGGGTGAGCAGCAGGCCGTTGTACGGGTCCAGCCGCTCGCCGGCACTGGCTGCGCGCCAGGGTTTGATATGCGAAGCGCGCAACAGCTCAGGCACACTGCAGTCCGTGACTGCGCAACCGCCCCAGTAGGCCAGCAGCGCCTCACGGTAGCCACCCTGACCGATGCGGGCCTTGATCAAAGCTTCACGTTCCGTGTCAGTCAGTTCACCTTCCACGAGGGGAGACTCCGGACGTGTGCATGTACCAGCCCCAGCTTCCAGGATGAATTGGGCAGAGATTTCATAGCCGAGCAACTGCAACAGTTGCCGCAGACTGGCAACGTCAGAAACATCCAGAGCAATTCCGAGTCGGCTTTGCGTACCCGATGCCTGTGGAAAGCCCTTGAGATTGGTGTTCTTGTAGGCCGGATTTGGCACTGTCGGAGTAAGCGTCGTGATCTGACCCCAAACGGCAGACTCCTGGTAATCGGGATGAATCACCAGTGGCTGCTTGCCAACCGGCTGGTCTTCTCTGCGCTTGATGTAGACAGGTTTATCCAGCGTCGAGTGCTGATAACCACTGGCGTGTACGTTATCGACAATCAAGCGAAAACCGAGAGCTATCAGCTCTTGGGCAACTTCAAGTGAATTGAGCATGGGTTATCCGTAGAGTTGCTCTTCCAGTTCGTGGAGAGCCTTGGTGTATCCCGCCTTGCCGCCAAAGGCCTTAACCAGCTCCACCGGTGCGCCGATCTGGCTGAAGGGCGCTAGTTGCAGAATCTTGATGTCTTCGATGTGCTCGATGCCGGTGTCGGCGTACTTGTCGACCAGCGCCTCCAGCACCTGCCGTGCTGCGCCTGAGTATTTGGCGAAGTAATTGCGCTTCCTCACCTGCTCGGCGCGTTCCCTGCGGGTGAGCGGCGGCTGGTCGAAGGCGACATGGCAAATCAGATCGAACGGATCGAGCGGCTGGCCACGCTTGGCTGCCACCTCTTCTGCCAGTGCCTCCCAGAAAATCCCCTTGGCGGCAAGCTCATCAATGATGGCCTTCTTCTGCTCAGCATCGTTCCAGCGTCGCAGGAAGTCGTCGAGCGAGGCGAACTGCTTCTGCACGCAGCTGCGGGTGTAGTCACGCAGGGATTCGGTGATCAACTTACCGTCCGGGCCGTAGTACTGCACACGCTCGGCAATCACCGAGATCGGGACGGTGTCGATGACGTACTTGATCCGTTTCTTGCCCTCCTCTTCTCCGGTGAATTCGATATCACCTGGCTGATCTGGCATGCCGCCCGTAATGCCGTCCTCGCCATCCAGTGGGCTCTCGGGCGGCACGGGCGACTCGTCGCCTTCGGGGCTATAGATCACCACCGGATCGCCGTCGAAGGCTGGGTCGGCGAATAGCTCGGTAGCCTTTTTGAAGTCCATGATGGTGAACCAGAACTTGCCGTAGTCCTCATTGATGCGGGTACCCCGGCCGATGATCTGCTTGAACTCGGTCATGGACTTGATGTGCTGGTCCAGCACCACCAGTTTGCAGGTCTGAGCGTCGACGCCGGTGGTCATCAGTTTGCTGGTGGTGGCGATGACCGGATAGCGCTCTTCCGGATTGATGAAGTTGTCCAGCTCGGCCTTGCCTTCCTGGTCATCGCCGGTGATGCGCATGACGTACTTGCGGTTTTCGGCTACACGCTCGGGGCTGAGGTTGACCAGCGCCTGACGCATACGCTCGGCGTGGTTGATGTCGTCGCAGAAAACGATGGTCTTCTGGTACGGATCGGTGGCCTTGAGGAACTCGGTGACCTTCTGCGCAACCAGTTGAGTACGCGCCTCAATCACCAGGTTGCGGTCCATGTCCTTGAGGTTGTAGATGCGGTCCTCGATCAGCTCGCCGTTCTTGTCGAGCATGCCCTTGGGCGGTCGCCAGCCTTGCAGGTCCTTGTCGAAGTCGATGCGCACCACCTTGTAGGGGGCGAGGAAGCCGTCCTCGATGCCCTGCTTGAGGGTGTAGCTGTAAACCGGTTCGCCGAAGTAGGTGATGCTGGAAACGTCCTTGGTTTCCTTGGGCGTGGCGGTAAGGCCGATATGGGTAGCACTCGAGAAGTACTCGAGGATCTCGCGCCAGGCCGAATCCTCCGCGGCGCTGCCACGGTGGCATTCGTCGATCACCACCAGGTCGAAGAAGTCC
Source organism: Pseudomonas sp. BN411 (assembly GCF_029871235.1). Lineage (GTDB taxonomy): Bacteria > Pseudomonadota > Gammaproteobacteria > Pseudomonadales > Pseudomonadaceae > Metapseudomonas. The sequence goes on from NZ_SSOM01000068.1 coordinate 39,975, forward strand.
GGCGAGAACTGCTTGTAGATGTTCTTCTCTTCCTCGGCGCCAGTGACAGCCTGGTAGAGCGACAGGTAGATCTCGTAGGAGGTGTCAATCTGCCGCTTGGCGATCTTGGTCATCGCCTGGCCGAATGGCTTGAAGTCATTGTTCTTGGTCTGGTCGACCAGGATGTTGCGGTCAGCCAGGAAAAGGATGCGTTTCTTTTGGCGCGACTTCCACAACCGCCAGATGATCTGGAACGCGGTATAGGTCTTGCCAGTGCCCGTCGCCATAACCAGCAGGACGCGATCCTGCCCACGCGCTACGGCCTCGACCGTGCGGTTGACGGCGTTCATCTGGTAGTAGCGCGGCATGCGGCCGGAGCCGTCGTCGTAGTACGGCGCCTCAACCTTCTGCTGGGCTTCGCCCTCAAGGCCCTTCCACTGGCAATAGCGCTGCCATAGCTCGGCTGGACTGGGGAACTGGTCAAGGCGCAGCTCTGTTTCCACTTGGCTGCCGGTACCGCTGCGGTCGTGAAACAGAAAGCCGTCGCCATTGCTGGAAAACACAAACGGCACGTCCAGCGCCTCGGCATAACCCAGCGCCTGCTGCATGCCCGAGCCAATGGAGTGCTTGTTGTCCTTCGCCTCAATGACAGCGATCGGCAGATTCTGCTGGTGGTAGAGGATGTAGTCCGCTCGGCGCGACTCGCCGCGGCTATGCAGCTTGCCACGCACAATGATGCGGCCTTTGGTGAAGCTGACTTCCTCGCGTACCTGTTTTTGCAGGTCCCAACCCGCATTCGCAATGGCCGGCGAGATAAATTTGCTGCAGATGTCTCGTTCCGAGAGCGACTTCTTGTCCATGTTCAATTCCTAAGCAGCATGTAAAGCCATGCCATCCCATGCAAGCGATTCGGGCTACGGCTAGACAGCAGCAAGGAATGGACACGCGTCTCGGATCGCTCGGAAACACTGATGAGGGGCCATCCCTGAGGTACTGCGGCCAGCCATGATTCGACTGCGATCACAATATCCACCTGCTTTTCATGGGTAAAGATCGGAAACCGTCGAGATGGAACTTTTTGCGCGAACGGTTGTTTGCCGATCGAGAACTCAAGCAACTCGTGACTCCCCATGTCGCCAATCAATTCGCCTGTGGTGGCGGCTCCCTGGCTTGTTGGCACAAAACACCGCCTGGCGATGCCCGACGGTGATGACTTGGTCGTCCTTCACCACCACGTAGCTATTTCGGGCCTTCTCACCAAATGCCGCTCCGTGGCCGTCAGGCCGAGCAGCATCTGCCGGAAATGCGCCCGGTCAAAGAAGTACACCCGCGCACCTCGGTTCCAGGTGAGGCACCCAAAGACGATTAGCCATTCGATCTGCTGAATGCGGATGCCACGCTGACTGCAACGCTGCACGGCATGTGCGCTGAGTTCCATTGCTCTGCTCCTCTGCCGACGTCGATCCGCGGCCCGTCAGGTTGGTCATCCGTGACCGGCGGGCTCCACCCTTGCCCACATCCGGCAGGCACATCTGAAGGATATGTCGCCTTACTGGACACACCAATAATGGGCGTTCATACAGGTCAACTTTTCAGGCGGGTTTGGGTGGAGACGAAGGGCAAAGAGTCACACCGGCAAGTCTTCACCACCGCATGCGTCAACTTTTGGTTCGGGCTCAGCCAAGGCTGACGAGCCAAGGCTCAACAACGCGTTTGCGCTGGTCGAGATTCAATGCAGCCACGCCCCCCTTCACCAGCGCCTTCTTGTCTCCTGTGTGTGGGTTGATGACATAGGTGCCAATGCTTGGCAACGTGTTGGGGTTACCACTCCAACCTAGATTGAATGCGGCCAGCTTGGGGAACCAGAACTGACTGGCGTAGGGCAGATTGTCATGAATCCACCAGGCCAGTGGGGTCCAGTCGCCTTTCTGGTCGTACCAGGGCAGCAACGCCGGAACCACGATGCAGGCGGTGGCGCCCAAGTAGCCTTCGACATCGGGGTAGTCCCAGATGTGCGAGGCGTAATTTTTCTCGTTGGTTGCGCAGCTGTACTGGTTGTTGTTCTCGGCGCCTTTGGCGTTGACTGCCGGAGCACGATAGGCCGAACGGATAACAAGTCGGCCGAAGCGGTCCTGCAACGGCTCCAGCAGCCGCTCACAAAGCTGGCGCCCTGCTTCAATGGCTCGATCCGGGAAGTCCGGAATATTGGGGATACCCTCGATCTGGCTGATTTCCGAATAGAGGAAATCGCGCATGTAGAAATGGGTGGAAAGCTTCACCCGGCCCAGATCTTCCAGCGCCTTGACAGTGGTGGGTTTGTTCATTGGGTTACATCCCTGAGGGCAAGTATTGGTTGCAGCTGACTCACCGCTGCCGCATACAAGACGCTGGGAGGAGGAGCGATGCGTCCATCCCAACGACCGTCGTTGTCCAAATCACGGTCGGTGCCGCCCTTGTCGTAATCCCAACGGTCGTCGTTATCGACATCGCGATCCGAACCACCCGCGCCATAATCCCAACGCCCATCATTGTCGAGATCACGGTCACTGCCGCCCTTGTCATAGTCCCAACGACCATCGTTATCGACGTCGCGATCCGAACCGCCGCGACCAAAATCCCACCGACCGTCATTGTCCAAATCGCGGTCTTCGGCTTGGACGAATGCGCAGAATGATAGCGCCAGCAGCATGATGAGCACGTGCATCTCAGACTTCCTCGGGCTCCGGCTCATGTTCGAGCAGGTTGAGCTCAAGATCCGCTCTATCAACCCACTCCTCGGTAATCTCGCCCTTCACGGCTACGCCCAGCTGGCGGAAATCGCTGACCTGTTTGACCAGGTTGCCCTTGCCATGCACCAGTTGGTCGCAGGCCTTCTTGTAAGCGTCCTGGGCTTTCTCCAGGCTCTTGCCCACCCCGTCCATGCTGCCAAGGAAAGTACGCAGTTTGTCGTAGACCTTGGCCGCGCGCTCGGCCAGTTCGGCGGTGTGCTTGTTCTGGTCTTCGAAGCGCCACAACTGGCGCACGATGTTCAGGCTGGTCAGCAAGGTGGTCGGCGTGGCAACCAGCACGTTCTGTTCGATGGCCTTCTGGAACAGGGTCTCATCAGCCTTGAGCGCCTCGACAAAGGCCGATTCGATCGGCACGAACATGAAGACCATCTCCGGAGCATTCAGCCCAGGCAGGTCGAAGTAGTGCCGGTCGGAAAGCTCTTTGATGCGCTGGCCGACGGCCGCCACATGCTCGGCCAGGGCTACGCGCCGCTCGGTGTCGTCCTCGGCGTTGATATAGCGGGTGTAGGCGTTGAGCGAAACCTTGGCGTCGATGATCAGGTGCTTGCCCTGAGGCAGGTGGACGATCACGTCTGGACGCTTGCGACCTTCTTCGTCGGTGAAGCTGACCTCGCGCTCGAAATCGCGGCCCTGGATCAGCCCGGAGCGCTCCAGCACGTTCTCCAGGATCAGCTCACCCCAATTGCCTTGGGCCTTTTTCTGCCCCTTGAGCGCAGTCGTGAGGTCCTGGGCTTCCTGGGTAATCTGCCGGTTGAGCTCTTTCAGGTGCAGTAGCTCCTGGGTCAACGCGGCCTGCTGCTGCACGTCCTTGTGGTGGATGTCCTCTACCTTGGTGCGGAAGCCTTCAATCTGCTCGCGGAAGGGTTTGAGCAGCGCATCCAATGACTGCTGGCTGTGCTGTGAGAAGGCCTGCCCCTTGGCCTCGAAGATCTGACCAGCCAGTTGCTCGAACTCCAGCTTGAGCTGGTCGCGGCTATCCTTCAGCAGTTGCTGCTGCTCGGCAAAGTGCTGCTGCTTCTGCTCAAGTGTACTGCTCAGGGTCGCGTGCTCTCTGGACAGATTGGCGAACTTCTCCTGCAGCACCTCATGGCTGTTCTGCTGGCGTTCGTGAGCCTGTTTGAGCTCTTCATGCTGCTGCACAAGCTGTGCATGCTGAGCACGTGCAGCGCTAGCCTGGCTCTGCGCTTCCGCCAGTTTGGCACCTAGTTGCTTCAGCTCATCCCGCGCGCCGGCCATTTCCTCCTGGGCATATCCGACTTGGCGTTGCAGCTGCTCGACATGCGCCTTCTCCGCCCGCACTGCAACGGTCAGCTCGCGTAGTTCCAGCTCCTGCTGCTGGCTGATTACCCGCTGCTGATCGAGCAGCACCTGGCAATCCCGCAGCCCTTCCAGCGCCTCTTGCCGACGCATCAGCTGCCAGAACAGCGCCACCCCCAAGGCCAGCACCATGGCAATTGCGAGTACTCCCACAGACATTCCGATATCAGTCACAGCGTTTCTCCTTCTGCTAACCCGCCGATAACGGCCGGCTTGAATGACACCATCAGGATATGTAGCGTAAAGCGACGCATCCACGGTGTTTACCCGTACAGGTAAAGTTTTCGAGCAGATGGAGAAGCCATGAAGCGCAAGCAATCAATCGAATCAGTACGCTGGGATCTGGCGTTGCGCTATCGCCTGATCGAGACGGTAGCCTGGTGGGAAGGCCGACTGACAACGGGACACCTGATACAGAGCTTTGGTATCAGCCGGCAGCAAGCGTCGAAAGACATCAACACCTACATCAGCGAGCACGCGCCGAAAAACCTGACATATGACAAGCACCTGAAGGGGTACGTACCCAGCAAGCAGTTCAAGCCGCTGTTCATTGACGACAGCGCTAGCGCCTACCTGCATCTGCTGAACCAGAACCACGAGCGCGCCCCACATATCGAGGGCCTGGCCTTAGCCTATGCACACACCGAAGTGCTGGCCGTACCCGACCGCACGGTACGCCCCGAAGTGTTGCGGCCTTTGCTCAAGGCTTGTCGCGAGGGGCTGCGCCTGGAGTGCGAGTACGTGTCGTTCACCACGCCAGATGGCGAAACTCGCCTGATCGCTCCCCACACCCTGGTCTATACCGGGATGCGCTGGCATGTGCGCGCCTACTGCGAGAAAAATCGAGACTACCGCGACTTCGTGCTGAGCCGCTTCCGGGGCATTCCGGAACTAATGGATGACCGCACGGAGTACGGTCGAGAGAATGATCCGGGCTGGTACACCCTAGTGCAGGTGATTATCGAGCCCGACTCGCGCCTCAAGCCCGAGCAGAGGGCCATTATCGAAGCCGACTACGGCATGCAGGATGGCCAGCTTAGGATCGAAACCCGTGGTGCCCTCGTGCAGTACGCACTGCAACGATTCCAGATCGACCCGACCAAGGTGCATACCAAGGCCACGGCACAACAGATTGTAGTGGTGAACCTCGATGAACTGGGAGCCTGGCTCTATCACTGACGTTCGGAGCCTGTAAGAGCACTCCTATGCAACAACCAATGGGGCTAGTTTTCGCTCAAATCCGAGCACAACCCCTCAAGCCAGCATCATGTTTCTCCAACCCCATTCTGCGCTCAGCAGAGACTTCGCCAGAGCTCCCCAGACTCGACGACGCGAGTGAATCGAACAGCAGAAAAACCCTCTGGAAACAGCGAGCCTTTCTCAACGGAATCGACTTGGTCTAAAGGGCGCAATAGGGCTCGTTCGTCACGTAGGACAACCTCGAGCACCTCTCGAGAGATGACCTTGAAACCATCCACAACCTGCTCGTCAAACTCGATTGAGGTATCAACGACCCACGCATGCAGATGTGCTTCTGGGTGCTGACCGTCGTAGCCCAATCGAGAACGCAGCCCCGAATCACTCATCAGCGCATCCACAATCGCTACGCGCTTTCGGCGCAATTGCCATGCAGCCTTGCGCAGTGTATTGGTCCGATGGAGCCAGACTTCATGCCTGGTCGAACGCAGATAGCCCGACTTCACTTCCAGCAAGAGCAAGATGCCGTCCTGTTGGCAGATCAAGTCAACCTCTCCCGCATCCTCATCCGCCATCAATGGCGGCCTATAGCCAACCTCAACGGAAAACCCCCTGCGCTTGAAGGCTTCGGCCAGAACCTGCTCTACCCGCCGCGTTTCTATTTGCAGATCAGCCCTCCGGGCACCTACCCGCCGAAGGTTGTTTAAGGCCGCGGTCAGATTGTTCTGCTGGGCCACGAGCCAGGGAAACTGAAAGCTGTAGCGCCCGATTTTGTAGAAGGGACGTTCGTACAGCCTCGGAGCCGGCATCCGCGGATTCTGCCTCAATTGCTGACACAGCAATTTGAGATCACTGGTCCAGAACTTCAGAATCGATTTGGCCGATTCCGTATCTCCATCGGGGAACTCCGTGCAGACGGTCCATCCCTTGATGCGCCGGACCTTCTCCTCCGCCTCGGACCAGGTCAGGGGGAATCGATTCTCGCCTGTGCGCAATCCATCCAATGCCAACTGACCAAGGGCGTGAGCCACAACCCCCGTCTCACTGAAGTGACGCTGAAACGGCCGAATGAACGCTTGCTCAAAAAAGACAGAGGTCAGTTCACTGGCCAAAAGCACATGATGCATCTGGACCTGGGATCCGTCGCTGAGCGACAGTTGCTCCCCCAGACCATAGATTTGCTGAAGCAGTAGCCGGCTGCGAATCGCCTTGATGAACGCTAGCCGGTTTGCTTCGTGGTTTTCGGCGGAGCCGATAATTTCATCGACCATGCCGGAATCGACATACTCCTGAACCGCGCGGTTCATCCAGTAGTGCCAGAGAAGCTCATTCTTTCGCTCTGTTCGCTTCCACTGCACAGTCCCTTCATCCGATTCGTTGAAGATCACGGACTGGCCAGGCCTGAGCTGGTAACGACATTCGGGGTCGAAGCAAAACCAGTCAATTGAACCCTCATAGTCGATCCGTTCCTGAGTTGCTTCGACCAAAACGGCCAGCGCCTCAAGGATGGATCGACACTCTGCTGATGCATCTGGACCAGCGAAGAGTAGAGGCGACAGATGCCTCTGCAAGGACTCCCCCAGGCGCACCTCGCTAAGACGGAAATGCTCCTCATCGCATACCTGCAGCTTCCTCAAAATAATGCGGTTGTAAGCCTCCCACTGCTTACTTTCAGGAACACCTGCGCCCACTCCGGTGAGTTCTTGATAGGCCAGGATGCTCAGGTACGAGAACAACTCCAGCAGCGACAACTGCTTTAGCTGGCCCTCCATTTGGCGTATGAGCTCATCAAATGGCTTGAGCTGGTCAAGCAGACGATCGCACACACCAAAGAAGATCTGCCAATCGAGGCTGATCAAGCTTGCACGCAAATAAGCCCATAGAGGCGAGTCAGGCCGCTCAAAAAGCTTCGAATAGCGAATTGCCCATCTAAGGGTCTCGGGGTTGTGTGTTGCCAGATGTTCAAGCAATTCGACGCTGATTGCATTGTCAAAATGCAGTACACGACTCAAGGCCAGGCTGGCCAAGCCAGCACCTTGCACCGCCGACACATCCCACCAGAACGGAGCTGAAGTTAAGCCGACTGCACGATCAAACGCAGAGAGATTCTTACCGCTAGGTCGCTGATCCAGAAAATGGTGCAGGCACTCATCCAGTGCTTGCGCATTGCTGCTCAGTGACTGGCTGACCGTGTAGATCGATAGGTAATGCTGCAGGCACCGATTTCCCTTCTCGTCCACCCACAAAACTCCAAAGATAGAACCTGCTCAGCTGAAGCCTTCGCAGCCATGAAAGCGGCTGCCTATCACGTGAGCGTGAGCACTACGCGCGGCTAAAGCGGATCACTCGTCGTCTTCGGCCAACTCGAAACTCATGCCGCTGAGCATTTCCACACCAGCCGGCTGCCGCACCAGTTCGTAAGTATCCACGCTGTCCCCGGTCCCTCCAAGGGTAAAGGACACCAGCCAGGTGAAGTCCCCCAGTGCGTGAGTGGCCGTAAAGGACACGGACCAGTTTTCGCCGTCGTCCTTCAGGATCCCACTGCTGTTTTGAATCAAATCATGTTGTTTGAGCTCGCTTGCTGCGATGCGGTAAGGCTGCCCAGCCGCCTCGAAGACGGCCTCACCAATCGGTTGAACTGCCATGAAGCCCCCTCAATTTGTCGAGGGGGCACTATAGCCCATGATGACCGAATTTCTGCTGTCAGATCCGGCTGTAACCACAGTTACGAGTACGGCCGAAGTACTCCTTGGTGGCGTTTTTGCAGAAGTAGCTCACCCGGTGAAAAAAGGCCGCCAATCCAGGATCGCCCTCCCCCCTGTTCAAATGAAAGGAGGCGTTGTCCGGTACGTTCACCAGACCACTGACGTCAAGAATGGATAACTGCAAGGCTCGGGCCCAAGCCTCCTGCAGGCGATGGAACATATTGACTCGCTCAGTCTCCAGTCTACCCAGCGTGTGATAAGCATCCCGGTTGAGCATAAACGCGAAGTGGTAATGGGGCTGACCTTGCCCGCTAACCTCACGCACCCAGAAGTAGCGGAGCTCTGTCGCATGAACACGCCGCTCCTCACGTGCGGCTCTGTCCTGATCGGCTTTCAGCTGCGCCCCGAATGAGTCAATGAAGCGTCGAATCACCGTGTTGTGCACGAAGTCGTCGGGCATGCGATAGCCGCTAGGAAGCTTCAAGTCGACTCTAGCTGCGAAGACGCGAGGATAAGCCATGAGCGCTTTCTCGGTGACCAGCTGGAACTTCTCCAGGTACTCAGTAATGAAGGGGCCCTTCTCGACCATCAGCGGCAGACCATAGTAGTCGGGCTGGCACCAGAGGGTCAGATTGCTATTGCCGGGATGGCGCTTTGGGGTGGCCTGGGTAGACATGGGGTTACTCCGTTGCATTGGTTTCATACCACCTGCAACGGAATATTTTTTAACCAAACACGGCAGGCCCAGGGCAGTGCTTCGATCTCAATGCCCTACGACAAGGTGAAACGCCGAGGCAGATTAAGCTGTGGGCAATACGGGTGGATTAGTGATCTGGATGATCATGGAAATGCCCCTAAAAGCAGACTGCCCGCGCCGACATCAGTACCAAGAAAATCTCCGGAATTTCCCGAACATTCGAATCAGAATCCTGCAGCCGCCCCAAGACTCACCCACTCCGACTTAAAACCATAGGAAGCCGGGCCTGAGCCCGACTTCCTATGGCTTCACTCATCGTATCGTCCTTCGTCTCGTTCTTCGACACGAGCGAGGACCCAGTCTTGCACCTCGCTCTCAACCCAGCCGACGCAACGGTCACCCAGCGAAACTGGCCTGGGGAATGTGCCCTCAGCAATGTACTTGTAGATGGTCGAGCGGCCTAGGCCGGTGGTGTCGATGACGTCTTTCAGGCGGATGATTTTCACGATACAGCACCTCTGAGTATTGGTTCAGAGGATTGGGGAAAGCTGTAGAAAATTACTTTCAGCTCAGCTCTTGGTCGGGGCACGACTTAGCTAACAGAGGACCCGTAGCGCTTCAGGGCCCTAAATTTAGTATGCAAGCCATAGCTGGCACGCTGATCTAGGTCGATTGCCAGTATTGCCTCCAGTCGCTCACACGTCGCCTCGCCCCTCAGCGCCTGAACCACAAAGCACGCTCCCGAGAACTCTTGCTCTTTGGGGAGGGCTAACAAAGCCCGCACCCCCTGGTAGGCAACCGGGTTAGTTGGCGGTAGCACCTGAAATTGCATCTCATCGAACGCCAATTCCTCGAGGGGAAGTAATAACTGCTTGAGTCGGCAAGCCAGTGCAAAGGAAACCTCGTATAGAAACTGACCGCCGCACTGCTCGGTTACTCCGTCATACAACATGAGCGATCGGCTTCGAGGCTTGAAATCTGCTTTAGCACAGGCCATCAACGCCTCATCCACGAAAAAAGTGTCTTTCGACAACTGGCTCCATCGTGTCGAAAGAAGGCGAGAGGCGTACCCGTCCAACAAAAACTGCAAAGCGGAAGCAACAGCATCCACCCCTCCGGGCAGATTCCTCTGGGGGACAAAGAAGGCGGCCAAATGGTCAAAATCACGCGTAAGCCCCAAAAACTCAAGGTCGTGCTTGGACCAGTCAAACCGCGCTCCGCGGCTCAAGTCTGCTAGCGAAATAATCTTGCCCGCCTCAGTCGACTGGCCTCCGTACGATGCTTTATCAGCTTGCAGTACCAAGGTCACCAACTGGGGTTGCATCGCGACCAAGCTCGGATGATGAAGATTTAAGAAGTAGACCGTATCCCAGCTTCCGAGCAGTCTGGAGCCACTGAATCCAACAATTTTGTGGCTGATCAGACCCAGCTCGTTAAGCTTGTGCAGATGCGCCTTAAGTGACTCCCGCCCCAATCCAGTTAGATCGGATAACGCCGCAAACCCCGTAGACCGAACAACACCAAAACGGTCTGCATAGCAGAGCAAAACAGCAAGGAGGAGGCGGTTGGTAGCACTGGCTTTGCCTTTAAGTCGCTTGCGCGCAGTCACCTTTCGGTGTGCCGGACTATCTACCAAAGCGGCCTGGCTCGTTGTCGCAATCGAAGTGAGCCCCTGTATCTGATTCTCAGGGTGTAACACCTGGTCGACCAGATGGGACAGCGGACACTGCTCCGCCCCACCTTCCTCCGCAGCCAACCTCTCGAGCAGTCGCTCCGTGCATTCGAGCGAGTCTCTTGGGCGTCCTTTTCCTTCAGCGACCCTGGCCATCCTGATGAAGTCGCGTGACTGCAATTCATCCAAAGCACGGTTGGAAACAGGAGTCGACTGACGCAACCCGACAGACAACGCTTGGACCTCGGTTCGCCCAATGGGACGCCCCGCGTAGACCCGCAGATAGCTCGCAAACAGCGCCCTGGCCTCAGGACTAAGACCGAGGCCCTTCATCTGGACGAAAGCTATATGCATAGCTCCCACGCCCCTGATCGAAATTTAGATTTATTTAATGATATCACACCGTGTTAATAGAAATTTAATCAGCAGTGATATCACTAATGATAAATAATCTATCCAACTTAAGCCGGAGCTTTGCAATGCGCCCTCACCTTCACTGGCTAAACAGAAACAACGACGAGCAGCTCCTTTGGGCAAAGGACTACCTGAACAAGCACGCAGCCATACTCAAGCAGACGCACCCGAACGCCCCTGTCGAAGTCATCAGCTCAACTGGCTGGCATGAGATCTATGAACAAATTACGGAATGGGCCGAAAGAGCCCAGAACGACGAGAAGCAGAAGGGATTGAGAGAAAAGCTCGGTCGTGCCTGGTCGCAAAAGAAATACAGCGCAAAGAAAGGGGGCAAGCGGGCTCGCAGCCTTGTACTCCAAGAGGCCACGAAGAAGCAGCTGGACGACTTCGCCCGGTCAAGATCCCTGCCCATGACAGTAGATGACGCACTGCAACTGCTTCTGGCATGCGGAACGAAACAAACCAATGAAATCGAACGACGACTGAGTCTCAAGGCAAGCGACGCGGGCAAGGTACATGACAGCCTGAAGGCCGAAATCACCCGCAAGACCCAGGCGATTGATGCTCTGAACCGGCTCCTGAGGGAGAGCGTGGTGGACCAGAGCATACTTGAGCTTCAACTGGAGCAAGCCAGGCAGCAGGGGCTCACCCCAGCAAAACCACCAGCGAAAGTTGTAGAAGATCTCAGCAAGAAGCTCTTGAGCGAGGCCCTGCGACGGGAACTTGAAAATCTCGGCACCAAGGATCTTGGAGTACGCAGCCTGACCCAGCTCGCCAATTACCCAGACCTTAAACTAATAGAGCTGCGCCTGAACCATATGCGCGAAGGCAAGCCCCTTACTCATCGCGCTAAACGCATCGATACACTTCTAAGGAAAGCATGCCTCCGCAATCTTGAAGCTAGTTTGAACTCGATAGACACCCATCCTGCGCGTGGCCTAAACATAGGCCGCCTCCGAAGCCTAGAGCCATGCACATGGATTGAATGCCACCAGAACGTAATCATCACTGGCATGACAGGCAGAGGCAAAACCTGGCTGGCCTGTGCCCTCGGCCGCCAGGCCTGCGAGAAAAGATGGCGGGTGCGCTATTACTCCCAAGGGGACCTCCTTGACGAACTCGCAACTGCACGCGACAGCAAGAAATTTCAAGAAGCCCGCAAAGTCCTGTCTGACTTTGACTTACTGATCATCGACAATTTCGACCTGACAGAGCTGACAACCAGCCAGTACCAAGACCTACTGGAAATTATCGACTCGCGCGTGCAGTGCCGCTCAACCCTTGTCGCCAGCTGCACAAATCCAAGCCAGTGGCGCGAATTGATCAGGGATAACGAAGCAGCGCGGATGCTGATAGACCGACTCGCATACGCCCCGCATCAATTTCATCTTCAGGGAGAATCGATGCGAGAGAAAATGGCGAGACTGGCCCCTGGCTGCAATCCAGGCGACTCGATTAATTGCCCACCGAGCCAGCAATCTCAGGGCAATGCTATTTCACCAATGGACAGCCCTCGGGAGGTAGCAAGGGAGGATGACGTAACATCAAACGAAAGCCCGGCCATAGTCGCCACCGAGACCCACAGCACCATAAACACGCAGCCTGAAAACCACCCATCAACAACCCAGGACATCAACGAGCCCATGCCTACGCCAGAAAGCTACGAGAAACTACTTTCGCTTAGGCCCATTACCTCGAAGCACATTAGCTCAAAGAAATAACTCGCTCATGACCACTGCCCGAAGCCACCCAGATAAATGGCCGCCAAAGGCTTGTGAGCACCAGGTCAACGCACCAAGAAACCGAACCCCAAGTAGGTCCAGCAAATCTCAATTCACTACCAATTCACTACCAGAAATGCCAAATCGCAGAAACGAAAAAGGCCGGCGCTTTCGCTACCGGCCTAAGTCGTTGAAGAATATGGTCGGGACGGAGTGATTCGAACACTCGACCCCTTGCACCCCATGCAAGTGCGCTACCAGGCTGCGCTACGCCCCGACGTTTTGTAGCTCGCTCCGGATCACCGGAAGCGGAGCGAACTATATCTTAAGCTTTTGAATTGTGGAAGGTTTTTTTCAAAAAAATTCACTTCCGCAACACATGGAGGACATCTTCGAGCTCAGCGATCATCTGGCGGATGAGTTGCTTGTACTGCGTGGTGTCTTCCTTGGCTTCGTCCCCGGAGAGGCGCTGGCGCGCCCCGCCGATGGTAAAGCCCTGATCGTATAACAGCGCCCGGATCTGCCGAATCATCAGCACATCCTGACGCTGGTAGTAGCGACGGTTGCCGCGCCGCTTTACTGGGTTGAGCTGGGGAAATTCCTGCTCCCAGTAACGCAGCACGTGGGGCTTGACTGCGCAGAGTTCACTAACTTCGCCAATAGTGAAGTAACGCTTGCCTGGAATGGGCGGTAACTCGTCGTTATGACTCGGTTCCAGCATAAGCTTCAACCCTGGCTTTGAGTTTCTGCCCTGGACGGAAAGTGACCACACGGCGAGCCGTGATCGGGATTTCCTCTCCTGTCTTCGGGTTTCGGCCAGGCCGCTGACGCTTGTCGCGCAGATCGAAGTTGCCGAATCCTGACAACTTCACCTGTTCGTTGTGCTCCAGCGCCTGACGGATTTCCTCGAAGAACAGCTCCACCAGTTCCTTGGCTTCCCGTTTATTCAGGCCAAGCTCTTCATAAAGACGTTCAGCCATCTCAGCTTTCGTCAGAGCCCCCATACGCTACTTCCTTAACGTGGCATTGAACCTGTCTTCTAGCGAGGTGACGATGTTTTGCGTCGTGGTGTTCACCTCATCGTCAGTAAGAGTGCGCGATGGATGCTGCCAGGTCAAGCCAACGGCAAGGCTTTTTCTAAGCGGATCAATGCCTTTACCGTGATACACGTCAAATAGCCTGAGGTCCGTCATCCACTCGCCAGCGGCTTCGCGGATGGTGGCCAGCACGGACTCTGCGGGAACCTCGCGATCCACCAGCAGGGCCAGGTCACGGCGCACTTCAGGGTAGCGCGACAGTTCGCTGAAGCTCGGTAGCTTGCCTTGCATCACTTCGGCCAGTACCAGCTCGAACAGGTAGACCGGTTGATCCAGGTCCAGGGCCTTGGCCAATTCCGGGTGCAGTGCACCGAGGAAGCCAACCAGGCGCCCTTCCCTTTCAATGCGAGCGGTCTGGCCCGGGTGCAGAGCCGGATGCTCGCCCGGCACGAAGCTGAAGGCACCCAAGTCGCCGGCGGCGCCGAGAACGGCTTCGACGTCGGCCTTAGCATCGTAGAAGTCGACGGCGTCGCGACCGTTGGCCCAGCCTTCCGGCAGACGGGAACCGCAGAGCACGCCCGCCAGCATCGGCTCTTGCTTCAGGCCTTCAAGCTGGCCAACGAAGCGCAGGCCGCTTTCGAACAGGCGAACGCGAGACTGCTGACGGTTGAGGTTGTGCTGCAGCGCGCTCACCAGGCCCGGCCACAGCGACGAGCGCATGGCGGCCATGTCGGCGGAGATGGGGTTGGCCAGCATTAGCGGCTTCACGCCCGGAGTGAACAGCTCGAACAGCTTCGGATCGATGAAGCTGTAGGTGATGGCTTCGTGGAAACCACGAGCCACCAGCAGGCGACGCAGGGCCGGCAGTTCAACCGCACCTTCGGCGCGCGCACGCGGCGCCAGGCGGGCTTGCGGGTAACGAACCGGCAGACGGTTGTAGCCGTAGAGGCGGCCCAGCTCTTCGATCAGGTCCACTTCCAGGCTGATGTCGAAGCGGTGGCTCGGCACTTCTACGCGCCACTGGCCAGCGCCTTCGGCGGTGACCTTCAGGTCCAGCGCGGTGAGCAGGCGCTCGACTTCGGCGGCGTCCATTTCCATGCCCAGCATCTGGGCGATGCGATCGGCGCGCAGGGTCACCGGAGCTACATTCGGCAGGCTTTCCTGGCTGGCAGCTTCGATGATCGGGCCGGCTTCGCCGCCGACGATTTCCAGCAGCAGGCCGGTCGCACGTTCCATGGCTTCGCGAGCCAGTTGGAAGTCAACGCCACGCTCGAAGCGGTGGGACGAATCGGTGTGCAGACCGTAGGAGCGAGCCTTGCCGGCGACAGCGATGGTGTCGAAGAAGGCCGCTTCCAGGAACAGGTCGCGAGTCTTGCCGCTAACGCCGCTGTGCTCGCCACCCATCACGCCGGCGATGGCCAGGGCGCGATTGTGGTCGGCGATCACCAGGGTGTCTGCGCGCAGGGATACTTCCTGGCCATCCAGCAGGACGAGCTTCTCGCCCTCGTCCGCCATGCGCACGCGAATGCCGCCGTTGATCTCGGCGAGGTCGAAGGCGTGCATCGGTTGACCGAGTTCGAGCATCACGTAGTTGGTGATGTCGACGGCAGCATCAATGGAACGCACTTCGGAGCGACGCAGGCGCTCGACCATCCACAGCGGGGTCGGGCGGGACAGGTCGACATTGCGGATCACACGGCCGAGGTAGCGCGGGCAGGCAGCAGGAGCGGTCACTTCAACCGGGCGTACTTCGTCGTGAGCCGGCGCAACGGCGGCGACTTGCGGGCGAGTGACTGGAGCTGCGTAGAGCGCACCCACTTCGCGGGCCAGGCCGGACATGCTCAGGCAGTCACCGCGGTTGGGGGTCAGGCCCAGCTCGATGATCACGTCATCCAGGCCGAGGTAGGCACGGATGTCCTGGCCAACAGGGGCGTCAGCCGCCAGTTCCATCAGGCCGTCATTTTCATCGCTGATCTGCAGTTCGGAAGCCGAGCACAGCATGCCATTGGACTCAACGCCACGCAGCTTGGCCTTCTTGATCTTGAAGTCGCCCGGCAGTTCGGCACCGATCATGGCGAAGGGGATCTTCAGGCCGGGGCGCACGTTGGGCGCGCCGCACACGACCTGCAGAGTCTCGCTGCCATTGCTCACCTGGCAGACGCGCAGCTTGTCGGCGTCCGGGTGTTGTTCGGTGCTCAGCACCTCGCCCACGACCACGCCGCTGAAGGCGCCCGCTACCGGAGTAACGCTGTCGACTTCGAGGCCGGCCATGGACAGACGAGCCACCAGCTCGTCACGGGATACCTGCGGGCTTACCCAGCTCCGCAGCCATTGTTCACTGAATTTCATCCTGCTCTCCTAAGGGATTCGTTTCGGACACTACGACCTAGCGGAATTGCGCGAGGAAGCGCAGGTCGTTGTCGAAGAACAGGCGCAAGTCGTTGACGCCGTAGCGCAGCATGGCCAAGCGCTCAACGCCCATGCCGAAGGCGAAGCCCTGGTATTTCTCCGGATCGATGCCGGACATACGCAGCACGTTCGGGTGAACCATGCCGCAACCCATCACTTCCAGCCAGCCGGTCTGCTTGCACACGCGGCAGCCCTTGCCGGAGCACATCACGCACTGCATGTCGACTTCGGCCGACGGCTCGGTGAAGGGGAAGAAGGAGGGACGGAAACGCACGCCGAGGTCCTTCTCGAAGAACACACGGAGGAACTCTTCGATGGTGCCCTTGAGGTCGGCGAAGCTGATGCCTTCGTCTACCAGCAGGCCTTCGACCTGGTGGAACATCGGCGAGTGGGTGATATCCGAGTCGCAGCGGTATACGCGGCCGGGGCAGACAATGCGGATCGGCGGCTGCTGGGACTCCATGGTGCGCACCTGTACCGGGGAGGTGTGGGTACGCAGCAGCATGTTCGCGTTGAAGTAGAAGGTGTCGTGCATTGCCCGGGCCGGGTGGTGGCCGGGAATATTGAGCGCTTCGAAGTTGTGGTAGTCGTCTTCGACTTCGGGGCCTTCGGCAATGCCGTAGCCGATCCGAGTGAAGAACTGTTCGACGCGCTCGAGAGTGCGGGTTACCGGATGCAGGCCACCGGAGGCCTGGCCGCGGCCCGGCAGGGTCACGTCGATACGCTCGGCCGCGAGCTTGGCGGTCAGGGCAGCCTGCTCAAGCGACTCTTTGCGGGTATTCAAGGCATCCTGAACGCGCTCCTTGGCGGCGTTGATCAGGGCGCCGACCTTGGGACGCTCTTCAGCCGGCAGATCGCCCAGGGTCTTCATCACCTGGGTCAGTTCGCCTTTCTTGCCAAGGTAGTGAACGCGAATCTGCTCCAGGGCATTCACGTCTTCGGTTTGTTGCACGGCCTCAAGCGCTTGCGAGACCAGCGCATCCAGATTTTCCATTTACTGACTCCAGATACGAAATAGGGGAAGAGCGCAAGGCCCTTCCCCTATCGGTGACGTTCAGCACCGGGCGAACCCGGTGATTGTCGGGGACTTAAGCCAGAACGGCCTTAGCTTTCTCGACAATCGCAGCAAACGCCGCTTTTTCGTTCACTGCCAGGTCGGCCAGAACCTTACGGTCGATCTCGATGGCCGCTTTTTTCAGGCCAGCGATCAGACGGCTGTAGGACAGACCGTTCTGACGAGCACCAGCGTTGATACGAGCGATCCACAGAGCGCGGAACTGACGCTTGCGCTGACGACGGTCACGGTAGGCGTATTGGCCAGCCTTGATCACCGCCTGCTTGGCAACGCGGAACACGCGGCTGCGTGCGCCGTAGTAGCCTTTGGCGAGTTTCAGAATTTTTTTGTGACGAGCACGAGCGATGACGCCACGCTTAACACGAGCCATGAGTAATTTCCTCTAGAATCTTGACCGATTAACGAACGCGCAGCATGCGCTCTACTTTACGCACGTCAGACGGGTGCACCAGGGTGCAGCCGCGCAGCTGACGCTTACGCTTGGTAGTCATCTTGGTCAGGATGTGGCTCTTGAAAGCGTGCTTGTGCTTGAAGCCGGAAGCGGTCTTTTTGAAACGCTTCGCAGCACCGCTCTTGGTTTTCATTTTTGGCATGTTCGGATACTCCGCATTCAATCAATAAACATAACCGCAAGGCCTGCCAGTGCCCTGGGGGTTACTTTCGCTTTTTGGGAGCGATGACCATCATCAGCTGGCGTCCTTCCAGCTTAGGATGCTGTTCTACGGTGCCGATTTCGGCGAGGTCGGCTTCGACCCGCTTCAACAGCTCCATACCCAGCTCCTGGTGGGCCATCTCACGGCCGCGGAATCGCAGGGATACCTTGGCCTTGTCCCCTTCATTAAGGAAACGTACCAGGTTGCGTAGTTTTACCTGGTAATCCCCTTCTTCCGTCCCTGGACGAAACTTGATTTCTTTAATCTGCTGCTGGTGCTGGTTCTTCTTCGCCGCAGCGGCCTGCTTCTTCTTCTCGAAGAGGTGCTTGCCGTAATCCATGATCCGGCAAACAGGCGGCACGGCATCGGCAGAGATCTCTACCAGATCCAGCTTCGCTTCTTCAGCAGCGCGAAGCGCTTCATCAATCGAGACGACGCCAATCTGCTGGCCGTCAGCACCAATCAACCGCACCTCGCGAGCCGTAATGTTCTCGTTGATCGGGGCTTTCGGTTGAGTCCGCTTGTCCTGTCTCATTTCACGCTTAATAGTGATTACTCCAATTCTTGGCGACCACGCCGGGAAACCGTTTGTGCGAGCAATTCAGAGAAGCTTTCGATGGGCATGGAACCCAGGTCGACACCCTCACGGGTACGCACAGCAACGGATCGAGTCTCAACCTCCCGGTCTCCAATAACCAAGAGATAGGGAACCTTGAGCAAAGTATGCTCGCGGATTTTAAAGCCGATTTTTTCGTTTCTCAAGTCGGACTTGGCACGGAAACCGCTTTCGTTGAGAGCCTTTTCCACTTCAACGGCAAAATCGGCCTGCTTGTCGGTGATATTCATGATCACCGCCTGGGTCGGCGCGAGCCAGGCCGGGAACGAACCAGCGTAGTGCTCGATCAGCATGCCGATGAAGCGCTCGAAGGAACCGAGGATCGCGCGATGCAGCATCACCGGGCGCTTACGGTTGTTATCTTCGGCGATATAGCTGGCATCCAGACGCTCCGGCAGGTTCGGATCGTACTGCAGGGTGCCGCACTGCCAGTTACGGCCGAGGCAGTCTTTCAGGGTGAACTCGATCTTCGGACCGTAGAAAGCACCCTCGCCCGGCTGGTATTCCCAGGTCAAACCGGACTCGTTCAGCGCATCAGCCAGAGCACCTTCAGCGCGATCCCACAGCTCGTCGGAACCTACACGCTTGGCCGGACGAGTGGACAGCTTCATGGAAATGTCAGCGAAGCCGAAGTCCTTGTAGACCTGCAGGGTCAGCTTGATGAAGTCAGCCGCTTCCTTCTTCACCTGATCTTCGGTGCAGAAGATGTGGGCGTCGTCCTGGGTGAAGCCGCGCACACGCATGATGCCGTGCAGCGCGCCGGACGGCTCGTTACGGTGGCAGGCACCGAACTCGGCCAGGCGCAGCGGCAGGTCGCGGTAGGACTTCAGACCCTGGTTGAAGATCTGCACGTGGCACGGGCAGTTCATCGGCTTGACCGCGTAATCGCGACTTTCCGACGAAGTGGTGAACATGTTTTCGGCGTAGTTGGACCAGTGGCCCGAACGCTCCCAGAGGATGCGGTCAACCACCTGCGGGGTTCGCACTTCCACATAGCCGTGGTCGCGCTGCACCTTGCGCATGTACTGCTCCAGCACCTGATAGACAGTCCAGCCGGCCGGATGCCAGAACACCATGCCCGGCGCCTCTTCCTGCAGGTGGAACAGGTCCAGCTGCTTGCCGATGCGGCGGTGGTCGCGCTTTTCAGCTTCTTCGATGCGCTGGATGTAGGCAGCCAGCTGCTTCTTGTCAGCCCAGGCAGTGCCGTAGATACGCTGCAACTGCTCGTTCTTCGAGTCGCCACGCCAGTAAGCACCGGAAATCTTGGTCAGCTTGAAGGCTTTCAGGAAGCGGGTGTTCGGCACGTGCGGGCCGCGGCACATGTCCACGTACTCCTCATGGAAGTACAGGCCCATGGCGGTTTCGTCCGGCATGTCTTCGATCAGGCGCAGCTTGTATTCCTCGCCGCGAGCCTTGAACAGATCGATGACCTCAGCCCGCGGAGTCATCTTCTTGATGACGTCGTAGTCCTTTTCGATCAGCTCGGCCATGCGCTTTTCGATCGCTGCCATATCTTCAGGAGTGAAGGGGCGCTCGAAAGCGATGTCGTAATAGAAGCCTTCGTCGATCACCGGACCGATCACCATCCGAGCAGTCGGATAGAGCTGCTTGACGGCGTGGCCAACCAGGTGTGCGCAGGAGTGGCGGATGATTTCCAGGCCCTCCTCGTCCTTCGGCGTGATGATTTGCAGGGTCGCGTCGGTTTCGATCAGGTCGCAGGCATCCACCTGCTTGCCGTTGACCTTGCCGGCCAGGGTTGCCTTGGCCAGGCCCGCACCAATGGACTGAGCCACTTCGAGCACGGAAACGGGGTTATCGAAAGTACGCTGACTGCCGTCAGGAAGAGTGATGATGGGCATGGCGCCTCCTCTCCTAGTGGTGACCTCTACCAAAGGCCACATGGGTTGGGATGAGCCAGTACGCGATTCGGTGGTGTGCCTGCCGTACGGTGGCAGGAGCCTTGCAGCCAACCATGGCCGAACCAGAGTCACTGGAGGTAATGAAGAGCGGGATGCTTGCAGAAACCTGGAGCCCCGACAAGCGCCCAATAAAAAAGGGTCACCTGAGTGACCCTTTTTATCGAATTTGGTAGGCACAATTGGACTCGAACCAACGACCCCCACCATGTCAAGGTGGTGCTCTAACCAACTGAGCTATGTGCCTTCGATGGGTGCGCATTCTACGGACTGAGTTTTTCCTGTCAACACCTTTTTTCGCTAACTCTCTGAAAAAGTGGATTTTTTACTGTTCAGTGCCTCGTTGAATATTTTGCACAGAGGCTAGCCGGCCCGTTTCAACTCAGGTAGGATCACCACATCTGTAAAAAATAAAAAACAGAGATTCCGTTATGACGCACACTCCCTACCCTCAGTCCTATTACGCGTTCTCGGCCAACCCGGTGCCGGCACGCCCCGAACTGCAAGGTGAGACCGAAACCGACGTCTGCATCATCGGTGCAGGCTATACCGGCCTCTCCACTGCCCTCTTCCTTTTGGAGAACGGTTTCAAGGTCACCGTGCTTGAGGCCGCCAAGGTGGGCTTCGGCGCGTCCGGCCGTAACGGCGGCCAGATCGTCAACAGCTATAGCCGCGACATCGACTCTATCGAGCGCACCGCAAACCCGAAGAACGCCAAGCTGATGGCTGACATGGCGTTCGAAGGCGGCCGCATCATTCGCGACCGCATCAGCAAGTACAACATCCAGTGCGACCTGAAGGATGGCGGCGTGTTCGCAGCCTTCACCAAGAAGCAGATGGCGCACCTGGAAGCCCAGAAGAAACTGTGGGAGCGCTTCGGCCACAACCAGCTGGAATTGCTGGACGCCAAGGGCATCCGCAAAGTGGCGGCGACCGACAACTATATTGGCGGCATGCTGGACATGAGCGGCGGTCACATCCATCCGCTCAACCTGGCCCTGGGTGAAGCCGCAGCCATCGAGTCCCTGGGCGGCGTGATCCACGAGCAGAGCCCCGCGACCCGTATCGAGCGCGGCGCAAACCCGGTGGTGCACACCCCGAAAGGCCGCGTTAAGGCCAAGTTCGTGGTTGTGGCCGGCAACGCCTACCTGGGCAACCTGGTTCCCGAGCTGGCCAGCAAATCCATGCCTTGCGGCACCCAGGTGGTGACCACCGAGCCGCTGTCGGATGAAGTGGCCAAGTCCCTCCTGCCGCAGGACTACTGTGTAGAGGACTGCAACTACCTGCTGGACTACTACCGTCTTTCCGGCGACAAGCGCCTGATCTACGGCGGCGGCGTGGTTTACGGTGCCCGCGACCCGGCGAACATCGAAGCCATCATCCGTCCGAAGATGCTGAAGACCTTCCCGCAGCTGAAGAACGTGAAGATCGACTTCGCCTGGACCGGCAACTTCCTGCTGACCCTGTCGCGCCTGCCCCAGGTCGGCCGGATCGGCGACAACATCTACTACTCCCAGGGCTGCAGCGGCCATGGCGTGACCTACACCCACATCGCGGGCAAGGTGATTGCCGAAACCCTGCGCGGCCAGGCCGAGCGCTTCGACGCCTTCGCCAGCCTGCCGCACTACCCCTTCCCGGGTGGTCGCATGTTCCGTGTGCCCTTCACTGCGATGGGTGCCTGGTACTACACCATGCGCGACAAGCTGGGCGTCTAATCCGCCAGCAACGAAAAACGGCGCCCCAGGGCGCCGTTTTTCATTTCTCGATCAGCCTGCTCAAGGCATCTGCAGACGCGCCATCTTGGCGGCGTTGACCTGGCCCGCCGCTGCGAGCTCATCTGCGGCCTTCAGCCAGCGCGCCCGCTCCACCGACGCCGGCAACTGATTCGGCGCCTGCACCAGCACCGCCCAATTTCCCGTCTCCGTCCAGTCCGCCTTGAACTCGCTGAAGCTCATCACAGCCCGGCGTTTATGGCCAAGGCGCAGCAACACCTGCTCGTTGGTGCGGTCGTAACCGACCAGCAATGCGTAACGCCACGAGGGCATCCAGCCAAAACCTTCACGCAGGTGCACCAGCACCGGATTGCCCGCGGCGACCTGCTCCAGCAGGTCATCCAGCCGATTGCCCAGCGGATAGACGATCAGACCGTGCTGACGCGCTGTCGCCGCCAGCCCTTCGCGCAGGGACGCCTCTTTCTGCGGCAGCTGCAATTCCTTCTCGACCATGCCCGGCGTGACGTCATCCCCCTGCTGGGTCAGCAGGGCGGCCATCGAGGCGGGTGCACTCTGGTAGGCGTTTTGGGCAAAGAAGGGGACGCCACTCAGCTCGACCCGCTCAGGCCCGGCCTGCAGCTTCGACGACAGCGGCTGGGCAGCACAACCGGCCAGCACGGCAACGCAAGCGGCAATAAGGACAGGGCGGAACAGGCGATTCAGGACGGGCACGGCAACACTCGCTGTAGGCAACCTCGAATGGCTGCCGATGATACTGGCAGGAGCCCGGCCGGTACATCGCACGCCTTGCAGGATGCGATCCGGAACAATGCCGGATGCGGTCTGTATACCCATCGCATCGTGCAAAACACACAACAGCGGGTACAAAAGCCGCTTACCCATTCATTTGCGCGACAAAAAGTTAGTATTTCACGACGCGCTGTGACTTCTCGGTCAGGTCTCGCCATCCACATTCACGACGGTGTAACAAAGGGCTGAAGCCGCGCCGTCACCTTCATTGGGCACAATATGGAGAGACCCGCTCCCATGAACACTCCGCTGCGTTTCAACGAAGCACTGATCATCACTGGCCGTGCATTCAAACCCTTCCAGTGCGTTGCCTGGGCCCTGCAAGACGGCACCGGCGAACTCAGCATCAGCGTGATCGACCGTACCAATACCCGTCTGCTCGGTCGTTCGAAGATTCCTTGCAGCACCTATTCCGACCCGGAGCAACTGGCAAGCATCCTCAAGCAATCCCGTGAGGAGCTGAGCCGCAAGGGCTACGACCTCGAGCCCTGGACGATGCCGGAGTAAGACTCCAGCGCCAGTGCCCAATGCGCGGCGGGCAGGCCTCCCTGCTCGCCCCGGCTGCGTTTTCCCTCCCGATCTCCCCCCTTCCCGATCCCGCACTGAATCCGACCTCCCCAACAGGTGATGGACTTCGCCAGCCTTGGCGAGATCTGTGGGCCTATTGTCATTGTTGCCATCCGCCATTCGCTGCAGACTGACGTCATCGCTTCTCCCGAGATCGTCATGGACCCAATTCGCCATATCGCCTGCCTCGCTTTCGCCGAGGTCATGAGCCTGGATGTCACCGGCCCGCTGCAGGTGTTCGCCTCGGCCAATGTCGAACGCCAGCGCCAGGGGCTGCCGCCTTGCTACGTGCTGCATCTGCTCGGCCCTGAGGCGGGGCCGGTGAAGACATCCGCCGGCTTTGCGCTGGTGGCTGAGCAGGCCTGGCGCGAGATCGACCCGACAAGCCTGGACACCTTGCTGATTCCCGGTGGGATGGAGATGACCCAGCTTTGCGAAGACGCGGCCTTGCTGGATTGGCTACGCCGGGCAGAACCCCAAGTACGACGCCTGGGTTCCATCTGTTCGGGCGCCTTGGTCCTCGCAGCAGCCGGGTTGCTGGATGGCCGTAAGGCCACAACGCACTGGTCGGACGTGGAGGCCCTAAGCTGCCATGCCGCGGTGGAAGTACAAGGAGACCGCCTGCACACTTATGACCCGCAAGGCCAGGATGGCGACGCCCACGTATTCACGTCCGCAGGCGTCACTGCTGGTATCGACCTGGCGCTTGCCCTGGTGGAAGCGGACCTTGGCCGCTCCGTGGCGCTGGCCGTGGCTCGCCGGCTGGTGCTGTTCCTGCGCCGTCCCGGCGGCCAGACGCAGTTCAGTGCCCTGCTTACGCCGGAACCCAGCCGCACACCCAGGCTGGCTGCGCTGCTGGAGTGGATCCCGGCCAACCTTGGCGGCGATCTGTCTCTCGAAGCGCTCGCGGCCCAAGCGAAGATGGCGCCGCGCAGCCTTTCTCGCACCTTTTCCCAGGAGCTGGGCGTAGGCCCCGGCAAGTATGTCGAACGCATCCGCCTGGAGGCCGCCCGCACCTTGCTACAGGACGCCCAGGCCTCCATCGCCACGGTGGCGCGCCTGACCGGTTTCGGTCACCCGGAAAACTTGCGCCGCACCTTTCACAAGCACCTGTCCGTGAGCCCGCAGGAGTACGCGGAGCGCTTCGGACGCCCGACCTTCGACTGAGGACTTCGCCATGCTCGAACTACGCCCCAATTGCGAATGTTGCGACAAGAGTCTGCCCCCGGAGTCCACCGAGGCGCTGATCTGCTCATTCGAATGCACCTTCTGCCGTGACTGTGCCGATCAACGCCTGCATGGAACCTGCCCCAACTGCGGCGGCGAACTGGTTCGGCGCCCCATCCGCCCCGCGACTAAGCTGGCCAGGTATCCCGCGTCCACGCAGCGCATCCTGAAACCCGCCGGCTGCCCGACCTGAACCACCCATTCAAGGAAGAACCATGCTGCTGAACAATCCCAGCATTCGGCTGCTGTTCGCCGGCCAGGCGCTCTACTGGAGCTGCTCGATGATCGGCATCACGCTCACCTCGCTGGTGGGCCTGCAACTGGCGCCGATCAATAGCCTGGCGACTCTGCCGCTGGCGCTGCTGGTCCTGGGCAACCTGTTGGCCGTGCAACCCTTGTCGCTGTTCATGCAGCGCCACGGTCGCCGCCCCGGCCTGATGCTCGGCGCCGCGTGCGGTGTACTGGGCGGGCTCCTGAGTGCGCTGGGCGTATGGCTGGGGGATTTCGTCCTGTTCTGCCTGGGCGCCCTGCCCATTGGCGGTTATCAGGCCTCGGCCATGTACTACCGCTTCGCCGCCCTGGAGGCAGTGGAAGACACACAGAAAGGCCGAGCGACTGCCTATGTGATCGGCGGCGGCGTTTGCGCAGCCCTGATCACCCCGAGCCTGTCCCTGTGGTCGCGCGCTGCGCTGGATGTTCCCTTTGTCGGCGCCTACCTGCTGATCGCGGTGCTGGCGCTGATCGCCCTGCTGCTGATGTCACGCCTGCGCGAAGGCGAAGCACCACGCCCGCCCAAGGCGGGCTGGGCAGAAGCCCGCGCCCTGCTCTCCCGCCCACTGGTGCGCGCAGCGCTGGCCACCACCGCCATCGGCCATGGCCTGATGGTGCTGGTGATGAACGCCACACCGCTGGCGATGAACTTCTGCGGCCATTCCCTGGAATCCAGCACCGAGGTGATCCGCTGGCACATCCTCGGCATGTTTCTCCCCGCCTTCGTCGCCGGCCCACTGGTGGATCGCCTGGGTAGCCGACGCGTCGCGCTAGTCGGCGGCCTCGTCCTGTTGGTCAGCGCCGTGACGGCACTTTCCGGATTGGGCCAGGCAAACTTCCTGCTCAGTTCCTTCCTCCTCGGCGTCGGCTGGAACCTGATGCTGGTGGCAGGCACCACCCTGCTGGGCGAGGGCCACAGTGCCGAGGAGCGCGGCCAGGCGCAGGGGTTGATGGAGCTGGGTAATGGCCTGGTGGCAGCGTGTGCGTCCTTCACGTCGGGAGCGCTGATCAGCGGGATCGGTTGGGATGCGGTGAACCTGGGCATGCTGCCCCTGCTGGCGGTCGCCCTGCTGATGTTCTTGCCGGTGCGGCGCCGGCTGGCGGCAGGCTGAATGACCTCCGTAGGATGGGTGGAGCGGAGCGATACCCATGCGGACAGAGCTGATGGGTATCGCAAGCCGCCCGACCCATCCTACAAAAGCCCCGACTTCAGCCTGCCACTCGGAGCATTTCGATCGTCACAGGCAGAGCCGATGACTCATGACCACGCCCTAAGGACGTGGTTTCCCGAGTTCAAATGAATTCGCCCCCACAAACAGGCATGAAAAAGGCGACCCGGAGGTCGCCTTTCTTGTTTCGATCGCGCCTTAGTAGTAGGCGTTTTCGCGATTGCTGTGGTCGGTGACGTCACGCACGCCCTTGAGCTCCGGAATACGCTCCATCAGGGTTTTCTCAACGCCATCCTTCAGGGTCATGTCGACCATGCCGCAGCCCTGGCAGCCACCGCCGAAACGCAGCACGGCAATGCCTTCCTCGACCACGTCCACCAGGCTCACTTGACCGCCGTGGCTGGCGAGACCGGGGTTGATCTCGGTCTGCAGGTAGTAGTTGATGCGCTCATTGAGCGGGCTTTCTTCGTTGACCATCGGGACCTTGGCGTTAGGCGCCTTGATGGTCAGCTGGCCACCCATGCGATCGGTGGCGTAGTCCACGATTGCGTCTTCCAGGAAAGGCTCGCTGATACCGTCGATCCAGGCGGTGAAAGCGGCCAGCGCCAGGGCGCTGTCTTCCGGCTTCTGCTCGCCCGGCTTGCAATAGGCGATGCAGGTTTCGGCGTACTGGGTACCCGGCTGGGTGATGAAGACTCGAATGCCGATGCCCGGGGTGTTCTGCTTCTCGAGCAGGTCAGCCAGATAGTCCTGGGCAGCTTGGGTAATGGTGATGGCGCTCATGGCAACTCCTCGCAAACATGGGCGCAGTGTACGCCAAAGGGGAACAGGGGTTAAAGCCCTACCAATTTGGTAGGAATTATTCTCGTCAAAGGTTCTGATACCGATTCATATCCAGCTCTCCCGCCTCCACCGGCTCGGTTTCACGGATGAAAGCGGCCAGGTCGTGGAAGTAGGACCAGAATTCCGGGTGGGTGCGACGGATGCCCCAGCGCTCTACCACCTTGTCGAAAGCTGCACCGTCCTTCGCCTTCTCCAGGGCAGACACGAAGGCCTCCACCTCCCCCGCCTTGAGATTGAAGATGAAGTTCGGATAGCTGGAGAGCACGCCGGGGTACAGCGTCAGGGTGTCCAGCCCCGGCTGGTAACGCAGTTCCTCGCCGAGCATGAAGGCCACGTTGCTGTGGGCGCGGTTGCGCAGCAGGCTGTAAATCTCGCGGCGCCCATCGGACGTTTCGACCCGCAGCAGGGTCGCCTCCGGCAGTTGCTCGATTACCTTGAGCCCTGCAGCCGGCCGGCTCACCAAGCGACTGAGCACCTGCTCCACGTCCTGCAGCTCGCGTGCGACGTCCGACCGGAAGCAACGGCCATCACTGCAACGGTTGATGGGATCAGGCCTTGCATTGATACCGGCATAGCGCGACAGCAGCTCTTGGGCGAAAGCGCGCTTGGGGTCCTTTTCGGGCAAGGCGAGAGCGCTTGGGGTGTCCTTGTCGATGCTCTGGTAGTCCAGCCACATCTTCACCTTGCCGCTCTTCTGGTACCAGTCGCCAAGCAGCGCCGCCCGGGACTCGGCAGGCATCAGGCGGAGGAAGTTCACTTCGGCACCATTGCGGATCAGGTCGAAGTACAGCCGCGTCTGCGCCTGGTGGGAGACATTGCCGAACACGTCGAAGTTGACCACCAGTTGATAGTAGGTGCGCTCGAGCAGCGGATAGTCCATCCACCAGATGGTCTGCGGGATCTCGCCGATCAGGCCTTTGCGTACCGAGGCGCTGTCGTACTGGCGGAAGATCGACAGCAGCGCGTTGTCGTTGCCGGTCCAGATGTGCGACCAGCTCGGCACCGGAGCATCCGCATAGGCCGCCATGCGCAGCGCTTCGTACGCGTTGCGCTTGTCGCGGTAGCTGCGCCACAGCCCCAGCAAGTCGCCGATCTCGTCGAATTGCCCCGGCATCGCCAGCAGCGGTGTCGCCTGCTCTCGGTACTCGGCATTGGTGATGTACAGATCGTGGGCCGGGGCCTGGAACAGTGCCCAGAAGTTGTCGCGGATCACGTCGGTGGCGATCTGGCCACGGCAGACGGGGCCGCGGATGAAGGTCCGCACGAAGTACTCGGCGTTATCCAGCATGAACTGGTAGCGCGCCTGCGCCGGGATAGCCTGGAAGGTCTCGAAGGGGTTGGCGCGGCGCTGGGCACCGTAGCCGGGCACCTGATCGGCGACCCAATCGCCGCTGAAGAACAGTTCCTTGACCCGCGCCAGCTTCGCCGTGCTCAGCGGATAGGTGATGTGGGTCTTGTGCACGATCACGCCCTGGATGGGCCAGAGACGGTAGTAGAAATTGTTGCCCGGATCCTCGTTCGGGCGGCGCGTGGCGATAGGGTCAATCGGCTGGCCGCTGGGCGTGCGCGATCGCACCAATTGGAAGAAGTGTCCCGGCTCGCCGCCCTCGAAATATAGGTGCGCGAGGAACAGATGCTCGAACAGCCAGCGCCCCACCAGCACCTCGCGGGCGCCTGGCGCGTTGAGCAGGCTTTCCCAATCGGCCACCTGGCGCGCCTCGGCAGCGCTGGGCTGCACGGCCTGCTCCTCGACTGGGGCGCCCTGGGCCAGCCAGCGTTGCAGGGTCTGGTATTCCCCGTCGCTGAGGCCAGTAACGGCGAACGGCATGCCGGCGCGGGCGTGCTTGCGGGCGTAGTCGTCGAACTCCCCGGGCAGGGGGCACTGGTTCTGGCGATTGATGCTGATATCGAGGTCGGCGGGCAGCTTGGCGTTGGGTTTTGGCGGATTTGACCGACCCAGCTCCAGCATCCGCGCCATCAATGCGGCCTGGGCGCCATTGGCATCGAGCACGGAATGGAAGCCCTTGCGTTGCCAGGCCTCGGCGCCACGCGCGTCGAAGTACAAGCGAGTGGTTTCCTGAGCCTTGGTGCGGCCTCCGTCGTACACCGGCAGTTTGTTGGCACCCCGCGCGGCCCCCTCGGCACTGCCCAGGTTGAGCTGGCAAGGCGAGTCGTAACAGGCATGGCAGGCCACGCACTTCTGCGTGAAGATCGGCTGGACGTCGCGGCTGTAGGAAAGCTCCTCAGCCACTGTCGGGCGCATCCACAGCATGAACAGGACAAACAACGAAGCAAGGGTACGCAGCGACATGACTCGATCCGTGAGGAGTGAATGGGCGGATTCTAGTGGCTTGCGGCATGGGACGGCGAATCCGCCCCCGCACCAACATGAACGAAATTCATGGAAATGGCGGACAAGCTAAAAATTACTAAGGTTTTGCTATCATCCTCGCCTTTGTTCACGCCACCTTCAGGTAGTTCCCATGTCCGACCGCATCGCCCGCCAGCAAGCCCTGCAACAGGCGCTCAAAGAGCGCATCCTGATCCTCGACGGCGGCATGGGCACCATGATCCAGAGCTACAAGCTGCAGGAAGAGGACTACCGTGGCACTCGCTTCGCTGACTGGCCGAGCGACGTGAAAGGCAACAACGACCTGCTGCTGCTGACCCGCCCGGACGTGATCCAGGCCATCGAGAAGGCTTACCTGGACGCTGGCGCGGACATCCTCGAGACCAACACCTTCAACGCCACCCGCGTGTCCCAGGCCGACTACGGCATGGAAGAGCTGGTGTATGAGCTGAACGTCGAAGGCGCGCGCCTGGCCCGTGAAGTCGCCGACGCCAAGACCGCCGAGAACCCGGCCAAGCCGCGCTTCGTTGCCGGCGTGCTCGGCCCGACCAGCCGCACCTGCTCCATTTCCCCGGACGTGAACAACCCCGGCTACCGTAACGTCACCTTCGACGAGCTGGTGGAGAATTACAGCGAAGCCACCAAGGGCCTGATCGAAGGCGGCTCCGACCTGATCCTGATCGAAACCATCTTCGATACCCTCAACGCCAAGGCGGCGATCTTCGCCGTGCAGGGCGTGTTCGAGGAACTGGGCTTCGAACTGCCGATCATGATCTCCGGCACCATCACCGATGCCTCCGGCCGCACCCTGTCCGGCCAGACCACCGAGGCCTTCCTGAACTCGGTGCGCCACGCCAAGCCGATCTCCATCGGCCTGAACTGCGCCCTCGGCGCCAAGGAGCTGCGCCCCTACCTGGCGGAGCTGGCGGCCAAGGCTGAAACCCATGTCTCGGCGCACCCCAACGCCGGCCTGCCCAACGCCTTCGGCGAATACGACGAAACCCCGGCGCAGATGGCCGAAGTGGTGGAAGAGTTCGCCGCCAGTGGCCTGCTCAACATCGTCGGCGGTTGCTGCGGCACCACCCCGCCGCACATCCAGGCCATCGCCGAGGCCGTGGCCAAGTATCCGCCGCGCGTGATCCCGGACATCCCCAAGGCCTGCCGACTGTCGGGCCTGGAACCCTTCACCATCGACCGCAGTTCGCTGTTCGTGAACGTCGGCGAGCGCACCAACATCACCGGTAGCGCCAAGTTCGCCCGCCTGATCCGCGAAGAAAACTACACCGAGGCCCTGGAAGTGGCCCTGCAACAGGTGGAAGCGGGCGCCCAGGTGATCGACATCAACATGGACGAAGGGATGCTCGACTCCCAGGCGGCCATGGTCACCTTCCTCAACCTGATCGCTGGCGAGCCGGACATCTCCCGCGTGCCGATCATGATCGACTCCTCCAAGTGGGAAGTGATCGAAGCGGGCCTGAAATGTATCCAGGGCAAGGGCATCGTCAACTCCATCTCCATGAAGGAAGGCGTCGAGGCGTTCAAGCACCATGCCCGCCTGTGCAAGCGTTACGGCGCGGCCGTGGTGGTGATGGCCTTCGACGAAGTCGGCCAAGCCGATACCGCCGCACGCAAGAAGGAAATCTGCAAGCGCAGCTACGACATTCTGGTCAACGAAGTGGGCTTCCCGCCCGAAGACATCATCTTCGACCCGAACATCTTCGCCGTGGCCACCGGCATCGAGGAGCACAACAACTACGCAGTGGACTTCATCGAGGCCTGCGCCTACATCCGCGACGAGCTGCCCTATGCGCTGACGTCCGGCGGCGTGTCCAACGTTTCCTTCTCCTTCCGCGGCAACAACCCGGTGCGTGAAGCGATCCACTCGGTGTTCCTCTACCACGCCATCAAGAACGGCCTGACCATGGGCATCGTCAACGCCGGCCAGCTGGAGATCTACGACGAGATCCCCGCCGAACTGCGCGACAAGGTCGAAGACGTGGTGCTCAACCGCCACGAGGGCAGCACCGAGGCCCTGCTGGCCATCGCCGACAACTACCGTGGCGGCGGCGCGGTGAAGGAAGCCGAAAGCGAGGAATGGCGCAGCTTCAGCGTTGAGAAGCGCCTGGAGCATGCGCTGGTCAAGGGCATCACCACCTTCATCGTCGAAGACACCGAGGAGTGCCGCCAGAAGTGCGCGCGCCCCATCGAGGTGATCGAAGGCCCGCTGATGTCCGGCATGAACGTGGTGGGCGATCTGTTCGGCGCCGGCAAGATGTTCCTGCCCCAGGTGGTGAAGTCCGCCCGCGTGATGAAGCAGGCCGTGGCTCACCTCATCCCCTTCATCGAAGCGGAGAAAGGCGACAAGCCGCAAGCCAAGGGCAAGATCCTCATGGCTACCGTGAAAGGCGACGTGCACGACATCGGCAAGAACATCGTGGGCGTCGTACTGGGTTGTAACGGCTACGACATCGTCGACCTCGGCGTGATGGTGCCGGCGGAGAAGATCCTGCAGACCGCCCGCGAGCAGAAGTGCGACATCATCGGCCTGTCCGGCCTGATCACCCCGTCCCTGGACGAGATGGTCCACGTCGCCAAGGAAATGCAGCGCCAGGGCTTCAACCTGCCGCTGATGATCGGCGGCGCCACCACTTCCAAGGCACACACGGCGGTGAAGATCGACCCGCAGTACAGCAATGACGCCGTGGTCTACGTCACCGACGCATCGCGCGCGGTCGGAGTGGCTACAACCCTGCTGTCGAAGGAGATGAAGCCGGAGTACGCCCGCAAGCTGCGCGAGGAGTATGCCGAGGTCCGCGAGCGTACCGCCAACCGCGCTGCCCGCACCGAGCGCCTGGCCTACGCCGACGCCCTGGCCAACAAGCCGCAGTTCGACTGGGCTTCCCACCAGGTCGCCAAGCCGAGCTTCACCGGCGTCCAGGTGCTGGAGGACATCGACCTGGCGGTGCTGGCCCAGTACATCGACTGGACCCCCTTCTTCATCTCCTGGGACCTGGCCGGCAAGTACCCGCGCATCCTCACTGATGAAGTGGTGGGCGAAGCGGCTACCGCGCTGTTCAACGACGCCCAGGCCATGCTCAAGCAGTTGATCGACGGCAAGCTGATCAAGGCCCGTGCGGTGTTCGGCTTCTGGCCGGCCAACCAGGTGGACCACGACGACATCGAAGTCTACGACGGCCATGGCAAGGCCCTGGCGCGCCTCCACCACCTGCGCCAGCAGACCATCAAGCCCGACAGCAAACCGAACCTCTGCCTGGCGGACTATGTGGCGCCCAAGGAAAGCGGCATCACCGACTACGTGGGTGGTTTCATCACCACTGCCGGCATCGGCGCCGAGGAGCTGGCCAAGCAGTACGAAGCCAAGGGCGACGACTACAGCGCCATCATGGTCAAGGCCCTGGCCGACCGCCTGGCCGAAGCCTGCGCCGAGTGGTTGCACGAGCGCGTGCGCAAGGAGCACTGGGGCTACGCGACCGACGAGCATCTGGACAACGAGGCGCTGATCAAGGAGCAGTACAAGGGCATCCGCCCCGCTCCCGGCTACCCGGCCTGCCCGGACCACACCGAGAAAGGCACCCTCTTCCACCTGCTCGACCCGCAAGGCACCTCCGGCGTGACCCTCACCGAGCACTACGCCATGTTCCCGGCGGCGGCGGTCAGCGGCTGGTACTTCGCCCACCCCGAGGCCCAGTACTTCGCCGTTGGTAAAGTCGAACGCGACCAGGTCGAGAGCTACAGCAAACGCAAGGGCCAGGACCAGGCCGTAAGCGAGCGCTGGCTGGCACCGAATCTGGGATACGACAACTGATCCCAGTTGTGACTTGTAAGCACCCGCACAATGAAAAAGCCCCGCACTAGCGGGGCTTTTTCATGGAACGGGATTCATCCCTTGGTACGCCTCACAAATTTGATCGACCACTCGAAGTTGGGCTTGCGCGTCACGCTGATGGCGCGGCGGCTGACGGTGTCGAGGGTGACGTTCCAGAAGCCGGTGCTGGGGACCACGATCTTCGCCGGGAAGCGGTCGAACGCGCCGCCGATGTAGTTGTGGCGGGCACCATTCTTGAAGCTGCGGAAGTTCGCATCGTTCATCAGCCGGATGTTGCAGGTCTGCGAGCACTGGATGACGACCAGGTCACCCTCGTTGAGGTGCTCGCGTTGATGGATGAACTTCATGGACAGCTCCCGAATCGCTGAATCAAACAGCGCGCGAGGATACCACGGAGGCAAATGCCGCAGCCTCGCCTACGCTGAAGAAGCCGACCAGGCAGGATGCCCGGGTGGAACGGGATGAACTCCCACCGCGCATCCAACATTCATGGAACCCGATCGACCAAGGTGGACTTTTTATGCTCGACGCCAGCCGTATTCCCGCTCTCCTGATTACCCTCGGCCTGCTCGCGGCCTGCGCCAGCCATGCGGAAAATGAGGGATTGACCGCCACCACCAGCTCGGGCGAAGCCTACGCCCAAGGGGTGCCCGGTAGCGTCGTATCCGAGACCGAGCAGATCTCGGCGGTGGTCCAGGCCGTCGACCAGAAGAAGCGCACCTTCACGCTGGAGGACGAACAGGGCAATCGCCAGACCTTCAACGCTGTCCCGGAAATGCGCAATTTCTCGCAGCTGAAGGTGGGCGACCGGGTCAACGCTGTGGTGACCCATGAGCGCGTGATCGAGCTGCGCGCACCGGGCAAAGCCGCGGAAGATGGCGCCGCTGGCGTAGTGGCGACTGCACCTGAGGGTGACAAGCCGGGCATGCTGGTCGCCAATACCGTAGAGATCACAGCTGTGGTCAAAGCTATCGACACCACCCAGCACACCGCCACGCTGCAGTTCGCCGACGGTACCCGCAAGGTCGTGCGGGTGCGGCCGGACATCGAACTCAAGCCTTCCTATCTCAATCAGGAAGTGGTCATCCGGATGACCTCCGCGCTGGCCATCAGCGTCGAGGCGCCCTGAGTCATATCCAGCGCCGATCGGCGGGTCTGCCACCGTTTCGGGGACAGTGGTAGGATGCGCGCCCCATGCGAATCCCCGATATCCACCAGCGACTCGCCGACCTCGGCGCCCTCCCCGTCCATAGCGGGCGGGTGGTGCGTGCCTGGCTGCAGGGCAAGACCCTGGACGCAGGCACCCGCCGTCAGCACACCGAGCACTTCCTGCCCCTGAGCGTCCGTGACGGCCTGCCAGCACTGGCCGAGGAACTGGGCTCCCTGGTGAGCCTGCGATCCGAGCACCCCGGCGTCGACGGTTCCGCCCGGCTGCTGGTGGCGCTGCGCGATGGCCAAATGGTGGAAAGCGTGCTGCTGCCCCGTGACGGCCTCTGCGTCTCCACTCAGGTGGGCTGTGCCGTGGGCTGCGTGTTCTGCATGACCGGCAAGAGCGGCTTGCTGCGCCAGGTGGGCAGTGCCGAGATCGTCGCACAGGTTGCCCTCGCCCGCCGCTTCCGGCCGGTGAAGAAGGTCGTGTTCATGGGCATGGGTGAGCCGGCGCACAACCTGGAGAACGTGCTCGAAGCCATCGATCTGCTGGGCACCGATGGCGGCATTGGCCACAAGAACCTGGTGTTCTCCACCGTGGGCGACATGCGCGTCTTCGAGCGCCTGCCCCTGGAGCGGGTCAAGCCAGCGCTGGCGCTTTCCCTGCACACCACCCGGGCAGACCTGCGCGAGCAACTGCTGCCCAAGGCGCCGCGCATTGCCCCGGACGAGCTGGTGGAGCTGGGCGAACGGTACGCCCGCAACATCGGCTATCCGATCCAGTACCAGTGGACGCTGCTCAAGGGCATCAACGACAGCCAGGAAGAAATGGACGGCATCCTGCGCCTGCTCAAGGGCAAGTACGCGGTGATGAACCTCATCCCCTACAACAGCCTGGATGCGGACGAGTACCAGCGCCCGGAGGGCGATCGCATCGTGCAGATGGTCCGCTACCTGCACAGCCGCGGCATCCTCACCAAGGTGCGCAACTCCGCCGGCCAGGACGTCGAAGGCGGCTGCGGCCAGCTGCGTGCCCGCGCGGTGGAAGTGGTCAATACCCGCCGCCTGCACCGCTCGGCCTCCTGAGCGACCAGACAGCATTTCCCGGCCGACGAGCTAAGCTCAGGCCAGGAGGTGCCCATGGACGACAAGAATCACGATCAACCCCTGAGCTTCCGCGAGATGCTGCAGAGCGTGCTGGCGGCGGCATTCGGCGTGCAGAGCGGGAAGAATCGAGCCCGCGACTTCAGCCGTGGCAAACCCAGCCACTTCATCATTCTCGGGGTGCTGTTCACCGCCATCTTCGTGCTGGTGCTGTTCGGACTGGTGAAAGTGATACTCCACCTCGCCGGGGTGTGAGCCTCAGTCGATCAGCGGTTCCAGGGAGAAGCGGTAGTCAGCCGTAGCCTTTTTGCCCACCAGGCTGAAGGCGCGGAAATCCAGGTCGTAGCCCTGCCGCTCGATGTGCCGCAGGAGACGCTTCGCTCTGTCCCGGTCCAGGGCCATGAACAGTCGCACTTCGCGATCCTTGCCCCCGTGCTGGGCAAAGTCCACGCCTGCGTCGTAGTCATGCAGCAGCACCATCGCCCAGCCGCCAAGGGTGAAGTGGCCGCTGACCAGGGCACTGATCTGCCCATCGAGGTAGGCGCGCAGGACTTCCGGGGAATTGTTCAGGGCGGAGAAGTACATGTCCCGCCCCGGCTTGTGTCCCAGCTCGCTGGCCGCCTTCATCGCACCGAAGGCCATTTCATCGTTGGCCGACCACACGACACTGACGCTCGGATAACGCTGGAACAGCTGCAGGGCCTGGTTGTAGGCGCGATCGCGATTCCACTCGCTGTAGACCAGCTGTCGCAGGCGGGCCTGGGGGAACTCGGCGAGAGCGGCCATCAGCCCCTGCTCGCGGCGCTGGGCGGCGGGTGTCTGCTTGACCCCGGAGAACGCCAGCACCTCGAAGGGCTGGCCTGGTGTACGGCGCGCCTGTTGCTCCAGCAATGTATACGCCATCAGATAGCCGGCTTCCTCATCATTGGGAACCATGCTGCCGATCCAGTCCGGGTAACGCTCCCGGGTGCCTCCGGTCACGGCCTGCTGGTCAGGCGTCAGCGTGCTGTTCACCGTGAACAGCTTGACCCCACTGCCGCGGGCCAGCCGCAGGATTTCCGGCGCAGCGTACTGCTCGTTGACGAAAACCAGGTAATCAGGCCGATTCTCGCCCTGCAGCACTTCGCGAGCCTGGTCGAGCATCCGCTCCAGGCTGCGTTCGGCATAGCGGATTTCCAGCTTCATGCCCAGGTCGCTGGCGGCTGCCTGCATGAACTGCGCATAGCTGGCCCAGAAGGGTTCGTGGGTCCGGCCCGGGTTGAGAAACACCACCGAAGCGGCACTCAGCGACTGGCTGAGCCCCAGGCAGAGAAAAAACAGAAGGGAGGCACAACGTCCTTTCATTCCATAACCCTGAATAAGCAGCGGCGCAGTATAACCGCTTATCGCAGGGCGACCGGATAAGGTGGGGCGGACGAGCGGAAGCCAGTCCGCCCCACGTGTCCCTTATTGATGGCTGACCCAGAACACAGCAGTGGAAACGGCAATCAGGATCAGGAAGAAGATGGCCCAGGCATCGACCTTGCTGTCGTGGTTGGTGTCTTCGGAATGTTCGGTCATGGCGTCCCCCGGTTGTTGTGGTTATAGGCGGCTTGCACTTCGAGTAAAGACCAGCCCCCGCAGCGCCTCAAGCCGAAGGGTTATGCACCCGTACAAAGCCATAACTTTTGGTTCTTTACATATACTCAAACATCACTTTTGCGCATAACCACGAACTGGTATCTTCCTCCGGCTCCGCGGGGAGTGCGCGGCCGTGCGCGCAGAAAAGCTGTAAACAGCCTGATAACAGGACATTTCATGTACGTATACGACGAGTACGATCAACGGATCGTCGAGGACCGCGTCAAGCAGTTCCGCGATCAGACCCGCCGCTATCTGGAAGGCACGCTTTCGGGAGAGGAATTCCGCCCGCTGCGCCTGCAGAACGGCCTGTATATCCAGCGCTTCGCGCCCATGCTGCGCGTCGCCGTGCCCTATGGCCTGCTTTCTTCCGTGCAGGTGCGCAAGCTGGCTCAGATCGCTCGCGACTACGACAAGGGCTACGCCCACATCAGCACCCGCCAGAACGTCCAGTACAACTGGCCGGAACTGGAAGACGTGCCGGAAATTCTCGCCGAGCTGGCCACCGTGCAGATGCACGCCATCCAGACCAGCGGCAACTGCATCCGCAACACCACCACCGACCAGTTCGCCGGCGTCGCCCGTGACGAACTCGTCGACCCGCGCCCCTGGTGCGAGATCATCCGTCAGTGGTCCACCTTCCACCCGGAATTCTCCCACCTGCCGCGCAAGTTCAAGATCGCCGTCAATGGCGCCGTGAGCGACCGCGCTGCTATCGAAGTCCACGACATCGGCCTGGAAGCAGTACAGAACGCTGCCGGCGAGCTGGGCTTCCGCGTATCCGTGGGCGGCGGCCTGGGCCGTACCCCGATCGTCGGCAGCTTCATCAATGAATTCCTGCCCTGGCAGCACCTGATCAGCTATCTCGACGCCATCCTGCGCGTGTACAACCGCTATGGCCGTCGCGATAACAAGTACAAGGCGCGGATCAAGATCCTCGTCAAGGCGCTGACCCCCGAAGTCTTCGCTGAGCGCGTGAACGCCGAGTGGGCCCACCTGAAGGATGGCCCCACCACCCTGACCGAAGAAGAAGTGGCACGCGTTGCCAAGCACTTCGTCGATCCGTCGTACAAGGCCCTGGAAGACCAGGACGCCGCTCTCGCCGCACTGGAAGCCGAGCACCCCGGCTTCGCCCGCTGGCGCGTGCGCAACGTCATCGCCCACAAGAAGCCCGGCTACGCCGCAGTAACCCTGTCGCTCAAGCCCACTGGCGTGGCACCTGGCGACGTCACCGACAAGCAGCTGGACGCCATCGCCGATCTGGCCGATCGCTACAGCTTCGGTGAAGTGCGCAACAGCCATAACCAGAACATCATCCTGGCCGACGTCGAGCAGTCCCAGCTGTTCACCCTGTGGGGCGAACTGCGCGAACTCGGTTTCGCCACCCCGAACGTGGGCCTGCTGACCGACATTATCTGCTGCCCGGGCGGCGACTTCTGCTCCCTGGCCAACGCCAAGTCGATCCCGGTGGCCGAAGCCATCCAGCGCCGCTTCGACGACCTGGACTACCTGTTCGACATCGGCAACCTCGACCTGAACATTTCCGGCTGCATGAACGCCTGCGGCCACCACCACGTGGGCCACATCGGCATCCTCGGCGTGGACAAGAAAGGCCAGGAGTTCTACCAGGTATCCCTCGGCGGCAGTGCCGGCCGTGACGCCAGCCTGGCGCAGATCCTCGGCCCGTCCTTCGCCCAGGACGAAATGGCCGATGTGATCGAGAAGATCATCAAGGTCTACGTGGAACAGCGCACCGAAGACGAGCAATTCCTCGACACCTTCCGCCGTATCGGTATCGACCCGTTCAAGGAGCGCGTATATGCAGCGAATCATTAAGAACGGCCAGGTGATCGACGAAACCTGGCACCTGCTGACCAAGGACGCGACCCTGGACGGCGTTCCCAACTGCGACGACATCATCGTCCCGCTGGCCCTCTGGCGCGACCACGCTCACGCACTGAAAGCCCGCGACGGCGGCCTGGGTGTGTGGCTGGACAGCGACGAGGAAATCGAGGAAATCGCCGACCAACTGGAGTTCTTCCAGGTCATCGCGCTGAACTTCCCGGCCTTCACCGATGGCCGTCACTCCTCCACCGCCTACCTGCTGCGCCAGCGCTACGGCTACAAGGGTGAAGTACGCGCCATCGGCGATGTACTGCGTGATCAGCTCTGGGCCCTCAAGCGTTGCGGTTTCGACGCCTTTGCCCTGCGCGCGGACAAGGATCCGCAGGACGCCCTCAAGGCCTTCGAAGAGTTTGCCGAGGTCTACCAGGCATCCAGCGACCAGACCCTGCCGCTGTTCCGCCGTCGCACGGCCTAACCGCTGCACCAATAAAAAGCCCCGCAATCGCGGGGCTTTTTGTTTGGCGATGTCCCAATTGGCCTATATCTCTGTGGGGGCGAATTCATTCGCCAAGGGCGGCGCAGCTGCCCCGACTTATTGAGGGCCGAACCTTCGGTCCGGTTGGCGAATAAATTCGCCCCTACAGTTACCCAGCACGAACCGCATCCCACGCCACTTGCATGAACAGCTCGCGGCAGTCCGCCAGGCTGGTACGGGTTCGCCCGGCCAACCAGTTGCGGGTGAAATCCTGCACCGGTCCGATGACCACGGAGACGAAGCAATCCCGCGGCATCTCGCGGTAGGCACCCGACTCACGGTAAGGCCGCAGGACTTCATCGATGCGTCCGTGGTGCAGGCGGTTGGCTTCACGCAATTGTCCACCCAGCTCGCTCGCTTCCACCCTCCCCCGGCTGTGCAGGATGAAGCGCGCCCAGTCAGGGTTCGCCAGTACCCAGTCGACATAGCAACCTACCAGCAGCTTGATGCACGCCTCGGCGCCTTCCACCCTGGCGAAGCCCGCCTCAAGCAGACGCGCGTAGCCGCCCACGCCCTCCAGGTAGAGCGCCGCGATGATCCGCTCCTTGTTGCCGAAGTGGTGGTAGAGGCTACCAATGCTGGCGCCGGAACGGTCGCGGATCATCTCGATGGTGGTGGCATCCACGCCCTGCTCGCTGAAGCAGGCCAGGGCGGCCTGGAGAATGTCGTCTTTGCGGGAGGGACGGCCCATGAATGTCCTCTGATGAGACTAGAATATTTTTCTAGAATAACTTTCTAGCTTTCGTATACTGCCGGGATTCGCGTATTTCCAGAAGCCCTTTCCACGCCAGGACGGATGCAATGACCAGTTCGACAGAAACCCGGATCGACAATGGCAACGGCCACTTCATCAGCGCCACCTGGTTCCGCCCGAAAGGCGAGGTGCAGGCCGCGGTGCTCATAGTACCCGCCATGGGCGTGCCACAGCGCTATTACGCGCCCTTCGCCACCTGGCTTGCCGAACGCGGCTATCTGGTTGCCACGTTCGACTACGTCGGAATGGGACAGTCGCGCAATGGCCACCTGCGCAATCTGGATGTGGACATCCTCGACTGGGCCCGCCACGACTGCAGCACCATGCTCTCGCTAGTGGCAAACGCCGCCGGCGACAAGCCGCTGTACTGGATCGGCCACAGCCTGGGCGGGCAGATCCTGCCCTTCGTCGAAGGCACCGAGCGCATCAGCAAGGCACTGACCATCGCCACCGGCAGCGGCTACTGGCGTGAGAACACCGCCGAACTCCGTAGCCGTGCCTGGCTACTGTGGTTCCTGATAGCACCGCTGGTGACGCCCCTGGCCGGCTACTTCCCCGGCAAGCGACTGGGCATGGTGGGCGACCTGCCCAAGGGCGTGATCAATCAGTGGCGCCGCTGGTGCCTGGATCCGGAGTACGCCGTGGGCGCTGAAGGCGAGAACGTGCGCGCGGCCTACTCTGCGGTGTGCACGCCCATCACCTCCATTTCCTTTACCGATGACGAGATGATGTCCGGGCGCAATACCGAGTCACTGCACAGTTTCTATCGCCAGGCCGAGAAGCGCTTCAAGCGTATTGCCCCGGCGGATGTGGGCGTAAAGAACATTGGCCACTTCGGCTTCTTCAAACCGCAGTTTGAACAGTCCCTGTGGAATGATGTGCTGCTCCCTGAGCTGGCCTGATGCCCACCGACCAGGGCCGCTATTGCCACCCTTTCACGCCCGTCATGTCGGGTAGGTGGTGCGCGATCCCCTTGTGGCAGTCGATGCAGGTCGCTTCGCCAGAAGCCAGCGCGGTGGAGTGCATCTGCCGCGCACGCTGCCCTTGGCGGGTGAAGTCCATGTAGTCGAAGTTGTGGCAATTGCGACATTCCAGCGAGTCGTTGGCCTTGAGCCTCGCCCATTCGTGCTCGGCGAGTTCCCGCCTCAAGGCCAGGAACTTGTCGCGGGTATCGATGGTGCCGAAGACCTTGCCCCAGACTTCCTTCGAGGCCTGCATCTTGCGCGCGATCTTGTCAGTCCACTTGTGCGGCACATGACAGT
This sequence comes from Pseudomonas sp. BN411, assembly GCF_029871235.1. GTDB lineage: Bacteria > Pseudomonadota > Gammaproteobacteria > Pseudomonadales > Pseudomonadaceae > Metapseudomonas. The sequence goes on from NZ_SSOM01000068.1 coordinate 81,236, forward strand.
CCGGGCAGGTCGCGCGCGCACCGGAGCGATTGGTGTAGTGGATCGTGTCCTTGAGTTCCGCATAGACATTGTCCCGCATCTCGTGGCAAGAGATGCAGAATGTCTCGGTATTGGTCGCCTCCAGCGCCGTGTTGAAGCCGCCCCAGAAGATGATCCCGGCGATGAATCCGGACAGGGTCAGGAAGCCCAGGCTGTAGTGCACGCTGGGTCGGCGCAGGATGCTCCAGTACCCGAGGAACCAGGCGAAAAGTGCTTTCATGGTGGCTCCTCAGGGCTTCTTCCCGGTGCTCTCTGCCTGTCGCTGGAGCAACTGGTCGATATTCTCGTAGGTGTTGCCGACCAGGGGCTGCACGTCCTTCTGCACCACGTGGCACTGGGTGCAGAAGTAGCGTCTGGGTGCCACCGCGGCCAGTGCCTGGCCGTCCCGGTCCATGTAATGGGTGATGCTGATCATCGGCGCCTGCGTCTTGGCGCTTGCAGCCCGGCTGTGGCAGGTCAGGCACTTGTTGCTGTTGATGTCGATCAGGTAGCCCCGGATGCTGTGGGGGATGGTGGGCGGCTGTTCGGGATAGTTGCGTTCGCGTCGCAAGTCCTTGTTCTCGTCATTGGCCAGCGGTGGCGCCGGCTGCGACTCGGCCAGGCTGCCACCGGGGCGGCGGCCGTCGGGTGCGGGAGCGTCCAGAGGATAACCAGGGTCGGCGGCCAATGCCGTCACGCTGCACAGCAGGGCGAGGAGCGCGAGGGTGATCCGTTTCATGTCTGCGTCCTCACGCCAGGCTGACCAGTTCTATGCGGACCGCGCACTTCTTGAAGTCGGTCTGCTTGGAGATGGGGTCAGTGGCATCCAGGGTGACCTTGTTGATCAGCTTGTTGGCATCGAAGAAGGGTACGAACACCAACCCTTGCGGTGGCTTGTTGCGCCCACGCGTTTCCACCCGCGCACGGATCTCGCCGCGTCGGCTGACGACCTTCACCTCACTGCCACGGCGCAGCTTCAGCTCCCGTGCGTCATCGGGATGCATGTAGACCAGCGCATCGGGAACCGCCTTGTAGAGTTCGGGAACGCGCGCCGTCATGGTGCCGGTGTGCCAGTGTTCCAGCACCCGCCCGGTGCTCAGCCAGAAGGGAAATTCCTGGTCCGGCATCTCGGCTGGCGGCTCGTAGGGCAGCGCGAAGATGATCGCCTTCTTGTCCGGATAGCCGTAGAACTGCACGCCGCTGCCCTTGGTGACATAGGGATCGTGCCCCTCCCGGTAACGCCAGCGGGTTTCCTTGCCATCCACCACCGGCCAGCGCAGCCCACGCGCCTCGTGATACGCGTCGAAGGGAGCCAGGTCGTGCCCGTGGCCGCGACCGAAACTGGCGTACTCCTCGAACAGGCCCTTCTGGAGGTAGAAACCGAACGCCTTGGCTTCGTCATTGGCGTAGCCCTGGGCGACCTCCTCTGAGCCATAGGCATCGACTTGGCCATTCTTGAAGAGCACCTCGAAAAGCGTCTTGCCCTTGAGTCCGGGCGCCGTGGCCAGCAACTCTTCTGGCCAGACCTCGTCGGTGGTGAAGCGCTTGGAGAATTCCACCAGTTGCCAGAGATCGGACCTGGCCTGACCCGGCGCACTGACCAGTTGATGCCAGAACTGCGTACGGCGTTCAGCATTGCCATAGGCTCCCTCTTTCTCCACCCACATGGCGCTGGGCAGGATCAGATCCGCGGCCTGGGCCGACGTGGTCGGATAGACATCGGAAACGATCACGAAGTTATCCGGGTTGCGCCATCCAGGCAGGGTTTCCTGCATCAGGTTCGGGCCCGCCTGGATGTTGTTGCTGACCTGCTGCCAGTAGACGTTGAGCACACCATCCTTGAGCATCCGACTCTGCTCGACAGCGTGGAAACCTGGCTTTTCCTGGATCGTGCCGGGTGGAACCTTCCAGATTTTCTCGGCGGTTTCCCGATGCTTCGGATTGGCCACCAACAGGTCGGCGGGAAGGCGATGAGAGAAGGTACCGACTTCCCGGGCAGTGCCGCAGGCGGAGGGCTGGCCGGTGAGAGAGAACGGGCTGTTGCCCTCTTCACTGATCTTCCCGGTGAGAAGGTGAATGTTGTAGATCAGGTTGTTTGCCCAGACCCCACGCGTGTGCTGGTTGAAACCCATGGTCCAGAACGACACCACCTTGCGCTTCGGATCGGCATACATCTCGGCCAGGGCTTTCAGGTGCGTAGCGGAAACCCCGGACTCCTTGGCCGCACGTTCGAGGGTGTAGGGTTTGACGTAGGCGGCGAACTCATCGAAACCGATGTCCGACCAGGTGTTGGCCTTGGCGGCATTCTTCGCCTTTTGTTCCAGCGGGTCAGTGGGCCGTAGTCCGTAGCCGATGTCCTCGGCGCCGTGGGCGAACCTGACGTGTTTGTCGATGAAGTCCTGATTGACCGCGCCGCTCTGGATGATGTGGTTGGCGATGTAGTTAAGGATGAACAGGTCGCTCTGCGGCTTGAACACCATGGGGATGTCCGCGAGATCGAAGCTGCGGTGCTGGAAGGTGGACAGCACCGCGACCTTGACCTGGGGCGCACTGAGCCGGCGATCGGTGACCCGCGACCAGAGCACCGGATGCATCTCGGCCATGTTCGAACCCCAGAGCACGAAGGTGTCCGTGGCCTCGATATCGTCATAGCAACCCATTGGCTCATCCATGCCGAACGTGCGCATGAAACCCATCACGGCGGAAGCCATGCAATGGCGGGCGTTGGGGTCGATGTTGTTGGAGCGGAATCCGGCCTTGAACAACTTGTTCGCGGCATACCCTTCCCAGATCGTCCACTGACCGGAGCCGAACATGCCGATGGAGCCTGGCCCCTTGGCCTTTAGGGAGGCCTTGAACTTCTCCGCCATGATGTCGAACGCCTGGTCCCAGCTAATGGGCTGGAACTCTCCCTGCTTGTCGAACTTGCCGTCCTTCATGCGCAGCAGCGGTTCGGTCAGGCGATCACTGCCGTACATGATCTTCGACAGGAAATAGCCCTTCACGCAGTTGATGCCACGGTTCACCTCGGCCTTGATATCGCCGTGGGTCGCGACGACCTTGCCATCGCGGGTGGCAACCATTACCCCGCACCCGGTGCCGCAGAACCGGCAGGGTGCCTTGTTCCATTCCAGGCGGGTCATGTCCGATTCGGTGATGAGGTTGCTGGCGGTGCTGAAGATCGGCAGGCCGACGGCCGCAGCCGCGATGGCAGCGGCATTGGCCTTGGCGAATTCACGGCGAGTGAGTTTCATCAGGCATCTCCGGTGTGATTCCCGTCCACGGTCAGTTCGGTGAGCTCCGGATCGTCGAGGATTTCGTGATAGACCAGCGCGGCGTTGAGCACGCCCGGCAGGTTCTGGATGCTGTCGAGGGTCGCAAGAATCCTGCTTTCATCCCGTGCTTCGAGCACAACCACCAGCTTGCCTTCGGGGCTCTCCTGGTGGAGCTCGAGGTCCGGTATCCGGCGCAGGTTGTCTTTCACCGCGGCAAGCAGGCGGGGATGGAGATGTACGATCAGACTGGCGATGTGCAGAGATTCCGGCATCGTCCTTGGCCTCATGGGTTCGATCTGACTATGGGCGAGGAGCGCGCGGGCGCGTTACACAGGCGGGCCCGGCGGCCCGGCGATCATCTGGTACATCCAGACGATGAAGCCGTAGCCACCGACGATCATCACGGAAAGGATGGGAAACAGGCAGGCCACTAGGAACAGGAATAGCCGGGTTTCCTTGCGCTTGCTCGTGTCACCCCTGCTATCGGCAGTCATGGCAGCAGATCTCCGTCAGCAACAGGAGTTAGCCTAGATCATGCAGACGGAAGTGCAGCGAAGAGTAAGCGGAACCGAGTGCGACGAAAGCACGCGGCGAATCGACATGAAGGAATCGAGACGCCGCGATCAGAACGCTTTGGCAGCGATCAGCGTCACTGCCAGAAGCGCTGCTGGCTCAACCGTTCCCACCAACTCAGCAGCACGCGATCGACCGCCATGCTGGCGGCAAGCCCGACGCGCTCCTGCAAGCTCTTGCGAGCGGCGAAATGCAGATGGAACAGCTCCGCTTCCTTGGCACGCGCGGCGAGGTACTCGTCGCTGGTACTCAGCTCATCCACCAGTTGCTTGTCCCGCGCTGCCATGCCCAGCCAGACCTCACCCGTGGCGATTTCGGCCATATCCAGCTGAGGGCGATAGCGCCCGACGAAGCCCTTGAACAGCTCGTGGGTGGCTTCCAGGTCTTCCTGGAACTTCTGCCGGCCCTTGTCGGTGTTCTCGCCGAACACGGTGAGGGTGCGCTTGTACTCGCCGGCGGTGAGCACCTCGAAATCGATGTCGTGCTTCTTCAGCAGGCGATGCACGTTGGGCAACTGCGCGACGACGCCGATGGAGCCGATGATGGAGAACGGCGCAGCGAGGATCTTGTCGCCGATGCACGCCATCATGTAGCCGCCGCTGGCCGCCACTTTGTCCACGCAGACGGTCAGCGGCACGCCTGCATCACGAATGCGCGCCAGCTGCGAAGACGCCAGGCCGTAGCTGTGCACCATGCCGCCACCACTTTCCAGGCGCACCACCACTTCGTCCTTGTCCGTGGCCATGGACAGCAGCGCGGTCACTTCATGGCGCAGGTGATCGGTGGCCGACGCCTTGATGTCGCCATCGAAATCCAGCACGAACACCCGAGGCTTGTGCTTGCCAGCTTTCTTCGACTGCTTCGCTGCCTTGGCCTCGGCCTTTTGCGCAGCCTTCAGCTGCGCCTTATCCAGCACCGAATGTTCCAGGCGCTCGCGCAGGCCCTTGTAGAAATCGTTGAGCTTGCGTACATCCAGATGACCGCTGGCAACGCGGCGATTGCGGCCACGCAGTGCAGCAATGGCTGCCAGCACCACCAGGATGGCCACCAGCACGGTAACGGTCCTGGCCAGAAAGCCTGCGTAATCGGCAAAGAACTCCACTTGTATCCCCCTTGTAATCCCTCCTGGCGCCAGCCTTTCGGCGGCGCGACGACCAGCAAGCATAACGGCGCCACCCCCGGCTCGCCAGCGACTGGAAACGTCTTCATAAACAGTGGGAATGCATTCAAACAAGCGTATGTTTTTTCGTTGACAGGCCCCGGGCTTCCCCATATCTTCGCGGAACTTTCAACCTCACGGGACGCCAGTACGTGGGCAGTATCTACCTGATTCGACATGGCCAGGCTTCCTTCGGTGCCGATGACTACGATGTGCTCTCGCCCATCGGTATCCGCCAGGCCGAAGTGCTGGGCGCCCACCTTGCCCAACTAGGCCTGCGCCTTGATCGTTGCTACAGCGGCGATCTGCGACGCCAGCAACACACCGCCCAGGCCGCACTGGCGCAGTTCGACGCTGTCGGCCTCGGCGCTCCTGCGATCCAGATCGATCCGGCCTTCAACGAATTCGACGCAGACGCAATGATCCGCGCCCTGCTCCCCGACCTGCTCACCGAAGAACCCGAAGCCCTGCACGTGCTACGCAATGGCGCGCAGAATCGCGCCGAGTTCCAGCGCCTGTTTTCCAAGCTGGTGCTGCGCTGGGTCTCTGGTGAACACGACGTGCCCGACCTGCAAAGCTGGAAGGACTTCGTCGAGCAGGTTCGCGGCGGCCTGGAGCGCATCCTGGCCGAAGCGGACAACAAGCAGAACATCGCCGTGTTCACCTCCGGCGGCACCATCACCGCCCTACTCCACCTGGTGACCGGCATCCCGGCCGAGAACGCCTTCGGCCTCAACTGGCAGATCGTCAACACCTCGCTCAATCGCCTGAAGTTCCGCGGCAGCGAGGTGACCCTGGCTTCCTTCAACAGTCATGTGCATCTGGAACTGTTGAAGGCGCCGGAGCTCATCACCTATCGCTGAGCCCGGCCTACTGCGGCCGGATAGGCCGCTGAAAAAACCCTAGAAAAAGGAAAACACCATGACCAACGTTGCTGACATCGTCAAAACCATGCAGTCCAAGTTCAACGCCGGTGCCGCCGCTGGCCTGGACCTGGTGTTCCAGTTCAACATCGAAGACGGCGACAACCACTACCTGGCAGTCAAAGACGGTACCTGCGACGTGCAGCAGGGCGACGCCGCCAACCCGAACGTCACCCTGATCATGGACAGCGCCACCCTGGTTGGCATCATGACCGGCGAAACCGACGGCATGCAGGCTTTCATGGCCGGCAAGCTGCGCGCCGAAGGCGACATGATGCTGGCTATGAAGCTTGGCGAACTGTTCCCGGTCTAAGCTTTACGCTGAGATCCAGAACGAAGAACCGGAGTCCCAGGGCTCCGGTTTTTTTTCGCCCAATGCATGCACTGTGGGCGAATCAGGCAGCCTGATTGTGCTGCAACACCTTTGTCTATAACGGCTCGTTCGGCTTGTGACGCCCCCAAGGCGGCATTAGATTAGCGAATAATCTCGGGCCCCCATCATAAACAGAAGGGATAAGCATGACGCTTACTGATCAGTCCACCCGCATCCGCGAAGGCGAAGAGCTCGACGCCGCCGTTATCGACCAGTACCTCAAGGCCAACATTCCCGGCCTGGACGGAACGCCGCGCATCAGCCAGTTCCCGGGCGGCGCCTCCAACCTGACGTACCTGCTGGAATACCCCAACCGGGAATTCGTGCTGCGCCGTCCGCCCTTTGGCCACAAAGCCAAGTCCGCCCACGACATGGGTCGCGAGTTCCGCATCCTCAACCAGCTCAACGCCGGCTTCCCCTACTGCCCGAAAGCCCACGTGCACTGCACTGACGAGTCGGTGATCGGCGCCGAGTTCTACGTGATGGATCGGGTGAAGGGCGTGATCCTGCGGGCTGACCTGCCGGCCGACCTGAAGCTTGAAGAAAGCCAGGCCCGCGAACTGTGCCTGAGCTTCATCGACAAGCTGGTTGAGCTTCACAACGTCGACTACAACGCCTGCGGCCTGGGCGACCTGGGCAAGCCGGAAGGCTACGTGCAACGCCAGATCGCCGGTTGGAGCGACCGCTATGAGAAAGCCCTGACTCCGGACGCACCGACCTGGGAGCCGGTCAAGGCCTGGCTCAAGGACAAGATGCCCGCCGACCACCACAAGCCGGCCATCGTCCACAACGACTACCGCTTCGACAACGTGATCCTCGACCCGGCCAACCCGATGAAGATCATCGGCGTGCTGGACTGGGAGCTCACCACCATCGGCGATCCGCTGATGGACCTGGGCAACACCCTCGCCTACTGGATCGAGGCAAAGGACCCGGCCCCGGTGCAACTGATGCGCCGCCAGCCGAGCCATCTGCCGGGCATGCTCACCCGCCAGGAGTTCGCCGACTATTACGCCGAACGCGCCGGCCTGCCGCCCATCACCAACCTCGACTTCTACTACACCTACGGCCTGTTCCGCCTGGCTGGCATCGTGCAGCAGATCTACTACCGCTATTTCCACGGACAGACCCAGGACAAGCGCTTCGCCCAGTTCATCCACATGAACAAGCTGCTGGAGCAGATGAGCCTGCAAGTCATCAAGCAATCACGGCTGTAAACCGGCTTACAACAAGGGGAATCCCATGTCCAAGACTAACCTGTTCGACCTCGACGGCAAGATCGCCTTCGTTTCCGGCGCCAGCCGCGGTATCGGTGAATCCATCGCCAAGCTGCTGGCCCAGCAAGGCGCCCACGTGATCGTCTCCAGCCGCAAGATCGAGGGCTGCCAGGCCGTTGCCGATGCCATCATCGCCGAGGGTGGCAAGGCCACCGCCATCGCCTGCCATATCGGTGAAATGGAGCAGATCCAGAGCGTCTTCGCCGAGATCCGCGAGAAGTTCGGCCGCCTCGACATCCTGGTCAACAACGCCGCCACCAACCCGCAGTTCTGCAACGTGCTGGACACCGACCTCTCGGCCTTCCAGAAAACCGTGGACGTCAACATCCGTGGCTACTACTTCATGTCCATCGAAGGCGGCAAGCTGATGAAGCAGAACGGTGGTGGCAGCATCATCAACGTCGCGTCCATCAACGGTGTTTCCCCGGGCGAGTTCCAGGGCATCTATTCCGTGACCAAGGCCGCCGTGATCAGCATGACCAAGGTGTTCGCCAAGGAATGCGCCCAGTTCGGCATCCGCTGCAACGCCCTGCTCCCGGGCCTGACCGACACCAAGTTCGCCTCGGCCCTGGTGAAGAACGATGCCATCCGCGAAGTCGCCCTGCAGCGCATCCCGCTGAAGCGCGTGGCTGACCCGAGCGAAATGGCCGGTGCCGTGCTGTATCTGGCCAGTGCTGCCTCCAGCTACACCACCGGCGTTGCCCTCAACGTCGACGGCGGCTTCCTCTCCTGAGGATCACGCCCATGAAAAAAGGGAGCCTGATGGCTCCCTTTTTTCATGCCTGCAATTTCGTGGAACCGAACATACGAACGACTGCGCTTCTTCTGGCCCCGGACACCGATAGAGCCTGCTCTCCCGGTTCACCATTCGAGGCCCCGCATGGCGCCGCTGGTGGATGAAAAAAGCGCCATCCACCCTACAGGGCTAGCGCATGATCTCTGCACCTGGCTCATGACCGAACGTGTAGGAGCGAGCTTGCTCGCGAACAGAGCCGTAGGGTGGACCACGCTTCACCGGTCCACCATTCGTGGCCCGGCATAGCGCCGCTGGTGGATGAAAAAGCGCCATCCACCCTACAGGGCTATGGCGTTGTCCTGGAATCAGCGCCAGTCCTTCAACGCTTCCTTGGCCACCGGGTTCAGCGGCTGGGCCAGCAGGCCGGTGGGTGACAGGCTCACCGAATAGACCGCGCCATCAGCCATGGGCAGATAGGTCACCCGCTGCGCCTCGGGCACGAAGAGGAAGAAGTCACGCTGGGCCATACGTAGCCAGCGCCAAAAGTCGACGCCGTAGAGGCTGCTCGCCAGCTGCGCGCGCGGATGCTGGGCCAGGTTCTGCTGTTCGATGGCCAGGAAGCGGCCCGACAGACGCTCCAGGCGATAGCCCGGTTGCAGCCCCAGCAGGTTGCCCAGTCCTTTCCACTTGAACAGCCGCGCATCCAGTTGCCAGAGGTCGCCATCCAGCAGCACCTCGCGCTCGATGGCCCCTTCCAGCAGGGTGACCTCATAGCTCTGCGGCCCCAGGGACTTGAAGCTCAGGGTCACCAGCGGCTTGTCTTCGGGAAGCGCGTCGTAGCTCCACAGGTCCCGGGCGACCAGCGCTACCAGCAGCGCCAGGGCCAGGAAAGCGAGGCCGCAGGTGCCACGAAGCCAGCCGAGAAACCAGCTGCGATCGAAGAGGATGCGTCCGGCTACGACCGCGACCAACACTGCCAGCAGGGCGGCTGCCCAGGCCAGGCCGTCATACTGCATGGAGCCCATTCCTTATGCTTGAAAATGCCGGCATTATGCGCAACTCCCCCCGCCGCAGCCACAAGCCACGCGGCAGTTGTAGACACGGACCTCGTTTTCCATGCCAATCCCCTTCGAGCTGGCGGTCGATCCCGCCACCCTGGCGATTCTCGCCGCTGTTGCCTTCCTTGCCGGATTCATCGATGCCATCGCTGGCGGCGGCGGCCTGCTGACCATCCCTGCCCTGCTCACCGCCGGCCTGCCACCCCACCTGGTGCTGGGCACCAACAAGCTCTGCGCCACCTTCGGCTCAGCCACTGCCAGCTACACCTTCTACCGCCGCAAGTTGTTCGACCCGTCGAAATGGCGCAATGCGCTGATCGCAACCGCCATCGGCGCGGCCCTAGGCGCGGTGATCGCCCACTGGCTGCCCGCCGAATGGCTCAATCAGATGCTGCCGGTGGTGGTATTCGGATGTGGCCTCTACCTGCTGTTCGGCAAGACCCCGGATGTCCAGCACCATGAGGACGCGCCCATCGCCCGTCGTCGTCAATGGCCCCAAGGGCTTGGCCTCGGGTTCTACGACGGTGTCGCCGGCCCCGGCACGGGCGCCTTCTGGACGGTCAGCAGCCTGCTGCTCTATCCCCTGGACCTGGTGCGTGCCAGCGGCGTTGCCCGCAGCATGAACTTCGTCAGCAACGCCATGGCACTGGTGGTCTTCATCGCCGCTGGCCAGGTGGCCTGGGCACTGGGGATCAGCATGGGCATCGCACTCATGGCGGGCGCCTTCCTCGGCGCGCGCACCGCCATCCAGGGCGGTGCCAAGTTCATCCGCCCGGTGTTCATCATGGTGGTGTTGGCGCTGACCGCGCGCCTAGTGTGGCAGCACTGGTTCGGCTAAGCCGAGACGCCGCGCTACATAGAGGTCGATGAGGTAACGCGCGATGGAGCGCTGCGCCGGCAAGGGTGGCAGCGCATCCACGCGGAACCAGCGGGCATCTTCGATCTCGCCCGGCTGCGGCACGATGTCTCCGCTGCGGTACTCGGCATGGAAGCCCAGCATCAGCGAATGCGGGAACGGCCAGTTCTGGCTGGCGATGTACTGGATGTTGCCGATTTCCACGCCCACTTCTTCCCGCACCTCGCGGGCTACGCAGTCTTCCACCGACTCACCCGGCTCGACGAAGCCGGCCAGGGTGCTGTAGACGCCAGTGACGAAGCGCGGCGAGCGCGCCAGCAACAGCTCGTCGCCACGACTGACCAGCACGATCATGCTCGGCGACAGGCGTGGATAGTGGTGGACCTCGCAACTCGGGCAACGCATCGCACGCTCACCCGCAACCCGCTCCATGCGCTGCCCGCAGCTGCCGCAGAAACGGTGCTGGTCAGCCCAGGTGCCAATCTGGCTGGCGTAGCCGAGCATGCGGAAGATATCGGGATCGCCCTGCAGCATGACCTGGCGCAGCCCCTGCCAGTAACAACCGTCCACTGCAGCAGGATGGGCCAGCTCCAGCAGGTAGATCGGATCACCGTCGAAATGGCCGATGCCATGCTCGGCCAGCACCGGCAGCTCCTGGCGCTTCAACCACTCACGGGGAAAGAGCACCCCGTTGCTGTCGGAGAGGAACTGCTGACGGCAGTGGACCACGGCCCAGCCACCGGGTGTTGCGGCATCCAGCAGCCCCGACTGCCAGCGATCACCGGCCATCTCAGGCTGCCACCAGCAGGCCCAGGGCCCGCACGCTATTGGCCGCCAGGTCGAGCACATCAGTCTGGAATCCACGACGCATGCCGGCGCCGCCTTCGAGGTAGTACTCGAGGCTGGTCAGGGCATCGGCCAGGGTTTCCAGCATCTGCTCCGACGGCATCGCCGACGCCTCCAGCATCTGCTGCTGGATGTACTCGCCACAGGAGCCAACCAGGGCTGCTGCGCGTTCCTGGCCGAGGAACCAGAGCCCACCGCGAACGGCTTGCAGGCTCACCGGCACGTTGGCCAGGTGCGGTTTTTCGCCATTGGACTCCAGGTAGGCAGTGATGGCGCGCTTGGCCAGTGCCAGACCGGCCTGAGCTTCGTCGAGCACCACGATGCGCGCTTCGGCCAACTGGTGGTTGGCGAAGGATTCCGCCTCATGGCCCGCCTCGACCGGCTGGCGCACACCGCGACGCTCACCGCTGTCCAGGCCGGCCACCATGCCCTCTACGTAGAGCACGGCATCGGCCAGTTTCAACAATTCGTTGGCGTCCACCGGTGAGCCTGCGCTCCAGGCAGCGACCAGCGGCAACTGCACCTGTAGGGCATTGCCGGGAGAATTCAGCCCGACCATGACCAGGGTCTTGGCCAGCTTGCCCAGCAGGGCATGGAGATTCCCGAAGGACTCACTGGGCGCGGTACCGCGCTCGATGAGGTCGATCATGTCCTTGACGCTGTTCAGCTCTTCGAAGATGGCCGAGGACAGCGAGCGCATTACCGACTGACCGGGGCCGGACAGGCGCTGGTATTCCTGCTCCAGAAGCTGGTCAGTGAACGGCAGCGCGGTCATCCCGAAGACTTCGCGCAGCTCGCGGGAGCGCGGCCCCTGGCTGTCGGCCAGGGCCACGAGATAAAGGAGTTCCTTCTGCAGGCTGCGCGGCGCTTCATAGGCGGCATTGCTCAGCAGCAGCTTGAGTTCACGGTCCACGCGGGAGAACAGCTGCTTGCGCGACTTGCGAGCGAGTAATTGGCCGTCCAGCTGCGCCTCGATGGCTGCGGCACCAATCCAGCCCAGGCGTCCGCGGGGTTGATCGGCGTACAGGCGCTCAATGCCGCCCAGGGCGCGCTCCATTGTGCGCAGCGCACTCGGCACCTTCTGACCACGCAGGAATCCGAGCAGGCCCTGCTGGTAAGCCTGGCGGAAACGCCGTCCCAGCGCTTCGGCATCGACGCCTTCCGGCAGACCGGGCACCACTGTCTGGCGCGACTGATCCAGGCGCACGCTGAAGAAATAGCTCTCGGGCAGCGGTGGCTGGCCGCCAGCCTGGCGCAAGTCGTTGATGGCCGGCAGCAGCAGCTCGGGCATCTCCTGCCGATGCACGTCAAGGTTTTCCAGGTAGCGGCGCAGCACGTGCAGTGCATTGCTCAAGGCCGCCAGTTGGACATCGCGCTCCTCGCCGGCGCCGGCGGGAATGTCGGTGGACTGGTCGAGCAGCTCCTGCGCCAGCAGTTCGGCGCCGGTCAGCTCGATCAGATTGAGCGTGCCACGCACCTGGTGCATGGCCTCCACCGCCAGTTGCAGCAGGCTGCCGTTCTGGCGCTCGGCAATGAAGTGCTCGAGGCTCTGTTCCGCCTGCTCCATGGTGGCGAACAGTTCATCGCGCACGAGACCCAGCGAAGTGACTCCAGTGACCATGCCTCAGTGCGCCTCCCGCGCGAGTGTGCGGTACCGCATCAGTCAGCGAACTCTGGCTTCTGCTTGCTCATGTGGGCCGTCATCGCCACGCGCAGATCGGCCGATTGCAGCATGGCTGCGTTCCAGGTGGCGATGTACTCGAGACCATCATCTACCCGATGGTCGCGCATGTAACGGATCATTTCCTTGGTGCCGCGCACTGCGATGGGCGACTTGGCGGCGATCTGATGAGCAATGCCGAACACGCCGTCGAGCAGCGCGTCCTGGTTCTCGAACGTACGGTTGACCAGACCCAGGCGCTGGGCCTCTTCACCGTCGATGGTGCGGCCGGTGTAGGCCAGCTCGCGCATCATGCCGTCGCCGATGATGCGTGGCAGGCGCTGCAGGGTGCCCACGTCGGCGGCCATGCCGATGTCGATTTCCTTGATGGAGAACTGCGCATCGCCCGTCGAATAACGCATGTCGCAGGCCGAAATCAGGTCGATGGCGCCGCCCAGGCAGTAACCCTGGATGGCCGCGATCACCGGCTTGCTGCAGTTGTCGACGGCGTTGAACGAAGCTTGCAGCTCGAGAATCTTGCGGCGTAGTGCGCGCGCATTGCGACCGGCATCCGGCCCCAACTGGGCGCCGACCGAGGCCAGCATCATCAGGTCGATGCCGGAGGAGAAATGCTTGCCCGCGCCGGAAAGCACCACCACCCGTACTTCGTCGTTGTCCTCGATCTCGCGGAAGATTTCGACGATTTCCGTCCAGAAATCCGCGTTCATCGCGTTGATCTTTTCCGGACGGTTGATCTGCACATGGGCGATCTTGTCTGCCAACTCTACACGGAAGGCTTTGTAATCAGGCACGGGTCTGTCCTCGGCGTGCGCCATTGAAATGGTGTCATTCAGGAAGCCCGGCAACTATAACAAGCACAAGGTAAAAGTCGATGCCGCCCACTGTGACGCAGGCCACGCCATGCAATTACCACTTCACTTGGAAAAGCCGGCTTAAGCGCTTGATCTACCTAGACTGGGCTGGCACCTTCCCAGCGCCTTCCAACCACCACACGTCCAGGGACAACCTCAATGTCCGCCTCACCTGCCGTGGCCATCGGCCGCAACTTTCTCGGCAACTCGCCGCAGTGGTACAAGCTGTCGATCATCGCATTCCTGGTGCTGAACCCGCTGGCGCTCTGGTCGCTGGGACCGGTGGTGGCGTCGTGGATGCTGGTGGGCGAGTTCATCTTCGCCTTGGCCATGGCGCTCAAGTGCTATCCGCTGCTGCCTGGCGGGCTGCTGGTGGTCGAAGCGCTGCTGCTTGACCTGGCGACACCGCAGGCTGTGTATGAGGAGCTGCAGCACAACTTCCCGGTCATCCTGCTGCTGATGTTCATGGTGGCCGGCATCTACTTCATGAAGGACCTGCTGCTCCTGCTGTTCTCCCGCCTGTTGCTCGGCGTGCGCAGCAAGACGCTGTTGGCGCTGATGTTCTGCCTGCTGGCGGCCTTCCTCTCGGCCTTCCTCGATGCACTGACAGTGACTGCCGTGATCATCAGCGTCTGCCTCGGTTTCTACGCCGTTTACCACCGCGTGGCCTCGGGTAATGGTGCGAACGAAGAATACAGTCCGGATTCCGACAACGAGATTGCCGGCTCCAGCCGGGAGGACCTGGACACCTTCCGCTCCTTTCTCCGCAGCCTGCTGATGCATGCCGCTGTAGGCACCGCACTGGGTGGCGTCTGCACGCTGGTGGGCGAGCCACAAAACCTGCTGATCGGCCACGAGGCCGGCTGGCATTTCAAAGACTTCTTCTTCAACGTCGCGCCGGTATCCATGCCGGTTCTGGCGGCCGGCCTGCTGACCTGCGTGCTGCTGGAGAAGCTGCGCTGGTTCGGCTATGGCGCGGAGCTGCCAGACAACGTGCGGCGGATTCTGGCGGAGTTCGCCCATGAAGAAGGCACTCGGCGCACCCAGAGCCAGCGCCTGGCCCTGATGGTCCAGGGCGCCGCCGCGCTGCTCCTGATTGTCTGCCTCGCGCTGCATGTGGCCGAGGTGGGCCTGATCGGCCTGCTGGTCATCGTGCTGATCACCAGCTTCAACGGCATCACCGACGAACACCAGATCGGCCGGGCCTTTCAGGACGCCCTGCCCTTCACTGCGCTGCTGGTGGCGTTCTTCGCGGTCGTGGCGGTGATCCAGCAGCAGCACCTGTTCACGCCGATCATCCATGCGGTACTGGCACTGCCGGTGGAACAGCAGCCGGGCATGCTGTTCATCGCCAACGGGCTGCTGTCGGCCATCAGCGATAACGTCTTCGTCGCCACCATCTACATCACGGAAGTGAAGAGCGCATTGCAGGCCGGGAACATGACCCGCGAGCACTTCGATACCCTGGCTGTGGCCATCAACACCGGCACCAACCTACCCAGCGTCGCCACACCCAACGGCCAGGCCGCATTTCTCTTCCTGCTCACATCTTCCATCGCACCGCTGGTGCGCCTGTCCTACGGGCGCATGGTGTGGATGGCCCTGCCCTACACCATCGTGATGGGCGTGCTCGGCTGGTGGGCCGTCAGCTACTGGCTCTGACGGCCGTCTCCGCCTGCACCCGGTTGCGCCACTGGCGCCAGGTGTAAAGCGGGATGCCGGCCATCAGTACGAGGAAGCCCCAGAAGATGGCCTGCTCGCCGGTGCCATACAGGGCCCAGATGGAATAGATGAAGCCGAGCACGCCGATGGCCACCAGGCGGCCTCGTTCGCGCTCGGAGAAATCACCCGGTTTCACCGCCAGTTGCTGCAGCAACGCGGCGGTGCAGAAGGCGTAGGGCACGACACCAGTCATGGTGCCGAGCAGGATGATGACGTTGAACACATCCACCAGGTCGCCCCGCCCATCGACCAGCACCAACGCCGTGACCAGCACGCCAGATACGAGCAGGCCATGGGCTGGCACGCCGTATTTGTTGGTCTGCGCCAGGGACTCCGGCAGCAGGCCGTCACGAGCGGTGGCCATGGGAATCTGCCCCTGCAGCAGCACCCAGCCGTTCAGCGCGCCAAGGCAAGCGATCACCGCGCCCGCCGCCACCAGGTGATAGCCCCACTCCCCCACCAGCACCCGCGCCGCGTCGGCAAAGGGGGCGGTGGAACGCATCAGCACTTCCGGCGGCAGCACACCTTGTACGGCGGTGATGGAGAGGATGTAGACCCCGGCCGCCACCAGGGTTCCGAATACCGTGGCACGGGGAATGGTGCGCTTGGGGTTGTCGACATCGTCCGCCGGCACGGTCGCCGACTCCAGTCCGATGAACGACCAGAGCGTCAGTGCCGCCGTGGTGGCGATGGCATTGGCGTATCCGCCAGCGCCTGGCGGTAGCTCACTGACCTCGGGAATGCGCAAGTATTCGGGATGGAAGGAGAACCAGCCGAGTATCCCCACCAGCAGCAGTGGGATGAGTTTGAGCGCGGTGAGGATGTTCTGCGCCAGGCCAAAAGCACCGATGCCGCGCAGGTTGATCAGGGTGCAGAGCCAGATCGCGCCGATGGCGGTACCCACCATCAGCACCGGATCGCGCAGCGCGGGGATAAACACCTGCAGATAACCCACCAGGGTCACGGCGATGGCCGCGTTACCAATCCAGGCCGCCTTCCAATACGTCCAGGCGCAAAGGTAGCCGGCAAAGCTGCCAAAGCCATCGCGAGTGTAGGCGTAGGGCCCACCAGCCGAGGGGTTGAGCCTGGCCAGGCGGGCAAAGGTCAGTGCCAGGATCACCGCGCCAGTACTGGAAATCAGCCAACCGAACAGGCTGAGACCACCGTAGGCGGCCAGGCTTGAGGGCAGCAGGAACACGCCCGAGCCGATCATGTTGCCCACCACCAATGCGGTACAGGTCCAGAACCCCATTCTGCCGCGAGGCTTCGCCCCTTCCCCAGTCGCCATCGCGTTCCCCCGCAAGCCGAATTATTCCCTGATGCAGTCCACTGTATAGCAGCGACCTGTAGGACTTTCCTGACAGTTAAGCCCATGCACGTCGATATCGAAGCCCGGGAAGCTCAGGTCGAAGGTGCGCGCGAACTCCAGGTAGTCGATGATCGCACGGGTTTCCAAAGTGAAGCGCTCGCCCGGCATGATCAGCGGAATGCCCGGCGGATAAGGCACCAGCATCACGGCCGCGATGCGCCCCTGCAGCTTGTCCAGGGGCACCGGCTCCACCTCGCCGCGCACCAGCTTGTCGTAGGCGTCAGCCGGCTTCATCGCCAGCTCCGGCAGCTTGGTGTACATGCGTCGCAGCGCCTTGGGCGTAGCGCTATTGCGGTAGCAGGCGTGGAGTGCGTCGCAGAGGTCGCGCAGCCCCATGCCGGCATAGCGCGCGCCATAGGCAGTGGCGATGGAAGGCAGAGCCTCGGCCAGGGGCTGGTTGGCGTCGTAGCCGCGTTTGAACTCCAGGAGCTCGGTAAGCAGCGTGCTCCACTTGCCCTTGGTGATGCCCATGGAGAACAGCACCAGGAAGGAATAGAGACCGGTCTTCTCGACCACCAGACCGCGCTCCCAGAGGAACTTGCTGACCACCGCCGCCGGAATGCCCTGCTCGCCCAGCTTGCCGTCCGCGGTGAGGCCGGGCGTCACCAGGGTGACCTTGATCGGGTCGAGTAGCACGTAGTCGTCCACCACGTCGCCGAAGCCGTGCCAGTCGGCGTCCGGGCTCAGCAGCCAGTCCTCCGTGACCACCGCGTCGGCCCCTTCCACCAGTGGCGGCTCCCAGATATCGAACCACCAGTCGTCCGCCGCCAGGTTCTGCCAGACATTGGCCAGGGCCCGGCGAAACCGCAGCGCCTCGTCGAAGGTCTCCTGAATGAGCGAACGCCCGGCTGGCCCTTCCATCATTGCCGAGGCCACGTCGAGGGAAGCGATGATGCCGTACTGGGGCGAGGTGGAGATGTGCATCATGAAGGCTTCGTTGAAGCGATGCCGGTCCAGCCGGCGCGTGCCGCCATCCTGCACGTGGATCATCGAGGCCTGGCTGAAGGCCGCCAGCAGCTTGTGGGTCGAATGGGTGGTGAACACCAGCGGCGAATGCTCCTCCCGTTGAGTGCACATGCCGTAGCGGCCGGCGTAGAACTCGTGGAAGGCGGCGTAGGCATACCAGGCTTCGTCGAAGTGCAGCACTTCCACCGAATCGCCCAGGGCCTGCTTGATCAGCTCGGCGTTGTAGCAGAGCCCGTCGTAGGTGGAGTTAGTCACCACGGCCAGCTTGACCTTCGGCTCGCGGCCCTTGGCCAGGGGGCTGGCGTCGATCTTCGCCTGGATCGATTCGCGGCTGAACTCGCTCAGGGGGATCGGTCCGATGATGCCCAGTTCATTGCGTTCCGGCGTCAGGTAGAGCGGGATGGCGCCAGTCATGATGATCGAGTGGACGATGGACTTGTGGCAGTTGCGGTCCACCAGCACCAGATCGTCGCGGCCGACCATGGAATGCCAGACGATCTTGTTCGCCGTCGACGTGCCATTGATGACGAAGAAGGTATGGTCGGCGCCGAAGTTCTGGGCAGCCCTGGCTTCGGCCTCGGCCAGCGGGCCGGTGTGATCCAGCAGAGAGCCCAGCTCCGGCACCGACACCGAGAGGTCCGAGCGCAGCGTGTTCTCGCCGAAGAACTGGTGGAAGGCCTGCCCCACCGGGCTTTTACGGTAGGCAACACCACCGCCGTGCCCCGGCGTGTGCCAGGAGTAGTTGGATTGCGCGGTGTGCTCCACCAGGGCGCGGAAGAACGGCGGCAGCAGCCCTTCCAGGTAATTGCGCGCGGCGCGGGCCACCTGACGGGCGAGGAAGGGCACAGTGTCTTCGTAGAGATAGAGCAGGCCGCGCAACTGGTTCAGGTCGGCCATGGCCTCGGCCGGCGCGTTTTCGATGGTCACCTGCTCGCCAAGGGCGAAGATCGGCAGCTGCGGTGCGCGAACCCGGGCGACGCGGATCAACTCCACCATGTCCTGCAACAGGCGCTGGTTCTCCCCGGCGCCCTCGGCAGCGACGAGGATGCAGGCGAGCCCGTGGTGCGTGGAGGCAACGATGCGGCCTTCGGCGGAGCTGGCGGTGGGAAGGATGGTGAAACCGTCCTGCTCCAGTTCGCGGGCTATGGCGCGAACCCGGTCGCCGGCAACGGTGTCAGCCTTGATATCGCGATGGACGATGAGGACGGGGAACTTGAGCTCTTTGTACATTGTTGCTCCCTGAGGGGCGGGCTCGGCCCACCTTTCTCCTCAGGGTAGAAGCTCACTCGCGGGGGCGGTACCCCCGCTGCCTCAGGCTGTACGTAAAGGTCGCAATCAGGAAGCCGGCGGCGTTTCCATCTGCACCCAGAGCGCAGGTGCCCCGGCGGATTTCTCGATGATCGCCAGGCGCGCGGCGTGGGCGGCCAGTTCTTCTTCACTGGCCCGGATGACCCGGCTCCGCGCGCGATCGGCCGGCAGGCGGCGAATCGGCGAAGCCTGCGCACGGCCACCGCTGCCATCACCACCGTCCCCGGCGAGGGAGAGGTTGGTCTGGCCGCCGGTCATCGCCAGGTAGACATCGGCGAGGATCTCGGCGTCAAGCAGTGCGCCGTGCAGTTCGCGGTTGGAGTTGTCGACGTCGTAGCGCTTGCACAGGGCGTCGAGGCTGTTGCGCTGCCCCGGATGGCGTTCGCGGGCCATCAGCAGGGTGTCGAGCACCGTGCAGTACTCGGTGACGTCGCTACGATCGCTCTGCCCCTGCAGCGCGAACTCGTTGTTGATGAAGCCGATGTCGAACGCCGCGTTGTGGATGATCAGCTCGGCGCCCTTGATGAACTCGAAGAACTCGTCGGCGATGTCCTTGAAGCGCGGCTTGCCCACCAGGAACTCGTTGGTGATGCCGTGCACCGCGATGGCGCCTTCATCCACCTCGCGGTCAGGTTGCAGGTAAACGTGGAAGTGCCGCCCGGTCAGGCGACGGCCTTCCATCTCGACGCAGCCGATCTCGATGACCCGGTGGCCATCGGTGACCGGCATGCCCGTTGTTTCGGTGTCCAGTACTACCTTCCGGTTAGTAGCGTTGTTGCAAACAGTCATTACATTTCCCCTGAAAACGCGCGCCGAATCTTAACACGCCGGGCGAAAACCATCGCAACGACCGGTGATCAGGCGTAAGGGATTTTCCAAAAAGAGATCATCAGCATTTCCAGTGACCCAAATGAATTGCCAAGACCTGCATTATCTGAAGTTGGCATAGAATATTTTACGGATCATACATGCGCGAAAGATTTTCAACCCAACCCCTTAAAAAATAAATGCGGGAGAACCCGCATTTATTCTTGCGACACTTACCCTACGGAACAGCGCGAGCTTTTTTCCAGGTCCGGTTCGGACAAACCGATGAACCGCCTGACTCTTTCAGCAGAAACTGCCTCTCGAATCTCCTTGGGAGACGCATCAAACTGAATAACTCCATTTTCCATAAACACAACCCTATCCGAAATGGACATTGCGAACTCCATTTCATGGGTCACAATTATTAACGTCATTCCCTCGTCCGCTAACCCCTTGATCACCTCCAGCACCTCACCAACCAGCTCAGGATCTAACGCGGAGGTGGGCTCATCAAACAACATGATATCCGGAGACATCGCGAGTGCGCGCGCAATAGCAACTCGCTGCTGTTGACCGCCCGACAGCTGATGCGGGTATTTGCATGAGTGCGCAAGAAGCCCTACACGATCTAAAAGTGCATAGGCATTTAGTCGACTTTCACGCTTGCAATTCCCATGATACTGGGGAGCAAGTGTAATATTTTCAACAAGAGTACGATGAGGAAATAAGTTGAATCCCTGAAACACCATGCCGATATGCTTTACACGCTGACGGAAGGTTCGCTGCTTACCCTCCACCGCAGCGCCACTCTTAATGAAATCTCGACCAAAAAGCCTAATACTTCCCTGATTGATATCTTCCAGCCCATTTATAGTTCTGATAAGGGAAGTCTTTCCTGATCCGGACGGACCGATTATAGAAACGACCTCTCCCCTCTTGACCTCCAAGTCGACGCCTTTGAGGACCTCATGACTGCCATATCTCTTATGTATTCCAAGCAATTGCAAAACAGGCTCACTACTAATGGAGCGCGACTGGTGGCGCTTTTTATATCCAGCAGCCTGACTCCTCAGTGCGAGCGTCTGATCTGTATCTAAGGTTTGGGGTTTACGTCGATTCAAATCGAGAGACAATTCGAATCGCTCAAGGAAAAACCCGAAGACTGTCACGATCAAGACGTAGTACACGCCCACGGCAGCAAGAGTTTCCATAACCAGGAAATTCTGCGCATAAAGACGTTGCCCAACGGTGAGAATTTCCGTGAGGGAGATGACTGAGGCAAGGGACGTTAGCTTAACAATCGTAACGTATTCGTTGATCAGCGTAGGAAGCGAAATGCGAATCGCCTGTGGAATCACGATAAGCCACTGGGCGCCAATTGTGCCAATAGCCAATGCTTTTCCAGCCTCTCGTTGCCCCTTGGCTACGGAAATCAATCCCCCCCGATGGATCTCAGCCATATAGGCTGCTTCGGTTATGACGAGCGCAATGAGAGCTGCCCAAAATGGGTTGGAAAGCAAACCTCCAGAAGCCGGAATCAACTGCGGGAGATTGTAGACAAAGACTATGAGTACCAGTAACGGAACACTGCGAAAGAACCAGATGTAGACTGATGCAGGGCTTCTAAGTAGCGGCGAACTGGACAGCTTTGCCATGGCTAGCAGGAACCCTAGCATTCCACCCAAAACCCAGGCTGCGGCACTTAGCTTTATGACTTGCAAGCAAGCCATCCAGAACGACTCGAGGGTAAACAGGGATGCGAAATAATTCCAATCGAACGACATATTTGCCTCTCAATAGCGCCAGCCACTATCAGCGTAGCGCTATGCACTTATTATTCTGAGACTGGTTCAAGGCTATATTTTTTTAGAATCTCGTAGTATTCCCCATTCGCCCTGCTCTGAGCTAAGGCCTTGGATATCTCCGCGTACGTCGAATCGTTCCCCTTCTTTACAAAAATCCCCAGCACCTCTGGAGAAATCAGATTCTTTGAACTAATTACCACCCGCCCTCTGGTGCGCTCAGAAATCATATGAGCGGCACCAGCAATTTCGACTTGAGCTTCAACATTGCCAGACAACAAGGCTTGAGTTGCCTCAGGAGCAGAGGGGTACTCACTAAGTGTGACGGCTGGCTTTTGGTTAGGAAGGCAATAGACCTGAGAAAGCTTTTGCAGTTTAGGCAGCCAGGAGTTTCCTTGTTCCAGTCCGACTTTCTTGCCGCATAATTCTTCCGGGATTTGAGGTTGAAACTTATTCCCCCGAGTTACCAATATTGCCGACCCTGTCATGGCATAGGGAATCACCAGAGCCTGAAGCTTTCTTTCTTCAGTTATATACATCCCAGAAATGATAGCGTCATACTTATTCGAATTAAGCCCATTTATCAAGTTAAGGAATTTTGTATCAACAAACTCTACAGTTTTGCCTAATGCCGCGGCAATTGACCTTGCAAGCTCAGGATCAGAACCGACAATATTGTTATTCTCGTCGTAGGACTCGAACGGTGGATAGGTGATCTCCATACCTATTTTCAGTGAAGCCTGTTCTTCGGAAGCGGCAACTCCAGTCCGCCCACCCAAAAGCACTAAATACCCAAGCCCAATTGCGAGCGCTTGTTTTTTCATAGCTTTATCACCATCCACAAGGCACACACCAAGGTTTACGCGGAAACTTCAGTTGCGCGCAACAATGTTTATTTTTTAATTAACCATCCAGATCAGCGCGTATTACTCAGCGGCAATACGAATCTTTTTGCGATGAAACTATTTGAAGCGCTCCCTGCCACGCCAACTCCACGATTCCGCATTCAAAGTCAGCCGAAAATGTTTCATAGGTCTTTTGGCACATCTCAGGATCAGGAATAACGACACTCTGGTCAGTGCTTCTGATTTGCAAGTGAATCTGGCAAGCCCGCTCCAGCATGTAAACACTGTGGAATGCTTCGCCAATAGTGCGCCCGCCGACAATGATCCCATGGTTGTGCAGTAGCATTGCATTGGCGTCACCAAGACTTTCAATCATTGCTTTCTCTTCAAACCTGGTGTCGATAAAAGACCCATAAGTGTGATATTTCAACTGCCCGTAAAACTTCATTGCATGCTGAGACAATGGCAGAAGCCCTTCCTCAAGCGTCGAGACGGCGATCCCTGCGGCAGTGTGAGTATGAATCACACACTTCATGTCCGGTCTAGCCCGGTGAATGGAAGAGTGAATTACAGCCCCCGCAATATTCATTGGTCCGTCCGTTTTTCCTTGATCGACAGGAACCCCATCAAGGTCAACTTTCACAAGATCGCTTGCGCGCATCCTCTCGAACGGCACGCCATACTTATTTATTAGAAAGCATCCTGGCTCCCCAGGAATACATGCGGAAGCGTGGGAATCGACGAGATCCGTCATTCGATAATATGCCAGCAGGCGAAATAGCGCTGCGAGATCGCAGCGAACCGACCACTCCTGCGGACTAAATTCATCGGGCAAATTCATATAGGCATCCTCTTTTTGTGTTATTTAGAGGAACACTATTGAATTCCACCGATAGCGCATACTCACATTTTATTATATTATTTATTCGCCAAGCCAATGGAGGGTCTAGCACGTGGGCTTCAGACAAACTACTGCATCAAACTCTGGAGAGCCTCGATCCGTTAGCGAGCGCATGGACTGGAATCTTCTGAAAACGTTCTGTGCCGTTGCGACCGAAAAAAGCATCAGCAGAGGCGCAGAAAGGCTGCATCTGTCTCAACCCGCCGTCAGTCAAGCCATCAAGCGACTGGAGGAGCAGCTCGGATGCACGCTGATTGACAGAGATAGTCATCGATTCGAGTTGACCGATATAGGATCTTCTCTTTTTAGAGTGTCACTAACGGCTCGACAAAGCATCCGAGAGATTGACGCTATAGTCGATAAGACACGCAGCAATGTTAAAGGCAGCATTCGCCTATTAACCGTCAGCGGAGTGAGTTCTCCGGAGTACGATGATGTCTTGCGTGGTATACACCAAGACCACCCAGGCATCACTTTTAGTATTGAAGTGGCGTCAACCCAGGAAATAATAAGCGCCCTGCACCGAAACGACTCGACTTTCGGCATTGGCATTAGCCAGCCCGGCGATATTGACATAAATCAGCTCATACTCAGCCGAGAACGAACTTTCTTCTACTGCAGCAACTTGCACCCCCTCTTCAATGACAACAATGTAACGCCTGAAAAAATCAAGTCATCTAAACTCGTGAGCTTTTCAGGCGAGTCACTAGGGGGAACCTTGCCAAAACTATCAGAGCATTATGGCAGCAATTACATACGCCACAATATATCAGCGTCCTCAGCGAATACGGGCGAGGTCTTGCGGTTGGTTTTGGCAGGGCTGGGTGTAAGTTCACTCCCTGAACACTTATGCAGAGAGTATGAGGAGCGTGGACTTCTGCGAAAACTCATGCCTGAAATGAACGTTTGCGAAGTATTGATTGTATTGATGTGGAGCGTTCACCAAGTCCGCACGCAAGCCGAAGAGATCTTCTTGAAAAGAATGCAAGCCGCATTAGGTCACATGAATTCGGCCTGATCTCTAACTCATCGGCCACAGCCCGATATGGGCCACTTTCTTCGCTAGCGGATCGCCAATCATCCGCTTAACGAGCACGCCCAAAATTCAGATGTAAACAGCAGAAGACTGAATTAGCTCACCGCTTATATTCTGGCGCCGTTAAGGTTGGAAGCTGGACTGCAACACCTCTTGGACGGACTCTCACGCCCTACCCTGCCAAGGACTCGAATGAGAGCCTGTTTACACTGTTGGCGAGTGGACGGGAGAGTCCTGCATAGCGCGTGTTCAGAACCTGTGAAAGAGGTGGCTGCAAAGGGCCAATCTAGCGGGCACCCAGCTCGCTGACACCCCGATTCGCCAACTGGTCGGCGCGCTCGTTGCCGGGGTGGCCGGTATGGCCGCGCACCCACTGCCAGCGCACGTTATGGCGATTGACCTGTTCGTCCAGCGCCTGCCAGAGGTCGGCATTTTTTACCGGCTGCTTGGCGGCGGTCTTCCAGCCGCGCTTCTTCCAGTTGGGCATCCACTCGGTGATACCCTGCATCACGTACTGGGAGTCGGTGATGATCTTCACCTCGCAGGAACGCTTGAGTGCCACCAGGCCCATGATGGCGGCCATCAGCTCCATGCGGTTGTTGGTGGTATCGCGCTCGCCGCCCCAGAGCTCGCGCTCGGCGCCCTTGTAGACCAGCAATGCCCCCCAGCCGCCTGGGCCGGGATTGCCCTTGCAGGCGCCGTCGGTATAGATCTCGACCAGATCGCTCACTTAAGCCTCATGTTTCGAATCGCACCGGCTGACCTTGGCAACTGGCATGGGAACCAGCTTGCCCATGGGTTCGCGCCGGGCCTGACGCAGCGGCCGCAGGCCGATCACCAGCTTGCGCGCCACCAATAGATAGAACCCCGCACCGAACCCTTGTCCGGCGGCGCCCCAGCGCTCCAGGCGGGCCAGGCGGGTTT
Source organism: Pseudomonas sp. BN411 (assembly GCF_029871235.1). Lineage (GTDB taxonomy): Bacteria > Pseudomonadota > Gammaproteobacteria > Pseudomonadales > Pseudomonadaceae > Metapseudomonas. The sequence continues at coordinate 106,542 of NZ_SSOM01000068.1, forward strand.
GCCAGGCGGCCGAAGCAAGCGGCGGACGATAGCACCCGAAGCGGCGTTTCTCCAGCGCGAAGCCCAGTAGGTTGAGCCAGTCGCAGACCTTCGCGGGCGAGATGCAACGCGCCTGACGCAGGGCGTCCCGGGCGAAATAGTGCCGCACGCCCCAGGCGCTCCAGGGATTGACCCCAACGATGATCAGATGGCCGCCAGGGCGTACGCTGCGGGCCGCTTCGCGCAGCAAACTGTGGGGCGAGAGGCAGAAATCCAGGCCGTGCTGCAGTACCACCACGTCTGCGGCGTGCTCGCTGAGGGGCCAGGCGGCTTCCTCACAGGCGATTTCCACCCCTGGCAACGGCGCACCGAGGTGTACGCTGCGCAGGATCTGCTTGGCGCCTGGAGGCAGCTCCGCGCGCGGACCGTAGTGCACCAGATAGCCGCCGAAGTATCTCGCCAGTTCGTCCTCCAGCAGACGTTGCTCTTCGAACAGCATCAGGCCGCCCAAGGGGCCGGAAAACCAGGAGCGGGCTCCTGTGATCAGCTCCAGCCAGTCGGCATCGGCTTGGGCAAATGCTTTCTCGGTCATGGCAATCTCCTGCGTCAGAGCCCTAAGATGCTCCATTGCTCTCAGCTTAGCGACTCCCTTCATGATCCAGATCGACGCCCTCCCCGCCTTTTCCGACAACTACCTCTGGCTGCTGCAGGATGCCGACACCCGCCGCTGCGCCGTGGTCGATCCCGGTGATGCCGCGCCGGTGCTGGCCTGGCTCGACGCCCATCCCGGCTGGACGCTGACCGACATCCTCGTCACCCACCATCACCACGACCACGTCGGCGGTGTGGCACGCCTCAAGGAAGCCAGCGGCGCCCGTGTCCTGGGCCCGGCCCAGGAGAAGATCCCGGCGCGTGACCTGGCCCTGGGCGATGGCGACACCGTGAAAGTGCTGGGCCTGGACTTCCAGGTGTTCGAGGTGCCCGGCCATACTCTGGGGCATATCGCCTATTACCATGCGGACAACGACCGCCCACTGCTGTTCTGCGGAGATACGCTGTTCGCCGCCGGTTGCGGTCGCCTGTTCGAAGGCACCCCGGACCAGATGCACCACTCCTTGAGCCGCCTGGCCGCGCTGCCGGCCGCCACCCTGGTGTTCTGCACTCACGAATACACCCTCAGCAACCTGCGTTTTGCCAAGGCGGTGGAGCCCGGCAACCACGCCACTTCCGAGCGTTTCGACACCGTCACCCGGCTGCGCGAACAAGGTGGTATTAGCCTGCCATCGAACATCGCCCTGGAGCGGGCCACCAACCCCTTCCTGCGGGTAGCTGAAACATCCGTTAAACAAATCGCCGACGAGCGGGTCGGCCGGGACAACGCTACGCCCGCCGAGGTCTTCGCGGTTCTGCGGGCCTGGAAGGATCAGTTCTGAACACTCGGTCAGGCTGTGGCCGGCTGGTGAAAACTTGACCAGCCATAGGTCGATTCCTAGAATCCCCGAACTTTTTTGCCGGAAAAACCCCACAGCCAATGTTGTCTTCGCCGATCAAAACCTTCGACCTGGATGCATTGGCACGAGCCGCGCGCGCGCTCGTCGTGGTGTGCGCCGCCACACTTGCCGGCTGTTCGGGCATGGGTCAAAAGGACGACGACCAGGGTCGAGATACCGACCGCGCCCTGGACATGAACCAGCAGACCCAGTGGCTGGAAGAAGCCGAGACCGAGCGTGAACCCCAGGACATCTGGGAGCGCATGCGCAACGGCTTCAAGCTGCAGGACGAGATTGGCGTCAACCCGCGTGTCGAGCGCCAACGCCTCTGGTACGTGAGCAAGCCCTCTTTCCTGGAAAGCGCCAGCTCCCGCGGCAGCCTCTATATCCACTACGTGGTAGAGCGCCTGGAAGAGCGCAACATGCCCCTCGAACTGGCGCTTTTGCCCGTCGTGGAAAGTGCCTACAACCCCTTCGCCTATTCCCGTAGCCATGCCGTCGGCATCTGGCAGTTCATCCCGTCCACAGGCCGCCATTACAACCTGCGCCAGACCAACTGGTACGACGGTCGCCGCGACATCACCGCTTCCACCAACGCCGCGCTGAACTATCTGGATCGCCTGCACGAAATGTTCAACGGCGACTGGCTGCTGGCGCTGGCCGCCTACAACGCTGGCGAGGGCACCGTCAGCCGCGCCATCGAACGCAACCAGAAGCTCGGCCTGCCGACCGACTACTGGAACCTGCCGTTGCCCCAGGAAACCCAGGACTACGTCCCCAAACTGTTGGCCCTGTCACAACTGGTGATGGCGCCGGAAGCCTATGGCGTGAACCTCAGCCCCATCGCCAACGAGCCGTACTTCGAAGTGGTGGAGGTCAAGCAACAGCGCCTCGATCTGTCCCAGGTCGCCGAACTGGCCGACATGGAAGCCGACGAGATGTACCAGCTCAACCCGGCCTTCAAGAAGCGCATCACCATGGACGGCCCGCAGCACCTGCTGGTGCCCACCGACAAGGCCGAACTGCTGACCGCCAACCTCGCCCTGATGAAGCCCAAGGAGCTGGTCGACTGGAAGCAATACCGCGTGCGCAACGGTGACAGCCTGCATGGCATCGCCAACCGCTACCACGTGACGGTCAAGACGCTGAAAGAGATCAACGGCCTATCCAGCAATCACCTGCGGGTAGGCCAGCAGCTGAGCATTCCGGTCGAGCCGGGCCTCAAGCCCGATCAGCCGCTGTTCCAGAACGTCGCCAGCGCTCCCGCCCCGGCCCCGGCTCGCAGCCACAAGGTCAAGAGCGGTGACAACCTCTGGACCATCGCCCGCCAGTACAAGGTGGACGTGCAGGACATCAAGCGCTGGAACCAGCTCAAGGCCAATCACCTCAAGACCGGCCAGGTGCTGAAGCTGCAAGGTGGCACCACCCAGGTCGCCAGCACCAGCAAGAGCACGGGAAAGGTCAAGTCCAAGGGCGACGGCCGCGAGTCGGTGACCTACTACAAGGTCAAGCAGGGCGACTCGCTCTACCTGATTGCCAAGCGCTTCAACGTCGAAATGAAGCACCTGCAGCGCTGGAACCCCCGCAGCGGCGGCGGCCTGAAACCGGGCCAGACACTGACCGTCTACCTGCCCTGATCCCCGTGCAGCCGGGCGGTTCGGCCACCCGGCATGCCTTCCCCGCTAGGACCTCTGCGCCATCGCCTCCAGGCATCTTCCCGCCGCCTGGGCGAAATGCTGGAACGCCACGAACTGCTCGTGCCTGAGCGCCCGCCCCGAAAGACGGCAATCGGCGTAGATCACCCCGATCTCGCGCTTGCCGGCCAATAGCGGCGCGATGAAGAACATCCCCTGCCCCAGCCACTCGCGCATCGGCCGCGTCACCAGATCATTCAGGCTGTAGCTCGCCGGCACTCCCATCCACAAGGTCTCGCGGGTACGCAGCGCGTAGCTGAATAGGTTGGGATGCTCGGGCTGGCTGGCCGGCAGGGCGAATCCTTCCAGCCAGCGCTCGCTGCCCTCCCCCAACGCCCGGCGCACGGTGAAACGGCTGCGCTGGTCAGTCAGCACGGCCACCATCACCCGCTCCAGCCCAGCGCCCTGGTGCAACCCCTGGAGCAAGGTATCCAGCACCAGGTTGATATCCGCCTTGCGCGAAATCAGCATCCCCAGTTCCTGCAGGGCCTGCTGCATGATCAGCAGGTTCGGCTGCAACTGGCGCGCCTGGCGCTGCTCCCGCTGGAGCCGGATCTGCTCAGGATCGGTATGGGGAATCAGGTGGCAGAGCTTGCTGGCGCCAAAGGTCGTCGCCACCTTGACTGCTTCATCAGCGCTGGCCAGGACCTGCTGCATGGCCTCCTCGCGACTGAGCCCGACCTGGCTGGCCAGTTGCTCCACCAGCTGAGCCATGGCCGGGGAGTCCCAGCCCTGCAGCGCCGCTTCGCTGATACGCACGCCCAGGCTCACGGCCTTCACTGCAGGGTCACCCTGGGCCGAGCCCGCGTGGGCCAGGCTCGCCAGTTCGCCCAGGTTCCAGCTGCGCACGAGACCAAGGGTCAACTGACGGAAGCTGGTACCCAGCACATCGCGCACTGCCTGATCGGCATCGACGCCCGGCTGCGCCAGCGCGGCGGCCAGTTCGTCCGCCTGTTCGCCACCGCAGCCCCAGAACGCCAATTCGCCCAGGTTGTGCAGCAAGGCGGCGATGAACACCTCCTCCTGACTGCGCGCCAGCAGATAGCCGGCAATGTTTCGTGCCTGGACGGCGGCATGGAAGGACCGTGCAAGGAGCTCGGGAAGCTGTTCCCGAGGGCCGCGGGTCAGGAGATTGTCGATCAGACTCACCGAGAGCCCGATCAGGCGCACGTTCTCGAAGCCGATCAGGACGATGGCGCGAGAGATGGTGCGGATGGGTTCCTGGGAAGGGTTGTAGTAGACGCTGTTGGCGACCTTCAGCACCTTGGAGGTCAGGGTCGCGTCGCGCAGCAGCACATCAGCCAACTGCTGCACGGAAGACTTGTCCTGTTGGGCCATCTGGTGCAAGTCCTGCACCACCGCGGCCAGAGCGGGTAATTCAGCCTCATTGAGGCGGTCGATCCATGACTGCAAACCATGGCTGCGTTCACCCAAGATTGGCACCTCTGCGCAAATTTCCGGATGGGGGCCAGAATGCTGGCCAGCAACCCGCAGGCTGGCCCTTTTTTCTTGCCTGTACAAGCTGTTACTGTACTTGCCAGCCGTTACCGCCGACACCTGCGGCGCGTGACTTCCAACACGATTTCGCTGGCCCGACGCCCGCGCGATACCGCCAGCGAGGCCAGCGCCCACATGCCTGACACGATAGCCATGGATCGGACTTCCGCCTGATGCGTCGCCTTGCATTCATGCTCATCGGCCTGCTGGCTCAACCCTGTTTCGCCAGCCTTATTGAAAGTCACGGCTACGCCCAGTTCGGCACCCTGAAGTATCCGGCCAACTTCGACCACTTCGACTGGGTCAATCCCAGTGCCCCCAAGGGTGGCACCCTGCGGGTCATGGCCTTCGGCACCTTCGACACCCTCAACCCGTATACCTTCAAGGGCACCAGCCCGGTGTCCACGCCCAATTTCCAGCAATATGGCGTGACCGAGCTGAACGAGCCGCTGATGGTGGGCACCGGCCAGTACGACCCCTCCGGCGACGAGCCGGCCTCCAGCTACGGCCTGATCGCGAAAAGTGTCGAGTACAGCGAAGACCGAAGCTGGGTGGTCTTCAACCTGCGCGAAGAAGCCAAGTTCCACGACGGCAAGCCGATCACCGCCTATGACGTGGCCTTCTCCTACCGCACCCTGGTCAAGAATGGCCACCCGCAGTACCGCACCAGCCTGCAGGAAGTGAAGAGGGTCGACATCCTCAATCGCCACCGCATCCGCTTCGTGCTCAAGCGCGCCGGCAACCCACTGTTGATCCTGCGTCTTGGCGAGCTGCCGGTACTGCCCCAGCACTATTGGAAGGATCGCGACTTCAAGGCCACCACCTTCGAGCCACCGCTGGGCAGCGGCCCGTATCGCATCACCCAGGTCAAACCGGGGCGCAGCCTGGTGTTCGAACGGGTCAAGGACTGGTGGGGCGAACAGCTGCCAGCCAATCGCGGCAAGTACAACTTCGAGCGGGTCGAAGTGGAGTTCTACCGCGACAGCAACGTCGCCTTCGAAGCCTTCAAGGCGGGCGAGTTCGACTTCTACATCGAGCACCAGGCGAAGAACTGGGCCAACGGCTATCGTTTCCCGGCCATCGCCAGGGGTGACGTGATCCGCGCCGAGATACCGCACCAGATCCCCACGCAGACCCAGGCGCTGTTCATGAACACCCGCCGCGCCGTGTTCGGTGACCGCAAGGTGCGCGAGGCGATGGGGCTGATGTTCGACTTCGAATGGACCAACCGCACCCTGTTCAACAACGCCTACATGCGCGCAGCCAGCTACTACCCGAACAGCGAGTTCAGCGCCGTGGGCAAGCCCGAAGGACACGAGTGGCTGCTGCTGTCGCCGCACCGCAAGGAGCTGCCGGAAGCGCTCTTCACCCAGCCGTTCCAGGTGCCTACCACCGAAGGTCGCGGCATCCCGCGGGAAACCCTTCGCCGCGCCCTCGGTCTATTGGCGGAAGCCGGCTGGAAGTTGTCCGGCCAGCGGCTACTGAACGATCGCGGCCAACCGCTGCGATTCGAAATCCTGCTGGTCAACCCGAACCTTGAACGCATCCTCCAGCCCTATCGCGAAAACCTCGCCAGCATCGGCATCGACGTCAGCCTGCGCACGGTGGACCGCGCCCAGTACAAGCAGCGCCTGGACCACTTCGACTACGACATGATCCTGATGACCCTGCCCCAAACCCTGAGCCCCGGCCTGGAGCAGTACCTGTACTTCCACTCAAGCCAGGTGGGCGTGAAAGGCAGCAAGAACTACGCGGGCGTCGCCAATCCGGTGGCCGACGAACTGATCGACAAGCTTCTCGGCGCCCAGAGCCGCGACGAGCAGCTGGCCGCCGCGCGCGCCCTCGACCGCACCCTGCTCTGGGAGCACTACAGCATCCCCAACTGGTACATCAACTATCACCGCCTGGCGTACCGCAACCGGTTCGCCTTCGTCACCACGCCGCCCTACACCCTGGGCCTGCGTGCCTGGTGGCTGAAGCCCACGGAGAACGCCCGATGAGCAAAACGCTGCGCACCCGCTGCCTTCAAGGCTGCGGCGCCCTGCTGCTGTCACTGGCCGGACTCGCCATCGCCGAGCCCAAATACGCCATCACCCTGTACGACGAACCCGCCAAGTACCCGGTCGACTTCAAGCACTTCTCCTGGGTCAACCCGGACGCCCCCAAAGGCGGCGTGCTGCGTCTATCCGGCGTCGGCGGCTTCGACAGCCTCAACCCCTTCATTCCACGCGGCAACTCGGCGGACCAGCTCGGCCTGATCTATGACAGCCTGACCTTCCACTCCCCCGACGAACCTTTCACCGAATACGGCCTGCTGGCGGAGAAGATCGAGAAGGCGCCGGACAACAGCTACGTGCGCTTCTACCTGAACCCCAACGCGCGCTTCAACGACGGCCAGCCGGTGACCGCCGAAGACGTGGTCTTCACCTTCAATACCCTGGTCGAGCACGGCGACCCGATGTACCGCCACTACTACGCGGACGTGGCCAAGGTGGAGGCGGAGGACAAGCAGCGCGTGCGCTTCGACTTCAAGCATTCGGGCAACCGCGAGCTGCCTCTGATCCTCGGTCAGATCCAGGTGCTGCCCAAGCACTACTGGGACGGCCGCGACTTCGGCAAGACGGGCCTGGAGCCGCCGGTGGGCAGCGGTCCCTACCGCATCACCAAGGTGGATGCCGGCCGCTCGATCCGCTACGAGCGGGTCAAGGACTGGTGGGCCAAGGACCTGCCGGTGACCCGCGGCTACTACAACTTCGACGCCATCACGGTGGATTACTACCGCGACACGTCAGTTGCCCTGGAGGCCTTCAAGGCCGGGCAGTTCGACTTCAACCTGGAGTACTCCGCCAAGGACTGGGCCACCGGATACGACAGCCCTGCCCTGCGCGCCGGTAAGATCGTCAAGGAAGCCATTCCGAACCATAACCCCACCGGCATGCAGGGCTTCGCCTTCAATATTCGCCGGCCGGTGTTCCAGGATCGTCGCGTGCGCGAGGCCATCGCCCTGCTGTTCGACTTCGAATGGGCCAACAAGCAGCTGTTCTTCAGCTCCTACAAGCGCACCAGCAGCTACTTCGAGAACTCGGAGATGGCCGCCCACGAGATGCCTGATGCCGATGAGCTGAAGATTCTCGAACCGCTGAAGGGCCAGGTGCCGGACGAGGTATTCACCCAGGTGTTCCAGCCGCCGGTCAGCGATGGCAGCGGCATCATCCGCGATCAGAAACGCCGCGCCTACCAACTGCTCATGGAAGCCGGCTACAAGATCGAGAATGACAAGATGGTCGGCCCGGACGGCAAGTCGCTGTCTTTCGAGATCATGATCGCCCAGGCCAACCTGGAGCGGGTGATCCTGCCGTTCAAGCGCAACCTGGCGGAACTGGGCATCGACCTGCAGATCCGCCGCGTGGATGTTTCCCAGTACATCAACCGCCTGCGTTCCCGCGATTTCGACATGATCCCGGCCACCTGGGGCCAATCCAACTCGCCGGGCAACGAGCAGATGGAGTTCTGGCACTCGCGCAGCGCCGACAGCGCCGGCAGCCGCAACTTCATTGGCCTGCGCGACCCGGCCATCGACAAACTGGTGGAAGGCCTGATCCGCGCCGACTCGCGCCAGAATCTGGTTGAACACGCCCGCGCCCTTGACCGGGTGCTGCTGTGGGGTCACTACGTGGTGCCCAACTACTACGTGGACACCTACCGCGTGGCCTACTGGAAGCAGTTCCAGCGCCCGCAGCACACGCCGCTCTACGACTTCGGCCTGATGACCTGGTGGCAGGTACCGGGCACGGAAGCTGCAAGCCAGCCCGAGCAACCCACTTCCGCGCCGGATGCCCAGTAAATGCTCGCCTACATATTGCGCCGACTGCTGCTGATCATTCCCACCCTGTTCGGCATCCTGCTGATCAACTTCATCATCATCCAGGCCGCCCCCGGCGGCCCAGTAGAGCAGATGATCGCCAAGCTGGAGGGCTTCGACGCCGCAGCGGGCGGCGCCACCGGGCGGATTTCCGGCGGCGGCTCGGAGGTGGCTACCGCGGGCTCCAATTACCGTGGAGCGCAGGGGCTGGACCCGGAGCTGGTGGCGGAAATCGAGAAGATGTACGGATTCGACAAGCCGCCCCATGAACGCTTCTGGCTGATGATCACCAACTACGCAAAGCTCGATTTCGGAAACAGTTTCTTCCGCGACGCCAAGGTCACCGACCTGATCGCCGAAAAGCTCCCGGTATCCATCTCCCTCGGACTCTGGAGCACCCTGATCATGTATCTGGTGTCCATCCCGCTAGGGATCGCCAAGGCGGTGCGCCATGGCAGTGCCTTCGACGTCTGGAGCAGCACGGCGATCATCGTCGGCTACGCGATCCCGGCCTTCCTCTTCGCCATCCTGCTGATCGTGCTGTTCGCCGGCGGCAGCTACTTCGACTGGTTCCCCCTGCGCGGCCTGACCTCGAACAACTTCGACGAGCTGAGCTTCACCGGCAAGATCCTCGACTACTTCTGGCACCTGGCCCTGCCGGTGACCGCCCTGGTGATCGGCAACTTCGCCACCCTCACCTTGCTGACCAAGAACAGCTTCCTCGACGAGATCAACAAGCAGTACGTGATCACCGCCCGTGCCAAGGGCCTTTCGGAGCGTCGCGTGCTCTACGGCCACATATTCCGCAATGCGATGCTGATCATCATCGCCGGCTTCCCCTCCGCCTTCATCGGCATCTTCTTCACCGGCTCCCTGTTGATCGAGGCGATCTTTTCTCTCGACGGGATGGGCCTGATGAGCTTCGAGTCCGCCCTGAACCGTGACTATCCGGTGGTGTTCGGCACCCTCTTCATCTTCACCCTGCTTGGACTGGTCGTGAAACTGATAAGCGATCTCACCTATACCCTGGTCGATCCGCGTATCGACTTCGAAAGCCGGGAGGGCTGAGCATGGCACTCTCCCCCATCAACCAGCGGCGCTTCGAGCGCTTCAAGGCCCACAAGCGCGGCTGGTGGTCGCTCTGGCTGTTCCTGGTGCTATTCATCTTCAGCTTGGGCGCCGAGCTGATTGCCAATGACAAGCCACTGGCAGTGAACTACGACGGCCAGTGGTACTTTCCCATTCTCAAGCGCTACCCGGAAACCGCCTTCGGCGGCGAGTTCCCTCTGGAGGCCAATTACAAGACGCCCTACATCCGTGACCTGATCGAATCCAAGGGCGGCAGCATGATCTGGCCACCCATCCCGTTCAGCTACGACACCATCAACTACGAACTCAAGGTGCCCGCCCCCGCCCCGCCTTCAGCGGACAACTGGCTGGGCACCGACGACCAGGGCCGCGACGTACTGGCACGCGTAATCTATGGCTTCCGTATCTCGGTGCTGTTCGCCCTGACCCTGACCCTGCTGAGCTCCATCATCGGCGTGATCGCCGGCGCCCTGCAGGGCTTCTACGGCGGCTGGGTGGACCTGGCCGGGCAGCGCTTCCTGGAAATCTGGTCCGGCCTGCCGGTGCTCTACCTGCTGATCATCCTCGCCAGCTTCGTGCAACCGGACTTCTGGTGGCTGCTGGGCATCATGCTGCTGTTTTCCTGGATGAGCCTGGTGGACGTAGTGCGCGCCGAATTCCTTCGCGGCCGCAACCTGGAGTACGTGCGCGCCGCCCGCGCGCTGGGCATGCAGAACATTGCCATCATGTTCCGCCACATCCTGCCTAACGCCATGGTGTCCACCATGACCTTCATGCCGTTCATCCTCACCGGCGCCATCGGCACCCTCACTGCGCTGGACTTCCTCGGCTTCGGCCTGCCGCCGGGGGCTCCGTCCCTCGGCGAGCTGGTGGCCCAGGGCAAGTCCAACCTGCAGGCACCCTGGCTGGGCATCTCCGCCTTCCTGGTGCTGGCGGCCATGTTGAGCCTGTTGGTGTTCATCGGCGAAGCCGCGCGCGATGCCTTCGACCCGAGGAAGTGAGATGAGCGAGAACCTGATTGAAATCCGCGACCTCTCCGTCGAGTTCGTCGCAGGCGGGAAGGCCCAGCGCGTGGTCGAAGGCGTCAGCTTCGACATCCGTAAAGGCGAAACTCTCGCGCTCGTGGGCGAAAGCGGCTCCGGCAAGTCGGTGACGGCGCACTCCATCCTGCGACTGCTGCCTTACCCGCTCGCCCGCCACCCGAGCGGCAGCATCAACTATTCAGGCAAGGACCTGCTGAAGCTGCCCGAAGCCAAGCTGCGCGGCATTCGCGGCAACCGTATCGCCATGGTCTTCCAGGAGCCCATGACCTCGCTGAATCCGCTGCACAGCATCGAGAAGCAGATCAACGAGGTGCTCGCCCTGCACAAGGGCCTGACCGGCAAGGCCGCCACCAAGCGCACCCTGGAGCTGCTGGAACTGGTCGGCATTCCTGAACCGCATAAGCGGCTGAAGGCCTTTCCCCACGAGCTTTCCGGCGGACAGCGGCAACGGGTGATGATCGCCATGGCGCTGGCCAACGAGCCGGAACTGCTGATCGCTGACGAACCCACCACGGCGCTGGACGTCACCGTGCAGCTGAAAATCCTCGAGCTGCTCAAGGAATTGCAGGCTCGCCTGGGCATGGCGCTGCTGCTGATCAGCCACGACCTGAACCTGGTTCGGCGAATTGCGCATCGCGTATGTGTCATGCAGCGCGGTTGCATCGTCGAACAAGCGTCGTGTGATGAGCTGTTCCACGCACCGCAGCATCCCTACACCCGGGAACTGCTCGGCGCCGAGCCTTCGGGCCGGCCGGCGGAGAACCCCGAGGGGGCGCCACTGCTGGAGGTCGAAGACCTGCGCGTGTGGTTCCCGATCAAGAAGGGGCTGCTGCGGCGTACCGTGGATCACGTCAAGGCCGTGGACGGCGTCAATTTCAGCCTGCTGCAGGGCCAGACCCTGGGAATCGTGGGCGAAAGCGGCTCCGGCAAGTCCACACTGGGCCTGGCGATCCTTCGGCTGCTGGGCAGTCGTGGCGGTATCCGCTTCCAGGGTGAGTCCCTGGATGGACTGTCGCAGGGTGAAGTGCGGCCGTTCCGGCGGCAGATGCAGGTGGTCTTCCAGGACCCCTTCGGCAGTCTCAGCCCGCGCATGTGCGTGGGCGACATTGTCGGCGAGGGCTTGCGGATCCACCGCATCGGCACCGAGGCGGAGCGGGAACAGGCCATTATCGACGCGCTCCTGGAGGTAGGACTGGACCCGGAAACCCGGCACCGCTACCCCCACGAGTTTTCCGGCGGGCAGCGGCAGCGGATTGCCATTGCCCGGGCATTGGTGCTGAAACCGGCACTGATCCTGCTGGACGAGCCCACCTCGGCGCTCGACCGGACGGTTCAGCGCCAGGTAGTGGAGTTATTGCGCAGGCTACAGACCAAGTACGACCTGACCTACCTGTTCATCAGCCATGATCTGGCGGTGGTCCGGGCACTGAGTCACCAGTTGATGGTGATCAAGCACGGGCAGGTGGTCGAACAGGGTCCGGCCGATGCCATCTTCGCCGCCCCGCAGCACAGCTATACGAAGCAGTTGCTGGAAGCCGCATTCCTGGCTCCGGGAACTGCCCATTAACCAGAAGAGGATGAAAGCACATGGGTTTTCTCGCCGGTAAGCGCGTACTGATCGTTGGTGTAGCCAGCAAACTGTCCATCGCATCGGGCATCGCTGCAGCCATGCACCGCGAAGGCGCCGAGCTCGCCTTCACCTATCAGAACGAAAAACTGAAAGGCCGCGTGGAAGAGTTCGCCGAAGGCTGGGGTTCCAGCGCCGAACTCTGCTTCCCCTGTGACGTGGCCAAGGACGAAGAAATCGTCGCGGTCTTCGAAGCCCTGAGCAAGAAGTGGGATGGCCTGGACTGCATCGTGCACTCCGTTGGCTTCGCCCCGGGTGACCAACTGGACGGCGACTTCACCGAAGTCACCACCCGTGACGGCTTCCGCATCGCCCACGACATCAGCGCGTATAGCTTCGTTGCCCTGGCCAAGGCCGGTCGCGAACTGATGAAGGGCCGCAACGGCAGCCTGCTGACCCTGTCCTACCTGGGCGCCGAGCGCACCATGCCGAACTACAACGTCATGGGCATGGCCAAGGCCAGCCTGGAAGCCGGCGTCCGTTACCTGGCCGGCAGCCTCGGCCCGGAAGGCACCCGCGTCAACGCCATCTCCGCCGGTCCGATCCGCACCCTGGCCGCTTCCGGCATCAAGAGCTTCCGCAAGATGCTCGCTGCCAACGAGAAGCAGACCCCGCTGCGCCGCAACGTGACCATCGAAGAAGTCGGCAACGCCGGCGCCTTCCTCTGCTCCGACCTGGCCTCGGGCATCAGCGGCGAAATCATGTACGTCGACGGTGGCTTCAACACCACCGCCATGGGCAATATCGAAGACTGATAGTCGCCCTGACGAAAAAGCCCGCACTCGTGCGGGCTTTTTTGTGGGTGAAAGAGGGTCAGCTGCCTCCCCCCAAGTCGTACAGTCCCGCAGGGTGGGCTTCAGTGCCGTAGGGTGGGCTTCAGCCCACCATCCCAGGTCAGCGCGGACTGTCCCCTTACCGAGACCACCGCAAAAGGTGAGGACCAAAAAAAGGCCGCATAAGCGGCCTTTTTCTTCAGCGAGTCGATCAGAAGCGTTCGATGCTCGCTTTATCTTCCAGCTGACGACGGAACGCAGCGAAGTCCTGCTGGCCACTGCGCGAAGCCAGGAAGCGGCTGTACATCGCCTTCTCCTGCTCGGAGAGCTTCTCTTCCGACTGGTTCACACCATTCAGGCGGACCACTACGTAATCGCCATTGTTCAGCTTCACGCCGGAGAATTCCGGCTTGTCGGCTGCAGTCGGCTTGGCCATGCGGAACAGCGCCTGCAGCAACACCGGGTCTACACCTTCCTGGCTGCGAGTAGCGGCTTCTACCACCTGCCAGGACTGACCTTCCTGCGCCTGCTCGACCGGGGTCTTGCCTTCACGCAGGCTGGCGATCAGAGCGTCACCCTTGGTCTTGGCAGCTTCGCTGGCCTTCTGGCCCTGCAGATGCTGGCGAATGCTGTCGCTGACCTTGTCCAATGCCAACTGCTCAGGCTTCTTGTGCTCTTTCGCGCGCAGGACAACGACGGTATCCGGATCCAGTTCGATGGCCGAGCTGTTGGCGCCGTCTTCCAGCACTTCCGGACTGAAGGCAGCCTGGAGCACCTGACGATTGGAAGTCAGGCCTTCACCACCTTCACGACCGAAGGGTGCGCTGGTCTTCACTTCCAGGTTCAGTTCCTGGGCCGGCTGGGCAAGGTCGGATGCCTCGAATGCGGCATCTTCCAGCTCCTTGCTCACCTCGACGAAGCGCTGCTCGACCTGCTGGGCCTTGATGTCATGCTCAAGCTTCGGCTTCAGGCTCTCGAAGCTCGGCACATCAGGTGCCTGCACGCCCAGCAGCTTGATCAGGTGCCAGCCGTACTGGGTACGCACCGGGGCAGAAACATCACCCTGCTTCAGCGCGTACAGCGACTCTTCGAACGCGGGCTCGTAGACGCCAGGACCGGCGAAGCCGAGATCACCGCCATTGGCAGCAGAACCCGAATCGTCGGAGAACTCCTTGGCCAGGGCAGCGAAGTCTTCGCCCTTGTCCAGGCGCTGCTTGATCTGCTCGATCTTGGCCTTGGCCTGCTCTTCGTTCAGCTTGTCATTGACCTCCACCAGGATGTGGGCGGCCTGACGCTGTTCAGCAAGGTTGCCGATCTCTTTCTGGTACTGAGCCTGGAGGTCTTCTTCCTTGGCTTCGACCTGGCTGAAGAAGGCGGACTTCTTCAGTTCGACGTACTCGATCACCACCTGCTCGGGACTCATGAACTGGTCGGCATGACCGTCGTAGTACGCCTTGACCTCGTCATCGGAAACGCTGACCGCAGCCGGGTCGGCCTTCAGGGTCAGGGTCGCGAAATCGCGGGTCTGCTTTTCCAGGCGAGCGAAGGCATCAACCTCAGCATCAGTCACGAAACCGCTACCAGCCAGACCGGCGCGCAGTTGGCCGATGAGCATTTCCTGCTCCAGCATCTGGCGGAACTGCAGGCGGTTGTAGTTCATCTGGCGAATGACCTGATCGAAGCGGTCGGCGTTGAACTTGCCGTCCACCTGGAATTCCGGCGTCTGCAGGATGAGCTGGTCAATGGAGCCCTGCGAGAAGGCGAAATCGGCATCCTTGGCGCCTTGCAGCAGGAGCTTGCGCTCGATCAGGCCTTTCAGGGCGGCCTCGCGCAGCAACTTCTCATCCAGCAGGGATGCGTCGAAGTCCTTGCCCAGTTGCTGTTGCAGCTGTCGGCGCTGCATGTTCACAGCTTCGCTCAGCTGGTCCAGGGTGATTTCGTCACCGTTGACCTCGGCCGCGTTCTGGCGATTGCTAGTGGCATTGAAGATGGCGTCGAAGCCGGTCAGCGCCAGCAGCGCGATGATGACGCCAATAATGGTTTTGGCAATCCACCCCTGTGAATTGTCCCGTATGTTCTGCAGCATGGGTCCCCCAGAAACGGTTGCATGGGATCGCAACCGAGTAACGCGGGTAGAGTATCCGAATATGAGAAAGGCGCATCCAAGGATGCGCCTTCTCGTAGCTTGCGGAGTCTGAGATTCGAACTCTCTGGTGGTAGGAAGTAACCCTTCGCATCCACCACTCCGCTATCGGGCCAGGCTGAACCCGGCCCGGTCGGGCAGAGCCCGAAAGACGCTTAGTTGACGGCGTCTTTCAGAGCTTTGCCGGCCTTGAAGCCAGGAATCTTGGCAGCAGCGATCTTGATCGGCTTGCCAGTCTGCGGATTGCGGCCAGTACGAGCAGCACGCTCTTTAACAGCAAAAGTACCGAAGCCAACCAGCACTACGGAGTCACCGGCCTTCAGAGCGCCAGTAACGGATTCGATAACTGCGTCCAGCGCGCGGCCAGCTACAGCTTTCGGGATGTCAGCAGATGCGGCGATAGCATCGATCAGTTCCGACTTGTTCACTCTTAAGTCCCCTTATTTCTGTTGAGTTGTTTCTTAGTTGTTTGGTGTAAGCAAAGCGGGTGCTGGATGGCCTGCTAACACATAAGAGCCGCTCTTATAACAAGGGCTCTAAAAATGTGTCAAGAAAGCCCCCCGGCTAATGCGTGCTGATTCGCTCCTTGGAATCAGTCTCGCGCTTGTCATCCTTTGCAACCATCTCCGGAGCCGCATCGGGCAAGGGCTCCGGGGCGTATTGCAGCGCAATTTGCAGGACCTCGTCAATCCATTTAACTGGTTTAATCGCCAAGTCTTGCTTGATATTTTCGGGAATTTCTTTCAAATCCCGCACATTCTCTTCGGGAATGATCACGGTCTTGATTCCACCACGATGTGCGGCCAGTAATTTCTCTTTCAAGCCACCAATCGCGAGCACCTGTCCGCGCAGAGTGATTTCCCCCGTCATAGCCACATCGGCACGAACCGGAATCTGCGTCATGGCCGAAACCAGGGCGGTGCACATGCCAATACCGGCACTCGGACCATCCTTCGGAGTAGCGCCTTCCGGCATATGGATGTGAATGTCGCGCTTTTCGTGGAAATCAGCCGGAATACCCAGGCTCTTCGCGCGGCTACGCACCACGGTCAGAGCTGCGGTGATGGATTCGGCCATCACGTCACCCAGCGAACCGGTCTTAGTCAGCTGGCCCTTGCCGGGAACGACCGCCGCTTCGATAGTCAGCAGTTCGCCGCCAACCTGAGTCCAGGCGAGGCCAGTCACCTGACCGATCTGATCCTGCTGCTCGGCCAGTCCGTAACGGTATTTGCGAACGCCCAGATAGTGCTCGAGCGATTCGGCAGTGACCTGAACCGCAAAGCGCTTCTCACGAGCGTGCTCCTTCACAGCCTTGCGGCAAACCTTCGCGAGCTGGCGCTCGAGGCTACGCACGCCGGCTTCGCGGGTGTAGTAACGAATGATGTCGCGAATGGCTGCTTCGTCGAATTCCAGCTCGCCCTTCTTCAGGCCGTTGGCCTTGGTCTGCTTGGGCGCGAGGTATTTGACCGCGATGTTGACCTTTTCGTCCTCGGTGTAACCCGGCAGCCGGATCACTTCCATACGGTCCAGCAACGGAGCCGGAATGTTCATGGAGTTGGCGGTGCACAGGAACATCACATCCGAGAGGTCGTAGTCGACTTCCAGGTAGTGGTCGTTAAAATTGTGGTTCTGCTCGGGGTCGAGTACTTCCAGCAGTGCAGATGCCGGATCTCCGCGCATGTCACTGCCCATCTTGTCGATTTCATCGAGAAGGAACAGCGGGTTGCGCACGCCAACCTTGGTCATCTTTTGAATCAGACGACCCGGCATGGAGCCGATGTAGGTGCGGCGGTGACCACGGATCTCGGCCTCGTCACGCACGCCACCCAGGGCCATGCGCACGAACTTGCGATTGGTGGCACGGGCGATGGACTCGGCCAGCGAGGTCTTGCCGACACCAGGCGGTCCTACCAGGCAGAGCACCGGGCCCTTGACCTTCTTCACGCGCTTCTGCACGGCGAGGTATTCGAGGATACGTTCCTTCACCTCTTCCAGGCCGTAATGGTCGGCGTCGAGGATATCCTCGGCCTTCGCCAGATCCAGGCGGACCTTGCTCTCGGCCTTCCACGGCACATTGACCAGCCAATCGATGTAGGAACGCACCACGGTCGCTTCAGCGGACATCGGCGACATCTGCTTCAGCTTGTTCAGTTCGGCGTTGGCCTTGGCCAGCGCTTCCTTGGTCAGGCCAGCGTTGTCGATACGCTTCTTCAGCTCCTCGACTTCGTTGTGACCTTCGTCGATATCGCCGAGCTCTTTCTGAATGGCCTTCATCTGCTCATTCAGGTAGTACTCGCGCTGGCTGCGCTCCATCTGTTTCTTGACGCGGCCGCGGATGCGCTTCTCGACCTGCAGCAGGTCAATCTCGGCATCCAGCAGCGCCAGGACGTGCTCGACGCGCTCGGACAGGTCGGTCAGCTCGAGGATTTCCTGCTTCTGCTCGATCTTCAGCGCCATGTGAGCAGCCATGGTATCTACCAGGCGGCCCGGCTCGTCGATGCTGTTCAGCGAAGAAAGGACTTCAGAGGGCACCTTCTTACCCAGCTGTACGTACTGTTCGAACTGGCTGAGCAGGCTACGGATGAATACCTCGGATTCGCGCTCACCCGCATCGACTTCGTCGACCAGGCTGACTTCAGCGCGGCAATGGCCGTCGACCTCGATGAATCGCTCGATGGAACCGCGCTGCTCGCCCTCAACCAGCACCTTCACGGTGCCGTCCGGCAGCTTGAGCAGTTGAAGTACGGTGGCGACGGTACCCATGCGATACAGAGCATCTTCGCCCGGATCGTCATCGGCGGGGTTCTTCTGGGCAACCAGGAGAATCTGCTTGTCCCCCGTCATTGCCGCTTCGAGAGCCTCGATGGATTTCTCACGCCCTACGAACAGCGGGATGACCATGTGCGGATAAACCACGACATCGCGCAATGGCAGGAGAGGTAATTCGGCAGTCGTATTCATGGTATCAGCTCTACGGCGGCCCTCAGGCCGTAAACAGATGGGAAAACCCTTGGCCCTAAGATGGGGTTAGGTCAGGGAAAAAACAAGCTTTGAGGCAGCAAATACAAAGGGGCCCGTAGGCCCCTTTGTTTCATCAAGCGTCAGGCGCCGCCTTGGCAGGCTGCTCGTTGTTCTCGTAGATCAACAGAGGCTTGGACGATCCTTCGATGACACTTTCGTCGATGACTACCTTGCTTACATCTGTTTGAGAGGGAATCTCATACATGGTGTCGAGCAGGATACCTTCGAGAATGGAACGCAGGCCACGAGCACCGGTCTTGCGCTCCAGCGCCCGATGGGCGACGGCTTTCAGCGCATCCGGACGGAACTCGAGGTCAACGCCCTCCATTTCGAACAGTTTGGCGTACTGCTTGGTCAGCGCGTTCTTCGGCTCGGTGAGGATCTGCATCAGGGCAGCCTCGTCCAGCTCGTCGAGGGTGGCGATGACCGGCAGGCGGCCTACGAACTCCGGAATCAGGCCGAACTTCACCAGATCTTCCGGTTCCACTTCGCGGAGGGCTTCGCCCACCTTCTTGCCGAGGTCCTTGCTGCGAACTTCGGCATTGAAGCCGATTCCACCCCTGGTGGAGCGATTCTGGATCACCTTTTCCAGGCCAGCGAACGCGCCACCGCAAATGAACAGGATGTTGCGGGTATCGACCTGCAGGAACTCCTGTTGCGGGTGCTTGCGCCCACCTTGCGGCGGTACCGAGGCAACAGTGCCTTCGATCAGCTTCAGCAAGGCCTGCTGCACGCCTTCACCCGATACGTCACGGGTAATGGACGGGTTATCGGACTTGCGGGAAATCTTGTCGATTTCGTCGATGTAGACGATGCCCATCTGGGCCTTCTCGACGTCGTAATCACACTTCTGCAGCAGCTTCTGGATGATGTTTTCGACGTCCTCACCAACGTAGCCAGCCTCGGTGAGGGTGGTGGCGTCGGCGATGGTGAACGGTACGTTGAGCAGACGTGCCAGGGTTTCAGCCAGCAGGGTCTTGCCGGAGCCGGTGGGGCCGATCAGCAGGATGTTGCTCTTGCCCAGTTCGACGTCATCTTTCTTGTCGCGCTGGTTAAGACGCTTGTAGTGGTTGTACACCGCTACCGCGAGCACCTTCTTCGCACGCTCCTGGCCAATCACGTACTGGTCGAGGATGGTACGGATTTCCTTGGGTGCGGGCAGTTTGTGCGCACTGCTTTCGGCCTGGGCTTCCTGCACCTCCTCGCGGATGATGTCGTTGCACAGGTCGACGCACTCGTCGCAGATGAATACGGAGGGACCAGCAATCAGTTTGCGTACTTCGTGCTGGCTTTTGCCGCAGAAGGAGCAATAAAGCAGTTTGCCGTTGTCCTCGCCGTTGCGGGTGTCAGTCATTCGATCGATCCAATCGGGTAGGCGTGAAACACAAGATGAAGGCAAATGCGGGCATTTTCAACCCCGCGAAACGGCCGGATATTCTCCGGCCGCGGTCTTGCGGATGGGCTTAGCCCGCGATCTGGCGCTTGTTGAGCACCTGGTCGATAAGGCCGTATTTGACCGCCTCGTCGCCACTCATGAAGTTGTCACGATCGGTGTCGCGGGCGATGACGTCGATCGGCTGGCCGCAGTGGTCAGCCAGGATCTTGTTCAGGCGCTCACGGATGGTGAGGATTTCACGGGCGTGAATCTCGATATCCGACGCTTGCCCCTGGAAGCCGCCCAACGGCTGGTGAATCATCATGCGCGAATGCGGCAGGCAGTAACGCTTGCCTGCAGCGCCGCCAGCCAGCAGCAGCGCGCCCATGCTGCATGCTTGACCGATGCAGAGGGTGGAAACGTCGGGCTTGATGAACTGCATGGTGTCGTAGATCGACATACCAGCGGTTACCGAGCCGCCCGGGGAGTTGATGTAGAGCTGGATGTCCTTGTCGGGGTTCTCGGCCTCGAGGAACAGCAGCTGCGCCACTACCAGGTTGGCCATGTAGTCTTCGACCGGGCCTACCAGGAAGATCACGCGCTCCTTCAACAGGCGCGAATAGATGTCATAAGCACGCTCGCCACGGGCGGACTGCTCGATCACCATCGGCACCAGGCCACCGGCGGCTTGGATGTCAGGCATTTGCTGCACGAAAGAATTGCGGGACATGTCCTGCGATCACTCCCTAATTGGATAGTCATGTCTCAAAGACACATAAGCCAGCTCGGAGGCTGGCTTATGGTGTACTCGAAGGAGGCGGAACAATCAGTCGGCTTTCGGAGCTTCTGCCGGCTTGACTGCCTCTTCGTAGGAAACCGACTTGTCGGTTACGTTGGCCTTCTGGAGGACAGTATCTACAACTTGTTCTTCCAGCACAACAGAACGAACTTCGTTCAGTTGCTGGTCGTTCTTGTAGTACCAGGCCACTACCTGCTCCGGCTCCTGGTAAGCGGAAGCCATCTCTTCGATCAGCTCACGCACGCGGGCTTCGTCGGGCTTCAGCTCGAACTGCTTGACCACTTCAGCAACGATCAGACCCAGGACAACGCGACGTTTGGCCTGCTCTTCGAACAGTTCAGCCGGCAGTTGCTCCGGATTGATGTTGCCGCCGAACTGCTGAACAGCCTGGACGCGCAGACGGTTCACTTCGTTGGCGATCAGGGCCTTCGGCACTTCAACCGGGTTGGCAGCCAGCAGGCCGTCCATCACCTGGTTCTTCACCTTGGACTTGGTAGCCTGGCGCAGCTCGCGCTCCATGTTCTTGCGAACTTCGGCACGGAAGCCTTCCAGACCGCCTTCCTTGATACCGAACAGAGTGAAGAACTCGTCGTTCAGTTCCGGCAGTTGCGGAGCAGAAACGCCGTTCACGGTCACGGTGAACTCAGCGGTCTTACCGGCCAGATCCAGGTTCTGGTAGTCAGCCGGGAAGGTCGGGTTGATCACGCGCTCTTCACCAGCCTTGACGCCAACCAGGGCATCTTCGAAGCCCGGGATCATGCGGCCAGAGCCCAGGACCAGCAGGGTGCCCTTGGCGGAACCGCCGGCGAAGGCTTCGCCGTCGATCTTGCCGACGAAATCGATGTTCAGCTGGTCGCCATTCTCGGCGGCGCGCTCAACGGCTTCGAAGCGGGTGTTCTGCTTGCGCAGGATGTCCAGCATGTTGTCGACGTCGGCGTCGCCAACTTCAGCCTGCAGGCGCTCGATGGCGATGCCGTCGAAACCGGCAACCTGGAACTCGGGGAATACTTCGAAGGTGGCGATGTATTCCAGGTCCTTGCCCTTCTCGAACACTTTCGGCTCAACGGCCGGGGCGCCAGCCGGGTTCAGCTTCTGCTCGACAACAGCTTCATAGAAGGAAGACTGGATCAGGTCACCCAGGACTTCCTGACGAGCGGAGTCCTCGAAGCGCTGACGGATAACGCTCATCGGCACTTTGCCCGGGCGGAAGCCGGCAACCTTGGCGCGGCGGGCAGTCTGCTGCAGGCGCTTGGTCACTTCGTTCTCGACGCGCTCGGCCGGCACGCCGATGGTCATGCGGCGCTCAAGAGCGGAGGTGCTTTCTACAGAAACTTGCATGGATAATCCTCGTTGCACAGACATAAGCCGGGCGTTCCGGCCCCAGAATCAAGGGCATGCATTCTAGTGGGTCGATTTACAGAAGTCACCCGCCAGAAACAGCCGGCAAATCGACGGAATAGAATAAAGAGAAATCAGGATGTTTCGGGGAGTAGGCAGCGACCTGAATCCCCACAGCGGAAGAACCCCGCCCCACCCGACAACAGACCAGAAATGAAAACGCCAGGCTAAGAGCCTGGCGCTTTCATGAATATGGGGTGGACGATGGGAATCGAACCCACGACACCAGGAGCCACAATCCTGTGCTCTACCAACTGAGCTACGCCCACCATATTACGCATTCGCCGATTTCCATCGGCAGCGGAAGCACTGGAGCCACCGCCTTACAACCAGAATCGCCAGAAACCCGCGGAACATCCACTATTCAGCACGACTCGAACATCATGGTGCGGACGGAGAGACTCGAACTCTCACGCCTTGCGGCGCTGGAACCTAAATCCAGTGTGTCTACCAATTCCACCACGTCCGCGAGAGGCAACGCTTGAAACAAAATCGCCAGGCTCGTGGCCTGGCGACTTCTCGAATATGGGGTGGACGATGGGAATCGAACCCACGACACCAGGAGCCACAATCCTGTGCTCTACCAACTGAGCTACGCCCACCATATTACGCATTGCTTGTGCCAAATGTGCCTAGTGGCACGCCCGGCAGGACTCGAACCTGCGACCATCCGCTTAGAAGGCGGATGCTCTATCCAGCTGAGCTACGGGCGCTTATATCTGCGAGCAGACTATAAAGCTTTGGCCTGGACTGAATCACCTGGATCCACCCTTGCCATCTTACCCAGCGACAGGCTGTGCTCGACAAGCGGGGCGCATGTTATAGCCAGCCCCACCCCTCGTCAACAGGAAAATTGAAAAAAATCAGAAAGATAAAGGGCTTACGGGAAAATGCTGACCAGCCGCCTTTGCCCGCCCGCCCCTCCATGCGAGAATACGCGCCCTTTTTAGCCCTTCCCGATGGTTAATCTAGCGTCATGACCGCACAACTGATCGACGGCAAAACGATCGCCGCCCGCCTCCGCCAGCAGATAGCCCAACGTGTCGCCGAGCGTCGCCAGCAAGGACTTCGCGTTCCCGGCCTCGCCGTGATCCTGGTCGGCAGCGATCCAGCCTCCCAGGTCTACGTCGCCCACAAGCGCAAGGACTGTGAGGAAGTCGGCTTTCTTTCCCAGGCCCATGACCTGCCTGCCAGCACCAGCCAGGCCGAACTGCTGGCGCTGATCGATCGTCTCAATGAGGACCCTGCCATCGACGGCATCCTGGTCCAGCTGCCGCTGCCGGAGCACCTTGATGCGTCGCAACTGCTGGAACGCATCCACCCCGACAAGGACGTGGATGGCTTCCACCCCTACAACGTCGGTCGCCTGGCCCAGCGCATCCCCCTGCTCCGCCCCTGCACTCCCAAGGGCATCATGACCCTGCTGGAAAGCACCGGCGCGGACCTCTACGGCATGAACGCCGTGGTAGTAGGCGCTTCCAATATCGTGGGCCGCCCCATGGCACTGGAACTGTTGCTGGCCGGCTGCACCGTGACCGTCACCCACCGTTTCACCAAAGATCTGGCCGGCCACGTTGCCAACGCCGACCTGGTTGTAGTGGCCGTCGGCAAGCCTGGCCTGGTCAAGGGTGAGTGGATCAAGCCCGGCGCCATCGTCATTGACGTCGGCATCAACCGCCAGGAAGACGGCAAGCTGGTGGGCGACGTGGAGTACGGCGTCGCGGAGCAGCGCGCCAGCTGGATCACCCCGGTTCCAGGTGGCGTCGGCCCCATGACCCGCGCCTGCCTGCTGGAGAACACCCTCTACGCAGCCGAAACGCTCCACGCCTGAGGCGAAAGGAAATAAAAAAGGCCGCATTCAGCGGCCTTTTTTATGAGCGAATCCGACTGAGCAAACTCAGTCGGTAAGACGCCAGGTGGTACCGCCCTTCCCGTCCTCCAGCACCACGCCCATTGCGGCGAGCTGATCACGGATACGGTCGGACTCGCCCCAGTTCTTCTCTGCACGCGCCTGCAGGCGCGCCTGGATCAGCGCCGCAACCTCGGCAGCATCCACCTTGCCCTCGGCACCAGCACGCAGAAAGGCATCCGGCTCCAGTTGCAGCACGCCGAGCAGACCGGCCAGCGCCTTGAGCTGCGCCGCCAGGGCAGCGGCAGCGGAAAGATCGCCGTCACGCAGGCGGTTCACTTCGCGCACCATTTCGAAAAGCACCGCGCAGGCTTCCGGACTGTTGAAGTCATCGTCCATTGCAGCCGCGAAGCGATCGACGAAGGCCTCACCACCGGCAGGAGCGGCATCAGGGAGTCCGCGCAGCGCGTGATAGAAGCGCTCCAAGGCGCCTTTGGCTTCCTTCAGGCTCTCTTCCGAGTAGTTGATCGGGCTGCGGTAGTGGCTGGACACCAGCACGTAGCGCACCACCTCGGGGTGGTACTTCTCCAGCACTTCGCGAATGGTGAAGAAGTTGCCAAGGGACTTGGACATCTTCTCGCCATCCACACGCACAGCCCCGGCGTGCATCCAGGACTTGGCGTAGAGCTTGCCGGTGGCTGCCTCGCTCTGGGCGATCTCGTTCTCGTGGTGCGGGAACACCAGGTCCGGACCACCGCCATGGATGTCGAAAGTCTCGCCCAGGCAGCAGGTGGACATCACCGAGCACTCGATGTGCCAGCCCGGACGACCCGGCCCCCACGGCGACTCCCAGCTCGGCTCACCCGGCTTGGCGCCTTTCCAGAGCACGAAATCCAGCGGGTCTTCCTTGATCTCGTCCACCTCGATGCGCGCACCGATCTTCAGCTCGTCGATCTTGCGGCGGGACAACTTGCCGTAACCCTCGAACTTGCCGACGCGGTAGTAGACGTCGCCATTGCCTGGGGCATAGGCAAAGCCCTTGCCGATCAGGGTCTGGATCATCTGGTGCATACCGGCGATGTGGCCAGTGGCACGCGGCTCGATGTCCGGACGCAGCACGGAGAGGCGCGCCTCGTCCTCGTGCATCGCCGCGATCATGCGTTCCACCAGCGCTTCGAACGGCTCGCCGTTCTCATTGGCGCGACGGATGATCTTGTCGTCGATGTCAGTGATATTGCGCACGTAGGTGAGGTCGTAGCCGCGATGACGCAGCCAGCGCGCCACTACGTCGAAGGCCACCATCACGCGGGCATGGCCGATGTGGCAGAAGTCGTAGACCGTCATGCCGCAGACATACATGCGAACCTGGTTGCCGACCAGCGGCTGCAGCGGTTCCTTGGTCTTGCTGAGGGTGTTGTAGATCGACAGCGTCATCATTGGCCCCAGGAATCGCGCAGGGTCACGGTACGGTTGAACACCGGCTTGCCGGGTTGGGTGTCCTTCAGATCGGCGACGAAATAGCCTTCACGCTCGAACTGGAAGCGATCTTCCGGTTGGGCTTGGGCCAGCGACGGCTCGGCGCGGCAACCGGTCAGTACCTGCAGGGAGTCCGGGTTGATGTTGTCGAGGAAGCTGCCGCCCTCTTCCGACTTCTCCGGATTAGCCGAACGGAACAGACGATCGTACAGGCGGACCTCACATTCCACGCTGCCTTCGGCCGGCACCCAGTGGATCACGCCCTTGACCTTACGGCCTTCAGGGTTCTTGCCCAAGGTGTCCGGGTCGTAGCTGCAGCGCAGTTCGACGACTTTGCCGTCGGCATCCTTGATGGCCTCGTCGGCACGGATCACGTAGCTGCCGCGCAGACGCACTTCCCCACCAGGGATCAAGCGCTTGAATCCAGCCGGAGGGACTTCTTCGAAGTCGGTGGCATCGATGTACAGCTCGCGGGAGAACGGCAGCACGCGAACACCCATGTCTTCTTTCGGGTGACGCGGCAGCTCCAGGTTTTCTACCTGGCCTTCCGGATAGTTGGTGATCACCACCTTGATCGGGTGCAGCACGCACATGGCACGCGGTGCGGTGGCATCCAGATGGTCGCGGATGCTGAACTCCAGCATGCCGATATCCACCACGCCGCTGGCACGGTTCACGCCGATCATTTCGCAGAAGTTGCGGATCGACTCCGGGGTATACCCACGGCGGCGATAACCCGACAGGGTCGACATGCGCGGATCGTCCCAGCCGCTCACATGACGCTCGTCCACCAGTTGCTTGAGCTTGCGCTTGCTGGTGATGGTGTAGTTCAGGTTCAGGCGCGAGAACTCGTACTGGCGCGGCTGGGCCGGAACCGAGAGGTTTTCCAGGAACCATTCGTAAAGCGGGCGGTGATCCTCGAACTCCAGGGTGCAGATGGAGTGAGTGATGCCCTCGATGGCGTCCGACTGACCATGGGTGAAGTCATAGCTCGGGTAGATGCACCACTTGTCACCGGTCTGGTGGTGATGGGCATGGCGGATGCGATAGAGGATCGGATCGCGCAGGTTCATGTTCGGCGAAGTCATGTCGATCTTCGCGCGCAGGGAACGGGCGCCGTCCGGGAACTCGCCGGCCTTCATGCGAGCGAACAGGTCCAGGTTTTCGTCCACGGAGCGGTCGCGGAACGGACTGTTCTTGCCCGGCTCGGTCAGGCTGCCGCGGTACTCGCGCGCCTCTTCCGGGGACAGGTCGCAGACGAAGGCCTTGCCGGCCTTGATCAGCTCGATAGCCCAGTCGTGCAGCTGGTCGAAATAGCTCGATGCATAGCGCTCCTCACCGACCCACTGGAAGCCCAGCCACTTCACGTCGCTCTCGATGGCGTCGATGTATTCCTGGTCTTCCTTCGCCGGGTTGGTGTCGTCGAAGCGCAGATGGCAATCACCGCCGAATTCCTTGGCCAGGCCGAAGTTCAGGCAGATCGACTTGGCATGACCAATGTGCAGGTAGCCATTGGGCTCCGGCGGGAAGCGGGTGACGATCTTGGTGTGCTTGCCGGCGTCCAGATCCGCCTGAACGATCTGGCGCAGGAAGTTGGAAGCGGCGGGAGTCTCTGGCTTGCTCATGGGGTCCTTACATCTAGCTGGTGCGCGGCTCAGGGTAGGCCGGCCAAATCAAAGCGCTTATCATAGCCGAAGCTGTCAATCCCCTGACAGGCCTTGGATTTCTCGATAGAGCGAATAGCCCAATGATCAAGCTGCACACCAACCACGGCGTCATCACCCTGCAACTCTTCGAAGACAAAGCCCCGGAAACCGTGGCCAACTTCAAGGAATACGTGAAATCAGGCCATTACGACGGCACCGTCTTCCACCGTGTAATCGGCAACTTCATGATCCAGGGCGGCGGTTTCGAGCCGGGCATGAAGCAGAAATCCACCCGTGCGCCGATCAAGAACGAGGCCAACAACGGCCTGTCCAACAAGGTCGGCACCGTCGCCATGGCTCGCACCATGGAGCCGCACTCGGCCTCCGCTCAGTTCTTCATCAACGTGGCCGACAACACCTTCCTGAACCACAGCGCGCCGACCGTACAGGGCTGGGGCTATGCCGTATTCGGTGAAGTGGTAGAAGGCATGGACGTGGTGAACAAGATCAAAGGCGTGGCCACCACCATGAAGGCCGGCCACCAGGACGTACCGGTCGATGACGTGATCATCGAGAAGGCCGAGATCGTCGAGTGATACTGCTGATCTCTGATCTGCATCTTGAAGAAGAACGCCCGGACATTACCCGGGCGTTTCTTCATTTCCTGCAGACCCGCGCACCGCAAGCCGAAGCCCTCTACATCCTCGGCGACTTCTTCGAAGCCTGGATCGGCGATGACGCCATGACGCCCTTCCAGCACTCCATCGCCCAGGCCCTGCGCAAGCTGGCCGATGGCGGTACACGCATTTTCCTCATGCACGGCAACCGCGACTTCATGATCGGCAGCGCCTTCTGCCGCGAAGCCGGTTGCACCCTGCTGAAAGACCCAAGCCTTGTCCAGATGAACGGCGAACCCGTTCTGCTGATGCACGGCGACAGCCTGTGCACCCAGGACGAGGCCTACATGCGCCTGCGCAAGTGGCTGCGCAACCCGGCGAGCCTCTTCATCCTGCGCAACCTGCCACTGACCACCCGCCACAAACTGGCACGCAAGCTACGCAAGGAAAGCCGGATGCAAACCCCGCAAAAGGCGGCGGAAATTACTGACGTAACCCCGGAAGAGATCCCGCGCATCCTTCGCCAGCATGGCGTCCGGACGCTAATCCACGGCCACACCCACCGCCCCGCGACGCACGAACTGGACCTGGACGGCCAACCCGCCCGTCGTATCGTTCTCGGCGACTGGGATCGACGCGGCTGGGCCCTTCAGGTAGATGAGAACGGCTTTCTGCAACACCCGTTCGACCTCGTCTGAAACTTCCTACGAGACGCTCTCCCCAGGCCGGCAGTCCTCCCCTTGACGAGGTGGCAGCCGGCTATCAGCATCGCCGCTCCCGATTCATTGTCACGGAGCGACCATGCCATTCACCAAGGCACAACTCATCAAATACCTGGGCGGCCCCGCCCTTCTTGCCGTCATTGGCCTTGCCCTGTTCAACGGCATCTTCTTCTACAACGAAGCAGGTTTCGCCACTCACGTACGGACCATATTCGGTGAAGAAAAGGTGGTGGAAGATGTTGGCTACGCCACCAAATGGTTCGGCCGCGCGACCCCCTGGAAGAAAGCACTCAGCGTTCAGTCGGTGCTGACCGAGGCACTGGAAAAGAGCAGGAATAGCGACAGCGACAACGATTCACTCGGCGCCACCATCGAAGCCTTCCCGATCGTGTTCCTCGGCAACGTCGACGCCAAGGTGGAGTCTTCCGCACGCTTCCGCCTGCCCGGCGGCGACCAGTTCCTCAGGATCGCCCAGGAATATCGCAACCCCGAGAACTTCATCGGAACGGCGCTGGTTCCGGCCATCAAGGAAACCTTGCAGGCCACCGCTTCACTGATGAGTGCCGACGATTTCTACGCTGGCGCACGCAGCGAGTTCGCCGCCGAGTTCGAGAACCAGCTCAACGACGGTCTCTACCTGATCAAGCGCAAGGAAGTCCGCGGCCCGCGCGGTGCCCTCCCCCACCAGACTGCCATTCTCCAGGCCGGCACCGAGCAAGGCAGCTTCGGCGACAACAGTGCCAGCCAGTTCGTCACCGAGAAGGTGGTAGATGCCAAGGGCATTGCCGTCCGCAAGCAACAGCAATTCCGCAAGTACGGCGTCGAGGTGGTCGAGGCGCGCATCACCAACGTCGACCCCAATCCGCAATACAAACAACGCATGGTCAAGGTCCAGCAAGCCCTGGCCGAACTGGCGGTGGCCAGGCAGAACCGCCTGAAGGAAGAAGAAGAGAAACTGCTGGTGACCGCTCGCGGCGAAAAGGAAGTGGAAGCTCGTCGCCAGGAGACCCTGCGCGATCAGATCGAACGCACCACCCAAGCGGAAACCGAGAAGCAGCTGGCGATCATCAATGCCGAACGCGAGAAGGGCCGCGCCGAGATCGAGAAGCAAACTGCCGAGTTGCTGCGTGACAAGGCCTCGATCACCGCAGACGCCACCAAGATCACCGCAGACGCCGACGCCTACGCCCGCGAAGCGGTAATCAAGGCCGACGGTGCACTGCAACCCAAGCTCGATGCCCTGATCGCCATCAACAAGGTATGGGCTGAAGCGGCGGCCAAGGCGCCGGTCCCCAGCGTGATGATGGCCGGCGGGCAGAGCAGCACCAGCGGCCGCCAGGACGAAATCGGCCAATTGATGGGCGTCCTCGCCACCAAGGCGGCGAGAGACCTGGCCCTGGATATGAAAGTGAAGGAATAAGCCACAAACGAAAAAGCGCCCCGAGGGGCGCTTTTTTCATCTGGGTCAGGCCGGCACGCCGCTGTGGAAGCGGAATTCCTCGTCCGGAGACTCGATCAGCTCCCGCTCGGCCGCCCTCACCTTCTCGACGGTGTGATTCACGTCCCGCGCATCTCCGAACTGATAAGCGAGCTTCAGGTAGCCCTGGTAATGGCGCGATTCGCTCTTCAGCAGGCCGCCATAGAACTTGCCCAGTTCCTCGTCCAGATGCGGCACCAGGGCCTCGAAACGCTCGCAGGAGCGCGCCTCGATGAAGGCCCCCACCACCAGCGTGTCCACGAGTTTCTGCGGTTCGTGGTTGCGCACCAGCTTGCGCAGGCCGGACGCGTACCGGGAGGCCGAGACGGGCTTCAGGTCGATCTTGCGACGCTTCATGATGCGCAGCACCTGCTCGTGGTGCACGAGCTCCTCGCGGGCCAGGCGCGACATGAAGTTGATCAGGTCCAAATGGGTGGCGTACTTGGCCATCAGCGCCATTGCCGTGGAGGCTGCCTTGTACTCGTTGTTCTTGTGGTCGATCAGCAGGGTTTCCTGATCGGCCAGCGCGGCCGTCACCCAGGCATCGGGGGTACGGCAACCAAGAAAGTCATGGATTTCAGGCAGGTTCACAAGCGGCTCTCGTCATGCTGGGGGCCACGCTGGCCGGGCTCCCGAAGGCGGAGCATTATACGAATGCAGGACGCGACGACCAGCCCGAGCCACTTGATATATGTCAAGAACACTAAAGCTGAATCGGGACTACATTTGTTTTGGCTATATGCCATCGACAGGGAGACGAGGACCATGCAAGCCATTCGCAGCATTCTGGTGGTATTGGAGCCGGACCGGCCGGAAGGCCTTGCCCTGAAAAGGGCAAAACTGATTGCCGGGGTGACCCAGTCGCATCTGCACCTCCTGATCTGTGACCGCAAGGGCAACCATGCCGACTACCTCAGCGATCTGGCCGATACGCTCAAGGCCGAGGGCTACAGCGTCACCACGCAGCAGGGTTGGCTGGAAAATCCGCACCAGACCATCATCGCCGCCCAACAAGCCGAGGGATGTGGTCTGGTGATCAAGCAGCACGTGCCGGACAACCCGCTCAAAAAGGCCATCCTCACTCCCGATGACTGGAAGCTCCTGCGTTACTGCCCGGGCCCGGTACTGATGGTCAAGACCGACAAACCCTGGAGTGGCGGCAACATCCTGGCCGCGGTGGACGTGGGCAACAGCGACGGCGAGCACCGCACCCTGCACGCCACCATCGTCAGCCATGGCTACGACATCGCCAGCCTCGCCCACGGCACCCTGCACGTGATCAGCGCCCACCCGTCCCCCATGCTTTCGGCGGCGGACCCGACCTTCCAGCTCAAGGAAACCATCGAGGCCCGCTATCGCGACGAATGCCGCGCCTTCCAGGCCGAGTACGACGTAAGCGACGAACGGCTGCATATCGAAGAAGGTCCGGCCGACGTGCTGATCCCCTTTGTCGCTCACAAACTGGAGGCATCGGTCACTGTGATCGGCACCGTGGCGCGGTCCGGCCTGTCCGGCGCGCTGATTGGCAATACCGCTGAAGTGGTGCTGGACACCCTGGAAAGCGATGTACTGGTGCTCAAACCCGAGGCGATCATTGCCCACCTCGAGGAACTGGTCGCTCAGCGCTGATCGCTCCGCAATGAAAAAAGCCGCCTGATGGCGGCTTTTTCATGCGATCAAACCCGACTCTCGACGCCCTCACGGAGGAAGCGTGGCGCGATGTAGCGTTCGTAGTGGGCTTCGGACAACAGGAAGAATTCCCGATCAATGGCTTCCCGCAGATCCGGCAGCGCCCAGCCACGGAACTCGGGAAGCAGCGCAATACCGTAGGCGTCCAGGCGGTGGATCATGCGCGAGCCCCGCGCGATCAGTTGGTAAGCCCAGCAGTAGTGGGATTGTTCGGGTACGAAACGCACCTGCCGCTGTTCGAGTTGCTGGCGCAGGCGCTGCGGGTCGAACACTTCCAGCTTGGCCGCCATCACCTGCACCAGAAGGATTTCCAGGCGCCGCCACACCGCACGCTTCTCCTCCTCGTTGTAGAGGTTCCAGTTCACCACTTCATGGTGAAAGCGCTTGCAGCCGCGGCACACGTGATCGCCATAGACGGTTGAACAGAGGCCGACGCAAGGCGTCTTGATGCGCTGGTTGGACATGAGGAGGCGAATTCGGCAGGTAAAACAGGCCGGCCATCTTAGCCCTTTGTCTAATCAGGGTCACGCTCAGGGAAATAGGGATTCCGTCTTAACTTTGTCGAGCCTTTCCTTTAGAATCAGCCCGCCATTTTAGGCGCCGATATCCGTTGGAAGCTGTTTTCAAAGCGTCACGAGCACAGTCGATCCGGCAGGAAATAATGGCGCTGGGCATCCCGCCCGGGATGCCCGCCGCCAGCCCTCATCAGGCCTTCCTTCCGGCGTAAAACTTTGAAAACAGCTTCTCGATGGAGGCCGCCGAAACCTTGGCCAGACAGCCCAAAAAGCTGTGCGGCGCATGCGTTCGGCGGATTCCTGGATGAGCGCCCTGGACGATTCCAGGGCCACTGATGAGGGTAAAACTGTGCTTGAAGCCTATCGCAAACACGTAGAAGAGCGTGCCGCCCAAGGGGTCGTACCCCAGCCGCTGAACGCCGAACAAACTGCAGGCCTGGTCGAGCTGCTGAAGAATCCCCCGGCTGGCGAAGAGGCCGTCCTCCTCGACCTGATCACCAATCGTGTTCCGCCGGGTGTGGATGAAGCTGCCTACGTCAAAGCAGGTTTCCTCTCCGCTATCGCCAAGGGCGAAGCCACTTCCCCGCTGATCGACAAGGCTCGCGCCACCGAACTGCTGGGCACCATGCAGGGCGGCTACAACATCGCCACCCTGGTCGAGCTGCTGGACGATGCCGCACTGGCCACCGTCGCTGCCGAGCAACTGAAGCACACTCTGCTGATGTTCGACGCCTTCCACGACGTTGCCGAGCGCGCCAAGAAGGGCAACGCTTCCGCCCAAGCCGTGCTGAAGTCCTGGGCTGAAGGCGAGTGGTTCACCGCCCGTCCGGCCATCGCCGACAAGTACACCCTGACCGTGTTCAAGGTGCCCGGCGAAACCAACACCGACGACCTGTCTCCCGCCCCTGACGCCTGGTCGCGCCCTGACATCCCGCTGCACGCCCTGGCCATGCTGAAGATGGCTCGCGACGGTATCGAACCCGAGCAGCCTGGCTCGATCGGCCCGCTCAAGCAGATCGAAGCGGTCAAGGCCAAAGGCTTCCCGGTTGCCTACGTCGGTGACGTGGTGGGTACCGGTTCTTCCCGTAAGTCCGCCACCAACTCGGTGCTGTGGTTCTTCGGCGACGACATCCCGTTTGTTCCGAACAAGCGCGCTGGTGGCTTCTGCTTCGGCACCAAGATCGCCCCGATCTTCTACAACACCATGGAAGACGCCGGCGCCCTGCCGATCGAATTCGACTGCACCAACCTGGCCATGGGCGACGTCATCGACGTGTACCCCTATGAAGGCAAGGTCGTTCGCCACGACAGCGGCGAAGTCGTCACCAACTTCGAACTGAAGACCCCGGTCCTGCTGGACGAAGTCCGCGCTGGCGGCCGTATCCCGCTGATCATCGGCCGCGGCCTGACCGAGAAGGCCCGTGCCGAGCTGGGTCTGGGCGCTTCCGACCTGTTCAAGAAGCCGGAATCCCCGGCCGACAGCGGCAAGGGCTTCACCCTGGCCCAGAAGATGGTTGGCCGTGCCTGCGGTCTGGCCGAAGGCCA